>NZ_NJFZ01000015.1 GCF_002270355.1 Flectobacillus sp. BAB-3569 | reverse complement strand
AGTGTATGGAGTTGTAGTGCGAGTGGACAATTGGTGACATGTACGAGTAATGCATCCATTATTGTGAATGCCAACTCAAACATTATCTTGACAGTACAAGCGGTTAGTGCTGCCAACTCACCAGCAATAAACACAGCTTATGTGAGTGGTGGTGGCGACCCAAGTACGACGCCAAAACCGTCGAATCCAGTAACGACTACGATTAACCCGACTCCAAAACCAAGTATTTCGATTGTGAAATCAGGTCCAGTAACAGCGACAGTAGGCACGAATTTCAACTATACCTTGACTGTAAACAACACAGGAAATGCAGCGACGAGTGGAACGATAACAGTAACGGATGTTTTAGCGACAAACCTACAATATGTAGGCTTTAGTGGTGCAGGTTGGAGTTGTAGTGCTGTAGGTCAAACAGTGACTTGTATGACGAGCAATGTAGTGGCTGTAAATGGTAGTAATGTATTGACCTTGACAGTGAAGGCATTGGATGCGGCGAGTGGTTCATCAGTAGTGAATACGGCAAGTGTGATAGGAGGTGGAGATCCAAGTACGACACCAAAACCATCGAACCCAGTGACGACGGATATTACACCAGCACCAAAACCAAACTTATTGATTAGTAAGTCAGGTCCTGTAACAGGAATTGTGAATACGAACTATGATTACACGTTGGTAGTAACAAACTCAGGAACGGCCTCAACAGCGGGAGTAGTTACAGTGACAGACAACTTACCAACAGGCTTACAGTTTGTGAGTGGTGGTGGCAATGGCTGGAGCTGTAGTACAACAGGTCAATTGGTGACTTGTACCAACAGTGGAGTGATAGCTGTGAGTGGTAGTAGCTCGATGAGTTTGACGGTGAAACCAACGCAAGCAGGCACTTACACCAACGTAGGTAGTGTAGTAGGCGGTGGAGACACAAGCGCAGAAACGTCTAACAGCGTAACCACAGTAATTACAAACCCACCAACACCGAATTTGGTAGTAGTGAAGTCTGGTCCATCAACGGCAACAGTAGGAACGAATTTCAACTATACCTTGACGGTAAACAACACAGGATTAGCTGCGAGCACAGGAACGATTACCGTAACGGATAACTTACCAAGTGAGTTGAGTTATGTGACATTCAGTGGTTCAGGTTGGACTTGTAGTGCAGTGGGTCAAGCAGTGACTTGTACAACAACAGCTTCGATAGCAGCTAATGGTAGTAGCACGATAGTATTGACAGTGAATCCAACGACGGCACCAGCATCGGGCTTACCAGTGAAGAACACGGCTTATGTAACAGGTGGTGGAGATCCAGTAACGACACCAAAACCATCGAACGAGGTACCAACGACCATCAATGCTTTACCACAAGCAAACTTGACGATCACGAAGAGTGCACCAGTAGTAGCAACAGTAGGCACGAACTTTGCTTATAGTTTCAATATCGCCAATGGCGGAACAGGAGCTACAACAGGAACGATTACTGTGACAGACAACTTACCGATAGGCTTACAATTTGTGAGTGGCCCAAGTACAGGAGGCTTTACTTGTAGTGCTGTAGGTCAAGTGGTGACTTGTAGCAACAATGGATCAACGCAGATACCAGCAGGACAAAGTGTAAGTTTGAGCATCAATGTGAAGGCCAACTTCAGTGGAGTGTTCAAGAATACAGCGGTTGTAAGTTCAAATGGAGGCACACCAAAAACCTCTAATGAGACCACCACAACAGTGAACTGTCCAACAGATATTAATCCAGGGGTACTTGGATTCTAAGACTAGAAGAGAGGGAGCAAAACTCCCTCTCTATCATACTACAGAAGACAGTGTTATGAAAAAGTACTTTCCCAAAAGCTTCTTGCTGTTATTATCTTTATTAATGATATGTGGTTATACCATGTTAGGTCAAAGCTTGGGCTGCAATTTTAAACCAGGTACAATCCAATTAAACTTGAATGGCCAAAGTGTAGGAGCGAATATCGTGAGTTATGTTGTATTAGTGGATGGAGGCAATATTATCAGATATAAATCGGTCGTAAATTCAGGAACCATAGATGCTGTTGGCGTTGGCAGTTATAAAGCTGTTGCAATAACATGGGATAATACACAATCGAGTTTGCCCTCACTAGAAATAGGGAAAAATCTGGGAGATATAGATCACTGTTTGAAGAGTACGGCAGTTGATTTATCGATATGCGATTGTAATACGACAACCAATAGCGTTACAGTACCCAATTCAGTAGGTTTGTCTCCTCAGTATATACTAACAGATGGTCGAGGAGTAATCCAGCAAGTACAAAATGGCACAACCTTTTCAGGATTAAGTAATGGAGTGTATAACCATTATGTATTGTGTAATACAACCCTCTCTGCAGTAATTGGAACAAAAATAACAACATTACCGAGTACAGATTTTTGTCGAATCATGCCCTTGTCATACGTGGTATGTGTTGCAGAGTGCGCACCTGTGATATGTGTTCCAATGGTAATAGCTAAAATAAGATAGAGCAAAGGAAAATAAAGATATTTGAGCCTAAGGAGGACTTAAAAAATACAAAAGATAGAAGTATAGATGAAATTCGTTGCGAGCGGATGATAATAGAACTTATCGTTAAATAAAGACTACGAGCGTAGTCTTTATTTTTGTTTTAAAGAGGATAAGAATATTTCTAAGGTAAGAATCATATTAGTAAACGATCAATTAAATAAGAAATGTATCCTATCTTGTTACGATAGGATCGTCCAATAGGTAATTTTTTAGCATTGTTTAATTCAATTTCTTTTGAGGATATCCGTAAAATTTTTTGGGTATTGATAATAAATGAGCGATGTAAACGAACAAAATTTTTGGAAGGAAGACGTTCTTCTAGTGAAGAAATAGATTCTTTTACTAAAATGACTTGATCAAGAAGAAATACATTAGAAAATGTTCCTACAGCTTCAACATAAAAAATATCATTGAAATTTATTTTAGTCATTTCTGACCCAGTAAAGAAAAAGTCAAAATGGTCAAGATGCTTCACCTTAGGTAGTACATATTTACTAAGAAATCTTATGAGTAGGTTTTGTAACTTCTCGGGATCGATTGGCTTTAGCGTAAATAGAATAACATTATCTATATCATGGGGATCAAAAATAGTGTCGTAATCATTAGATATAACGATGATAGAGGTATTTTTAGGAATGTCTGCAATTAAGCGAACTTCTTCTTCGCCAACATTATCGACATTAAAAACAATCACCTCAAAATATTCTTGCTCAATTAGGTTCCTTGCATGATCCAATGAGGATGCATTTGTGAAGTAAAATGATATGTTTCTGGGAAATACGTCAAGCTCTAAACGTATGTCTTGGGTTAAATCAATATACAGGCTGTAAAATTGAACAGGTCTCATAAATAAAGGCTAGATAATAGATTCTAAGTAACAGGAAAGATTAAACTAATACTATATCTGTGGTACACATTGATTGTACCATTTTGATTATACATTTATACTAATAACTGAAATACGGCTAACTAACAACTCCCTTTTACATAATCGAAACAATGTAGGAGATTGTTCTAGAAATAAGGACATGATAAGATACAAGATAAGGTGCTTAAATTATAGATGCTTAGGTAAATGGAAAACCCCAAAAAGGTGAAAGCCAATATATTTAATTTTGTACAAAAAAATCAAATTTTGTTCTGAAAATAACAAATTAATAAGAAGAAAACAAGGTAATAGGGTGTACACTTTTATGTGGAGAATCCTTTGTAAATTAACTAAATAGGTCGTCATAGTAAATGGACGACCTATTTAGTTAATTTAATGGTATGATAATTTTTTCACCTTTTTCGGTAATATCTTTTGTCTTTTTGTTGGCTTGCATAATGAGTGCTTTTGAAACACCATATTTTTGAGCAATAACACGAAGTACATCGCCTGAGCCAACGGTATGAACTTTCAGTACTCTGACCTTTAATTTTGTAACTCCAACTTTGATGCCTTCTGGATTTACACTAGGGTTGAGTTTTTGAAGAGATTGCCATTTAAGATTATATCGGTTGGCAATTCCAAAGAAAGTTTCGCCTGCTTGCACCACGTGAGTGATTGTTTCGCCTTTGCCTAGGCTAGCATCAGATGCTTTGCTATCCGTGCTTTTCTCCACTTTAGTTTTAGTCGGAGTTTTTTCTTTAGACTCAGATTTTTTCTCTTTCTTTACTTCTTTTTTATGTTCCTCTTTACGATCTGTTTTGTTTTCTTCTGACTCCTTTGCTTTTTCTTGATTTTCACTTTCTTCATCAGAAGCTGCTTCAGCTACAACTGGAGATTCTCTATTATTGTCAATCACAGCAATGCTGTCTGTGCCAGCATTGGTAAGTTCGTTGTCCGAAATAGAATCTTCCTTTAAGTATTGCCAGCCAACATAGAGTAACGCAGCAATCAATCCCAATAATACTAATAGAGTAATGTTAGGGACTTGAGAACTTTCTTCAACTGGTCGAGGGTTTCTTTTGTCTTCCATCTTCGTAAGGTTAATTAGGGCAAAATACTAGGATTTAGCATATCCCAATAATCTTTCCTAAGTTAACGATTGAACTTGTAAGGGAAAGAGATTTTTGATAAATAATTTATTGAATGGTTTTTTTCAATTCAGTAACCATATCGTCTACCTTGCTACTTAGCTGTTTTTTGTACTCAGCCAAAGTTTCGGCAATCGTAGGGTTTTCGATACCTAACATTTGCACAGCTAAGATCCCTGCATTTTTAGCGCCATTCAACGCAACTGTAGCCACAGGAACGCCAGATGGCATCTGCAAAATAGAAAGTACAGAATCCCATCCATCAATAGAATTAGATGATTTTACTGGTACACCAATTACTGGTAAAGTAGTAACAGAAGCTACCATTCCTGGCAAGTGCGCAGCACCACCAGCGCCAGCAATGATTACTTTAATACCACGTTCACGAGCTGTTTGGGCATATTCAACCATTTTGATGGGTGTACGGTGTGCCGATACAATATCGATTTCGTAGTCTACGCCTAATTCTTTGATAACGTCGGCAGCTTCTTGCATAACTTTTAAGTCAGAGATGCTACCCATGATGATTCCTACCATTGGAATGTATTGATTTTTATGAATGAAATGACGACTAATAATTTATGCGATTACTTTCAACGTGTTTTTCACGAAATCTACTTTTTCTTTCAGTTTTGCTAGGTCATTTTCTACAACAGTAACGTGTCCCATTTTGCGGAATGGTTTTGTTGTAGTTTTACCATATAAAAATGGATACACGCCTGCAACACTCAAAACGTCGGACATACCTTCATATAGAGCGTCGCCCGAATAACCATCTTCGCCTAAAAGATTTACCATCGCAGCAGTGCTATGAGCAGTAGTATCACCAAGTGGCAATCCTAAAACGGCACGTAAATGTTGCTCAAACTGCGAAGTATGGTTCGCACGAATCGTGTGGTGACCACTGTTGTGAGTACGAGGAGCTACTTCGTTGATTAGTACTTCTCCATCTTTTGTCAAAAATAGTTCGACTGCAAGTAATCCTACAATCCCTAACTTTTCGGCAGTTTCTATGGCAATCGCTTTTGCTTTTTCGCTAATTTCTTCCGAAACGTCTGCTGGAGCGAAAAGATACTCAACCAAATTGTGAACAGGATGGAACACACACTCTACCGTAGGGAAGGTTTTACATTCACCTTGTTCATTACGAGCAACGATAACAGCGATTTCTTTTGCAAAGTCTACAGCTTTTTCTAAAAGACTCGGTTCTGTAAAGGCAAGGTGCACATCCTCGGCTGAGCTGATGCGCTGAACGCCTTTCCCATCGTATCCACCACGCCCTAGTTTATTGAACGCTGGCAAGAAATCAACATTGGCTGCAACAGCTTCGGCATTGTCGGTCAAGACAAAATCTGCTGTCGGTAATTGATGATCACGATAGAACTGCTTCTGGATACGTTTGTCTTGAATCAACTCTAATACTTCTGGTTGAGGGAATACCTTCTTACCTTCAGACTGAAGTTTTTTCAAAGCATCGAGATTGACATTTTCGATTTCGATGGTTATTACTTCACAGTCTTGACCGAAAGCATATACGGTATCAAAATCCAAGAATGAACCACAGACAAACTCAGGTGCAATTTTAGCACATGGAGCGTTGGGATCTGGATCGAGCGCCTTCACATGGATGTCTAAATCGATAGCAGCTTGGAGCATCATACGGCCTAACTGGCCACCGCCTAAAAGGCCTAATTTGAAATTTTTCGAGAATACTGGCATGATTTGTAGCACGAAATCAAGAATCGTGTTTATTTATACCCCAAAATTACTGCTAAATATTGAAAGGTTATTAAATTTGTTGTGTATCAAATCAAGACATTTCATGAAAAATTCAATAAACCTTCGTTTTGGGGTAATCGTGGGAATGATTACAGTAGCTGCGTTGAGTCGTTTTTTATTTTTAACCCCTTCTTTAGCCAACTTTTCTCCAGTAGGAGCGATGGCACTTTTTGGAGGCGCGTACTTCGCTAACAAACGTTGGTCGTATGCTATTCCTATGTTGGCATTGTGGCTTTCAAACTTGGTGTTGAACAATGTTGTTTACAAAGAATATTATCCAACTTTCTCTTTTGGAATTGAGCCTGGTGTATTTGTAAGTTTTGCAGTAATGGTAACAGTTGGTATTCTTCTTTTGAAAAAAGTAACTGCACAAAATGTATTATTCGCTAATTTGTTGGGAACGCTTGCTTTTTTCTTAGTTTCTAACTTTTTTGTTTGGACCGAAGGCAAGCTTTATACACAAGATATGAATGGTTTGGCATTGTCTTACGCAAATGCAATTCCATACGTAAAAAATACTTTGATGAGTAACCTTTTGTTTTCAGCTGTAATGTTTGGTGCTTTTGAGGCGGCTAAACGTCAGGTTCGTGCATTGGCTTACTAAAGTACTTTCGCAAGAGGAGTCACCTTCTAATTAGTGAATTGCGATTTAGTAATTATTTTTAAATCTATATTTCATGAGTAGAGACGTAGTGCTTTGCGTCTAAATATGTACTCTTCCGAAGTAAAGTATCAAAAAAAAGCGGTCGAAAATGATTTTTCGACCGCTTTTTTTGATACAATATGTCAGCATAATACATCAGTAGATTTAACGAATAATCGCTCAATCACAAATCACTAAATTTGGTATGATACCTGAAAAATAAAGGGCTACCAAAGTAGCCCCATCGATAGGTTAGAAGTAAGCAATTTTATATACATTAAGCGGTGTAATGTCTGAAAACGAATAGGAAATACAAGCATTCTGGCTATTACGCTGTCAATCTAAGAGAGCTGGATTTTTTCCACAAAGCAAATCATCCTTGTATTTAGCCCATTCAATGATAACTTTAATAGAGGTGCATATTGTGTGTTAGAGCCTCTTTAGGTGTAATATCTTGGTAGGTAAAATGATGTAATGTCAAAATTTATTTAGTAAGACAACATTTTCAAAAAAGGTTTAAAAATGTATATCTTAATTTTTGATATAAATTAAATACATTCCACCATTTCTAGAGGGTTGATTATCAGTCTTAAAGTCGCCAAGATGTAAGTACGTTTTTCCGTCAGTATCTCTAAATATTTTAAAATCTTTTGTGGCGTTTAAGAGCGTGAAATATCGTAACTCGCAATTCATTAAATCTTCTGGTCCTGCCATTTTAGTACTTCCTAATTGTGTTATAGCAGCTTTCCCAGTCTGAGTATTCTCATCAAAAGATAGTATTTTCAGTCCACCAAAAATCGAATTAACGGCTGATTTTCCGTTGATGACAAATGTGTCTGTGGTATTGTCGACTAGTTGATTGGTAATGTTTAGTGTAATGTCATGCGACATTTTACTAGATGAACACGGTTGATCGATCACATCGCCAAGGAAAACATATTTGAGTGTCCACGTGCCTTTTAGGCTATCCAAATTACCGATATTTCCTTTGGCAGAGGCATCATTTTCGATAGGATGACAAGCACTTGCACCAATCATAAAAAGCAAAAATAGAAGTCCAATTTTCATAAATTTTACAGTTAACGAGTTTAGAATCTTTTTCATTTTTGAATAAAGAGTACAAATGCAGTAGTATGGTTGGAACGTATCCTATAAATTTGTAAAAAAATGTAGAATAAAACTCCCTCAAAAAATTTTGAAAAATCTTGCCGTATTTGCCTCTGGATCAGGCTCGAATGCCGAGCGTTTGGTTGAATATTTTAAAGATTCAGATTTGGCTCAAGTCAAATTGATTCTTTGTAACAATCCTTCTGCTGGTGTAATCCAACGTGCCGAACGTTTGAATATTCCTTTGGTATTGTTTAATAGAAGCGAATTTAAGTCAGATAAGATTGTAGACTTATTGAAAGAAAATGAAATTGATTGGGTAGTTTTAGCAGGTTTCTTGTGGTTGATTCCTTCGAATTTGGTGGCGGCATTTCCTAACAAAATCATCAATATTCATCCTGCCTTATTACCTAAATTTGGAGGAAAAGGCATGTATGGACATTTTGTTCACGAAGCTGTGGTGGAAAATAAAGAAACCGAATCGGGTATTACGATTCACTTTGTGAACGAACATTATGATGAAGGAGCTATTATTTTTCAAGCATCATATCCCGTAACTCCTACCGATACTCCTGAAGATGTAGCTAAAAAAGGACAAGTGTTAGAGCATAAGCACTTCCCTGAAGTGGTAGAAAAATTGCTGAAAGAAGAGATTTAAGACGCAAGGCTTCGTTCTTACCTATTTAGTGAATTGAGATTGAGTGAATGAGTGATTATTTTAAAATTGTATTCTAGCGGTAGAGACGCAATGATTGCGTCTTAAGCCGAGTCATATTATCAAAAAAGCGGTCGGAAATTATTTTCGACCGCTTTTTTGATGAAAATTTAGAGAATAATCTCAATTCTAAAACTCAGACCTTACTTTATTTCCAGCCGCCACCTAATGCTCTGTATAGTCCAACTACGGCATTGTATTGTTTTTTCTTCACATTGATTAGCTCAATTTGTGACTGTAAAGCATTTTTTTGAGCGGTAATTACCTCCAAATACGTAGCACGACCCGAACGGAAAAGGTCGGTTGAAATTCCAATCGAATTTTTTAGCGTGTTTACTTCCTCTGACTTTAATTTATAAATATCGGCGTTGGTTTTTATCAAATAAAGATAGTTATAAACTTCAGTAAAGGCGTTTACAATACTTTTTTGGTAGCCGATATAAGCAGTTTTTTGTTCGGCACGTGATGCCATCAAGTCTGCTGCTAAGGCCCTTCTATTGGCAATCGGTGCCATTAAACTTCCTGCAAGACCGTATGCTGCTGAGGCTGGATTCAGTAACAGTAATGCTTTAAAAGACTGTAAGCCTAAATTAGCATTAATGTTGAAAGAAGGATAAAATGCAGCTTTTGCTGTAAATAAATCAGCATTGCGTGCTTGCAGTTCTAATTCAGCTTGACGAATGTCTGGTCTGTTTGTGAGTAATCCCGAAGGTACTCCAGCCGAGAGTGTAGGAGGAATAACTTTTTCCCAAGCAAACTTTGGTCGTTTGATCGGCTGTGGATAACGACCCATCAAAAAGTTGATTCTACTCTCATTCTGAATAATTTGCTGATTTACTTCCACTTTCATAGCAGTGGAGCTGAGTAATTGGGCTTTTAGTAATTCTACCCCTAGTTGATTGGCTTCACCCGCTTGTTTCATTACTCTGACAATGTCGAGCGAAAACTGTTGTAGTTTAATGTTTTCTTCTAAAAAGTCTAACTCATTATCTAAAATCAAAAGTTCGAAATAGGCATCTGCAATTTCGGCTACTATTTGAGTTTGTACTAAGTTTTTTCCAAATTCAGAAGAAAGGAATCGGGCTAGTGCTGCCTTCTTTTGACTTTTGAGTTTTCCCCAAACATCTACTTCCCATGAAGATTGCAATCCTAACATATAATCTGGAATGAAAGGTTGTGGGATGCTTTGTTTGTCATTGAGGTTAGTCGAAAATTGCGTGTCATAATTCCCAACTCCATCGATGGTATAATCTCCAAACTTTTTTCCACCTGCAACGACGCCAGCGCTTACTTCTGGAATCCCCAATCCTCGACTGAAACGAATTCCTGCACGTGCTACTTCTACTCGTTGCATTGCTACTTGCAAGTCAAAGTTATTATTCAGAGCCGTATCAATCAGAGCTGATAGCGTGCTGTCAGCAAAAAATGTCCCAATATTGGGAATCTCTTTTTGAGTTGAGTCTGAATAACTAGTAAAAGTACTTGATGCCACTAGTAAAGGCTTGTTTTGTGGCACTTCAGGTTTGATTTTACAAGCCCCTAGTCCTAGTACTACCAGAGCTAATAAAAGACCTTTTTTATATCTAAACATAAGCTTCTTCAATTTTTTTGTTGTTTTTGGACTTCTTTTTACTCGCTAAACTGGCAAAGAGTACATAAAGCCCAGGGATAATCACAATACCGAAAACAGTACCAAAGAGCATTCCGCCTGCCGCCGCCGTACCAATAGTTCTGTTGCCAATAGCACCAGCACCTGAAGCCGACATAAGGGGTAACAATCCTGCGATAAAGGCAAAGGAGGTCATCAAAATTGGACGGAAACGGGCAATAGCACCTGAAATGGCTGCTCGGACGATAGTTCGTCCCTGAGATTGCTCGTGCATCGCAAACTCCACAATCAAAATGGCGTTTTTACCCAATAAACCTATCAGCATGACCATGGCAACTTGGGCATAAATATTGTTTTCAAGACCAAAAATGTACAAGAAAAACAATGAACCAAAAATCCCAATAGGCAAAGAAATCAATACTGCAAGAGGAAGGATAAAGCTTTCATATTGTGCTGAAAGCAATAAATACACAAACAACAAACAAATTAAGAATACATAAATTACTTGGTTACCAGACAAAACCTCTTCACGTGTCATACCCGACCATTCGTAAGTATAGCCACGAGGAAGTTTAGCTTTTGCCACTTCTTTGATAGCTTTGATGGCATCACCTGTACTGTAGCCTGGAGCAGGCTCACCATTGAGCATTGCCGAAAAATACATATTATATCGTGTCAATTGCTCTGGACCGTACACGCGCTCGATTCTACTAAAAATAGCATAAGGTACCATTTCTCCATTCTTGTTTTTGATACGCAACTTCATAATGTCCTCAGGCTGTGCTCTAAACTTGGGGTCAGACTGAACCATTACCTTGTACATTTGTCCATATGTAATAAAGTTGGTCGCATAAAAACTACCAATCAATGATTGGAGGTTACTCATGGCATTGTCTACCGAGATACCTTTTTTGGCCGCTAAATCTTGGTCAACATGAATGAGATATTGAGGAAAATTAGGGTTAAAACTTGAAAACACGTTCTTAATTTCAGGACGCTTTTGGAGTTCTTCCATAAACTCATCCGCTACTTTGGCAATATTCTGAAGATTACCTGTACCTGTTTTATCCAATAACCTCATTTCAAAACCACTGGCATTTCCAAAGCCCGGTACAGCAGGAGGAGGGAAGAATTGAATATCTGCGCCTTTAATATGTTTTGTTTTAGCAATTAACTCGTCGATCAATTTATTTGCGGTAGCCTTTCTTTCTTCCCAAGGTTTAAGGTTGATAGTACTCATACCAAATGATGCACCAACACCGTCGGTCATCATACTAAAACCAGATAAACTTGATATTGAAGATACCTCTGGTAGGGTTTGAGCTATCTTATCGATTTGGTTCATAACCTCTTCTGTTCGCTCAAGGGTAGCGCCCACAGGTGTGGTTACACTAGCATAGATAGTTCCTTGGTCTTCGGTAGGAATAAAGCTGGTTGGTAAGATACTGGCTACACCCCATGAGCCAATACTAAATGCGATTAGTACACCCAAAGTAACCAATTTACGATTGACGATTGCTTTGAGCAATGAGCCATAACGACCTGTAAGTCGGTTGAATTGATGGTTGAATGCATCAAAGAAACGAGTTACAATGGTTTGCTTTTTCTCACCATGATGAGGGTTTTGTAAAATCAGGGCACACAGTGCTGGTGTTAGCGTAAGGGCATTGACCCCCGAAATGACAATCGCAATAGCCATAGTCACTGAAAATTGTCGGTAGAACACCCCAACTGGACCATCCAAAAATGCTACAGGAATAAATACCGCCGACATCACTAAAGTAATGGCGATAATAGCGCTACTGATTTCGTTGATAGACTCGATGGTGGCAAGCTTGGCGCTCAAATGTTTTTCCTCCATTTTGGCATGGACAGACTCCACCACTACTATGGCATCGTCGACTACAATACCAATCGCTAATACCAATGCGAATAAAGTAAGTAGGTTAATCGAAAAGCCAAACAACTGCATGAAGGCAAATGTACCAATCAAGGATACAGGTACAGCAAACACAGGAATCAAGGTAGAACGAACATCTTGCAAGAATAAGAATACCACAATAGCTACCAAGATAAATGCTTCAAACAAAGTTTTGACTACTTCATGAATTGAGGCGTCTAAGAATCTGGATACGTCATAACTTAGCGTATAAGTCATGCCAGGAGGGAATGAGGTTTCTTTCAAAAACTCCAAGCGAGATTTAATATCTGCAATAACCTGACTTGCATTCGAGCCTGGGCGTTGTTTGAGTACGATAGCTGCTGATGGCTTTCCATTTTCTTTTGAAAGTACATCATAATCCAAAGAGCCAAATTCAATATCGGCAACATCTTTCAAACGAAGCATTTCGCCACTATCTGTTACTTTGATTACCACATTTTCATACTGCTCTTTTTGGGTCATTTTACCCGTATAGCGCAATACATATTGTAGTGACTGAGCCTGACGACCAGAGCTTTCCCCGATTTTACCTGGGGCAGCTTCTACGTTTTGCTCACGAAGTGCTTTTATAACATCTTCTGCCGAAAGCTCATAAGCATCCAATCGTCCTGGCTTAAGCCATACACGCATAGCATATTCTCGCGAACCCATGATGTCGACAAAGCCTACACCATTGATACGCTTTAATTCTGCCAATACGTTGATGTCGGCAAAGTTGTAAATAAATTTTTCGTCGAGAGTTGTGTCTTCGCTAATCAAGTTGATGTAAAGAAGCATACTGTTTACTTCTTTTTCAGTCACAACACCAGCTTTGATTACTTCTTCGGGTAATTCATCAAGTACAGTCGTCGCGCGGTTTTGTACGTTTACTGCCGCTACGTCAGGATCGGTACCAACTTCGAAATATACTTGAATAATACTTGTACCGTCGTTACCCGATACTGAGGTCATGTAGGTCATTCCGGGCACACCATTGATGGCTCGTTCGAGGGGAGTCACTACCGCTTTGGCACAAACTTCTGCGTTGGCACCTGTATATTTGGTTGTAACAGTAACTGCTGGAGGAGCAATATCTGGATATTGCGTCACAGGAAGGCTAGTCATTGATAATAAACCCAAAATCACAATGAAGATGGATATAACCAACGATAGCACGGGTCTATTGATGAAATTACTAAACATAGTGAAAAATCTTAGGGTCTACTATTGAGAATCTGTTTTAGAAAGCTCTTTGGCAATTGTTTTGAGTGCCACAAACTTCGGTTTGATTTCCGAACCTTCTTTTAAATTTTGGATACCATCATATACAATGCGGTCGTCAGTGTTTACTCCTGAGTCTATGATATAGAAGTGAGGTAAACGTTTGGAAGTTTTGATAGCCCTAGATTTTACTTTGTTTTTGTTATCGACTACATATACATACATGCGGTCTTGAATCTCAAAAGTAGCTTTTTGAGGAATAATCACAGCATTACGGTAGCGTTGTAAAATGCGAACTTTACCCGTTGCGCCATGTTTGAGAATTTTTTGTGGGTTCGGAAAGCGTGCACGGAAAGCAATATTACCTGTACTTTTATCAAACTCTCCTTCACTGGTTTCTACATGTCCTTTGTAGTCGTGCTCCTCACCATTCGCCAATAGGAGCGTTACCTGTGGCGCTGTATCTTTTTGCTTGCGAACATTATCGGCAATGTCTAGATATTCCTTTTCAGAAACATCAAAGTAGGCAAAAACCTCATCGTTTTTAGAAATAGTTGTCAATAAAGTTCCATCTTCCATCAAACTCCCAGGTTTGTTTGGAATACGGTTGACAATACCATTAAAAGGCGCTTTAATTTGAAGATAAGTAAGCTTGATTTTGGCAAAAGACTCATTGGCTTGAGCTTCTTCTACCTTGGCGCTGGCAAGCTCTACTTTATTTTGAGCGAGTTCGAGCTCAGTTTTTGAGACAACGTTCTTATCAACTAATTTTTTAACATTACTAAAATCAAGTTCAGCGGCTTTGAGTTCGGTCATCGTACTTCTGACAACCGCCTTAGTTCGCATATACTCTTCTTTTAATTCAGGATTATTAATAGTAAATAGTAATTGTCCTTGTTGGACATATTTACCTTCATCAATATAAATTTTCTCTAAATACCCCGTCACACGTGCTCTGATTTCTACATTTTGTACCGCATTGATTTCGGCTACGTAATCATTGTGTAAAAAAGTATCCACCACAATTGGTGAGGTGACAGTAAAGTTTTCAAGCGTGATGTCAGCTTTTTCTTCCTTTTTGTTGCAGGATGCCAATAGTACACAGAGGCTGGCTGCGAACAGAATTCTCTTCATAATTTTTCTATTTGTCTGATTGAGATAATCTTCAAATGAAACAAGGATATACTTTTCCCTATCTTTTGAGCTTATCAATATATTGAATCAAAGTGCTTATTGCCTTAGTTAAGTTAAGATAGGATGTTGTTGTAAACCTTTGATTATGTGGTTTTTTAAATAGAACATCATGACTAACGAACTGTAACAGTTTTATAAATTCAAAGATTATGGAAAGGAGAAATTATGAGTTATGGCCTACTTCGCTGAATAGAAAAGTAGCTAGAGATGCTCCGACAAGCATCTCCAACAGTTGTTTTTGTTTGTTGATTAATTGGATGAAGTATAATTCAAAAAGTATCGTTTTCTATTTCAAATCCTTGAAACAGTGGCTGTTTTTGAATTTTGTAGGTATTCTAGTGGAAAGATAATATGCTATAACCTAGGAGGGGGCGTAAACCGTTTTTGTTCTACACCATAATAATTTAAAGAATATTCAGTTGTGATTCCAGTCAATATTGATACCCCTAACCAATAATTTGATTCTTCAAGCAAACATAGGATTGTATCGGATGAAAAATCTTGATTTTGAACTTCTTGATTTGAATCAGAAGTCGTTAGGTCAAAATGATCCGACACATGTCGTGTTTGTTGCGAACTAAGAGGAACTACTTGAAAAGACTTGTATAAGTGTTTTGGCGTATAAAATCTTTCTTTTGTACAATTTTGACTACAGTGAGCTACAACTGAATTAATGTGTACGAACATCAATAATAGAATGAAAATAGAAAATATTATATGTGATTTACACTTAATCATTCTACTGATTTTTACAAAAATACGATTTTATAGTTGATAAAACTCGATGTTTGTGTGGTTTTTTAGATAAATGAATAAAAATAGGATTTAAAAAGCCTGTTTTTATAGATGAAAAATGATGTTCGTTGAAAAAATAGGTATTTAAAAAGTGGTTTGGTAATATTTGAATTATCCAATTAATCAAACACTTACTAGTCTTTTGGTAAAATGCTATGGGCAGTCAGCTATCAGTTCAATAAATACTTTTCTAACACTAGAAAAGAAAATACTTTATACGCAGTATTGTTCATTGCTGAAAGCTGACCACCAATAGCTGAACTATTATTTTACTTCTTCGTAATCGATATATTCGCCACCATTGAAGTCATCAGAGTTTTTGCCTGACTTTGGGGGCATAAAATCCACATCTACTTGACCATCACGTTTTTTAGGACGATTGGTGTTGGTATTCGGATTATATTGTTGTTGAAATTCCTGTTGGGCTTTGTTGATTTGTGAAACCACAAAGCCTTTCAATGCCCATTTCAATAATTTCGGAAATACAAAGAAAATGAGCACTACTATAAGAACGAATTTGAGCATTTCAATAAACAGTTTTGATAAATGACCGATAAATTCCCATGAATGGATTCTTGGGCTTTTGACATCAAAGTTAATCAAATGTTTAGTTGACTTTATGGCTAATTAACAAGTTTTTATAAACGGTTGTTTGATTAGACCATAGGTATAAACAAAGGTATCAATGCCGAATGACTTTATATTTGGAAGTGAACCTCCATCATGATGGACATAAAAAAGGAGTTAACGTTGTGCGTTAACTCCTTTTTAAGTGAGAAATCTGTCACAACCGAATAACAAATGTCTCTATTTCTTAGGACTAAAGATAGTCAATCCTTTATTTCTAACGTAATTTTAAGGTTACCAGCGATACCACAACTAAGATGATACATACAATCCAGAAGCGGGTTACGATTTTAGATTCGTTGTATCCTTTTTTCTGATAATGATGATGGAGTGGTGACATTAAGAAAACACGGCGTCCTTCGCCATACTTTTTCTTGGTGTATTTAAAATAGCTTACTTGAATAATTACGGATAAGTTTTCGACCACAAAAATACCACACAATACGGGAATCAACAGCTCTTTACGGATTACGATGGCCAATGTTGCAATTACACCACCCAACATTAAACTACCCGTGTCGCCCATAAATACTTGTGCAGGATAGGCATTATACCACAAAAATCCGACACATGCTCCCACAAAGGCGGCACAAAAGACGGCCAGCTCTCCACTGTTTGGAATAAACATGATGTTGAGGTATTGTGAAATAACCTTATTCCCAGACACATAAGCCAAAATCGCTAAACCAATACCGATAATCACCGAGGTACCTGCTGCTAGTCCATCAATACCGTCGGTAATGTTGGCACCGTTTGAAATAGCCGTAATGATAATAATAACCACAAGAACATATAGGATCCATGTGTATTGATCCATTGAGTCTGGTAACAGGTAACTATAATCAAATTGGTTATTCTTCAAGAAAGGAACCGTAGTGATTAAGTCTTTTGAGTCTGTAAACTTTTGAACTTCACCGATATTAGCGGCAATAGTCGCTTTTTCGTAAGTACGTACTTTGATATCGTCATTGAACCACATCGTGAGCCCAACAATTAGTCCAAGTCCTACTTGCCCAACTATCTTAAATCGTCCTGAAAGCCCTTCTTTATTTTTACGGAATACTTTGATATAGTCATCCAAAAAGCCTACAGCTCCTAACCATACGGCTGTTGTAATCAACAAAATAATGTAGACATTATGAAGCTTGGCAAAAAGCAAGGTTGGAACCAACAGTGATAACAAAATAATAAAGCCACCCATAGTAGGTGTACCTTTTTTTTGCATTTGTCCTTCAAGACCCAAATCGCGGATATCTTCGCCGATTTGAAGTTTACGGAGCATGTTAATAACCGTTTTTCCCCAGATTGCTGCAATACCCAATGAGGTTATAGTTGCGGCAATAGCGCGAAAAGTGATATATTGAAATACCCCTGCCCCTGGGAAATCAAAATGTTTATCTAAATAATCAAAAAGATAATAAAGCATGGTTCAGTGGATAGAAATTTGATGAAAAGGGATGTTTGTTTTGTCAAATTTCTACTTTTTTATTGAATAAACTTGGTTAAAAAAGGGAAAAGTTTTGCCTGAGTATGAGCATTGAGCTATCTGTAAGACAATTTGTCTTTTAAATCTGATGCTATCCTCAAGTCTGAATTATATGCCAAAGGCTTCTCGGATGATAACTCTATCGTCAAAATCGTGTTTTACACCTTGGATATCCTGATAAGTTTCGTGTCCTTTGCCTGCTACCAAAATAATATCGCCATTTTCAGATAGTTTATTAATGGCAAAGTGAATCGCTTCTTTACGGTCGATAATAGTTTTGGTTTTTTTGAAATCGATAGGAGGGACACCTTTTTGCATTTGCGCCAAAATCTCCTCAGGGTCTTCAAAACGAGGGTTGTCTGAGGTCAGAATAACTTTGTCGCTGAGCTCGCAAGCTATTTTTGCCATAATTGGGCGCTTGGTCGCATCACGATTTCCTCCACAGCCTACAATCGTAATGACTTGCTGATTACCATCTTTGATTTGCTTGATCGTCTTCAAAACATTTTCGAGCGCATCTGGTGTGTGAGCGTAGTCTACAATCCCAACTTTGCGTGTATCAGGCGAAACGATTTGCTCAAAACGTCCTGGTGCAGTTTGAAGACTCGACATATTGATGAGTACTTCGTCTTTATCTTCACCCAAAAGTATCGCAGCACCATAAATAGCCATAAGGTTGTAGGCGTTGAATGTACCGATTAATTGGAAGTGCACTTCTTTGTTGTCAATCTCCATTTCCAAGCCATAAATACTGTCTGAAACAATACGACCTTTTACGGTGGCAAGTGTTTCGAGCGAGTAAGTATTGATACTCGCCTTGGTATTTTGTACCATCACTGAGCCACGACGGTCGTCGATGTTTACTAAGGCAAAAGCTGTTTTTGGCAACATATCAAAGAAGCCTTTTTTGGCTTTGATATAATTGTCGAAAGTTTTGTGAAAATCTAGGTGGTCGTGGGTTATGTTTGAGAAAATGGCTCCTGTAAACGATAATCCCGTAATGCGATGCTGTACAACGGAGTGTGAGCTTACCTCCATGAATGCATAAGTACAACCAGCCTCTACCATTTCGGCCAATAGCTTATTCAAATTGATAGAATCTGGAGTAGTATGAGTAGAAGGAATAACGGTATCGTCGATTTGGTTTTGAACCGTCGAAATCAAACCGCAGCGGTATCCTAATTTTCTGAAAAGTCTGAATAGTAATGTAACCGTTGTTGTTTTGCCGTTCGTCCCAGTAATCCCTACTAGCTTAAGTTTACTGGAAGGATTATCATAAAAGTTGGATGAAGCATACCCCAAGGATTCTGCCGAATCGTTTACTTGGATATAGGTTACGGTTGGATGAATCACTTCTGGCAGGTCTTCACAAAGAATAGCGCTTGCGCCTAATTCTATGGCTTTTTCGATGTACGAGTGACCATCGGTTTGAGTGCCTTTTAGGGCAGCAAAAAGCGTTTGTGGACCAACCTGACGAGAGTCGATGGTGAGTTGCGAAATCTCTACTTCGGGATTACCCAAAACAGAGATTGTTTTTACTTGTTGGAAAATTTGTGTAACTGTTTTCATAAGGTAACATAAAAAGCGCTTTGTGAGCGCTTTTCAGGAATTATATAAACTTTTTACTTTTAATCGCAGGAATCACTTTCGAGTCAATCAAGAATAGTCGTTGTTTGTGGCTACCTACTTTGACATAGAAGTTGATTTTGAGCGGAACATCAAAAGAGCCTTTCTGAATTTTAATACTCAGAGGGCGTTCGACGCCGTTTTGCTTTGATTGTTTTTGGATTTCTTCAATATCTTTACTCGAAAATTCTTTCTTTCCTATAATGCGTTGATTCCCAAGGGATAGCTCTACGAGAATATGCTCAGCGTTGCGGATTTCTCGACTTAGTGAATAAAACACCCCAACTTCGGTAATTTTTGTTTTGTTATTGCTATTGCTCAGGTCGTCATCGGCATCATCAAAGCCGTTGGCATAAAACTCACGTTGGTAATAGTTACATGAAGTTTATCGTCGAGAGATTCTATGACATCATTGGTTTCTTTCAGTTCAAACTCAAGCTTTTTTACCTCATTTTGCTTTTGTGCAAGTACATCTTCTAGCTGATGAATGGTGGTATTTTGCCCTGAAATAATACTGTCTTTTTGTTTGATAATTTTCTGGAAACTAGTGATTTTAGTTTCGTATTCACCAATTGTTTTATTCAAACGAACCTGTAATTCATCTTTTTCTTTCGAAAGCTGATTGATTTGTCGTTGGAGCATTTGTACTACCTCTCTACGTTGTTCTTCGCTTTGCTCCTTACTTTCTTTTTGAACTGTCTCAAGTTGTTGTTTTAGCTCGTCGATTTTGCGTTGCTTTTCTTGAATTCCATCTCTATTATCCTGAATATCTTCTCGGAGTCGTCCCATATCAGTATTGATGGTTTTGATTTCCTCAGTATTCATTTGCATCTGACTCACTTGGAGTTGTGCTTGGATATATTGATGATAAAGAAAGTATCCTAGGAGTAGACCTGCCCCAGCTATAACGCTGTTTCGTATGGTCTTATTTTTTTGTGGAGGTTCGGTTGATTGTGGGTTCGGCACAAAAGATGTCATGCGATTAATGGCTTGATAAATAGCTTGTGATTTTTGATACGGGAAACTAAAAATACGAATATTTACCTACATAATTGAAAAAATAGCAAAAAATGCATTAATACGCTCTAGGCTATAAGCCGTAGGCGTTAGGCAAGCACAATATTTAGCCTATGGCATATAGATGCTGCCTGAAGCTCCTATTATTTCTGTCTTCAAATAACGAATTACGATTTAGGGTTGTACGAAGGAATTCTAATTATTAAGGATTTGGGATTTCTGATTTCGGAAATAAAGTAAAATACCTCTATTTTTTACAAAAAATAAAAGCTTACACTTCCGAAATCCAACATCCGATATCCGAAATAAACAGTTTTATGTTCCTTCGTACACTACTAATTACGATTAACTAATAACGTTTTATTGAAGGACAAGCTCTATTGTACGCCCTGAGGTAAAGTTTGAGCCAGGAGGAATACTTTGACTTGCTACTTTGCCTATTCCTTTCACTCTTACTTTCAAGCCTTTATTCTCTAACACATACATGGCATCGCGCAAAGACATACCACGGGTGTCGGGAACTCGGTTCTTCTTATTGTATTTGATTTCGTAGTTGAACGAGTTTTGACTGTCTTGTTTTACTGCTGTCCAGCCTTCTGTTTGAGGGCTTGTTTCGATAGACATTTCATCATTAAATGCTTTAATATCTGAAGAATGCGCAATTATTTTTTTCTTGGCAAAATTTAATTTTGAGCCGTCCTCTTTAATCAACAGCTTGTGCATTTGAATATCATTGGCATAAATCTTATCTGCAATTTCCTTAAAAACTGGCGCACAAGCATCACTTGCATAAAGGGCTTCTAGCTTAACCCCACGAGGGTTATCAATCACAACGGCAATACTATATTTGGGCGATTCGGCAGGGAAGAAACCCATAAATGAGGTATAGTACATTCCCTCACGGTATTTACCATTGACGAGTTTTTGAGAAGTACCCGTTTTCCCAGCAATTTTGTACATAGGATTGTTGATATTTTTGGCAGTACCATGTTCAACAACTCCTTCTAGCATTTTACGAACTTTTTCTAGGGTCTTTTCTGAACATATTGGGTCTGGATAAACGGTTTGCCCAACATGAAAATCTTGCATCACCTCATCTGCAATTTTGGTGCTTTTCACAATAATAGGCTGAATCCATTTGCCATTATTGGCTACAGCATTGTAAAAAGTAAGCATTTGCAATGGCGTAATGAGTTCGCCATAACCAATGGAGTTCCAATACATGGCTGTTTTGTCGCCCGCTTTTGGCTCGTTGATGACGGGTGAAACATCTGGTTTTAGCTGAAATTTGAGTGGCTCATTTAAGTGAAACTTTTTGAGATACTCATAATATTTTTTCTGTTTGGCATCGCCAAAATATTTTTGCATCAAGCGCATAATTCCTACGTTGGATGATACCTCAAAAACCTCTTGTGCAGGAATTGTCCCATGACCACCTTTTTTTGAATCTTCGGTGGTTAGGGTTCCGATTTTGATGGTACCGTCTCCAGTATTAACCAATTCTGTATTTTCCAAACCGCCTTCTTCCATAATGGCAATCATTGATGGAAGTTTGAACACCGAACCAGGGTCGGTACGATTGAGCACGGCGTGGTTGTAAGTTTCGGAATAGTAGGAACTATCTTTGCCGACTTTTGAGAGATTGGTCATTGCTTTGATTTCGCCAGTGGCTACTTCCATCACAATTACGCAACCTTTGTCTGCACGGTATTTACGAAGTGCATTCATGAGCGATGTTTCGGCAACGTCCTGAATATTGACGTTGAGCGTACTATGAACATCTAGTCCTTGTACGGGAATGCTTTTTTCGCCACCTTCTACAGGTCGCCAGCTTCCTCCGACAATTTTCTCGAAAACTCCTTTTCCAGATGTTCCCGAAAGCTCAACATCGAAAGCATTTTCAATACCTACTTTTTCTTTGTCTTTTTTGTAGCCAATGGTTCTTACACCCATTTTTTCAAATGGATTGTAGCGAACATTTACTTTTTCAAATACGACACCTCCCTTATACTTACCAGCTCGAAATACGGGCCATTTTCGCATTTTCTTAACATCTTGATAAGAAATCAAGTCATTGTTGAGAACGATATAGGTGATTTTACGGCGTCTTGCAAGGTCAATTTGAGAGTAATATTCTTCAGCGGTTTTATCATGATAAAAATTGGCCAAAAAATGACAAAGTGAATCTATTCCATCATCATAGATTTTGGCATTTTTTTTATTTCTTCTACTTACCAAAGGGTCAAAGCCCAACTTGTACTTGGGAAGAGAAGTGGCTAGTAAGCTACCATCGTCGGCAAATATATTTCCACGAACAGCCTCAATCGTACGTTCTTCTACATAAGACATTTTTGCTTTTTCACGCCATTTATTACCCTCGATAGTTTGTAGAAAAAATATCTTCCAGATAATACCCGCAGCCAATAAGAGCATAAACAAAAACATAGCACGAATACGTATGACGATGTCTTTCTTGATATTCATAACAAAGGGATTATTGATTGAAGAGCTTATAATTATAGGCTCGACGAGATTTCAAAATGCTTGATAGATATAAACTTCTATTGGTTGAGTGCCTTATTACGTTTTCGACTGTAAGCCATAGGAATTAGGCTTAAAGCTTACCAATCTTTAACAATGATTTTGGTAGGAGGGGTTTTGTTTTCCTCAATGCCCATAGACTCCACTCTTTTGATGATTTCAGACTGTTTTCCTGCTTTCATAAAATCAGCTTGTTGCGTGGTATAGTCAGCACGTAGCTCTTCTACTTCAGCTTTGGTTTTGTCTATTTGGTGAATCAAGCTCTCCGAGTGTAGCGATGACGCAATGTAGAGGACAATCAAAAACGATAGCCAAAGTAAATAGCGCAATTGATACGCAGGGAACTCCCCCCCAAGGAGGCGATCCATGTTGAAAATTGTATCAATAATTGAAAATAGCCCCTTGCCATTACTCTTGCGAGTAGAGCTAGATTTGGGTGTTACATTCTTCGAAACGTTTCTTGCCATTGTTGTGAGAAGGTTGAGAGTCGTTACTTAGACAATGTTGCAATACGAAGTTTGGCGCTACGAGAACGGTTGTTGCGAGCTAATTCGTCAGCAGAAGCCTCAATAGGTTTGCGAGACACAGCTTCTAGCGGTTTGTCAACTGTTCCGTAAACGATGTCTTTTTGAAGTTCACCATAGAAGTTGCCTGATTTGATATAATTTTTCACAAGACGATCTTCTAACGAGTGGAAAGTCATAATACACAAACGACTATCAGTATCGCGTAATAATTCTGGGGTTTGTTCAAGGAATTCCTGAATGACATCCAATTCCTGATTCACTTCGATACGAATGGCTTGGAATACCTGTGCAAAATAACGGAACTCCTTAAATTTTGGCGCATATTTTTCCAAAATTGCTTTAAGTTCGCCCGTAGTATTGATAGGCTGGTTCATTCGTTCTGAGCAGATAGCACCAGCAAGTGTACGAGCATTTTTGATTTCGCCATACATGCCAAAAATTTTATGCAGTTGCTCTTCAGGGTACTTATTGATAACAGTATAGGCCGATACTTCTGCTTTTTGATTCATACGCATATCGAGTTCGCCGTCAAAACGAGTTGAAAACCCACGAGTTGGCTCGTCGATTTGGTGCGATGAAATACCAAAGTCAGCCAATATCCCGTCTACTTGTTTGACACCGTGTAGGCGAAGATATTTTTTGATATATCTAAAGTTGGCTTCAATAAAAACTAAGCGTTTATCGTCAATAAGATTGGCATTCTTTTTAGCATCTGGGTCTTGGTCAAAAGCATAGAGTTTGCCTTTTTCTCCAAGTTTTTCCAAAATTGCTTTAGAGTGCCCGCCTCCACCAAAAGTGACGTCAACATACACGCCATCGGGGCGTATATTGAGTCCTTCTACGCACTCATGAAGCATTACAGATTCGTGATACATGATTTTTTAGGGTATGAAGTGATTAAAGCGAGTTGTTTAAGGGATAAGTGCCAAAGGCACAAGGCATAAAGTGAAAGTAATTTGAGTGCTTGATTCCCTCTAATAACTCTGTGTCTTTGTGCCTGTTCCCTTATTTCCATAAGGACTACTTTTTTCTCTGGTTAATAAAAGACCAATTCCCACAAAAATACAGAAAAACTTATCAGCATTCTAGTGCAATTTGAGAAACCTTTTTTCTTTCCTAAGCCAGCATCATACTAAGCACGCCGAGTATCATGAGAATTTTGCAGGCATTACTCAAAAAAGCAAAATCTTTTGATTTGTCTGCATATACCAAGCGGTAGGTCAAAAAGGCCAAAGGAAGCATCAATGCCATAAAAACATATCCAATACGGCTATGTGGAAGCTGAGTTGCCAAAATGAAAAGTAAAGCTGTGAAGATGGCGATAAGGCCATAAAGGAGTAATTTGGTGCGGGCGATTCCCCAGATGATTGGTAAGGTTTTGCAACCATGTTTTTCGTCACCTTTGAGGTCTTCCATATCTTTGATAATCTCTCTGATCAAGGTGATTTCAAAGGAGAAGATTGCATAAATCCATACCTCGCGCTGATGCCCAGGGTAATGCACCGCTAAGACTAACAACGAAAAGCCCGTGAGAATGGCAATCATTAAGTTGCCCCAAAACGGCAAACGTTTCAATTGATTGGAATATAACCACAAACAAAATACTGCCAAAAGGTTGACCAAGAAGACTTTCTTGCCCACAAATAAACCTAAAAGAAGCCCTGCTACATTGAAGATTTGATTGATGACCATAGCCCAACGACGTTTGATATATCGCCCAATCACTACCCGATGAGGTTTGTTGACTAAGTCTATTTTTATATCATAATAGTCGTTGATAATATAGCCAGATGCAGCAATAAAGAGCGTTGAAAGCACAATAAGAGCCAGCTGGTAGTCTAGAAAGACCTCGATTACATTACTCCACGTCAAATCTGCTTCTAGGATTAAGAAGATTCGAGTGAAGTATTGGGTAAAAGCAATAATCAGCAAGTTAGGCCATCTAATAAGCCGAACAAATGCCAAAATTGATTGTCCCAAGGTGACTTTGTGAGAATTATCTTTCATGAAAACAAAATTACGCGCTTTGTTTTATATGTTGTAACGAGTTGACGAGGTTATCTGTTAAAAGCCAATCCGCAAAAAATCTACTATTTTTTACAAAATAGATTTATTAGCCACTTGCAATATGGTCAATTATCTACCTAACATGAATACCCTTGAAGAAATTCTATCAGTTGGGGAGAAAATTTTGGTTTTTCGGTGTTGTATTCTCAAATCATCTTTTACCAAAGAAGGAGGAAAATTATAAATTACGTTTGTTAAGCAAAAAGTTTTTCAAGATTCATGATAAATCTGTTGTCCTTTTGGCTTATTCCCAAATGATTACAGCCCAGAGATTAAGACTCTTGGCTAAATGATGATACCAAATGGTAACTGTTCCATAAATAATATTCTATTTTGTAATTTTAAACAGTAGCGAGTAATTAAAAGTGATTCTTATTAGCTTGTTCGTTATTTCGACAATCTAATGTGAAGTACATCAGACTACCATCAAACACTCAATCTCAAGTAATTCAATGAAAATCGGAATAGTATGTTATCCCACTTATGGCGGTAGTGGTGTTGTAGCCACAGAGCTTGGAAAAGCACTTGCCAAAGCAGGGCATGAAGTACATTTTATTACCTACAGTCAACCGTCGCGTTTAGATTTTTTTAATGAAAATATTTATTACCACGAAGTAAGTGTATCAAGTTACCCTTTGTTTCAATACTTGCCGTATGAGTCGGCTTTGGCGAGTAAAATTGTCCATGTGGTATTGACTGAAAAGCTCGATTTGTTGCACGTACACTATGCGATTCCACATGCTTCGGCAACGTATTTGGCAAAGCAAATTCTGAAATCTAAAGGTGTACATATCCCTTTTATTACTACGCTTCATGGTACTGATATTACCTTGGTAGGCAAAGATCCTTCTTTCGAGCCAGTGGTAACTTTTTCAATTAATGAGTCTGATGGGGTAACTGCCGTGTCTGAAAGTCTCAAAAATGATACTTATGAGGAATTTGAAATTATCAGTAATATTCAAGTGATTCCGAATTTTATCGATTTAGAGCGTTTTAAAAAACTCAGAAAAGACCATTTTAAAATTGCCATATGTCCTCATGGCGAAAAACTCCTCATGCATACGTCCAACTTTAGAAAAGTAAAACGTATTGAAGATGTAGTGAGAGTTTTTCATTTGGTAAATCAGAAAATACCAAGCAAATTACTATTAGTGGGCGATGGCCCTGAGCGTACTTCTATCGAAATGCTTTGCCGTGAGTTAGGTGTACAAAACGATGTACGTTTCTTAGGTAAGCTCGATGTTATTGAGGAGGTTTTGTCATTGGCAGATATCTTTTTATTATTGTCAGAAAAAGAAAGTTTTGGTTTGGCAGCACTTGAGGCAATGGCGTGTGAAGTACCTGTGATTTCGTCAAATGCTGGCGGTATTCCAGAGGTAAATGTACATGGAGTAACGGGCTTTATCAGCGAAATTGGCGACGTAGAGGATATGGCCAAAAATACCATTTATATTCTCGAAGATGAAGAACGTTTACAAACCTTCAAAAGTAATGCCCTCGACAGAGCCAAAGAATTTGATATTGCGAATATCTTACCGTTGTATGAGCAATATTATGAGCAAATCACAGCAAAGAGCTGGAAGTTTCCTGAAAAAATGTTCGTAGATTAGGGCAATTGTGTCAGGAGGATGTGAGAAGTTAGTCATATAAAAAATATAGCGCATAGATATACTTACAAAATTGAGCATGATGACGGTTGGTTTTGTTATGCTCAATTTTACGGTGAAAAATGCTAAATAATGTCAGGTTTCGAGCCAAAATGCTCTATCTAAAATTTGAGATTAAAACTATCATTAAAAACTTTTGATCCTTTAATAACTAGACTGAATATGTTGAAAAATACTTATGTTTCAACATATTCATTGATGCCTATGACACCCAATATTCCGGAAACTACCAAAAAGCGTGTGGTAATCATTGGCGCAGGATTTGGTGGTTTGAAAATTGCCAGAGACCTAGCCGATAGCGAAGACTTTCAGATAGTGTTGATTGATAAAAATAATTATCATCAATTTCAACCTCTTTTCTACCAAGTAGCCACCGCAGGCTTAGAGCCATCAGCCATTTCATTTCCGCTACGATTGGCCTTCCATTATTACAAAGATGTTCATGTTCGTATTACCGAAGTTACCGAATTGCGTACCGACTCGCAGGAGATTATCACGCAATTGGGCGCTATCAGTTATGACTATCTGATTTTGGCGATAGGGGCAGATACAAACTTTTTTGGACAAAAAATATCCAAGAAAAGGCTTTGCCAATGAAGTCGGTAGGAGAGGCCTTGGGTTTGAGGAATCGCTTGTTAGAGAATTTTGAAAATGCCTTGGTATCTGACAGTGATGACGTTCGTCAAGGATTAATGACAGTGGTAGTTGTGGGTGGAGGCCCTACGGGTGTGGAAGTATCAGGTACTTTGGCTGAAATGAAACGCCATGTATTGCCGAAGGACTACCCTGAATTAGATTTTGATTTAATGAAAGTATATATCGTTGAATCAGGAGGGGAGTTGTTGGGGCCGATGTCAAAAAATGCGCAAATCAAATCGAAGGAATATTTGGAGCAATTGGGGGTTAATGTTTTTCTAAATACCCGTGTAACCGACTTTGATGGTAAGTATGCGTATTTGAACAATGGTGAAAAAATCCGCACGAATAATTTAGTTTGGGCAGCAGGAATTAAAGCTAATTTTATCGAGGGACTAAATCCTGAAATATTGGCTCGCGGAGGACGAATTAAGGTAAACAGGTATAATCAGATAGAAGGTCATCAAAACATTTTTGCCATTGGCGATGTTGCCTTTATGATCGAGGATGCCTATCCAAATGGTCACCCACAGGTGGCACAGCCTGCTATTCAGCAAGGAAAACTATTGTCAAAAAACCTTCCAAGACTTTTAAGAGGAAATCCATTGGAGGAATTTACCTATAAAGATTTGGGTTCGATGGCCACTGTTGGGCGCAACTTGGCAGTTGTGGATTTGCCTTTCTGGAGATTTCAGGGATTCTTTGCGTGGTTGACATGGATGTTTGTACACCTAATGTCGATTGTTGGGGTTAAAAATCGCCTTTTGATTTTTATTAACTGGTTGTGGAATTATGTTACCTACGATCAATCTTTGAGACTCATTATAAAACAAAAATCACCCAAAGCCGAGGATTAACGGAGAATAAAACAGATTAGAACAGTATGAAAAAATGATGAATTGTGATAAAAATCAATAAAAATTAGGAATTAGGAACTTTAAAAGTTTGTATCTTTGTTGTTATAATTCAATAATAAGACCTCATTCCTATTAAAATTATTGTTTTAGTGCAATTTTAATAGAAGGACAACTCATCATGTATATTACGATATGGAAGCGAATCAGAAAAAAATGAGACCCAAAAACAGTGGTACCAAACAATTGTTTGAAAACCCAATTCTAGAGAAACTGTCGAGAACTCACATTGCTGTTCCTGTAACGATGTTCTTTGTATCTGGAGCGGTTTTAGGGTGGTATGCATTTACTTACACAGATCTTTCAAATGGTTTGATTGGTTTGCTGTTTGGTATTGGTGCTATCACATTCACTTTTATCGAATACTGGGTACACAGAAGTGTTTATCATATCGACCCAACAACTGAGGCTCGTGCCAAATTCCAATATGTAGCTCATGGCGTTCACCACGAATATCCAAAAGATAAAACTCGTTTGGCTATGCCTCCTGTATTAGCTATTGTTGTGGCTGTAACCTTGTTTTCAGTCTTTTTTGTGTTGATGGGCGAAGCTGCCTATGCATTTTTCCCAGGATTTATCTGGGGATATGCTAGTTACTTGTTGGTTCACTATGCTGTACATGCATATGCACCACCAAAAAATTTCTTGAAGCAATTGTGGATCAATCACGCAGTACACCATTATAAAGATGGTAACGCAGTGTTTGGTGTATCCTCGCCACTTTGGGATTATGTTTTTGGGACAATGGACACCATGGACAAATCAAAAGTTTCAGAGAATTTGTAAGAAATACAGATGAATTGAGTGCATGAGTGATTATTTTTTAGTGCACTTCATCCTTTGAGACGCAATATTTGCGTTTAGAGGTTTGTCATCATAAGTTATAGCATAAAAAAAGGCGGTCGAAATAAGTTTTTCGACCGCCTTTTTTTATGATTCGTTTTTGGTATTTTTCCTTGTAAACAAAACTTTTCTTTAAGGGATAATTGATTAGTTTCAACCATCATCCCTAATGAAGTAAGGTCACTTCCGAAATCCAACATCCGATATCCGAAATAGACGGTTTTATAATCTTTCGTACACTTTAATCCAACCATTATCAGGGCAATCCTGTAGCATTTGTAAGGTTGTTTTTTGTAAAATAGGATGAACCCAATCGGGAGCAACATCTGCAAGGGGCACTAGCACAAACTTCCGCTCTTGTACGAATGGATGCGGAATTACCAATCGAGCATCGTTAATGATCAAATCATCGTAATAAATAATATCAATATCGATACAGCGTTCGCCCCATTTCTCTACTCGTACTCGTCCTAGCTCATTTTCTATTTTTTGGATTTTTTCTAAAATATCGTGTGGAACGAAGGAAGAATTTTCAATTTTTAATATCAAATTCAAAAAACCTGCTTGATTTAAGTTGCCCCAAGGCTCAGTTTCATAAATATTTGAAATAGAAAGATTTGTACTTATGTTTTGTCGGATAAGTTGTATCGCCTGATTCAAATTCTCTTCACGATTGCCCAAATTTGAGCCTAGAGACAGAAAAAGCGTTTGGAGTTTTGGCACTTGCATTGTATTTTTAATATGTACGATTAATACTGATACGTATATCAGCCATGAAAATTTTAGTGCTTACGCTATTGCCAGAAAGCATTACAAAGTTAGTTTTTGTAGTACTAGTTTAACACTCAAACGTGGAATATTATGAAGAACAGGATTGTAAATAGGGGTAACTTGCTTATTTCAGAGCCTTTCTTGGGCGACCCTAATTTTGAGCGAAGCGTAGTGTTAATTTGTGAGCATCATAATTCCTACGGGTCTTTTGGTTTGGTGCTCAATCAAACCTCTAATCTAGTACTGGCGGATGTCCTAGAGGAAAATGTATATCCTGATGTTCCCTTGTTTATCGGTGGACCTGTTCAGCAAAACACCCTGCATTTTGTGCATCGCCGACCAGATTTGATTGACGGTGGACAAGAGTTGCTCAAAGGCGTTGTATGGGGTGGAAATTTCGAACAAGTAAAACGTCTTTTGAATAATGGCGTGCTTCACCCTGAAGATATTCGATGCTTTTTGGGCTATTCAGGTTGGAGCGGAGGACAACTCAAAGACGAACTCGAAAAAGATTCGTGGATTGTAGCTTCGGCGACTTCTGAAATCGTATTTGATACACCTTCTGACTCTTTTTGGCGAACAGTTCTTAAAGGCATGGGGGGCGATTTTAAGGTAATGGCTAATTATCCGACAGACCCAAGATTGAATTGATTTTCTGTAGAAACGTAACTTTTTACGTGTTATACAACCAAAAATATCTTTTTGACATTTTACAAAGCAGCCGACACAGATATTTGTCGGCTGTTCTTGTTTTAGAGACAAAAATGTTAAACTATCTAAAAATGGAATGATTCTGGTAAGAAAATGTTTTACTTAGAGCAATAATTCAGAATAAGTAAAAGAAGTTATTAGTCTTATTACTCGACAAACAGAGTAAAGGGCATTTAGGTCTTTAGACTTGGTTACTCACTTTATTAATAAAGTTGTAAACTATTTAAAAATTAAGTCCAAAGTGAAGTCTTGAAATGAGAACTGGCTATACTTCCGAAATCAAAAAAACAAATTCGAAATAGGTTAAAAAGTTCACAATTCATCATTCACTAATTCATAATTAATCAAGCATGACCGACCCAAACGAACTGTCTGTATTTGAAGATGATCCAGATATTCCAGAGTTTACTACCATTTTTACCAAAGCTCAAGACCGTTATATGCTGTTAGTTGGCGCTTTGGGAGCTTTGCTGTATATGGTGTATTTTTTAAACCAAGCAGAATTATGGTCAGGACTTGGGATGTTGCTACTATCTTCTTATTTGGGGTGGACGTATGTCAAGCATAGTAAACCACAACCTAAAATTATTCTTTCGCAAGAAGGCATACAATTGGTTGGACAACCTTTTGTCTCTTGGGCATTGGTACATGGGTTACATATCAAACCTGAGGTGAAGAAAAATGTCTATATCGAAAACCTTATTTTTGTCAATAATGGACGAATCCAAGAAATACCTCTCAGTCAACTCGATATTACGGCTTGGCGCTTAGAACATTTACTCGAAATATACCAAGGTCGTTTCCGTTATGGATCTGTTACGATTTTACCAGACGATCTGGACGAATCTGAGCTGACAAATGACTAAATGCGAACTTATCCCTTTATGATTATCTGAAATAACCCCTCAAATCTTATGAAATCCAATTATTTACTACTGTCTGCTTTACTACTGAGTATGAGCTCTTATGCTCAACAAATTACGGTGAATTTTGAAGAGTACGAGCCAAAATCTACGTTGGTGGTGCCCGAACATATCACCACAAAAGCCAAATTTCCTTTTATTGATGTTCATAATCATCAGTGGAATTTACATGAAGAAAAAGAAAATTTGGACAAATTGATTACTGAGATGAACGCCCTCAATATGAAATTGATGGTTAATTTGAGTGGCAGGGGTTGGACAAGTGATGAAACCAAAAGTACTCAAACGCTGACAAAACAAATTGAACAAATCAAACAGTATTATCCAAGTCGTTTTGCGGTATTTACTAACATTGATTTTGCCAATATCAATACCAAAGGATGGACTGAAAAAGCGGTAAAAACACTTGAAGATGATGTAAAACTTCGCGGTGCAAAGGGTTTGAAAATTTATAAAAACCTTGGCTTTTCGGTAAAAGATGGTGATAAATTGGTGCGTGTCGATGACCCACGCTTAGACCCAATTTGGAAAAAAGCAGGTGAATTAGGCATCCCTGTACTAATTCATACGGCTGACCCAGAGCGTTTTTGGCAACCTGTCGACCGTTTTAATGAGCGCTGGCTCGAACTCAAATTGCACCCAGATAGAAAGAGAAATGCAGGTGAAAAATCAAATGACTTTACGTGGGAGCAACTTATTGAGCAACAGCATAATGTTTTCAAGAAAAATCCTAAAACTAATTTTATAGCGGCACACATGGGTTGGTACCCAAACAACTTACCCAAATTGGATAGTTTGATGGACGAAATGCCAAATATGTATGTCGAAATAGGGGCAGTGATTGCAGAGTTGGGTCGTCAGCCACATACAGCTAAAAGATTTTTTGAAAAACGTCAAGATCGAATTCTTTTTGGAAAAGACTCATGGGTGCCTTCTGAGTATGCGACTTATTTTAGAGTATTGGAAACCAACGACGAGTATTTTCCATATCATAAAAAATATCATGCGTTTTGGAGAATGTACGGCTTAGGTCTTTCGGATGGTATCTTGAAAAAAGTTTATTATAAAAATGCCTTAAAACTAATTCCAGGACTAGATAAAAGTCAGTTTCCTGAATAGGAGGAATCGTTATCTGTTAATGGAGTATCTGTTATTGGGTAATTGAAACCTGATTATGGAATAAAATAGAACTAGTCGTTTGATGTTGTAACAGATATACCGTTAACTGATAACATCTTTAACATTACACCATGAGATTTTTGCTAGTATTATTATTGAGTTTAATAAGTTGGAGTGTTTTGAGCCAAAATACTCGTTTGGGGCGTATCCGAAAAGTTATTGATAGTACGGGCAAATACACACCTATTAAATATTTGGCCATTGAGCATGCAAGAGGCTATGGACAAAAGTTGCGATTCTTTGAAGAAAGCGATATTTCATTTCAATTGATTGGGAAAAATATGCGATTTACAGGACGAATCGAGCAGATTGCTGATAGTACTTTTTTCTTTACAGACGAAGATAGTCATATCACTTCCGAAATTGCGCTCAAAGATATCGATATGATTTTCTCACCGTATCGACATATCCCCTTCGTATCCAAAGGAGCAGGGACTATCGCAGCAGGTGGGGTGATGTTTTCTGTGATTGATGTACTTAATCAAGTTCAGCGTAATCAACCTGTAAAGCTTAGCCCGGGGCTATTGGCCTTTAGTGGGGTATGTATTGGAATTGGTCTTATTGCCAAACCTCTATCGTATCCTAAATATAAAATCAGCCAGAAACGGCGCTTGGTCGTGCGATTCATGTAACAAATTAGGAAAGATTAGGTTCATGGATTAATTTTGTTACTCTTCTGAAAAGAATCCAAACGCTGGCGTTTGCTAATGCTTTGGAAGATTCTAATTAACCAAATACACGATGCCAAAGGATGACTTTGACATCCACAATCCGAAATTGACCTTGAAAAAGTTATTATTACACAAAGTACAACAGTCTTTCCAAACGGAAATTCCTTTACCGTCTTCAAAATCAGAATCTAACCGTGCCTTGATTATCAACGCACTTGCCAAAGGCCACGACAACTTGTCGAACCTTGCTGAAGCTCGTGATACTCAAACGATGATGCGTTTGTTGGCGTCTAACGACCCTATCGCCGACGTGATTGATGCTGGTACAACCATGCGCTTTTTGACTGCCTATTATGCGGTAACTGGTCAAATCAAAACCATGACAGGTACGCCACGTATGTGCGAGCGTCCTATCGGTATTTTGGTAGATGCATTGCGCGAATTAGGTGCTCAAATCGACTATGTAAAAACTGAAGGCTATCCTCCATTACAATTAAATGGTTTTGATTTTAAAGGAAACAGCCGTTTGGCGATTCGTGGAGATGTGAGTTCTCAATATATTTCGGCGTTGTTGATGGTTGCTCCTTTGTTGCCAGAAGGCTTAACCTTGGAAATTACAGGAGAGTTGGGGTCGAAGCCGTATATCGAAATGACTTTGAAACAAATGGAGGCATTTGGTGTACAAGCTCAGGCAGATTGGGACGCAAAAACTATCACTGTAGCTCCACAAGCTTATAATCCTATCCAGTATGCCGTAGAATCAGACTGGTCTGGTGCGAGTTATTGGTTCTCGGTTGTGGCTTTGTCAGATAAGGCTGATGCTTCTTTGGAATTGTTAGGATTGAAAGAAAACTCTTTACAAGGCGACTCCGTAGTTACTGACATTATGAGCCACTTGGGCGTGAAATCAGAATACACAGGGCGTGGTTTTAAATTGACGAAAATCGAGCCTGCTACTTCCTTGGAATGGGATTTTACCAACTGTCCAGATTTAGCGCAAACGATTTGTGTTGTAGCTGCTGCCAAAAATATTCCGTTGACCCTGACAGGAATTGAGTCTTTGAAAGTAAAAGAAACAGACCGTATCATGGCGCTTCAAAATGAGTTAATCAAATTTGGCGCAACCTTGAAAGAAGTCGAAACCAATCATAAATACCAATTGACTCCTGCTGCGGCCGAACGTCAAGCTGTACCTGTATCGGTACATACTTACGACGACCACCGCATGGCGATGGCTTTTGCTCCGTTGGCATTGGTAGAAGATGTAGTAATCGAAGAACCAGACGTGGTGGTAAAATCATATCCAAGTTTCTGGAATCACTTATCTAAAATCGTAACGATTGAATAATAGTGAATGATGAATGAGTGAATTGTTAATGATTTTTCCTAAAATTCACATTTCACCAGTAGCGACGAAATGATTGCGTCTTAAGTCGAGTTATATCTATCCCCAAAAAGCGGTCGAAAAGCAATTTTCGACCGCTTTTTTGATGAATAATAGGAGAATAAACCTAATTCCAAAATTCGGGAAGATTCATATTTGTTAAAAATACCAAAGATTTCTACATTACTTAGTCGCAAAATATTGCGTCTCTACAATTTACCCTAACTATTCCCATAACCATTCTGATTTTCAAATAGATGTAGGCACGTTTAGGGTTTAGGTCTAAAATATTTCTTAGGTCTAATGAGAATCAAATCGCTGATTTTTATGTATATTTAAAATTGAAGTATCTGATAATCAGTGTGTTAGTTTTTATTTTGTTTATTCGATTTTAGAAAAAGTTCAAACAAAATCAACGATTTTTAGACTTTCACACTTTATTTTTTACTAAAATATCGATAGACCTTAAACAAAACTTGTATGTTTGATTTGTCCTCAGACAGTAGTTCGGATGCCTTTATGCGTATCCGCTTGATTCATCCGCTACTGATTGGCAATGAATTTATGACACCACCTATTGCCTTGTCCGAAGAGGCACAAAATGATTATGAACTAATTTGCCGTTATGCCATCAAACAAGGTTGGATTCGTTGGGCAGATTTTCGTTTACACCTTAAAAATCCTTCACATGCTGTAGTGATTACTGACCCTCAACAAACAATTTTGTTAGCTAGTACTGGTTTTGAGCGTATGACTGGTTATACGCCTAAATTTGCTAGAGGTAAAAAACCGAAATTTTTACAAGGAAAAGACACAGAAGCCGATGTGCTCGCACTAATACGTGAACATATCCAAAAACGAATTCCTGTGGAGGGTGTTTTGACGAATTATCGTGCTGATGGCGAACCTTATCTATGCAAAGTGCAGATTGTTCCAATGTTCAATAAATCGTATGAGTTGGTCAATTTTATTGCCTTGGAAAATGAAGTGTTTCCCAACACAAAGCCATAACCAATAAAGCCCAATAGAACATTTTACCGAATTTTGTAGTTTTGGTTAAAACATCATTAACCATGCCGATGGCGTATGTCCATTGGTAAAAACTAAAAATCAGCATTAAAATCATTTTCCAATGAAAAAAAGTATTATTCTCTCCGCTTTGTTTGGGCTTTTGGTAAACACTTCTTTGTTGGCCAACACTGCTCCAAAGAAATCCCCTAAAGCACAGAAATCTATAAAGTTAAAAGCTGATGTTGATAACGGTGGTTTGACACTTCCGAATGGTATTGGTGCCTTAGTGGTAGCCGATGGCTTAGGAAAAGCTCGTCACTTGGCTGTAGCTCCCAATGGCGACGTATATGTTCGTCTGAATAAATTGGTAAATGGTAAAGGTACTGTTGTATTGAAAGATACCGATGGCGATGGAAAAGCTGACCAAAATACTTCCTTTGGAAACTTTTTGGGTACAGGTATCGTCATTGGCAATGGCTATTTATATGCTTCGTCTGACACATCGGTAGTGCGCTATCCAATGAAAGACGGAAAGATCGACGAGGCTGCTGGAGAAACAATCGTAACAGGATTGGAACACTACAGCGAACACGGTTCGAAGTCTATCGAGTTGGATGACAAAGGACATTTGTATGTAACTTTTGGTGCGCCATCAAATGCGTGTCAGGAGAAAAACCGTCAAAAAGGTTCTAAAGGAATGGATCCTTGTCCGATTTTGGAATGGCATGGAGGTATCTGGCAGTTTGACGCCAATAAGAAAAACCAAAAACAAGCTGATGGTGTGCGTTATGCTACGGGCTTACGTAATGTCGTAGGTTTGGATTGGAACAAACAACAAGGTGAATTGTATGCTATGCAACACGGTCGCGACCAGTTGAATACCATGTTTTCGACTTTGTATAATGCTGAGCAAAATGCAGAATTGCCTTCTGAGGAGTTTTGCTTAGTAAAAAAAGGCTCTGATTTTGGTTGGCCGTATTGTTACCATGATCGCTTCCAAAACAAAAAAATGTTAGCGCCAGAGTATGGTGGCGATGGCAAAATTCAAGAACGTTGCGAAGGTAAAGACCAGCCAATTATGGCTTTCCCTGCACACTGGGCACCAAACGCCTTGTTGTTTTATACAGGAAATCAATTGCCAGCAAAATATAAAAATGGTGCATTTATTTGTTTCCATGGCTCATGGAACCGTGCTCCGTTGAAACAAGGCGGTTATTTTGTGGCTTTTGTTCCTTTTGGTAAAAATGGAAAGCCATCAGGCGAATATGAAGTATTTGCAGAAGGTTTTGCTGGTGGTAGCGAAATCAAAAATCCTAACGAAGCAAAGGCGCGCCCGATGGGCTTGGCACAAGGTCCAGACGGTTCATTGTATATCAGTGATTCGGTAAAAGGAAAAGTTTGGAGAGTTATCAAAAACTAAACATCATCTCATGTTCAAATATATCATTACTTGTTTGTTGCTAGGAGGAATGTTGGGTTCGACAGTTTCAGCAAGATATAGTCAAAAACCTACTTCTCCTAAGGTCATACAAGCAGACTCTGGTCAGCTAGTTTATGAAAATTACTGCTTGGCTTGTCATCAAGAAGATGGGAGTGGAGTCCCAAATTTGAATCCACCATTAATCCAAAATGAATGGGTTTTGGGTGATTCAGCCCGATTGATTAAGGTTGTACTGAATGGACTAAAAGGAGTAGAAGTTGCGGGAGAAAGTTATTCAAATGAAATGCCCTCTCATGATTTCTTAAGTGATCAAGACATCGCCAATGTGCTTACGTACATTCGTAAAAGTTTTGGGAATAAAGCAAGCGCCATTACTCCTGTCATGGTAAAAATGCAAAGAGCTAAGAAATAACAAACTTAGTAAAATACTTGATTTTCAGTAAAATAGCTTTCCTAATAAGGCTTTAATTCTTTAGTGAAAAACTTTTTTAGAGTTTTGACACTACTGAGTTAAAGCCTTTTTTTAGAACCAAATATTGAAATTTTATAATTTTATGTAAAAATATTATTAAAATAGTGCTAAATTTGAAATAATATTTGCTATCCCGCCATTTGTAGCAGATACCTATCTTTATTGAACCCAAACTTTATTTTCTAAACAACCTCTATGAAACAGTTTTCCTTAGCTTTTGCTATGATGGGTCTCCTTGTCATGGGAATATCCTTTTGTGCACAGTCTCAAATCAAAGCACGTTCAAGTCGTGATGTCTTGTTTGATGTGAAAGTAAATGATGATAGTCGTGCTGTACTCAGCTGGGTAAGTTCAGAAGGGCATCGTCCTGCAAGATTCATCGTTCAACGTAGTAAAGACAATGACACTTTCTTCGACATTCGTGAAATTCCAGTAAAAGAAAGCATGGCCGATGAGAGACTCCAATTCACCTTCACTGATTCCAAAATTCTTCGTTATTCAGAGTATTATCGCATAGTAGAATATGAGCAAGATGGACAGTTTAATGTCTATACTTCGATTGCAGCTAAAATCACTTCGCCTATCATTGTGGCTCGACAAAATGACCGTAATGTGATTACCGTCACGGTAGAAAATAATACCAATGTGACAGCATTGGTTGGTACTGAGTCGGGCTTGGGTGTTCCTTGTGAGCAAGAAGCTACCACAGATGCCAATAGCGTAGTCTTGAAATCTTTATATCCTTTAAATTCTGGCAGTTATGTCGTTAAGCTCCGTTCTCCTGGTGGTGAAAGACAGTTTAAGTTTACCGTAAAAAGTGATGAACGTATGATTTCAGATTAGTTTTTTCTTTTGAGTGAACAGGCACAAAGGCACAGAGTGTTTTAGGGTATAGGGGTGAGGGTATAGGGATTAGTTTTTTATAAAAAAGTTGAAAACCTAGGTTAAATTGAGTAGATGGAATGTAGTTTAGGTTTTATCCTAACTCCTAACTCCTAACTCCTAACCCCTATTTCAGTAACTCGTCTAGGCTTGCATTTTTGTTGTTCATAAAAATATCGTTATGATAGAAATCGAGCTTTTTCATGAGATAGGAAAGTGTCGTGATTTCTGATGGCGATAAGTCTCCTACTACGATCCGAGAGACTTTGCTCATTTCTGGAAGTACGTTCATTACTTCCATTTTTCCTTTCTCTGTAATACTTACCCTAACGCTTCTTTTATCTGTCAAATCAGAGAATTCATGAATCAAGCCTTGTGCTACTAATCGTTTGATTACTTCTATTCCTGAGGTTTTTTCCATGACTTGTTTCGAAATCAATTCGGTTTTGGTCAGGCTTTCAAAGGTGATAAGGGTGATTAAAAAGGCAAATTCGTCCGCTGTTTGAATGATACTGTGCTGTAAAGCCTTCTTGATATATCCTTTGGCATAGCTAAATAACAATTTAACCAAGATAGCAACATCGCTGTTACTTTCTTGACGGACTATATTCAAATGTTGTTCTTTGTCTCCGCCCATTTTACGCATCTCAATATCCTTGCTTGGGCGTTGGGTGTTGAGATACCCTAAAAAATCATCTAAAGTATAATCATTTCCCCCTTTATACTCTGTATGAAATTGATCGAGATGCTCTATTATTTCTATTAAAACTTGCTTATTCATGGGCCTCAAAACCGTTATGTTATGGTAAAGCTTTCAGCAATCAGCTATGGGCAAACGGTAAAGTATTAAATATCTTAAAACTTTTGGTCTAATGGCTATAGCATACTGCCTGAACGATATAACTGAATATCAAATTTACGCAAATTATTGCTTATTCAACAGGGCGGTGCCTTTGCCCAAAAGCTGTCCAGATTCATTGTAGCAATAAGCTTCAAGAAATTTCTGTTGGGTGTTTGGGGTAGGTAACCAATCGATTTCAATGGTGAAATCATGGATAGACTGCTGATTCATAATCAAATTAATACAGTGAAAATTGGTGAGCAGGAAATGATCTCCATATTCTACAAATCGTTTGTAAAGCTCTAGGGATTGCAGCAATAAAGTGTCAATCGAAAAGCTTTTATCTTCTTTCGTATAAACAGTATTTTTCGAAAAGAATAAACTAAAATTATCGGCATCTAAATTCCAATTTTTTAACTCGAAGCCAAAAGACTCAATCGATGAATGAGTTATTTGAATGCTGTGATTGATGGTATCAGGTCTGAGAGTCATGTGATTTATTTTTTGAATTTTTCGAGAAGGTTACCACTAATGTATAGCCTATCCATAAAAGTCTTATTGAGCTGCTCTTTGAGTTGTAATTGTTGTACAAGTGCTTTTTGTAATGCGCTTTCTTGCGTGTTTAACTCAGAGGCTTCAAGTTGTCCTGTTTGAAGGCGAGCTTGATAGATGTCTAGGTTTTCTTTTAAAAGGATGATGTTTTTTTCAGCAAATGCAATCTCTTTCTGGAGTCTTTCGATGGTATTCGAATTTTGTAAAATATCCTTATTTTTTTGAGACTTATACTCTTCCTTTTGGTTTTCTACTACCGTGAGTTGTTTCTTGAGTTGCTTGCTCAAATTGATAGATTTGTCAGGTGCGAAAATGGGTAATTTCACAGAAAGACCTACATAGCTATTGCCAAACCATGAATTTGCTAAAAAGGGATTTATACTTTGCGTGTATTGGTTGGCACCAATGTATCCTTGAACTCCCAATGTTGGTCGATACTGGGTTTGCTCCGTTTGAATCTGCTGATTGAGCAGTTGTTCTTTTGTGATGAATTTTTGAAAATCAATACTTGATTCAAATGTGGAGTTATTCGGTGTGTTGTCCAAAACATCGTTGATAGGGGCATAGGAATCAGCTAACAGTTTTTCGAGACTGATATTGGTAAGATAATTCAAATAAATTTTCTCATTAATCAGGTTTGAAAAAGCTTTCTGAAATGCCGATAGGTTATTGTTATGATTGATTTTGGCGGTATTCCATTCGGTTTTCAATATTTTCCCCTCTTTAAACTTTGCCTCCATCATAGCCATAGAAATATAACTGCGAACAGAATCAGAGGCAGATTCTTGGCTTTGTAGCTGATAAAGCAGTATTTGGCTGTAGGATTTAATTATTTCAAAGACAAAATCTTCTTCTGCTTTTTTGAGATCCCAATTTGCCGAGGCCTCATTGATTTTACTTTCCTTAATCTTACTTTTTAAGGACAAATCAATCAAGGGCTGATACACCGTAACTCCTGCATTTTGTTGCCATTTGGTACCAAAACGAATAGCCTGCGTTTCGGTAGTAGGCGTACCGCTAAATAACCCCGTCGGAACTACCTGCGTGGCAATAATCGGATTGTAACGGTATTCATAAGCTAAGGCAATTTGAGGTAAAAACTTAGATTGGGCATCCAAACTTTTTAGAGCAGCCACAGCAAGATCTGCTTGGGCTGTTTTGATGCTAGGTCTATGTTTTAAGCCATTTTCGATACATTCATTGACTGTAATTTGAGCATACATGGAATGTACCAATAGCAAACAAATGATGATTAGTATTGATTTCATAAAATATCAAGATATATCGAATGATGAATTAGGAGTGTACGAAGGATAATAAAAACCATTTATTTCAGATATCGGATGTGGGATTTCGGAAGTGTAATCTTTTATATTTTATCAACAATAGAGGTATTTTACTTTATTTCCGAAATCCCAAATCCGCAATTCAAACCTAACCGCTATCCTCTAAATACCGAGGCTGGCTCGACGCCGTTGATTTTTTTGATGGCAAACAAAGAACCTCCCATTGAGATAAATAGCGTTATGACAAATAATCCCAGTATCTCCCAAGTCGAATAATTAATGGCCAATCCAGCATTTTCTACCCCTTTTTTGAAGCCTATTAAAAGTGCAAAGGCAATGACAAAACCGATGATAGCAAAAAAGAAGGATTGCAGTAAAATCAAATTTCGGACATAGCTGTTGGTTGCACCAATGGCTTTGAGCGTACCATAATCTTTGATACGGTCGAGTGCCGCCGAATACAATGTGAGTCCAATAATAAAGAAGCCACTGATGATGGCAAACACAACCAACGACCCTACACTTGTACCGATATTGGATGAGATGGTGATAAAGCTAATCGTAGAGGCTTGAAGCTCGTTGGCATCCCAAGCACGAATACCATAAAATTTGGTGTTAATGCTTTTGATAACAGACGCTACATCGTAACCCGGCTTTACTTGAATTGCGACTATGCTGACCTTATTTTCAGGAAACCCACCATAGTAACGTGCTTTGCTGAGTGTAGTGTAAAAGAACGCTCCTGCAAAGCCTCTGGCGTTTTTGGTTTGCAGGCTAATTTGGGCTTCCTTTCCATTAATCTCAACTCTGGTGCCTACTTCTAGTGCTGCATCAAAAGTCTTTTGGTCAAAGAATTCTGCCGACATAGCCTGGTCTTGGGCTAGGTCACTGATTTTGCCTTTAAAAACCTTTACAGGATTTGGGCCTGCCACAAAAACAGGTGCTCCACTTCCAATTAATAAAACAGAGGCTGTTTTTCCATTTTTGAATTTTACCAAACCGTTCGAGATTACTACTGGGTAAGTATTAGCTACTCCATCAACACTTCTAATTTCTCGAACATATCGTTCGTCTAGCTTGCCGAGTTCGTTGGCATTGCGGGTAATATTGTCGATGACCCAAATTTGAGCAATATCCTTACGGGAGTTTTCTACGAGTCCTCCCATGAGACCAGTCAAGAAGCCAAGAATACCAATTTGTTGACCAATCAGGAAAATACTAATCACAATACCCACGATTACCCCAATACTTTTGGCGGTGTCGTATTTGATAAATTTAAAGGCCGTCAGTATCATAGCTTGATGTTACATTCAATTTTGGCATTGATTACGAGATTCTTATCATCAGCAACAGAGATGCGTATCTCGCGCACTCTTCGGTCTTCTTGGTCATCTGCTTTTTCAGAAAAGAGAGATTTCTTTTTCAAATAAGGAGCCATCGATGAAATTTGACCTTTTGCCATAACATTGCTACTCCCAATATTGACGATTTCGACAGTGTCCCCAATTTTGATACTATTACTAAACATTTCATCTACCTCGGCTCTGATAATCAGTTTGCCTTGAGGGGCAACCTCTGCATAGCTGGCAAATTGGCTAACAGATTCGCCTTGGTTGACGGTTCTGTCAAGGATTATACCCGAAAAGGGAGCTCTAAATACTTTTTTCCCAGCTTCTTGATAAAGAGTTTTCAATTGTGCTTGAAGCTCATTCAGCTCACTATTTGCTAATTGTACTTGTGTTTTGGCCGCACTGAGATTGGCTTCCAAAACCTCTAGGTCTGTTGCTAAATTATCGTAGACTTGTTGCGTTTCGGCTCCCTTAGTAATGAGTTGTTTGGCTCTATCCAATAGCAATTTTTTGTTTTTGAGATTTGCAATAACCTCGGTTACCTTCGATTGTGTGATTTCTATTTGAGTACGTTGAGTCGCTATTTTTACTTTCAATTCATTGATTTTATTCTGCTCAGCATCATCATCGAGTTGCAGAATAACCTCATTGAGTTGCACCTTATCGCCATCATTTTTCATGACTTTTTCAACAATTCCACCAACTGGTGCAGATAGCTTGATAATACCTTCTTGTGGTTCTACTCTCCCGATGGCTACCACCAATTTTGTGGGAGCTTTGGGGTTAGATTGTTTTTGATTTGTTGACTCTTTTGATTGATCTTTATTACAGCCCATCAGTAGGGCTACTAATAGGCTCAATATCAAGTAATGCTTCATTTTGATAGTTATTTTGAATGAAAGTACAAAAGCGTATTTCTAAAAAATCAAACTCTTTTTGGTATACGTAATAAATCTCGGTGGTCAGTTAAAGAAGCATATCCTCTTCTTCCTGATGGTCGGAAATCATGCCGTTGTTGACGTAAATAATTCTATCTGCAAACTTTTTTAGTCTTAAATCATGCGTAACTACTGCCACTGATTTGCCTGTAGTCGAAAGCATTTTGAGTTCGTCCATGACGACTGAAACACTTTTGGTATCGAGGGCTGCTGTAGGTTCATCGCATAACATCAAGGGAGGGTTGGTTACTAGTGCACGCGCAATGGCCACTCTTTGCTGTTGTCCGCCACTGAGCATTTTAGGAAGGTTATACATTCTATCCTCCATACTTACTTTGCGTAAGGCGTCTATGGCGCGCTGACGTGCTTCTTTTCTAGAAATGCCTAGGAGTAACAATGGCTGCATGACATTTTCGAGCGCATTGAGCGGTGCCAATAAATTGAAGCTCTGGAAAACAAATCCAATGTTTTGAAGACGTACTTTGGCAAGTTGATTTTGACTAAGCCCATTGATCACTTGGTCACAGATAGTAACCTCACCTGTGCTAGGAAAAATCACACAACCTAGGAGTGATAGTAAAGTAGTTTTGCCAGAACCAGAAGGACCAATGATAAGTGTTAGCTCATTTTTCCTGAATTCACAACTTGATGGTTGCAAGGCTGTAATCACAGTATCCCCAGTTTTGTACTGCTTCGAGGCATTTGAAACACTTGCTACAATTTCCATAAATAGTACGATAACATTTTACTTTTTCAAAAGTAATACAAATATTTGATATTTATATATGTTTTCGTACTATATTTTTGTAATAGTTCAAAAACATATATAAAACATCTGGGCGGGTAAATTGTTTGAAGAAGTTTTAGGAAATGTTAAAAGGTGCTGAGCGTAGATATGTTATACGATTGATGGTAAGTTTTAAAACTGTTAAAAATAAGTCCAAGACTAAGTCTTGAACTAGTGTGAACCTCCACTTAGTGGGTGAATTTATTCACCCGTAACTTGAGTCTTGAACTAGTTAAGCTCCAGAATAAACGTCTGGTTTAAAAGCTAAAGCCAACCCTGATACTTAATCGGTTGAAAACTTCGGTAGATTTTTGTAGTTTTTCTGTCACTGAGGATTCTTGATAACGATAGCCAAGACCAAGTAAAAATCCGTTATTTTCTTGAAAAAGGAGTTTGATGCCTAAACCAACCGCAAATGTTGCACCACCTTGGTATTTGATAGTCGGAACATCGTTAGAAGTTGCATTGATACTGTATCCTCCTTCCACAAAGTAAAATGGAATTTTGGCGGAGGAGGTACTTAAATCCCCTCGCACACTCAACACTACAGGGACGAAGGTTTGTACGGCATACAAATCTGCGCCTACACCTATGCCAAGATAAAGGAGCGGATTGAACCTGTATCCGTTGGTTGTTTGAAATGAAAATGCTGAAGTAGTAACGCCATTGGAGGCACGATTACTCATGGCAAGTGGCCCAAGTTCGGTATAATTGACAAAGCCCTTTCTTTTGTAAGTAGCCTTTCCAAAATTCTGTCCAAGGGTATCTACTCGTTGGATTTCGGAATTAGTAAAAACCCATATAGATTGATCAATGGTTTGAATTGAAACTGAAGAAGCATCAGACTTCAGGAGTTTTCCTACAATTTGACTTCCATTTTTCAGATGTACACGATGTTGAGCAATACCAATAGTCTGATTGATTAACAAAATGAATGCTAGGAAAAAGGTCTTGATGAGATTTTTTTCATAATATTATTGGTCTAGCCATGTCTTAAACTCTGAACATCGCTCTTTTGATACATAAATTTCTGATTCAAAATTAGGTTTAAGTTTTACGAGCAATCGCCCTTTGTACACGGCCTTGACAGTTGCGATAGAGGCGATTTTAGTAATGACTTTTCGGTTGAGGCGGAAGAAAAAGTCTGGTTGTAAAAGCTGTTCGAGTTGCTCTAAAGTGTAATCAATGATATATCGTTTGGCATCGTGACAAACCAAATACACAATTTTATCATCGGCAAAGAAATAGGCTATTTCATCCAGTGTTTTATACTGTAAGGTATCGCCAAATTTTACTAAAAATCTAGATTTATATTTTTTTGATTGGTTTCTATACTCTGGATAATTCGCTGAATATCAAGCGAGTCGATGGATTTTCTATCGTAGTTGAGCTGATGATATTTGTTGAGTGCTTGGCTCAAATCTTCAAAATCCAGTGGTTTTAGAAGATAATCTATGCTATTAATTTTGAAGGCCTGAATCGCATATTGGTCATAGGCTGTCGTAAATATGACAGGATTTTTGACGGGTATTTTCTTGAAAATATCAAAACTTGAACCGTCTGCCAAGTGGATATCTACCAATAACAGGTCTGGTTCTTGATGTTTGACAAGCCAGTTGGTAGCTTTTTCGACTGAGTCGACGGTATCTACCACATTAATATTTTGGTCATACTCAAGGAGCAAACTTTTGGCTCGTTGCGCAGAGTGATATTCATCTTCAATAATTAGAACTTTCATAATAGATCTTCAGAGGATAGTTTAATAATGGGAATTTTCACAGTAAACTCATGTGTAGTTTTAATCACTTCCACTTTCAAAGGACTCAAGAACTGATAGCGTTGAATGATATTGCTCAAGCCTTTATTGGTGGATTCTGTAGTATTAACCAGTTTGGGTTGTAAGTTGTTTGATAAAACTAAATAAGGGTGTTCGGTATAGAGTGTGATTTTCAAAGGACTGGCGCTGGTAGCAATATTGTGTTTAATGGTATTTTCGAGTAACATTTGTAAAGCCATTGGTACAATTTGCCAATTGAGGTATTGTTCTTCTACCTTGATGTCTACGACGATTCCTTCATAAAAACGCTTTTGCAAGAGGAATAGATAGGATTTTGTAAAGTCAAGTTCTTCTGCAATGGTAATCAGTTCTTTATCATGGTGTTTTAAAACATATCGATAAACATTCGAAAACTGCTTAACAAACTGGATTGAGCTGGTGGTATCAGTGCTAATCAAAGAACTTAAAACACTCAGGTTATTGAATAAAAAATGAGGGTTTATTTGATTTCGAATAGCTTGAAGCTGCGCTTGCGTACTGATTTGACGGAGCTTTTCGGTTTCGAGAGCCATCATCTCAAATTCATGCACGTACAAATAAATCGTATTGAGAATGTTGAGAAAAAGGTTGATTCTGAAAGCAAACATCAAAAATAGTTTGATCAGCAAACCAAAATTATCACTGGGTCTAACATCCCAAGTATTTGCAAAAATGTATCCTAACCCAACAGCTAAAATAGCAGTAAGCAAAATACTGCTTGCCATACCTAGCAGGAGTTTATACCATAATTTGGGATAATGAAAACGGGAAATAAATAAGTAAATAAGCCTATTACCTTCCCAAATACCCAAAATCAAGAGGAAAAACAAGAACAGTAGCTCCGGTTCTTTTAATGGGATAGGATAGTAGCTGAGGGTTTCGGTAACGAGTGTATTGGCAAAAGAATACACCGTGAGGATTAGAACCCACAAAAATCGAAATGAATGAGCATATAGACTTTGCATAAATTGAGAAGAAAGAGTGGTATATCGATAACGGTTTTGAGTACTGGTATGTTTGAAAATAAATAACCCCCGTCCAAGGTCGACGAGGGCTAAGTAAAGACACTATCTACTATTTATGGTAACAATACTTTGTCAATTACATGGATTACGCCATTTGTAGCCAAAATATTAGCTGAGGTAATATTTGAGTTTCCGCTTGATTTGCCAATCACTTTAGCTCCACCTGATAAGTTGAATGTCACTTTCGCTGCCGAATTAGCGGTTGCAACCTCACCCGAAACATTTGGTAGGTCTGTTGAGAACACACGTCCTGGTACGACATGGTACAACAATACATTGGTCAATAACGTACGATTGGCTGGGTCTAACAAGGTTGCTTTTGGAACAGTTTTATAAAGTTCTGTAAAAGCGGCATTCGTAGGAGCAAAAACTGTCAATCCACTTGCTGAAGCCTGAGATAGAGCAGTTACTACAGCTGGGTCGGCAGCAGTCACTAGACTTACAAGTTCTGAGAAGTTGCTGTTTTCTGCTGCAATAGTAACCAAGTTTTTAGTAGGAGGAGTAATCACATTATCAATTACATGAATTACACCGTTTGAAGCATCCACATCCGTAGCAATAACTTTGATATTACCATTGATAAATACACCATCTGCATTTTTCGAAATGTAAATCGGGCTACTAGAGTTGAGCGTTGGTACAGTACCCGAAGTTACATTGGCTGCCATTACTTCTCCCGAAACCACATGGTTGGTTAGGATATTGGTAAGGTCAGTGTTATTAATACCATCCAGACTAGTAATACCCGCTTTTGTAAATGCTGTATTGTTGGGCGCAAATACCGTAAATGGTCCTGTTGCTTTCAGCGCAGTGACTAAATTAGCTTTGGTTAAAGCAGAAACTAAGGTGCTAAATTGTGGGTCTGCAATGGCAACATCTGTGATGTCTTTTGTCATGACCGTGTTGTTTTCTTCGTCTTTTGAGCATGCGCTCAAGCCAAGTAATACGAAGCCTAATAAGGCTAGTCCTGTTTTTTTAAGGTTTTTCATAAGTATAAAGGATTAATGTTTAATTCACCTCTATAACTTTGGCTCTTGAAAATAGGATATTGAAAACGGAGTGAAACAACTATATTATGGTGTGAAACCTAAATTCTTTTCCGTGAACTGTTCGATTTTATTACTGAACTTTAGGCGTATTTTAATAAAAATGCGCTCTATATTTTGTTGAAAATATAGAGCGCATTGTGGAAAGGAGGCTTTAGACTCTAATAAAGCAATAAAAACACTGCAATGCCTGCAAAATAACCCAAGAGGGCGGGAAGACTGATTTTGCGCATATACCAGATAAAATCAATTTTCTCCATACCCATTACGGCCACACCTGCCGCCGAACCGATGATTAGAATGCTTCCGCCTGTACCAGCACAGTAGGCCATGAATTCCCAAAGTTTACTGTCAACAGGATATTGAGCTAAGTCATACATACCCATCGAGGCGGCCACTAAAGGAACGTTGTCGATAACGGCAGAGGCTAATCCAATTGTAGTTACAATAATATCTTGATTACCAATAGTTTTATCCATCCACATAGCCAAGTCTGAAAGCAAATGCGTAGACTCGAGGGCTGCGATAGCAATTAGAATTCCCAAGAAGAATAGAATACTCGACGTATCGATTTTGCTGAGGGCATGTGCCACCGAAAAAGGCTTACGATCTTCTTCGTCTTTACCACTGTGTAAAATTTCAGAAACAACCCAAACGATACCTAATCCTAGTAATATGCCCATGTAAGGAGGTAAGTGGGTAATGGTTTTGAAAACAGGCACAAACAACAAACACCCCAAACCTACCACAAGCATAATAGTTGAGTTTTGAGCCTCTACAATGAGCTGATGCGTATTTTCGGGCGAATATTGTTCCTCATTGGCAGGTAAAGCTTTTACTTTTCCTTTTAGACGAGAAGTCATAAACAAAAGAGGAATTAATAAAGAAATCAAGCTTGGTAAAAATAAACCTTTCATAATATTACCTGCTGTAATTTGTCCTCCAATCCATAGCATCGTAGTGGTAACATCCCCAATTGGCGACCACGCTCCACCTGCATTGGCAGCAATGATTACGATACCTGCAAAAAGCTTACGAGTCTCAGGCTCTTTTATGAGTTTGCGAACCACCGAGATCATAACAATGGCTGTAGTTAGGTTGTCTAAGGCAGCAGAAAGGAAAAACGTAATGAGTCCTAAAATCCAAAGAAGTGTTACTTTGTTTTTGGAAGTAATGCGGTCGGTAATAAGTTTAAACCCATGATGGGCGTCTACCAACTCCACAATAGTCATGGCACCTAGTAAGAAAAATAGGATTTCGGCAACACTTCCCAAATGATGCGAAAGCTCGTCGACTACCTTTTCAGATTCATTAGCACTTCCGAGCGCATATACTGTCCAGCAAGCCACGCCTGTGAGCAAGGCCGTTGCCGTTTTGTTAATTTTGATAGGATGTTCAAGGGCAATGGCCAAATAGCCAAGGGTGAATAAAATAACGATTCCTGATAGCATGATAAAAGGGATAATGATACTCGATAGAGTTTCGAAGGTACCAAAATACAATATAAAGTCAAAACCCCTGCTTGGAAGAACCAAAACAGGGGTTTTAAATATGATTGCGGAATTGTGAGTGATGAATTATGAATGTAAATTTTACTTACTAATCTATTAAGTAATCGTGCACAATTAGATTTGACTTATGAGTTTAGGCACTAGGCAACAGGCACAAGGCAAAGAGTGTTAAAATGTTTTTTATTTACGATAGATATGTTTTTGCCGAATGCCCAAAGCTGAAAGCCAAAGGCTCAAAAATTAAATTTTATTTTGCCCACCTACTTATCTCACTAACTTCACTTTGCATTATTACACTAAGCTTAAAGTTGCTTATTTCAATTTAGCTACAGCAGTCTTAATTCTTTCGCAAGCTTCTGCCAATTGTTCGTCAGCGGCAGCAGTTGAAATACGCATACAGTTTGGAGCACCAAAGCCTGAACCAGCTACAGTAGCTACAAAAGCCTCAGCCAACAACCACATACAGAAATCGTCAGAGTTGTTGATTACTGTTTTGCCATCAGTTTTACCAAAGTAGTAGCTAATATCTGGGAATGCGTAGAACGCACCGTCTGGCATGTTTACTTTGAAACCTGGGATTTCACGCAACAAACCCACTACAAGATGACGACGACGGTCGTAAGCTTCCTTCATTTTGTAAGCCTCATCCAAAGGACCATTGAAAGCAGCAGTAGCAGCTTTCTGAGCGATTGAACAAGTACCTGAAGTAACTTGACCTTGTAATTTCTCAAGACCTTCTGCAATCCATTTAGCAGATGCCGTGAAACCAATTCTCCAACCAGTCATCGCATGACCTTTTGCAACACCATTTACAGTGATTACACGGTCTTTGATAGCTGGAATAGAACCGATAGAGAAGTGACCACCTGCTGTAAAGTTGATATATTCGTAAATCTCGTCAGCTAAAACGAAGATATTTGGATGTTTTTCAACAATAGCAGCAATAGCTCTCAATTCTTCTTCAGTATATACCGAACCAGTAGGGTTGTTTGGAGAAGCAAACATCACCAATTTAGTCTTAGGTGTGATTGCTGCTTCAAATTGCTCTGGAGTTACTTTGAAGTTATTATCAAAAGCACCTTCTACAATGACAGAAGTACCTTCAGCTAATTTTACCATTTCAGAGTATGATACCCAATAAGGTGCAAAGATGATTACTTCTTCGCCAGGGTTTACCAATACCGAAATAGCATTTGCCAATGCGTGTTTTGCTCCTGTAGAAACTACGATATTTTCTGGACCCCACTCAAGGTTGTTGTCACGTTTTAATTTATCGGCAATTGCTTTACGCAAGTCAGGGTAACCAGCCACTGGTGAGTAACCGTGAAAACCAGCATCAATAGCGTCTTTAGCAGCATCACAAATGTGCTTTGGAGTTTTGAAATCTGGTTCACCTACAGATAAACTAATCACTTTGTGACCTTGAGCCGCCAATTCGCGAGCTTTTTTGGTCATTCCCAACGTAGCCGACTCTTCTAATGCGTTGATTCGACTTGATAATAATTCGACAGACATTGTTTTTGTTGTTTCGGATTATGAAAAAACGAGGAAGATTTGAGCAAATTACAGTCACCCCCAAAATTGCACAAAGTTAATTGAAGGAGATTGCTTAAACTAACTTTTTTTGATTAATTAATATTGGCTTTTATTTCTTGTAAACTTGTTAAAAAAAGAGTACTTAAATTGTTGAAATGGTAATTTTTTAGGCATGGAAAGGAGTGAGGCGTTAGGGGATAGGTTTTGGTTTTAGGGAACAGGCACAAAGGCACAGAGTGTTTGAGTGGTTTTTTAGGGGATAGGGTATAGGCACTAGGCACTAGGGGTGAGTCGCTAGGGGAATGGTTAACAATATGAAAGTTTTCCACTTAGCGGGTGAATTTATTCACCCGTAACGAAAAGGTTTAAACAGCTTCAATGTGGCGTTGTTTAGGGGGGGGTAAATTTTTCTGATTGTTCATTGACAAAGAATTCAGTATTTTGCGCTTGAAGGATAGGTAAGTATGAGTGCTGAATTGTGAGTGATGAGTTTTGAAGGTGATTTTTGAGCTTTCGGCTTTCGGCGGTGGGCTATGGGGAAAGTGCATGTCTGTGGTCTTTAAAAACATTTTAACACTCCTTGCCTTATGCCTGTTGCCTTGTCCCTAACACACAAAACTTAACTATAATTCTGCACTAATACTTAATATCAGAAATCTGAAATAAATTATTTTTGTATCCTTTGCTCATTACTAATTCACAATTCATTATTCATAACTCACCATTTTAACCTCTCCATTATTAGCCAAACCTATATTTGTATGAGTCATTCGCACGATTTAATTCATTGTAAAAACTGTCAAAACGAATACCACGGGCACTATTGTCCAAATTGTGGGCAAAAAGCTACCACCAAAAGACTGGTTTTCAATGACATATTTTCGGAACTACTCAACGCCTTTACTTATTTCAACAGAGGCTTGTTATATACCCTAAAAATGATGAGTACTCGGCCAGGGCATTCGGTAAGGGAATATGTGCAGGGCAAACGAGTGAATCATTTTCATCCTGTCAATTATCTTTTGTTGATTGGTGGGGTGGCTACTTGGATTTATCTACATTACTGGGACGATCTTTTCAATATGGATATTATGTTCCAAAATATGAAAACCAAAGAACAAAAAGCTATAATGCCCTTCGTCAAAAAAGCCGTACATTTTGCTTTTGAAAATTATACCTATCAACTCATGTTTAGTATTCTTTTGTATGGTTTTTTCTCAGTTAAGATTTTAGGAAAAGAACGGTACAATTGGGTTGAAGGCATCGTTTTACATCTTTTTGTACTTTCACACTCTGAACTGATTAAGTTACTTTTGTTTCCATTTTTATTTTTTTGAAAAATAGTATTATCGGTTTTTATGCTCAATCTTTGATTTCCTCCCTCATCAGTATGGTCTATATGATTTGGGCATATAAGCAGTTTTTTGAGGAGGAAAACACTTGGTCAGCGATTGGAAAAACCTTACTTGCCATACTAGCCGCAGGTGTCGTCATTGCCGTGGTTTCTGGTTTTGGAGGATTCTTTATCTCGCTTTTTGGAGATAAAGCCGCCTTGATAAACGCTGTGACTGGAGGAAAATAAATAAGAGTGCTGGGAGATAAATTTTGAGTTCGATGTATTGTACTAAACCAAAGTACTCAGTTGACAGCCCAAAGCCCATTATACATAATTGATTTTAAAATGAAAATATTACATACTGCCGATTGGCATTTGGGTAAAAGATTGGATATGTTTTCTCGCTTGGAGGAACAACGTGAGGTATTGGCTGAAATCGTGGAGATTGCCGACAAAGAGGAGGTAGATGCCGTGATTGTAGCAGGTGATTTGTTTGATAACTTTAATCCTTCGTCAGAAGCTACCGAGCTGTTGTATTCTACTTTACATCGTTTGTCAAACAATGGAACACGCGCTGTGATTGCCATTGCAGGCAATCATGATTCTCCTGAGCGCATCGAAGTGCCTGATGCCTTAGCCCGTGCTTGCGGAATTATTTTTGTGGGGTATCCAAACGCCTATCTCCGTCCGTTTACCACCGATGGAGGAATAGAGGTATTGCATGTAGATAACGGATATATAGAGCTGGCATTACCCAAACAGCAAACGCCATTGCGTTTGATTTTGACACCTTATGCCAACGAAGTACGCTTGAAAACTTATTTGGGAGTAGAGGATACAGAGGATAGTCTTCGCCAGCATTTGGCACAGCACTGGAAGCAGTTGGCAGATCAATATTTCGACGAAAAAGGGATTAATTTCTTGGTAACACACCTCTTTATGATGAAAAATGGAGGAGAACAACCCGAAGAACCAGATGACGAAAAACCAATACTTCATGTAGGTGGCGCCTCGGCGATTTATTCTGAAAATATTCCTCCTCAAACGCAGTACGTAGCTCTAGGGCACTTACACAGATTCCAAACCATTGATACAGAGCCTTGTCCGATTATTTATTCGAGTAGCCCTTTGGCCTATAGTTTTTCGGAAGCTAATCAAACCAAATATGTGGTTGTGGTAGAGGCTCAGGCTGGGAAACCTGTCAATCTTTTACCTATTGCTTTAACTAAAGGGAAAAAATTGTTACGTAATAAATTTACCGAAGTAGAGGAGGCTCTAGCTTGGTTGGAGGAAAATCAAGACGCTATTGTTCAGATTACGATGATAACTGAAAGTTACTTGGAGTCGGCAGATAAGAAAAGGCTGATGGATGCACATCCGATGATGATGCCTATTATTCCTGAGGTGAAAAATTTGCAAAAAGGCAATGATGGTACTTCCAAAATTGTGAGTATAGATAACAAAAGTATGGAAGAACTTTTTGTAGAATATTTTAAAAATAGCAAAGAAGGAAAAGGTCAAGCCCCAAGCGAATCTTTGATGGAGCTTTTCAAAGAAATACAATCTGTGGAGATTTTTGAATAATTTTTGTCGAGAAGGCAACGGTTTTTGTCGACCATCAGTCATGTACTTATGAAACGTTTCAACTATATTTTTTAATCTCATAAAAAGTTAAACCAATAAGTACACATGAAAAAACAATTGTTATTATTGTTGATGGCTGTTTTTGGCCTTTATATGGTGGCTTGTCAATCACAAGATGCTACACCTTCAAGTGATGGTGATTTAGAAGCAATCCAAGTTTCAGCAGCACGTACTGCTGCGGATTCGACCACAAAGACTAAATGTAAAGGCAAATTAACGCCTATTGATTCTACCGCTCTACCTAGCAAGGTTATTTCTTATATCACTACTAACTACGCAGGAGCACAAGTGAAATTTGCGGCGACAGACTCATTAGGACAATATGTTGTAGGAATATCTTTGAATAGTACACATACAGGATTATTGTTTGATGCAAGCGGTAATTTTATTCAAATTATCGAAAAATATGGCAAGAAAGCTAAACTAACAGCAGTAGATATTACAACGCTACCTGCTTCAGTGACTAGCTATGTTACGACCAATTATGCAGGTTATACCATCAAAAAAGCAGGGACTAATGCCGATGGAAACTTGTTTGTAGGTATTGCAAATGATACAACTCGAGTAGTATTGGTGTTCGATTCAGCAGGAAACTTTGTCAAAGTAGCCGACATTCCTCCAATGAATGGTGGTCGTGGCAAAGGTAAAGGTAGAGGTCATTGATTTATCTGATTTGAAAATTAGGGGAATTTGAAGATTTGAAAATGACCTAATGTTGAACGATTACTTCCAGCATAATGCAAACAAAATAATTTAAAAGTGTAATTTGTATAATGCATATAACCACGCTCTTGTTGTAAGAGCGTGGTTTTTTATTGGGTAAAGTACAATATTTTACATCCAGAATACTAACTTCGTTCTGTTAAAGTATTTTATGTCAAACCTTCAGCTATCCCGTGAAAAAACTATTGCTACTCGTTGGACTTACCATGACGACCATGGTGAATGTCCTAGCTCAAACAGCGTCCAAAGAATTTTATATGATTGTGGGCACCTACACTGCCAAAACTAGCAAAGGCATCTATGTGTATCGTTTTAATCCGAGTACTGGAAAATTGCAATATACTAGTCATGTTAGTGGTGTCAAAAACCCCTCCTTTATTGCGGTGTCACCAACCCAAGAAATGGTGTATTCGGTAGGCGAAACCGATGGCGATGGTACCGTAAATTCTTTTAGATTTGACCGTAAGCAAGGAGTGTTGTCCTATCTCAACTCACAATCGGCTGGAGGTCCAGGTTCTTGTCATGTGACTACCGACCGTACAGGAAAGTGGGTTATGGTAGGGAATTATGGAGGAGGAAGTTTGAGTATTCTCCCTGTAGAATCAGATGGAACACTCGGAAAAGCTACCCAGACCATTCAACACACAGGAAGCTCAGTAAACAAAAATCGTCAGGAAAAACCACATGTTCACTCTGTGAATGTTGCGATAAATAATACCGATGTTTTTGTGCCAGATTTGGGTGTGGATAAAGTTTATACCTATAAGTTAGATACACAAAAAGGGCTTTTAAACCCTGGTAAACCTGCTTTTACCAGCTCGACACCAGGTTCTGGCCCACGCCATTTTGTATTTTCTCCTAATAACAAATACGCTTACGTTATTGAAGAACTTACGGCATCAGTTACGGCATATCGTTATGAAAAAGGCGCTTTAAAACCCATTCAGACGATTTCGACCGTGCCTTCTGACTACACTGGGCTCAAGTGGGATGCAGATATTCATGTTTCAGCTGATGGTAAATTTTTGTATGCTTCCAATCGTGCACACGAAAGTATTACGGTATATGCCATTGATGCCAAAACAGGCAAACTGACTTGGGTAGATAATACTCCAGTAGAAGGCAAAACACCAAGAAACTTTGCGATAGACCCGACAGGTAATTATGTAGTAGTTGCCAATCAAGACAGCGATAACATTACCGTGTTTAGTAGAGATAAAAAAACAGGTAAGCTCAAATACACAGGCTATTCTATAGAAGTGTCGATGCCCGTATGTTTAAAATTTGCTGATGCGTTGTAGGCGAAAGAATTACTAACACTTTAAAATAACGCAAAATTAACCTAGATTGTCCAGAAAGGCTCGGTGATTGATGTCACTGAGCCTTTTTTGATTTTGAATGAAGAATAAGTTTTTTATCGAGTGAAAAACTTTATTTATTTGTAGTCTAAAATTCAATGTGATATTATGAAACAAATCTACATCATTCTTTTCTTTTTATTATCAGTACATCTCGTAAATGGTCAAGGCAACTACAGTTCGAGTAACTTTTGTAAAGGACAAAGGATAAGTTTAGTGTCGCCCATCCAAGGAAAGACCTATGAATGGTCGGGTCCTAATGGGTATAAGTCTACAGGAAGTCAGACTGTTACAGTTGCAGAGATTGCTGATTCTAGCAAGCATACGGGTATATACACCGTTGTGGTTGACAAGCTTCAAAAGCATCATATTTTTGTCGGAATAAATCGATATTTATCTACCAAGTTTTCTATATCAACTTCTTCTGATGTAAGTGGGAACAAAGTACTTAGTGTAACTGGGAGTCATGCAAGTACTTTTGAGTGGTCGGGACCCAACAACTATTTTGCACTTGGAGAGACAGTAAAGATACTCCTGCCCCAATCAAACAATAGTGGATATTATAAAGTTACCGCAAGAGACCAATTTGGCTGTATTCTAAAAGACTCTATTAATCTGAAATTTGAAGGGAATGATTGTATCGGTGATTTATCTGTATCTTACCAACAGGAGGGAGGCCCAGTTACGACACTCCTCGGTGGATATCCAGATCCGTATATTATCTCAACTTGTGAAGATTCAAAATCTAATTTAACTGTATCTACTGCCTCGTTTTTGGGCGATTGGAAAGTAATCTGGTATAAAGATGGGAAAGTTTTTTTAAATTCTACAAGTATCTCAATAGCAGAGGAAGGTACTTACTATGCCCTTTTACAGACTCCTACGTGTGAATTTAAATCACGTACTATTAAAAGGGTAAATACAAAGGGGCTCAGTGTTTACTTTCCAAATAATACATCAAGTGATTCATTACTACTGTGTAACAAAAGAGGAGTTGTGCAGTTGAAAGGGGCACTAGTAAATAATAATAATGGAATTAATGCCTCATCGCCTTCCTTTCAGTGGTATAAAAATGACTCACCAATTCCGAATGCTAATGGTTCAACATTTGATGTTACCTCAGAGGGTAATTATAGTTTTAAAATTGTATCAGGTAATTGTGTTGGAACTTCTACAAAAAAAACAATCAAGTCTACCGACAAGATTAGGGCAAATATTTCATACTATACAGGTGGGAGTATCATTGATTCTAACGTAGTAAAAGTATGTGATATAAAAACTGATTGGCATTCCTTAATTGCGAAAGCAGATGGGGCATTCATTGTGTATAGGGATGGAAATCAAACCTATTCTTCTGATATGTTTAGCATTCGCGAGTATGGGCTTTATGTAATTAAAGCCACACAAGGGGAGTGTATTGCCTATGATAGCATAAAAATAGTACAGGGTAATGCCAATGATATTCTTCCATTGGCTGATTTTAGTAAAAATGTTTTGACTCTTCCTTTTACTTGCTCAAGTACTAATTTTAAAATACTATACTTTTATAATAATCAATATTTTGAGGACAAAATAAACTATCAGTGGTTCAGAGATGGAAAACTTATTAGTACCGATAACTTTGTTACAAGCTCGGATGGTGCGAGTTTTGTACTTAAGGTTAATAACTCAAAGTGTCAATACCAAAGTAAGCCATTTTCTCAAGCACCTATTCCATCGAATAAGGTCATAGCAACATTTAGCTCTCCTCAAAAACGATATTTGTGTAGGAAAGAAAGCATTGAAATATCACTATCCGACTGTTATTCCTTGTACTCTAAGTATAAAATTTGGAAAAGAGATGGGGTTGTAATCAATGAACCTTCTTCTAATAATCCAAATTATGGATGTTCGCTGACGGTTAATGAACCTGGTAAATATTGGATAGAATTTCCTACAAATACATGTACCTATTATTCTGATACAATCACTGTTGAATCTGCAGAGGTAAAAACTCCGAGCATTGTTGAGACTTGTGCATCTCAGAGTGTCAAAACCCTAGCAGTACAGGCGGAGAAAGGACTTTCCTATCTATGGCTTAAAAATGGTATTATCCAATCTGAACTAAACCAAAGTAAAATAGACGTAGGGGTTAATGATGCAAATACTTACAGAGTATTGATAAGCAATCCATACTGCGCTGCGCTTACCCCTGAGCTACATACTGGTCTTCGTTTTCCACAAATAAAAAGTCTTTGTGAGGAATCTTTACTTGAGCTAAATCCCCAAGCAACATCAGGTAGTTATCGTTGGACTGGACCTAATGGATTTACTTCTACCAGTGCAAATCCTGTGATTAACAACGTAGCCAAGACAAATGCTGGAGTTTATACCCTCACCTATCAGTCGACTACTGGTGGATGTGATGCTGTTTTTACAGTAATAGTTAATGTAAAAAATGCTGTCAAAGTAACCTACCCTTCATCAATGGAGGTATGCGAAAAAGGACAGCTAGCTCTTCCTCTGATTAAAACTACTGAGCAAGTTGGAATTAACTCTGTAGTTTATACAGGGCCAGGGATTTCGAATACGCTTAAAGGAGTTTCATCGCCATTAGTAATTGATAATTTTAATACAAACAACACAGGTATCTACAAGATTACCCCTATCAGGAGCGACACTAATACTTGTGGGTTTACGCATGAAATTACCGTTAGCATGAATAAATCTTCGGATTGCCGAAGTATCATTCTAAGGCAAACTCGACTAGATGCAATACCCGCAGCATGTGGGTTATCCTCCATTGAAATTCCTTTTGAAAAACTGGGTAACTTCGCACCCAATACAATTTTTAAAGTAATGATGGATAGTACTGTATTGGGAGAAGGTACCAACAGTCCAATCAAAATACAGCTGCCCGAAAGTACAAAAGACTGGTCTATCTTTATCACAACCTCTGATCAGTCTGTAAGTTCACCGATAGGAATCATTAAGAATAGGGGAGTGAATAATAATCCTTTTTCGGCATGGGTAAGTTATTTAAATTATAATGATTTTTTCTACACTTCTGCCGGAATTACAGCGTGTGATTCTGTTCAAATGACGTTTTCTTACTATCCTTATTTTGGGAGGTGGGCTTATAACAATGAGCTAACCAGTAATGATGCTAAAACGATTTCAGCAAAGCAAAGCGGAAGTTATCAGGTTATTTATTTATCATCAGGTGGTTGCCTTGCAAAAACATCTCCTAAGAATATAGTGTTGAAGAAAATCCCTAAAGTGGTTGTTGATGGAAGTAAAGATATCTTTTGTGGTAAAAGTACATTATTAGCAGAAAATAGCAATTTTCAATATCGAAGAAATGTATCCTATCAATGGATGAGAGACGGGATAGCTTTGTCAACGGATACTTCTTACAGTGGATTGTTTAACAGGGCAGGAAACTATCTACTGAAAGTAAAAATGGGCTCTTGTGAATCTGTATCAGATACCATTAAGTTGAAGAGTGCCCAAGGAAAAGTCCCTTTAAATATTAATCAATCTTTCAGTGTTAACACAGATGCTTCATTTAGTTGTAATGAAATGGGCATACCACTTAAGGAGTATCTATTTCAGGGAGACTCTACATGGAAGTATCAATGGTTTGTCGATAATAAACTACTAGCAGGCAAAGTAGGACTTCAACTAAAAGCGACCGAGAGTGGGGATTATTTTGTAAGAGTAACAAAGGATAGTTGTTGGGGTGTTTCCAATACATATACATATCAAAAACCTAAAAATCGATTTATTTTTTATCAACTAGATGATGGTTACTATCCAGAGGTTTCAATTATGTCGATTTGTGAAGGACAAACGGTTAATACCAATGTAAGTTTTATCTATCCCGATAGTGTTAATTACTATCCTAGGATAAAGTCCTTTACTGTTCGATTGAATAAGAATGGCAAGTTGATACATAGATTAAGCTATGAAAAAGACTATCATCCAGTAGATGATTGGCATGATGATGCAGAGTCTGCTCAATTAGATTCGTATAATAATAATTTCGGATTTCGGAGATTATCTCAATTAAATGCTGGAAAGTATGATATCGAGTTAGAATTAAACTTTAAAGATGGCACTACTTGTTCGTATAAGTCACACTCATTGGATATTCTTACTTCTGCAATAGCATCTACGCAGAAATATGCGAAGTTTTATATACCGTTTTACAGCAATGATTACGTAGGTGATACCCCAATAAATAGTTACAAAATCTGTGCTAAAGAGGTAAGACCATTTAGAGCATTCTATCAAGATGAAATCAGAGAATATAGCATTTATAAAGATGAAAAGTTAGTGGCAACCTATTCGGACTCTCAGAGTTTTGAAAACCATTTGGTAACTGAAAATGGTACTTATCAAGTAGTCATAAAACTACAAGGAGGATGTATGGTAAAATCTGACCCTAAAGTCTTTCAGTTTAACAGTATTGAAACACCGTTGTCAATAACAGAAGATAGTGTTTTTCTATGTAAGGGTTTAGTTACTAGTATTTTAAGTTTAAATGATAGATCTAAAATCAAAACGTATCAATGGTTTAAAGACGGAGAAACAGTAGGAACTAATCATCATACCTTAGCAGTGAATGCGCCTGGGGTCTACCATCTTCAGGTACAGTTTCAAACAGCCACGGGTTATACTTGCGAGGGTATTTCTAAGAAAATATTGTTCAAAAATACAGAGATACCAACTACTATTACGCCAAGTGATTCGGTATCCGTATGTGGTGAAAAAGGTGTCGATTTGTTAGCTACTTCTTCAGAAGGACTTTATTATCTATGGCAAAGAAATCAACAAACGATAAATGATGCCACCCAGTCTATTTATCAGGCAAAGTCTTCGGGTACTTATCGAGCAATAGTTCAAAAAGGGAAGTGTATCGACTTTACCCCATCTGTAACCGTCAGCCAACTACCCAGCATCCCAGCCACTGCCAGTATCTCAGGCGACCAGTCGATTGATTATGGCAAGGAAGCCAAGCTGAAGGTGGACTTGGGTTCTCATGCTCCATGGACTTTTAAATTGTCGGACGGACAAGAATTTACTGCCCAGAAAACGCCATTTGAGATTACGGTAAATCCTTTATCCACAACCTCTTATACACTTTCAGAAGTAAAAAATATCTGCGGTACAGGTACAGTAAGTGGTACCGCCAAAGTTACGGTATTGGTATTAGGTATAGAGGAGGAAAGCGGTATTCTTGTGGAGGTGTATCCCGTTCCAACCTCAGATTATTTGACATGGAAAGTTAGAGCAGATAAGTCTGCTTCTTACGATTTACGTTTGAGTGATACCCAAGGACGAGTGCTGGAACTGCAACAAAATACCGCACGTTCACAAGCGCACGAAGGACAATTGAATATCAGTACATTACCAACAGGAGTTTATTTTCTGCAACTGACCGTTGGAGATAAGACCTTTAGCCGTAAGGTGATAAAGGAGTAAAGAGTTTATAATGAAGCTGTTTAAAGTTACTAGTTCAAGACTTAGTCTTGGACTAGCTTTTTTAACAGTTTAAAACTGTTTTTATAAAATTCAGTGGAGGGTTCCAAACACCTGACTATCTCGTACTCGTTTTGTCCAATATTAATAATATATACACGGTACACTTCAAGCCTATTCTTCTGGTTTTAAATACACGCTAATTAACAGATAACTTCCTTTACTGAGGTGCTCAAAATTGATAAATATCAGTTTTGAGCACCTACTTTTATTATGCAGAGAAAATGTCTCGACACCTAATTTTGCGGGTTTTTAAGGAAGACTTGTTTTGAATAAGACAGGTCTAAATAGTATCTCTTGGAGATAGATTTTTCAAAGACTTTTGCAAAATGACACAATCAACTATAGAAATCATGGCTCCAGCGGGCTCTTGGGAGTCGATGATGGCCGCCATCAAAGCAGGAGCTAATTCGGTATATTTTGGGGTAGAACAACTTAATATGCGCGCCCGCCAAACCAATAATTTTCTGATTGATGACCTGCCCGAAGTGACTCGTGTTTGTGCCGAACACGGGGTCAAAAGTTATATCACCCTCAATACCATTATTTACGATCATGATATTTCTTTGATGCGAAGAATTATCGATAAAGCTAAAGAGGCAGGAATTTCTGCGGTGATTGCTTCTGACTTGGCAGTGATGAATTACTGTCGCAAAAAAGGGATGGAACTCCACATTTCAACTCAGTCAAATATCACTAATATCGAAACAGTCGAACTCTATGCCGATTATGCCGATGTGGTGGTAATGGCTCGTGAGTTGACTTTGAAACAAGTCGGTGACATCGTAAAAAATATTCAACGAAATCACATTACTGGTCCGTCGGGTAATTTGGTACAAGTCGAAATTTTTGCCCACGGCGCTTTATGTATGGCTGTTTCTGGAAAGTGCTATTTGAGTTTACACTCCCATAATGCCTCGGCAAATCGTGGGGCTTGTATCCAAAATTGTCGTCGAGAATATACGGTTATTGATAAAGAGGAGGGAATAGAGCTCGAAATCGATAATGAATACATCATGTCGGCCAAGGATTTATGTACCATTGATTTTTTGGACAAAATCATCGAAGCAGGCGTAAAAGTGCTTAAAATTGAAGGTCGTGGACGTGCTGCCGATTATGTTTTTGCCACTACACAGTGTTACCGACAAGCGGTAGATGCCATAGCCGATGGTACTTACACACCCGAAAAAATTAAACATTGGAAAGCAGAACTTAGCAAAGTATATAACCGAGGCTTTTGGGATGGATACTATTTAGGTCGTAAAATGGGCGAATGGAGTAATCAATACGGCTCGGTAGCTACTCAGAAAAAGGTATATTTAGGCAAAGGAGTGAAGTATTTTGAAAAAATAGGCGTTGGGGAGTTTTTACTCGAAAGTCAAGAAATCAACCTTGGAGACCAGTTGATTATTACAGGGCCAACCACTGGGTATGTGGAGGCTGTAGCAGAGGAAATACGAAACAATGAAGGTAATCCCGTAACAACTGCAAGTAGAGGAGAAACCATTGCGATACGGGTGGCAGAAAAGATACGTCCGTCCGACAAACTTTACAAAATCGTGCCTGCTCATGTTTAAGTTGATTCATTACCGAAACCGTTGTATTGGTTGTAATGCTTGCGTAGAAATAGCCTATCAGCGCTGGCGTATGTCCAAAAAAGATGGTAAAGCTGTACTGTTAGGAGCTATCGAAAAAAAGGAATCTATCAAATTCAGCTTAACGAGGACGAACTCCCCGAAAATGAACAAGCGTTAGAGGCTTGTCCTGTAAAGGTTATTCAGATTGTGAGGTGAGGATTTTGTTAGATATTAAACTTTGATCTTTAAAGTTCTTTTAGTGCCCCTTAGAAACGACGGAAAATACTAGTTTCTGTCGTTTCTAAGGGGCATTATAATTTCTTATTTGTTTGTAACGAGTGCTAGCGAAGCTTTCTGATTGCCCGTTCCTTTTAAACTTCCTTTGGCGACAAGTGTATAAATTCTACCAGTTGCAATCGACACTTTTTCTAACTGGAACAACAGCGAATCGTTGCTAGCGTCTTTTACCACAAATGTGTAGTTGGAGCCCGGAGTGATAGCCTCAAAAGTCTGCACACCAGCAAAACCCGTTTGTGAAAATAAAGGAGTATTTTGACCTTGAAGGTAAAGATTTAGTCCTTTATTTTCGACCATAAAATTGGCAAAACGAATATGGGCAAACTTAGGACTAGGTTTTGATAAATCGTCATTGTAAACCATAATAGAAGGATTGGCTTTAGTGCCAGCCACAAATGCGGTGTAGTTACCTTGTTCTGATAAGGTAATTTCTTTTTTTGCTATGGCAGTTGTTGAGCCTTTAGTACTAAAACTTAACTCCATTTTATTCGTAGGGAAATCTTGATAGCCAAGCTCAGTCATAAAGTCAATATCCTTGTCAAGAAACTTTTTGGTACCTAGGTAAAAACTTACTGCTCCACAATCAGTACAGGCGTTGAATACCGATAGTTTGGCTGGTTTGGGTTCTACATTGGGATTTACCTCGTAAACTTTCTTACAAGAAATGGACAATACTGCCACAAGAACAAAAGAGATGTTTGTAAATTTCATAAAAGAGAAGGTTTAAATTTATCTCAATGAGGTATGATTTCAGTGGATGGTTGTAAGCCTTTTCTGGATTTAACATTCTTTAACAAGTGGGTGAGATAGACTCAATGGAGCTAATTGTTGAAGTTGCAGTATATAGCATTATATTAGCTTTGAATCATTTGTTCTAACTGCTTTTCACAAGAATAATTTATGTAGACTAATAGTTTAAATATTCCTAGAATCACACGAAAATCTACTCAGGAGAATGGTTTTACTACAGTGATAATGGTAAGTTGATGACTTATGAGTTATGGGAGAATGGTAAGATTATGTCCTTGCCTAAAATAGGTTGCCCTCAAAAATCAACTAATGATGGCAACTTCAAAATCTAAAACTTGGAAAAGTACAAAATACGAGATTCGTCAAAGTCGTATTTTCAGTGAGTCGTTCAAACGAGAAAAAGTCGAAGACATTCTCAACAAAAGGATTAGTATCATCGAATTTTGTAAATTGTGGGATGTCAGTAGCACAAGCGTTTATCGCTGGATTTACCAATATTCTCCTCACCACAAAAAAGGAACTAAGATGATTGTACAACAAGATTCCGAAGAAGCTAAAACTCAGGAGTTACTCAAAAAAGTGGCTGAACTTGAGCGAATTTTAGGATTAGGCATCCCCGACAAAAACAAATGGAGATAGACTATCAGTCTAAACTTATTGAGATTGCCTCAAATGAACTCGACATTGACCTAAATCGCAGCGGCGAACCGTAAAAGTTTCAAGCCGACACTTTAGAGTACTTTCGTCGAAATATTACTCAATATTCTTACCAGATGAAGCACTTGTATGCACTTTGTGGTATTTCTAAACAAGGACATTATCAAATGCTCCGCAGAATAGAAGAATGGAAGGTAAAGGAAAGTCTTTATGTGGGCTTGATTCTCCAAATTAGGGAGATTCATCCTGCTATGGGTCTGAGAACCATGTATGATTATTATCAACCAGAAGGAATCGGGCGAGATGCCTTTATTAGTATTGGACTCTATTATGGCTTTAGGGTAAAAGCCTATAGAAACCTCTGTAGGACTACTTTTTCAAGTCCTTACAGTCGTTACAAAAACCTTTTGGTTGATAAAGTCCTCACAGACATTAACCAACTCTGGACGAGTGATATTACCTATTTTAAAGTAAATGATAAGTTCTATTACATCGTTTTTGTCTTAGATGTTTATTCTCGTTTTATCGTTGGATATTCCCTTGCGGATAATATGAGAGCAGAAAACAATATCATTGCTTTAAAAATGGCGTTGAAAACTCGGAAACAGAAGAAGTTTAAGCATGAACTCATTCACCATTCTGACAGAGGTAGTCAATACATCAGCGAAGCCTATGTCAGCCTTTTGAATGAAGCTGAAATCAGCATCAGTATGTGCAATGAGGTCTATGAAAATGCGCACGTTGAAAGAGTGAATGGCACGATTAAAAATCAGTATCTAATCTATAGAAATATTACAAATTTTGACGAATTAGCCACTGAGCTTAAAAAAGCAATTCACACATACAACTATCAAAGACCACACGCAGCCCTGAAAGGACTAACACCTTTTGCGTTTGAACAGTACATCAAAGAACTAAACAATGAAAACAAACCTAATTTACCGATTTGGACTTGTGATTATTCAAAAAACACCAACCCAAATCAAACTATTTTACAATTTTGATTACTTTAACTTGGCTAAAAATCAGGGCAACCTATTTTAGGCAAGGACATTATTAAGAAAAAAGTCTTTGAGTGAAGCCTAACATTATTCCTTGGTCTGTTCAACTTGCTCAGTCAATCTACAATAGACTTTATCACGGTTTCAGAAGTATCATAAAAAAAGGCTTGAATTTTTTAGATTTGTAGTCGCAAAACCAAACAAACTAAAAAAGACGAGCCATGAACAAAATTAACACATTAACTACACTTAATCATAGAGAATACACACATTTATATTCAGTTTTTTGTCCTCTTATGGAGGAACGAAGTTAGCAACTATACCCTCAAAGGGACTTTACGCAAGTATAAACAAGTTAAAGAATCTAAGTTAAGTAGCCTGTATGGGAATGAAGCCAAACTAAAGTTCATATTGCACTACTTAAAGCAAAACCCTAGTCAATCTTTTATGGCAGAGTATTCTGGGATATGCCAGTCAAAAGTAAGTGAATGGATCAAGTATCTCTTGGTGGTTTTACATGAAACCTTAGATCGTTTAAACTTTCTAGCTCAGCGTCAGGGTAGTTTTACTATTGATGAAAACTTAGATTATATTTTATGTGATGTCACTGAAAGACAGGTTAGTAGAAGTACAGACTATGAGCTTCAAAAAGAGTTTTATAGTGGGAAAAAGAAGACACATACTGTAAAAAACTTAGTATTTTCAGATTCCAATACTTACATCCATTATCTTGGAGAAACCTACGAGGGAAGTCTGCATGATAAAACCTTATGGGATGAAATAAGTCTTAAACCTTCCCCAGTAACGATAATAGCTGACTTAGGATTTTTAGGGGCTCATAAAGAGAATGAAAATGTTATTTTACCTTATAAAAGCTCAAAACACCACCCATTAACTACCCTTCAGAAGCAAATTAACAAAGCAATTGCCCAAGTAAGAGTCAGAGTAGAACATGCTTTTGCAGGGGTAAAAAGATTAAGAGTCGTCAAGGAGAAAATACGCCTGAGAACCAGTCAAATCCTAGATCGAATCATGGATATTGCTGTTGGATTACATAATCTTAGAGTTACTTTCAGAACAATAAATAATAAACCGTGATAAAGTCTATTAACTTGTAATTATTTTTAGCTTCTGAGTAACTAATTTTTTTCATTCTTTTAAAGTTTTGAGATATGTCTAGGTTTGTTAGTGTGTGGGCATCTGCTTGATACCAACGAAAAGACTTCGTGTTTTTGGTAAATGTGAAATATAAATTTGTAACGCTCTAGGGGTTAAATTGCTAATCTTGAGTTATTTTTCTATGTTCAACGGGGTTATGTATTATCCTGTTCAATTACTTTTATCCCCTTCCTATGTGCAACATCAAAGGCCTTACTAATTAAGGTTGTGCCACTTATGATTACACATATTTTTACATTCCACATTTATTCTAAATGTATCCTTTAAAGATCCACAACAATGCAATTATGGTTTTGTGCTGCTCGCTTTTCGGGAGTTTTTCCAGTTTCCCTAAAGCTATTCTAGTTGAAAATGTTTTCAAAATCACAACGGAAGTATAAGTAGGTTTTAAAGGAATTGTATTTATTGCTTTTTGATATATTTCCGAATTATAGACTAATTGAATTGGAAATAAAGTTTTTACCTGTGTGAAAATTAATGCAAAATCAAAAGATTGGTCATTCAATATCGTTTGGCAACCAATCTAAAATCTAACTTATTTTGCGCTATTTGATTGATAATAATTATCGTATTGTCTTAATCAAAAATTCCTTCTCAATTTACTTAAACTTTATGGCATATTAACAGCCAATCAGGAATATAGAGATTAATTTTAAGCTTTAAGCCGTTTATGCTTTCCTTTTTATTTGACATATTGAAATTATTGAGTATGACATAAAACTCAATATTTGGGAAGTCAGAATTCTTCATTCTTCAAACACCCAAAAACTACTCAAAGCCTTCACAGTTAATCAATTAAGTGTCTAACAAACAATCTTGATCTGAAATTATTTTAGTTAATGTTTGGTATATGTTGGGGTAAATCAGGGAAAGGCTTTCTAAAAAAGCTGGTATATTTGACCTAAAAGCAAAGTCTTGCAGAATAACCTAAAATCAGTACATCATATGAAAATCCAAAAACATTTAATCTTAGCATTTCTATTTCTTTGTGGCGTCCAGAGCTTTGCTCAAAAACAGCAAACTTTAACTTATTTCCAAAACGATACTCTGCGTTTGGACTTAGACCTATTTCTTCCCGAAAAAGCATCATCTTCTGAAAAACTTCCATTAGTCATTTTTGTACATGGCGGAGGTTTCTCTGGGGGCTCGCGTGATGGCGGATTTGCTTTCTGTAAATTCATGGCTCAGAACGGCTACGCTGCAGCAACCATCAGCTATACCTTATACATGAAAAACAAAAAGTTTAGCTGCGATGGTATTTTACCAGAAAAAATAAAAGCGTTTAATTTTGGGGTGAATGACTTATGGCTTTCTACTCTATTTTTTATTGATAAGGCTGATTCATATCATATCGACCCTGCTAAAATCTTTATTGCAGGCTCGAGTGCGGGGGGTGAAACTATTTTACACGCCGCTTTTTGGAATCAGAATTTAATGAAGATGTACGGAAAAACGCTTCCTGAAGGATTCAAATATGCAGGATTAATCTCTGGTGCTGGAGCTATCATGGATTTGAATTTAATCACCAAAGAAAATAAACTGCCCATGTTGTTCTTTCATGGCAATGGAGATGTGACAGTGCCTTACGGAACTGCTGCTCACCATTATTGCCCTGTAAATTCATCGGGATGGTTGATGCTGTTTGGGTCTTATTCCATTTTCAATCACCTGAAAAGCATGAAAGGAATGACGCACTTGTACACATATTGTGGAGGTGGGCATGAATATAGCGCCGAACTTTTCAATAAAAATCAAGCGTATATCCTAACCTTTATGAATGATGTTTTAAAAGGAAAAGTTTATCAGAAACATACGATTTTTGAAACTGGTAAAAAGAACCATTTATCAGCAGCATATAATTTTTGTAAATAAGATAGGGTAATTATGTCGAGCTGAGTACGATGAGTTATCTCTAACTGAATGATTTGGTTGAGTGAATGAGTAATTATTTTTAATATGAATTTTTAAAAATCACTCCTTCACTCAACCACCATTCACTCAATAAACACTGTTAGTAATTCTTAGCAGGTTTTACTTGTGGCTTTATGACATATCGGAAAGCTTTTCCTGTCAAAATATAACCCGAAGTTGAAGCTGTAGAGAATACTTTATAATTCACATTCATTAGGCCACTTGCACCCAAATCCTGCGCTTTTTCAACCATTTGCTTCAACAAGTCTCTTTTTTGTTGCTCATCATTTCCTCTTTTCAACATACGACCTTTATATTCTTGGTCAGTTGTAAGCGGATATTCACCCTCAATTTTCAGGTTTTCTATCTCCTCAAAAGCATTTGCAGGTTTATCTGTTCCTTGCAAAATTTCGATAGGATATTTTTCATCAATACCAAAATTTAAGCCAACACCAGAATCATAACCTCCTCTTTCATAATTCGGACGATAGTAAGAACTCGTTGAGGGTGGTTTGTTACAAGACAACACTAAGCCGATAAATAATATCGAAGCCAGCCCTTTTACAATTGAATTATTAAATACTTTCTGCATCATAAATTAGTACTCTATCCCAGAGATGTTTACATTCGTCCACAAATTTAAGGTGGATTGGATCAACTTGGTATTTATCGTGTCCTTCTATGTTGTTAAAAACTGTTAAAAGGTTATAATCGTAGCTTCTATCAATCACAGGACGGTCGGTGTCAGCAGGTGTACCTACATTAAAAGTTACCAAACCTTCAATAGTTCCAAGTGAACTTACCCCTTCTACAAATTTCTGACGGTCTTCAACCGACAAATCTGGTTTCAACCAGAAGTTTACAATATGAACGAACATAGTTAATTTTTATTTATAGGTAACAAAGTGTTATTACATGATAGAGCTGTAAGCCGTAGGCCTTAAGTAAAAAGCATTTGGTAAACTCACACACAGCTCACTACTCAACATTTACAAAATAAAATCGCCCCAAGCAAAAGCATGAGGCGACAAAAATATTACAAGTTATCGTTGGCCAAAACCACTTTCATTCTTTCGCCAAGTTCTTCCGAAGCTTTCACAAGCGGCAATCGAACGTGAGATTCTGCAAGACCTTTAATTTCAAGAATCTTCTTCACTCCTACTGGGTTACCCTCTTCGTACAACAATGGGTCAATCGCCAAGAAATCACCCAAAACATCGCGAGCACCTTTGAAATCACCATCCAAAGCAGCGTGAATCATGTTAGTAAATTTGGTAGGAATAGCGTTAGCGATAACCGACATAACACCCACACCACCACAAGCAATAATTGGAACAGCCTGCACGTCATCGCCTGAAATCAACAAGAAGTCCTGAGGCTTTCCTTTGTAGATTTCCATACATTGCTCGATAATACAAGATGCTTCTTTGATACCGATAATGTTTGGATGCTGAGCCAACGTCAAGGTTGTTGATGCAGACATATTAATGCCTGTACGACCTGGAATATTATACATAATCACAGGAACTGGTGAAGCATCTGCAATGGCAGTATAGTGTGCAATCACACCACGAGCGCCAGGTTTGTTATAATATGGACATACTGACAAGATAGCGTCTACACCTGTCAAATCTACTTCCTTCAAATATTTGACCACTTCAGGCGTGTTGTTTCCACCTACACCGTACACGATTGGAAGGTTCTTGTAGTTGTGTTCCTTGACAAATTCCAATATACGTTTCTTCTCGTCTTTAGAAGTTGTTGCGGACTCACCTGTTGTTCCCTGAACAACCAAATAATCTACACCTCCGTCGCTTACGTGTTGGATTAAAGATTTTAACCCATCGTAGTTAATACTCCCATCCTCATGCATTGGCGTTACTAATGCGGGAGCTACACCATGAAATTTTGGTCTCATTATAATTGATTTGAGTTTGGTAGAGTATTGTTTTCAATACCCCAGAAATTTTAATAAAATTCTCGTTTTTAGGCTTCAAGCATTCCTAAGAAATCCTCCTCAGAAATAATAGCTACACCCATTTTTTGTGCTTTTTCAATTTTTGAAGGACCCGCTTCAGCGCCTGCTAGCAAGAAATCAAGCTTTTTAGATACACCACTGAGTACTTTACCTCCGTTGGCTTCTATCTTTACTTTCAGCTCATCTCTTCCAAAATTTTGAAAAACACCCGAAATTACAAAAGATTTTCCTTCCAAAGTGTTTCCTTCGACAACAATTTCAGTAGGAATGTGCTCAAATTGTAATCCTGCTTGTTGCAAACGGGCAATAAACTGGCGATTGTCAGCATCGGCAAAGTAAGCAATAATACTCTGGGCAATTCTGTCGCCAATCTCTGGCACTTCAATCAACTGCTCATAAGTAGCTTCAGCAAGCGCCTCAATAGTCAAGAAATGTGCGGTGAGTTTTTCAGCGACCGTTGCCCCTACAAAACGAATGCCTATGGCAAACAATACTTGTTTGAATGGAATCTCTTTAGATTTTTCAATGCCAGAAAGAATATTTTTGATAGATTTATCTTTAAACCCTTCCATTCCCTGAATATCCTCGTATTTCAAATCATACAAATCGGCAGGACTTTTAAGTAACCCTTTTGTATAAAAAGTATCAATCGTTTCGGATCCAATATTTTCTATATTCATCGCTTTTCGCTGAATATAGTGCTCAATTTTACCTTTGATTTGCGGAGGACAGCCTTTTTCATTCGGACAATAGTGATTGGCTTCTCCTTCTTTGCGAATCAGTTCGGTACTACATTCTGGGCAGAGGTGCGGAAAATGAACGGCTTCGAGTTCCTCGGTTCTCTTGCTCATATCTACACCAGTAATTTTCGGAATAATCTCCCCTCCTTTTTCTACAAAAACGGTATCGCCAATATGCAAATCCAAACGCTCTATTTCATTAGCATTGTGTACGCTCGCACGTTTCACCACCGTTCCTGCTAACGAAACGGGTTTTAAGTTGGCTACAGGCGTAATATTTCCTGTACGACCCACTTGATAGCTTACCGACTCTAGCGTTGTAGTGGCAGATTCTGCCTTGTACTTGTAGGCAATTGCCCATCTTGGTGACTTTGCCGTAAAACCCAATTCTTCGCGCTGGGCAAAAGAGTTGATTTTAATAACAATCCCATCCGTATTTAAGGGCAATTCATGACGTTTTTCTTCCCATTTTTCAATAAATCCTAAAACGCCTTGAATGGTATCGTGCTTTTCCCAAGTATCAGAAACATTAAACCCAACTGAATGTAACCAATGTAAACTTTCTTCATGTGTATCAAAAACCGTTTCTTCAGACAAAAATTGATATACATAAAAATCTAGTTTTCTTTTGGCCACCACAGAAGAATCCTGCATTTTGAAAGTACCCGAGGCCGCATTTCTTGGATTTGCCAATAGAGCTTCGCCAATATCCTCTCTCTCTTTGTTGATGGCTTCAAAAGACGCCAGGGGTAAAAAACCTTCTCCACGAACCTCAAACAGTGCTGGAAGTTCATTAGTCATTACCTTCAAAGGCAATGTTCTAATCGTTTTTACGTTGGCCGTAATATCATCGCCTCGAACTCCATCACCTCGTGTTACACCACGGGTAATAATTCCATTTTCGTACCAAACAGATAATGCTACACCATCGAACTTCAGCTCACAGATATACTCGTAAGATTGTCCTTCCAATCCTTTTTGTACTCGTTCATCAAAATCCAAAAGCTCCTGTTCATTGTAGGTATTCCCTAAAGAAAGCATCGGAAAACGATGCGTTACAGATTCGAATTCTTTTGAAATAGTCCCTCCCACTCTGTGTGTGGGCGAATCCTCACGCACTAAATCGGGGTATTGCTCTTCCAAAGCTCTTAACTGAACAAGCAATTGATCAAAGTCAAAATCAGAAATTTCTGTTTCTGACTTCATGTAATACAAATGATTGTGATAATTTATCTGATCTGTAAGGAAATTAATCTGTTCTTGCGGACTCATTTTCGTATATTTCTAGTAAAATCTATTTTTTGAGATAGATTCATGTTTTCGGTCTAATTTTTGACCAAGATAATTCAAAAATCAGATTTTTGCTTCAAATACTTTAAGCAAAAAGGCTTAATCATGAAAGAAGTGCTGATTACAAGACCTTTGAAAATACTTTTGTTCGAACCTTTTATGTTTAGTGCCAAGTAGAAAATAAAAATCCTTATGAAAAAATTTATACTGATCTATTGCATCCTCGGAGTCTGTTGGACTGCTTTCACGCAAGATGGTGTCAATTTTGGGGTAAAAGCAGGTGGCAATGCCACCTCACATGCAGGAACAGGCCTATTGAATGATCCCAACAATAATATTTACGCTTACCATTTTGGCATTTTTGGTCAACTCCCATTGACTAGTGATATACTGTTAAGTCCCGAAATTTTATACACGAAAAAAGGGTTTAAAAGAAGAGGAATTACCTTTCAATCTCCCTATATTGACTTTTCATTGTTAGCAAAAATTAATCTTGGCGATTCCAAAGCCTATTGTGTTGTTGGTCCTTATGCCAGCTATCAGCTTGAAAGAGAATTTTCCTACATCACCTCCCAAAAGACCTACGACTTTGGAGGCAACTTAGGAATTGGGCTTAAAATTCAGCAACATCTGAGAATGGAAGCTATCTTTCAAACCTCTGCTAATGTCTGGACAGCTCCAAGACCTATGGGCGAAGGCTATCGTCTAACGCAAGTCACCCTTTCTGCCCTTTATCTCATTCGATAATACCGCTTTTTTCTTTTTTCCTGCACAAGATTCCTTTAATTTTGCGGCATGAAAAATATCATTATTGCTCCGTCGGTATTAGCGGCGGATTTTGCGAATCTTCAGCGAGATGTAGAAATGGTCAACAACTCGCAAGCAGACTGGTTTCATATCGACGTAATGGACGGTGCTTTTGTGCCAAATATTTCTTTTGGTATGCCTGTAATTGAGGCCATTAATCGTCATGCAAAAAAACCTTTGGACGTACACTTGATGATTGAAAAACCTGATAGATATTTGGAGGAATTCAAAAGAATCGGTGCAACCAATATTACCGTTCACTATGAAGCTTGTACGCATATTCTCCGTACATTACAACAAATCAAATCATTGGGATGTGTCGCTGGTGTGGTATTAAACCCTGGCACTTCTCTTTCGGTACTTGATGAAATTTTGCCTGATTGTGACATGGTATTATTGATGTCGGTAAACCCTGGCTTTGGTGGACAAAAATTCATAGAATCTACTTACGATAAAGTTCTTCGTTTGCGCCAAATGATTGATTCAAGAGGTTTGAATACGATTATTGAAATCGACGGTGGAGTAAATCAAGAAACTGGTACTAAGTTGATTGAGGCAGGTGCCGACGCCTTAGTAGCAGGAAGCTTTGTTTTTAACGCTCCAAACCCACAAGCAACAATTGCGAATTTGAAAAATATTCAGATATAGTATATCAGTCGTATGCGCTAGGCTTTATGCCGTAAGCTCAAGCCTAGCACATACGGCTAAGTAATAATCTTCAAGATAATTTCTCGTCAAAGCATTCCTCCCAAAACAATCATACCTCAATAGCATCATTACTCAGCAAAAACTTCCTTATACTTCTATCTTCATTTAAGCTGTTCTTCTCGGAAAATCTATTTTCGTTTTATCTTTCCGCATTCCATTAAAAATAGTTAAATCCCTCGCAGAATTATATCATTTTAGCATAATAAAAGTTTTTTTACATTAACTTTACCTCTGAGATGTACAACATTGGCACAGTTTTTAAGGTTACGCCAAAGTCATTAAATATCGAAGCCTCTTCGTCTTCATGATTATCTATGAATAGAGTCTGTTTGCTTATACTATTTGCATTTATAAATCTTCCTCTTTTTGCACAAAAAACATTTTGGGCCAGTAAAGTCGTGGCGTTCTCGAGCGAGTATGCAGACAAAGAAACGACCAAAGAAAATCGTGCAATACAAGTTTTAGGAAAACCCAACAAACTACCTCAAGTGGGCTATTCGGTTTGTGCGTGGCAACCTATGACCCAAAATAATTCTATCAACGAGGAATTCATCATCGTTAGTTTTGATACCCTCATGCCAGTCCGCCAAATTGCAATTGCCGAAAACTTTGGTCAGGGTGCTATCACACATGTTGATGTTTTTGATGAAAATAATAATATCCATCCTATCTGGATCAATAATACCCCTCCCACAAATGAACTCGGTAAAATGCTGAATTTGATACTTAATCAAATGACAACATTCAAAGTTCGTTCGGTGAGAGTAAGTCTTAATACTTCAAAAGTAAAAGGATGGAATCAAATTGATGCTATTGCAATTTCGCAGTCCGACCAGCCCATCAAAGCCTTCATCAATTTGGCCAATAATATGCCAAGTCAGATTGTGAAAGAAAATTTAGGAAAAAATGTGAATTCAGAATTTCGTGAATTAGCGCCTGTGATTGCTCCCGATGGAAAAACCTTGTATTATACTCGTTGGAAACACCCAGCCAATGTGGGTTATGCCAAAAAGCAAGATATTTGGTTTTCTGAGCTTCAAGCCGACAAAACATGGGGACCAGCCAAACCTTTTCCTGAACCAATCAATAATTCAGAGCATAATGCCATTTGTGCTATCTATCCTGACGGTAAAACTTTGTTGCTCAACAATGTGTACATGCCCAATGGCGAAATGAGTAAAGGGATTTCTATTTCTCAGAAGACCGCTTCAGGCTGGGGATTTCCTGAGCAGGTAGCGATTGCCGACTTCAAAAACAAGTCTGAATATGCCGAATATTCCATAGCTCCCAATGGTCGAATTCTCCTTATTTCAGCACAATTGGAAGATACCGAAGGAGGTAAAGATTTGTATGTAAGCTTTTTACAAGATAACAAATCATGGTCTAGACCCGTCAACTTGGGAAAAAGTGTCAATACCGCCGAAGATGAAGGAATGCCTTTTATCGCAGCGGATTCAAAAACCTTGTATTTCTCCACGAAAGGTTTCCCTGGCTACGGCAACAACGATCTTTTTGTTACGAGAAGACTAGATGATTCTTGGACAAAATGGTCAGAACCACAGAATCTTGGTCCGATGATTAATACTTCTGAATGGGATGGTTATTTTACGATTTCTGCCGTAGGTGATTATGGGTATTTTTCTTCTCAAGAAAAATCACTCGGAGAAGAAGATATCTTCAAATTGAAAATTCCTGAGGCAATCAAACCTGAAGTAGTCGTACAAGTGTCGGGTGGGGTGTACAATTCTGCTGATAAAAAACCTGTTGGTGCCAAAGTAAAAGTACAGTCAACTATGGACGGAGATACGGTATGTGTAACGTTTGACCCAGCTACGGGGGACTATAAGTTTATGCTTCCAACCAAGAAAAAATATACGATTTCTGCCTCACAAAAAGGGTATCTATCATCCTCAGAAGTACTTGATTTTGAGAATGAAAAAGATTTTCATGAAGTCAAAAAGAATTTATTCCTATTCCCTATTGCTGCTGGACAAAAAATTACGCTCAACAGTGTGTTTTTTGAACAAAGTAAATACGAATTATTGCCCGCCTCCTTCCAAGAGTTAAACCATATTGTGGCAACCATGAGAGAAAATCCCAAAATGGAAATTATGCTCGAAGGACATACTGATAATCAAGGAGATTGGAACGAAAACTTAAAGCTTTCGAAGCAACGTGTCACCGAAGTGAAAGGCTACCTTATTAAAAATGGTATTGAAGAAAAACGCATCCAAATCCAAGGCTATGGCTCTACAAGACCTATAGCAAGCAACAATTCGGAAGAAAAACGAAAGCTTAATAGAAGAGTTGAGGTGACGATTGTCAAAATCTAAGCTCCTTTCTGGTATTATTTTTGTAAAGGAGAGTTTAACTAATTTAATATTATGGTTAATACTCTCTTTTTTCGTTTTGCTCTAGTAGTTACACTGTTCATATTCACCCAAGAAGCATCATCACAAACTATCAAATGGGCTAATACTGTCATCGAGTATTCGTCTGAATTTGTTTTACCTCTACGTGCCAAAACAGCAACTACGACCTTAAAGTTTTCCCCCATTACTTCCGAATTTGAATCCTTAGCCATGAAATTTGATACAGCTTTCAGTATCAAACAAGTGATGGTATCAGAATTGATGCCTCAAGGTTCGATTGCACAAGTATGGGCCATTGACGCCCTTTCGAAAGAACACCTACTTTTCGAAATATCGGAAGATGCATCGCTCATTCCGGGGAAGGATAAATTATTCAATGTTATTTTACCCAAAGTGACTGAATATAAAGTACAAGCCATTCGACTTGTACTACGGAAGAGTGCGTTGAAAACTTCCAAACAAATTGAAGCCATAGGTATTTCCAATAGTTCTCAGGTGGTTAATCAGTATGTAAAAGTGGCGTCTGATGCTCCCAAAAAAGTAATTCGTGAAAATTTAGGAAAAACTATCAACTCCAAAAATCCTGAGTTTGCGCCTGTCATTTCCAGCGATGGAAAAACACTTTACTATACCCGTAATTATATCAGCTTATTTGGTAAAGAAAAAGATCAAGATATCTGGTACAGTACCAAAAATAGCGACGGCACTTGGTCGAAGGCTCAAAATCTTGGCATTCCATTAAATACCGATGACAACAATGCCGTATTTGCTGTTTCTTCTGATGGCAGAGAGGTTTTGTTGATGAACAAATATCAAAAAGACGGGAAATTAGCTCCAGGTATCTCCCGTTCTAAACGAACGCCAAATGGTTGGTCATTTCCAGAGGAAGTTAAAATTGATAACTTTTATAATTACAGTCCCAATGCAGAGTTTGCCGTTTCAGCAGATGGTCGTGTAATGGTGATGTCTGTTCAACGTATGACTACCAAAGGAAAAAGGGATTTGTATGTTTCTTTCAAGAAAAATAATGAAGAATGGACTGAACCGCGACATATGGGAAACACGCTTAATTCAAGTGAACATGATGTAACGCCATTTATTGCGGCGGACGGTAAAACTTTATACTTTTCGACTAGAGGTTTTTCTGGGTTTGGGGATAATGATATTTTTAAATCCACCCGACTAGACGAAACGTGGCTTAATTGGTCTGAGCCTCAGAATTTAGGAGAAGGAATTAATACCCCAAATTGGGATGGATTCTTCACCATTCCTGCTTCAGGCGAATACGCCTATATGTGTACATACGAGGGTAGTTCGCAAAAGGAAGATATTTTTAGACTACTTTTACCAGAAGACAAACAGCCTGAGCCAGTGTGGGTACTTATGGGAGAAATTCTCTCAACCTCAGATCAGAAAGCGGTAGAATGTGAAGTCGAATGGTACACCAATAAAAACTATAAGAAAAAGAATTCAACCCATTTTAATCCAAGTCTGGGGTTATTCAAAATAATTCTGCCATTACACCAGCAATATGAAATTGTCCCTGTCAAAAAAGGATATTTAACCATCACTGATTACGTTGATTTAACGAACGAAAATGAATTTAAAGAAATTAAGAAGAACTTCTACCTTCTTCCACTAGAGGTGGGGAATAAAGGTATTCTCAACAGCTTAACTTTTAGTCAAGGAAAAGCTGATTTGCCAGAAGCTGCCTTACGAGATTTAGATAGAATCGCACAGGCAATGAAAGAAATTCCAACTTTAGAGATTCTCTTTGAAGGACATACCGACAACCTTGGTGACTTTCAACTAAATCTTCAACTTTCGGAAGATAGAGTAAAAAATGCTAAGAAATATCTCATTAGCCAAGGTATTCAGGCAGATAGAATACAGACCAAAGGTTGGGGGCAAACAAGACCTATTGCAAGTAATGCAACTGAAGAAAGAAGAAAATTGAATAGACGAGTAGAGTTTACAATTATCAAAAAATAGTATCACAAAACGAGCTTGTCACCTTTTCAATAATTTTCCTCTTTCACAGCGTTTATTTTTTAGTTTACTAACTCAATTCTGTACGGGTAATGTTGATGACCCTTTTACTTAAATTTAGTGAACGGTCTACCACACTTAGGGAATACATTGATAGCTAGAACACTTTCTATCAATAAGTTAGCATTCATTTGCTATAAGTCGAATATTGCTTTGTAAACGTCTAGTCGAATTTTAGATTTGTCAGAGGACAAAAAACAAGCTATTTTTGTCTATTCAATACCTGTATTTAACTCTCCCGAACGAGTTAACTTCAATTTTCTGAAAAGGATGACGCAAACAAAAAATCAACATGACTATTTTGGGCAATTAGATGGCATTCGAGCAATTGCTGTAGGCCTTGTGCTAATTGACCACTGGTTAGCTGAAAGAAATACCCTTCCATTAGGTTCATTGGGCGTAGCCATGTTCTTTGTTTTGAGTGGTTTTCTAATTATCAGAATTTTGATGTTAGGAAAAGAAAAAGACGATGCCATTGGCCGAAGTCATTGGTTTACAGTAAAGCAATTTATTGTTCGAAGAACCATTCGAATATTTCCAATCTATTACTTAGCATTGTTTCTGTTATTTATTTTTGATGTACCGAATATTAGAGCAACAATAGGCTGGTCACTTTTATATTCGACTAATTTTTACATTGCCATCTATCATAAATGGATTGGTGTTATTGACCACTTATGGTCATTAGCGGTGGAAGAACAGTTTTATTTGTTTTTTCCCTACTTGATTTTATTTCTTCCTAAAAAATATTTCACTAAGCTTTTTGCGGGAATGATCGCCTTATCATTGGGATTAAGGTTATTATTTTTCTTCCTTCATGCAGATTGGACTGCCCAGTATGTTTTGATGCCAACCTGCTTAGATTCATTTGGTTTGGGAGGTGTGATGGCGTATTTGTTTACCTACAAGCGCGATACAATATTTAAGCAATTGGACAAAAATAGTTACTTATTCCTGAGCCTTGCGTTATATATTGGGTATATTGTTGCGCTAAAAATGGATGTTCACCACGGTTTTACCTATGTGGTTTTAGACAGACTCTTTGGTTCTATCCTGAGTTTTTTCTTGATTTTACGAGCCGTATCAGGCTACGGAGGCATCATGAAATTTTGTCTCGAAAATCCAGTAACGGCCTACATTGGGCGTATTAGTTATGGTTTATATTTGTATCATAATTTTGTTTACAACTTCTATCACACTAATTACCCAACACATCCTACGGTTCGAATTTTACATAAATTACAACAGTTTGCACCAAGCATCACACATCGATTTGCCTTTGAGCTCTTGGTGTATGCTACGCTCACTGTTTTGATAGCAACGTTGTCTTGGTTTCTCGTTGAAAAACCAGTTAACAACTTGAAAAAATACTTTAATTATTAACCCGAAAGGCGCTGAAGAAACAAGTGTTTTGAAAGAATCAAATCTCACATTCAGCAGTTTTTACTAACTAACCAACACAAATCGATCACTGAGAATAGAATTGTGTGCCATGAAGTCAAACACCTGTTTGATAAAAACAGCATTAAGTTTTCTTCATTTTTAAAATTTACATTACAAAAATCAATCTGAATTAGGTATTTTTGCGATGCAAATGATTGCACAAAACTGTTTGGACAAACAAAATCTTTAATGAGTATTAAATTAGCCATCGTCATGCCAGCTTACAACGAAGAAGAGTGCATGGCAGACGTAGTAAAAATCTGGAGTGACCTTTTAGACACAGAGTTTGCAGGAGAAAATACCCGCTTGATCGTAGTGAATGATGGTTCAAGAGACAATACTGGTAAAATTCTTGACGAAATTCAGCCACAGTATCCTAAATTAATTGTTGTTCACCAACCAAATGGCGGACACGGTAATGCGGTAGTTCACGCTTATAGAAAAGCAGTAGAAATTGGTGCTGAATATGTATTCCAAACAGACTCAGACGACCAATTTATTCCTGAAGATGTAAAAAAACTTTGGGATAAAAGAACCCAATCTGATTTTATCTTAGGCTATCGTCAAGTGCGTCATGATGCGGTTTTCCGTTTGTTTATCACCCGTATATTACGTTGGAGTATGTTCTTGGTTTACGGAACATTCATCCTCGATTCCAATATTCCATTCCGTTTGATTAAAGGAAGCTTCTTGAAAAAATTGTTGGAACAATTACCAAGTCCAACTCCTTTTGCACCGAATATTTTTATTGCAATTATGGCGAAAAAATCAGGTCAAGAGCTATTCAATATTCCAATTGTTCACAAAGAGCGCCTTACTGGGGAAGTTTCAATCCGAAAAATGAAACTCCTTAAAGTATGTTGGCAGAGCTTCAAAGAGCTTTTGAATTTCCGCTTGGAACTAAATACGAAAATCAAAAAATTGAAATAGTAACGTTGGCTTAGGAATTATTCTTAAGCCAATTCTCTATTTTTATTCACTTCTTTTGTCAAATTTTTGCTGTTGTTTTTTACCTCAAACAACAGGACTGAATTACAACAAACAGGCTAAAGACTTCGGCCGCAATTATTGTATGAAATATCAATATGTCATCATTGGTTCAGGACCAACAGGTCTTGGCGCAGCGTATCGCTTGAAAGAACTTGGTATCAAGGACTTTATCGTACTTGAAAAAGAAAATTATATAGGAGGTTTGGCCACCAGTTTCGTAGATGAAAAAGGCTTTACTTGGGATGTAGGGGGTCACGTACAATTTTCGCACTACAAATATTTCGATGACCTAATGATGAAAGCATTGGGCGAAGATGGTTGGTTGACTCACCAACGTGAATCATGGGTTTGGATTGAAGACCGTTTTGTACCATACCCTTTCCAAAACAACATCAAATATCTTAGCAAAGAAACGATGTGGAAATGCTTAGAGGGTTTGATCAAGTTGTACAAAAACCCTTCTAGTAAAAAACCTGCCAACTTTCATGAGTGGATTATGAATACATTTGGCGAAGGTCTCGCTGAGGTATTTATGTTGCCATACAACTTCAAAGTTTGGGCTTTCCCTCCTGCACAAATGAATGCAAGCTGGGTTGGTGAGCGTGTTGCTGTTACTGATTTGCAACGTGTTACCCAAAATATTCTATTCGATAAGGATGACCTTTCGTGGGGTCCAAACAATACATTCCAATTCCCTAAACATGGTGGTACAGGAGCTATCTGGGAAAACGTTGGAAAATTGGTAGGTGAAGAAAATATCTTGACAAACGCTAAAGTAGCCAAAGTAGACCCTATTGCTAAAAAGTTGATTTTGGAAGACGGTCGTGAAATCGAATATACCTATTTGATGAACACAATGCCATTGGATATTTTCACTACCAAAGTGGAAGGTTTGGACGAAACAATTACAGCCAAAGCACAAGGTCTGAAACACTCTTCTACCAACGTGATTGGTATTGGTTTGAAAGGTAAACCAAAAGCTGATTTGGCTACTAAATGTTGGATGTATTTCCCAGAAAAAAATAGCCCATATTATCGTATTACGGTATTCTCAAACTATAGCCCATACAACGTTCCAGATATCGAAAATCAATGGTCATTGATGGCAGAGGTAAGTGAATCGGAATGTAAGCCTGTTGACAGAGAAACTTTGATTAAAGATACGGTTCGTGCGATGTTGGAAGATAAACTCATCGAATCTGAGGATGATATTATTTCAGAATTTATCTTCTCAACGAACTATGGTTATCCAACACCATCTGTTGAGCGTGATGGTATTTTGAAAGAAGTACTTCCAGCCCTCGAGAAATACGACATTTATTCACGAGGACGTTTTGGCGCTTGGAAATATGAAGTTTCTAACCAAGATCACTCGTTGATGCAAGGTGTTGAATGGGCCAACAGAATGGCACATGGTGTTCCTGAATTGACATTGTTCTTCCCAGATACGGCCAATGCGATGTGGGGAAAATAAATAAGTGTATTGGGGTGGCCGATAAACTGTAGAAATAGAATACCTTTTCTTAAGTAAATCATCCATTTACCTACAACAAAATATATAAACGAGAACAGTTTTGGGAATTTCATCTGAAGCTGTTCTCGTTTGCTTTTTGATAGCCCCTACAAAAGCCTTATCTTTGGCTTTCTAAATACATACGTTCAAATTTGCTTTATCAGAATGAAAAAAAATTGGTTCATCCTACTTGCAATCCTTTTAGGAATAGGCGGTTTTTTCTTTTATAGAAACACCACTGCCACCAACAAACTCATTTCTGATCTTATTCCAGACAATACCCTGTTATTGCTGGAAGCCTATCAGCCCAACGAGGCCAGCATTAAAAGTAAATTACAAGAGTTACCCTTCACAGATTCTTTATTTCCAATTGCTACAGAATTAGAACATTATGGATTAAAAGGTGAAAGGCTCGATGCTCTGTTTGCCAATCGCTTATTGTACTTTGCTTATATTCCACAAGCCAAAGAACGTATTACTTGGGCCTACTTTATTCCTCTCATTTCTGAAGATGAACCTCTGCTCGACCAATTGATTCACTTGGACAAAACCCGTGAAGGCTTACGTTTGATTACTCATACTACGGCGAAACAAAAGATTCACGAAATATTTTTTAATTCTACCAAAACTGAAATTGCATTTTTCATCAAAGATAATTTTCTCATAATTAGTCCTTCTACCCTAGTATTGGAGGAAATTCTTTTGAGTAAAAAGCATTTTTGGGCACAGAATTTACCACTCAAGGATTTATCAACCTTTACAGAATCCACTTTGATGACTACCCATGTGAATGCTCATGCCATCAAAGAATTTGGTGTAAAAGTTGTAGAACAAAAACGTACCTCTGCTCCTTATTTAGCCCGTATTTTGCCTCAGTCGTGGACTTGGTATCTCAAAGATAGTTTCCTTAACTATGGCGTAGAGGCATTCTCAGTGAGTCCCAATCCAGACATCTTCGGAACACAATCAGCCAAAAAATTTGATGTAGGCAATATGATTCCTAATTCTTGCTCCATGGCACTGAACATTAGTATTGACCAATCAAGTGAATTGAAGGATAATTGTCAAAAACAAATTGAATCGGATGAATATTTATTGAAGCTTCAAAACTCTGCAAAAAGCGATTTTGATATCGATTTTGAGCAGATTCAGGATAATATCCAAAATAGTGTCAGTCTACTAAATCTTGAAGGTAGCGATCCCAGCAAAGCCAATAAAATTGTACTTATTCAAAACAAAGAAATCAAAAACCTACTTAAGGAGGTTACCCTAAAAGTGGCCAATGCCAAAGGACAAAAACCTTATGCAATCCCGTATGGTTCGTTCACGATTACTGCCTTGGGCGTTCGAGAGTTTCCAGCAATGGTTTTAGGACCTATTTTTTCAGGTTTTAGTAATTGTATTTTTACGGAATATAAGGATTTTGTTATTCTAGCAAGTGATTTAAGTACTTTACAAGAATATCTACTTAGTATTAGTAGAAATGAGGTTTGGTCGAGTAGCAGTCGTCATCAGTCACTACTCAAAAAACTTGGAGAAAATAATTTAGTTTGGATTTCAGAACCTCAAAAAGCCCTAACTGGTCTTCAAGCCTTGCTACCTTCTCCTTGGTACGAAATGTCAAAAGAAACCTTTGAGTCTTCAGGTATCACCTTTTTAGTTTATCAGTCTAACGAAGAGAAATCTAAGTTTTCTTTTTTAAAGGGTGATTCATACAAGGGAAGCTCCTCAGGAAAATATGATTATAAATTACTAAAACTCAAACAGTATGGTTATAGTGTTGCAGGAAAACCGCTAATGTTGGTCAACCCAACCACCAAGTCCTCAGAATTATTATTCCAAACTACTGGAAATCAACTTGTTTTATTAAATGAAGGCAAAAAAATATGGTCTACCTCAGTTCAAGGAAAAATATTGGGTGAACCACAATTTTTGAAAACTAGTAGCGATAAAAAACAGCGATTAATGGTGCTTACCACCCAAAAAGCCTATATCCTAAAACGAGAGGAAGATGGTTTTGAGGTAAATAGTAGTACGAACATTTCAGGACTTAACTCAACTAGTTGGGCTGTTGCAGAATCCAATAATCAAATCCATATTATAACCTCAAACGGTCTTTGTGTAAGTTTACAATCAGATGATTTAGAGGAAACCCATAGCTTTAAACAAAAATCCCTTGAAAATTGTATCGGTCCACTCCCAACAATTGGTTATAAGGGACAGGTTTATACTGTAGGTCTTACAGAAAATGGTTTGTTGGGTATCGTGAACGAAAAGGGAGAATTTACCACTGGATTTCCAGTAAAAACGGGCGTTCCAACCCTCTCAGCACCTGTGTTAGACCAAACTGATGGGCAAATTGCCATATTAGTTTTGGGACAAAAAGGCGAATTTTTTAAAGTTAATATGTCAGGAAAGGTGGTTCAAAAAAACCAGTTTTTTAGACCAGATACAGAATATAAATTCCAACTTTGTGCCTCCGATAAACCCAACGACTGGGTTGTAATGCGCGGAAATAACAAGGTAGTGACTGTTTTGGACAAAAATGATAAGGAGCTTTTTTCCATAAAAGATCTTGCTTTTGGACGTAAATACCTCAAATACTACAATTTAGGAAGCGGTCGTAGATTTTATGCCATCTTCAACGGCTGGTCATCCTATTATTTGTATAACGAAAAAGGCGAGAAGGTGTCCGACAAGCCTATTATTTCAAGCTCTGCCCCTATCATTCAGTATTCGGATTCTTACAATAAACTTATCATAACAACGCATAATAATCAGAATATCGAAACATGGTCAATCAAATTGAAGTAGTTTCGTATCTCAAAACTTTAGCTGTAGTATCATCACAACACCCAAACCCGATGGTTGGATAGGTACAAATTATAAACTATGTTATTTAATACTGTACATTTTTTAATCTTTTTTGTCATAGTTACGCTTGCGTACTTCAGCCTTGGTTGGTCAGGTAGATGGCGATTGCTTTTGTTGGCAAGTTGCTATTTCTACATGATATTCAAGCCTATCTATTTTCTGATATTGCTAAGTACCATCATCATTGATTACATTGCTGGGATACTTCTTGAAAATGAACAAAATGCTGTAAAACGAAAGCTTTTACTTGTCATAAGTCTGATTTCTAATATCGGTATTCTAGTTTATTTCAAGTATTTCAACTTCCTGAATGATAGCCTTACCGAAGTTTTGAGTTGGGCATCTATGACCAATCCTATCAAAGCTTTAGATATTTTGCTTCCTGTCGGCTTATCGTTTCATACCTTTCAGGCAATGAGCTACACCATAGAAGTGTACCGAGGAAATCATAAAGCTGAGCGCCATTTTGGTATTTATGCCTTATATGTGATGTTTTATCCTCAGCTAGTAGCAGGACCGATTGAGCGTCCACAAAATGTGCTTTATCAGTTTCATCAATTTCATCAATTCAATTGGGAAAAAGTAAAAAGTGGCTTATTCTTAATTGCTTTTGGACTTTTCAAAAAAGTAGTTATTGCTGATAGACTTGCCATGTTGGTTGATCATTGCTATAACCAACCCGAAAATAAAAATGGGCTTTCGCTCCTTCTAGCAACCTTCTTTTACACTTTTCAAATCTATTGCGATTTTTCTGGATACTCCGAAATTGCACTTGGAACAGCTCGTGTTATGGGATTTGAGCTCATGGAAAACTTTCATAGTCCCTATTTCTCAGGTTCTATTTCAGAGTTTTGGCGACGCTGGCATATCTCATTATCAACTTGGTTTAGAGACTATCTGTATATTCCTTTAGGTGGAAATCGTGTGTCAGAGTTCAGAAAATATTTAAACCAGTTTATTGTTTTTATGGTCAGTGGATTGTGGCATGGTGCTAACTGGACCTTTGTCATCTGGGGCTCGCTACATGGTTTCTATTTGATTGTTGCCATTTTCAGAAATAAATATTTACCTAGCTTAAAACTACCCCAAAACCTCTGGGGAAAAACACTTAATGTGTTCAGCACATTTTTCTTGGTGATGCTTGCATGGGTGTTTTTTAGAGCTAAAAATATACATGATGCTACTGTGATTTTGCATAAAATCAGCTTTACCTCTCTGACGGATACCTTGCAAAGTCCGCTAAATCAAGCTGAACTGGTTTTCTGTTTTATGCTTATTGGTTTATTGATGTTAAAAGACTGGAAGTTCTTTTATGTGGATACAAGCTCGAATAAGAAATTTTGGTTACTGACATGTGGTTTGGCATTTCTGACGTATTTCTTAGGCGTATTTGAAACCAATCAGTTTATCTATTTTCAGTTCTAGTTTTGAGGTAATAATTGAAAAATTTATGATTTTAAAAGTATTAAAATATAGCTGTTTATTCATCGCCATATTTTTATGGATTCAGGCTTACTCGCCTGTGGTATATCGCACCACAGGTCCTATGGGCTTTTTTCCAGACGATTATCGTAATGGCGATTTGTATCGTCTCTCCTATTTACCTGAGTTTAAAGACCCAGTTAAAACTTGCAAAGACTCAAAAGTATCTTCAAAAACAACTCAAAAGCCAGTGCATTTGTATATCCTTGGCGATAGCTTTACAGAACCTGCTCGTGTTGATTCTTCAATGCTCAAGGCAGATAAATATACCTACTTGCATTGGGCGAATAGTAGCCAAATTAAGTTGGACACCAACTATCATAATATTCTCATTCTTGAGTCTGTTGAACGTACGGCACGTGAGCATTTTAGTGAGAAAGTCGATAACTACCAAATTATTGGACATGATACTATTGCTGAAGTACAAGCCCCTCAACTTTCGTGGAAAAGACGTTTATTCCAAAAATCAGAAGAGTTTTTGACATGGCTCTTCCCGTCTCAGGTTGAGGAACGCTTGCAACATACGTTGTTTAATTATGATTTCTTTTTGACTATTCGAGAAGCCAAAGCATCTTTTAATGAAAAAGTATTTGGTCGTGTAGAATCGGGTGTGGTTTTATCGCCTGACAAACAAGCTTTGTTTTATAGAGACGAAGCAAAAGCAACAGAAAAAACCTCTTCCTTCTATCCTTTAGAAGCTCAGGAAGTAAACAAAATGGTAGAGGTAATCAATCGCTCTCTGACACATTATCAAAATGCAGGTTTCGACCACGTTGTTTTGGCCTTAATACCTAACAAAGTAAGCGTAACTAATCCAGAACTAGGCAGTTATAATCATTTGATTGAAAAAATACAGTATAACCCGAACTTGAAAGTACCCTATATTGAGATTTTCAGAGATTTTAATAACTTAGGAAAAATGTACTACCTCAAAGGAGATTCGCACTGGAATTGTGAAGGTAAAGCATTGTGGTTGAGCAAAGTAAATGCTATTCTCCAATAGTGTAAATATGTACTTTACCGCAAAAGATAATTAAAGGACATAAAAAAACCGTCCCAAAACGTATTTTGTGACGGTAGATATATGAAGTCTTAGGTTTAGGTTGATAGAAGCGTACTTCTATCAACCTTTTTGTATCAATCTATTCCACGATTACTTTACAGATACAAACCTAAAACCTTTTCCAAATGGTCGAGATAGTAAAATCTATCTTGGAGATTTTGATTATATAACTCTCAAACTGAGTGAGTTATTGTATTAGAATTTCATTAGGAAAATGCCCCTATTGATTACAATAGCACAATAAAGCTTTTCAAAATAGCACCCAAACGAACCGCTTCAAATATACGTTGCTCGCTAGCACCGTGACTTTTTACAGATGCTTCGTGAGAAGTAACACACATTTCACAACCGTTGATAGCTGAAATTACTAAGCTCAATAATTCAAAAAATTCTTTACCCAATACTGGATTCATCATGATTGACATACGAATACCTGCTGGGATATTATTGTATGACTCTTTGTCCATGAAGTGACGGAAACGGTAGAATACGTTGTTGGCGTTCATTAACGAAACACAACTTGCTACTTCCAACAACTCTTTTTCCTCTACACCTTTTGCTTTTGCCAACTCTTCCAAAGAAGCTACCAATAAAGAAGATTTTTCGTTGATTGCTACACCCAAAGCCAAAAGAACTGCATCTTTTTCAGACAAAGTAGATGCCTTCAACGAGTTACTTACGTTGATTTTAAGATCTTTGATATAACGGTGATCTGCCGAGTTTAATCTATCCAAAAACACAGAAGCTAAATCTGTAGGCAAGTTTAATTCTGCCAACAAGTTCTTTTTTGTTTCACTTGTAGTTCCAAACATGTTATGATGTTATTTATAAAATCCTGAAAGTCTTATTTGAAGAAAAGCTAACATAATCATGTTAGCCCAATGTATTATTTTAAAAACTTAAGTAATCGTGCAAAATTAAATCAAACGATTTTGCTTTTGGCTTTCAGCTATGGGCATTCAGTAAAGGTAGGCTTGTTTTTTAGAAACATTTTGCCTATTGCTTAAAGCCTAAAGCGAGTATAATTTTAGTGGTGGTAAAGCGAAACTTAGTGATATTTATCATTTGACATACCATAAATTGCTTCGCTCAAGTACCTTTGGGAAGGTATTTAGGAGAAATAGCATTGTTTGATTACTCAAACAATGCTAGATATTTATATCAACTAAACTGACAAAGTTTCTTCGCCAGCTTTCCAGTTACATGGGCAAAGTTCGTCTGTTTGAAGAGCATCCAATACACGGATTACTTCGTCTACGTTACGTCCTACTGACAAGTCGTTAGCACATACCCAACGAATAACACCTTGTGGATCAACGATATAAGTTACACGGTAAGCGATTTTCTCGTTAGCTTCCAAAATACCTAATTCTTCAGCCAAAGATTTAGAGGTATCAGCCAACATTGGGAATTTCAAACCACGAAGATCATCATGGTTGTTTCTCCATGCCAAATGAACAAATTCAGAGTCAGTTGAAGCACCGATCAAAATTGCATCACGGTCAGCAAAGTCTTCAGATTTAGCGTTGAATGCAGCGATTTCAGTTGGACAAACAAAAGTAAAATCTTTTGGCCACCAGAACATTACCATCCATTTACCTGCGTTGATATGGTCTTCAGAAGTGATATCATAGAATTCTTTACCTTTTTCTAAAGATACAACTGCAGATTTTTTGAAAGCTGGGAATTGAGCACCTAAACCTAACATTTTAGACATTTTTTTTGTAAATTTATGATTGAATAAATATTAAAATTGTACAATTCAAATATATAATTTCACTACTAATACTGAATATCGTATTTGAAAAGTATTATTTTCGTTTTGATGATACAAAGGTCATCACAAAACTTTCTCGATACAAATTGATATTATTTATAACCCTATAAAGATTATCAATACTAACTTTTAAAACTATGACAATCACTCAGTTAGAATACATTATTGCGGTCGAAAATCTTCGAAATTTTGTACAAGCTGCCGAAAGCTGTTTTGTTACCCAACCCACGCTGAGTATGCAAATACAAAAACTGGAAGATGAACTAGGAGTGAAAATTTTTGACCGTAGTAGACAACCTGTGGTGACAACTCAGATTGGTGCCGAAATAATCCAACAAGCCCGTATCACAGTAGCCGAATTTAGTAAAATCAAAGAGGTCGTTAATTCTGGCAAAAACGAGGTTTCTGGAGAAATTCGCTTAGGTGTAATTCCCACCATTGCTCCTTATTTATTACCCTTATTTTTGTCTAGTTTCTTGGAAGAATACCCTAAACTGGAGCTTAAAATTAAGGAGTTAACCACTGAACGAATTATTCAAGGACTCAAAAATGATGATTTGGATATTGGGTTATTAGCGACACCACTCCAACAGCCCAATATTATAGAGCACCATATTTTTTATGAGGAACTAGTCTTATATGTATCAAAGCAAAATGCTTTGTACCAAAAAGAATACGCCCTTTCTGAAGATATTGATCCGAAAGAATTATGGCTTTTGGAAGAAGGGCACTGCCTCCGCTCACAAATTGAAAATCTTTGTGAGTTAAAACGTAAAACAATTGGTTTTGGACAGTTTGAATACCAAGCAGGAAGCTTAGAAACACTTCGTAAAATGGTAGAAAGAAATCAAGGAATAACGATATTACCAGAACTTGCAACGCTAGATTTTGAGGAAAAACATAAAGGTCTCATCCGACAATTTGCTAGTCCTGCTCCTGTGCGTGAGGTGAGTTTGGTAGCACATAAAAACTTCGCCAAAACTGCCGTTTTGAACGCCCTGAAAAAAAGTATTTTGGCATCATTGCCAGAATCAATCAAAAATACCAAACCTCGTTCGGTCATTCAGATTAAACAGTAAGGATATTTTCACTTTCTGTTATTGAGTGAGTTGTGAGCGAATTGTAATTGAGTGAATGAGTGCTTGAGCGAATGAGTGATTATGTGAAAATTTGTATTCCATCAGTAGAGACGCAATGATTGCGTCTCATGCCATTCATATCTAGCATAGTAGCATCAAAAAGCGGTCGAAAAACATTTATCGACCGCTTTTTTGATAAAAACGTGGAGAATAATCCAATCCTAAAAATTCGGGATGACTCATGTTTGATGTTAAATCATATTAAAAAATAATCGCTAAATCACTCATTCATTCAATCACAAATTATTATCCCATCAGCCGAGGAAGCAGGACGGCTAAATGGATTTTTGGAGACATATTGCCAGTTGAAACTTATAATAGCTTTAATACAAAATGAAAAAAATACTGCTTGCCTTGGCATGTTCACTGGTGGGATTGAGTTCAATCAATGCTCAAAAAAACACTACGCAATTGTTTCCTGATGGCACTCCTATTTCGAGCTGGTTTACTGTTAATAAAAAAATCACTTTACCACAACTTGGAAAAGCTTACGTTATTACCGATTATGGCGTCAAAAACGATAGCACTTTAGTACAAACAGAAGCCATCCAGAAAGTTATTGACACAGCAACTGAAAAGGGTGGTGTCATTGTCATTCCCAAAGGTACTTTTTTGAGTGGTGCGCTTTTTTTCAAACCCAAAACACATCTACATGTGATAGAAGGGGGTAAATTGAAAGGCTCTGATAACATTGAAGATTATCCCAAACTACCTTCACGTATGGAAGGACAAAGCCTAGATTATTTCACGGCTTTGGTAAATGCTTATCAAGTAGATGGTTTTACCATTTCGGGTAAAGGCACTATTGATGGAAATGGCTTAAAATATTGGCAGGCGTTTTGGCAAAGAAGAAAGGAGAACCCTAACTGTACCAATTTAGAGGTTTCTCGTCCTCGATTGGTTTTTATTTGGAAATCAAATAACGTACAGATTCAAGATGTAAAATTGCATAACTCAGGTTTCTGGACAACTCATTTATATCAGTGTAATAACGTAAAGATCTTGGATGCACACATTTTCTCACCAGAAAAACCAGTAAAAGCCCCAAGTACCGACGCCATTGACATAGATGCCTGTATCAATGTTTTGGTCAAAGGCTGTTATCTCTCTGTAAATGACGATGCTATTGCACTAAAAGGTGGCAAAGGTCCTTGGGCAGATAAAGTGCCAAATAATGGTGCCAACAAAAATATCATTATCGAAGATTGTGAATTTGGTTTTTGCCATTCTGCCCTTACCTGCGGTAGTGAGGCCATACACAACCGCAATATCATCATGCGCAACTGCTATGTAAATGAAGCAACCAGAGTTTTATGGCTCAAAATGCGTCCTGATACGCCACAATTATATGAGTATATTTTGGTTGAAAATGTCAAAGGAAATTCTCATAGTTTATTGTTTGTTAAACCTTGGAAGCAATTTTTTGACTTACAGGGACGTAAAGATGTGCCACTCTCCTATTCAGATCATGTTACTCTGAGAAATATTGAAGTAAAATGTGATATATTCTACGATGTAGCCGTGTCGGAATACGATAAACTTTCCAATTTTACTTTTGAAAACTTTAAAGTAGAAAGTAAAAACCCTGTTTTCGACAAATCAGTAGTAAAAGGGTTTACGTTGAAAAATGTAGTAGTGAATGGTGCGGCGATTAAGTAATTTCTTCTAGTATCACATAAAAATCCCTTTGTGATGGTTTAAATGCCAAACAAAGGGATTTTTTATATTTACCGATTATCATATTTATCATGGATTCTTCAAATTGCAAGTGTTAATTTGCGTGAAATCAATTTTCTACAATAAATCCCAATTTTTATGCTTTACCTATTTTGGGGACTTTTGAATCTCGTGCTTATTGTCCTCTATCTAAGATTACTTTTCTTCTCCCTCCGTAACATTTCACGGAAAAATGGCATACTAGCAGCCGTTTTAGTCTTTATGCTTTTCCCAGGCACATTGAGCCAAGCAGGTACAAAAAAGGCTCCTCCTCAATATTTTGAGATGGCAAAAGGTCATGATCCCAGCCGAATGTTTACTACCGTTTTCTCTGTGGAAGACTACAAACTTTTCAAAAAAGAAGTGATTCTTTACTATGAAAAGCATCAAAAAATCGAAGTCTTAGCTATGCAAGGCATGGAGTCAGGGTGGAATATGGGCGTTCGTTGGCAACCCACTAGTATCACTGCGTACCAAGATACTAAAAGCCAAAAAGTTAATTACGCCATTTCAGCAAAGGTAGACTGGACGATTCTTTCTATTCCTATTTTTACAACGAGTGAAACGATAAAGGGAAAATTTCAAATCAAATAAAACCCAAAATCGATCAGAAGGAATAGCTTTATTTTTACATATTTTAAAATTTCAAAAACAAACACCTACGAAATATTCGTAGGTGTTTGTTTTTTTATACCTTTGTAACAATCAAACTTTAACATAATGGAAAAATTAACACCTTCCGAAGAGGAAGCTATGCTGGTGATTTGGAGTAAAAAAGGAGGTTTTGTCAAAGATATTTTAGAAGGTCTTTCAGGTGAAAAACCTCCCTATACTACCCTCGCTTCCACAGTAAAAAATTTGGAGAAAAAAGGATTTGTCAAGGCAGTAAAATATGCGAATGCCTTTCGTTACGAACCTGCAATTCCACAAGAAAGCTACAAGCGCGAGCACGTAGGAAATGTTGTGTCTGGTTATTTCAAAAACTCATACAAAGAATTAGTAAGCTTTTTTGCTCAAGAGGAAAAAATTACACCAGATGATTTGCAAGAAATTTTGAACATGATTCAAAACGGCAAATCTTAATTTTTCAATTTCTCAACATCCTATTTTTCCTCTTTTCGCCTTTTAAAATTATTTTAAAAAAATATCTACGAAAATTTCGTAGATATTCGATTTCTTCGTATGTTTGTATTGTAAGGCAAACATACACCTGATAATTATGAAAATTTAACAGCTATTCAAAACTAGAAAAGCTTATGAATCAGACGCTTATCATGGTGGTACAAATGCAACTATCATTAGCCTTATTCTATTTGGGATATCGTTTTTTACTACGTCCATTAACTTTTTATACCTACAATCGGTGGTATTTTTTGTTGACGACCCTGTATTCATTGATAGCTCCAATCCTGTTACATAATCGTTCGATTGTGCCACAAATTACCGTACCAGCCAATAATTTGGTGTTGTATTTACCTGTGATTCAGGAAAAACAATTTGATTATTCGTGGGTACAGATATTCTATGGACTTGTAGTAATGAGTCTTTTATTGAAGATAGTATTGTCTGTTTTACAGATTCAAAAAATCAAAAAAACAGCAACGGTATATGATTGGGAAAGTATTCGTTTTTGGCATAGTGATCAAATAGATAGTGCTTTTTCGTTCTGGAATGATATTTTTTGTAATCTCCAAAAACATGAAATAAAAGACCTACCTGCCATCTTGACGCACGAGGCTATACATGTAGAGAAAAAACATACACTAGACGTATTATTATTTGAAATCCTATCAGTGATTTTTTGGTTTAATCCCGCGGTATGGCTTCTCAAACGTGGCGTCAAAGAAAACATTGAGTATCAAACAGACAGTCTGGTCGTAGGCTCTGGGCAAGACAAAAAGCAGTACCAAATGCAATTGCTCTACGTAGCCATGGGACAAAATTCTATACCTCTTTCAAATTCATTTAATGTACAAGAACTAAAACACCGTATTTCAATGATGAACAAAAAATCCTCCAGCAACAAAGATTTGAGAAGGTACTTTTTATTGGCGCCTATCCTACTTACCAGTCTAACTGCCTTTACTGTAACTCAAACCACAAAAGGTTCTGAACAGATTATCGAAAAAACGACAAGTGCTATCGATGACTATTTGAAAGAACAAATACAGGCAGTGAAAGTCGAAAATCCCAAAGCAGAAAAACTGCCTTTGATCCAATTAAGTGAAGTAGTCGTTGTAGGAACGCCTTACAAAGGTGATTCTGTCAAGGTTAAAGACAAAGGTACCCTAGTTACGATTAAACTTACAGGAATGGGGAATGCGAAGATTGACTCTTCTACAAAATTCATAGCGGTAAAAGATATGCTTTTGGTAAAAAATGAAGACAATGTTTTCACCGCTGTGAATGATTCTACCTCTAAGATCAATATGAGAGCCACTTCGCCTATGACCGCACCGCTGTGCATTGTCAATGGAAAAGAAGTTTCGTATGGGACAGGAGGTTTAACTGGAATCGACCCTAATACCATAGAATCGATAAGCGTTTGGAAAGATAAAAAAGCCATAGAACTTTACGGCGAAAAAGGACGCAATGGGGTGATTGTTGTCACACTCAAGAAATAACATTCTCTAAACCTACACAAAAATCCTTCGACTAAATAGTCGAGGGATTTTTGTTTTTAGGGCTTTTCTATCTCAAAATTAACCGCCAATATTCTTATTTTAGCCGTATTTGAAATACTTCTCAAAAACACAGTGCCATATAACGCAAAATCGACACCAATTCGGTAATTTGTTTCGTTAAGCCAAATCAAGCTTGTACTTTTGTCATCATTAAACCTTTTTGTTTTAAAAATCTTACCCTCCGCCTGCGGTTAAGATTTTTGATTTCGCTCATTATTTTTACATGAAAAAACTCCTTTTTTGCTTGTTATTTATGGCCAGTTTTGGCGTAAATGCACAGCTACTCGTCAACAAACCCACTTTTACTCACGATGATACCCTTCGTGGCTCGATTACCAAAGAGCGTATTTGGTGGGACTTAAAACATTATGCTTTACATGTGAGTGTACAGCCAAAAGACAGTACTTTTAGCGGTTTTAATACCATTACTTATCAAGTATTGCAGCCATCACAAGTTTTACAAGTAGATTTACAACAACCTTTAATCATTAGCAAAATTGTGCAGGATGGGGTAAATCTCAAGTTCAAAAGAGATGGAAACGCCTTTTTTGTGACACTACAAAAACCTCAAAAAGTAGGCAAAACTGAAAGTTTGACAGTGTACTATCAGGGAAAACCAAGAGTTGCCAAGCGTGCACCTTGGGATGGTGGTATATCTTGGAGCAAAGACAAAGACGGTAAATTGTTCATGGCAACCTCTTGTCAAGGACTTGGTGCGTCTGTATGGTGGCCGTGTAAAGACCACATGTACGACGAACCCGATAGTATGAGTATTGCTGTGACGGTTCCGAAAGGTCTAATGGATGTTTCAAACGGTCGTTTGAGAAGTGTGAAAGAAAATAGCGACAATACTACCACATTTGTGTGGGCTGTGGTAAATCCAATTAATAACTATGGTGTAAATCTAAACATTGCGAACTATTACAGAATTACGGATAAGTATTTTGGAGAAAAAGGCCCGCTAGATCTAAACTATTATGTTCTTCCTGAAAACTATCAAAAAGCCATGACGCATTTCAATCAGGCCAAAGATATGCTTAAGGCTTTTGAACACTGGTTTGGGCCATATCCGTTTTATGAAGATGGCTACAAGTTGGTAGAAGTACCGTATTTGGGAATGGAACATCAGAGTTCAGTAACATACGGAAATGGCTATCAAAATGGCTATCGTGGTCGTGATTTGTCGGGCACAGGCTGGGGAACTAAATGGGACTTTATCATTGTACATGAGTCTGGACATGAGTGGTTTGCCAACAATATTACTTACAAGGATATAGCAGACATGTGGATTCATGAGAGTTTTACCAACTATTCAGAAAACCTATTTACTGAGTATCATTTCGGAAAAGAAGCTGGACACGCATACGTACTAGGAACTCGTAAACTCATCAGTAATGACCGCCCAATTATCGGCGTTTATAATGTCAATCATGAAGGTTCGGGAGATATGTACTACAAAGGTGGCAATATGCTTCACACGATTCGTTACATTATTGATAATGATGAAAAATGGAGAAATATTCTGCGTGGAATGAACCAAGTATTTTATCATAAAACCGTTACAACCGAAGAAATCGAAAATTTCTTATCACAACAAAGTGGGGTTAGTTTGAGTAAAGTTTTTGATCAGTATCTTAGAACAGTACAAATTCCTACCATAGAATATAAAGTATCAGGAAACAAGTTAGAATACCGTTGGACTACCTGTATCGATGGTTTTGATATGCCAGTGAGATTTAAAAAAGCAGATAATACTTATCTAAAAGTAAAGCCTAGTATGCAATGGCAAACTGTAGAAGACAGTAATTTAAGCAACTTAACTGTTGATGAGAATTTTTATATAAACTCTAAAAATCTTAATAAATAGTCAAAAAAACTGCGTTAGAGATATCTTTAACGCAGTTTTTATGTTTTACCCTATAAAAAATTCACCTCTAATAATCCTCATCGAAGTGGATATTCCTACATGAGTGTAATATATCTTGAGTTATTCCATGTAGATACATATTTTTGTACTTCCGATATTTCCTATCAATACTTTATACTTAATAAATTATCTTACGACGCCCTGATTTGGACAAACCTTACTACCGCTAAGAGTTTATCGAATCTTCTTTTTGTACATTCTAGAACCAACTTACATCCTTACATTTAGGTTCGAGGATTACAGCTCTATTCATCCTTTTATTAAACAACCAATGAAAAACATCTTTACTAAAAGCATCCTTGCTTTGGGATTGATGCTATGCGCTTTTGCGTCATTTGCTCAAACCAAAATCACAGGTAAAGTAACCGATGCATCCACTAATGAAGTAATGGCAGGCGTAAACATTATGATTAGAGGAAAAGTGACGGGTACAACTACCAACCTTGATGGAACATTTACACTTTATACCCACGCTCCTCTACCTTTCAAACTAGCTATTTCTTTCGTGGGCTACAAAACCCAAGAAATTGCCATAACTGATTCTCAAGCGAAATTAGATATCGCTATGACAGAACAAGTTACCCAAGGAGAAGAGGTGGTTGTATCGGCTGCCCGGGTGGAGGAAAGTGTAATGAAGTCACCTGTAACTATTGAAAAAATTGACATTCGTTCGATTCAATCTAATCCTTCATTCAACTTTTTAGAAAGTTTGAAATACCTCAAAGGGATTGATTATACAACGCAATCTATGTCTTTCACCTCTATCAACGCTCGTGGTTTCAACGCCAATGGAAACAACCGACTAGTACAATTGGTAGATGGTATGGATAATCAAGCTCCTGGTACCAACTTCTCTGTTGGTACGATTGTAGTAACCTCTGATATTGACCTAGCAAGTGCCGAATTTTTGCCTGGGGCAGCCTCTGCGCTTTATGGACCAAATGCACTCAATGGTATTTTGTTGATGAATACCAAAAGTCCATTTTTATACAAAGGCTTAAGTGCCAACCTCAAAACGGGTATCATGCACGAGCGCAACCGCAGTCAACCCAACAGTTCATTCTATGATTTCAGTATGCGTTGGGCACAATCGTTCAATGATAAATTTGCAATGAAAGTTAACTTCTGGTACATCGGTGTGCCAAGAGACTGGGCCGTAAGTAATACCTTGAATATGAATGATGGTTTGACGGGTAAAACGAACCGTATGACAGATCCAAACTACAATGGTGTCAATGTATATGGAGATGAAATTTCACAAGATTTGCGTTCAATAGCAGATAAAATGGTAGCGGCAAACCTTCTTCCAGCTTCTTCAGCGTCTTTGATTCCATATGGTACTTTGGTGAGTCGTACAGGATATAATGAATTAGATTTGGTTAAACCTGAAGCCAAAAACATTCGTACTAGCGTGGCTCTACATTATCGTTTAACTGAAAATATTGAAGCGATTGGGCAGTTTATGTACGGCACAGGTACATCAGTTTATATGGGTACGGATAGATACTCTCTTAATAACTTCTCAGGAATTCAAGCTAAACTCGAATTGAAAGGTTCTAACTTTTATGTTCGTGGATATACTACACAAGAACGTTCAGGTGATACTTTCGCAACGGGTGTATTGGCTCAGTTACTGAATGAAAGTTGGGGAGGAGGAAGTGCTACTTGGTATCCAACATACGTGGGTGCTTACTTAAATGCCTTGCAGTCTGGCAGTATAGGAATCAATGCCCACAACGTTGCACGTGGGATAGCTGATGCTGGTCGCCCTGTAGCTGGCTCTGCTGTTTTCAATGCTTTGACTAGGGATATCAAAAATGTAAATATTGCAGCAACTGACAACGCTTCCTATCCTTATGGCGGAGCACACCTTTTCGATAAAACAAATATGTATCAGTTGGAAGGTATGTACAACTTCAAAAATGAGATTAAGTTTGCTGAGGTAATTGTAGGAAGTAACTACCGTATGTACGACCTAAACTCTGGGGGTACATTCTATCCTGATAAAGATGGAAAAGGGATTCAAGTAAATGAGTGGGGTGCATACTTACAAGCAACGAAATCGTTTTTCGACGAGAAATTGAAAATCGTAGCTTCAAGTCGTTATGATAAAAACCAAAATTTCGAAGGACAATTTTCTCCACGTGTAGCTGCAGTAGTTTCTCCTTGGAAAGAGCATTCTTTCAGAGTATCGTACCAAACAGGTTTTAGAATTCCTACTATTCAGTCGCAGTATGTAGACATCAAAGCACCTCAAGCGATTGTTATTGGTGGTTTGGGTAACTATGCGACCAAATATGGTCTCAATTCAACAACAAATCCTGCATACACTGTAGCTACAGTTAGAGCTTTGGGCACTCAAATTCAGGAAAGAGCTACCGCTTTAGCGCCAAGTATTGCTACAGGATTGCAAGCAGAAGCGCAAGCCAATCCTCAAGCATTTGCCAATAAATATGGCGTAGCACCATCGGCAGCGTCGATCGCTGATTTGACTACTAAACTAGCAACTCAACAAGGAACTCAAGCGGCTTTGGCTTCGGGTGTATTAAAACCTTATGAGTTTAAGCCTTACAAGCCAGAAATTGTACAATCTTATGAAATTGGGTATCGTGGTTTGATTGCTAATGCTTTGTATATCGATGCAAGTTATTATTACAACCAATTCAAGAATTTTGCCTATCAAGAAACCTTGATGCAGTCTACTACAGGAACGCCACTTGGTTTACTAAGCGAAGGTACTCGTCAAATTTACTCGATGCCTGCCTCTTCACAAGGTAAAGCAGTGACTGAAGGTTTTGCGGCTGGTGTAGATTATCGTTTGCCAAAAGGTTTTTTAATTGGAGGTAACGTTTCTTATAACTCTTTGAAAGAATTTGACCAAAATATTATTAACCAAGGAGGTACTGCTGCATTCAATACACCAAAATTCAAGTATTCTGCTTCAATTGCTAACCGTGAACTTGGCAAATCTGGCATTGGTTTCAACGTAATTTGGCGTTATCAAGATGCCTTTTTGTGGCAATCAGGCATAGTAGCAGGATATGATTCAAATGCTACCATTGTTCCAGCTATTTCTACTTTTGATGCACAGATTTCTAAGAAAATTTCTAGCTTAAAGTCTATTCTAAAACTAGGGGCAACGAATATTCTAGGAAAATCATACTTCACAGCTTATGGTAATCCAAATGTAGGCTCGACCTACTTCTTGTCATTAACATTTGATGAGTTGACAAAATAAACACTTTTTACAAACTAACACATCTATTCGGGTAAGGGAGAAATCTTTTACCCGTTTTTTGTTCATGAGTTTCTATTTTGAGTATATAATCCTTTCTTGAACCCTATAGTTAAAACACTTAATAATCGGTAATTCCATCATTCAGCATAAACGGCTGTTCTCAATGTTAAATTTTTAATGAAAACACTTACCTTATTACAACCTGAATCTTTTGCGTATTCTGATACAGAAAAACCTTCTTCTCTCCTTCCTAATGAAGTTTTAGTAAAAGTCCATAAAATAGGAATTTGTGGGACTGACTATCATGCTTTTTGGGGTAGACAACCCTTTTTTCAATATCCTCGTATTTTGGGACATGAATTGGGCGTCGAGGTTGTAGCCATTGGGTCGGAAGTGACAGAAGTAACAATCGGGCAAAAATGTGCGGTAGAACCCTATCTAAATTGTGGTAAATGCTGGGCTTGTGAACGTGATTTGGGCAATTGCTGCGAAAACCTTCAGGTGATGGGCGTACATACCGATGGTGGTATGCGTGAATACATCAAAGTGCCTGCACACAAACTTCATGTTTCTGATAAACTGAATTATGAGCAGTTGGCATTGGTTGAAACCCTTGGTATTGGTGCACATGCAGTCGAAAGAGCCAATGTGCAATCCAACGACTTGGTGTTGGTAGTCGGCGCAGGTCCAATTGGTTTATCAGTACTTGAGTTTGTCAAACTTCGTGGTGCTAAAGTAGCCGTAGTTGACAGAAACACGCAGCGATTAGATTTTTGTTTAGAACATAAAAAAGCGGATGCTAGTATCGTTGCCAATGACCAAACAGTAGAACAAATTTTGGAAGTATTTGGAGGTAAAATGCCGACAGTAGTTTTAGATGCTACAGGAAGTCCTGCTTCTATGCACCAATCATTCAATTATTTGGCAGCAGGTGGACGATTGGTTTTTGTAGGATTATATCAAGGTGACTATCAGTTCAACGACCCAAGTTTTCATAAAAGAGAATTGACCATCATGGGTAGTCGTAATAGTAAACCTAATAACTTCAAAGAAATTATTGCTGCCATGGAAACTGGCGAATTATCGGTTGATAGCTGGATTTCACACCGTATTACCTTTGAAGAAGTAGCAGAACAATTACCGAAATTATATACAGAACCTTCGCTAGTCAAAGCTATTATTTCTTGGGAGTAAAATATTCATATTTCGGATAAGTAGGGAAACGTTATTAGTTAACAGTATATTGGTTATTTGAAAATATTCATAATCAAAAGATTAAAACAAATTTTGCCTCAGATATACTATTAATTTAATCTTTCCTATTAATTAAGACATCCATTTAAGAAATATTGTTAATGGGTTTTGCGTGTTGAGTAAGTCAAGACGTAGATATTTGAGACATCCTTTAAGCAATTTAATACTTATGTTATCAAACTTTACCCTTGCGCAAAGCCCTAAACAACGGAATTTTTCGTCTAATCAATTACCTCAAGACCATCATAAATCGGGAAGTACTCATCAGTACTAAGTATAGGCATTTTTCTACCAAAGATTGTGAGATAATCAGTAAATCGAATGGGTCTCCATGAGGTTTTAGACTACCTTGCTTAGGATAAATTTTAGGTATCTCTGTAATTTTCGCTATATGCTCTTCTTTTACAGATAAGATGTTTATTCCTAAGTCTTTAATTTTATTTAGGGCATCATCTATAGAATATTCGATTGGCGAGTTACCTTTTCTAATTTTAACTGCCATTTCATGAAAGCTTGAAATACTTGCCCAAAGAGTGGATTTTGAGGATAATATATCCTTTTGAGATTTTGAAAGTCTAGAACTATCATTATTCAGAATAAAAATAATAATGTTTGTATCTAATAGGTAAGCCATTTACTGTTTTTGTAGCTTCTGTAAATTCTGTTGATGTATTTTTTTAAGCCTTTCGGTATTCTTTTTTCTCTCCTCAGGTGTATGGAGTTCATGCTCTTCCAATAGCCCCTTGTAAGGACTTTTCTTTGAGGATTTATTTTGAGGATTGACCGTCATAACTATTTCGTATTTTTGTACTACAAATATAGCGATATTTTTAAATTTGTCATGACTTTTATAACCTAGCACCTACCTGATAACTACATCTTAAATTTGATCATTCCTCACACCGAATAACTTTAGAAATAGCAAATCAGAATTGGCTTAAAAAACACAAACTCATCAACTATTCAATGCACATTTACTAGATTTCATAATAAACCTTACTCCAAGAGGTGCTTCTAGCGAAAAGCCTCCCCCCTTACCTGGCGATACATCCAACGTTAGTTCGGTATCCTTCCAAAAAGCCAGCTGGTCGTTGGTGGTATAAATAGCACAATCGCACACATCCCCCAATTTAATATCCACCTCTCCTAACCGAAACTCTCCTAATTCATAGCATTGGGGCTGAGTTCCATCACAGCAGCCTCCACTGATATGGAACATCAATCGCCCATGTCGATTCTGCAATTGCCGAACCACATCTTTTGCCAAAGCTGTTATCTTGATTTGATTCATAACTTCAATTTTGAATCTTGAATGAGTGAATTGTGAATTACAAATTATACATAAAGAAGGTATATAGTACCCCTATGCAGTATTTGTTGCAACTATTCACAATTCACCATTCACAACTAACACATTGTTTAAAAGAACCCTAGTTTATTTTTGTTGTTTGACAACAAGATATTTTTCGTTTGACGATATTGGTTCAATGACATTTTGTGCGTTTCACGACCGAAACCTGATTTTTTATATCCTCCAAACGAAGCATGTGCTGGATAAGCATGGTAGCAGTTTACCCAAACACGACCTGCTTGAAGCTCTCTTGGTACGGTCAATAATTCGTGTGCGTCGCGTGTCCAAACACCAGCACCCAAACCATACAAACTGTCATTGGCAATTGCTATAGCTTCTTCAACAGTTTTGAAAGTAGCAACCGAAGCAACAGGTCCAAAGATTTCTTCTTGGAAAATACGCATCTTGTTATGTCCTTTGAAAAGCGTTGGTTTGATGTAATAACCCTCTGGCAAGCCATCGATGTATTGTGAAGCACCACCTGTCAACAACTCAGCACCTTCTTCTTGACCGACTTCGATATAACCTAAGATTTTATCAAACTGTTCTTTCGAAGCCTGAGCACCCATCATCGTATTTGGGTCAAGCGGGTGTCCCATTTTGATTTTTTCTACTCTTTCAACTACTCTTTCGATGAATTTTTCATAAATACTTTCATGCACCAACATACGTGATGGACAAGTACAAACTTCACCTTGATTCAAGGCAAACATCGCTGCACCTTCCAAACATTTGTCAAAAAACTCATCATCCGCATCCATAATACTTGGGAAGAAAATATTGGCAGATTTACCACCCAACTCCATCGTTACAGGAATAATGTTTTCAGACGCATATTGCAAAATCAAACGACCTGTTGAGGTTTCTCCTGTAAAGGCTACTTTTGCTATTCTAGGCGATTGCGCTAAAGGCTTTCCTGCTTCTACCCCAAAACCATTGATGACGTTTACTACACCTGCTGGAAGTACATTTTGCAACAACTCCATCAAGACAAGTAAACCAACTGGTGTTTGTTCAGCAGGTTTCATTACTACGGTACAACCAGCAGCCAAAGCTGGACAAAGTTTCCATGCAGCCATCAAAAGTGGGAAATTCCAAGGAATAATCTGACCCACAACACCAATTGGCTCATGAATGTGCATAGAAATTGTATCGGCATCTAGCTCTGACATTGTTCCCTCATCTGCACGCAAAACACCTGCAAAATAACGGAAGTGATCTATTGCCAAAGGAATATCAGCCGCCATTGTTTCACGAACAGGCTTGCCATTGTCAATGGTTTCTACTGCCGCCAAATATTCAAGATTTGCTTCCATTACGTCAGCAATTTTCAATAAAATATTACTTCGATATGTCGCCGACGTACGAGACCAAGAAGCAAAAGCTTTATGAGCTGCATCCAACGCCAACTCAACATCTTCTTTGCTCGAACGGGCTACCTCCGTAAAAGTGCTACCATCTACTGGAGAAGAATTTTGAAAGTACTCACCTTTCACGGGTGCTACCCATTCGCCGCCAATAAAGTTTTCGTATCTCTCTTTGAATTGTGGACGTGCCACCAAGTTGCTCACTTCTACTGTTGTTTCCATGTTGTTAAATTGAGTTAAAAGGATTTTGTGTTGTTTGATGTTTCAAAATTCTCATTTTATTCTCACTTCAATCTTCACTATCGTATCATGTTTCTACAATAAAATATCATATTTAATCTTGACAACTTACTATTTGTTAAATTGTATAGAATAAAGCTGAAATAGGAAATAAAAAAGACTTATTCACAGACAAAAAAAGTATTTTGGTAGTAAATTGTACCATCAAATACAATCTTATCTTGTTTTTGTGAGTTTTATAAACAGTGTGTTAGCTTTCAAAAAGGAGTAGTATTCCTCATTTTGAATGTTATCAATCCCCGATAATTAAAGAGATATTCTGGTCATGGAAAAGAAATTTGCGCCACAAACCCAAGCATTAACCAGTTTGAGACAACTCCAGACACTAGTAGAGCATCGTTCGACATTCAACTTGAATCATTGTGAGTTGAATATCTTCGAAACTCATCAGCAAAGCGAAAGAGTCAGTCTGAAATTTAATGACTTGGTTTTTACTGCTATGCTTCGAGGCAAAAAGGTAATGAATCTTTTTGGAGATAAGCGTTTTGACTACCTGCCAGGCGAGTCGGTGATTGTACCTTCCAACGAAGAGATGATTATCGATTTTCCAGAAGCCAGCTTACATACACCTACGCAGTGTATTGCTTTGGCGATTGATGAAGAGAAAATAAAGGAGACCGTGGATTTGCTGAATGAGAAATACGCTAAAGTTGAGCAAAATGAACTTTGGAATATTGACCTCAATCGTTTTCATATCAAGAATACCCAAGAGTTAGCCAGCACTATTGATCGGTTGGTATATGTTTCCAAAGAAAATAATGTATCCAAGGACTTGTTTGCCAATTTTGCACTACAAGAATTATTGCTTCGCCTCATGCAAACGCAAGCCCGTGTATTGATATTTGACAATTATATGCAATACATCAATACCAATCGCTTCGCTCATGTGGTAAAATATATCCGTGAAAATTTGGCAGAAAACCTCACTATCGAAAAACTGAGCGATATGGCTTGTATGTCAAAAGCGCATTTTTTCCGTAGCTTCAAACGTGAGTTTGGGTTAAGTCCTGTCGAATTTATTATTCAAGAAAGAGTAAAATTAGCCAAAAGGCTACTCGCAGATCCAAGCACCAGCGTGACAGATGCGAGCTATCGAGTGGGCTTTCAAAATGTCAATTATTTTTGTACGATTTTCAAAAAATATGAAGGTACAACACCTACTTATTTTAAGAAAAATCTTCCTATTCTAAAAGCTTCATGAAATTGATTTCATGACAATGTTTCATCGCTACCCTATTCATCAGCACAGATTATTTGTCAAATAATTTGCATTTACGCAAAAGGAGTGAAAAATTCATGCTTTGATTTGCACCAGAATGAAATTGACTGATTCAACTATTCGTTCATAAAATCCTTTCTTGCATGAATTATAACAGAAAACAAGGTGAGTTTCTCCTAGAAACCATCGAAGAGTGGAAAAAGCGAGGAACCATCAACGACGATACCGCCGAAAAACTTAAATCGGAAGTCCAAATTCGCCCTTTTGATTGGATGAAACTGGCTATCTATGCGTTTTGGATTGCCATGATTTGTATCATTATTTCAGTTGCTACTGCACTCAAAGACAATCGTCTTATCGAACTCATTACCGAACTTTTTACTTCTTCTAATACCGCTATTTGTATTGGTTTTATTGGAATTTCTGCTGGACTTTATGCTTGGGGGCTAAATCGTCGCAAAAATCATCCACAAAATCTGTTTAGCAATGAGACTATCTTTCTAGGAGGCGTATTGGCTACGGCAGTTGCAGTAGGTTATTTTGGAAAAGTCATCGACAATGGCAGCGGGCATTTTTCTATGCTATTTTTACTGTCTACCTTGATATATGCAGGCTTAGGGTTCTGGTTTCCTTCCACGCTAGTCTGGATTTTTGCCGTATTATCGTTCGGAACGTGGTTTGGAACAGAGACAGGCTACGCCTCAGGCTGGGGAGCTTATTTTATTGGCATGAACTATCCTATGCGATTTGTGCTGTTTGGATTGCTCTTAACTATTGCTAGTTTTTTTATTCCGAAAAAATCAAAACTGGACGATTTCCGACATCCTACTTATGTTTTAGGACTTTTATACCTCTTTATTTCACTTTGGATATTGTCTATTTTTGGCAATTATGGCGATATGGATTCTTGGTATCATGTCAAACAAATAGAGCTATTTCACTGGGGAATCTTATTTGCAGGAGCGGCTATTTTGGCGATTTGGTATGGACTCAAACAAGACGATTATACTTCGAGAAGTTTCGGGATTACCTTTCTGTTTATCAATCTTTACACTAAATTTTTCGAATACTTCTGGGACTCAGTTCACAAAGCTGTATTCTTCTTAATCCTTGCAGTATCATTTTGGTTTTTAGGTCAAAAGGCAGAAAAGATTTGGAATTTAGAGTTCTTAAAAGGAGATAAGTAGGAGTGCTGAACTATGAGTGATGAGTTTTGAGTGTAATTTCATGATTACTATCCTAGTTCAAGACTATCTTTTAGACTCTCTTTGATAGTTTTACTTACTTCTCAAAAGGGTTATAGTTTTGAAATCCATTTACATGAAAAAACCCTCCCAAAATTTGAGAAGGTTTTAATCAAATTCAAATATAATCCTTACTTTATAGAAGCTGTTATTTTGTAAATACAGCTGTATAAATTCCTGAACCAGTCGGAATTGATGCATATAAAGTTCCTGACTGGTAGTAATGATCTGTACCAAAACTAATTTTTGATCCCGAGACCGATACTGTGTAAGTATTGGTAATGTTTACGTTTGAGGTAGACGTTCCATTCTTCAAGGTCACAGCATACGTAAATCCAGCAGTATTACCATTTTCTCTTTTTACCGTCAAAGTTCCTGATCCAGTTACTGCCTGACCAGCCGTATTCGTAATAGAACGAAGCGTGTATGAGCCAATGGCTACATCGAAGTCTACAGTTGGAACAGTGTTGGTATTGTCATCGTCAGAACTACAACCAAAAAGAAGGGCAATAGATAGAAATAGAGTCAAAAAACTATAAAGCTTTTTCATAATAATTTAAGGGTTCGTTTTAATAATGTTTGTTATGACAAAGGTACAACCCAAAGAACTTTTTGAGCAACCATTTCGGTCTTTTGCAACAGAAATTCAAAACAATAAGCTATTAATCAACAATTTAACCCCACTGGAAGTTATTTTACGGTTTTCAAAAAATAGGCATAAAACTATTCGTATTAACAAATGTATGAAAGTGCATTTTAGTGAAAATAATGTTCTAACGCCATTGTCAAATATACCAATGGAGCGTTCCAATTGATAGCAATTTCGTTTGAAGCATACGAACAATCCGAATCAGAAAAAGACTCATCTGGAACCTTCGAATCGTACTTACATTGGTCTTGCTGACCAGGATTTGGCCCACCCGAAAGTAGTCCCGGCACAGGTTCGTCTACTCCATCGGCAATAGACGGGCGGTGATGTGGATGCATAGGATATTTGCTCCCATAACCCGTTAGCAATGAGTAGCCAACGCCATTTCGTCCCAACAAATAATCCATATTTCCCAAAGCCGCCTCCAAATAGATTTTCTTAGGGTTTAGTTGAAAAGCTTGAAGTAGAAACATGGCTTGATTAGCCGCATGGGACGAACTACCCCACATAAAATCCTTGGCTGTTTTACCCATCACTGTTCTAAACAATCGCTTATCCAAATCTTTCACCATTTCGTCTGCTTGCTTCAAAACAGTATTTTGAATTTGTGCTATTTTATTATTGGTAAATGAAGGCAAAGTTTTTTGTGCTTTTAACAAAGAAAAAGCGCCCAATGGCATCACCGAATTCCACGATTGAATCGGAAGCCAATACACATCAGTACTAGCGATTCCTTCCCAATATTGAGAATTTTGCGTGGCTACAAATAACTCTGCAGATGCCCAAAACCATTCGTCAGTATCATTATTATCTTCATACCCGCCTGTAGTGATAGCAGGTTTAAATTTCTCATTGTTCTGATTTTGACGATAAAATACTTTAGGATTCGCTTTTGCCCAATTCCAAGCACTTTCCGCTGATGTTAAACACCGACTTGATAATTCAGGGTTATAGGGTTTTAAAATCCTTGAGGCTTGAGCCATTACTGCGGCAAAATCTAAACTTGCTATAGTATTTTTCTGAACCACATATCTAGGAAGAGTCGCCTTGTCAGGCATAATCATTCCGTCAAAATTGGCATTCGTTAACTTATGATAAACACCTCCATCATTGGGGTCTTGCATAGTCAACATCCATTCGAGATTGACCAAAATTTCATCTAAAAGATCAGGCAAAGAATTACCACTTTCGGGGATGTTCAACTCTAATTCGCTAGCAACTTTAGGGAAATCCTCCAAAGCTGACAATAGCGTGTACATGGTAATACCCGAATTGACAATGTATTTATTGTAATCCCCAGCATCATACCACCCTCTTGGAGAATTGATACGAGTACCTTCAGGACGATTCGATGAGACGGCGTTGGCATGAACCAATACCGAGGTATCAGGATGACCTGCTTTTCTAGCCCATTTTCCTGCATATTTCTCAGGTAAATCTTCAGAAACACGTTGAAAATAATACCCTTTGATAGCGGCTTTAGCTACGGAACTAAGTGCATTATCTTTGATTTCGAAAGGATGAGACTCTCCCAACTTATCCACAGAGAGCAGATATTTTCCTTTTTTTCGAAAACTAGAAAAATCTATTTCTTGAGTGTATTTTTCAGAAAATGGACTTTTAATCGCCTCTTTTATTTTTCCTTTAAATACAACTTTTTTTGTTTTCTGGTCGATAAGTTTAAAGTTCTCATAGTTTTTACCAACCACTACCGCTTGTTTGGGTGCATTGGGGTAAAAACCAACTTGGTTGAGCCGAATTTGGTCGGCAGGATTTTGGGCAAATAACCCAAATCCTGCCAGTATAAATCCAGCCAAGTAGCGAAAACTAACTTGATTCATAGTATTAAATAAATTGGATAAATAGTCGCTAACGACCGAAGAATTAAATAGTATTATCTTTCAAGAAAACTCACACAATTCCATTTCACTTTTTGATTGTAAGGATCTTTGAGTAATTGAGTTTTCTTCCCTTTTGTCGAAACACTGACTTCTTGCCATTGGCTATCATTTGGCAAATAAACTTTACCTTTAGCCGTTCCATTAATGGCATAGCTGACTAATTCAATTTGTGACCAGTCGATTTGTGCAGTCGACTGTGCTAATTTTACTTGAGGCAATACTGTACCTTCTCTTACTAGTACAACAATTGAAAATTCACCTCCAGCAATTTTATGCCACCCACCTTCATATACTTTATGGGTCTGAAAATCAATCCATTTGCCTTTTGGCAAATATACATTTCTTTCATTTGAACCCGTTTCAAAAATTGGAGCTACCAATAAATCTTGTCCCAAAAGATATTCATTTTCAATTTGCCATGCTCCCGGATCTTCAGGAAACTCTATAAAAAGCGCACGCATCATGGGCAATCCTTTTTCGGAAGCTACTTTTGCTTGAGCATAGATATATGGCATCAATTTGTACTTCGTTTCTACTACTTTTCTGAAAGTATTCAAAAACTTTTCGCTGTACGCCCAAGGCTCTTTCGGCGGTTGACCATGACAACGAGAATGTGAAGTAAATAAGCCAAAAGGAGCCCATCTGCGATACAAATCCTCTGGTGTTTGGGCAGCAAACCCACCAGCATCATGACTCCAAAAACTAAAACCCGACAGACCTATAGACAAGCCTCCTCTCAACTGAGCTTCCATACCCATATCTGAAGCCTCGGCGTCGCCACCCCAGTGTAATGGATAACGCTGACTACCAGCCCAAGTACTACGAGCCCAAATGATATTGTCGCCAGTAATTTGCTTGGTAATATCTGCTACCGTTTTGTTATATCGCAAAGGATACAAATTATGCTCATAGAAACCTGTACGACCATTTGAATAAATCCCATTCAACGGCGCCGCCTCACCAAAATCAACTTTTATGACCGACACACCCATTTTTAGTAGATTACCAACTTTATTCTGATACCATTCAATCGTATTTTTATTGGTAAAATCTAGTACCGCATCCTCGTAAGGGAGATTTCCTTTGGCATTTTTGACACTTAAGCCTTTAGAAACAATCTCAGAAAACAACTCATTTTTCGGAACAAAATAAGGCAACTGCCACAAACAGGTTCTGAATCCTTGTTCTTTCAAATCGGCAATCATTTTGACTGGGTCTTGAAAACGATTTTTCGAAAACTCATAATCACAACGCCAGTCTGTTTCGAACCAGCCTGTATCAAAATGAATCACATCTGAAGGGATTTTATAATCTCTCAACTGCTTAGCAACCGTGCGGCCATCTTGCTCTGAAAAATACGAAATACGGCTCATCCACAAGCCAAACGACCATAATGGTGGCATAGAAGCTTTGCCTGTAATGTTGGTGTATTCGTCCAAAATATCTTTGGGTTCACCCAAAAAGACAAACAAATCCAAGCTTTCATCCCCAATTAATAAAGCGTTGGAAGCCCCAAATGTTGCCCCAAAATCACAAGTAATTGGCGAAGAGGTATGCATAAACATTCCGTATCCACGACTACTCATAAAAAATGGAATAGGCTTATACATCCCGTTGGTTTCTACACCATTAGGATCTGTGGTATAAAGGTTTACTTTTTGCCCGTATTTGTTTAAGCGGGTGAACGACTCGCCACAGCCAAAGATTTTTTCATCAGGCGATAAGGTAAATACTGCCGCTACACTTCTTGAATAGTCGGCGGCACGGCGAACAAAAGAAAAAGGTAATGAGGGCGTAAAGGAAGTTTTTCCATCTACCTGATGGCGTGTTTTAGTGAGTAGTTTTCCGTTGGCATCATGAATTTCTATTGCCCAAGGATTTTCAGTTATAACAACCGTACCAAACGCACTTTTGTATTGGTGACCATTTTTGATTTTTGTATACACCCACGAAGCATCTTTATTTGGTTCTTTGACCAACATTAAGGATGGCTCGGTTGACGGTGCTACATAACCTGTTTGGGCTTTGATGCGAATCGTTTTGGGCGAAACAAACTCAATACTAAATGGAAGTACTGGATCGGCAGCATATTCAATACCGGGAAATTCATTTCCAGGCACTTTGTGAATACCCGCCATCGTATTGTTAAATGCATGCTGAGGATAGTATTGGTTTCGTCTCCATTTCAACTGTCCTTGTCCAGTAGAAGGGTTAAAACCAGCCAAACTATCTGCTAAAAAATAGGTATTGGTAAAATCTCTAAAATCACGGCTTAAATCAAATGGTTCATTTTGTAAAGCTGGACCACTTTGTCCAAATGTCGTCGTTACAGACGAAAGTAGTGATATAAGAACCAAAACTCTTTTTGTAAATCTATGCATATCTTTTCTGTAATCCATTGACTAATAGCGGATAGGAGATTTTACTTTAGGCATAGTTATATGAGCTATGCCCAAAAGTAAAATACAGCTCCCAATTCAATTTTCAATCTATATTTATGTGTTTTTTGGATACAACTTGTTGTGTAGACTTTAGTAGTCTTTATTTAATACAAAATTCTATTTTTTTTATCTTATATCATTCAGGGTTAATCCCTAAAAACAAAACTCAGGGAAAACCCTGAGTTTTGCTGAAAAGCTTCGAAAATTATGATAAGCTATTATTATTTTCCTTCCACTTCTATATTTATCGAAGTACCAAACTGTCGATCACTTTCAATAGATAGGGTTCCTTGTAAATAGTCTAATCTTGAACGAATATTTTGCCATCCTCTCACAGAATGTTGTGCAATGCTTGTTTCAAAGCCCTTACCGTTATCCTCGACTGTCAAATGGATATGATTTTCTTGAAAACTTATCTGAATAAGCACCTCCGTAGCTTCAGCATATTTCAAGGCATTTGCCAATAACTCCTGTACAATTCGGTAAATCATCAAGGTTTTTTCTTTGCCAAAATCAAAACATTGTCCATAAACCTGAAATATGATTTCAGTCTCTTCTGAATGGTTTTTGCTTACCAAATCTTCAATAGCGGCAATCAATCCAAAATTTTGAAGGCTTGATGGTTGTAAATTTCCTGAGATATTTCGTACTTCTTTACAAGCATCATCTAGTAAATGTTGTAGCTGAACATTGTTCCAAAAAGGTGCATCCATCATCATTTTGATTCTCGATAGCAAGGTCCCTACCCCATCGTGTAAATCCTGAGAAATCCGAAGTCGCTCTTGCTCTTGTCCATTAATCAATGCTTGCAAGGTATCTATTTGTGCGGTTTTGAATACTCTATCAGCTTGTAGTTTGGCAACTTTTTGTTTCGAGAAATAGGCATACAAAAGTATGACAAGCAACAAAAAGGCTACTAATATAGTCAGAAGATAAATCCGCTCTGTAGCTTTTAAGGAAACCAATTCCGCTTCTGCCACGCGCTTTTCGAGAGCAATTTTTGAAATTTTCTCCTGCTGCTCTTCTAATAATTGATACTCACGATATTGTCGAACCTCCACTTCTAACTTCGAACTTTCGAGTAATTGAAAAGTCTGATACGCCAAAGAAGTGTATTGAAAAGCCTTGTTATACTGCCTTTTTGTCTCATAAACCAAACCCAATTCTTCATAAATCGCCTTGCGAAGCAAAAGCATACTAAAATACTTTTCGGTAATCGTTTGTGCCAAATTCAATGATTGAATTGCCTCCTCATTTTGACCCACCTTACGATACGAAGCCCCCAAGTAGAAATAGGACACGGCCTCTAGCCAAGCGACTTTAATATTTTGGGCTATAGATAAACTCGAATGTGCCTTTTGAATAGCTTCTTGGTAAAAGCCATTTCTCCGATACCAATCTGCCCAAGCAGCAGCATTTCTTCCTTTTGAAATAGCGGATTGCGGTAACTCATCGGCACGGACAAGATATTGTTTTGCCTTTTGCATTTCTTTCTGACGAATAGCCAAATTAGCAAGGTTAATCAAATGCCCGATTTCCATATCTGGTCGATGGATTTTACGAAAATATTGAACCGCACTCGACAGATATTCATTAGCATAACTGGCAAAAATAGGGCGATCCATAAAGTAAGTTCCCAACGAGCCTTTTACCTCATAGTAATGAAGTGAATCACCCAAGACTCGGAAATAATCCATACTTTTGCGATAACTCTCAATGGGAGATTCGTCGGGCAAATTCCATCGCTCTTGACTTTTGGCTTTAGCCAAATACGTCATGGCTAAACCTTTGATATTATTTTTTTCATAAAATTCCTTCATGTATCGCTCCAAAGTAGACTTTTCGTAGAGCGAATCAGGACGGGGCAATGGCTGAGCGCTGAGATGATTTAAGACCAATATGCTCAGCGCCAAAAGTATATATCGTAAATAGCTTTTCATAACCAATAGATTTTTGACAAAAAAACAGATGATTCGTGTAATAATCGTAGATGACCACAAAATTTTTACTGAAGGGCTCGCACATATCCTTGGATTAGAGTCAGACATAAGCGTCGTGGGACAGTGTCAATCAGCCAAAGAGCTTTTTGAAATAATGAATCCTACCGAAAATGTCGTGGTATTACTCGATATAAATTTGGGCAATGAAAGTGGACTGGATATATGCAAAAGTATTACCGAACAGTATCCTTTAGCCAAAGTAATAGCCGTTTCGATGTACCAAGAGGAAAGTTTTATTACGAAAATGTTGAAAAATGGAGCTACAGGGTATCTATTAAAAAACACTGGACGAGAGGAGTTTTTACAGGCTATCAGAGCTGTTAGTGAGGGGAAAAACTACCAAAGTGCTGCGGTAACAGAAATCATCATGAATGGCTTGAGCCGTCAAAAAAATCAAGAACGAAATCTACATGAATTAAAATTTACAAGGAGGGAAAAAGAGATTTTAGAACTGATTGCCAAAGGACAAACGACCAAATCTATTGCCAATACGCTTTGTATCAGCGAAAAAACAGTAGAAACACATCGAAGTAATCTACTGGCTAAGTTCGATGTTAAAAATATGGTGAGTTTGCTAAAACTTGCACTGGAATATGGATATGTGAAGTAGGCTTTGGGCTTTGGGCTTTGGGCTTAAGAAATTTTGGATTCTTTGATTTTCTACTCAAAATCTTAACAAATTTTAGCATTTTAAAAAGCCGAATTGGAGAACTAAGATGTTGCTATAAATTTTACTAAGAAGGCGATCGAAATTAGTTTTTCGACCGCCTTTTTTGATACTTCTATGCTGACTCTGCATGAGACGCAAGCATTACGTCTCTACAAGTGAAATTCCTATTAAAAATAATTACTCATGCGCTCAATCTATAATCACACTTTGTGCCTTTGTCTCTGTTCACTTTGCCACTTATGCTCTAGCTATTCCCTTTGAAATTACGAATATTGTAAGTGAAAGTAAGCATAAAATACTGGGTCAAAACATTTGAGCGAACATCTGCAATATAAGTATCTGTTACAGTACGAGTAATGCTATTGTTACGCTTCAACACATCAAATACCGTAATTTTGGCTTCGGCACGTTGGCTTTTCAAGAACTTCTTACCTGCAGACATATTCCATAAAATAAACTGCTGATTAAACGAATCAGATAAACCATTATATCTGTAGTAGCTCAAATCTGTTTGGAATACAAAGCCCTTGCCAAAGATTAAATTCAAACGACCTGTAGCATTATGAACATAATATTTGGTATTCAACTGCGGCTGCAAAGTATTATCTACTTGATTGTAGCCCAAATTATAGGTCAAGTTAAAGTCGATATTGGTACTAATATTACTTGCAAATGTGATGCCTTGGTTGAAATTATACTGATTGCTATTATTCAACTGATCGTTGATTTTGCCTGGCAGTTTCGAGTAGTTGTAGCTAGACGTCAAGTTGACATTGGTTTTGATAAATGACAAAGGGAAACCAATCACCATAAACGAACGCATATTCAATGAATTATCAAAGTTGATCGGACGAGTCAACTGAGCCCCTTTTCTCAAGGTTACACCCCTGTCAATAACCATGTCTTGTTGAGCAATAATCACCTCATTTCCAATAGGATTTTTTGTGTATCCAAAGTTACCCAATAACATAAATGTCAAGGCCTTTGCTGGTATATTGTAGGTAAAACGAGCGTTTAAGTTATGACTATATTCTTGTGCCAAATTTGGGTTACCGCTTGTCAAAAATAGAGGATTGGTATTGTCCAATACATTTTGTAACTGCGTGATACTTGGTGCATTAGTAGATGTACGATAGTTGAAACGGATACGACTATCTTGTGCAAATCGATAATCAAATTGTAAATAAGGCAAAACGTTTTGGAAACTAGTTTCTACTTGTGTCGTTCTCGGAAACAATTGTTGTCCCGAAAGCTCAGCTGATTGATAGTTGGCACCTACATTTAGGTTACCACTTTTCATGCGTAAATTATAACCCAAGCCAGCACGATGCGTAAGATAGTCATTATCAAATTTGTTTGACAATAGGGAATCTAACACCGAATATTCGTTAGATGTCGGATTAAATTTGTTTGTTACCTTATCGCTCTTATTGTTGTTGAACGACACGTTATAAGTACCTTGCAACAATCCTTTACCTATAGGCTCAGTATAAACTAGGTTAGCGGACAAAGTATATCCCTTAGTATCTGTTACAGAAATCTGTCTGGTAGCTGAGCTTGTATTACTTGTAAAATATTGGTTGTTTGATACTAAATTGCTATTAGCATCTCTATCATTCAAGGCAGTACTCAAATTCAAAGATACCGAACGCCCACGTTTGGCAAAACTATGACGATACAAGATATCATTGTTAAAGGTATATCCTGTACGCTTGTTAGTAGTATTATTGGCTGTCTGGTTGAGCTTCTGACCATTGGCATCTGTAGTCAAACCATCGACCACACTCGTCGAGTTATTGTTTTGGAGGTTTAGTCTCGGCGTAAAAATGATGGTATTCTTCGGGTCAATAGTATATTCCAAACGAAGATTCAGGCGATGGTTGTAATTGTTGCTTGAGCTATTCGATTGTTCGTCATAATACTGATTAGTAGCCTGACTCAAAAAATAAGTACGATAGGTGGACTGAGCATTAGTATTATTGCTATTATTAAAGAAATAACTTCCTTTTATAGCTAATTTTTTACCCCAGTTATCGGTATAGTTTACTCCAAACGAATTAGTGGTATTAATACCCGTTTGTTGCCCTACCAAAAAGTTGTCTGAGGAGCCCCCAAAATTACCGCCACCGCCACGGTTTCCACCACCGCCACGGTTTCCACCGCCACCACCGCCGCTGCTACTTATTCCCAGAAGGTCTTGACTTGAAAAATTTTGCTGGTTGATATTATTACTCATCCCAACGATTGACCATCTTTTTTCACCATTAAACAAGTTGATATTTCCTCCTGCTGTGTAGTTATCATTTGTTCCTAATCCAGCATACACTTTACCAAACTGACCGTTACGTCTATTGGGGTTTGTTATGATATTGATTGTTTTAGAGGTATTCCCATCATTGAAACCTGTCAACTGCGATTGGTCACTCAAACGATCCATGATTTCGATTTTGTCAATTAACTCGGCTGGTAAGTTTTTCAAAGCAATGTTGGGATCGTCGCCAAAAAAAGGTTTTCCATCTACGAGCACCTGAGCAACGTTTTCGCCTTGCGCTTTAATTTGACCATTTTCAACAGTAATCCCTGGCATTTTTTTGATCAGTTCATCTGCGTTAGCGTCTGGAGCTGTTTTAAAAGCATTGGCATTATATTGTAAAGTATCCCCTTTTTGAACCATCGTAGCAGCCTTTCCTTTTACCACAACTTCATTGAGTTCATTAGTACTTTCCTGCAATACAATATCTCCGAGATTGTTAAATTCTTTAGAAATGGTAACACTTTTGATTAGTTCTTTGTAACCGACAATTGTTGCTTTAAGTTGATATGTGGTGTTTAGGGGAATGCGACTAATAATAAATCGGCCGTTCACATCAGAAGGGCCAAAATGCTTATCTTTCGCGTCATTGGGATTCGTCAACACTACGTTTACACCAATCAGGGCTTCGCCTTTGGCATCTATAAATTTTCCAGTAAGTCGACTCGTTTGTGCCCAAGCTCCAAAACTAATCAAAATTAGTAGAGCGGTTCGGAAATAGGTTTTCATAAATTTATTTTAGATAAAGATGAAATTATATCTTTTCGGATTTTTGATGCTTAGACTATCCTAGAAGTGCTTTTGTTTAGTGCAAGAAATACGAAGAAGGGTATTTAGTCGCTTGTTGTAGACCAACGGATTTTATACATCGACCAATCTTTTTTTGTGTAGATAGAATATTGATAAGAAAATCTTCTAAATAGACACAAAGTACAAATTTTCGACAAATAAAATAGATTTAAGCAAGATAGTACAACTGTTGTTGGCTAGGTAAAGCTACGAGAAAGACACCCTAATTCAAACGAGGCGTACCTGATGAGACAGGCAAATAGAGTATTGGTTTATCTACTATTTTGACATAAAGAAACTCGCTCGAATCTTTCCCCAAAACAACCTTTTCTTTTTTTAACAAAACTCTGATTAATAAGCATTTATTAATTTTCTTTAAAATGATATTTATCATTATTGTACTTTATCAATGTATTTTATAATTGTACAAAAAATATAAAATGTAAAATTATTGTACAATTTTAGCACTAAATACCTCTATTATTTCTATAATTCTTCGTTAATATATAATAATCTCCCTCGAACAGTCCATATTTTATTGTTCGGAATCTTTCCATTCCCTCATTTCTAAGCAAAAATCCCTTCCAAAACATAGGATTTAACCGTTTTTTTTTACAATTTGTCTCTCAGAAATTGCTTTATTGAATTGATACTCTCATTATCTGCAAAAAATCCACTGCCCCAAATCAATATTTTACCGCCTTTTAGTGGGTGCAGGCAAAATTAAAATAACTTTCTTGCTATAAATCGTGAATTATGAAACCAAGAATAACCTTGTCGGCTTGGTTCTATATTTAACAAACAGTATTATATTTAAGTGGTATGTTTGAAGAATCTATTAACCCTTTAATCCTAATCGTAATTTTGTACGTTGTAGTACAGTTAACGGTTTTAATCTACTTCTTTTTTCGAAAATCAAGTAGTAGAAAATGTCCAAGTTGTGGAAACCCTTACGGTACCCGTACCAAAAGAGGCGTGTTTTTAAAAACATTCTTGTTTTTTATACCTGACATCAAGTATTATACTTGTTTGAACTGTGGAACCAAATATTTCTCTACATCGAGTGAGAAAAAAGAGATATTGACTGAAAAATCATAATTTGGTCATGGAATGTAGCTTTTTGAAGAATCAGGCGGACTAGTTATCTTAACTAAATAAAAATCTTCAATGGGTTTTTACTTTAACTCCTTGTTCTGGTGTTGAAGGCGAAATTGCAATAAAGTATTTTCTAAAAAAATGCCGTTAGTGTAGTTTCTAACGGCATTTTTATGAATGTATTCCTAATAGATGTTTTTTGATGGAATCCTTTTAATCAAAATATAGCCAATCAAAAATATCACCGACAATACCAACACGCTTAAACGCATACTTCCTGTGAGTTGGTTGACTAACCCAAACATAAATGTTCCTATAACCGTTGAAAGTCGATCGCACACATCGTAAAAACTAAAATAGGATGCTGTGTCGTGGGTATCCTCAGGAATCAACTTGGCATAAGTAGAGCGTGATAAGGACTGTATCCCTCCCATCACAAAACCAATACCTGTTGCCAATAAGAAAAATTGATTTTTGGTATAAACAAAATATGCTGCAATACAAATCACAATCCAAATCACTACAATCCAAGAAATAGAGGCTGTATTACCAATTTTTTAGAGATTTTAGCAAACAAATACGCCCCAGGAATAGCTACCAACTGAATCAACAAAATGGTGATAATCAAGGCATCGTCGGGCAAATGTAATTCTTCGCTCCCAAATAAGGCACCCAAATACATAACCGTTTGTGCTGCCATATTATAAAAGAAGAAAGCCAACAAGAATTTCTTGGTAAACTCCAAACCTTGTAATTCATGAAATACCTTCTTTAGCTCTCTAAAACCATTAAAAATCCAGCCGCCTTCTTTCTTCTTTTCTTTTTTGGTTTCTGGCAAAATAGAAAAAGGGATTTGCGCAAATATAATCCACCAAATGCCGACCGATAAAAACGAAATACGAGAAGCTTGTCCACTTGTGATACCTCCATACCATTCTGGTTTTAGTACCATAGTTAGGTTTTGCAATAATAAAATCACACTCCCAATATATCCCAAACTAAATCCTTTGGCACTTAAATTATCGAACCTATCTTCGGTGGCAATTTCAGGTAAATAGGAATTATAAAATACAATACTTCCGCCCCAGCCAACAATTGAAAACAAAAATGCAAAAGTTCCCAAATAGTAGCGTCCTTCTTCAAAGAAATACAACAACATACAACTTAGCGAGCCTAAGTAGCAATAAAGCTTCAAAAAGGCCTTTTTCTTTCCTGTAAAATCCGAAATAGCAGAAGTAAAAGGCACAGAAAATGCCAATAATAAAAAGCCAATCGACACCGCATAAGAATACACAACGGTATTTTCAAGTTGCAAGCCCAAAAAGTCTAGCTTGGTACTTTTGCTTGGCATCATGACGGCTGCTGCCGGAAAGTAAATGGGAAAAATCGCAGAGGTAATTGTCAATGAATGTACCGAGTTTGCCCAGTCATACATTGCCCAAGCATTCAATACTTTAGGATTATTTTTTTGCATAAAAAGAGAGATAAGTTAATGAATTTGGTGCGAGCAGCGTTGGGCTGTCAGCTTTTGGGATATGAAAAACAATGCCAAAAGCTGATAACTTATAGCTAATGGGCATATTCATATATCCTACACTCATAAGGTTGTAATTCAAATGTATGGCTTTCGTATTGCGATTCATTTGGATAATTACTGAGAAGTAAATTTAGAACAGAAGCCTTACATTTTACTGAAAAACTTTGTGTTTTATTTGTCCAGTTATTGAGCACAAGATACGTAAAATCCTTTCCAATTCTCTTATACGCAAAAATCTTATTACAATTTGGTCGTAAATCGTTATAATCTCCGTACACCAAATCAGGATGTTCTTTTCGGATATGGATCAATGATTTATAAAAACTCAAAATCGAATCTGTATTATTTTCTTGTGAGGCTACATTGATGCGGGTATTACTAGGATTAATTTTTAGCCAAGTAGAGGTACTTTCTGTAAATCCTGCCATTTCGGTATTATCCCAGGGCATGGGCGTACGAGCATGATCCACCGAGATTTGATTACAAACTCTCAAAAAAGCCTGCTCATCTATTCCGATTTTTTTGATGACAGACTCATATACCTCGCCTACTTTTTCATCCTTGAATTCTCCGATAGCATTAAATGCACAATTACTCATGCCAAGTTCATCGCCTTGATAAATAAGCGGAGTGCCTTTTAAGGTAAGTAAAATCATCCCAAGCATTTTGGCAGATTCATTTTCAAACTTGGAGGTATTGCCAAATCTTGATAATACCCTTGGAGTGTCATGATCGCCCCAATACACACAATTCCAATCATCTTTGGCTTGTTCTCTTTTACGAAAAATACGTTTTAATTCCGATAGTTTTAACGCTGGAGGAGGATTTAGGAAATTAGAACTTTCGCGTAAAATCAAATGATCGGTCTGAAAACTAATGGGCAAGTCTGCCCGTGACGCAATCACCTTTAGTCCTCGACTATTGGCCTCCTTCACGAGTTGCTCAAAAGCACTATCTTGCTGAGAAAATTGGGATAAAAACGGACGAAAACAAATAGCATCGATACCTAGAGATTGGAGATAATCTAATTTTGAGATAATTCCCTGCCAATCGCCAATGCCATCTTTATCTGAATCTTTAAAACTTTGGGGATAAATTTGATATAAAACTGCTTCTTTCCACCACTCGCTCCCTGAATTAATACTGCTCATGTTTTTATAAATACTTAAAATTTTATGTGGCGAAATTAGCTAAAATAGAATATTTTGTGGTTGTTTTTATCTGTAAGGCAATATTTTGTATCTCAACGGCAAAAGATATTTTAAGCGATTTTCTGAAGATATTTCCATTAAATTTGAATACTGTACACAAGCTTAGAAATATCAATATTTTGCGGAATAAGCTCTACATTTACAGAAAAGTCATTTTTATAAACAATTTAGAAAACTTTATGTCATTACAACATCAAACAATCCTGATCACGGGCGCTAGCCGTGGCATAGGCAAAGCCTTAGCAATCACTTTAGCCAAAGATGGTGCAAATCTTAGTTTAGTTGCACGCAACGAGCAAGAATTATTAGCCGTAAAACAAGAAGCAGAATCTTTGGGTGCTCAAGTAGCAGTTTTCGCTGGCAGTGTTGCTGACGAAGACTTTGTAAAAAATGTAGTAGCCGAAACAGCAGAAAAGTTCGGTAAAATTGATGCTTTGGTCAATAATGCAGGCTTTGGGGTATTCAAACAAGCAACCGAAATAAGTACTTCAGAATGGGACAATATATTTGAAACCAACGTCAAAGGGACTTTCTTATTTTGCCGTGAAGCTGTGCCTCTGATGAAAAGTGCAGGCAAAGGACATATCATCAATATCGCTTCGGATGTTGCCAAACGAGTGTTTGATGGAGGTTCGTTGTATTGTGCTTCAAAATACGCTCAAGATGCTTTTTCGATGGCCTTGAGAAAAGAAGTAAGAAAAGATAAAATCAAAGTATCTGTGGTGTATTCAGGTGTGGTTGACACACATTTTCATAAAAGAGAAGAAGGAGATCCATATCAAGCCAAATATCTTTCGTCAAAAGATATGGCAAATTCGATCTATTTTATTCTTTCAGCACCGGAACATGTGGTAATTGATGAGCTAATGATTCACCCAATTTCTCAGGAATATTAGGTATTAGTGCTTAATGATGAGTTACTGATTACTGGACAAAACGAGAAAGTGTAATTCTGGCGTTTGATCTTGTTACTGATTTTTGTAAAAACAGTTTTAAACTGTTTAAAATAATGAGTCCAAGACTAAGTCTTGAACTAGTATTTTCAATTTTGTCCAATAATCAGGATGAGTTATGAATTGTAAATGTAAGATATTGATAATTAAAATTTTACATTTACAATTCAGCATTCACACTTAATAACCGCCTAAAGCAGATATTTTTTATTTTAATCCCAAAATCACAGCCCAAGCTTCTTGGATTTTATTTTGGTCGAGGAGCGTCTTCGCTAAAGTCAAACTAGGATTTTCTTCAAGATTTAAAAGATAGTTTTTACTATCCTCTTCGGAAGGAAGGTTACTTTCATTCCCTAATTTACCGAAATCATTGCCATCAAATATCGTTGACTGTTTGACAAATTCAGGAATACTGTCCACGCCTACACCCAAATGTACATTTGGTTTGGGTACTTCAAACATTGCTTCAGGAGTAATACGTGCGTACCAATCTGCACCCATACGGGCAACCCAATCAGTTTTAAGCTGGTCGATTTTCCCATGTTCATCCAATAAATTTTCTGCAATATGTGCCATCACAATTTCACAAATAGCAATATTAGACGTCCCATAAGATTTTATTTCTAAGACCTTACATTCAAACTGCACTGGCGCTTCTTTGACTCTTGGAGGCTTTACCAAAACAGATGCTTGTTCTGTAAAACCAGCCTTTATAAACTCGTTGGTTCCTTTGGGAAACTCGCAACTCGACAAAGACATTTGTTGCACCATGGCATAATCTACCAAGTTGATGACAACTTCGGGAAAAGCCTCAATATTTTCGGTTGTATTCTTCTTCGAATTATCACGACCTCTATTATTGGGAGAAAAAACCAATAGCGGAGGGTCAATACCAACAATATTGAAAAAACTAAAAGGGCTTAAATTTACCTTTCCATCGGCATCGACCGTAGAAGCAAATGCAATTGGTCGAGGGGCAATGGATGTGGTCATATACGAGTAAAATACTCGCGCCGCCATATCTTTAGGGTTGAGAGATAACATAAGTATAAATGCTGTATTTTGAGTCGTGAATTATGAATATTTTTGAATCTATCAGGCTTTAAACCAATATTTTCTATTGAAAGAACAGTAATGGCGGTGTCAAAAGTTTTATTTAGCGGGTAAAATTTTGTTATGCAAATTTCCAAAGCCGACCCTAATTCCATTTTTCTCAGCCCAGCCTTTCATCACTACCGAATCGTAATCCTGTAAAAATATACGGCTGTCACCATTGGTTAATGTTAATGCTTTTTTACCATTTTCTGTAATTTCTAATAAACAACCATAACTTCCCAATTCTGAGCCAGAGATAGTACCCGATGCCAGCAAGTCTCCCGTGTTGAGATTACAGCCGTTGACAGTATGATGCGCTATTTGTTGAGCTACATTCCAATACATATGCCTCAAATTGGTTTGCGTAACAACAGTAGGTTCAGCATCTTCTGGTTGTATCTCAACAGACAGGTGTATATCAAAATTTCGTTCACCACTAGTCTTTAAATAATCTAAAACCTTTGGGTCTTGAACAGGACTTTCAACTCTAAAATATTGTAATGCTTCAAACGTAACTACCCAAGGAGAAATAGCCGAAAAGAAGTTTTTACCTAAAAATGGTCCTAGTGGTTGGTACTCCCAACGTTGTATATCTCGGGCAGACCAATCATTAAATAGTACAAAACCGAAGATATGTTCTTCAGCCTTTTCTGTCGTAATTCTTTCTCCAAGCTCTGATGGCTTTCCGATAATGGTTGCCATTTCTAACTCAAAATCAAGCGCCTGTGTAGGACTAAATTTGGGAATAGGATTATCTGGCGTGCTGAGTTCTTTGTCAATTATTTGACCACAAGGACGATAAAAATCCACACCCGACAACTGAATCGAAGAAGCTCGTCCATGATAACCTACAGGTAGATGTCTCCAATTGGGGAATAATGCTTTGTCTGGATCCCTGAATAATTTCCCAGCATTTTGGGCATGTTCCAAACTCGAGTAAAAATCGGTATAATCACCAATCAGAAAAGGAAAGTGCATCGTAGCATCCGCTTGCAACGTTAGCCCCTCCTCCTCTATCGCCTCTCTTTCGGTAGTAGCTTGTGATAACAAAAACTGTAACCTTCCGCGAAGTTCTCTTACAGCCTCATTGCCCAAAGCCATAAACGAATTTAGGACAGGCTCTTGAAGAATTTCTAGGTCAAAACCCAAGCCATCTAAAGCACCTTCAGATACCAAAAAATGAAGGTCAAGGATATATTCACCTATAGCCACTCCAATTCTAGGAAAAGGCTTATTTTCGGTTGAAAAGACCCCAAATGGTAAATTATGGATACTAAAATCTGAATCGGCAGGTATATCTAGCCAAGTTGGAATGGTTTGCATCATTAGTTTGGATGAAATTAAGGGGTCAGTAAAATAGGAAAAGGCAGTTTGACGTTTGTGTGCAATTACCAGAAGGGAATCACGCACAAACATAACTACCTGAAAGTCAAAAGAATTGAAGACATTTCCAAATCTTATGAACAGAACATTTTACTTAAACCGCAAACCACCATGAAAAGAAGGGTTTACTGATAACGATTGAGTTTGTAGGAGATGTTTCTCTATAATTAACCAGTTATGTTGTTATAAATAGAATCAAGAATACGAACAAAAGTTTGGTAGTCATTTTCTGACAAATCACCCCAACCCTTGCGTCTGACTTCGGCCACGATTGGAAAAGCGTCATGAAATTTCTTCTCGCCATCAGCAGTCAAAGTAATGTTGAATCGACGGCGGTCATTTTCGGCCATAGCACGCTCGGCAAGTCCCTTTTTTACCAGAAGATCAATAATTCTGGTAACGGTGGGCGCATCTTTTACCGTCATTTCGGCTAGTTCGTTTTGGCTAATGCCATTCTTTTGACTTCTATAAATGTGGTCTAACAAAACCCATTGGTCAACCGTAATATCAAGATGGGCATCGTCTAGTTTTTTCTGGAGACTCTGCCGTATTTTTTTCATGGTGGTATCTATTTTGAAGAAATACGCACGTGAGTCGCTTGGATTGGTAGTCATATCAGAAAAAGGTATATATGATTATTGCGATAGTTTGTTATGGCTAAAGTTGTATTTGTTAAAACAACTGTTAGTGTTCAAATATAATAGAAAATCTCAATAACCTACCAACGCTTTTCTAATAAACCACCAATCTATTGATTAAAGGGTACCTCTCAATGCTTGTTCTCTTTCAATTGCTTCAAAAAGTGCTTTAAAATTTCCCTTTCCGAAGGATTTGGCACCTTTTCTTTGGATAATTTCAAAAAACACCGTAGGTCTTGAAACTACAGGTTTGGTAAAAATTTGCAATAAATAGCCTTCTTCATCCCTATCTACCAAGATATTAAGGGCACGAAGTGACTCAATTTCTTCATCTATTTGCCCAACTCTTTCAAGTAAAGAATCGTAGTAATTTGAAGGTACTTGCAAAAATTCTACACCTCTTGCCATCATTCCTTGTACCGTTTCAAGGATATTATCGGTCGCCACAGCGATGTGTTGCACGCCAGAACCTCCGTAAAAATCAAGGTATTCTTCTACTTGTGATTTTTTCTTTCCTTCGGCAGGTTCATTGATCGGGAATTTGATTCTACCATTACCATTTGACATTACCTTGCTCATCAGCGCCGTATATTCTGTCGAAATATCTTTATCGTCAAACGAAACCATTTGGGTAAAACCCATTACTTTTTCGTAAAAAGCAGTCCATGTGTTCATCTCATTCCATCCCACATTGCCAACCATATGATCCACGTATTTCAAACCTAATTCTGATGGTTGATAGCTTGGAGTCCAAGCAACGAAGTTTGGTAAGAAAATTCCTTGATAGGCCTTTCTTTCTACAAATACATGGATGGTATCGCCATAAGTTTTGATAGCAGAACGAACCACAGAACCACTTTTGTCAGACTCTTCAGTAGGTTCAAAAACGGGTACTGCTCCGCGCTTCGTTGTTTCTTCAAAGGCACTTTTGGCATCGTCTACCCACAATGCAACGGCTTTGACTCCATCGCCATGCAAATCGATATGACGACCAATTTCAGTATTAGCTACCAAAGGAGTCGTAAGCACCAAACGAATTTTATCTTGTATCAATACATAGCTTTCACGATCTTTCAAACCAGTGCTCAAACCAGCATACGCCAATGGTTGAAAACCAAAAGCAGTTTGAAAATAATGCGCCGATTGGCGAGCATTACCCACATACATTTCGATGTAATCTGTGCCATTAAGTGGCAAAAAGTCGGTAGTTGCCATGGCTGGCACGAGGGTATTTTCAGATACTAGCATAATGTTGTCCGATTTCTGAGTCGTGAAAAGTAAAAGTATTTTTCTTATGTTTTAGATTCATTCGTTTCTCTAATTCTTGCTCAATCATAGGAATAGAGTGGAATAAATCTTCGTAGGAATCAATCACAAAGTATTGGGCTTGATAATGGTCTTTGATATAAGGAGTATCAAAAATCTTGACAATATCATAGGGAATTCGTTCCACAGTATCGGCTTTGAGCGAATACACGCTTTCGCCAGAAGATGATAAAATTCCTGCTCCATAAATCTTCAGTTCTCCTTCTTCTCTAATCAAACCGAACTCAATGGTATACCAATACAATCGGGCGATGTATTCGATTGCCTCCTCATCATCTACAAATCGCAAGGCAATACGTGCTAATTCTTCCAAAAAGTGACAAATGGAAGGATTTGACAGTAAAGGCACATGACCAAAAATGTCATGAAACATATCTGGTTCTTCCAAATAGTCGAGTTGCTCACGTTTTCGAAGCCAAGTAGAAGCACAAAAGTTTTTGGCCTGCATTAACTCAAAAAACGGTCGGTTCGCAATCAACCCTGGCACTACATGTATCTGCCAACCCGTATATCCTCTAAGCAATACATTGGTTTCGGCATAATTAGGAATTTTCTCGGCCGAAAACTGCACTCGCTCTAAACCCGCAAGGTATTCTTTACTTGCCAACTTGGGCAGTTGTGCCATTTGTCGTTCAAAAAGAATTTTCCAAACTTCTCTATCATCCGATGTATAGGATTCATAGTCTTGCGACATTGAAAAAGGTTTAAAATCGTATTCCATTTTCTTTATGAGTTGTGAGCTACATTATTATTTTTCAAGCCATGATTGGTAGTATTTTCCATCATCAATTTTCATGGCCGCCTCAGTCAGCATTAACGGTCTAAAAGTATCTACCATCACAGCCAACTCATGGGTTTCGGTTTTACCGATACTTCGTTCCATTGCTCCTGGGTGTGGCCCGTGCGGGATACCCCCAGGGTGCAGTGAGATATGTCCTTGAGCAATATCATTTCGACTCATAAAATCACCATCTACATAATACAAAACTTCGTCAGAGTCGATATTGGAATGATTATAAGGTGCTGGAATACCCTTTGGATGATAGTCGTATAACCTTGGACAAAACGAGCAAACCACAAAAGCATCGGTATGGAAGGTTTGATGCACTGGCGGTGGTTGGTGAATACGCCCTGTAATCGGTTCGAAATTGTGAATCGAAAATCCCCATGGATAGTTATAACCATCCCAACCTGTTACATCAAAGGGGTGAGCAGCATATACCACCGAATGCAGTGTTTGTTGCTTTTTGATTTTCATCAAAAAATCACCCGTTTCATCATGTGTTTCGAGCTGTTGTGGCAACTTATAATCTCGCTCGCAAAAAGGTGCATGCTCCATCATTTGCCCAAAATGATTGCGATATCTTTTTGGGGTATAGATTGGATGAAAAGATTCCACAAAAAACAGACGGTTATCTGTTGTGTCAAAATCAATTTGGTAAATCATCCCTCTTGGAATCACGAGATAATCGCCATACTCAAAAGGGATATTTCCCATCATGGTACGCAAAGTCCCCGTTCCTTTATGAATAAATAAAAGTTCGTCTGCGTCTGCATTTTTATAATAGTAAGTGCGAAGTGATTGCTGTGGAGCCGCCACACCAATGTGCAAGTCATTGTTAACCATCAAAGTAACTCGACTATCCAAGAAATCTTGTGCAGGCGCAACATTGAATCCGATTAGTTTGCGAGAAGCAATGTTTTTATCAACCGCAATTTTAGGAGCTGTTGAAATACTTTCGAGAATCTCCTTTACCTGCGTCGGTCGGTGGTGATGATACAACAATGAAGACATTCCATCGAAACCAATCGTTCCGAATAATTCTTCGTAAAACAAACCTCCAGTAGGTTTCTCAAACTGAATATGTCTTTTGGAGGGAATATTCCCCAAACGATGATATATTGGCATGGCTATTATTGATTTTACTAATATTTGTCATAACAAATATTAGTATGCAATTTTAAAATTTATATTGATTAATTCCAAGAAAAAATTGATTAAAAATTATTTAGAAAGCTAAAATTGTATGATGGAGGAATAGTAGAAAGTATGTTTAAGAAGTTTTTTGATATCTCCGAAATCAGCAATCCTAAATCTGAAATAACTATAAACAATCATGTAGAACCCAATAGATTTACATTCCCTTAATATTTCTCTAAACTTTGGGCTAAAGTGTAGACCTACCTTTGCTAGCGAAATTCAAAATGAGGGTTGGAAACCCAACCACATACAAGCATTTAATAATTTATGAAAAAACTATTATCTATCTCTCTAGCATTGGCGTTGGCTGGTTTAACTTCGTGTCAAAAAGATGAAAATGGTGTACCAAGTTCACCCGTTGTTATCAAAGATTATTCTGTAAACCCCTCGTTGGTAACAACACTTTCTGGTTTTGATGCTGTTAAAATCAATACACTTATTAGCTCAGACGACAAACTGACAGACTCTCCAAATTTTGTGTTTGGTGCACAACCAGACGGTGCAGGCTTGATGAAAAATCCATCTGGCGAAGGTTTTATTTTGATTAACAACCATGAAATTATTCGCTCGGTTTCAAGAGTTTATCTAGACAAAACCTTAAAACCAACCAAAGGTGAATACATTCTTGATGGTGACGGAGGAACATGGCGTTTGTGTTCAGCAACATTAGCTACACCAGAAATTCATGGTTTTGGACCAATGTTTTTGACAGCTGGCGAAAGCGGTGCCGAATCTTTAGTACATGGAATTAGTCCTCTTGCTGATATTTCAGGTAAAAAAGATGCTTCGAGAGTATTGCCAGCTTTGGGTAAAGCTAGTATGGAAAATGCCGTACCACTTCCCAAAGAAGCTTTTGCAGGCAAAACTGTTATTATTATCGGAGAAGATGATACCAATGGTCAGTTGATAGCCTATGTATCTAATACGGTTGGAGATTTGACAAATGGTAAACTATATTTCTTGAAAAGAACTAACAATGACCCTATCGAGACCAATATTGCTGTTGGACAGAAATATGATGTAGAATTTGTAGAAATTGAAAATGCTAAAAGCTTGACAGGTGCTCAGATCGCTGCACTTTCAGTTACTAAAAATGCCATTCAATTTGCTCGTGTAGAGGATGTTGACTACGGAAAAGGTTCTGCTTCAAAAAATCGTGATATTTACTTTACTGCGACTGGTGTAAGTCAAAGTGACAAGAAAAGTCCTGTAGCTGGCAAAACTATGTGGGGACGTGTGTACCACTTAGCACTTGATGCTAGCAATCCATTAAAAGGAACACTGGAAGCACTAGTAGATGGTGTGGTAGACCCAGGTAACAGCATTGTAAACCCTGATAACATTTGTGTAACTGAAAACTACGTTTACATTCAGGAAGATGGAGACTCATTCTATGCTGACAATAAGCATGATGGTCGTGTGTGGCAATACAATATCGCTACAAAAGCATTGAAACCGATGATTGAAATGAACCACCGTCGTACAGATGCCACTTTCAACGCAAAATATAACCCAATCAGCGTGAACACTTTGAGCTCTTGGGAATACGGTGCTATGCACGATATTTCTGACCTTGTAGGTATCCCTGGTACATTTTTATTGAACATTCACCCACATACTTGGCGTGATATGAAATACAGTAATGCTGATGGTAGTAACTCAACTGTTGCAAAAAGTATTACAGATAGTAGCACAGGATCATACGCGGAAGGCGGACAAGTTGTAATTTTGTCTGGCGTACCAAGATAAACGAAAATCCTAGATCAATCATAAATAAAATCTCTCGTTAGTCATATTGCCCTTGGTTATTTTAATCAGGGGCAATTTTTATTCTCAATAGTATTATGAAAAAATATACGTTACTTTTCTTTATTTTTTTATTATGGTCCTGTGAACCAGAAGACCCAGCCATTGCCTTTAAGAAACAAATGGCAGTGGATTTGGGTATTTTGAATGAGCAAGTATCAAAACTACAGCAAACGGTTGTTACCAAACAACCACAAGATTCTATACAAAACGCCTTTCTTCAAGCTAGAATAGCCTATAAAAAAATTGAATTTATTACCGAATACTTCATGCCTTCTGCGACCAGATTGGTCAATGGCGCACCTTTGAATGAGATAGAACTAGAAGAAAATATGATTAATGAGCCTGGTGGTTTTCAGGTGATTGAAGAATATGTTTTCCCGAAAATCGATACCGCTAGTCATCAAGAACTAATTCATCAAATCAATAAACTTCAAACAGAACTTAAAAGATACCAAACCTTACAGGATTTAGAGTACATGCCTAGCCAATGTTTGGATGCGGCACGACTTGAGCTATTTAGAATAAGTTCATTAGGATTAAGCGGATTTGATACGCCTCTTTCGCAAAACAAAATTGCCGAAAGTAAAGCTGCCTTAGCTCATTTGCCTAAATACTTAGATATTTTTGGAGAAGTGGATAAGGATTTAGCGCAAGCATTTTCTGAAAGCATTCAATTTTTAGAAACGCAAAAAAGCGAAAATTTCGATGCCATGACGTGCATCAAACAGTATATCCAACCGCTGACTAAAAGTCTGGTCAATTGGCAAAAGCTCCAAAAAATAGCACCAATGAAGGATACTCGTATTCTTTCTGCCGAAGCAAGTTCATATTTTGATACTAATGCTTTTAGTGGCGATTTTTATACGCATAATGCTGAATCCCATTCCAATCCAGCCAAAAGTGAATTGGGACAAATGCTATTTTTCGACCCTGTTCTTTCTAGTGGAAATGGCATCAGTTGTGGTACTTGCCATCAACCTGATAAAGCTTTTACTGATGGACTCAAAAAAGCCAAAGGTATTTCAGGAAAACAAGTGCAACGCAATACCCCTACCCTCATGTACGCGGGCTTACAAAGCAAGCAATTTTATGATTTGAGTGTCAGTAGCCTAGAAGAACAAGCAGAAAAAGTAGTGCATAATCCTTTAGAAATGAAAGGGAATTTGGAAAAAGCCTTGTCTCTCATCGAAAAGGATGAAAAATATAAGCAGGCTATTCAAAAAGCTTTTCCAAAAGTAAGTAAACTAGAGACTAGACATTTGAGAAATGCCATAGCGTCTTACGTTCGCTCGCTATCTCCTTTCAATAGTCGTTTTGACCAATATATGAAGGGAAAAGGCATTTTGGATGAAACGGAAAAAGTAGGTTTCAATTTGTTTATGGGAAAAGCCAAATGCGGTACTTGTCACTTTTTCCCATTATTTAACGGAACTGTTCCTCCTGATTTTCAGAAAACAGAATCAGAAGTTTTGGGTGTTTTTGACCAACCTCGGAGCAAAACAATAGATAAAGATTTAGGACGTGGCACTTACAATCCACAAATTGCTGATTGGCATTTTGCCTTCAAAACACCCACCATTCGCAATATTGAAAAAACAGCACCTTATATGCACAACGGCGCTTATCCAGATTTGAACTCCGTAATTGATTTTTACGATCATGGTGGTGCCTTAGGCTTAGGCGTAAATCTGGAAAATCAAACCCTTTCAGATGAACAACTCAAATTGAGCAAAGCCGAAAAAACAGCCTTGATTGCTTTCCTCAAAACGCTCACAGATCGATAGGAGTTGTGAGTGATGAATTGTGAATGATGAGTTAGTAGTGTACGAAGGAATATGAAAACTGTTTATTTCGGATATCGGATGTTGGATTTCGGAAGTATAATCTTTTATGTTTTGTAAAAAATAGAGACATTTTACTTTATTTCCGAAATCAGAAAGTCCAAATCTGAAATTGTTAGAAATCCTTCGTACAGTACTAACCTAACATCTAAATTGCCTATTGCTTAGATCTAGCCATGAGCGATTTGTAATAACGGCTCATAAAATCATATATCAATAACTCATGCGTGCGCTGACCATCTGGAAATATCCGATTGATGGTCATGTGAATCAAATCACTGAGATATTTGGAACGGTAAGCAATATCCTGTTTTTCTACAATTACTTTGACAATACTGGTAGTATTCATCGAACGAGCTTGAATGAGCGATAAAAGTGGTGCATATTCGTGTTCATCTTCTGATCCCAAAACCAAAAATTGTTCGAGCGCTTTACGGTTTTCTCTAAATTTTGCATCCAACAATAACTTCATAGACTTGTCCAGATTAAATTCTCTGGCAAAGCTATCTCTCATCGACTCCATCAAAGAATATTTGGCTTGAATAGTACAGTCAAAATCATTTAACAAAATATCCAATGCCTTACAAGCAAATATCCATCGTAAATCATCCCTATTTTCTTTCGAAGTTGCATTGATAAACCCAAGCACCATATCACTATCAGCACCAAACCATTGTTCGGTTTCTTCAATAATATTTGCTCCATATCTTTCCAATTCTCGTTCATAGGTATCCACCAAAATTTGAGATATTCGATTGTTTTCCTTAAATACTAAAAGTGCCTGATTAATAGTTGTCAATACTAGGGCTATAGTATTTACATCTTTCAAATGGAATCTCAATCGAATATGTTTTTCGGGATCCGCATAACGGATAAAGAACCAATTGTCTATCAAATTAGAGTCTTTCAAATACGTCAGCACAGGCGTAATCGCCTCCGAAAGAATAACCTCCGCTGACTGCACACCACAATAAACCTTGTAATAGAGCCATTCAGAACCTAGGGCAAATGACCTTTGTGTAGACTCAAGAGGCTTAACGAGAAGTGGCTTTGAAGTATAGTGCTTTTCTTTTTTTACTAAAAATGCAACTACCTGATTGGTAAAGCCTTTTTGTTGATTATTTTGAAAAATGGCAGAATCTGGATTGAACAAAAACTCTTTAAGAATAATTTCTGACCTATTTTTGATCGTATCTAACCATGTTTGAACACTCAAAGGATTCTGGGTATTGACCAATAACTCATTATCTGAATCGGATAAAACAAATCGTTGAGGTAGTTTCCATTCTGCAAGGAATAAATCTAACGGTTCTTGATTTTCTGGTTGCTTGAGTAATTTTTCAAAATCCTTGCGTTGCAATTGCCAAGTAGCTGGTTCTAAAATCATATTTTTAAAACAAACTCTTGGGTAGAAAGAAGCGTCAGGATAAACTTTTTGCCAGTTGATACCTACAGAATTTGTCTGACCTTGGTGCTGTAAATCGCCTAAAAAACGATACACAGGAACAGCATTATGGATATAATTGTGGGCATTGCTCAATCTTGGCACTATTTCTTTTTGTAGCCTTTTTGAGCGTAAAATCACTTTTCTAGCCATAATATCCACCGACACCATCAAATCATCCAAAGACAGTTGATAGGCTGACCCTACCGAAGATTTTGCCAAATAAGGAATTTCGTATTGCCGAAAAGCAGGGTGAAGAATGATATTCCCGACACGATTTTCGGGAAGGTGTACAATTTCTGCCAAAATTACCTCAGGGTTTTGAGCTTGTTCTTGGGTGGTTATTTCCTTTGCCACCGACCATATTCCCTCAGAAGCATGCGCAAAACGACCGATGATATTGACTGCACTTGAGCCTCCAATATTTTCGAGATACAAGGGATATTGGTTATCTCCTGTAAGACGAAACATCACTGGAATAGACGCCGCCATGGGAGGCTTATCCGAATATAGTTGGGCAATATCTTTCTCCTGTAAGTCAATTTGAAAGGCATTTTGTCGGTAGGCTTCAAGCCATTGTTGAAACAGATATTGCTCCCAATCACCCATTTGCCACGATTTTGTGGAAGATACCTGTCCTTTAGCACTCAAGCCTTCTGCTATTGCCGTCAACTGATTTTTGCCAGTTATGCCATATCCTATGCCCGCCTCGGTATCCAAAGCTACTAGCAGAGGTACTTCTTGCGCATCGTATCTTTCATAAAATTGGTCGATAAATTGTTGTAATGTAGTATTATCGCTTGGGGTTTGTGCTTGATAAAGAAGCTCAATTGCCTCACATATATCCTCCTGTATATCTTTTTGAATGAAAGTCTGCTCGAGCTGATTGATTCTGTCCGTCTGAAAGAGTTTGCCTTCCTCAAAGGGAATCCCCAAAGGCTGAAGTAATTCCATAATTTGAACATAAGACTCGACAGCATTATAAGCCTGTTTATCAATATTATGTAAAGCTTCTTCAACCTTTTGAAGAATTGATAAAATCCCTTCTAAATCTCCGTTGTGATTGATTCGGGCAAGAATCGTAATGAGTTGTTGTGTAAAAGTGTCACCCGTAATGGCAGGTTCTAAATCACTAACTAAGAGCTGAGCGTTAATCAGTTCTGCCACAAAATCTAGCGCCTGCTCCAGCGTAATTTCGTCTTCTACCAAAGATGACGCCAGTTCGAGTAAGGTAGCACCCGACAGTGCTTTTTGCAAAATAAAATCGATATAGGGCGAATAATCAATGGCCGAAATCTGATGCTGTCGCTTTCCATTTACATAACGGTATTCCACATAGCGAAACTCCTCTCCTAGTCTATACTGACTCGAATTGGGATAGTAAAGAATTCGTTGGGCAATCTCTGGAATTTCGGCTAAACGCTGTGCCAAAGCGCCAGCATAGTGCATATCTAAGCGAGTATGTCGGTGGAAGGATTCTGCAAATTGGATAGAAGTTTGGTCACTCCATTCGGCGATAGCACAACCTGCAAAGAGTCCAAATGGCGTACACCTCGAACACATCCGTGTGTAGTATTTTGATAAAGAAAATAAGACTTTTTGCTTCTTCTTGGCATCCACTTTTTCTTGACTTTTTAAAGCTTTGGCTTCTTCAAAAAGTACAGGGGATGCTAAATACAAGGCTTCAGAGAATTGAGGATTTTCTAATAATTGAAAAAGAAAAGTTTCATCAAAATCATCATTAAAAGCAAATGCAGGTGTACGAATTATGAGTTGGGGTAGGAATTGATAATTAGTTGTCATGTGTCAAATGCTCAGTTTTACTTTTGACGCAATTTATAGTTAATCGACGAAAAATAAAGATTTAGAAGGAATTTATTTCGAGAACTGTAATTTCTTACCTACAAAAAACGGCTTGAGTTGTAATGACTCAAGCCGTTGTGAAGATAGCGGAGGTATATGAAGTATTAGTCTTAAAAATCATCAAAACTAATTTCAAGCCCCAGACTAGATAAGTTTATTAAACTTGGAAATCAAAGTACAACTTCTCATTCACAACTTCTTGACAATCTAGTATCCCGCGTTTTGTGTATATAGACCAGTTTTTACATCAATTTCTGTTTGAGGAATTGGGTAGATGATGTAGTTAGTAGTAAATGATTTCATTTGCTTCAACACATCTTCTTTAGGAATCCATGCAGCCATCACTTTATCAACTACGCCAAAACGTACTAAGTCATGCCATCTCGAACCTTCAGCGGCAAACTCTTTGCGGCGCTCTGCCAAAAGTCCGTCTAGGGTCAATGTAGTAACGTTTGCCAAGCCAGCACGTTTACGAACTTGGTTCACTAAGGCAATAGCTTCGTCAGTGGCAACACCGTTATTGGTACGCAATAGACACTCTGCTTTTAACAATAAGATATCTGCATAACGAGACACGATAAAGTTGATAGGCCAGTCAGTACGGCTTTTACCATATTTTGACAAATCAAGATATTTCTTGAAAAATGGACGTGTTTCCTGTACACCATTTGAAGTATATCCAGTCAAAATTGAGAATGTTCTGCGAACATCAGCTGCTTCATAGGTACTTACTAAATCTGAAGAAACTGGGCGGATAGTCAAACCACCTTGAGCACCCAAGCCATTGGCTGTAAAATAAGTATCTGGAGCCAACATCCAAGGAAAACTTGCTCCTAAGCCCAAGCCACCACTGATATATTGCACATCAAAAACCACTTCGCTATTGTTTTCATTCGTGTAAGAGAAAACGCCCGCATAAGTACTTTGAAGTGAATATTTTCCTGAGCTAATCACATCATTCAACAAGGTTAATGCTTGCGACCATTCATTTGAGTTGATACCTGGTCCTTCGATACCATAAGTAGCCCCCGAACGAGTCATATAAACCAAAGCCAATAAGCTTTTTGCAGCATTATTTGTAGCACGACCAACATTGGTCGTCGTATAACTTACTGGTAAATTGGTTGCAGCAAACTGCAAATCAGAAATGATCAATTTGTAAACATCAGCTACCGAAGAACGACCGATTGATAGTGCTTCGTTTTGTGACACAACCTTATCAATCACAGGTACTTTACCAAACCAACGCACCAAGTCAAAATAGAACATAGCACGTAAATAACGAGCTTCAGCTTCAAAACGAGTTTTCAAAGCAGGGTCTGTAATCACAGAACCATTTTTTGTCAACTGGTCTAAGAAGTTATTCGCCTTAAAAATACCACTGTAGTTGGCACTCCAAGCCTCAGCAATGTACGGGTTCGAAGAAATCGTTTGATGGAAAGAGTTGATACCTTCCCAGTCACGCACACCACCATCAGATACCGCATACAAGTTATCTGAGCGAGTTTCTGATAAATTCAACTGACGTTCAGGATAAGCCGACAATGAAGCATAAACCGCATTGATACCCTGCAAGAAGTCGTTGTTGGTTTGATAGAATGTCAAAGTTGTGGCACTAGAAATAGGTGTTTGGTCAAGTTCGTCAGTACAACTTGTCAAACCTAAAGCAGCCAATGCTATATATAAAAATACTTTTTTCATGTTGTCAATAAAATTATCTGTAAAGGATATGATCTTTGGGTTTCTTCATGGAGGTTGGGTACTTTTCAACAAACACCCAGCCCTCAATGCCTCATTAGAATGTCAAGTTAAGACCTAAAATCAAAGAACGAGACAATGGTAAACCGCCGTAATCACCACCTTGTGGGAATGAGCTGTCACCACTTAAGTTGGTATTTACTGCATCTGGGTTCCAACCACCTTTGTACTTGTCAGCACCAAACCAGTTTTCGGCAGTGAAATAAATACGAGCACCTTTTACATATTTTTTGCTTATTACTTGACCCAAATCATATCCTAAAGTGATGTTACGAACTCTCCAGTAATCTGATGACCACAACCAGTCAGTATTTTTGATACGTCCAAATGTAGAATAAGCTTTACCCCTCAAACCAGCACCTGGGTTATCTACTGAACGCCAACGGTCTCTGTAAATACCCAAAGCGTTGTCGGTATAACCTTGACCAGTTCTGTCAACCGCACGACCGAACAATGAATATACATATCCACCTGATTGACCTTGAACTAATACTGTCAAATCAAAACCTTTGTATTTGAAGGTGTTTGTCATACCATATACCAAATCTGGGTTTGGTTTGCCTGCATACACACGGTCATTAGCATCGATTTTACCATCACCATTCGCATCAAAATATTTTGGATCCCCAACAGTTTGTGTACCAAACAAAGCAACTTTGTTATCAATATCGGCTTGTGTCAAAATACCCATTTGTTTTACTAAGTGATAAGCATACATTGGCTCGCCAACTTGCAATACACTGTGAGGAATATCAAATGACGATGGGATATAAATCGTTGCGTCACCTGCCCCTAAGTGAACCACTTGGTTTTCGTTATGACTCAAGTTAACCGATGTAGTCCACTGGAAAGATGAGTTGTTGATATTGCGAGAAGTTACTTCCAGTTCCCAACCTTTATTCAGCACTTCACCGATATTTGTCAATGAGGTAGCAAAACCTGTAGCTTGCGGAACAGGTACGTTCAATAACAAATCAGTATTACGTTTTGTATAATAGTCAAATGATGCTGTGAAACGGTTTTTCAAGAGACCAACATCTAAACCAACATCAATCGTTTGTGATTTTTCCCATGTTAAATCTGGGTTAGAAATACGGTTCGGAGCTTGACCACCTGCTTGTGTACCGCCAAAATCGTAGTTATAGAAGCCCAATGTAGAAATACTGCTGTAGTCACCAATGTTATAGTTACCAGCTTTACCCCAGCTTGCACGCAATTTTAAGTCACTCACAGAAGAAACACTCTTCATAAAATCTTCTTCACTCAATCTCCAACCGATAGAAGCTGATGGGAATAAACCCCATTTGTTGTTATCGCCAAAACGAGAAGAACCATCACGACGTACACTAGCTGATAATAAGTATTTGCCTTTATAACCATATTGCACACGACCGAAATAAGACAACAATACGTTTTGTGTTTCGTTGGTATTACCTGTTACACTTACTGCCGCATTCAAACTTGTAATGGTACTACTGTTATAACCACCGTTTGATGACATCGTTGATGTTCCGATTTTTGTCAAGTTATAGGCATAACCTGCAACAGCCGAGATATCATGGTCTTGGTTGATAGTTGTAGAGTAAGACAAAGTATTTTCATTAACCAAAGTCTGTTTTTTCAAAGTAGAGAAACTACCTGAAGTAGATAAGCCTGGTGTTGTAGTACGTGCAGACAAACTACCGTTTACCCAGTCTGGACTGTATCTTTTAGTCGATAAATCAGTATTATCAAAGTTGATAGAGCTTCTAAATGTCAATCCTTTTGCCAATTGATAATCTACAAAAGTTGAGAAAATCGTTCTAAAATTCTTCGTAAGACCAATGTTATTTTGCAATTGACGAATAGGGCTATTACGGCTCACACTCCACGGATATTGAGCATATTGACCTGTGTTTGCATCCAAACCGTTTTCTTGTACTGGTGTCATACCCGCTACAATATGCAAAATAGCATCTTTTCCTTCAACACCTGGGTCATTTGCTTCGGAATATGATGGCGCCAAGTTTACACCAAACTTCAATCTTTCGTTTGCTTTTACTTCTACGTTTGCACGAGCTGAATAGTTACGGTAATAGGTATTCAAAACAGTACCGTCCTGATGAGTCATGTTACCTGATACATAGTACTTCACATAGTTATTTCCTCCACTTGCAGACAACTGATAGTTATTTACCTTACCTGTTCTGAAAGCCTCTTTCTGCCAGTTGATATAATTCAAGCCAGGATGCCCCTCTTGCGCCCAACGATCATCCAACATCAAGTTTGAGTTTACTGCTGTAGAAGCCACCCCAAGGATAGCTCTTCTTTGAGCGGTAGTTTGCGAAGCTGTACGACCTACACCAGAAGCAACCCACTGAGCATTAATCATTTCTGTGGCACGGTCAACCCACTCGTCAGCACTTAACATATCCAACATTCTTACGGCTTTTGTAATACCCGAATAAGCATTAAAAGTAATTTTTGCTTTTCCTTCTTGACCTTTTTTCGTAGTAATCAAAACAACACCATTGGCAGCTCTTGAACCATAAATCGCGGCAGAAGAAGCATCTTTTAATACCTGAATGTTTTCAATATCGTTAGGGTTGATATTGTCTAATGGGTTACCTGTACTGAAACCACCAGAGGCATTTTGTCCAGAAGTTTCTAAAGGGAAACCATCAATCACATATAAAGGCTCATTACTAGCCGAAATTGAACCTGAGCCACGTACTTGCACACTAAAACCTTTACCGGGTGTGCCTGAAGTTTGTTTTACTTGTACCCCAGCTAATTGTCCAACCAAAGCTTGGTCAACACGAGCAATCGGACGTTGATCCAAATCTTTGGCATTGAAATTGGCCATTGCTCCCGTTACATTCGCTTTTTTCTGAGTACCATAACCAACTACCACAACCTCGTCTAATGATTTAATATCTGGTTTTAAACTTACATCTTGTTTTGTTTGACCATCAATTGCTACTTCTAGTTTTTCATAACCTACCGAAGTAAAAATAATCACTGCACCTTTTCCCACCGAAATAGAATAACCACCATTTACATCAGAAGTAACACCACGCTGGCTTCCTTTTACCAACACACTCACACCAGGAACTCCTTGGTTGCTTACGGCGTCGGTAATTTTCCCAGTTACCACTCGTTCTTGAGCCAAGCCAACATAAGAAAGCAAGCACAAAACGATCCATACAAATTGTCTAATTGATCTCATATAGTCTGTTTTTAATTTGGATTAAAAGATAATGAAGGGTTCGAGCCTCTGTTTTACGATTTATGTACTGTCTTTTTATAAATAATTTGAAGGACACTAGGTACAAAAAGGCAATGAAAAGCCTAGCCCCTTTATTTTTCATAAAGGTCCTGGAAAGCTTTTCATTAGCGCAAATAGTGTCTTAGAATTAAATATTTAGAAGTCTGGTATCTTAAATTTTTTATTTTAGGGACAAGGCAACAGGCACAAGGCAAAGAGTGTCAAATCGTTTTTAGTAACACTAGATATATTTTTGCCGAATGCTCAAAGCTGAAAGCCGTAAGCTCAAAAATTAAATTTAATTTTACACGCATTAAGCTCTAGGCTTTATGCTGTAGGCTAAAAGTTGAAAAGTATTTCTCACGAAACAATTGAATCTTTTTTGCCTAATGCCTACGGCTTACAGCCTCAAGCATTTTATTACGATTTTACTGCCAATGGTTTTAGGTCGGTCAATGAGGCTATCTTTACAGGTTGTCCTGTGTCTGAGCTTTTTCTTGCTGCTATCCCAACTAAGATAGCCATTGCTCCATCACGGCTTCCGGCTGCCTGACGGTATGTGTCTTTGGCATTAGGATTACGGAAAATCTTATCTCTCAAGCGTGCGTCTCCTCCGCCATGTCCTTCAGCTTGTTGAATTTTGATGTATTCGATGTCGCCAAAATTGCGAGAAAGCATCAGTTCATCATAGTTCTCAATGGTCATTTTTCCCGACTCCTTAATCCATGCCTCCAAGCGACCTTTTGTTCCGTTAAACGCTATTCTATATCCTTCATAAGGCGAATATGTGGTTAACGAATAGGCAACATTCACACCGTTGGCATAATGAATGGTGGCGGCCATTTTATCGAAAATATTTATATCTTCTTTAAACACACAACCGTCTCTCAAGTAGCCATCATGCTTTTCGTTTTCTACATAAAGCTTTGTCAAACGGGTATCTTTTGTAATATCCCAATAAAAATCACAAGAAGACTTGTAATCACACGAACGACAATTGTTACCTCGTTTTTCACCATTTTTTCCGTAGTGCTCTAGCGACGCTTGTGCATATACGGATTCTGGTTCTGATTCTAGCCACCAGTTCAACAAATCAAAATGATGACTTGCTTTGTGAACCCATAACGAACCAGAATTTTCTCGAAGTCGGTGCCAGCGTCTGAAATAGTCGGCACCATGACGAGTATCCAAATACCAGTGAAAATCTACAGAAGTTACTTTTCCGATAGCTCCTTCTCGTAAAAGTTCATAAATCTTCTGACGGTGAGGCGAATAGCGATAATTAAAAGTAACCGTCACCTTTTTGCCAGTACGCTTTTCGGCATCCAAAATAGCCTGACATTTTCCTTCATCAGTAGTCATTGGCTTTTCGGTAATGATGTCAGCACCCAATTCCATCCCACGAATAATAAACTTATCGTGCGTAGCATCGACTGTGGTTACAATCAATAAATCGGGCTTGGTTTCCTTCATCATTTTCTCGAAATCTGTGTAAACATTACAATTTACACCCAAGAGTTGCTTTGCTGTCTCGGCACGTCCTGGATTGATGTCACACAAACCAACAAACTCAATTACATCGCTAAATTCTTTTACCACTGGCGTTCCCCACATACCTGTTCCACGATGACCAGTACCCACCATGGCTACTTTGCGTTTGGTAGTATCATTGCCAAGTGTTTCAGACAAGTTTGCCATAAACAAGCCCGCTGATGCCAGTGATGTTTGTTGTAAAAATGCTCTTCGATTAAGATTGTTTTCCTGACTTTCCATTTCGGTAAGGTCTTTGATTTTCGGTTAACATAGGTTTGTAAAGTAAGTTTTGCAAAGAAAAAAACGCTTTAAATCCACTGTTTATACTTTGCACTTTACAAATTATTTATTGTAAAATAACCTATTGTCTCAGGACGAACCATCATGCCCCATCCTGTTTATACCGAACATTCTTAGAATAGTACAATAAATATTGGTTGGTTGAAATTATTTGAGGAACAAAAGTGTAGATAGCATAGAAAAATAGAAAAGAAAAATCATCGAATTATCGAGATGGTTTGCCTAATCCATTTGTTAAATCTTTGAGTGTTTGAGCCATTCTTTCCACCCGAATATCTTCATTTTTAGCCGAAAAAATCCATTTAATAAACGTTTCTTGTTGACTCTCGTTTAGATTATAAAAAACTTTTTCTGCAAAGGAATCCAGCGCTAAACATTCAGTAAATTCGAACGGGATAGAAAATGGACTTTCGTCCAAAAAAAGTTGAACATGCACTGAATCTCCGACCTGCTTTTTAATCTGTTTACGAAGCTCAGCTTTGAGAGGTAAAAACAAATGCCCATTGCCCATAGGCATCAATTTGTAGCGTGATAATTGATAAGAATCTATAGAACCTTTTACTTGTAACCAACCAAATGGATTTCGTGGGTTTTGAGCAACGGTAGGTAAAGCCACGTATGTCCAGCCTCCTTTTCCTTCAAATTTTTGAACAGGCAATACCGCATCGATTAATAAAATATCTGTCATTGCTCAAATTTTGATCTAAGGATTGTTTAAGCCTTCTAACAAAGATTAAACTAAAGGTATATCTGTTGTCTTATTGGCGATAATATTCTGTTGTCTTTCAAATAGTAACTTTACGATGAACTAGTAACGTCTACTAAGTTATATTCAAATAGCTGACCACTCTCGTCATCAGCTATTTGAAAGAATAACTCTCTAATTCAGAATATCAGAAACCGTCAACTTATCTTGTGCGATTTGCGCCTTCAATGCATCTAATCCATTGAATTTTTGTTCGGCTCTAACTTTTTGGACAAACTCTACTCTCAAATTTTCTCCATAAATTTCTTTATTGAAATCTAGGATATTTACTTCAATCGTTTTGTAAGTGCCATCTACCGTTGGTCGGTTACCAATATTGAGCATTCCTCTCAATTTCTCAGCATTATAATACACCCAAACCGCATAAACACCATCTTGAGGAACTAGTTTAGTTTGTTCACGCACTTGTATATTAGCTGTCGGAAAACCAATGGTACGACCTATCTGTTTGCCTTTTACCACCAAGCCATTCAAATCGTAATTACGACCTAAAAAATGTTGTGCTTGAGTCATATCTCCATCTTGGATAGCCTTACGAATCTTGGATGAGCTTACCGCAATATGGTCGATATCTTGGCGTGAAATTTCCTCAACGCCAAAACCATAGCGACTAGCATTTTGTACTAGATAGTCAAAACCTCCTTCTCGGTTTTTCCCAAAGCGATGGTCATAGCCAATCACCAAAGTTTTAGTGCCAATCGTGTTGATAATAACTTTTTGGATAAACTCCTCCGAAGTAAGCTCCGAAAACTCTCTAGTAAATGGAATCACTAATAGATGTTGGACGCCATTTTGGGTCAACAATTCTATTTTTTCATCCAAAGTTGAAAGGAGTTTTACTTCTTGATTATCGGCTGACACCACCGTGCGAGGATGCGGGTAAAAAGTAATAACTACACTTTCCCCTCCTGTTTGTTGTGCTACTTCTGCTAGCCTTTTTAATATTTTTTGGTGTCCCAGATGTACGCCATCAAAAGTGCCACTGGTAACAACTGCGTTTTCTAGTTTTTGAAATTCTTGAATTCCGTAATATACCTTCATATCACAAAGTTAGTCGAAAAAAATGTGGTACGACACAGTCGCACCACAAATCCAATAATATGCTATTTTACAGGAGCAACCGCTCTTTGATTCACAAATTCTTCAACAGTCAGGGCATTAGCGACCTCAAACTCTCCGATGCGCTCGCGACGGAGTGCACTCATGTAAGCGCCCGACTGACAAGCTAGTCCAAAATCGCGTACCAAACTGCGAATGTAAGTACCCTTTGAGCAGACAATTCGAAAATGAATCGTTGGGAACTCTGAGCTATCAATTTCAAATTTCTTGATTTCGACCTCTCTCGATTTGATTTCGATATCTTCTTCCGTTTTTCCTTTTCTCGCCAATTCGTACAAACGTTTTCCTCCAACAGAAATCGCAGAATAAATCGGTGGAATTTGCAATATTGGACCCGTCAATTGTACCAAAGCATTTTGCATGATTTCTTCGGTAATATGTTCGGTAGGATATTCACCATCAAATTCAGTTTCTAAATCTATTGAAGGTGTGGTTTTACCTAAAACTAGTGTTCCAGAATATTCCTTTTCTTGGGCTTGAAAACTGTCTATTTGCTTAGTCATCTTACCTGTACAAAGAATTAGCAAACCTGTTGCCAATGGATCTAATGTACCTGCATGACCTATTTTCTTAAAATTACCTGCATACTTCAATTTTTTAACTACGTCAAAAGATGTCCAAGTAAGCGGTTTATCAATCAGCAACACCTCTCCAGGATCTTGTACAGGCTGATTTTGTTGATTTTCATTCATAAAAATTTATTTTCTTGGAGTTGGAATAGTTTTAATGAAACTTCCATCTCATTCTACCATCAAATGTATATTTTCATTACAAATGATTCATATTATAACCATCATTATGACTGAAAAACACTTTTATGACAAAAATAACTCCAGAATTTTGATTTTTCACATCATTGGGTCTAGACAACACTAAGCGTATGTCCTGTTGCCAATAATCCTAAAATGGTTAAGCCAACAATAATACGGTAAATACCAAAGTACTTGAAACCGTATTTGTTGAGAATACTGATAAAGAATTTAATAGCTAATACTGCCACAAAAAATGCCACTACATTTCCAATAGCCAATAATTTTACTTGCTCAGAAGTGATAGCCCCTTCTTCTTTAATAAATTTCAACAGTTTGTATCCAGTAGCTGCAGCCATGGTCGGAACCGCTAAAAAGAAAGAGAATTCTGCTGCTAAGCTACGAGTCAATTTTTGTTGCATCCCACCAATAATAGTGGCAGCACTACGACTAAGCCCTGGGAACATAATCGCCAAACACTGATAAGCCCCGATTTTGATGGCAGTGATATTAGTAATATCCGCCTCTTCGTCAAAAATTGGTTTTTTGAACCAATTATCAACAAACAATAAAATGATACCTCCGACCAATAAAACCGTTGCGATAAATGCTGGATTGCCTAAATGTTCATCTATTAAATCATCGAATAATTTGCCAAAAATTAAGGCTGGTACTACCGCCAACATCAATTTTACGTAAAATTGCCATTTAGAAAAGTCAAAAAACTTTTTCCAATACAAGGCAACAACCGCCAAAATAGCTCCCAATTGAATACATATTTCAAAAAGTTTGGTGAACTTATCATTCTCAATTCCAAGAATCGAGCTGGTCAAAACCATGTGTCCAGTAGATGAAATAGGTAAAAATTCGGTAAGTCCTTCGATAATGGCTAGAATAATGGATTGAATAATAGACATATAATGTTTAAGTATCTTTTAAGTAGGAAATATTAATGGTCAAAAATACAAAAAACAAAAAGAAGAACCTGTTTTCATATACAGAATTCCTCTTTTTGTTTTTTAACGGTAAATATCAATATGATTTACACCTAGAATATTTCTTTTCGTCTATGATTTTTTCAAAATAGCAAAAAACTCGATTGTAAACCCTGCCAATACTACCAATGGCCCAAGAGTTAATCCTAGGAAACCAAAACCGAATTCTTCTTTATCCAAACTCATGATGAAGAATCCTGCAAGAACAACGACAATACCCAACAACATCAATGTATAGTTGGCTTTTCCAAATGGTAATTTTGATGAATTTGACATAGTTTTCGAATTTTATTGGTATAAAAGCCAAGTTGGCTTAATAGTTCATTTTTATAATTTATCCTTTAAAATAAGTTTCAAAACTCCTTAATAAAGGTCATCTAGCGATAATTTAAGATACTTATCGACTGAGCGGAAAGTGCTTGTTACTCCCACCATTACGCCAATCATCAAAATGATAAGAATCAACAAAACCATCTTATCTATTTCTTGTAAAATAACCAAGCCATCGACTTTATTCACGGCCAATTGTTGGGTTACAATCAACAAAGTGCTAGCAATAAAACCGCTAATCAGACCTTGTAAAGCACCTTTCGATACAAATGGTTTACGGATAAATGAATCGGTAGCTCCAACCAGTTGCATACTACGAATCAGGAAGCGCTGTGAATATAGTGCAAGTTTGATGGTATTATTGACAAGCATGATGATGATTACCAACAGCAACAATACAAAACCTGATAAAATGAGATAAATCTTAGAAATATTCTTGTTGACCTCATCCACAAAATTTTCTACGTATCCCACCTCTTTGATTCCTTGGATGCGCTCCAAAGACTTTTTGATTTCTTTCAATCTGCTTTCACTGAAATATTCCTCTTTGATTTTGATGGAATAAGAGTTCAGCAAAGGGTTGTTGTTTTTGCCTAATAACTTATGAAAATCCTCCCCTGAGTCTTCAATAAACTGCTTTGCCGCAGCATCTTTAGAGATAAAATTGATTTGTGCTGAGTTATCCTTAAAAAGGACAAATGGATATTTAGCAATTTGTTTGTAAATCGAATCCAGTTTGGCATTAGACAAATCGTTGTCAAGATAAGCCTGCACCTCTACGTTTTGACGCACCACTTCTGCCAATTTACGAGCGTTGAGCGTCAAGAGTCCACAAAGACCAATCAAGAACAAGGCAATTGTTAAACTTACAACTACCATCAGGTTAGGGGTATTTCCTAGTTTTTTAGCTTTTGGCATGATTTTACAGTGCGATTTGGAGAATAATCTTCAATGCTACGCAAGTAATCAGTGAGTTCTATTGATATCCAGACAAAATTACTTGTTTTTCATTGCAATAATATACATTTAACGCTTTTTAACAAAAAAGCCGTCTGATAAACTCAAACGGCCTTGGGGCTATAATCTCTAATTTCTACGTTCGATTTCGTCTCTAATTTTAGCTGCCTTTTCGTAATCTTCACTTTCTATAGCTTCCTCAAGCATTTTGTTGAGTACCTCCACAGGATTATCCCTGAGCATTTCTCCAAAAGACTTTTTCGGCGAAACTTCTTCAACCGCCTCTTCGTCCTCCTCATGATGGGAAGTTTCGTTTACAGAGATTCCAGCTTCTGATAAGACATGTTCGGTGGTATAGATTGGTACATTAAAGCGTAATCCGATAGCAATTGCATCTGAAGGACGAGCATCAATTGTCACACTTTTCAATCCATCAGTACAAAGAATCTTGGCAAAAAACACACCTTCTCTTATATCTGTAATAGTTATTTCGGTTACGGAATAGCCAAATGACTTTGCGAAAGATTTGAATAAATCATGAGTCATTGGTCGGTTAGGTTCAATTTTTTCTATTTCGATAGCAATTGCCTGTGCCTCAAAAGTTCCAATAATAATCGGTAAGCGACGAGGACCATATTCTTCACCTAGTACAAGTGCAAAAGAACCTGTCTGCGATGAACTTGGCGACAATCCCAATATTTCTAGTCTTATTTTCTCCACTTTGTAAGAGCTTATAATGAATAAACGGTTGAATTCCTACCAACATTGTCTACAACCTTGCCAAACAGACATTTTATGTCAATTTGTCATAACCAGTAGGATTTATGCTGATAACAAAGATATAAACCTGATTAATTTTAAAAAAGTTTTCTTTCTCTTTGTTTTGCTAAATTCAGAATAGGATTTTTCCTGTAGTAGAAATATACGTATAATCAATTATATTTCATACTGATAATCAACAAAAAAGACCTACCCCAAGCTTGAGATAGATCTTTCCTTATAATAGCAAGAAATTTTGGTTTTAGAATAACTTTATCGAAGTATGTATTGCTATTTAGAGGCTTGAATAGCCTTTGTCAAACGAGGCAATACATCAAATACATCACCTACAATACCATAATCAGCGGCTTTGAAGAAAGGTGCCTCTGGATCTTTATTGATTACAACAATTACTTTGGAAGAGTTGACACCCGCCAAATGTTGAATCGCACCTGAAATACCACAAGCAATGTATAAATTTGGCGAAACCTTGATACCCGTTTGACCAACGTGCTCATGGTGAGGACGCCAATCCAAATCAGAAACAGGTTTTGAACAAGCAGTAGCCGCTCCAAGCGCAGTGGCCAAATCTTCAACAATTCCCCAATTTTCTGGCCCCTTCAATCCACGACCAGCAGATACAACCAAGTCGGCCTCTGGCAAAGATACTTGTCCTGAAGCTTTATGTGTCCCCGTTACTTTTACGGCAAAATCAGTATCGTTCAAGGCTGGCGCAAAATTTTCAACCGATGCACTACCATCGCCCTCAACCACATTTACCGCATTTTTCTTTATCGCAATCACTTTCTTGTCAGCAGTCAATGCTACAGTCGCAAAGGCTTTCCCTGTGTAAATACTTCTTTTTACCGTGACACCGTTAGAAAAATCTGGTAAATCAACCACATTCGACACAATGGATGCTTTTAATTTAGCTGATACACGTGCCGAAACTGCATCCCCTAGCGATGATTTTGCAAGGATTATAAACTCCGCCGAAGTAGCCCCCACAGCCTCCGCCAGTACACTTGAATAGGCCTGTATTGAAGCACTATTTAAACGAGCATCTGATGCCCATAATACCTTATTTGCTCCAAACTTACCTGCAATAGCTAAAGCATCGCTATTTGACTCACCGATGGCAAGTACTGTGGTAGAAGTACCTTTTGCTTTGGCAACTTCTGAGCCATAATATATGGCTTCTAATGATGATTTTTTGATTGAGCCGTTATCTAATTCGGCAAAAACTAAAACGCTCATATTAATATCGTTTGTGTGTTAATCCGTAAAAGTGGTTACCTGTTAATCGTATATCTGTTATTAGGGACTTCATGATTCTCTAAATAACTATCTGATTTTAAACACTTTTCACTTTACACTGTTAAAGACTTTGGATAAATAATAGATTGAGATTCTTACAAAACTTTAGCTTCGTTTTTCAACAAATCAATCAATTTTTCAGCTTCCTCCGCAGGAATCATTTTTACTGCACCTTTTGGCGCTGGAAGCGCATATTTCTCTGTAATAGTCAACCCTACCCCAACTGGCTCTACAACTTTTAGAGGTTTTGTTCTAGCCGACATAATGCCACGCATATTCGGGATTTTCCACTCAGCAATCGGTTCTTGGCAACCTAAAACCAATGGCAATGAAGCTTCGATATCTTCTTTACCACCTTCAATTTCACGAGTCATTTTGGCGACACCACCATCAATTTCCAATTTCATAACTGGCGAAAGCGACGGAATTCCCAACATCTCTCCTACTAATCCATGCACCACACCACTATTGAAATCGATAGACTCACGACCCATCAATATCAAATCATAGTTTTCCTGAGAAGCAATATGTGCAATTTGTTCTGCAACAAAATACGAATCAGTCGGTTCGGTGTTTACACGAATAGCATCGTCGGCACCAATCGCCAAACATTTACGAATTACTTGTTCAGACTCAGCCTCCCCCACGTTCAAAACTGTTACGGTACCGCCGTGCTGTTCTTTGAGTTCGACTGCACGAGACAAGGCATAATCGTCGTAAGGTCCGCAAATATATTGTACGCCCGTTTTGTTAAACTTGGTATCACCATCGGTAAAAGAGATTTTAGCGGTGGTATCAGGGACATTGGTAATACATACTAAGATTTTCATAACAATTAAAATATTATGTTTACAGTAGATTAATCGTACAGTTTTATTTTTTCACTATACCGAGGATATTTTTAACTTTTCGAACAATATCCTGATGCAATATTAACGAAAAGTTTTAAAAATAGTATGCAAGCATAATATTTTTTTAAAAGTTTTTTACAAACCCTTTTAATTCGAACAAGATGAACCAATTTCGCCTTGAACAATTGCGTAATTTTTATGAAGAAGAACCCAACGACCCTTTCAATGCGTATGCGTTGGCTACAGAGTTATTGAAGTTTGACCTACAGGCAGCAAGACAATTATTTGAAGAATTATTAGTAAAACACCCCAATTATTGGGCAACTTATTATCATGCGGCCGCACTTTACACTACTTTGGAAGAATTTGAGTTGGCTGAACAGACCTATCAAAAAGGTATTGAGGTAACAGGTAATCTCCAAAATGAAAAGGCCTTGAAAGAACTAAAAGGAGCTTATCAAATGTTTTTAGATGAGCGAGAGGAATGGTAAACAATTTCGGATTTGGGATTGCTGATTTTGGATTTTTCGTAAAATGGTCAATTTGTTTTTTTGATTATCCAAAGTTTATCTAATTCAAATTAAAAAAATCTGAAATCCGATATCCCAAATCCAAAATCCAATTAAACCTTTCCATTTTCAAACGTTCTTAGAAATATAACAAACTCCGATGCGGAGCGTTAAATAGTAAAATCACAACGAAAGTCATGAACTGCAAAAAACACATATTGCTTTTCTTCGTCCTAACTCTAGGTTATGGATGCTTGGCTTGGGGAATGAAATCTGCTTCATTCGTCAATTCAGGAAGAAAAGCGTTTGTGGCAGCCACATATATTTCTGGTACTAATGGTGTAGTAAAAAATACCACACCATCATTTGTTTTGGCGGATGACAACGAAACAGAGCCAGAACAGACCTCAGACTTCAATTCTGCTTCGGGTTTTATTCCAGATTTCAGTTTATGTTTAAAAGCCCTTCTATTGCCCGAACATTGGGTAATAGTGAAATATTCTTGTAATACTAGTCATTGTCAAATCAATCACCTCTACGTGCTTTTCCATGAGTGGAAATATTTACCTTTCTAATTGCTTGCTTTAATATGTAGTAGCCGTTTTTATTTGCTACCACCCCCATTTGGATACTGATTTTTCGGTTTCCTTAGTTTATCTATTCTTTTTCTAATCATTATAGTATTTAAGGCCATGAAAACTAACAAGCTTTTCAGAGGAATGGAAGCATTTGGAGCAATGAGCTTCCGTCAATCAATTGTTGCTTTTACTGCTCTTATTTTAACTTTGTTGCAAAGCAATATCTTTGGTCAAAGCAACCAATTAGAAACGCTCAAAGGTATGCAACAAACTATTGCATCCTACGATGCGGATGTGCGTGAGGCAGTACTAACAGCCAGTCAATATCCTGTCGTGTTAGTCAACATTCAAAATGTACATAACCAAGCACAAAATTCATTTCAAAATGTTATTAAAGACTTTAGTCAAAAGAAACAAGGTTGGTTTTATGAGCTAACTCGTTATCCTGACTTGTTACACACACTAGCCACAGCCCCTAGTGGAAAAAGCCGTGATGAAATAGAAAGCTTACTGCCCAACAAAGATGAAAATCTTGCGACCGCAGCATGGAAGCTCTATCGCCATCACCAAGATGATTTGGACAAAGTAGATCAATTGTACCAACAAGCCGAGGATAGTTTCAAGAAAACGATTCAACCGCTTGATCCAACTGCACAATCTGCTTTTACTACATTGGCAAAATATCCTGATGTCATGTTATTCTTAAATGACAATCTGGACATTACCCAACAATTAGGCAAAAAGTATATCTCAGATCAAAACGGTTTGAAAAATGAGCTAGCTGCAACACACGATAGTTTGGTAGTACAAAATCAAGCACAATTGGCAGCTTACAAACGTGAGCTTGACAAAAATCCACAAGCCAAACAAGAGTTGAACCAAGCAGCTAAGGATTTTGCCAGAAGTAATGGTTACATTCTGCCTAATGGTCAAATAGCTTATGGTAGTGGATATGGCTATGGTTATGCCAACCCTTACTCCTATTGGTTTGGGTATCCTTATTGGTACGGCTCAGCACTGTGGTATCCTGGAGCTTATTGGGGAAGTTTTGGTATGACTTACGGTTTTGGAGGATGGGGCTACGGATTATTTCCTGCCTACGGATTCTCAAACTGGTTCTTTAATGGCGGGTATTACATGAATTACCCTAATTTGTATCGTCATTACGGAAATTATTACCGTAACGTAGTTGCTAGTCGACCAAATTATTACCGTGGTAATACCTTTGGAGGTACGATGAATAATCACTTCACCGCATCAAGAGGTAGCAGTTTCAACGGAGGTAGTCGCCCTAGCTATGGAGGCAATTATGGTGGTAGATTCCGTTCTGGAGGATTTTCTGGTGGAGGTAGAAGTTTTGGCGGTGGTGGCGGTAGACATCGTTAATGGTTGTTCCTCATTCTCAATTTAGTGAGTCAAAATTGTGTGTATGAGTGATTAATTCAAAATAATCACTCATGCACACAATCATAAAATCAGGGATGACTCCTGTTTGATGACTAGTTTAACAATGTATCTCCTATTCGTCTTAATCATAGATACTTAGGTCATGTCATTAGGTTGGAAATTACAGTTTTTTTAGAAAAAAACTATATCCATAACACACGCTACCCATTATCTTTTACCTAAGAATTTCCTAATAAATTCCATCAATTTGGTTCGAAACTTATCCTCTAAATTAGGATTTTGAGAAATGTAGCTTTTTAAATCTTGTCCTCCTCTGCGAGAGGCTGATAATTGTATTCCATTGACCATTAGCACCAATTTTTGACTATGATCGTATGACTTAAGTTCGTTGAGGTTAATTATTAAGCTACTTGATATAGAGAAAAAATTATGGTTTACGAGAATGTTAGCATAATATCCCAAATTTTTATAGGCTGTAAGTTGCTGTTTATTTTTTAATACAAAAATCGTAACATCTCGGGCTGCCTCTAGGTATAGAATTTGATTAATTTCTACAAACTCAACCACCCCTCCCAGTCTGGTAACCGCCATTTTGTTTGGTAGTATATTTTCTGAAGAACTAATCATTTCTAGAAAAAAGCCCATTTGAGCACTATTCAATTGACTTGATGATTTACGTTCCATAACTCGAGTAATGGCTTTATCGAAAGCAACTGTATCAATAGGCTTAGTTAAAAAATCTAAAGCAGTGTATTCAAACGCTCGAGTTGCATAATCAAATCGACGATTTCCTGTGAGAAAAATAATTTCAAAATCTAGTGGAATACTATACTGTCGTAGGCTTGCCAAAATGTCATAGCTTGTACCTCCCATAATCTCAATATCCATCAAAACGAAGTCTGGTTTATTTCTTAGAATCATACTGATTCCTTCGTCTACACTGCTGGCGATGCCGATAATCTCGATGGTAGGAAAACTATTATTGAGCATCCCTTTTATCATGGTGGCTTCGGGTAAAACATCCTCTATGATGATTGCCTTCATAATTTCTAAATTTTAGAACCTTAACTTTATTTATAACCTATTTGTATTGTCACAACTGTTCCTCCTGTAATTCCATCATCAACCGTAATCGTGATATCATATCCCATTTCATTAAGAATGTCAACCCTTCTTTTGACGAGTTCGGTCCCACGAGACTTGTATTTTTTGAGTGATCGAGTTTGAATACGATTTGCTTCTGTTCGACCAACCCCATTATCCTCAATCGTACAAATTAAAGTATCCTCATTCAAACTAATAAACCTAATTAACAACATACCTTTTTCGGAAGGCGATTTGTATAACAAGCCATGTTTGATAGCGTTTTCTACAAAAGGCTGTAAAATAAGGGGAGGTACACGGTAGTTTTCAGTATTTAGTTTACCATCCAAAGAAATTTCGTATTCAAACCTATCTACGTATTGCAGTTGTTCAAACTCAATATACATTTTTAATAATTCAACCTCTCTTGACAATTGAATCTCGTGACTAAACAATGAACCATTTTTGTTATCTGTCAGCAAAGAGGCTTCTAGGTAATTTCGGATGAGCGTAGAGAGTTTCAACAAATTTTCACTTGCTTTTTGAGTTTCGTTATTCAGAATTAGGTGTTGCAAAGTTCCAAGCACATTAAAGGTAAAATGAGGATTCATCTGAGCTTGAATGGTTTGCACCTGTAAAAAACGAACTTTATGCTCTTGTTCTCCTATTTTTTGACTTTGTGATACCAACTTCCGAGATAGTCTAATACTACGAGTGGCAATAATCAATATCACGACCATCAATAGAAAAAAAGTAATGGTTGCATACTTATAAAAATCAGGAGATTTATAAAATGGCGCATTGACCCTGATATTAATAGCCATAACCGAAGAACTAGATGTCGAAAGATTACCCATTCGAGTCCGAAACTCAATGATATGCTCCCCATTAGGAAGATTATTGACCATAATTTTATTCTGCTCCTGCCATTCACTCCACTCATTTATAAACCCTTTGATTCTAAAGCTATATAGTGAGCGAAAAGGCTTGTTGTCACCGATGGACTCCAAGGTAAACGTAGTACTATTTTGTTGATTGGGCAACTCATACACTTGAGTCTGTTTAATAAAAGGATACCTCTCTCCACCGATGGCCAAAACATGAATTTTGAGCGGTTGGAGGCTATAATCAAGCTCAGAAGGTATCATTTTCGATAAAATCGTCCCAGAAGTAATCCAGATATTTCCATCAAAATCTCTATATGAGCCTAACTGATTAGGTTCAATACCATTATATCCATTGTGGTGATTGAATACTTGAACGAAGCCATTCCCATTTTTCTTAAAAATGGATAAATCTAAAATATGAATACCTGTAGAATTGCCAAAAGCCAAATGTCGATGGTCGATTTGTTCAACAAAACTCACTGCAGTATTAAAATAGCTTTTGAATACACGGTCGAAACTATCTTTTTTCTCGTTATATACATATACTCCACCTGTAAAATCATAGGCCCAGAGTCTTTTTTCCCAATCATAAGTGAGACCTAACATCTTACGTAACTTGGAGCCATCGGCAGCATATTTATAATATCTATATCGCTTTGTTTCGGGGTTATAACGACCGATGCATTTACCTCCGAGCCAATATTCTCCTTTAGGTGATACTGCTGCGCACAGGATAAGACCTTTAAATAAGATGGCGTTTGTGTCCTGCAAAAATTCAAGTTGATTGGGTTTGGCAATATTCAAACTAAAAACTGTGCCAATCGAGGTACCTATAATCTTACCCCTAAGCGTATCATATGCTTGTGAAAATACCAGCTTTTCACCAGTTGGGCTGGAAAAAAGTGTCCATTTATTATCTCTCAAGCGTAACATCCCATGATTAGAGGGAAACCAAAGGTCATTATTTGCAGAACGAATGGGTTTAAAATACCAATAATTTGAAGACTTTTGATCGGCAAAATCCTTTATATTTAACTGTCGGTAAGTACGGTTAATGACATTTCGGTACAACTCATTAGGTACTTTTTCAATTTTCGTTCCGTCATACTTTTGAAGGGAAAGAGAATAATTAGAAAAGTAAAATTGCTTGTCTTTGTCTTGCACGACACTCCAGCAGTTGGGTACTTGTGACTCAGAAAATTGTCGAAATCCTCTTTTAGTAAGCCTAACTAATCCTTTTTCGGTTGGTAGCCATGCTAATTTTTTATTATCTGACCCTTGATCTATAATATCAATAAGTACTAAGTTATGACCTACTATATCTATTTTCTTACTTTCTGCCTTAATCAAATATACTTTGCCCTCATGTGAAAATATAAAGTCATATTTGAAGGTGTTGATCACTTCTTTTTGCTTCGAGCTAATTTTCAGAAAAGGTTTTAGTGAATACCCGTCAAAAATGAAATAGCGAATCATTTCATTGATTGGCTTGGACTCAAATACAATAACATCGTTGAATGTTATGCCCTGATTTACCCAACCATTTAGATCCTTCACTGGCACTATTCCCTTTGAGGTTTCTTGAAAAAAATTATGATTATTATCCTCAAAAAATAGCTGGTTTGATTCTTTCAAATAGAATATTGATCCACTAGGATTAGAGAATTTATATCTTGGATGTTTCTCAAAACTTTTCCCATTAAATCTCAAGACTTCTTTTCCCCAACTTACAATTAACTCCCCATTTTTAAGAAGAATTAATCTAGACCAGTACTTAGCTGTTTCGTCCAGAGGAAACTGCTCAAAGTTTTTTCCATCAAACCGAACAAAGCCTAATTCTCTACATTGTAACCAGAGATAACCGTTACTATCTTCAAGGATTTGAGTTATGGTAGAGCCAAGTAAGCCATCTTTTACTGTATAATTGGTAAAATGTTCACCATCAAATCTACTGAGTCCTCCATACGTACCCACCCATATAATTCCTCGACTATCTTTTAGATATGATAAAACCTGGGATTGTGCCAAACCATCCTGTGGTGTGTATTTCCAAAGTGGGAAATCTTGAGCTAACGAGATATTTCCTCCGAAAATCAAATAAAGGTAAATGAGTAAAAAAATCTTTTTCATGAAGTGATACTGTAGAGCTTCTTAGTAGGTAGAAATATTAATGATTTTCGTTTCGAGAAAGGAAACAATGCAAGTATAGCGAATAATCACCTATTTAAAAGGCGAATAACCATGATACGGTCAAAAAAAACAACTATTTGGACAGTACATCGAATAACTGGTATATAGTACAGATGACCAATTATTGGGGTGAACAACCGAATGTTTGTTAAAATGAACCAGTTATCTGTTACCGTTTGTGAGTTTGATTATTATCTAAGAAATTCAAGAAATTAATATTTTCTCACACTATTTGCTTCATTACTTATGCTAACATTCAAATATCCAATGCCTTCCGTCAAGGCAAATCAATCTTCAATTTTTTGTATTGACAAAGAATATTTTTCAAGTGATCAAATTGTCTCACTTATTGCAGACGGTAATTACAGTTCAATCCATCTCGCAAATGGAAAAGTATATATTTCAGCAAGAACCCTAAAAAAATATGATTTAATTCTGAGTAATCTTGGCTTCATAAGAATTCATAAATCATCTATCATTAATCCCAATTATGTGGTTGCTTGTCCTGTGCCAGAAGTAAAGCTTTCCAATGGTCAAACTTTAGCGGTGAGCCGAAGAAAAATCAGTGAAGTCAGAAGAAGGTTTAGATAAAGAGCTACCTCCAATCCAAATTTTGACATTAAAGGCTAGTCTAGTGTATTATTAGAACTTTGGGATTGACTGCTAAACACGCTATCAGTTCGGCAGTCAATCATTCATAATTAGGCAAATGAGTTCAAAACTTAAAGATAGTAAGTAAGATTATTTGCTTTAGGCATTAGGCGAAAGGCACTAGTCAAAGAGTGTAAAATTATTTTTTAGTAACGATAGATATGTTTTTGCCTAAAGCCTATTGCTTAAAAACTTAAATATTCGACCCAGCCACATAACTGGTTGTCCATGCAGCCTGAAAATTGAACCCTCCAGTTACAGCATCAATATCCAGTACTTCTCCCGCAAAAAACAATCCTTTAATTTTTTTAGACTCCATTGTATTGGGATTGATTTCGTTTAAATCTACACCACCACAAGTAACAAATTCTTCTTTAAAAGTTGTTTTACCAGCAACTGTCTGATTACAATTGATCAAGTTCTCGGTGAGTTTATTGAGTTGTTTGTTCGAAACATCAATCCAACGTAGTTGCTCGTCTATTTCGGCTAATTCACAAAGGCGTTTCCACAAACGTGAAGGAATACCCAATAATTGATTTGATTGAATGACTTTTTTCGGATGTGATTTTTTCTGCAAAGCCCACTGTTCGCGCACTTCATGTTCAGTTGTTTCTCCACACCAATTGATCAAGGTCGAAAACTTGTATTCTACCTCCGCTAATTCTTTTGCCCCCCAAGCTGATAACTTTAAGATAGCTGGACCAGAAAAACCCCAGTGCGTCACCAACAACGGTCCATCCTGCTTTAGTTTCCTTCCTGCAATCTTAACATTAGCATTGGGCACACTTACACCTGAGAGATCTTTAAAAACTCCTTCGGGGGTATTGAAAGTAAATAATGAAGGTAAGGGCTTCAGAATATTCAAGCCCAAATCTGCCAGCCAACGATAACCTTCTACGTTGGGGTTCCCTCCCGTAGTTACCAGCACGGCATCGACTTCAAGGTTTGTTCCGTCTAATAACTCAAGGACAAATCCAGTCTCTTCTTTCGGGTGGATTTTGGATACACCCGTGGAAGTTTTTACTTGAACGCCTTTTCTAATAGCCTCATTTTCTAAACATAATGCAATGGTTTCGGAGCTATCTGTGGTGGGGAACATGCGTCCATCTGACTCGATTTTTAAAGCAACACCTTTTTGTTGAAACCAGTCAATAGTACTTTGAGGATTGAAGGTCTTGAAAAGTGGCTTCAAAAAGCTTCCTCCTCTTGGATAGAACCTTGCCAACTTTTTGTCATCAAAACATGCATGTGTCACATTACAACGACCTCCGCCCGAAATCCGAACTTTGTTGAGAACCGTCCTATTTTTTTCTAATAACAAAACCTCAGCAGCAGGATTTTGTTCGGCAGCTCTGATGGCACCAAAAAATCCAGCGGCTCCTCCTCCTATTACGACTATTTTTTTTCGACTCATTTGATTTTTTTATCTAAGACTTTTCAATTCTGATACTGTTCGAGCTTATTTCTCGTTTTTTTAGTCAAAAAGCCCCAGACTCTTACGTTAATTAGTACGAAATTAGTAAAATTGTAGTCTTTTAGCTCAATCCTAAAAGCCTATTCTGAAATTACTTTCAAAAAATCGCTGTGGAGCATCTGGCTCCAATCAATGCTATTCATACCAAAATGGGTCTAGAAAAACCCAGTAAAATTGTATTATGAAAACCAGTAAAATTAAGTTCTTATTTTTTCTAGTGGTACTCGGAATCGTTCTATATTATTGGGGGCAACCACACCCTTTTCAGCAGTTTAAACACGATGTTTCAAACATTTTCAACGGTAAAAATGAAAAGAAAAAAGAACCTTGGACTCGTGAAGGACGTGAAGATAATGTGGCAAGCGACACAAAAGAAAATGACACCGAAGCCACTGACAATGAAGCAAGTGACACAAAAAGCTCTTCTAAGAAAGATAACTCTATTGTAGATATTCTGAAAGATGCAGTAGAAGAAGGCACCAAAACTTTACCCAATATTAAAGATGAGGTTTTCAAGGATAATAGCTCCTCCAATGTTGTGTTCAAAGACCTCGACAAATACAAACCTTACTCTTCGAAAGACAAGGAAATTGTACGACATACTGGTTATATGTTGAGTTATCAGGAGGACTATGAGCAGGCATCTTGGGTATTGCATTTATTAAAATCAGAGGCGGCAAAAGGTACTGAACCTCGTTCGAATGAGTTTATAGCCGACCCCGAAGTATCTACAGGTTCGGCAGTCACTCAGGATTACTCTCGATCGGGTTATGATAGAGGACACCTTTGTCCTGCGGGAGATTTTAAATATGATCACGAATTGCAAAACGAGACTTTTTACATGTCCAATATGAGTCCACAAGCACCCGACTTTAACCGTGGTATCTGGAGTGATTTGGAAAGTAGAATCAGAAAATGGGCACAAGATAGAGGTGATTTGATTGTTGTAACTGGACCTATTTTGCGCCAAGGTTTGGAATTTATCGGAAAACGAAATCAAATCGCTGTACCCGAGTATTATTACAAAATTGTATACGACCCAAGAGATAAACAGGCTATTGCTTTTTTGATGCCCAATCAAGCTTCTTACGAAACTGTCCGCTCTTTTGCCGTGAGCATTGATAGTATTGAGAAAAAGACAGGAATAGACTTTTTTGCCAAACTTCCCGAGTCTCTCCAAAAGCAAATAGAGTCTGAAGTAAACGTAGATGACTGGTTCTAAAAATTGTGCGAATTGAGATTGATAGATATAGAGATTATTTCAGTTGTAGAGACGCAATACGTTGCGTTTAAAGATATGTCAACACGAATTTAGCCTCGATCGAGAGGCTAAATTATGATAAAATTCGTGGCATATTTTATCATTTCAATAAATTATCGACGCTATATTTTTGGGTTAAAGAGATTTTTTGAATCTTTGTCAAAAAAGCAAATTGAGGAAACTGTAGAAAAAAACTTCTGGTATTTTTCCCTTAACTTGATTTTATACTAACCAACAAACGGTTGAAAAACCAACAAGTACTTAAGTGTTTTAACCCCCTGTTTTATGAACAAAGTTTATTTGAGTGATTCGGGCCCTAAAGTTTCAGAAGCGGTTTATGGATTTTGGAGATGGACTAACAATGGTGAGCAAACCATTAACCAGATGGAAAAAATCGTAAATCTTTGCCTCGAATTAGGAGTAAATACTTTTGACCACGCTGACATTTATGGTAATTCTTCTATCGAAGAATATTTTGGTAAATTAATCAAAAATAAAGGGGTCAAAAGAGAAGATATTGTGTTGTTCAGTAAGTGTGGAGTTCGTAAATCAACTAAAGGATATACGTATTTTGACAACTCTGAAAAATATATTTTGGAAAGTGTAGATAACTCTTTGAAACGCCTTGGTACAGACTACTTGGATATCTTCTTGTTGAATCAATTAGACATGATTAGCAATCCAGAAGAAACGGCTCAAACGCTTCGTGAGTTGGTTAACATCGGCAAAATCAAACATATTGGAGTGAGTAACTTTTCGGTATTCCAACACCAATTACTGGAATCATACTTACGCAAACCTATCGTTACCAATCATATCGAACTAAACTTAGCCAACACTTCTGCTATTGAGGATGGTCGTTTGGACTTCATCAAACAACGCTTTAGCAAACCATTGGCTTGGGCACCGTTGGCAGGTGGAAAAATCCTTGATGGCACAGATTTCAAATCGGCAATTTTGAAAGAAAAATTAGCGGAAGTTGGTCAAAAATACGGTGCTAATATCGAACAAACCGCTGTAGCATGGTTGATTCAGCTAGGTACTTTACCAATTATTGGTTCATTATCAGAGCAACGTATTCGTAATGCTGTGAGCGCTACCGAAATCAAATTGAACCACGAAGATTGGTATGAGATTTATAATGTAGCCTTGATGAAATAGATTGATTTTTTTGCTGTTGTTGGAAAGAGCTCCAACAACAGCAAAAATTCTAAAGAACTATCTTCTCAAATTATCGCAAATAACAGCGGTAGCAATACCAGCGTTTAGTGACTCTGCACCACCAAATCTTGGAATTGTAATTTTGTGCGTTACAACCTCCTCCACTGCTTCAGAAATCCCGTTAGCTTCGTTACCTATGATGATATACCCACTAGGCGCAAAATTGAGCGTGTGTACATTTTCTGAGTCCAAAAATGCCCCATATATCGGTTTTTGTTGTCCTTTTAGATATTTTACCAAATCGGTATAAAACAAAGATACCCGCGTAAAAGAACCCATCGTTGAAGATATAACCTTGGGATTGTACAAATCTACCGTTCCTTCTGAGCAAATAATCTTTTGAATACCATACCAGTCTGCGATACGAATAATCGTTCCCAAATTGCCGGGGTCACGAATTTCGTCCAATACTAAGGCGTATTCGGTGTCATTCAATAGCAACTCTTGATTAGATTTCATCTTCGCAACCGCAAGCGCTGCGTTGTTCGAACTAAATGTACCAGCCTTTTCTAATTCTGCCTGTCCTACAATTTCGGCTCTTAAAGGTTGTTTGTCTAATAGAGGTTTAGTTTCTTTGTAAAAATCCTCAGTAACATACAACGACTCCAGCTCAAAATCAGATGAAAGTAGCTCAACCACACTTTTGGCGCCTTCTACTACAAAAGATTGGTATTCTTGACGAAACTTTTTTTGCTGAAGAGAATTAATGTATTTAATCTGGTTTTTTGACAACATAAAGCAATATTTTAAAAGGTTAGTCGCTGTATATCAGCACCCTTGTTACATATATTAAGTATGACTTTGAGACATTTTTGCCTATATCTCACATTGATTAGTATCGGTAGTTGGCTTTCCAGCTGTACTACTTCTAATATATTCTCTGACCCATTGCTCTATTCTCAAAACTTTCGTGGCAACAGAAAGATTACTACTGAGAATCTAGAGCCCCTATTGCCCCAAAAACCGAACAAAAAAATTCTGCGAACTCCTATCACGCCCGGTTTGTATTTTTATCAGCTTTTTTCTAAAGATTTTCCGAAAAAGAAACTTCAATGGGAATATGAACTTACAAAGTTAAATGAGGATTTTGAGGAACAAATAAAAGGACTTGATATTAATTCAAACGAATACAACAAACTTCTTCAAAAGAAAGAAAAAAAGGCACAAAAACTTACCAGAGCCATCGCTGAGGGCAACTGGGCCATGCGTACATTCGGAGAACCACCCTCTTATTTTTACAAGGATGAGTCAGAGAAAAATGTCGAAAAAATTAAAACTTACTATAAAAATCATGGTTTTTTCCTCACGCAAGTTTCTTATAAAGTCGATTCTTTATTTATCAAAAAAGGAAGCGTGGCTGTTACCTACGTTATCAACGAGGGAGTAAGTTACCCTATTGGAAGCAATGATTCGCTGGTAGTAAAAGATTATAAAATTTTACAATTATTAGAAAAAAACAAAAAGCAAAGTTTTCTTAAATCAGGCGAAAGACTCACCCTTGAAAACTATAATGCAGAAAAAGACCGAATAGAAAGCTTATTGAAAAACAACGGCTACTATGCTTTCTCTAAAGATTTTTTAAGTCTAAAAATCAATGCTTTAGATACCGCTAAAACTGGAAAACTCCAAGTAATTACCTACATTCCAAGTCCCGACCGTAATCCCCGAAGCAACAATTATTCAACGGCTTACAATATCGGGAATATTCAATTTATTGCCGATGGTACTTATACAAATGCCTATCGTACCACGGTCGATACGGTGTATAGTCCTAATATTCAATACATTTTCGTAAATAAAAAGTTTTCACCAAGTGTATTAGATACAAAAATTGATTTAAGAAAAAATCAAGTATTTAGTCAAGAAAAAATCAACCAAACCCAAAAGAAATTATACGGTTTGGAGCAGTTCCAATTTACACGTATCAATTTGGACACAACCAAAGGGGTGATCAATGCCTCGATTTATGCCAAACCTTTAGATAAATACGAATTTTCGGTCGAAACAGGTGGAAGTGTATTTGCAGGAGGAAGTCTCAACAACTTAGTGCCAGGTCCTTTTTTGAATACTTCTTTCAAAGCTAGAAATATCAATAATAGTGTCAATTCCTTCGAAACAACTTTTCGATTTGGATTTGAGGCTCAAGCAGGTTTTTTACGCCCCGATTCAGTAAACCGAAATCTTGAGTTAGGATTAAATACCTCGTTTATTATTCCAAAAATATTATTACCTGAAGGTCTTGCCCAACGTTTCGAGAACTATTCGCCACAAACTCGTATCAGTGTGGGTGGCGAGTTTATTGGTCGCCAAGAATATAACCGTTTTGGTTTTAAAGTGGCTAGTACTTTCAACTGGCGTCCGTCGCCCAACAAATACTGGCAAGTATCCCTTTTTGATGTCAATCTTGTTAACACCAGTAACCAAGCGCCTGCTTTTCGTAACTTTTTGGATAGCTTATTACGCTTAGGGAACAACCTCAAACGAAGTTTCCAACAATCATTTATCTCCAGTATGAGTGCCACATACACTTACACTGATAACCCGTATGGACAACTCAAACAAGGGAAATACTTAAAGCTATTTTTTGAGTCTGGTGGTACTACTTTGAACTTAGTAAAAGGAAATAAATTTGGTTTCTTGACCAATCTTTTACAAGATTCTCTGCAATTCTATCGATTTATCAAAGCCAGTGCCGATTACCGAAAATATATTCCTATTGGTCGTAGCGATAAAACCCTTTTGGCCTATCGAATCAATACAGGTGCGGCCTTTGCGTATGGAGCTGACAAGGATTTACCTTATGAAAAGAACTTCTTTATCGGTGGACCAAACAGCTTGCGAGCATGGCGACCTAGAGGACTGGGACCTGGTTCATTTACTGGATCTTTTGATAACCCAGGGAGTATTATTCTTGAAACGAGTGCGGAGTTGCGTTTCAAAATTATTCGTTTTTATGGAGACCTAAACGGAGCTCTTTTTGCTGATGCTGGTAACGTTTGGAGATTTCCTAATCAAAACACCGCTGGTTTAACAGGTTCAGATTTTCAACTAAATCGCTTCTACAAAGAAATTGCAATGGATATTGGTTTTGGTTTGCGCTATGACTTATCATTTTTCGTGATTAGATTTGACTGGGCTGTACGCGTCCTTGACCCTGCCTTTAAGGGTGATAATTGGGTATTTTTGAGAGACAACCTCAAAAGTCCACTCTATCCCGAACAACCGTATACAAACCCTTTGACTCTTAATTTTGGTATTGGATATCCATTTTAAGCGGATCGATTTTCTATTAACAAATATCAGCGAGGCTTGACAGAAACGAGCTTTTTTACTACCTTATTATAGTTAAAGTAATCTACTTTTGATCTTTTAATTCTAACTGCCATGATCTACAAAGCCTCATTAGACAAACTCGCAAAAATTACTTCGATAAGTGTTACGCTATTATTTGCTTTTATGGCAATTTTTCTTTTTCCAATGCTTCAACAAGAAAGTTTTTGGGTGACTGTACTAACGATCGTTTTGCTCGTAGCTACTTATGCAATCAGTTTAGGCTACAGTCCACGAGGCTATCAAATTACAGAAGATATGCTTGTGATCAATCGACTTTTTTATAATGCTAAATATGAAAGACGAAAAATCGAAAAGGTTGAAATGCTAAGCAATGAGCAGATGGGATTTGCCATTCGTACATTTGGCGTCGGAGGTTTATTTGGATACTTTGGCTATTTCTCCAGTAAAAATCAAGGTTCAATGCTTTGGTACGCGACCCAACGTGAAAAATTTGTCATGATTCACCTTGAAGGAAACAAAAAAATCGTCCTTACTCCCGACGATGCCATAGGTTTTGTATCAGATTTAACACTTTAGTTAATGTAGAATTGTGAGTTAAGACTTCAAACTATTTCGGATTTCGGAAATAACGAAAAATATCATTGTTTGTACAAAATCCTGAAGGTTACAATTCCGAAATCCAACATCCGATATCCGAAATTGTTCTACGTTCCTTTTAAACTTCAAGCTCAACACCTTTTTTAGCAAAATAAACAATTCAAGTAGCTTCTTTATTTGAAAAAAAACACCTGCTCGATTAAACAATTCTTCATTTAATCTATCAAAGCGTTATATTCTCATTTCCAACAATCACCTTATGAAGCAATAATTTACTGAATATATAGGCTCATACACGAGCATACATATTTCTTTAACTGGGTCAAACATCGCTAAAACTAAATTTAGTCATGACTATGATTGCTTCAACTCTCAAAAGAATTTCGCTTTTGAAAAAGGTGTTATTCTTTACCGCTTGTACTCTTTTCATTCAAGTAAAAACCTATTCTTTCACAGATCCCAAACCCATAAGCATAGACAGTTTACGCTATGGGAAATTCGGAAAATTAACAATGTATCATCCATCGGGTACGCCTAATTCATTGGTTCTCTTCGTGTCGGGCGATGGTGGCTGGCAATCTGGCGTGTTGAGCATGGCTCGTTATTTAGCCTATCAAGGAGCTTAGTGGCAGGAATTGATGCTAAATATTTTGCTGCTTCGATGGCAAAAGACAAAGGTGCATGTTCTTACCCTGCTGCTGATTTTGAGCAGTTAAGTATGATGCTTCAACGTAAGTACCATTTTGCCTCTTATCAAAAACCTATTCTTGTGGGATATTCTTATGGCGCAGTATTCATTTATGGACTTATCGCTCAGGCACCTGCTGGTACTTTCAAAGGCGGAATTTCACTTGGATTTTGCCCAGATATAGACCTCAAAAAACCTTTTTGTAAAGGCAATGGGCTTTTGTATCATGTACTTAAAGAAGGCAAATCGTATTACTTTGACCGTGTTGAAAAACTTCCTGCACCATTTATCGTTCTCAACGGGGTAAAAGACCAAACTTGTCCTTACGATGCCACTGCTTCTTTCTTAAAAGGTATCAAAAATGTAGAGCTCATCACTTTGCCGAAGGTGGGTCATGGATTTTCGTATACAGGAAATTGGCTACCTCAGTTTAAACAAGCTTACAATTCCTTAGCAGCAACGACTTCAAAAGCATTACCAGTAAGTCTCAAAACAGATTTACCTATTGATATTATTGAACCGAAGTCAAATGCCAATAATGAATTAGTATTTTTCCTTTCGGGGGATGGCGGCTGGACAAGTTTTGACCAAGGTATTGCCAATGCCTTTGCTGAGAAAGGCATTGCTGTAATAGGCTTAGATTCCCAAAAATATTTCTAGAATGCTCGAACTCCAGAAGAAACGGCAAGGAAAATTGCAGAAATTGCGCAATATTATTTGCAATACAAAGAAGTCAAGTCATTCCGAATAATGGGGTATTCTTTTGGGGCTTGCGTAGCTCCTTTTATTGCTAATAAACTTCCTGAATCGCTTCGAGAAAAACTATCTAGTATAACCCTACTCTCACCTGATACTAAGGGAGATTTTGAAATCCATGTGGCAGATATGCTTAGTTTGGGAGGCAATAATGACCCTTATGATGTCGTCAAAGAAATGGAGTTATCTCATTCTTTCAAACGACTTTGTCTATTTGGAAGCGACGAAGATGCCGACATCACCAACTCTTTTAGAAAAACAGGAGCCAAAGTAGAAATTCTCCCAGGGGGGCATCATTTTGACAATGCCTATACGAGTATAGTTAATAAAGTTTTAGAAAATTAGGTGTAAAGGCTGAGAATAGCAAATACACAAATTACCTAATAATGAGAACTTTACAATAGTATTGCATTTCTGAGTCCGTTAAAAAATCTCATAATTCTATGAAAAACCTCCTTAAATCTCGAAACTACTATTTAAAAGAAATTCTTGCTTTTTTGTTTCTACTATTAGCAATATATTTCTTCCGACAACAACAGTCTGATATCGTGCAGTCTGTGGATATAGTAAAAAATGTTGACTTGAGTTACTTCTTTGTAGGCATATTAGTCACCGTATTGTATATCCTACTCAATGGACTCATGTATGTATATGCCTTTCGAGCAGTACAAAGTAATATCACACTTACAGATGGGCTAAAGCTCTTTCTGAAACGAAATCTTATCAGTGTATTTTTGCCGGGTGGGGGCGTTACTTCCTTGGCTTTTTTCAATCAAGAAATTGAAAGAAAAGGCGTAAGTAAAACTCGAATTAATTTTGCATCCTACATCTATGCTGTTGTAGGCATTGCCTCTCTTGCATTGGTAGCATTCCCTGTTTTAGTTTATCTGGCAATAGTCCGCAGCTCTACGGCTAGTTCGTGGTTAGTCTTTGGGGGAATTGTCGTGCTAGTGGCATTGTTGGTGTGGGCAACTTGGTCTTTTCTGGAGAAAGGATGGGTGTACGAGCAATTAACCAAAGTAAGTCCGCAGTTTGAAATGTTAGCCGAAGAAATCAATGTAGGGAATTTTTCGGTAAAAGAAATACTGATGGTATTACTCTTTTCGGTAGGTATTGAAATCACGGGGATGCTACACTTAGGTATTGCCATGAAGGCTCTAGGATTGTCTGCCAGCATCGAAAGTTGCATAGCGGGCTATGTGATAGCAACACTTTTCTATGTCATTTCTCCATTTTTGAGAGGTTTGGGAGCGGTGGAAGTTTCCATGATTTTATTGATAACTTCTTATGGATTTAGCGAAACCCAAGCCATTTCTATCACCATACTTTACCGTGTGTTTGAGTTTTGGTTACCGCTGGTTGCAGGCATTGGCAGTTTTTTATTGAATCGAGGAAATATCCTGCTAAGAATACTTCCTGCCATGCTACTGGCGTTGTTGGGGATTGTCAATATTATCTCGGTGCTCACTCCTCCCCTTGTTGAACGTCTTCAATTATTAGAAAATTTCCTACCTGTTGCCGCAGTGCATCTATCCAATCAGGCGGTTTTGATGGCGGGTATTTCTATGTTGATTTGTGCGGCATTCTTGATGAGAGGACAGCGTAACGCTTGGTTGATGGCGGTACTGCTCAGTACTGTATCGCTAGTTGGTCATTTGACCAAAGCGATTGATTACGAAGAATCTATTTTTGCGCTTTTTACGCTGATTATTTTACTTTTTACACGAAAACAGTACTACGTGCGAAGTGATCGAAAATTGCAAAGTTTTGGTTTACGCTTGGCAAGTTTAATCTTGGGAATGGTATTAGTTTATGGCGTCATTGGTTTTTACTTTTTGGACAAAAAGGAATTTGGCATTGACTTTTCTTTGAGTAATTCCATCGAAAACAGTATACGAAGCTTTTTCCTTATTGAAACAACGGTCTCTCCTGTCACTCGTTTTGCCAAAGGTTTTATTCACTCTATCAATCTTTTGGGAAGTTTGTCCTTGGGTTTGCTTATCTATGCTTTTGTCAAACCATATATTTTTCACTATTCTTCAGATGAGGAAGAACAAGCAAAAGCACTTGAATTATTAGCCAAATATGGTCACACAGCCGACGACCATTTCAAAGTAGATACTGATAAAACTTTCTTTTTCGGCACTAAAATCGAGGGATTTATCGCTTACAAAATTGCCTCTGGTTTTGCCATTGCTTTGGGTGAGCCCGTCTGTGAAGATTCTCCAGAAAGTATGCGCAAGTTGCTACACGAATTTGAAGTTTTTTGTAAAAGAAATAGTCTTAAAACCGCGTATTACAAAATTGATGAAAGCGAACTATCACTTTTTGAGTCTTTTGGTAAAAAATCATTACCAATCGGTCAAGAGGCTGTCGTGAATTTACAGACTTTTACTTTGGAAGGAAAAGACAAAAAATCGTTGAGAAATGCCCTAAATACTTTGGAGAAAAAAGGGTTTAAAACAGTCGTTCATCAAGCGCCCATCAAAGATGGCCTTTTACAAAAACTCAAACACGTTTCAGATGACTGGCTACGCTCTTTAGAGCGAAAAGAAATGGTTTTTCTCAAGGGATGTTCAATTGGAATGAGTTGAAAAATCAAACCATTATTACCATTGAAAACAGCGATGAAAAAATAGTTTCTTTTCTCAATATCATTCCCGATTATACACCCAATGAAGGAACGTATGACTTGGTCAGAAAAACGGAGGATGCCCCCTCTGGCTCAATGGATGCGCTGATTATTGCCCTTATAGCCCAGCTCAAAGAACAAGGATTGAGCGCCCTCAACATGGGCGTAGCGCCTATGTCGGGTATCGACCAGCCAAAAGATTTTCCAGAATGGACGGTAAAATTTGCCTACGAAAAACTCCAACAGTTCCGTCATTATCATGGATTGAGAGACTTTAAAGATAAGTTTAATCCAACATGGGTCAATAAGTATTTAGTCTATGAAAATCACTATGATTTAATAAGCCTTCCTATGGCTTTGGGTAAAGTGATGAAACTATAGGTCTTAGTTTTGGCTTTCGGCAATGAGTTATTATTACCTAGTTCGAGACTTTGTCTTGAACTAGCAATTTACCCTCTTAAGTATTAGTGCAGAATTATATTTAATAGGGGCAAGGCAACAGTCACAAGGCAAAGAGTGTTAAATCGTTTTTTAGTAACAATAGATATATTTTTGCCGAATGCTCAAAGCTGAAAGCCGTAAGCTCAAAAATTAAATTCTATTTTGTCCACTATCTTAAGTACTTCATTGTTAAACACCTCCCCCATCTTTTTGTGGAAAATTAGCCAATACTTGTAGCATTTTATCCTATCATACTTTGGCATTGAGTATAATTGATTTCATCCAACTTTTTATCCATAAGGTACAAGTAATTGTACTATATTTATGAATAAACCTAGTAACAGATGAAGAAACTTCTTCTTGTATTTTTCCCTATCTTAATTTTATCTTCTTGCGGTAGCAGTGTGCCAGAAGAACTTAAAGCGGAAATCGCTCTATTACCAAATGAACTTGACTACAACATGGACGTAAAGCCTATTCTTTCGGATAAGTGCTTTGCTTGTCATGGGCCTGATAAAAAGAAACAAAAGGCTGGTTTACGCCTCGACCTCGCCGAAGCTGCTTTCGGAGATTTGCCCGAAAATCCGGGCAAAGTAGCCATCGACCCCGGCGACCTCAACGATAGCGAATTGGTGCGTCGTATTCTTACGTCGAATCCCAAAGAAATCATGCCTACGCCCGAATCTCACCTTTCTTTGAGTAATAAGGAAAAAGCTGTTCTAATCAAATGGATTAAAGACGGGGCTGAATACAAAGCTCATTGGGCATTTGAAAAACCCGAAAAACCTCGTGTGCCTTCGGTAGAAGCGGAGGATTGGGTAAAAAATGACATTGATAATTTTGTTTTAGCCAAACTCGAAGCCCAAAAACTCAAACCACAACCCGAAGCCGATAAAGAAACCTTGCTTCGTAGGGTGTATTTAGACCTCACAGGCTTACCGCCAAGCATTGCCGAAATAGATGCTTTTTTGGCTGATAAATCGCCTAATGCTTATGAAAAAGTGGTGGATAAATTACTCGCTTCGCAACATTACGGTGAAAAATTGGCTACCGATTGGATGGACGTGGCTCGCTTTGCCGATTCGCATGGCTATACGGTTGATAGGGTAAGAGATATGAGTCCGTTTCGGGATTGGGTTATCAAGGCTTTTAACCAAAATTTGCCTTACGACCAATTTATCAAATATCAGTTGGCTGGCGATTTGTTGCCCAATGCAACTTTAGACCAAAAAATTGCTACGGGTTTTTTGCGCAATCACCAACAAAACATGGAAGGAGGGATTGTTGAAGAAGAGTTTCGGGTAGAATACGTCGTGGACAGAACCAATACCCTTGGCACTGCATTTTTGGGCATGACCCTCGAATGCTCTAAATGCCACGACCATAAATATGACCCGCTTTCGCAGAAAAACTACTACCAATTGTTTAGTTTCTTCAATAATGTAAACGAAGCTGGACAAATCTCTTGGGACGATGCCTTGCCCGTGCCAACCTTGCAATTGCCTACCGCCCAACAACAAGCCATTGTCAAATATATCCAAACCAAACTCAATACCACGATTCAAAACAAAGCGTATCCTGCTAAAATCAATGCAGAGTTTGAGCAATGGATTCGTAGCCAACAATACCAACAAGACTTAGCCAATCAGCCCGATACTGTTGGCTTACAAGGATATTATACCTTCGATGATGCTTTGCTCAACCTTCGCAACAAAGCCCACAAACCCAAAATGGCCCGTGATGTGGGTGGCACCGATAAAGATAAAGCAACGTACATCGCAGGAAAAAAAGGCAAAGGACTTTGGATGGAAGGCGACCTTTGGTTTGATACTCAAGGCGTTGGAGCTTTTCATCGCTACGAACCTTTTACCGTGTCTATTTGGGTAAATATTCCGAAAAAACTCAAAGAAGGAGTCATCCTACATCGGGGTGTTTCGGGGCTTTTGTATGGTTTTAGAGGCTATCATTTGCAGGTAAAAAACAACAAACTCGAATTTAATTTGGCTCGCACCGCTCCCGATAATGCCATTATTGTACATACCCAAAACGATGTTCCCAAAAACCAATGGATTCATCTAGCCATTAGTTATGATGGTTCTTCGTCGGCCAAAGGAGCAAAAATTTATGTAAATGGCCAAGTAGCTCCGCTCAATGTCATCAATGATAACCTGACAAGGGATATTGTGTTTTTTGAGCATACCTACAAAGTACAACCAACTTTACAAGTGGGTGCTTGGGGCAGAGGCTTAGGGTTTAAAAATGGAAAAGTGGACGAGCTAAAAGTATATAATCGCTTGGTATCGCCCTACGAAATAGCTGTTTTAGCCGAAAAGGCTAGTTGGAACAACTTGCTAACCAAGCCTTTTACTATGCTCAACGAGGCAGAAAAAAATGCACTCAAAGGTTATTTTATATCAGCAAAATCGACGCTTGCCAAACAATGGTTGAAAGAAATCACCAGTTATCGTAAAGCTCAAAACGATAGTTCCGAAAAAATTCGGGAGTACATGGTCATGAAAGAAATGCCCAAACCCCGACAAGCCTATATTTTGGAAAGAGGTTTGTATGATAGTCATGGAGAAAAAGTTTTTCCGAATACTCCCGAAAGCATTTTACCATTTAAAGAAAAATTTGCTAAAAACCGTATTGGTTTAGCGGATTGGTTGGTGGACGACGAGCATCCGCTTACGGCACGAGTAGCTGTAAATCGTTACTGGCAAATGCTTTTTGGTATAGGTATCGTCAAAACAACCGAAGATTTTGGCAACCAAGGAGAATTACCCGTCAATAAAGATTTACTCGATTATTTAGCGGTTGATTTCAGAGAAAACCAATGGAATGTAAAAGCCCTTTTGCGTAAAATTGTGCTTTCGGCAACATATCGACAAAGCTCTAAAGCCAGTAAAGAATTATTGGCGCTCGACCCCGACAACCGACTGATGGCACGTGGCCCCGCCAACCGTCTTACCGCCGAAATGATAAGAGATAATGCACTGGTAGCAAGTGGTTTATTTAAAAATAAAATAGGAGGGAAAAGCATCAAACCTTATCAGCCCGAAGGACTTTGGGCCATCAATGGCGATATTTACATCCCCGACACGACCGACGAGATATACAAACGAAGCTTGTATATGCTTATCAAACGTTCTGTGCCACATCCTACTTTAGCCACGTTCGATGCTACAGCAAGGTCGTCATGTACCGTAAGGCGACAAAAAACGAGTACGCCATTACAGGCTCTCACCTTGATGAACGACCCTACTTTTATTGAAGCGTGTAAAGTAATGGGGCAAAACATGGTAAAAGAAGGCAATACGCCAAGGGCATTAGTCAATGTGTTTAGAAAAATTACGGGTCGCAAACCGATTCCAGCAGAATTAACCTTGCTTTTGCAACAGCAAAAAGCTTTGTATCAAAAGTTTAAAGCAAATCCGAAAAAGAAAGATAGTTGGCTCAATACGGGACTTTATCCGATAGACCGCCGTTTAGACCAAGATTGGATAGCCACCAATACCATAGTAGCTAATACCATTCTAAATTCCGACGCATCTATTACTAAAAGGTAATCCGATATAAAAAATCACTCAATCACAAATCACTCAATCACAATTAAACAGATGGCACATCAGCATGATGAGGAATTTCGCCTACTGGGAGGCGAGTTCGATGAACTCAATCGGAAATATGATAGAAGACGTTTTTAAACCAAAACTTCTTTAGGTCTTGGTGCATTAGCCCTTGGCGGTTTGTGGGCAGGAACAGAGCTATTGGCCAGTGGCAAAAAGCCCAATACCACTAGCCTCGAAGCAGATGTTTTGGCGGCATTACCGCATTTTGCTCCCAAAGCCAAACGAGTGGTGTATTTGTTTATGAGTGGCGGCCCTTCGCAGTTTGAAACCTTTGATTACAAACCCAAATTATACAATATGCTTGGGCAAGACCTGCCCGACTCGGTACGTGGAAACCAGCGTTTGACGGGCATGAGTGCCAGCCAAAGCCGCTTTCCGATTGCTCCTTCTTTATACAAATTCAATGCGCATGGACAAAACAATACCATGATTTCGGAATTGTTGCCCCATACCGCCAAAGTTGTAGATGAATTGTGTATCATCAAGTCGATGTACACCGAGCATATCAACCATGACCCTGCTATTACCTTTTTTCAAACAGGACACCAATTGCCAGGCCGACCCTCGATTGGCTCTTGGGTGAGCTATGGCTTGGGTTCTGATAACCAAAATTTACCTTCATTCATTGTATTGGTTACGAAAAATGGAGGCGGACAACCCCTGTATTCTCGTCTTTGGGGGAACGGTTTTTTGCCAACCAAACACCAAGGTGTACAATTTAGAAATGGCAAAGACCCTGTTTTGTATCTCAACAATCCTGAAAATTACGACGGTGCTGACCGCCGTGAAATGCTTGATTACCTCAACAAACTCAACAGCCTGCAAGCCGATTATTATGGCGACCCCGAAGTAGATGCCAAATTGGCTCAATACGAAATGGCGTTTCGTATGCAAACGTCTATTCCAGAAGTAATGGACATGAGCGACGAACCCGACGAGGTGTTTGAATTGTATGGAAAAGATTCGAGAGAATCAGGGACTTTTGCAGCTAATTGCCTAATGGCGAGAAAATTACTGGAAAAAGATGTCAAATTTGTACAACTCTATCACCAAGATTGGGACCACCACGCTGCTTTGCCTAATGGTATTCAAAGCCAATGCCAAAAGGTTGACCAAGGTTGTGCAGCTCTCATTACTGACCTCAAACGCAGAGGTTTATTAGAAGATACCTTGGTGATTTGGGGCGGAGAATTTGGTAGAACGGTGTATTCACAAGGCAAACTTTCACCTGAGAATTACGGACGAGACCATCATCCGAGAGCCTTTAGTATGTGGATGGCTGGAGCAGGTGTAAAAGCAGGTATCAGTTATGGCGAAACCGACGATTTTAGTTATAATATCGTCAAAGACCCTGTGCATGTACACGATTTTCAGGCTACTTTGATGCACTTGTTGGGCATAGACCATGAAAGATTTACCTTCAAAACACAAGGCCGTAGGTATCGACTAACCGACCTGAGTGGCAAAGTAGTAAAAGATATTTTAGCCTAAAACCAAACCTTTTTATAGACTATGAATTACAATAGAAGAAATTTTCTCAAAAATACAGGGTTAACGGCTGCCGTAGGAGCATTGGGCATGAGCCAACAACCTACGTTGGCTCATACAAGTACCAAGGAGCTTGTCATTGGACACAACGATTTTCGGTATAAAGTAGATAAAAACTGGGCTAAACTCACCGTCAATCGCACGCCTTTGTTCAATTGTCACGAAATGGTGCAAGACCAACAAGGTCGATTGATTATGGTTGGCGACCACGTAGCCAATAATATTTTGATTTTCGACAAATCTGGTAAGTTATTGGACAACTGGACGTTAGCATTTCCGGGGGCACATGGATTGAGCTTGGCAAAAGAAGGCTCAGAAGATTTTTTACTGATTACCGATTGCGGTTGGTACCAAGACCGCAGTGGTCAATGGAAAAGTCAAGCAGGACAAGTCATCAAAACCGATACCAACGGCAAAGTAATTTTTACGATTGGTCATCCTCGAACCATTGGCGTTTACAAAGACAACGAGCCATTTATGCCCACCGAAACCGCCGTAGCTCCTAATGGCGATATTTATGTAGCCGATGGCTATGGCAGCGATTACATTATTCAATACAATAGCAAAGGGCAATACATTCGGCATTTTGGAGGCAAACACAACGCCAATCCTGAGCATAATTTAGTCAATGCACATGGCGTTTCAATTGACCTCCGTGACCCCAAAAATCCGAAAGTGGTTTGTTCGTCGAGAGAAGAAAATTGCTTTAAGTTTTTCACCCTTGATGGCAAATATTTATATAAAGTAGAATTGCCCGGAATGTATGTTTGTCGGGCGGTATTTCATCGAGAAAACCTCTACGCTGGCGTTTGTTGGAGTAAAGATAAAGAGGGCAAACAAAACTGGGGCGATTCGGGCTTTGTCACCATTTTAGATAAAAACAACCAAGTCGTGAGTAATCCCGGTGGCAATGCTCCTGTGTACCAAAATGGAAAGTTACAAACGGTATTTTCAACAGAAAATCCTATTTTTAGTCATGGTCATGATGTTTGCATCGACGAAGACGATAGCATTTATGTGTGCCAATGGAATGCCAACCACACAGCCCCAATCAAACTAACACGAACGGTATAAATATGAGTGCTGAATTGTGAGTGATGAGTTTTGAGTACAATTTTATGATTACTAATACTTTACCTCGTCAATCTATCAAATATATTTTTTGAGTTTTCGGCTTTCAGCTATGGGCATTCAGCAAAAGCATATCTATCGTTACTAAAAAACAATTTAACACTCTTTGCCTTGTGCCTAAAATACAAATCTCACATCTAATTTAGCTCACTAACTAAATACAAATGATTTTATTGGATATTTTTTCTTACCTCGGACGAATGCACCCTTTGGTGGTGCATTTGCCGATTGGTTTTTTAGTACTCGCTGCTGTTTTCGATCTTTTAACCTATAAGTCTAACTATGCTTTCCTAAAACCTACTGTGCCGCTCATTTTACTTTTGGGAGGCTTTTCGGCTACAATTGCCTGCGTAATGGGATGGTTTTTGTCACAAACTGGCGATTACGACTATCTCATATTAAGAAATCACAAATATACAGGTATCAGTGTAGCCGTAATTTCCTTTATTTTTTATGGATTAAAAAGTACTTTTTCCCAAGCTATTTTTCAGCTTTCTGATAAAACATTTTCAGGCTTATTATTGGCACAAATGTGCCTATTGAGCTATGCAGGGCATCAAGGCGGAAACCTTACGCATGGGGCTGATTACCTAAGTTTGAGCCAAATAACCCAAAAAGAAAAAGTACAAGTAAGCAGTTTGAGTCAAGCCAAAGTTTTTGAAGATTTGGTTTTACCAGTCTTAGAAAACAAATGCCAACAATGCCATCAAAATGGCAAAAAGAAAGGCGATTTATTACTCGTAAATTATCAAGATTTACTGAAAGGAGGCAAAAATGGGCCAGCAATTGTATTGGGTTCTTCGGCGAAAAGTGAGCTATTCCGACGAGTAACCTTGCCTGCCGACCACAAAGAATTTATGCCAACCGACGGCAAACCAGCTTTAACACCCGAAGAAATAGCCGTGCTAAAATGGTGGTTAGATGAGGGGAAAGGAGCGGAAAATATTGGCTTTACGGCTGTGCCTCATCACGAAAAAATGATGGCTGTAGCCTCTAATATGTTGGGTATCGCAGCGACAACTTTACCACAGGAAAGTACAATTATACAAGCCATTATCAATCCCAATATTCCAAAGCAAGTAGATGAAAAAGCATTGCAAAATGCCATTGCTGGAGGTTTTAATATTCGGTTGATGAACCATAATCCAGTAATGTTGGATGTGAGTTTTATTGATAAAAAAGCTACGCCAAACTTGGCATTGCTTGTGCCTTTGGCTAAAAATATTGTATGGTTAAATCTCAATCAATTAAACCTTTCCAACAACGTTGGCTCGTCGATTGCGTTGATGTCTAATCTCGAAAAATTACGTTTAGAAAAAAATAACATTAGCGATGGCATTGCCTCCGATTTGATTGGACTGCAGCACTTAAACTCCCTCAACCTCAACGAAACACAGGTAAGTAATGTAACAGTTACAGAATTGAAAAAATTGAAATCTTTACAACACTTATATGTTTGGAGAACCAAGGTTTTAGAAACTCAGCCTAATGATACCAACGCTCATGTGTTAAAAATTATCAGTAAATAGCATCCAGTACTCCTTAAATACCCTGACGGTTTAGAGCTATCGGGGTATTTTTTTTATTCATTCCAACCTTTTTTATATCTCGCTACTCTTTATTAAGACTGTACAGAAGTTTTCAAACATTTGTGGATTACTGATTATGGAATTATAAAAATACTTTTCATTTTGATAAAGTGGGTTATGCTTCCTAAATGGATGATTCGTCGAATTCTTCGTACAATACTAGCTCTTTATCTAAAATTCAATTCAAAATTTATTCTAAAACTATGAGAACATTATTTGTAGCCATTTTGATGGCATTGGCAGTGGTAAGTTGCAAGCAAGATGGTCAATCGATTGGCACTCAGGAAAGTATTGTCGGCAAATGGGCACCGACTTACGAAATATTCGACGAGTCTACCCAAAAATGGAGTTCTATCCAAACGTTAGTTGCACTCCCTACTTATGAGTTTACGTCAGATGCACGTGTACTTCAAAACGACAAGCCAGCAGGCGACCAAGATTGTTGTGGATTTATCGGAAACAAATATGCATTTAAAAATGGGAAAATAACTTTTTCAGACTTTAAGATATGTCCAAACGTAAGCTGCTATGCTTTACATTGTGACGGCTGGATAGTCAGAAAATTAGAAGGTGATATCATGGAAATAGCTCAATGTCCAGGCGGAATCATGAGATACAAAAGAGTAAAATAATTGTCATCTTTCCCTTCAAGAAATCGTGCAAAATTAGATATAAGTTGTGTGCTTTAGGCACTAGGCAAAGAGTTTCAACATATTTTTAAGTAACTACAGATATGCTATTGCCGAAAGCCCATTGCTGAAAGTCGAAAGCCAAATTGTTGAGTTTCATTTTGCCCACTAACTTACGTATGAGAGCATTTATCAGCATTTCAACCGTATTTATCGTACTCTTCATCTCTTGTAAAAACGGGAATGATATTGAGCCCAAAAACCTCATTGGTCAATGGCGACCTACTTATGAGATTTTTAATGATAGTACTCAAAAATGGGAGGTCATTCTATCGTATATGCTACTCCCCAACATTGAATTTACTTCAGATGGAAAATTTCTTATAAACAACCGACCAGGCTCAGAAGGCGATTGTTGTGGTTATATCGGAAGTCAGTACAAAGTGGAAAACAACATGGTTATCTTCTCTAACTTTGGTACACCTTGTCCTAATGCCTTATGCCTCAACTCTACTTGTAAAGGATGGTCTATCAAGAAGTTAAGCGAAGAAACCTTAGAAATATATCAGTGTCCGAATGCAACTTATAGATATACGAGAGTAAAATAAAAATAAGGCTTTACTTGCGCACAAGTAAAGCCTTATTTTTGTAAGTTTGAATAGAAATTGCTATCACTAACTATCTTGCATAATGACTACCGTTATTTCGTATTTCTTACCAGCTATCCTATTATTTTGGCTTACCACATTCAACCCAAAGAATGTTGAATTTTCGTTTTCAAAATTTCAGAAAGTAGTTAAAAAATCACATAAACTCCCACGCACTTAGATATGATCCAGCATTTTCTGCATATTCGATAAACTTAGCATAAAAATCAAATTGTGCTAGGGTGGCACTATCACCAATTACCACAAGTTTTTTCTTGGCTCTAGTCATAGCGACATTCATTCTACGAATATCGGAAAGGAATCCTATTTCTCCTTCTGCGTTGTTACGCACCATACTGATATACACTATGTCGCGCTCTTGTCCCTGAAAACTATCTATGGTATTAACCGAGATTCTTTTCAAAAACTTCTCTTCAATTCCCGAATGTTGTACTAATTGTTGTAATTCCAACACTTGTTGTTTGTAAGGCGAAATCACAGCAATACTTGGCGCAGCGCTATCTGGTTTTTCGACTTTGTAATTTTCTATTAATTGAGTAAGATGTTTTACCAACAATTGTGCTTCCTCTGGATTGATGGTTGAGGTTCCAATTAGTTTTTCCTCAAAACCACAACCCGCAGTATCTACAAAATTCAAGGCAATTTCTCCATCAAACAAGGTTCTTTGTGCGACCGACTCATGCGCTTTCAATAAATTTTGGTAAAATACTTGCGACGAATATCCCATAATCAACTCATTCATACGGTATTGTTCTTGTAATAATACCACAGATTCGGGATGGGCTACTACAGATTTTTCTAAAAGTGTTTTACTCAATCCTTTTTGCGAAGCTTCATTTGATTTGATGGTTGGTGCCAATTGACAGTGATCTCCTGCTAGTATCACACGTTGGGCTTTCAAAATCGCAATCCAACAGGCTGGTTCCAAAGCCTGACCAGCCTCGTCAATCACTACGGTTTTGTACTGCAATTTTCTGACTGTATAATGATTTGCGCCCACCATCGTTGCTGTGACAATTTGAGTTTTGGTCAAAATATCATCAATCATATATTGCTCCGTGCGCTCTACCTCCTTCATGATTTTATGCGCCTCCTCAAATAACAATTTGCGTTGGTCACGCTCAGCTTTGCCAAAATTACGCTTGTACTTATGTGCCATACTTTTGAACTCCTGCGCTTGTTTCTTAAAGCGTTTGATTTCTTTAATGGCGGGGTGCTCCGTCATTTTAGCATCTAAAGTCAATGCCATCAAAGCATCAGAAACTCTCGCTGGATTGCCCACTCGTAATACATTGAGCCCCGCTAGTGACAGCTTTTCACTCAACAAATCTACAGCCGCATTACTAGGTGCTACCACCAGAATCGGTCCTTGGTCTTTTTGAGCTAGTTGCTGAATGGCTTCTACCAAGGTCGTAGTTTTTCCAGTCCCTGGAGGGCCATGCACTATGGCCAAATCTTGCGCTTGAAGGATTTTGGTTAACGCTTTATTCTGGAACTCATTGAGTTTTGGACTAGACCTAGCCTGTATATATTCATCAAATGTTGGTTTGGTTTGCCCCGTTAACACTTTTATCAAATGTGCTTTCGGCGAATTACTATCATTGAGATGCACTTGCGCTACTTTCAAAGCCGCAAACATTTCATCATAGCTATTTTCATCAAAAAGTACATCTACCCCCAACTTTCCATCGCGACTCCAATCGGGCAATTCATCGGTTTTTAGGGTCAACTTTAACCTATTGCCCCCTTGATAGGAAACTAGCCCTTCTATCCTATCATCTGAAGGATTATGATTGCTAAACAGCGTTGCAGGAACGCCAAAACGAAACACATGCGCCAAATCATGATGCGTTGTACGTTCCAACTCCACACTTATATAATCGCCCTTTGTCAACTCTGTACCACGAATAGCCACTGGATACCACGTAAGTCCATTAGCGCGTCGCTCGCTTACGCTAGTGCTTTCGGTCAGTTGTTTGTATTGGGTACGGTCTTCTTCCCGCTCTATTTGTAATAAGGATGTTAAATTTTCAAAATATGACATTAGAATAAGTTATGAATGATGAGTGCGGAGTGCCGAGATTCCATAATTGATTTCTTGATTATTTATTTTCGAGAAAACATTTACTCCTTGTGGCAACATCATTGAATGATGAAAAGCTTAAATTTTCCTAAAATTTCTTAAATGAAACCTTAAGGTTGAACTAAAACTGTGAAAAGGTCATTTACTATCATGTCAAATCGGTACATGCTAGGATATAAACTCAAGAAATAGCACAATTCCACAAAAGTCTGACATAATGGCAGGATTGACAAGAAAAATCCGTAAATTTGTAGATTAAAACGAATGAGGCGGTCAATTATGAACAAAAGTATTCTGATTGCGCCCAACACCCTATTCGAATCATATTATTCTTAATCAAAAGATGAGAAGCTTAGAAATACTCAAAGACGAAGACAAAGAAGCGTTGGAAGTAGCCCGCATTTCGGTGGACGAAACTGGCAAGGAAAGTAAAAAGAAATTATACATCGAGAGTTACGGCTGTCAGATGAACTTTTCGGATAGTGAAATCGTAACTTCGATTTTGCAAGAACAAGGCTATGCCACTACAAGCCAATACGAAGAAGCTGACGTAATCTTGTTGAACACTTGTGCTATTCGTGAAAATGCGGAGCAAAAAGTGAGAAATCGTCTGAAAAACTTTACACCACTCAAAAAGAAAAAACCTCAGGTTGTGGTTGGTGTATTAGGTTGTATGGCGGAACGCTTGAAAACGAAATTTTTGGAAGAAGAAAAAATCGTTGACGTAGTCGCAGGCCCAGATTCTTATCGTGATTTACCTAACCTTTTCAGTGAGGTTGACGAAGGTCAAAAAGCTATCAATGTATTCCTTTCTCGTGACGAAACTTACGCCGACATTACACCAGTACGTCTGAATTCAAATGGCGTTACTGCCTTTGTAAGTATCATGCGTGGTTGCGACAATATGTGCTCATTCTGCGTAGTGCCTTTCACAAGAGGTCGTGAGCGCTCACGTGACGTACATTCTATCCTAAAAGAGTGTCAAGAATTACATGACAACAACTTCAAAGAGGTTACACTCTTGGGACAAAATGTAGACTCATACAAATGGTCGTCTGAAGATGGCACAGAAACAGTCAACTTTGCTCAATTGCTTGAAAGAGTAGCTTTGATTAGTCCAGAACTACGTGTTCGTTTCTCTACGTCGCACCCTAAAGATATTACTGATGAAGTTTTGCATACTATGAAAAAGTATGAAAACATCTGTAACTATATTCACTTGCCAGCACAATCAGGTAACTCGAGAGTCTTGAAAATCATGAACCGTACCTACGACCGTGAATGGTATTTGAATCGTATCGATGCGATCCGTGCTATTTTGGGCGAAGAGTGTGGTATTTCGCATGACCTTATTGCAGGTTTCTGTACCGAAACAGAAGATGAGCATAAAGATACCTTGAGTCTTATGGAATATGTAAAATATGACTACGGCTATATGTTTGCTTATTCGGAAAGACCAGGAACACCTGCTGCCAAAAAATTGGAAGATGATATTCCAGAAGACGTGAAAAAACGCCGTTTAAATGAAATCATTGCCCTTCAACAACAACACTCATTGGCAAGAAACCAAATGTCAATCGGTAAGGTTCAGAAAGTATTGGTAGAAGGTTTCTCAAAACGTTCAGACGATTTCTTACAAGGACGCAACGACCAAAACAAGGTGGTAGTATTCCCTAAATTAAACTTCCAAAAAGGCGACTACGTAAACGTTCTTATTAAAGAATGTACCGCAGCAACCCTAATTGGAGAAGCGGTGGTTTAGAGAATTGTGAATGTTGAATGAGTGAATTGTGAATAATGGTGTTAAATATTGTTTTTAACAACACCTCATTCACCATTCACTCACGCACAATTCTTTGATTCAATCAACCTATCCAAATCCTATAAATATATGACTAATTCCGAATTACAATCCATCAAAGCCCGATTTGGTATAATTGGCAATTCCCCCGCCTTGAACCATGCCATCGAAGTAGCTGCACAGGTTGCTCCTACCGACATGACCGTGCTGATTACAGGCGAAAGTGGTTCGGGAAAGGAATCATTCTCAAAAATTATACATAATGTTTCGGCACGAAAACACGGACAGTTTATTGCGGTAAACTGCGGTGCAATACCCGAAGGAACGATTGATTCAGAATTATTTGGTCATGAAAAAGGAGCTTTTACTGGTGCAGTAGATGCTCGTAAAGGTTACTTTGAAGTGACCGATGGCGGTACCATTTTCTTGGACGAAATTGCCGAAATGCCTCTTGGTACTCAAGCTCGCTTGTTACGTGTACTCGAAAATGGAGAATTTATCAAAGTGGGTTCTTCCAAAGTACAGCGTACCAATGTTCGAGTTGTAGCGGCCACAAACATCAACTTGATGCAGGCTGTAGAGCGTGGCAAATTCCGTGAGGACTTGTACTACCGTCTAAATACCGTTCCAATTTTTGTGCCTCCGCTTCGCGATCGTGGTTTAGATATCGAATTACTTTTCAGAAAGTTCACTACCGATTTTGCCGAAAAGTATCGTATCAAACCTATCCAGTTGACCCAAGATGCTCAGAATATTTTGTTGTCACAAAGGTTTCCTGGTAATATCCGCCAGTTGAAAAACTTGGCTGACCAAATCTCTATTTTGGAAGTCGATGACCGTATTGTTGATGCTAACAAATTGACTCATTATTTACAAATGAATAGTGGTCAACAAGTAGGTAACGGGCTCGTTAGAAAGGACTTTGAAGCACAGAATAAAGATAACTTTAATGAGCGTGAATTACTCTACAAAATTCTTTTTGATATGCGTCGCGATGTGACCGAACTCAAAAAGATGTTTTTGGAGGTGCTTAAAAATAATGGTGAAATGACTGGCGATATCCTGAAGGGTCATGAAACTTTATTCCAAGGGTTAGAGGGTGAAAGTATTCCTGCCAGTTATGGCAATAGCTTTCAAGCTCCTGAAATGAACCCCAGTCGAATTTTGCCTCCTAGTACGCCAAATTTTGATCAGCCTAGCTATCAAAATGTCAATGTTTCGCCAAGTGATAATGAGTTAAAAATTATTTCACTCGACGATAACAATACAGCCAACGATGTTTACGATATTACTCATGTGGCCGAGGAGGTATCTTTATCTTTAGAAAAACAAGAGAAAGATATGATTATCAGAGCCTTGAGAAAAAATAAAAATAAACGCAAATACGCCGCTCAGGATTTGGGTATTTCCGAAAGAACGCTTTATCGCAAAATCAAGCAATATGACATCGAAGAAGAATAATCTCTGGAAAATTTCTGGTATATTACTTTTTGTAGGAATCGCAAGCTTGTTACAGGCTTGCTATACGTTTCGTGGGGCCAGTTTAGACCCGAATTTGAAAACCATTCAGATTCAAAACTTTACGACACAAGCAGCAGGTGGCCCAACCAACCTTACCTTGACTTTCAATGAAAAAATGAAAGAATACTTTCAGCGAAATACTTCATTGAAAATGGCCAATATCAATCCAGATTTGATGTTTGAGGGAAGTATTACAGGATATGATGTCGAAGCAAAAGCTACTAGTTCATCCGATAAAGGGGGACTTAACCGCCTTACTATAAGAGTTCAAGTAAAGTTTACTAATGCCAAAGACGAGAATAAAAACTTTGACCAAGAGTTTTCTTTCTACCAAGATTTCCCTCAAAATCAAACCGTTACGGCAGTAGAAAAAGATTTGATTCCGAAGATATTTGACCAAATTGTTTTGGATATTTTTAACAAAACCGCAGGAGAGTGGTAAGAGCTTTTGAGTGATGAGTTGGGAGATGTGAGTGTTGAGTTGTGAATTAGGGTTGAGCTAAGTAAAACTGTTTATTTCGGATATCTGATATTGGATTTCGGAAGTGTAAGCTTCCTATATTATGTAAAAAATATAGAGATTTTACTTTATTTCCGAAATCAAAAATCCCAAATCTGAAATTGTTTGAAGTCCTTCGCACAACCCTAATTCTCAACTCACCATTCAAAACTCCTAACTCAAAACTCAAAAAACTCATCACTCCTTTTACCTATAACTTCTCGATGACTAAAGAAGCTTTTTCATATTTAGTAACCAATCCCAATGAGGTTTCCAAAAAGGATGTAGAGTCTTTGGAAGCTATTTTGGAAGAATATCCATTCTTTCAATTAGCACATACCTTAGTGGCAAAAGGCTATCATGCCAATTATGCAGAAGAATTAGCCAACGAAAAAATTCGTAAGGCTGCCATATATGCGCTCAATCGCAATGCTTTAAGAAAAGTAATCAATGGAAGTTTTGTGAACGAAAATCTGGTTCCTCAAAATTCTCCTAGCACAGTCGAATACATCAATAAAGTAGATAAAATCATAGAACAAGCAACGGCAGAAGAGCAACCTCAAACCTTTGCAAATCATGATTTAGTAGCTTTTTCGGCCTCTTATGAAGATGCGTTGTTGGACGATATTTTGAACAAACAACAAAAACAACTCGACATTATCAATTCCTTTATTGAGAAAGACCCAGGCTTGATTCGCACTTCTAAAAGTCAGATAGATTCCCCTGTGAACCATATAGATTTATCTGCCAAAAGCACTAAAGCAGAAAAAGAAGTTGTCACAGAAAGCTATGCCAAAATTTTGACGATGCAAGGGCGCAAAGAAAAAGCGATAGAGGTGTATGAAAAATTAATTTTGAAATTCCCAGAAAAAAAAGCGTACTTTGCGGATAAAATTAAGGCCATACAGTAGGAAGAGTTTATTTACTTGACTAAATTTAGCATTTCAAGCATTCAATAAGTTCTTCTCAAAGCAATGAGCTTGCGATTTGAGCTTATCGTCTGACACGTCTTAATTTGGCCTAATGCCTACTGCTATTGCTTACAGCGTTAGTAATTCATTTCCAAATACAAAATATTCACATTTAAAGTAAAAGTAAAAAATGTTCGGAGCAGTTATTGTAATTATTTGTATCGTAGCGGTATTGTTAGTGTTCGTAGTACTTGTGCAAAACCCTAAAGGAGGTGGCTTATCAGGTGAATTCGGTTCGGCTGGCGCTAGCCAAATGTTCGGTGTACAACGCACTGGCGACCTACTTGAACAAATTACTTGGGGTGGAGCGATTCTAATTGCTTTGTTAACATTGGGTTCTAAGTTTTTGACTCCAACAGCTTCTGAAGGAATCAACTCTGTGAACGTTGAAAAAGCAGCTACTAAAACTATTCCTGCAGCTGTGCCTGCACCAGCTCCTGCTGCTCCAGCTTCAGGAACTCCAGCACCAGCGCCTGCACCAGCGAAATAATCTTTCGTAGGTACGGATACAATAAAAAAGTCGAGCAAGAAATCTTGCTCGACTTTTTTTGTTGACCTTGCAACGGTTTAATCATTTTCGTTAAGTGTGAATAAATTCACCCGCTAAGTTGAATTGTTGACTTTAACACAAAGACATGATATGTATGAGTGCTGAATTGTGAGTAATAAGTTTTGAGTATAATTTTATGATTACTAATATTTTATCTCATTAATCCCTCCAACTTAATTTTTGTACTTTAGGCTCTAGGTAAAAAGTTTTAACATGTTTTTGCCGAATGCCAATACCTGAAAGCCGAAAGCATACTTTCCCTTTGAGAATATAGCTTACACAAACTACTCACTCGAAACCCAACATTCAAAACTCCTATTTACGCCGCCGACACCATTTCTACTACTTTGCGTTGAGCTATTGGCAAAAAGGTTTCTTCCAAGGGTAAAATACTGGAAGACTCCACCAAAAATGTGGCTGGGTTGGGCAAGTGTCTATATTTTTTGACTAAATCAATCTTCATATTTTCGAAAGTATTCGCCATCGAACGACGAACGGTATCCACATAAAAGGTTTTTAGTCCTCTACATTTTTCGTGGTTGTTTTCAAAAATGGTCAGATTGAATTGATAAATCCGTGTTTCCTGAATACAAGGCTCATACAAAAACAGGTATCCTTCATTTTTGTACAAAGGCAAAACGCCAATAGGCGCAATCGAAATTCCTTTTTCAACCTTTGATAAAAGCTCTTTTCCTTCCTCAATCGAGTACTTAAATTTTGGCAAAGCATATTCCATAATACTTTGCATTTCGGATATAACTTCGTTTTCGGGCTGTTTTACTTCCTCATAATTGACTTGCAATGCATCCGAATCTAGTCCTTTGATTCTCTTCGGAAAATTTTTCGCCATTTGTTGTAGACCGTCCTTAAAGTACATCGAATACTCATAATGACGCTGCAAATCAGATAAGTCAGGGTAAAGCTTCTTTTCTTTGAAGTTAGTTTTGACAGATTGTAGGTAGGCGAGCAACAAATATTTTTTGTACTCGAAGTCAATTAAACCTGCGGTGAGCCAATCTTTTTCTAAATTTCTCATCTTGGGCCTCCTTTCTTTAAATTAAGTGGTGATTTTGTAAATGAGCGAATAATTAAATTTATTTGGTATTTATTGAAACAAACTAAATTTCCCTTCGCCACTCCTTACTTTTCTTGTCTTGACACAAGAAAAGTAACAAAAGAAAGTCAAGAAATCCTAAACTCGCCTTCGGCTCAAACAGTAGGATTTCAGAAAACAAATACATATTGTTTTATTTTCAATGACTTATGAAATTTAAACATACTCTTGCTATTAAAATTAAAAACTTCATTGAAAAAAACAAATATTCAGGCAGTTTTTTGAAATTGGCATAATGAAGAAACCTGTTTGAAGTCAATTTGTCATAAAATAAGTACAAAATAGGCGACAAAATTTCAGGTTGAATTGACAAATGAATAGAGTATGACAGAGTTTGAAGCCAAAACCTGACAATATTTCAGCAAAATGCCCAATGGCACAAAAAATGTACAAAGATGCCATGTCAGCCACCTAATAATTGCGGCTGGCTCTGACCTAAAATTTACATAAACAAAAAATAACTCTTACAAAAACAAATGTCAACAGTTAGTATCAAACCATTAGCTGACAGAGTTCTAGTTGAACCAGCAGCAGCAGAAGAAAAAACTGCATTCGGAATTATCATCCCTGACACAGCGAAAGAAAAACCACAAAAAGGAACAGTAGTAGCAGTAGGTGCTGGCAAGAAAGATGAGCCGTTGACTGTTAAAGTAGGCGACACTGTATTATACGGTAAATACTCTGGTACTGAAATCGCGGTAGAAGGAAAAGACTATTTAATCATGCGCGAAAGCGATATTTTCGCAATCGTTTAATTTTCAGTTATCTGTTAGGCGTTAACGGTTATCTTTTAACAAAACGCTTTAACTCAAAATAATTGCAAAAAAACTTATAAAAGTTGTTTACTCTGCACGTCATTTAGTTAACTATTATTGACAACAGACAACCAATAACTAATAACAAATTTCAACAATGGCAAAGGAATTATTTTTTGACACCGACGCACGTGATAAATTGAAAAGAGGCGTTGACACTTTAGCAAATGCAGTAAAAGTAACTTTGGGACCAAAAGGTCGTAACGTTATCATCGATAAAAAATTCGGTTCTCCTACAATCACTAAAGATGGTGTTTCGGTAGCGAAAGAAATCGAATTGGAAGATGCAGTTGAAAACATGGGTGCTCAATTGGTGAAAGAAGTAGCTTCTAAAACAGCTGACCAAGCTGGTGATGGTACTACTACTGCAACAGTATTGGCGCAAGCTATCTACACAATCGGTTCTAAAAACGTAGCTGCTGGTGCAAATCCAATGGATTTGAAACGTGGTATCGACAAAGCGGTTAGTGCAGTTGTAGGTTCTTTGAAATCTCAATCTAAAGCTATCGAAACTTCAAACCAAATCGCTCAAGTTGCTACAATCTCTGCTAACTCTGATGCTGAAATTGGTAACATGATTGCTAACGCGATGGACAAAGTTGGTCGTGAAGGTGTAATCACTGTTGAAGAAGCTCGTGGTACTGAAACTGAAGTTAAAACTGTAGAAGGTATGCAGTTTGACCGTGGATATTTGTCTCCATACTTCGTAACAAACACTGAGAAAATGGAAGCTGAATTAGAGCGTCCATTCATCTTGATTTCTGAGAAGAAAGTATCTTCAATGAAAGAATTGTTACCAGTATTGGAAGGTGTTGCTCAAACTGGTCGTCCTTTGTTGATCATCGCTGAAGATGTTGACGGAGAAGCTTTAGCTACATTGGTAGTAAACAAAATCCGTGGTGCATTGAAAGTTGCTGCTGTTAAAGCTCCAGGTTTCGGTGACCGTCGTAAAGCTATGTTGGAAGACATCGCTATCTTGACAGGTGGTACTGTAATTTCTGAAGAGCGTGGTTTCAAATTAGAGCACGCTACTATCGAATATTTAGGACAAGCTGAAAAAATCATCATCGACAAAGACAACACAACTGTTGTAAACGGTGTTGGTTCTTCAGATGGTATCCAAGCTCGTGTAAACCAAATCAAAGCTCAAATCGAGAACACTACTTCTGATTATGACCGTGAGAAATTGCAAGAACGTTTGGCTAAATTGTCAGGTGGTGTTGCTATCCTTTACATCGGTGCTGCTACTGAAGTAGAAATGAAAGAGAAAAAAGACCGTGTTGACGATGCTTTACATGCAACTCGCGCTGCTGTAGAAGAAGGTATCGTTGCAGGTGGTGGTGTAGCATTAATCCGTGCTATCTCTTCATTAGACGGTTTGAAAGGTGAAAACGATGACCAAACTACTGGTATCAACATCATCCGTCAGGCTATCGAAGCTCCATTGAGAACAATCGTTTCTAACGCAGGTGGTGAAGGTTCTGTAGTAATCAACGCAGTGAAAGCTGGCGAAGGTGACTTTGGTTACAACGCTCGTGAAGACAAATACGAAAATATGTTAGTAGCTGGTATCATCGACCCTACTAAGGTAACTCGTTTGGCTCTTGAAAACGCAGCTTCAATCGCAGGCTTGTTGTTGACTACTGAATGTGTGATTGCTGACAAACCAGCAGCAGACCTTCCAGCAGCTCCACACGGTGGCGGAATGGGCGGAATGATGTAATCATCAATTTCTGCTTATAAATCAAAGGCCTCTTTCTACGGGAAGAGGCCTTTTTTTATTCTATTGAGTGAATGAGTGAGTGGTGAATGATTTAGAGTATTTGGCTTTGATAAGCTGTTTTTTTGTTGTCTAACATATAAGCTAGTTGTATTTTAGGTAGTTTAACTTTATCATCGTTACAACATAGATATGCCTGTTTATTGGATTTTTTCAGAAAACAATCATGGTATTAGCTCCGTAGGTGCGAAATATTAAAAGAGCGCCGTAGGTGCGAAAGAATCTTGTTGGAAATAATATAACTATCATTCGAAAATAGTAAATTCAAAAACTGATATTTTAAAATTCAGCATTCATGAATGTTTTTAAAAATATTTGAAGCTATATAAATCATTAAGTTATCTAAGAGCCGTATTGTTACAAAACTTGAAAATTATGAGAAACCTATTCAAAATAATATTGTTTTTCTCGTTTTACATCTCATCATGTAAAAATATTGACCAAGAACCTGAATATGGTTGTGAAAATATTGTACTCGAAAAGGTAGACTGGACCTATTGTGAAAATATTGAGAGATATGGCTGGAGAAAATGCAATGATAATCGGGATACACTTACCATGAAATTTAAAGAGCATCTTGAAAATATCAAAGGCATAATTACCCAAGAGGATGATTCAACTTTTTGTCTAAAACCAAATGGCTTAAATAGCCTTACACCTATAAATTTGCCTAAATGTTTCAAAATAGGAAATTTGAGAGTAGTTTTTAGCGGAGATATTAGAGTGGCACCAGGCTTGAATGAATCAAATTGTGGGGATTTATTTGAACTTACAAAAATAGAAATTGCTGAGTGAATTCGTTAAGGCTTGTACATATCTTCTACCTTGATGTATTTGAATAATTATCTCAGCTTATTATTTCATACTTAACAGATACTATTACTATATTTTTAAGCTTACACTTTATTTTAAAGTTAAAAACTGTATGGAAACTAAATTATTGAGACCACAAGTGACGTACCATGTTGAAACATTAGAAGAGTTTGAAGAGCGTTACTCAGGTTTTGGTAAAGAAACATATTAGAATATTAAGAAATATATACCTGAAATATTCGATAGTCTTGTGCTTTACAAATGTATTGATTGCCAATTAGAGGATAGTTATGCAGAATATAAAAATGACCGATTCCCATTTTGTATTCAATTAGATCCATTAATTGAGGTAATAGTTCTATGGAACAAATCAAAACATATTGAAATTGGCTATTGGTCAAAAAATGAATATTTAGATACCATCAATTTTATCAAATCAGAATTTCTTCAATGAAAAACGTTTAATCTCCTATTACAACCTATTCCCAATCCCCCCCAAAAAATGCCTAATCAAAACCCATTATTACTCGCATTAAAGGCTAAAAAGTCGAATGTTGAAATCCATAAACATGCGGCTTTTCAGATAGTTTTTACTGATGACTATCCCTTTAGTACCACACTCGAAAGTCAGGAGTATCCAGATATCTTTGGGTTTGTAATCAAACCTCAAGTAGCGCATGCCTGTGTGTGTAACCAAGGAAATGTAGTTATTCTAAATATCGAACCATATTCCATTTTGGGGAAGCTTATTGCGGAACAATTAGGTGAGAAAAATGCTATTGTCTTCTATGCTAAAACAGAATTTCAACATTTTTTAGGTATGCAGGAGGGCGACTTTTCATTAGATAGATTGCTTGATTTGAATCTCCAAAACTCATTGATTCAGCCTTTGGATACCCGAATCGAGGATGCCATCACATTTATTCATGAGCATTTTAAAGTGGAAAATATCTCGACTCAGGAGGTTGCTAATCATGTTTTTTTGTCCCCTTCTCGACTAGCCACATTGTTCAAACAACAAATAGGTAGCAGTATCAGCAAATACCTGTTGTGGACAAGATTGAGAAATGCGATTTTTCAAATTTTAACCGAGAAAGACAAAAATCTGACAACGATTGCTTTGGAAAGTGGTTTTTACGACTCTTCGCAAATGACTAAATATATGTACCAATTATTTGGCATTTCACCTTCCAAATTGAAGCAAAAAAGTGATTTGATACAATTTTTAGCGATTGAGACTACCTAATTTTATGGTACTAAATTTAGTAACCTAGAGCAGTCATAACTTTTAAAATAACCTAAAAAATGTACAGAATCATTGTTTCAATCGCATTGTCAGATAGTGGAATCGACACCATTAAATCAACACCAGAACTTCCTAAAAAGGAAATGGAATATGTCCATCTTTGGAAGAACGAAGGTATTTTGGAAAGCTTTTATATTTCTGTAACCAAAAAAGAAGCGGTTCTCATTTTTAAAGACATCGACGAAACCAAGTGCAAGGAAATGATAGAGATACTGCCTTATTTTCCCTACATGTCAAAAGTTGAATACCTTGGGGTGGATAAGCAATTTTAATAGTAAGTAATCGTGCAGAATAAGATTTAAGTTTTTTTTTAGGGACAAGGCAACAGGCACAAGGCAAAGAGTGTCAAAATGTTTTTAATGACCACAGACATACATTTTTCCCAAAGCCTACCGCCGAAAGCCGTTACCTGAAAGCTAAAAGCACAATTTTAAACTTTATATTGCGCACTAACTTGAGTAATTGTGTAAAATAAAATTTAGTAAAGGAAAATCCACAATATATCTACGATTCGCATTGATATTATGAGCTTATTCTAATAACTGAATTACTGTTAATTAATAACTTACTTTTACTAAATCTATTAAAAAAACTATTATGACAACAATTGAAATTCAAATAGAAGAGAAAAATAAAATTCTTAAAGGACTTGAAAAAGCTTATGAAAAGCTTTTAGAATTTAAGAAAACTCAAAATAGTGAGTTGGTGGTTTTACGGGACAATAAAATTGTCAAAATTAAACCTGAATAAATAACACATCTACTCAACTCTGGTGGCTATTTGGCCATCCCATTTCTCTAAAATTCTATTATAAAATATTATTCTAAACCACCTTGAAAGCAATTCTAAGGTGGTTTTCTTTTTAATTGCAATATTCTAATCACATAACTACCTCCTCCCCTCTTCCAAATTAAAATCTATCAATAACCAATAATACAGTTTATTGCAGAATTTCAGTGCTAAAAACTTACCATTTATCAATTTATTCATTAAAAACTAGGGAGATTATTATTCATGAATAGAATAATTTCTCATATTAGGGGAAAAGTCACATACTACCTTTAACTTATTGCATCTACCTTGATATGATAAACAAAACAATTACGATCGAAACGCAATTGGCAGCAACACCTGAAACTGTTTGGGGCTTCTTGACAAATCCTAGTCTGCTAGCCGAATGGCTAATGCCCAACAACATTACGCCTGAAAAAGGTAGAGAATTCCAGTTTAAAACCAAATCACGAGTCAAACTTGGCTTTGAAGGATCAATCACCTGCCAAATTCTCAAACTAAAACCGAATTCCGAAATTAGCTACACTTGGCAGGGAATACTCTCCCGTGAACAACACAAACTCGAAACCACTGTTACTTGGACATTGCAAACTCAATCTACTAATCAAACTATTTTGAAGCTCAAACAAGATGGATTTATTGGCTTTAAAAACCTGATTCCTTACGCCGTTTTACTAAAGACTTGGCAACGGCTACTTTCTCAAAAATTACCCATTGCCATTGCTAAGTACCAAGCTGAAATTTAACGTTTGAATACGCTTATTATACATCACATCCATTCTCCTTACTTTATATTTTACTCCACGCTTTTTTAATACAAATTTTTCTACCATAAATGAAGATTTCTTGTACTTTAACTTATCATGTTGTGGTAATGTTGGGGTAAAAAATGCCTTTATAAGCCAAATTAAAGGTTTTGTAGTGGTAATGTAGTAACACCTAATTAGACTATTTGAAGTCCTTCCTCCTACTTTTGCAAAAGCGAAAAGCAGTTCGATAAGCCTATCACTATCGGATTAATCCAATTATTTTTCATTATACTCCAAAATGCTTTTGCAAAATGAACAAAAAACATCTACTAATTTTTAGTATTCTTTTACTCTTGGGTAGCGTGAATACACTCCTAGCTCAAGGTATTAGAGTTACTGGTAAAGTTACCTCTAAAAACTCTGGAGAACCCTTGATTGGCGCCAGTGTATCTATTATGGGAACAGCTAAGGCTACGATTACCGATTCGTTGGGGCGCTACAGTATTTCGGCAAACCAAGGAGCTATTTTGGTAGCCAATTATTTGGGCGCTTCGGCTCAAAGTGTGAGTGTCAAGGCCAATACAACCGTCATTAATTTTGTGATGGAGGAAGCCATCAACAAACTCGATGAAGTGGTTGTGGTAGGTTATGGTGCTCAAAAGAAAAGTGTGGTAACGGGTGCTATCTCATCGGTAAAGGCTTCTGACTTACAGACTATGCCTATCAACCGTGTTGAGGAAGCATTACAAGGTCGTACTTCGGGTTTAACAATTGCTTCTAGTTCTGGTCAGCCAGGCTCTGGGGCAACAGTACGTGTGCGTGGTGTAACAACACTCAATAACAACGATCCTCTTTGGGTAGTGGACGGAGTGGTAATCGACAATGGTGGTATTGGTTATTTGAATCAGTCAGACATCGAATCGATTGAAGTACTGAAGGATGCTGCTTCACAGGCTATTTATGGAGCTAGGGCTGCCGCTGGGGTAATTTTGGTTACTACGAAAAAAGGAAAAGCGGGTAAGCTTCAGGTGAGCTACAATGGTTTTTATGGTATTTCGTCACCTGCTAAAAAACTCAATTTGTTGAATGCTACACAGTATGCGACGATTCGCAATGAGGCTGCTGTAAATGCTGGTGCGCAACCTGTATATGCTAATCCTCAATCGTATGGCACGGGTACAGACTGGCAAGCCTTGATTTTTAATAACAGTGCTCGTCGTCAAAATCATGAACTTAGTTTGAGTGGCGGTAGCGAGCGTTCTACTTATTATGCTTCTTTTGGTTATTTGGATCAGGAAGGTATTGTGGCTACAGATATTTCGAAATATACTCGTGCGAATATCCGTTTGAATAGCACACACAAAATTTCAAAATATGTAACTTTTGGACAGAACTTAGGCTATGCACATGACAAATCTGTAGGTCTGGGAAATACAAACTCTGAGTTTGGAGGTCCTTTAAGTTCTGCCATTAACCTCGACCCTATTACTGCTGCTGTGGTAACAGACCCATCTATATACAATGCTCCACCGTACACCAATACAGGGATTCGTCGTGATGCCAATGGTTTTCCTTATGGTATCTCTACAGCAGTGGGACAAGAGATGATTAACCCTTTGGCGTATATTTCTACCCGTTTGGGCAATTATGGATGGAGTGATAACATTGTTGGAAATGCTTATTTGGAAATTAGTCCGATCCAAGGATTAAAAATCCGCTCAACAATTGGTTCGAAAGTAGCGTATTATGGCAATGAAAGCTTTACGCCTATTTCTTGGTTAAACTCGTCAAATATTACGTCACAAACTTCATATAACCGTGGTTTGAACTCTCGCTTTGATTGGAACTTAGAAAATACCGTTTCTTATACGCGTGATATTCAAAAACACAATGTAAGTGTATTGTTGGGTCAGGGTGCTTACTCTGAAAACAGAACCTATTCGACAAGTGTAACTTTCTATAATATCCCTGTAGATAATTTCAACGATGCGTCGATGAACTTCAAAGTACCAAACGACCAACGTTCTTCTGATTCAGGTGAAGGACAGTTACATAATGTATCCTCATTGTTTGCTCGTTTGAATTATAGTTTTGACGAAAAATATTTAATTCAAGGTCTAGTTCGTCGTGATGGTTCGTCTCGCTTTGGCGCTAACAACAAATATGGTATTTTCCCATCTATATCATTAGGTTGGGTTACTTCTCGCGAGGCATTTTTCCCAACAAATACTTTTGTCAACTTTATGAAAGTACGTGGTGGTTATGGAGTAGTAGGAAACGATGCGATTGGGGATTTTGCGTTCTTATCTACAATCGGAAGTGGTCGTAATTACGCTATTGGTAACTCTGGAAGCTATATTATTGGTTATAGTCCAAATGCGCCAGCCAACCCAGATTTGAAATGGGAACAAACCAGTCAAGCGAACATTGGTATAGATGCGACTTTGTTCAACAACCTCTCTGTGACTTTAGAATATTTCCAGAAAACGACGAAAAACATTCTTCAAAACCCACGCATTCCAAGTTATGTAGGTGCCATTTCAAACCCAGCAGCCAACGTGGCAGATATGCAAAATACAGGTTTTGAAATTGAATTAGGGTATCGTAAAAAAATCGGTCAAGTCAACTTCTCGGTAAATGGTAACGCTTCATTTATCAAAAACGAAGTAACAAACTTAGGAAACGGAATCACCTATTTGTCAGGTGGTCAGTCATTCCAATCGAGTACCTACCCTATTACTCGTACAGCCGTTGGCCAACCGATCAACTCATTCTTTGGCTTCCAGACTTTAGGCATTTTCCAAAATCAGGGCGAAGTAGAAGCATATGCTAAAGATGGTAAAAAGATTCAGCCTAATGCCAAACCAGGCGATTTTAAATGGCAAGATACAGATGGTGATGGCGTCATTACAGAAAAAGACCGTGTGTTCTTGGGTAACCCAATGCCAACGGTAACCTATGGTTTTACGGTTAATTTAGGGTACAAAAACTTTGACTTTGTGTTATTTGGACAAGGTGCGGGCGGTAACAAAATCTTCCAAGGTTTACGTCGTTTGGACATTGCAAATGCTAACTGGTCAACCAAAGTTTTGGATCGTTGGACAGGCGAAGGTTCTACCAATAGCATGCCAAGAGTCGTAAATGGCGACCCGAACAAAAACTATGGTAACCCATCTAATTTCTACCTTGAAAATGGTGACTATTTCCGTATCAAAACACTTCAATTGGGTTATACTTTACCTCAAACTATCTCAAGCAAATTGGGTTTGGGCAAGGCAAGATTCTATGTCATGAGTCAAAACCTTTTGACAATCACCAAATACAGTGGTTATGATCCTGAAATTGGCGGAGGTGTCATGAGTATCGACCGTGGTATCTATCCACAAGCACGTTCATGGATGGTAGGTTTAAATCTAGGATTTTAACAGAGGTTATCAGTTAAAAGCATATCAGTTATTGTAATTCATTCATAATCAATACAATAACATAAATTTACACGGCAGATATATCATTAAAACAACCTTTCCTTCTACTTAAGTTAGTGGGCAAAATAAAATTTAAGATTGTGCTTTCAGGTAACGGCTTTCGGCGGTGGGATTTGGGGAAAAGCATGGCTATGGTTATTAAAAAACATCTTAACACTCTTTGCCTTGTGCCTGTTGCCTAGTGCCTAAACACATTGGTTAAATCTTATTATGCACGATCACTTAATACTTAACAACTAAAATTTAACAAGATGTCAGTAAAAAAATATATCGCAACATTACTCATTGGTAGCCAGTTGTTATCGGCTTGTACCACTGAATTTTTGGAGGTAACTCCCAAAGGAACCAACCTCGAAGCTAACTATTATCGTAACCAAACTGAAGCGTTCAACGGGTTAGTGGCGGCATACGATGTGGTTGGTTGGCAAGGAGGCGGTTATGTCACCAAAGTGGGTGCTATGAATGCCGCATCTGACGACCACTACGCTGGTGGTGGTGGACCTAATGATATTTCAGACTTTCAGGTAATCTCTAACTATACTTTAACCCCTGACCGAGGTCCACAGGGAGAATTATGGAGAAAAGGATTTTCTGGTATCTTTCGTGCCAATACCATCCTTTCCAAGCTCCCTGGTGTTCCGATGGACGAAACCTTGAAGAAGCGCTACACAGCAGAAGGAAAGTTTTTGAGAGCTTATTTCTATTTTGATTTAGTGCGTCTTTTCAAAAACATTCCGCTATTTACCAAACCTGTAGAAGCTAGCCAGATGTACAATGTTGAGCAGGCTGCTCCAACTGAAGTATATGCACAGATTGAGAAGGATTTAAAAGAGGCATTAGCAGACCTTCCTGCTACCGTTCCAGTGGCTACTGAAGGTGGTCGTGCTACACAAGGTGCTGCTCATGCACTTTTGGGTAAAGTGTATTTGCAACAAGAGAAATTCACAGAGGCGGCTTCAGAATTTGCCCTCGTAAATGGCACACCTGGTGGTTCAAATCAGTATGGTTATAAGTTACTCAACAACTTTTCTGACCTTTGGAAAGTAACTAATAAATACAATAGCGAATCAATTTTTGAGATTGCTTATACCAATACTTCGGCAGGAAACTGGAACTGCGTAGCTTGTACAGAGGGGAATTTATTGAATATTTTGGTTGGTCCACGTGGCTATCGTTCACTAAAATCTGACGCTCCTGACTATGTTTCGGGCTGGAGTTTTTTGGTTGTAACACCAGATTTATTTAATGCCATGCATTATGACCCACGCTTAAATTCTACGATTGCGAACTTAGATAGTTTAGAGAAAAATGGGATTGCTGGCTACGAAAAAGGCTATATGAATACAGGTTATTTCTTGGAAAAATTTGCAGGTCGTAACTCATTCAAATGGACTGGCGCAGGTAATATGGAGTTGAATTTCCCACAAAATATGTACGAAATTCGCTTGGCGGATACATATTTGCTCGAAGCGGAAGCCTTAGTTAGAGGTGGAGGAGACTTAAAACGTGCGGCTACGTTGCTGAATGCCGTTCGTAATCGTGCCTACAAAAGCACAACTGGTAACATAGCAGCTACCCTCGACAATATCATCAAAGAACGTCGTTTGGAATTGGCTGGTGAAGGTCACCGCTGGTTTGACTTGGTACGTTGGAAAATTGCACCTCAAGTATTGGGAAGTCGTGGTTTCCAAGCTGGAAAACATGAAATTTTACCTATTCCTTTGTTAGAAATGGATAACACCAAAATCCAACAAAGCAAAGAATGGGGAGGTACAAAGTAGATTAATTGATAAACATTGGCTTAAAATACAAAAGAATCATATTACTCCCTAGTCCGAGACTAAGTCTCGGACTAGCTTTTGTTTCAGTTTATAAACTGTATAAAAAATAAGTCCAAGACAAAGTCTTGAACTAGGCATATGTTGCCTTAGTACCTCCTAGTCCGAGACTAAGTCTCGGACTAGCTTTTGTTTTAGTTTATAAACTGTATAAAAATAAGTCCAAGACAAAGTCTTGAACTAGACATTTATTACATTAGTACTCTCTAGCTCGAGACTAGCTTTTTTCTTCTCATCTTCAAATCTCCAAATTATCAAATTATAACCCCTTTTTCTATGAAAAACATAGTCTTAAAAAAAGCTATTGGCGCACTGTGCTTTTTGGGTGTAAGCACACTTTACTCCTGCTCAGGGCAACCCAAACCCACGCCTTCTCCTGTTGTAGTAACGATTCCTCCGCTGGTAGATAAAGCTTGGGACTTTGAAACAACTCCTACTTGGGCAGATGAATTTGACTATGCGGGAGCACCCAATCCAAAGCTCTGGGACTACGATATTGGTGGTACTGGATGGGGTAACAACGAGCTTCAGTACTATACCAACAGCACCAACAATGCCTTGGTAAAAGATGGTAAACTCAGTATCATTGCCAGAAAAGAATCATTGGGAGGTAAAGATTATACCTCAACCAGATTAGTATCTCGACAAAAAGGGGATTTTCTCTATGGTCGTTTCGAAATCAAAGCGAAGCTTCCGAAAGGCTTAGGCACGTGGCCTGCTATTTGGATGCTCCCTACCGATTGGGCGTATGGCGGCTGGCCAAATTCTGGTGAAATTGACATTATGGAACATGTGGGTTATGACCCGAATGTCGTACATATTAGCACCCATTCTCTGGCATATTATTTCAAAATCAATACACAAAAAACTGCCGTTAAAACAATCCCCACTGCTATAACCGACTATCATTTGTATCGGGTAGATTGGACTCCTTATGCTATTCGAGGATATATTGACAATGAGAAGATTTTTGAATTTGTGAATGAAAACAAAAGTTATGCCGAATGGCCGTTTGATAAAAGATTCCATATATTATTGAATCTTGCCATTGGTGGCGATTGGGGTGGTGCCAAAGGCGTAGACAATTCGATATTCCCTTGCCAAATGGATATTGATTATGTACGTGTTTACAAGATGATTGACAAATAACCTAAGTAGAGACGTTGCACGCAACGTCTTCTTGAAGAATGATCTAATACGATTTGAAATAAAATAATCCACCATGTCTTATCATATTTCAATTTGAAAATTTGTTTGGAGACGTTGCGTGCAACGTCTCTACAGGTTTTAATCCGAAATCTAATATCCACAATCTACAATCGAAATCTATTCTTCGTAAATGCTTAGGAAATAACTAAAGAAATTGACCTCAGAAGGTAGTTGTAGTTTCTTTCGCAAACGATACCTGCTTACCTCTACACTTCTAGCAGAGATATTCATGAGTTGAGCAATTTCTTTGGTAGAAAGGTTCATTCTTAAATACGCACAAAGCTTTAGTTCACTTGGGCTTAGATTGGGGAATCGCTCTTTGATGACCATCAAAAAATTACTATGAACACTATCGAAGTGCATCGAAAACTGGTTCCAATCGGTCTCAACTGTATTCTCATCGTCAACCGTTTTCATCATGCGTTTCAAATCTTCCTTGATTTCCTCCACATTGCCAGACTTATACATTTTACCCAAATCTTGTTTGAGCTTGGTCAGTAATTCCGCTTTTTGAACTAAATACATCGCCGAGGAAGCCAGTTCGGCATTTTTATGGATAATTTCTGCCTCTAATTTTTCATTTTTTAGGCTGACAATCTCTTTTTCATTTTTATCTAATTCCAATTGGTGCATATACATCAATTGTTTTTGTTCTTTTTGAAACGAGACTTGCTGGTCGATAAATTTTTGTTGTTGCCAACGAAACAATCTCCAAAAGGCAACTGACAACAGCAAAAAATAGAAAATATAAGCCCAGATTGTCAAATACCAAGGTGGTAAAATGATGATTTGATAAGATGCAATGTCAGATTCTTGCCCCAAATTATTTCTTGCTTTGACCTTAAACAAGTAGGTTCCTGCGGGCAATTGGGTATATTCTTTACTTGTCTTTTTGGTCCACGCCGACCACGTACCATCAAAACCTTCTAACTGACAAGCATATTCCACCGTTTGGAGTTGATGATAGAGTGTGGAGGAATAGTCAAATGTTAATCGGTCGAAATCACTATCTATTTTGGTATTTTTTGCCTTCTCCATACTTTTGATTCCACCGAAAAAGACACTATCTATTTTCCCTGAAGCACTAATTTCACTAATCAGCACATTTACCTTACTCAGCTTTTGTCGATACGCTTTGTAATTGATATGAAAAAAGCCCTTTTCCCCTCCTACTATCACATTTTCCAGATTCATGGGATTGATAAACTCAAAGCCCGAAACTAAACGATTATTTAATTCAGGAAAATAGATTACTTGTGGCTTATGATTAGAAAAATCTAAAACTCCGATTCTATTATCTGCTATAAACCAGATGTTTCCATCTTGGTCTTCTTTGAGATAATACATTTTCATTCCTTTAAAATAAGGCATTAATAAAGAACAAGGAACAAATTTGTCGGTATGAGTATTGTATTCGAAAATGCCATTTTCGGAAGCAATTACCACCCTATTTTTAAGACGGTATACAAAACTGTTATTCTCTGAAAGAGTCAAACCTTCTCGCGCACCGTATAACTTCACTTCTGTTTTTAAAGAATCCTTCATCGAAACTCTAAAAACACCTTTATAGGGGTGCGATGTCCAAATAACTTTGTCATTGTTAGGGTCGATACAGACAAAACGAGATGAAATATGAAAATTATCTACCTTTTTATCTACTGAAAATTGCCCATTTTTATAGATCCAAAATTTCAAACCATTGTAATTTCCTGCTACCAATCGAGCGGTAGGTTCCAAACTCGAAAGTGGCACAAAAGTCCAATAACCCCCATTATCATCTATTTTTTGGGCACTTTTTTCATTTACGATAAATGCTCCCTCATGATGCCCCATTAAGAGCTGACGATTAATTACTTGTAAATTCCATACTTGACCAGTCGAGTTAGTAATTTTTCGGAAGGCACTTTTTTCATAACTCAAATCACCTTGTTCCTTAATGGGCGCTACATACAAGCCGTTGGCAGTTCCCAAATACAAATTTCCTTGGTATAAGGCCGAAGCATATCCTCCAGCATCAGCATCTTGCATAATCGAAATGCTTTTGATGGCATTGTTGGTCGCCACGAAGGCAATTCCGTTGTCTAAGCCCAACCAAAGATTTTTTTGTTTATCCAAAAAGCTACTGAGAATATTATTGTTATTGAGACCTTCTGCTTTGGAAAAATGTTGAATAAAATTACCGTGTATATCGATGATATAACAGCCATTTAAACTTGTCGAAAGCGCTATTTGAGTAGCATTAATTTGAACAGCATGATAGATTCGGTACTTGCTAATTTCGGTAATAAATGGTGTAGCAAAGGACTGAATACGCTGGGTATTTAACCAATAGAGTCCATTCTCAAACGTCGAAATCACTGATAATTCCTTTGAAATAGGGACAATGGCTGTTACTAACTGCTTGCCTAAGAGTTGCAAATCGGTGCTAAAAGGTATCCATTGCCCATTTTCAAAATACAACAAACCTTTTTCAAAATCTTGTGCGATTAGTTTTTCTGAACTTTTCCCTAAAAAACGCCAGTGAGAAGAAGGTCTATACACCGAAATTTTATTGGCTTTATATTCAAAAATACGACTGCTAGAACGGAAAAAAACGGATTCTTTCCACACACAAACATTCCAAACATCATAAAAAGTTTGGTCTTTTTCAGGCAAGAGTTGCTTTAAAGAATGATATGCCAATACCCCATTTTCACTTGGACTGAAGTAGCCAATTTCATTTTCTCCGCCCACATAAATCTTACCATCCGAAGCAATCGCCAAGGAACGAACTTTGGTTTTGGAAGGCAAATGATACTTTCGCCAATAGTTACCATCAAAAGTCAAAAGACCTTCATTATTAGCAAAATACATCCGTCCAGCAGCATCTTGTTGAATACCCCAGTTTTGCGTTCCAGCTAGATATTGATTTTTGGTATAGTTATTTATCTCTGGCAAACCAATGGTATTTTGACCAAATGAGACAGATATCGGAAGAAGTAATATGATTGATAGGATTAGTCGGTTCATGAAACGATACAGGCGATGTGTGTATTTTAAAACAAATATCTGGCAAAAAGTCCAAAATATTATAGTTTTCTATCCTTATTGTCCTAATGTTGGGGTAATGTAGGGGTACATTTTTATTAATCCTCATAGAGTATTTCTACTTTTGACAAACAATTACTACGCTACCTATTCCTAAAATATATCTGTAGTGTTTTAACCTTTACTCCTGTATAAAATCTTGAAAATAAGTTTTGCTAATTTTTTATATATCCAATTTCTTTAAAAACTATAAATTCATTGTCCTTATGATTTGGGTCTTCTGGCGTTAATTCTAGTTGGAGATTAGGGTTTTAATTCACAGCTAGACCCAAAACATAAGGATTTAATAACCCTTCAGAACAAAATAGTGAAAAAGTGTATGTTAACTCTTGTCCTAGCGATTATCTCGGTAATCGCTCAGGCTCAAGGATTTTTGAAAGCTAAAGGAAAAATTATCACCGACTCGAACGGGAACAAGGTAATCTTACGAGGCATGGGGCTGGGTGGCTGGATGTTGCAAGAAGGCTATATGTTTAAACTTGGAAATATTGGTCAGCAGTATCAAATCAAAGCCCGAATTCAGGAGCTTGTTGGACAAGACGCCACTGATAAATTTTATCAACAATGGCTCGAAAAACATACCCAAAAAGCCGACATTGATTCAATGGCGGCATGGGGATTCAATTCTATCAGGTTGCCCATGCACTATGATTTATATACCCTATCGGTAGAAAAAGAACCCATTGCAGGACAAAACACGTGGTTAGAAAAGGGTTTTGCCATGACTGATAGCCTATTAGCTTGGTGCAAAGCCAATAAAATGTATTTGATTTTAGATTTACACGCAGCGCCTGGCGGACAAGGGAATGATTTAGCTATTTCTGATCGTAATCCAAATATGCCATCTTTATGGGAAAGTCGTGATAATCAATTGAAGGTAATTGCTCTTTGGAAAAAACTCGCACAAAGATACGCCAACGAACCTTGGATTGGAGGTTATGACATTATCAATGAGCCCAATTGGGGCTTTCAGGATGTAAAGGATTTTAGAGGAACAGAGGAAAAACTCAATCTTCCACTACGAAACCTGATGATTGAAATTACCAAAGCGATTCGTGAGGTAGACAACCATCATATTATCATTATTGAAGGAAATGGTTTTGGGAATAATTACCGTGGAATTCTGCCTGCTTGGGACAATAATATGGTATTGAGTTTTCATAAATATGGAAATTTTAATACCAAAGCCGCTATTCAAAATTTCTTAAATCTCAGAGATGAATATAACGTACCGCTTTGGTTAGGCGAATCGGGCGAAAACTCTAACAACTGGTTTACTGAAGCGATCCGTTTGGTCGAATCCAATGATATTGGTTGGGCATGGTGGCAATCCAAGAAAATGGGAATTAATAATCCTTGGGAAATCAAAATAACGCCATCTTACCAAAAGCTTTTGGATTACTGGAACAACAAAGGTCCTAAGCCTAGCAAAGAAGACGCACAAACCTCTTTAGACGAACTTATTTCACTCATTCAACTTCCTAATAACCAACCCCACGCCGACGTGATTGATGCGATGTTTAGACAAGTAAGAGAGCAAAAAGCTTTGGCTTTCAAAACACATCGCATCGGCTCATCGGTTACCATTCCTGCGGTTGATTTTGACTTAGGAGGGCAACGAATTGGGTATTATGATAAAGATACCGCAAGTTATCACTATACTCCAGGCGTCAATACGCAAGGAAATCGTGGAAAAGTATATCGCAATGATGGCGTAGATATTCAATTAGAAAATGGACAATATCAGGTCTTTTCAATTGAAAATGAGGAATGGTTGGGTTATACCATTGAGGTAGAAAAAGCCAAAAAATATCAGATAAATCTAGAAATAGCTTCAAAAGAAGCTGAAGGGGAAATCGAAATATGGAGCAATGATCAGTTGTTATCTACCACCAAAATTCAACCCACTGGTAATGATAAAAATTGGAAATGGGTCAAGGCAGGCACAATTCGGTTAAATAAAGGTACTCAGCAGCTTCGAATCAAATTTGTGAAAGGAAATATTTTATTTAGAACTATCCAACTCAATTAATACTTAATAACCCTTCGTTCTATGTCGAGCCAGTTCATTTTTGGACTGGCTTATTTTTTGTAAAATAAGGCAAAAACTTATCTTTGTATATGTCAAATCTAAGCCATATTATCGAAGAAAGACCGCACGAAGTTGGGAACTTCTGGGTAGGTCGATTGCTACCATTCCGTACCAAGCGAATGGTGGGTCCTTTTACTTTTATCGACCACATGGGGCCAACACAGCTCCAAGATTATGAAAACTTCGATGTCGGACCGCATCCACACATTGGGTTGTCTACCCTCACCTATCTTTTTGAAGGCAGTATAATGCACAGAGACAGCCTAGGAACACAGATGGAAATTCAACCAGGGGCTGTCAACTGGATGACCGCAGGTAAAGGAATCGTTCACTCCGAACGTACGCCAGACTATTTAAGACATTCGCCTAAATTTCTACATGGTCTACAAATATGGGTGGCATTACCCAAACATTTGGAACAAATGGAGCCTAGCTTTTTCCATGCCGAAGCCGACACATTACCTTCATGGGAAGAAGATGGCGTACAATACAAGCTCATTGCAGGCGAAGCCTTAGGGCATCAATCTCCCGTACCAGTATATAGTCCTCTTTTTTTACTAGAAATCAAATCTACAGCTAAAAAAACGGTCAAAATCGGTAGTTCTCTTTTTGGGGAGGCGGCCATGTATATTTTGGAAGGAAGTGTGGAAAGCGAAGGGAATGTGTATGAACCCAAAAGAATTCTAGTGGCCAAAGATGCTTCACTTTGTGAATTTACGATAGGTGAAAATACAACCATTTATATCTTTGGTGGAGAGCCATTTCCAGAAGAAAGATTTATGTTTTGGAATTTTGTAGCAAGTGATAAAGAAATGCTAGAAGAGGCTAAACAACGTTGGCAAGACCAATTATTCCCCAAAATAGAAGGCGAAACAGGCTTTGTCCCCTTGCCTGTGATTGGAAAAGTTTCTTAAGTATTTATAATGAATTGTCTAGTTCGAGACTAAGTATTATTGCTGAATTATGACTTATGAATTGTGAATGTGAAATTTTAATTATCAACATCTTACATCTTCAAATGATCAAATCTTTTGATTACTGGACAAAATGAGCAATAGATTTTTTGGAGTACTGAATTTTATAAAAACAGTTTAAAACTGTTTAAAAATAAGTCCAAGACTAAGTCTTGAACTAAGAAGTTTCAGAGTAGTTTTATAAGCCATTGAAAATTTAAAGTATGTATTTGTTTTTCTGAAATCCTACTGTTTGAGCCGCAGGCGAGGTAGGTCGCCACTCCGATTAGGATTTCTTGACTTTCTTTTGCGGCCGCCGCGCGGTTACTTTTCTTGTGTTAGATGGGCACGCCTAGTGAAGAAAAGTAAGGAGCAGCGAATGGAAATTTTGTTTCTTCTACAAATGCCAAATAAAATTTTTAAACATACTCTTATCTTATTGATTACTCAAAATATTATTTTAAAAATCAGCAATACCAAATCCGCAATCGCTTGAATTCTTTCATATTTTAGTTTAACTTAAAGAGAAATAAAACTAAATCTCGATATGAAAGCTATCTCTACTGAAATCAAATGGGGTATTTATTTTTCGTTAATGACTCTGTTATGGATGACGCTCGAAAAAGTTGCGGGCTTGCACGATGTATATATCGACAAGCATCCGATTTATACCAACTTCATCGCTATTCCTGCCATAACGCTTTACGTATTTGCCCTAAGAGAAAAACGTTTCAAAGACTTAGGAGGTAATATGACCTACAAACAAGCTTTGATGAGTGGATTTTATATTACATTGGTGGTTACGATTTTGGCACCACTAACACAGTGGATTACGACGCACATCATCACACCAGAGTTTTTTCCAAATGTCATTCGATATGTCATTTCTCACAATATGATGACAAAGGAAGAAGCTTTGAATCAATTCAATGAGAAAAACTATATGATTCAGAGTGTCGTTGGTGCCCCGATTATGGGTATGATGACTACGGCTATTGTAGGCTTTTTTGTGAAAGGGACAAAGCAAGAAAGGGTTTAAACAATAATGTCAAAGCTTTGGGCTTTGACATTATTCAAAACTCTCTAAAAAGTAATTCCGTTACTCGAACTTACAATCTATCTTTAAAGCTTTCGTAACCAAAAGATTTAACTAATTCAAAAGTATCGTTTTCTCTCCAAATACCAATTGAAGGAAGGTTAACGCCATTGAAAGTCGTTGTCTTTACCATCGTGTAATGAATCATGTCGTCAAATACGATAGAATCTCCAATTTTCAATTCTTGGTCGAAAGAGTAATCTCCATAAAAGTCACCTGCCAAACATGTCATACCGCCAAAACGATACGTTGGTTTGCCTTCCACAGGTTCGTGGTGAGCGCCCAAAATTCTTGGTTTATAAGGCATTTCTAGGGTATCTGGCATGTGTGCTGCAAAACTCACATCCAAAATGGCTGCATTAATTCCTTGTGAATCAATAATATCCATCACCGTTGAGGTCAAATAACCTGTTCTCCAACCTACTGCTGAGCCTGGTTCTAGAATTATTTTAAGATGAGGGAAACGAGCTTTCAGATTTTTCAATACAGAAATCAAATGCTCAGGCTCATAATCAGCACGAGTAATTAAGTGTCCTCCTCCCAAGTTCAACCATTTAGCTTGTTCCAATAAATCGCCAAAACGTTCTACAATAGCGTTCAAAGTACGCTCTAATGTATATGAATCATTTTCGCAGAGGGTGTGTGAGTGCAAACCTTCAATACCTTCTGGCAAAGTATCTCCTAATTGATTACGAGTAATTCCCAATCGCGAACCAGCAATACATGGATTATACATATCTGTCTCAACCTCAGAGTATTGTGGATTAATACGCAAACCACAGCTAATACCATTAGCACGTGCTCTATCCCCAAATGTATTATATTGATTCAACGAGTTGAAAGTGATATGGCTCGAATAAGACATCAATTCGTCAAATTCACGTTCCAAATAAGCGGGGGCATATACGTGAGCCTTAGCTTTCATTTCCTCAAAACAAAGACGGGCTTCGTTGAGTGAACTTGCCGTAGCACCAGCCAAATACTGACGTACCATTGGAAAAGTGCTGTACATTGAAAAGCCTTTAAGCGCACAAATAATCTCGATTCCTGCTTGCTCCTGTACATATTTGAGAAGTGTAAGGTTCTTTCTCAAAAGTTGGTCTTCGATTACATAACAAGGCGAAGGAATTTGTGAAAAATCAATCATCTGATAAGATATTCTTGGTTGAAATGGTTTGTTGTTGAACTGAACTATTGGTTTCAATTGATAAACCTATTTTAACTAAATTAGTTCAGTACCCAATTGCTAATAAGGTGCAAAATTACCAAGAAACTATGAACCTTAGATTAAGAATTTGAAAAATGATGAAAATCAAAACAAAAGGGCGAAGATTTCGCCCTGAGTAACTAACAATATGTTAAACAAAATCTTCTCGAAACGGTGCAAATACATCCACTAACACTCCTACTTCCAAAGCCACTGCTCCGTGTACAATATGTGGAGGAATGTAATAAGTATCGCCTTGTTTAAGCACTTCGGTTTTACCTTCAATGGTTATCTCAAAAGCTCCACTTTCGACATAGCTAATTTGCGTATGATAATGGCTATGCAACGAACCTACAGCACCTTTTTCGAAGGCTACTTTTACCATCATGACGTTATTGTCATAACTCATAATTTTACGACGTAACCCCTCGCCTACTGTTTCCCAGGCAAGGTCTTCGTCATGAACAAATCTTTTTCCAAATTGTGACATAGCTGATTTAATTGTGAATTGTGAGTTATGAATTTTAATTGGGCTGTAGGCATTAAGCTATAGGCCGTAGGAAAAAGAAAAAGCCAATTTGCCTACGGCTAACAGCTTACAGCCATCTTTTTACTTTGTCTTTTTACAAAATTAGCCAGCAACACATACAAGCATCACTGGCTAATCCATTCACGTTTTTAACAAGATTTTATTAAGTTAATGGGCAAAGTAAAATTTAATTTTTGAGCTTTCGGCTTTCAGCTTTGAGCATTCGGCAAAATATATCTATCGTTAATAAAAAAACATTTTAACACTCTTTGCCTAGTGCCTGTCGCCTAATGCCTATAGCCTGACATCTTAAATCAAACTTTGTCCACTTATTTTTTACAATTCTACTTTCTCCATTTTCGGAGCAAACAAGTGCATTAAGCCCCACGCTAATAAGTAGGCAAAACCGCACACAATAAAGATGATATTATAACCTGCTGTGATATTTCCAGCTTCTTTGTATGAATCCAAAATAGTACCTACCATTAATGGAAAAAGGATACCACCAACAGACCCAGCCATACCACCGATACCTACAACAGAAGAAACTGCCTTTTTAGGAAACATATCCGAAGCAGTCGTAAAGATGTTAGCACTCCACGCTTGGTGAGCCGCCGCCGCAATACTAATCAATACTACCGCTTGCCAAATATTTGAGCAATACTGAGCAGCCATAATTGGCACAACAGCCAAGGCAAAACTCAACATCGCTACTTTACGAGCTTTAAAAACTGGCCACCCTTTGTTGATCAAGAAACCAGATACATATCCCCCACCGATACTACCAATAGTTGTAGCAGTATAAACAATAATAAGTTCTAAAGATGGTTTTTTCAAGTCTAATTGGAAAGTTTCAGCAAAATATGAAGGCAACCAATACAAGAAGAACCACCAAATTGGGTCGGTTAACATTTTTCCAAAAACAAAAGCCCAAGTTTGACGAATACCAAACAATTGCGCCCATTTGACAGGCTTCTCATCAGATGTTTCCACTTCATCCTCATCGCTTTGGATATAGGCTAATTCTTCAGGCGTAACAGATTTATGCGTTGTTGGCTTGTCGTAGCTCATTACCCAGAAAATTACCCAGATAAAACCTACACCACCCGTTACTATAAAAGCCACTTGCCATCCCCACACTGCCAAAATCCAAGGCACCATCAATGGTGCTACCACAGCTCCGATATTAGCACCAGAGTTAAAAATACCCGTTGCTAATGCACGTTCTTTTTTAGGAAACCATTCAGCCACACTCTTGATAGCAGCAGGGAAGTTTCCTCCCTCGCCCAAGCCCAATAAAGCTCTGAATGCACCAAAACCAAAGGTACTAGTAGCAGCAGCAGTTAAAACACCTGCAGCACTCCACCAAATTACAGCTACCAAATAGCCTAATTTCGTACCAATTTTATCAATAATGCTACCCGATAACACCAAACCAATCGCATAAGCCGCTTGAAATGCCATTACTAGGTTACTATAATCTTTTTCATTCCAGTCAAACTCCTTTTCCAAAGTTGGCTTCAATAAAGCAATCACTTGACGGTCAAGATAACTGATGGTTGTTGCAAAAAACAAAAGGGCTACAATGACCCAACGATAACTTCCTACCTTTTTTCCATAGTTTTTATTTAGATAAGCTTGCCACCGTTTCCATCAAGCTAGCTACGGTTTGCTGAATTTGATTAAAATCTTTATTTGCTAAAACGGTACTTGGAAACAATTGTGAACCCATTCCAACAGCAGTTACACCTGCTTTAAACCATGTTGTAAGACTTTCAGTTGTAGGTTCTACTCCACCAGTTACCATTACTTTCACCTTCGGCATTGGACCTTTCATAGATTTTACAAAACCTGGACCAACAACATTACCCGGGAAGATTTTAACCACAGTAGCACCCAATTCTGTTGCTTGATAAATTTCGTTCAAGGTACATGCACCAGGGTACCAAGCAATATTTTTTTCTTGGCACAATGCACCAACTTCAGCAGTAGTGACAGGTTGTACCACAAAATCTGCCCCTAATTCGATAAACTTTGCAGCTTGTTCTGCTTTGAAAATAGTACCGATACCAATTGCCATATCTGGGCAATTTTCACGAATAAAAGGCACTAAAGCCGTAAAAGTTGCCAAGGCACTTTCACCACGATTAGTAAATTCAAATGCACGCATTCCACCATCGTAACAAGCTTTAATGATACCTTGTGTTAATGCTAAATCTTCATGATAAAAAACGGGAACAACGGGATAATTTGCGATGAGTTGATCAACCGTTGCACTTTTAAAAAGGGCCATTTTATATTTCTTAATTAAAATTGAGAGGAACAATAAAAGATAATAGAAATCACCGAGATCATTTTCTCAGTGATTTCTATGGTTATAAAAACTTAGCCAGTAGATTTTCTACTTGTTCTACGCTTTGTTTGGTAGCATCGCCATATTCATTCAGCTTGCCGAATGCCGCTGCGGCTGCATAATTAATTACTTCTTGAGGAGATTTTTCATTATATAAACCATAAATCAAACCTCCCATAAAACAGTCACCACTGCCTACCTTATCTACAACTTCATCAATTGTGAAAGTCGGAGAAACGTATTGTTGACCATTGGTAAAAAGTGTGGTATAATACAAAATGCCTTTCGGAGGAGCATCAAAACGGAACGTATGCGCTACCACAGAACATTGAGGGTATTGTTGTTGAATAGCTTCTGCCGTACGAATGCTATGCGCTAAATACTCTTCTTGTGTTGAATCGGGGCTGATACTTGCATCTACAGGAATACCCAAGAGCCAATCAGCCGCCCAAATATTACCCATGATAACGTCACAGTATTGTGCTAAGCGTGGCATGATTTCGACAGGTTGTTTGCCGTATTTCCAAAGCTTTGCACGATAGTTGAGGTCAACGGATACGGTAATACCCTTGCTTTTAGCAATTTTCAAAACCTCCTCACAGGCATCCACTACGTCTTCGTTCAAAGCTGGGCTGATCGCACTGAAATGAAACCAAGAGACATTTTCGAGAATGCTATCCCAATCTACTTTACCGGGCGCTAAAGTCCAGAAAGCAGAATGAGCACGGTCATAAATTACGCCTGCATTTTTGAGGTCAGCACCTTGCGGAAGGTAATAAGTACCTATTCTGTCACCGAAGCAAGGCATTTTATCAGCAGAAATACCTTTTTCTTCGATATACTGCTTCAATTCAACCGAAAGCTGGTTGTCGGGCAATACACTTGTATATTGCACAGGCACATTCCAATTAGCTAAAGCTGTGGCTACGTTCAATTCGGCACCACCAACAAACACGGGCATTGTGGCATTTTTAATCCATTCACCACCCAACTGAGGAGAAAAACGTAAAAGAATCTCTCCAAAACAACACACTATTTTTTGCATATATCTATTTTAAAAAGCGGCTAGATACCTCTGAGATACCTAGCCGAGTCAATTAAAATCCGAAGTATTCTTTGGCGTTGTTGTAACAAATATCTTGAACCATCTTTCCAATCCAAGGAATATCGTTAGGTAGTTCGCCATTTTCAACGTCGTTACCTAATATATTACATAAAATTCGTCTAAAATACTCATGACGAGGGAAAGAAAGAAAACTACGAGAGTCTGTCAACATACCTACAAAACGGCTCAACAAGCCCAAATTTGAAAGCGCATTGATTTGTTTTTCCATACCATCTTTCTGGTCGAGGAACCACCAACCAGAACCAAATTGGATTTTCCCAGCTACAGAACCATCATTGAAGTTACCAATCATAGTAGCCATCAATTCGTTATCACGAGGGTTCAAGTTGTAAAGGATAGTTTTAGCCAATTGGTTGTTCTCGTCTAATTTACCTAAAAATTTCGAAAGGGCTTTACCTTGGTCAAAATCACCAATTGAATCCCAACCAGTATCAGGACCTAATTCACGCATAGCACGAAGGTTATTGTTACGCAATGCACCTAAGTGAAATTGCTGAGTCCAACCTTTTTCCCAATCCCAAATGGCGAAATGAATCAACATCGCAGATTTGAACTTCAATTGTTCTTCTAAAGTCAACTCACTTCCTCCTTTGATTTTCAAGAAGATAGCAGCAATTTCATCTTCTGTATAATCTTCCGCATAAATCTGCTCAAGACCGTGGTCAGAGAGTTTGCCACCCATTTCAGCAAAGAAATCATGGCGCTCTTTCAAAGCACCTAGATATTCTTCCAAAGTGGAAAGACTACGACCTACAACTGTTTCTAATTTTGCCACATAAGCCACAAAATTTGCCACATTCTCAACCGCCATTGCTTTATCTGGACGGAAAGTAGGCAATACTTTTACCTCAACACCATCAGCTTTGATTTTTTGGTGATATTCCAAAGAATCAATCGGGTCATCGGTTGTACATACCACTTTTACATTCATTTTATTCAACAAACCTCTCACCGAATATTCTGGTGTTTGAAGAAGGGCAGTACATTTTTCGTAAATATCCTTGGCAGTCGATGGATTCAAAATTTCATTTACCCCAAAATAACGCTGTAATTCGAGGTGAGTCCAGTGGTACAAAGGGTTACGCATGGTATAAGGAACCGTTGCTGCCCACTGCTCATATTTCTCATAATCCGACTTGTCTCCAGTACAATAGGCTTCGTTGATTCCATTTGTACGCATAGCACGCCATTTGTAGTGATCACCATACAACCAAATTTGGGCAAGGTTCTCAAATGACTTATCCTCCGCTATCTGGTCTGGTGGAAGATGGCAGTGGTAGTCAATAATTGGCATTTGCTTCGCATACTCATGATACAAAGTACGAGCTGTTTCAGTCTGTAATAGAAAATTGTCGTCTAAGAAGTTTTTCATCTTTTGAAATTGATAGTAGTTCAAAAAAATGCTTAAAGTTTAGTAACCCAAGCAAGAGACTGTATTTGGAAAATATTTTGGCTGTCGGCTGTGAGCTGACGGCTTTCGGCTTTGAGCTTTCAGCAGAAGTTTTGTGGGCTCAATCATCTAAATCTCCTCACTCAAAACTCCATACTCAGCACTCAGAAGCCGTTGTTGGAGTTTTCTCCAACAACCTCGCGTAAGCAACAAACCATACTCTTTAGTTAGCGCTCAACTCGTTGGAGAAAACTCCAACGGGGGCAAGTGTGTCGGCTGTGAGCTATCGGCTTTTGGCAATGGTTTTAGAAATCCCAAAACTCCGCACTCAAAACTCCATACTCAACACTTACAAAGAGACTCCACGTTTCCATGGAATAAAGTCATCGTGTCCAAGAGCAACAGCCTTTGGCGTGTACTCACCTGAGGCAGTTTTAATACAATATTCCAACAACTCCTCGCCCATTTCGGCAATGGTCTTTTCTCCTGTAATAACCGTTCCTGCGTTGATATCAATAATATCAGACATTCTTTCTGCTAAAGCAGAGTTAGAAGAAATTTTTAAAACAGGACAAATAGGATTACCCATTGGATTACCTAAGCCCGTTGTAAACATGATTACATTGGCACCCGAACCAGCCAAACCTGTCGTACATTCGGCATCGTTACCCGGAGTACAAAGCAAATTTAAGCCTGACTTAGTCGCTTGTTCAGTATAATCCAATACGTCAAAAATAGGAGAACTTCCCCCTTTTTTAGCGGCACCTGCCGATTTCATCGCATCAGTAATTAAGCCATCTTTGATATTTCCTGGAGAAGGGTTCATATCAAATCCAGAACCAACCGCCTCCGCACTGCGTGCATAAGCTGCCTGAATAGTGGTAAACTTATCTGCTAAATCATCACTCACGCAACGATTGATAAGTTCTTGCTCTACTCCACATAATTCTGGAAATTCAGCTAGCATAACCTTGCCTCCTAAAGCAGAAAGCAAATCTGCACAATATCCTACTGATGGATTCGCAGAAATTCCTGAAAAACCATCCGAACCGCCACACTCTACCCCTAAAGTAATATGTGAGAGTGGTGCAGGTTCACGTTTCGCTTGGTTAGCAATCGTAAGACCAATAAAGGTTTGTTTGATAGCCTGACGCAACATTTGCTCTTCGTTTCCGATAGCTTGTTGGTCAAAAATATAAAGAGGCTTTGAGAATTGAGGGTCTACTTTAGCAATGGCATCTTGCAATAATTTTACCTGAGCATTTTGACAGCCTAAACTCAAAACCGTTGCTCCTGCAACATTGGGATGTGTAATATATCCTGCCAACAATTGACATAATACTTGAGCATCTTCGCGAGTACCACCACAACCACCAGTATGTGTCAAGAATTTGATACCGTCTACTTGTGGAAATAATTTACCACGCCCATCTTCAGTTTGTTCGGTTTCTTCATAAACTAATGCCGAAACATCTACTCCGTTTTTGTAAGCATTAATCAAGCTTTGCGTATATCCTTGGAATTGTGATGCCTTAGCATAGCCCAATTCGTTCAAAAGAGCATTTTTAATCACCTCAACATTTTGGTTTTCGCAAAAAACCATTGGTACTACCAACCAATAATTAGCAGAACCCACACGACCATCTGCACGATGAAAACCATTGAAAGTACGTCCTTCAAACTTTGAAATATCTGGTTTTTGCCACTCCAAGTTAGGCACACGCTCGCCATATGATTCGGCTACGTGTTTTACATTGAAAGTAGTAATATGTTCTCCTTGTTGAATAGGCTGAGCTGCTTTTCCAATGGTAAGACCATACATTTTCAACAAATCGCCCGTGGCGAAGTCAAATTCTGCAAATTTATGTTTAACAGGAACATCTGTTTTTAATTCGATTCCTTCTAGCACCTCCCCTTTTTTGAGGTCTGTCAAAGCTACATAGACATTGTCGCTAGGATTGATTTTGATAGCTTTTGCTTTCATTTTTTGAGAATGTTTACTGGTTACAGAAGAAGGACAATGAGGAATTACGAGTTACGAATTGTGAATGTGAAATATTAACTAACAACACTTTACCTTAACTCTTTGCCTTGTGCCTATTGCCAGTGCCTGACAACTTTAATCTAATTTTACCCATCAACTTAAGTAATCGTGCAGAATTAGATTTAAGTTATGTGTTTAGGCACTAGGCAACAGGCACAAGGCAAAGAGTGTTAAAATGTCTTTTAGTCACGATAGATATGTTTTTGCCGAATGCACAAAGCTGAAAGCCAAAGGCTCAAAAATTAAATTTTATTTTGCCCACCAACTTAACTTACCAAGGTATCTTCACCTTTACGTACAAATATTTTTAGGGTACTCAATACACCTTCGTTAGTCATTCTGCATAAGTACTCTGTGACCATAGCAGAGAATCCTTTGAGTGCCGCAAGGTCTGTTCCCCACAAAAATTTATCAGAAAGTACAGATTCCACTAATTCTTCCGGAGATAGTGTAGCCCATTTTTCAGCAAAATAAGCCACTTTGTCGTCCTGAATAAGGTATTTCTCTCCGTTGCTTGTACCATAATATTTTCCATCTTCAGCAAGTTCTGCTTTCATAAAAAGCAAATAAGCTGCAAATCCTACCGAAAAATACTCGGGAACACATGGAAAATTTTGATAATACTGTAACAAAGTTGCCAAATTACGCATCTTCATTTTAGAAGTATACTGCATTGTAATGCTCAACCAGTTGTGTTGGATACTATCGTTACGGAAACGGTCTAATACTTGACGACCAAAACGTTCTGCAGTCAAAATTGACACTTTGTATGGAATTGATGGAGCTAACTCAGCCAACATCAAGTTACTTACGAAAGTGCTTAAATATTCGTCCTCCATTCCTTCAGATACTGTTTTGAAACCAGCCAAATATGCTAGTCCACAGCTAAGTGTATGAGTCCCGTTCAATAATCTCAGTTTCAACTCACGGTACAAATCAATGTTGGGTTCAACAATCACACCTTCGTCTACTTGTCCAAACGAAAGAACTTCTTTCACATGCTCATCACCCTCAATAGCCCAAAGTCGGTAAACCTCAGAAACAATCAATAATTGGTCTGTATAACCCAATTGAGCTTCAATCGCCTCTTTCACCTCTGGTTTGGGTTTTCCTGGAACAATACGGTCTACCAACGAATTACAGAAAGTGGTAGATACTTCTAACCAATCCAAAAAGTCGGTTTCCAAAGAGTTCAAATGTGCCAATTCCAACACAATTGATTCCAATTTTTTACCATTGTCAGGAATCAACTCCGTAGGTACAATCACCAAACCTTTTGATTTGTCGCCATTAAACGCCTTATATCTTTCATACAAAAACGCTAGTAACTTTCCTGGGAACGATACAGGAGGTTGGTTGTTACTAATATCATCTTGTACTAATTGAATTCCTACTTCAGTAGTATTTGAAATGACAATTTGCATTTCAGGATTATGCGCACATTCCAACACCTTTTTCCAATCTGATTGTGCTGAAATCACACGGCTAATAGCCGAACTCAAGGTGTATGACTCAATTTGTTCTCCTGCCTGTACCCCGCGCTCACAAATCGTGTATAAGCTATCTTGTTGGTCAAACTCATCGGATGCCCCTGATGTAGATTTTACCACCACAATGCGGCCGTTAAAAACGCCTTGCTTGTTGGCTTTGTCAATAAAATAATCTGGTAAACCACGGAGTAATACTCCTGTACCAAATTGCAATACCTTTTCTGGAAGATTGAGGTCGTTAAGGTTTGGTAAATTCACCGCACATTGAGGCACAATTGAATCCAATTGTGAAAATGAAATATCTTTCATAGCAGTCGTTTTATTCAAAAGGCATTATGCCTAAAAATGATATTATTCCAAGGATACGTTTAAAACTATATAGTTTTGTAAAATAAGTTTATGTCAAATGTTTAGCTCGTGCAAGTGAATAGGAGAATGTTTTTACGCAATCGTTTTCGGCATCGTTCCCGAAAATCATTCCCTCAATCAATTTTCCACAACTCTGCGGTATATCACTTAATCGTCCAGAAAGTAGGATTTGTATTTTTTTAAGAATAGAAACTATTGGAGTTTTTTTGAGTGAGGAGTGATGAGTTCTGAGTGAGGAGTTTTGAGTAGTAATGTTAAGTAATTATCAATATTCATATTCACAACTCAGCACTGGAACAATGCGAAGGACTCAAAAACTGTCTATTTCGGATATCGGTTGTAAGATTTTGGAAGTGTAATTACCTTTTTTGTAAAAAAATAAAGGTATTTTAATTTATTTCCGAAATCAGAAATCCCAAATCCGCAATTGTTGGAAATCCTCCTTACAATACTAACTCACAATTCATAATTCACAACTCTGCACTCAAAAAAAAGGCGGTAGTAAGATATTCTCACCACCGCCCTCGACTTACTTTTTAATGGTGGCTTGTTTTAGAAGCCATTCTGTTAGGTATTTAGCAGCTTTAAAGTTTTCGTATTGCAAAGGAAGGCGTTTGCCATTGAGGTATTCGTTATAAATCCAAGGATCACCAAGGACAAATACTGTACCTTTACCAACTTTGGCTGTTGCCATAATCACATCGCCACCTTCTTCCAAGATCGGTTTTGCTGGTGCTTTTGTTTCTAGGGTTACCAATTCTTTTACATAAATTTTCTTCACATCCTTGAAAATTGGATGATTATTGAATTCAAATTTACCTTGCTCAAATTGGTCATTCTTCACCATATTGCGGTTTTTGTTGGTAAAGCTAATACCGAACGCCTTCGTCAATTGATTGAAATGCTTAATTTCTGCGTTAGAGGTATCATTGGCCAACAAAACCAATACACCACCTGCTTTTACCCAGTCAGCAATTACTTTTACGTCCTTCTCTTGAACATAGTTTGGTGCTGGAGTTTCTTTTGGTGTATCTGGGTCAACAATGATAAATACGCTGGCATTCTTCAAATTTTGAGCACTTGGAGCTTCTTCTAAAGTACCTAGTTTGGCGCCATATTCATTAAAGATTTTGCCCCAAAGCGAGTATCCAGAATCCTTACGGTCGTACCAAGTATAGTGATATGTTTCTTTTTCTCCTGTAAATCCTTTACGATATTCACGGTTAAAGAAGTTGTCTAACATAACGGTTTTGCCTTTGCCAATCGACAAAGTAGGGAATGTCTCCATCTCCACACTTGCCATGATGAATGGACCTACGCCTTTTAAATCGTCTTGACGGATTTTTCACTTAAATAATATTCGTAGCTACCGTCACGATAAGGAGTACCACCCAACCCAGAAACCTGCACGGTTTTTTCTAGGTGAATCAAACCATTAGCATCTGTAGAAATAAAGTTTTTCAAAATACCCTGATAGCCCTTTTGTGCCGCTACCATGTAGGCAGGACTCAAATAGCCCAAACGAACACCTTTCACGATCGAATACACAAACATAGAGGAACCAGAGGCTTCCAAATAATTACCTTTACCACCAATTTTATCAGTTACTTGATACCAACAACCTTCTTTAGGATCTTGGAACTTGATAACGGCTGGAATGATACGTTGTAAGATAGCCACTAATTCCCCGCGACGTGGATGATTGGCAGGAATATAATCCAAAACATCTACCAAAGCCATTGTGTACCAGCCCATTGCACGACTCCAGAAGTTAGGAGATTTACCTGTTTTAGGATCTGACCACTTCTGCTCACGGCTTTCGTCCCATCCATGATACAGTAAACCTGTTTTATCGTCACGACTATTTTTTCCATCCAAACAAACTGATTAATAATATCATCAAAGTTTTTTGAAGGTCCAAACATCGCTGTATATTCTGCATAAAATGGTTCTGCCATGTATAAACCATCTAACCACATTTGGTTTGGATAGCGTTTTTTGTGCCAAAAACCACCCTCTTTAGTGCGAGGTTGTTCGTGCAACTGCTTCATTAAATTATCAGCAGCCAAACGATATTTTTCTTTACTCGTTTCATGATACAAAGTCAACAATAAACGACCAGGCGTAATCATATCAATATTGTAATCATCGAGTTTGTATGTTCGGATGTTCCCTTTGTCGTCGACAAACTGGTCAACCACCTGTTTGATGTAACGGAAATATTTTGCGTCGCCCGTATGATACCAAACGTTTTCGAGTGACTTCATCATCAAGCCCATTTCGTATTCCCAATGAGCATTTTTCTTTTCAGCACTATAAGTAATGGTATCCTTGTGAACGGTTAACATGGTATTTGCCATTCGTTCTGACCAAGGCAACGACTGCTGTACTTGAGCAAAAGCCGAATTCGCCATCAATGCGCAAACTGTCAATATTTTTGCAGTTGTTTTGAACATAGGTTTTGTTTTTTGAATGTTTTAGAATGTTTTGAGAGATACGTTCTTTCAAAGCGTTGAGACTTGAGTTTCCATAAAGAGGATCTTTTCAATTCAGGATACTCTTTATGAGATTATGTCACGAAGTTACTTACTTCTTCAAAAGAACACTTGAAGGCACTTTTTCTCCAAGTTCAACGTCTTTTTTAGCTTGCTTGGTATCTGTATTAACCAAACGAACACTTTTGTTACGTTCTCCTGTTATTTTCAATAATAAGTCAGTCGAGGCACCTTTATACTGAATATTGTCCAAGGTAATTTGCTGTCCATTCTGAATTTGAATAGTTGTAGCATCCTTTGAAAGAATACTCACATTTTTCAAATTGATATTCTCAGCCTCTGTACAAATCATACCTTTATCAGATTCCAAAATAGCATCTTCTAACCACACATTCTTGATAGGCATTTCGGGCAAACCTCTAATAAACAAGGCTTTTTCAGCACCACGACAAACGATATTTTTCATGTAGAAATCCTTGAAAAGTGGTGTTCCTGCTCCAACTGGCTCAAATTTTATTTCAGGAATATCTGTCTTCTCACCATATACAGGCACTGGATCCTTAGCAGCATAATACATATCAAATAAAATTGCTTCGCCAGGGATATTGGTCATTCCAATGTCGCTTATATAAATATTTTCCACTACTCCTCCACGACCACGTGCCGACTTAAAGCGCAAACCAATATCTGTTCCCATAAATGTACAGTTATTCACAAACATATTTTTGACACCGCCAGACATCTCGCTTCCAATCACAAAACCGCCATGAGCATGGTACACAAAACAATTATTAATCAATACATTTTCGGTAGGAACACCACGTTTACGACCTTCCTCATCACGCCCAGATTTGATACAGATACCATCGTCGCCTACGTCAAAAGTACAATCTTCAATCAAAGCGTTTTTGCATGACTCCAAATCTATCCCGTCGCCATTTTGGGCATACCAAGGGTTTTTAGCTTTCACACCCTTCAAAGTAATATTGTCACACAACAATGGGTGCAAACACCAAGCAGGTGAATTTTGGAAAGTAATCCCTTCGAGCAACACGTTCGAACAACGCGTAAGAGACAACATGTTTGGACGAAGGAAATCTTTGATATATTCAAAATCTTTTACCTCTTTTCCATCTTTCAATACACCTGGCAATTGTACTGTCGATCCCAAATATGATTTTTGAGTTGGATACCAGTTGTTTTTGTCTGGACTCAACAAACCACCTGATGCAATGAGTTTTTCCCAAGCGCCTTGGGTCATTTTGGAGCGTTTTACTGGACGCCACGCATCGCCTGCTCCATCCAAAACACCAAAACCTGTAATCGCTACGTTTTCCAAGTCAATACCATACACAGGTGCTTGGCAACGAGCAGCAGTCAAGCCTTCGTAAGTAGTACGAATCAAATCAAAGTCTTCAAAACGATTGCTAAATTGAATCAATGCACCATTACGCAAATGTAAATTAACATTACTTTTCATCACAATTGAGCCTGTCAACCAAACGCCTGATGGTACAATTACGGTACCTCCACCAGCTTCGCTACAAGTAACAATCGCCTTGTTGATAGCTTTCGTATTTAGCGTTTGTCCATCTGCAATGGCACCAAAGTTTATGATATTAAAAGTATCTTTCTTGAAAACTGGCGTTGATACCTTTGGCAATTCGTAAATAAATTTGGTTGGATAAACCGACTTTTTGAAAGACGATTTCAGTGGTAAACCTAAAGATGCAATATCTTCGCAAACCAAGCTAGCCATTACTTCAGCTCCGTATCTTGAGAAATGTGTATCGTCAGCAGCGCCATCTTTGTAGCGAGCATATACATTTTTAGGATAATGTAAGAAAAGTTTCTTTGAACCTGCTACACCATGTTGCTCTATTACCTTTTGTGATTTTTGGTGTAAATCAATCATGGGTACTTTCAACTCTTTTGCCAAAGCTTTTACTACATCTGGGTAGTCTTGATGTTGATCAACAAACTTACCTGCTTCATCAAATTTGCGACGCATCACAGGTGTAATCAACACAGGGTTGCCACCTTTAGCACGAGTTTCGTTGACAAAACGCGTCAAGTTTTGTTTGTAAAGCGTTTGTGAAGGAGCAGAACGAGTCGTATCGTTCACTTTTTGATCATTATGCCCAAACTGAATCAAAACCCAGTCACCTTTTTTTACCTTTTCTATTACCGTTTTCCAACGACCTTCGTTAATAAAGCTTTTAGTACTACGACCATTTACAGCATGATTTTCAACTTTGATTTCATCAGTAAAAAACTCTGGCAAAACCATCCCCCAACCAGTTTCGGGTGCGGCATTTGCAGCCTTATCAGCCATGGTTGAGTCTCCGCACAAAAAATAGTAGTACGAGTATCTTCGAGCTTGAAGCTAAATATGGTAAGAAGCGTGAAGGTAAATAAAAGGACTTTTTTCATTAGTTATTGTTTATTTGAATCTCCTAGTGGAGCTAACCCTAGTAGGGGTTCTTCTGGCAATTGAGTATGTTTAATAATTTTATTCAGTTCACATAAAAAACGAAATTTCCATTCGCCACTCCTTACTTTTCTTGTCTTGACACAAGAAAAGTAACAAAAGAAAGTCAAGAAATCCTAAACTCGCCTGCGGCTCAAACAACAGGATTTCAGTAAAAAACAAACTCTTTCATTTTTAATAACTTAGAAATTTTAAACATTCTCTAAGTAATGTATGTGATTCAAAATGCTTTTTCAGAAAATATTAATTCAAAATTTTAGTCAGAATTACTTAATTTCCCTTAGCTTCCTCCCTCCCAAAAGAAGGGAGAAGCAGGGTCGAGGTTTAGAGGGTTCAAACTATCTATCCAAAAACTAATTATACATACGATGGCTATTGAGTTGTTCCCTAAAGAACACTGTATCTCTGAATATTTCTTTTTGACTTTTTCAGGGAAATAGTAGTAACAATTCTACTATATAGTTGCTGTAAGACGGTGTCAAGTTAGAATTGTCCAAATCTAAGGGCAAATTTTTACAGGAAAATATTTACGCAATCGTTGTCGGTAACGTTGTCAATCTATCAGGATTTTTGATTTATTTAATAATATTTGGGATATTACCTTGAAAATCGTAGATTAGAATAGTTTTACAGAGAAGCAAGTTATCTTTGTGAAAAATTGTACAAAAACAAGATTAGCTTTGGAAACCGCAACTATAAAAGATATTGCAAAGGCACTTAATTTATCGACCTCCACTGTTTCAAGAGCGTTGAGGGGCAGTTATGAAATCAACCCCGAAACAAAAAGAATTGTATTGGAATGTGCCGAAAAACTGAACTATCGCCCCAACCCTATTGCCTTAAGTCTCAAAGAAAACCGTAGCCGTGCTATTGGTGTAGTAGTACCCGAAATCGACAATCCATTTTTTTCTCAAGCTATCAATGGCATTGAGGCTATCGCTTATAATCGTGGTTATCATGTTGTAATCTTTCAAAGTCATGAATCCTATGACCGTGAAGTAGTTAATATCCAACACCTTGCGTCACGTCGTGTAGATGGTGTATTGATTTCTCTTTCTGGACAAACAACCCATGTCGAGCACCTCAAAGAGTTACACACTAAAGGAATGCCTATCGTCTTTTTCGATAGATTTTCGGACGAAATTAATACTCATAAAGTTGTTGCTGACAATTACCAAGGTGCATTTGAAGGAACAGAGCATTTGATTAATTCTGGTAAAAAACACATTGCGCATCTAGCGGCATCTCCTACGCTTTCTATCACTCGTGAGCGTATTAGTGGCTACAAAGCAGCCTTAGAAAAGCACGGTATTCCTTACAACGAGGACTTTGTTAAATACTGTAATTTTAGCATTGAGGACATGGAAAATGTTATTGATGAACTTTTGTCACAACCAATTCTTCCTGAAGCCATTTTTACAGTAAGCGACCGATTAGCGATGGCATGCCTAAAGATTTTGAAAAAACGTAATATCCGCATTCCTGAAGACATGGCACTGATGGGCTTTAGCAATTTGAAAGTGGCAGAATTACTTTCCCCATCTTTTACATCGGTGATTCAACCAGCTTTGGAAATGGGACAAAGAGCAGCAGAGCTACTACTAGACTTAGTAGAAAAGAAAAGTAAATCACCTGCTTATCAAACCGTTACACTTCCTACAGAGTTGGTTATTCGCGATTCTACTAAAACAGCATCTAAGTAATAGCCCAATATTGACTTGAAAGGGACAAAAGCAAAACACCTCATCGGTAATGCTTTTGTCCCTTTTAATTTTGTTCATAACTTGGTATTTCTATTTATTTTTCCATTTGATAAAGTAGAAAAAAAGAATCCTCCTCTTTCTTCGTTGAGTAATAATTAGAAACGAGTATTTACCTTCATAGGCTGTCAAAGCCCATTTTATCTAAACATCATGAAAAAATTAAGCATCACACTTCTATTATTAGTTATGGCAACTTTGGGAAGCATCGCACAGTCAAAAGATGAAAAAGCAGTAGCTGAGTCTGTTGAGAAATTACGTTTAGCAATGATTGACCCAAGCAAAGAAACTCTCGAAAGTATTGCTACAGAGGATTTATCGTATGGACATTCGGGGGGTAAAATCGAAAACAAAGCGCAGTTCGTAGAAGCTTTGGTAAGTGGCAAATCAGATTTCAAATCGATTCAATTGACAGACCAAACGATTAGTATTCATGGCAAAACAGCTATCGTTCGTCATAGTTTAGCGGCTGAAACCCTAGATGGTGGTAAACCTGGAACAGTGAAATTATTTATATTGACGGTTTGGAGTAAGGAAAAAGGAGGTTGGAAATTACTTGCTCGACAAGCAGTAAAAAATTTGAATTAAAAAATACTCGTCCATAGAATATCAAGCCATGCCACCAAAAGCATGGCTTTTTTAGTTTTTAGTCAACACTTTTCCAAAAATCAAGTAACTTTGATAAACTCATAATTATCAATAGCATACCTAATGAAAACACTATTTATTGGTTTGCTGGCTATACTCTGTAGCTGGCTATCTTCGCTTTCCGTATATGCTCAATCCTGTGGATGTAATTTTACGATTACCAAGAGCGGGGCTTACAGTCCAAGTAATTTCAATGCTCAACCCGGGCAAACTATTTGCGTCCAAGCTGGCACTTATACAAACCTATCATTTAATAGCTTTCAAGGATCAGCTAGCCAACCCATCCTTATTAAAAATTGCGGTGGGCAAGTAGTCATTCAGAATACAACCAATGCCGTAGCTATCAACTTCTCAAAGAGTAAATTTATTAAGCTATCAGGAACTGGTGACGCCAGTGCTAACTATGGATTTAAAGTTGCAGGTACTGGAAATAATAGTAGAGGCGTCAGTATTGCAGATAAAAGTAGCAATATTGAAGTAGAAAAAGTTGAGATTCAAAATGTTCAAGGTGCGGGTATTGTTGCGCGTACTGAGCTAGCATGCGATAGCACCACATGGAGAGATTATTATACTATGAATGCTATCAAAATACATGATAATTATGTACATGATGTAGTTGGAGAAGGTATTGCAGTTGGTGAGCCTTCTTATGGCACGCCCAAAACGATAAATTGTAATGGCGTAAGTATCTCTAAGTTTACTCACCTCATTGTAGGTCTTGAAATCTACAATAACCTCTTTGAACGTACAGGTAGTAAAGGCATCCAATATGCCAACTCGCCCGACGCACAGGTACACCATAATATGATTAAAAATTGTGGAAAAGTGCCGGGCTCAACCACTCTCAACAATGCCGTAGCCATGAACGGTGGTGCTGGAGGTAATTTTTACAATAACACGATTTTGGACGCGGAAGGAGCTGCCATTGTAATGTTTGGTTTCTTAGGTAACCAAATGATTTATAACAACCTTATTGTCAGACCAAAAGGCAATGCTATTTTCTCAGACTCACGCCCCGGCTCAATACCTGACACGTATTTGCGAATTGCTCAAAATACGATTATTTCGCCTCAAACAGAGGCCTTGAAACTGTATAGCTCAATCCATAATTATGAGATTGTCAATAATATTATGTTAAACTCAGGAGTAGGAAAATTCATCTCTCCGCTTTCCTCCTCTGTAAGAATAAATGCTCGCAAAAATTACCTCAATGGTGTAGTGGATGCTTCATTTTATGAAAATACTGCTGCTGAAAATTACCGTCCACTCAGTCAAGCGCCAGTGATCAATAAAGGTGAAAACTTAAGCGCTTGGGGCATTACAACTGATATCACTGACCAGCCTCGACCGAATGGTGGGGACTTTGATATTGGCTGTTTTGAATCGGCATCGGCGGTGGCTACTTATGTACCAAGCTCATGCGATTATACCGTTATTCAAAGTGGTGACTATTCGGCATTAAATTTAAGTGCAGGGCCTGGCAATACCGTATGTATTCAGGCAGGAACATACACTGGTCTCAAATTTATTGGTTTAAATGGTAGTCCTAGCGAACCAATTATTTACAGAAACCTTGGCGGTCAGGTTATTTTTCAAAATACTACCAGAAATCAAAATGGATTAAATTTTGACAATTGTCGCTATTTTAAAGTAACTGGCACGGGCGACCCAAATGTTTATTATGGACTAAAAGTAGCCCAAACAGGCTCTGGAGGCATGGGTATCACAGTTGGTGGTAAAAGCAGTGATTGCGAAATTGAAAGAGTAGAAATTTCTAATACTGGTTTTGCGGGTATTATGGCCAAAACTGACCCAAGTTGCGATTCGACCACATGGCGGGGTAACTTCACCATGTATAATGTCAAAATTCATGATAATTATATCCATGATGTTCCGGGTGAAGGCTTGTATATTGGTAATTCGTTTGCTGCGGGTGGGATGACAATCAACTGTAATGGTGTAAGCAAAGTGGTTCCTCCCCACAATATATATGGACTTCAGGTGTACAACAATCAGTTAGAAAGAATTGGATGTGAAGGCATACAATTTGGTTGTTCTGTGGATGCTTTGGTGCATGACAATACTATGATAGACACAGGTATTAGTCCATTTGATGTTTATCAGGCTAATGGTATACAGATAGGCGGAGGTTCTGGTGGACTATGCTATAACAATAAAGTCGTGAATGCCAGAGGAACAGGTATTATTATGGTAGGATTTTTGGGTAACCAATCTGTATTCAATAATGTCATAGTCAATTCGGGTTACAATGGCATTTTTGCAGACTCTCGTTCTTGTTCTATCCCTAATACCTATTTAAGAATAGCCAATAATTCAATCATTGGTTCTACCAGCGATGCTATTAAATTATACAGTTTGATACATACCCACGAGGTAGTCAATAATTTGATTGCTAATCCAGCCACTGGAAAATATATCGTTAAATTGGGCAGCCCTGTGATTGTCAACGAGCGTAATAACTTCAAAACCTTGGATATAAGTCAAGCACAACTCAACAACCCAAGTAATGGTAACTACTATCCTATTGTTGGTTCACCGCTGGTCAATACAGGTGAAAACCTTCTAAATTGGGGTATCTCTTTTGACAGAGATAATAATGCAAGACCTTACGGCAGTACACATGATATTGGAGCATTTGAATTAATTCCTCCGGGAGGTTGATAATTTGGGTAAATAGACCCACTTTTCCTCATGTTGTGATTGGATTTGATGTCATAACATGAGGATTTTTTATGTAAAAAGAGATAAGTATCATCTCTTAAATATTGGGAAAATGATTTTTTTATTGATTTTTAACAAAAAAGTAACATTTAAGTATTTCTATATTACCTAACTCACGCATGCAAAGTATTGTTATCAAAGAAGTTATAAGTCCAAGCGAACTCAAGACATTCGTCTATCTTTCTGAAAAGCTACATGAGAATCGCCCCAATTGGGTTCCTCCTATCTATGCAGACGAATGGATTTTCTTTGATCACAAAAAAATCCTGCCTACGAAGTGGCTGATACCATTTTGTTTTTGGCTTATATCAATAATCAACCTGTCGGCAAAATCATGGGTATTATTCATCGCGAATACAACGAACTTCAACAGATTAAAGAGGCTCGTTTTTTTCATTTGGATAGTATTGAAAATATCGAAGTGATAAAACTGCTCATTGATGCTGTTCAAAGTTGGGCTAAAGCTCAGCAAATGGAAACCTTAGTAGGTCCTTTTGGCTTTTCAGAAAAAGACCCTCAGGGTTTTCAGATAGAAGGTTTTGAGTATTTACCCGTCATAGCCACCGCTACTAACCCACCTTATTTGCCTCAATTTTTGGAAAAATTGGGTTTCAATAAATTGACAGATTGTGTGGTTTATAAAATTGATATTCCTGCTGAAATACCTCTATTTTATCAGAGAATTTTCGATAGAGCACAACGTAACCCCAAAATAAAGCTCCTTAATTTTACTTCCAAAAAAGAACTAAAACCTTATGTAGTGCCAATATTTCGGTTGGTAAACGAAACCTATAAAGACTTGCTGGGCTTTGTGCCGCTTTCGGAAGCCGAAATGCAAAAAATTGCCAAATCGTATCTCCCAATCCTCGACCCTGATTTCGTTAAAATTATTGTTAACGAAAACAACGAGCCCATCGCCTTTGTCGTAGGCTTACCAGACATGAGTAAAGGTTTGAAAAAAGCTCGTGGCAGATTATTTCCTTTTGGATTTATTCACATTCTTTTGGATGCCCGTAAAAATAAGCAATTGGATTTGTTGTTAGGTGCTGTAAAACCGAACTACAGAGGTTTGGGACTAACCACACTTTTGGGTGTGAGTATGATAAAAGCTGCGCAAAAACGGAAGATGGAATTTATGGATACGCATTTGGTTTTGGAAACAAATCATACCATGCGCGGGGAGGCTGAAAAGTTAAATGGGGAGGTTTATAAAAAGTATAGAATTTTCCAAAAAGCCATTCTTTAGTAATTATGAGTGATGAATTGTGAGTGATGAATTGTGAATGTAAAATTTTAATTATCAAGTTTTTACATCTTCAATTGGTCAAATCTTATTTAGGAACAAGGCAACAGGCACAAGGCAAAGAGTGTTAAATTGTTTTTAGTAATTATAGATATATTTTTGCCAAATACCTAGGGCTGAAAGCAAAATATTTTTAATGCCATTGATTATCAAAACCATTTTCAAATAAGCACATTTTCAAATTTTCAAATTGAAAAAAAATCCCTTCAGTTTTGAAGCTGAAGGGATTTTTTAATTCCTAATATTCGTGTGGAAGCTCGATGTCAACCAATTCGTTCCAAGGTAAACCGTGAACGTTCAACATAGCCATAAATGGATCTGGATTCATTTCCTCGCAGTTCCAAACGCCTGGTTTGAACCATTCGCCTGTAATCATCATCATAGCGCCAAGCATAGCAGGTACACCTGTTGTATAACTTACTCCTTGAGCTTGAACTTCGCTCCAGCAGTCTTGGTGCTTACAATTGTTCCAAACATAGTAAGTTCTATCTTTACCATCTTTGATACCTTTGATTTGGCAACCGATAGAAGTTTCTCCTGTATAGTTTTCTCCTAAAGTGCCAGGCTCTGGCAATACCGCTTTCAAGAACTCTAAAGGTACAATATCAATACCTTTAAATTTGATTGGCTCGATTGAAGTCATACCTACATTTTGAAGTACGTTTAAGTGAGTCAAATATTGTTGACCGAAAGTCATCCAGAAACGAGCACGTTTAATCGTTGGGAAGTTTTTCACCAAAGATTCCAACTCTTCATGGTACAATACATACGATTCTTTTGGACCGATACCAGGATAATCAATTGCCTTGTGAATTGACATTGGTGGAATCTCTACCCATTCTCCATTTTCCCAATAACGACCGTTTTGAGTAATCTCACGGATGTTAATCTCAGGGTTGAAGTTAGTAGCAAATGCTTTACCGTGGTCACCAGCATTACAGTCGATGATATCCAAGTAGTGCATTTCGTCGAAATGATGCTTGTTGGCATAAGCCGTGTACACTTGTGTTACACCTGGGTCGAAACCACAACCCAACAAAGCCATCAAACCAGCTTGTTCGAAACGCTCTTTATAAGCCCATTGCCAAGAGTATTCAAACTTAGCTACGTCTTTTGGCTCATAGTTAGCAGTATCCATATAGTGTACGCCTGTTTCAAGACAAGCATCCATAATGGTCAAATCTTGGTATGGCAATGCCACGTTGATAACCATCCAAGGTTTCACTTCGTTGATAAGTGCAACCAATTCTGGTACGTTATCAGCGTCTACTTGTGCAGTTTGTACAGGTGTTGGCAAACCTATTTTAGCACATTCTTCTGCGATGGCATCGCATTTACTCTTGGTACGGCTCGCCAATACGACCTCCGAAAACACGTCGGGATTCATGGCACATTTTTTCGCTACCACATTTCCTACACCACCAGCACCAATGATTAAAACTTTCTTGCCCATTCCTTAATGTAAATGTAAATGATTGAGTTATGAATGAAAATATTGGCGCAAAATTACATAATTTCAAGATAGCTTTCGCATTAAGAGCTTGTTAAATTTGTTTTTGGAAAAAGTGTTTCCTATTCAAGGCAATTTGTACCAGTTTTCTAAAAATGTCCATGATGCTCAACCTAGAGATGCCTTGAGGTACAATTTTACCAGTAAATCCCTTACTTTTGCGTCTTTTTAGCATAAAAGACATATATCCCCTCCGCAATGAATCCTACTAATGCTGTTTTTATAACTGCTTTATCTATTATCGGGCTTGGCTTCTTCCTCAAATATAAAGGCATTATTTCTGAGAAAGAAGGTAAAATTATCACAAAACTTCTGGTACATACCACCTTTCCTGCGCTGGTTTTCGTGACTATTATGCGAGTAAAAATCGAGGCAGATTTATTATTGCTTCCTGTTTTCTGTATCAGTTTCAGTGCTATTTCGATGACGATTGCAGGCTTGTTTTTTAAAAGTCAAACCAAACGACTTCGTGGTTTATTGACCATGGCAAGTGGTGGATTTAACTTAGGGTTATTTGCTTTTCCATTGATAGAAGGTATTTGGGGCCCCGCAGGGATGGTCTTTGCTGCGCTATTTGATATGGGAAACTCTATTGTGGTTTTCTGTATGGTATATGGAACAGGCGTCATTTTTGCAGAAACCAATGAGGCTCAAGTGGTAAGAAAAAGAGAGAAACTCAAAAAGGCATTTCTCAAAATCTTTACCCTCCTACCCTTTCAAGCGATGTTACTAGGCTTGTTTGTTAACTTAACTAAAATTGAATTACCAGAGGTATTGGTCAATATTATTGATATTTTGGCAAAAGGAAATAAGGTACTTGTATTACTCATAATGGGTATTTATTTGAGTATTGAATTAAAACCAGAAATCTTCAAAAAAATCGCAAGTGTATTGGTTATCCGTTATGCTGTTGGTTTAACACTAGGCTTTTTTCTATATTACAATCTTCCTTTTGAACCACTCTACAGAAGCATTGTATTAATCTGCATGATTCTGCCAGTAGGGATGACACTACTCCCATTTGCTGATGAACTTGGATATGATTCCAAAATTGCTGGGCTTTTAGTCAACATTTCGATGATTATCAGCTTTGTATTGATGTGGGGCTTGGTACTCGGCATGGGACTGAGATGAGTGTTGAATTGGGAGTTTTGAGTGAGGAGTTGTCCTTTGTCCTTTTTCACTGAATTTTGAAAACAGTTTAAAACTGTTTAAAAAAGTAAGTACAAGACTAAGTCTTGAACTAGGAACTTCAATTTTGTCCAGTAATCAGAAATCCACCCTACTCCTTAAATTATCTTCCTGAAAAACAGACGTTTAAGTGATTTTATCACTAATTTCAACTTGAAATATTACTATTAGAGTTTGTTTTTGGATTTTTCTAAAGCTATTAAGTATAAACCACTAGATAACTCTAATTTTGCGACCTCAAAATACTTTTGTCAACAGACAAATCTTACATTATGAATAGTCAGCAAAGAATCGCAGGATTTGGATTAGCCATTTTTGCCGTCATTACATGGGGCGTTTCAGGAACATTTGGACAGTTTTTATTTAGTCAACGAGGTATCAATCCTGGTTGGCTCGTAACGCTACGTTTGTTGGTAGCGGGTAGTATTTTATTGATGATTGCCCTTTTTCGTGGCTTAGATTTATGGAAAATATGGAGTAATAAACGCGATACCCTATTGCTTCTGGCATTTAGTGTGCTCGGAATGGTGGCAGTGCAATACACGTATTTTGAAGCAATTCATAAGTCGAATGCTGCCACAGCTACCGTTTTACAATATATGGGACCTGTCTTTATAGCGATTTACATGGCTTTTAAACAAAGAAGATTACCCAATTTCATCGAATTTGTGGCGATTATCTTAGCACTTTCAGGTACATTTTTATTGGTTACACACGGCAGATTTGGCAGTTTAGCCATCTCTACTGAAGGTCTTCTTTGGGGAATTGCCTCCGCAGTTGCTTTGGCGGTTTATAGTTTATTACCAGTCGGCTTGATGAACCGCTACGAAGTGACTACCGTAATTGGTTGGGCTATGTTTGTTGGAGGTGTTATTTTTAGTTGTGTATTTGCGCCTTGGAAGGTATCAGGAACTTGGGATTCGCAATCTTTTGCCTACACTGGTTTTATTTTGCTATTAGGGAGTTTGGCAGCATTTTATGCTTTTTTGAAAGCAGTGACAATAGTTGGCGCACAAACCAGTAGTTTGCTTGCCTGCGCAGAGCCACTTTCGTCTACAGCAATGGCTATTTTCTGGTTAAACACTCCATTTGGTAAAATAGATATGCTCGGAAGCTTCATGATTATGCTGACGATTGGTGTATTGGCATTGTTTGGAAGGAAAAACTAAGATAGACTTAGCTATGATTTAGTGAGTTATGATTGAGCAGTTGAGTGATTGAGTTATTTTTAAAATAATCACTCAACCACTCAACCACCATTCACTAAATTTAAAACGACGCCGAAACCCTTGTCTACCAATTATTATCCTGATTCTTATCCGATTTTACGGGTGCCAACGGTGGTGTTGGTGGCGGTGGTAAACTTGGTGCTGAAGCAGCGCTTGGAGCTTTTGGTGGCTTCGGTGGTTTTGGTGCTGAAGACGCACTTGGTGCCTTTGGCGCTTTAGGAGGTTTTGGAGGCTTTGGCAAGCGATACCCTGAACCATAATGTCTATTTTTTGACCAATACTTACCCTCTGGATCTATTTCCTCAATGGCTTTTGCATGTACTTCCATCTCTTTTCCTATCTCTTCAATAGGCTTTGAAAGCTTATCCATTTCTTTTCCTAGACTATCCATTGGGGCAGAATGGACTTCCATTTTATTGGACATTAACTCCATTTCTTTAGAAGCCTTTTCCATCCTTTTCTCAATTTCTACTCGCTGTTTTTCTATAGCACTCAACTCTTTCTGAACCTTTTTATATTCATCAGATTTTTTGTCAAGGTTAGCAACTGTCATCTCCAACTGTACTTGTTTACCTACTAAGGTACCCAATTCTCCCCCCAATTTTCCGATTTGCTCAGAAAACTCCTGCAATGGTTTTTGTTCGAGTTGCATTTTTGCCCCTAAAACACCCATTTGAGCAGAGAGCACTTGGATTTGTTTTAAATATGGATCCATTTTCTTTTGCAACTTCTCGATTTCTTGCTCGTGCATAGCTACTTTTAAACTATCAGGATCACTATAATCATTCTGAATAGTAAGCAGTTGAGATAATTTATTTTCTTCTGGTTCTTCCCCAGATGGAACAATACTTTTGGTCTCTTCTACATTGCTAGTCGATATGCTTTCTGAAGAAAGAATTTCTTTAGAAGTTTGTGCTAAGGTTTTTATCGACTTGTTAAATAATTTGCTTGCCTGAGCTCTTACTTGCGTAAAATTGAGACAGCAAAATGCTAGTGCTAATACAACTACCGAGCTAATAATGCCGACTGGATTGGTAGTTTCCTTTTGTTGTACACCCAAAATACGTTGGATGCGACTCAATAACTGAGGTTTATTGCCTGAAAAAGCCATAGTCAATGATGTTTTTGATTGTTGTCTAAAGGTTTCTACAAACGTTAGGGCTTTTGCCAAATACAATTTATTTTGACAAATCTCCAACGCCCAATCATCGCAACAGTCTTCACGGTCTTGGCGAATAGATTCACCGATAACCCAAACCAAAGGATGATAGAAAAATAGAATCTCGATCATTGACTGGATAATATTGATAAGATAATCGTGGCGCTTGATATGCGCTAATTCATGTGCAAAAATCGCTTTAATTTCTCCCTGACTCAAACCCGTTAGAAGCCCAATCGGTACAAGTACCAAAGGTTGTAAATAACCTATCGTAAGTGGTGATTCTATTAACTGAGATTCACGTATTTCGACGGTTCGAGAAATATCAAATTGATTAAGAAGTTGTTTAAAGAGGTTTTCTGTGTCGGTTTCTACCAGATTTGTACATTGCCAGCGCAATTTTTGCACATAAAAATAGCCTCCAATGAGTCTTATGGTCATAATGGACATGCCAAGAATCCACAACATTACCAGCCAATCGAGATGTAAATTAAGCCAAATAGCCGTTTGTTCCCATACAGAACTCAGAGCCAATGGCGCTTGATTGATAGGTTCAGAGGTTGAAAGGTTATTTGCGATTGGAGAATTTTGTACCGGGAAAGTCATCGCCTTTACTGGCGCTTCGCTAGGATAATTTTTCCAAAAAGTGATACCAGAAACCAAGAATTGCACCAACAATACACCAATTCCAGTCCAATAACGCACTGAAGCATTTTGACGAAAAAAGAACTGATGAATTTATAAAGAAAAAAGAATAGGCTTAGCTGCCATAGCGAATGCACCAAGGTCCATGCCAAGGCATAAATCGTTTGTGGTGACAAAGGAGATTCAAAGTATTGCATGGCTAATTGTTTTGTTCAAGTTGTGCAATGAGTTTCTTGATTTCGTCGAGCTCTTCTGCCGAAGATTGATGATTTCCTAAAGCTTGCATCACTAGTTTCATGGCTGAACCTTTGAAAGCAGTATCCACGAAAATATCAAGTAGTTGTTGTTGCGTTTCATCTTCGCTAACCGCTGCTTGGTATAAATGATAACGACCTTCTTCAGTACGTGTGACCAGCTTTTTCTCAAACATAATTTGCATCAGTTTGAGTGTGGTGGTATATCCTATCTCTCGCTTTTTGTTGAGTTCGTCGTTTACTTGTCTTACGGTTGCTTGGCCTAGCGCCCATAATACTTGTAAAATTTCTAATTCTGATTCTGTTGGCTTTATCATGATAAAAAGTTTACTACGAAATATTTCGTAACAAAGATACTACGAAAAGATTCGTAATTGCAAATTTATCTACGAAAATTTTCGTAGATAAATACAATGAATTGTAAGACAGACTATTATATAAAAAAAATAAAAGTTAGCGATTGGTTTCCCGCTTTGAGCTTTTAGTAAAAAACAGGATGTGATTCTCTCAAAAATTATTTGCCTAATGCTTAGCGCCTCACGCCTATTGCCTGTTACCCTTATACCAACTGTTTGGCAGTAACATATAACTGACCAAAATGGCGAGTGGTATGCTCGGCAGCATGGAAAATCAAACCTATTACATTAGTAGGAATTTGTTTGCGACCGATACCTCTGGGTTGTAATAAGTCTGCTTCGGAAAGTTGTTCGAGATAGGATATATATTTTTCTACTTGTAAATCAAATCGAGCTAGAAAGGTAGCAACTGTTTGATTTTCTTGCGGAGCTACTTTTTCAAGACCTAATAAATCAAATTGCTCTGCGGATAAAGTATTGCCTTCGGCATAGGTTTGCAATCTGTCCAAAACACCTGCAAGATGTTGTAAATGAAAACCAATAGAGGCTACACCATGAGGTTTTTCCCAAAGTAAATCATCAGAAAAGTCTTTCAACAACTCATGTAATTCTTCCTGAACTTGTAACACAGCATGGGCTGCGGGTTGTAATAAAGCAGGGACACCATCAATAGGTCCTCGCATCCAAACTTCTAAGGGAGCAGACATTTTTAAATTGAAGATTTGTTTGAATTTGAAAATTTGGGGATTTGAAAATTTGAAATATTATATTTCAGTTTAAAACTGTACAAAAATAAGTTCAAGACTAAGTCTTGAACTAGTAATGACGTTTTGGGTTAATTTATATTCCACAATCCAACATCCGCAATCCCAAATCAGAAGGGTCTTCTGGCGGTGGCATAGCACCCCATCCAATAGGCAGAAATAAGGTTATCTTCGCGAACGCCTTTTGAGGTTGATGCATGAATAAAATAGATTTCTTTTGGACCACGAATTTCGGTAATCATCCCAGAATGATTTACTTCTGCAACATTTCCTTTATTGGTTACAAAAAATACTAAATCACCCGGACGCAACTCGTCCAAATCTTTCACTTCTTTTCCATAGCCTGATTGCTGAACAGCCCTTCTTGGAATATTTACGCCCATTTCTTTGAAAGTGGCAAACAACAACCCCGAACAATCCATCCCTTTCGAATCAATACCACCTGGACGATACGGAACTCCCAAATACTGCCTTGAGGCGTCAATTAACCTTCTGACCTCTTTCGATGAAATAACTACAGGTCTGCTCGGACTTGTAGGTCTCTTGGTGGTAGTCGTGGTTTTAGTAGCTTCTTTTTTACGAAAAAGTGCACAAGAATCTAATAAAACTGGAAGTATTGCTATCAATAAAAGCTTAGCATAAATGGATGTGGTAGTCGTTTTCATGAGATTGGTAAGGATTTAATCTGGGTAAATTTTTCTAAGAGCAATTTACAAAATTCCCCATTTTCACCAAGCGTAATTCCACCACAAGTGCATGGTATTTTATCATTCGGCAAGACTGGTTGAGTTTCTAACGAAAAGTCTCAAATAAATCTTGTATTTGATGAACTTGCTTTGATCGAGGCAACTCTTCGATGGTAAAGAAAGTTTACTGCCTTACTGTTAATTAAATATGAATTATACCTCTTACAAATATTCTAAACAGAACTGCCCCTTACAAGCCAGTTGTGTTTTACTACAATATCATGATTAGAATCTGTTAGTAGATATGCATTCCCATTCAAACTCAGTCCTCCTCTTTAGGCTGAAGTAAATGAGTCATGAAATTGTCACTATCATGTAAAAAATGATAATAGGAATTAAATAATTCTGTTTCCTTATAAGATTTTGTCACAATTCCATCTTGACTAAATTCATAAATCAATGCATTCGGATAGGCTATTAATATTGGTGAATGTGTTGCAATAATGAACTGTGAGCCATTCTCTATCATCTGTTGCATCCGACACAACATCGCCATTTGCCTTGAAGGCGACATAGCAGCCTCGGGTTCGTCAAAAATATACAATCCATCGTCCGAAAACCGATGAAGAAATAAAGCCCAAAAGGATTCTCCATGAGACTGTTCATGCAAGGACTTGCCTCCATAAGAATCGATAATTCTCCTAGCAGCAGAGGGCTCTCTATCTAAATCTTCAATTTGGGTTGCTAGATTAAAAAAACTTTCACTTCGTAGAAAAAACCATCTTTGTGTCGCTTGGTTCTAAATGGAAATTTCAAATATTTGTAAAGGTCTGAGTGCGAAGCTCGTGAGCTAAAATTGAAGTTCTTTGTCCCACCCTCAGCATTAAATCCTAATGCTACGGCAATTGCCTCAATCAGCGTTGATTTTCCCGTACCGTTTTCGCCAACGAAAAAGGTTACTTGTGGATGTAATTGAAGTTTTGTTAAACCTGAAAGAGCAGGAATATTGAATGGATACTGATTTCTCAATCCAATGTCAAAACTGAATTCTAATTCAGATATGCTTGCATCATTATTGTACATAAAATTTGTTGTATTAGAGTTAGAACTGTACGAAAGATTCTAAAGCTGTCTATTTCGGATATTGGATGTTGGATTTCGGAAGTGTAATCTTTTATATTTTGTAAAAAAAGGTGTTTTACTTTATTTCCGAAATCAAAAATCCTAAATCCGCAATAGTTGAAAATCCTTCGTACACCAAAATATAAGAGTAAATAATTAGGCTTATAAGATTTCAACAGGTTTCATATTTAGCACCTGCATGATTTTGACGACCTCGTCTATTGTCGGGCTTCGTTCACCTTTCTCTACGCTAAATTGTGGATTGTGGAATGCCTGTCAGATGTGAAATGTAGCTTTGTTTAAAGCCAAGTGCTAGGCGCGTTTGACGGAGTTTATTTAGGTTGAACATAGGAGGCTTCGGCGTGAAGGCAGGATATACCAAGACAGTGACGTATTTTAGATAGAGGGATGGGAAGAAGGCACAAAGTAGCAGAGGCACAAAGGCACAAAGCGGTTGTTAGAATGAGAAAGGGAACAGATATATAATAATTTTTGGATTGGTAGTAAAATGGGGTTTTAGTGTTATTGTTCTAATTACATTCATTAAGAAATACCTTGTTCACCTGTATGTCTATCTGAGCCTTCATTCCCTATGTCATAAAAAAAACACTTTGTGCCTCTGTGCCTTTTCCCTCATTCACTTAAAAAACTACTTTGCTCTGGCCATCCTCACTGCCAATGCCACCAAAATACTTGCCATAAACCATTTTTGTATTTTTATCCAAAAAGGATTTTGTGCAAAAAATCTTGCCATTTGAGATGCTGTTAGCACTAAAGAGAAATTGACAGAAAAACTTACCAGCATTTGAGTTATGCCCAATTGTAAGCTTTGCAAAAGAGGATTTCCATACGCTGGTTTGATAAATTGTGGGAAAAATGATAGATAAAACATCGCCACTTTGGGATTCAACATATTGGTGAGTAGTCCCATCGTAAAAAGCTTTTTGGGAGAATCATTAGTCAAATCTTGACGAGCCTCAAATACAAATTTTCCATTGGGATTTATCGCCTGAAAAGCTAAGTAAAGCAAATAACAAACTCCCAAATATTTGATTAGTTCATATAGAAAAGGGACTTCTGCCAAAATAGCCGTCAAGCCAAATGATACCATAATGATATGAAATAAGAAGCCCACCATTACGCCTGCCAACGAAAGTAAGCCTGCCATTCGTCCTTGAGTAATCGAGCGGGAAATCAGATAAATCATATTCGGTCCTGGACTAATGACCAGCACAAACGCTGCTAAAGCAAATAAAAGTAATTCTTGAAATGTCAGCATATCTCTATTATTTATTTAGTGAATGTTGAGTTGTGTGCATATAGATATTCACAATTTACAAAAATGGCACAGAGAATATTTCCCTGCGCCACTTAAAAAAACACTCTGTGCCTTTGTGCCTGTTCCCTCTACCACTTAAAAACACTCTGTGCCTTTGTGCCCGTTCCCTCTGCCACTTCAAAAACACTCTATGCCTTTGTGCCTGTTCCCTTTCCCCTCCTAAACCGCTTTCATACTTAAGGCAATACGCTTACGAGCAATATCTACCTCTACGACTCTTACTTGCACTTGTTGTTGTAGTTTAACCACTTGATTCGGGTCAGAGACATATTGGTTAGCTAGTTGCGAGATATGGACTAGACCATCTTGTTTTACCCCCACATCCACAAAGCAACCAAATGCTGTGATGTTAGTAACGATACCCGGCAAAACCATTCCTTCGTATAAATCTTCAATCGTTTTTACATTGGCATCAAACTCGAAAGCAGTGAGTTGCTCACGAGGGTCACGTGAGGGTTTTTCTAACTCTTTCAAAATATCTTGAAGTGTGAGCAAACCTGTATTTTCGCTGATATATTGTTGCAAATTGAGTTTTTTACGAAGCTCAGCACTTGTCATCAAATCTTTTACAGTACATTTCAAATCCTTTGCCATTCGTTCTACTACTTGATAACTCTCAGGGTGAACTGCAGAATTATCTAGTGGATTATCTGACTGAGGAATTCTCAAGAAACCAGCACATTGTTCAAAGGCTTTGTCGCCCAAACGAGGTACTTTTTTGATTTGTGCTCTTGATTTAAAATCTCCATTTTCCTTACGGAATTTAACAATGTTCGCTGCCAAACTTGGCCCTAAACCAGCCACGTAGCTCAATAAGTGTTTTGAGGCTGTGTTAATATTTACCCCAACTGTGTTTACACAACTTTCTACTACCGAATCCAATGAATTCTTTAGTAATGGTTGGTCTACATCATGCTGATATTGACCCACACCAATAGATTTTGGGTCGATTTTTACTAATTCTGCTAAAGGGTCGAGCAAGCGACGACCAATAGAAATAGCACCACGAACCGTCACATCTTTATCAGGAAACTCCTCGCGAGCCACTTCTGACGCTGAATAGATAGACGCTCCTTGCTCCGAAACCATAAAGATTTGTGGTTGTGTCGAGAAAGTTAGTTTTTTTACAAAAGCCTCCGTCTCACGACCAGCAGTACCATTACCGATGGCAATCGCTTCGATTTTATGTTTTTCAACTAAAGACAACACCGTATGCTGTGCTTCAATTGTTTTATCAAATGGGTAAATCACTGTATCAGCAATCAAGTTGCCTTGAGCATCTAATACAACAACCTTACAACCAGTACGATACCCAGGGTCAATGGCCAAAGTACGTTTTTGTCCAAGCGGAGAAGCCAATAATAGTTGACGAAGATTTTGAGCAAAAATTCTGATGGCTTCGCTATCTGCTTTTTCTTTAGACAAATTAGAAAACTCATTTTCGATAGATGGCTTCATCAATCGTTTGTATGAATCAGTAATAGCGTCTTCCACCTGCTTTTTAGGTTCAGACATTCCTCGCAAGAATATACGGTCGAGAGCGCCCAAAGCATTATCTTCATCTGGCGAAATAGAAACAGATAGGATACCTTCTTCCTCACCACGACGAATGGCTAATAGACGATGCGAAGGTACTTTTTTGAGAGGTTCGCTAAAATCGTAGTAATCTTTGTACTTGACACCTTCCTCCTCTTTTCCTTTTTTTACTTTTGAAGAAATGTATGCTTCACGTTCAAACACCTTACGCACTGCATTACGAGCATCCACGTTTTCGTTGATCCACTCAGCCATAATATCACGTGCACCTTGAAGTGCTTCGTCCACTGAAGCCACTTTTTCGTTCAAATAGCTTCCAGCTTTTTGAAGAAAATTATTATCCTTTTGTTCGAAAATTAATTTTGCCAAAGGCTCAAGTCCTTTTTCTATAGCGATACTCGCACGAGTTTTACGCTTTTGTTTATACGGCAAATAAAGGTCTTCTAATTCTTGAAGTTGATAAGCATTATTGAGCTTATTCAATAATTCAGGAGTCATTTTTCCTTGTTCCTCAATAGCTTTGATAATTGCCTCGCGACGCTTATCAGCTTCTTTCAATTTATTCCAAAGGTCTTTTATTTCAAGAATTTGAACTTCGTCTAAACTTCCAGTTGCTTCTTTGCGATAACGAGCTATAAACGGTACCGTTCCACCTTCCTCTAATAACTTAATTGTATTTTGTACTTGGTTGGCTCTTACTCCAATTGTATTGGTGATGATGCCAATTTGAGTTGTATTCATGATTTTTAGGTTTTGACTAACCACAAAGCTAAGAATTCTTTTGGATTTACGCCAAGCTTCTCCTTTTAGGGTTCTATTATGATAAAGTTACTTTGCAAAAATAAACATCAATGTTCAGATACAGCCATACGACCACTCACTCATTTTGTCACAATCGATGAGTATTTTTCGGCATTAAACTAAAAATTTCTTTCGCAAAATGTGTAACTTTAGTTTAAAACCAATTGTTTAACGGACCCACTTATCAATACCGACGTCTTTTAATAGTTCCTCATGACAGCCTACAAAATCTTTAAAGTATCGACTTGGTGGTCGACGGCCACCTTAATTCGTCGTACCGAAAATACCCTCAGTGTAATCGAAGAGCAAGGACATGAAATTGTCACGGTTTCTTTTGGGGTAGATATCCTCATGCGACCTACTGCCTTTATTACCATTCGAATCAAAACATAACTTTATTTAAGGGCGAGCAATCGTCCTTTTTTATTGCTACGCCATTAGTTTTTTCGTGATTTTATTAGAAATTCTTTTAGCTTACGGCATATAGCTTAATGCCTATTGCAGGTAAAATTTCATTTTGCCCACTAACTTATCTCATTGTTTTCTACAAATCATTTTCCTACTTTTACCCCACTTGAAAAATCACTATTTATTCTTTTGAAAAGACTACTTTCTATATTTTTAGTATTATTACTTCTCTACAATATGGTAGGATTTAGCCTTCTATATTGCTGGGAAGAGTATGGAATGCCAAATTCTCAAGAGATAAATATTGAAGAATCAAGTGATTATTACTGGATTAAGCAACCATTACAGTTGCCTTATCAGAGTAACTGGAATGAGAGCCGCCCCATTGAAGGGAAAATCAAACATGGCGAAAACCACTATGATTTAGTAGAACAACGATATCAAAATGATACTTTATATACCCTTTGCAAGATAGACGATAACGCTCGTTTTCGCTTCATGGAACTGGCAGAACATATCACCAACCATGTCAAAGAGCATTCGTCACAAGCACCATCTGGAAAAAGTAGTTTTTTATTAAAGCATTTTTTGAAGGAATATGCCTCTCTTCAACGCTATACAATTTTGTATGTTTTGGAGTGGTCAAGCCCTTCCATGCGCATTTTTCACCAATATCAATTATCAGAAGGTTATTTCAACAACACCTCTCCCCCTCCTGCCGTAGTTTGTTAATTTTCATATAGTAATCACGACTTGGTATCTCAATATCAAGCCCAATGACCGTATTCTTTATGTTGATAATTAACCCAGCTTGTGAAATACAAGCCTAAAAAACTATAGCCATGGATTTATCCAATACAAATACCCAAAACACTACCGTACAATGGTTGAATAGAATTGCACTTTTTGTTGTCTTCTTCTGGTTTGGTACGCTGAAGGTAGTAGGCGTATCTCCTGCAGAGCAAATCGTTAGTCAGCTACATGCTTTGACCTTAGCAAGGTATATTTCTATCAATACATTCTTGCCATTTTTAGGGTATTTAGAATGCTTTATTGGCATTATTTGGTTGGTACCTCGACTTACCAAATTGGCATTTTTCTTATTTTGTTGCCAAATGGCAACCACTTTTTTACCCTTATTACTCATGCCTAACGAAACATGGCAATCTCTATTTGCATTAAGTTTGCCGGGTCAATATATCATCAAAAATGTAGTTCTAATAGCCTCAGCTTACACTATTTATCATGCTGAAGGTGGACAACGTATAAAATTAAGTCCTTTGTCAGTAGACTAATATCCAAAAACAAAGCTCTCATATCTATTGATTTAGAATATGAGAGCTTTGAACAATTAAGTCAAGTTACATCTGCTAATTTTTTGAAGGTCCTCCGCCTCCACCATTTCCTCCATCATTGGACTGTATGGCTTGTTTTACGTTTGTGTTGCCAAAATTATAGGTAAGCGAAATTCTAAATCTACGGTTGTCCCAACGATAAGTTCCTACGCCTGTGAGCGTTGCGGTCTCAACATTATTTCTGTAACTATTAAAGTTGAATGGATCTTGAACTAAGAATTTCACGGTAGCTTTTTTGTCCCAAAGCATTTTTTTCAAGCCAAAATCAAGACCTCCTTGTGGTTTTGATGTTTGGAAGCCCCATGTTTCACCTGAGCTGTACCAACCCGAAATCTCACCAGAGAGTGTCTTGTTTAAGGTAAAAGTATGCTGCATATAAGCACCATGATAGAGTTGACTAATATCTACAACTGTACTTTCTCTTTTATAATTATAGACATTGATACCTCCCCAATAATTCAAATTTACACTCCACCATTTTGTTGGGTTAAATGGTACTGAGGCATCAACACTCCACCAGCCAATTTTGCCATTGACATTTTCCATCGACTCACGAATGACACGACGACCTGGAATCAAGACTGTGTCAACATCAAAAACTTCAGTTGAAAACTGATTAACAGATACATAGTTTAAAGAAAAACTGTATTTGTCTTTAATCGTATTGGTCAAACTAACCGTGTTATTGAGCGATGGCAAAATGGTTGGGTTACCTGCCACATAGCTTTGTGGAGAGAAAAATCTTTTGAAAGTATTAAATACATCATCGTTTGGTCGGTTAATGCGACGGCTATATCCCAACGAAATGGCGTAATCTTTCGAAACCTTTTGGTTTAGGGTTAATGTAGGGAAAAGGTTCAAATAATCTTGCTGGGTCAATTTATTCCCTTCTCTATTCAACCCTTGGTTATTGGTTTGTTCAGCTCTCAAACCAGCTTGTAAGCTTAAGCTTTTAGTCAACTCACTGTTTATCATCACATAACCCGCCGAAATTAACTCGTTGAACTTAAAGAATGAACTCACCAAAGCTCCATTGTCACGGAAGTTGTCGCTAAAGTCATTGGTCTTTTTCGAATAACTAGTCTTAATTCCTGTTTCTATTTTAGTTTTAGCCGTAAGTTTTTTGATAAAATCTGCCTTCAAAACAAAGGTTTTATTATTGGTAGGAAATAGTATCTGGTTGTTTGCCACAGAAGGATTAGCATCGTTTTGTGTGGTAGTAGTCACAAATCTATCATCCCAACTTTTCGAGTTCAAAATCACGTCAAAATCAACCGTCAACTCTGTACCTGAAGTATCAATTTTCTGCTTGAGATGAGTATTAAAAGTATAATTATCAAAAGTCGCTTCACGACTTCTATCCATCTGCAAACTTTGGCGTATTGCTTCCGATACCGATTGCTGATTATAAGAACGATTCATGGGGCTAGAAGTATTTGCCCACTGTCCAGAAAAGCCAACGGTTGTTTTTTTCGACAAATCATAGTCAAAACCAATTTTGGCACTCAAGTTTTCAAAACTCCCTTTTGCCAAACCCGTAATTACCCTTTTTTCTAGTACCGATCCCGTTGCTGATAGAAAGTTTTGGACTTGGTCTTCGGAGTTATACCAAGCTGTGTATTGTCGGTTGATATTTCCAAAAATAACATATTTTTCACGACGAGAATTAATCGTAAGTCCTTGTCCATTTTTTGGCAAACCACCGATACCCTTATAGTGGCTGTATCCAGCGTTGAGGTCTAAGATATAATTTGTCCCAAAGTTTTTACCTTTTTTTGTCTTAATATTGATAATACCACTCGAACCAGAAGCATCAAAACGGGCAGAAGGGTTGGCAATAATTTCAATTTTTTCGATGTCCTCACTTTTGAGTGTTTTCAAGAAATTGGCCAACTGTTCATCAGTAAGGTAGGTTTTGCGGTCATCAATCATGATGAGCACGCCATCTTTTCCTTTAAGCTTGATAGTTTCGGTATTACGGTCTACAGTTACACCAGGCACTTTTTCCATTAGCTCCAACCCATTGAGCCCTGTCGCGGTTGGACTAGCCTCTACGTTCATAATCATTTTGTCACCATCACGCTCAATCAGTTGTTTTCGAGCAGTTACTTGCACTTCGCCCAAAGTTTGAGTTTCGGCTTTGAGTTGGATGATACCCAAATCCAATGCTTTTGCAGATTCGAGGTTAATTACCTGATAGGATTTCTGGAAACCTACTGCTGACACTTGCAATAGATAGGCTTGAGGCTTTAATCCAGAAATTTCAAATTTTCCATCTACATCGGCAGCTTCACCTTTCACTAGGCTCGAATCTTTTGTGTTTAATACCAAAATATTGGCAAAAGAAGCTGCTTGTTGTTTGTCATCTACAATTTTACCTTTAATCTGTCCTAAGCTTGAATAGGTTATAAAGAGGCTTAGCATTAAGTTGATGAGGTTTTTCATTATTTAGAGAAGTTTAATTTCTCCAACAGACGCTTAAGCTTGGACATATGTTGCATTGGTTTCGGTAAAATTTTACGTCATCCTCAAGAATATCAAACAACCCTTTAGAAATCAAAGCATTATTTTTTTGAAATAGAGCATAAAAAATAGTGCAAATAAACAGCCTAATACCTTTTTTCGTATCCTCTATCTCTTAAAAACTAAAGAACTTCCTTTGTTTTATTGCCACCTAAATTGAGCCTAAATTTTAGGGCTACGGTATAAAACGACTGTTTTTCGAAGCCTTCTGTTGGGTTTTCGCCAATGACATAGTCAAAACCAATTTGGCTCATTTTCTTCCCATCAGCAGAAGTAAAAAATGTATAATTGAGACTGGTATTTAAAAACTGCTGCGTACTATTTTTCACATCCGAAACCGTTTGGTAATAATTGTAGCGGTATTGCCAGTCGAGGGATAAGTCCAACTTTCCTTTTAGACTATTGTTGGAAGGATAAAACGTAATATCCGTCGAAATACGCCCGAATGCTCGATATATGTTACCTGCGGAAAGACTATTGTCAGCATAGGTACGATTTTCGTTTTCGATACCGATATAGGGCGTGTACACAAAACTCAGTCTACTTCCAAGACTCACAGGGTGGTTGGGAATCCAAAAATATTTAGGATTCATATCCTTAAATGCAAAAACGGGTGTCAAATAAAAGTTACTTTGAAAAGAAGCATTTTGCTTGATTTTATCCTCCATAAACTTGAAAGATTGTACCAAAACTGGAGACCATTTTTTGTGCTCCAAGCTATTCATTCGCCATTCGGTTGCCACACCCCCAATCCAAACACTTTGAGGCTTGTCAATCAAGGTATTTCGATGAAGCTCCATGTACGGTATTACCGACACTGTACCTTTGGGATGGTGATAAGCGCTATAACCAATGGCCATATCCAGCAACCAAGACGCAGATTTTTCTTGTGGTTTGGTAAATGTGATAACAGCAGGTTTTGCCCAATCTTCTTTCGTTTGAAAAGATTTTCGAATCGTAAAACGGTCCACGATATGGTTTTGAGCTTGGGTAGAAAAATGAGCCGAAATACCACTTAAAACGATAATTAATAAACGTAAATTTAGTTTGTTCATGTGCAACGCAATTTTGGAAGATTCTGGGCAATTGCGTGATTTATTAAAATTTCCTTAAAAATGAATTGATAGACTAAAACGAAAAATGAGCAGTTGATAAATCACTAAAAATTCTCCATGTTTCACAAATCTATCTTCATAAGATACAATTACCCGATACCTCAATACCTTCTTTTCTTGAAAATACAGTTGCTAGGTGGATTTGGCAAACCCCAAGGTACCTTTTAATATCTTTCACTATAAATTTTAAGCCCGCTTTAAGTGAGATTAAGAGGGAATCAATGTCTTCACCTGAATCTTATATTACTTCCAAAATCACATAAAAAAGAGCTTTCACCACGAAGTAAGAATTATTGATAACAAAGTATTGGTGGACATCATAGTAGTTAGTAGCTTCAAACCGATATTACACGATTTGAAAGACATTAATCAAACATGTTTTAAAACTATCATACCAAATGAATCGATTCTTTACAATTCTATTACTTATGGCGGCCTTTTACACACAGGCACAAAATGAAGTTGATTTGATGGATACAACCAGAGCAAATTTTTCTACCAAAAGTATTCCTCAGCTTAGAATAAGCATTGGGGTACCGTCTTCTGGTTGGGAGTTTATTTCTTTTCCACGGTTAGAATCATACTTAGAAACCTACAATGCTAAACCTAATTTGTTTTGTGGATATATTCCGCTACAAGTTAACTTGCTATACAATCGCTTTAAATTTGATTTAGGTATCAATTACAGTACTACGGGTGGAGACAAATCTTATGGTTCATTTGTAAGTAAATCAAGTGCCAATACAGCAACATTTACCTTTGGATATGCTTTTTTGGCTGATCGAAATAATTACTTTTACCTTGATGGAGGAATCGGATATGCAAGCTATAATCAGTACATCACGAGAGTAAAATCTTCCAGTAGCAATATAAACTACCCATTACCCAACACCATAGGTCAAGGAGTAAACTTCACTCAAAATCAACCATTTATAGACTTTGGCATCGAGTATTTTAATAGAACACCTCAAAAGTCAGCAGGAAGTTCTATAAAAGCAGGATACAGGCTCGGGTTAAGTAGTACTCCTTGGGAACTAAGGTATAGCCCATCTCAAGATGGATTGCCAAGTGATAAAATCTCCAATTTTTATATCCAAGTGATGTTACATTTTGGGCATAAAAAACTTTGATCAATGAGTATGAGCTTTTACATAAAGATATTTTACACATTAGTATGGGCTAGTTTGAGATTTACCAGCACAGATACACCCAAAGCAAAGTTATTTATTTTGCGGGAAAGAGAGTTTTGGGGAAGTAGTGTTTCGATCATCATTCAGGGTAAAAAAATCGCAGAATTATCACAAAACAGATATATCGAAATTGAACTCCCTGCAGAATCTACGGTTATTGAAATATCGAGAAATATTCAGGAAAAAATAGAGGTCAAAGCGGTAATTAAGCTTGAAGCAAACAAAACCTACTATCTAAAAGTGTATCGAGAATTAGATTATTTCAAAGACCAGTTGATGCTTGGTAGGTTAGGTACACAATCAGCCCTCCAAGAGCTCAAGCACATGAAAAAATATGATTTCTCTGCAATACCATAGAATCCATGAATCCAAAAATCACCAAAAAGATTAGCTATTTTGCACCGATTGGTTTAGCTCTTTATTGGCTTATTCTTCTGAAAGCATCCGCTATGCCTGAATCCAAAGAAGGTTTCATTTTGCAAAGTGGCTATATCAAATACCTATTGGGCTGGATTAGTATCTTCTTACTGTCAGTAGGATTAGCCTATGTTCATTATAAATGGGTTTTCCTTAAAATTGTCTATCATTATTCTCCTGCTATCCGATACCTATGGAGCTCTTGGGTATCTGTGTTGGTGTGGCTTATTTTTGAGTTATTACAATTTCGCACTGGGCACTTTGGAGGATATATAGATGAAAATATTCTCATTAGCCTTCTCGTACTCATTTTGATTCTATTGGTAGCATATATAGGTGATTACATACGAACCAAACAGCTTCAAACAAAGTTACTCCAAAGCAAGTCCGAGGCAGACCTTCACGCATTGAAAGCGCAAATCAATCCTCATTTTTTGTTCAATGTTCTCAATACGGTTTATAACCAAGCAAGTCTTGAAGAAAGTCCTAATACCGCTGATATGATTCTGAAAATTTCGGATTTACTAAGATTTTCCATTGAGGAAGCTCCTAAAAATAAGATTCCTTTAGAAAAGGAAATCTCTTTTTTACAGAATTATATCGATTTACAGAAAACTAGGCTTCCGAAAAGTCCAAAAATTGAGCTAGACTTTCAATGGGAAATTTCTCCTAATAAATTCGTCGTTTCTCCTATGCTATTAATGCCCTTAGCAGAAAATGCTTTTCGCTATGGTCTCAGTCTATCACATCCCTGCTACATTCGCCTTTCTGCTATTTTAGAACAACAAACTTTGAAGTTTTCAATCGAAAATAGCAATTTTGCTGTTGGCCGAGAGGGACTTGGCACTGGTCTCAAACAAGTCCAAGAAAGACTCAAACTTGAATACAATAATCAAAATGAGTTTCATATTCAGAAAAACGACAAAACCTTTAGTGTTCAGTTGAAACTAAATCTTGGTAATTAGGCTAAAGATATTTGGCACACTAAAACCTATAACATTTCTTATGAACTGTATTATCCTCGATGACGAACCAGCTGCCGTTGCTATTCTTGAAAGATATATTCAAAAAGTACCCGATTTTCAGCACCTTCAGTCCTTCCACAGTCCGACAGAAGCATTGGCCTTTATAAAACAGCAGTCAGTTGAATTAATATTTTTAGATATCCAAATGCCCGATTTGTTGGGAACTGAACTTGTCAAACTTTTGCCTAAAGGAACACAAGTAATTTTTACTACTGCCTTTTCAGAATATGCAGTAGAAGGATTTTCTTTAAGAGCAGTAGACTATCTCCTAAAACCAATAAGCTTCCCGAGATTTCTGGAAGCCTGTAACCGTGCGCTAGAAAATAGGACTCAGCGTAATTCTACAAATGATTACATATTTGTAAAGGATGGACATGATTGGATAAAAATTATTTGGAATGATATCCTTTTCATTCAGTCAGATGGAAATTTACTTTATATCCACGAAAAAGATCGAAAAGTAATTACTAGAATGCCTTTGAAAGATATTATTCCTCAACTTCCAGTCGGTCAATTCACTAGAATACATAAATCCTATATAGTTTCTTTTACTGCTATCAAACGAATAGAGCGTCATCAATTACATGTTCAAAATGCAATCATTCCAATTGCAAACTCTTACAAGGATACCTTGGAAAAGCATTTTGGTTTAAAATAACTTTCCCAAGATACACCTAACATCTACCTCTTTGGTAAATCTTTCATTGCCTTTTCTATCCAATATTTTTGGGGGTCATGCAGTATTACTTGTGGGCTAAAACCTGTCTCATCAATTGGATGTTTGATGGTCCAAGAAGATTGACTGATTGGGATATACAGATAATAGTTACGATATGGCAACTCTGTACGATTTGACATACCTTCATAATCCATCATTCCTAAGGTATGCTGTCCATAGGTGACAACTTTTGATGATTGTTTTAGCAAATAAAAAAAGTATTCGGTCGAGCTCCCACAAAGCTCATCGAAGAGCACAGCCACTTTTTTAGGCTTTTGACTGACTGAATCTAAAGGGAACTGTACACTAGGAATTGAGTAGAATTTTTTAGTAGTCTTGGGCAGTTCCTCATAGGCTTGTCGATAAGCCTGCATAATCGTATCAGGGAAGTATTTGAGATATTCTTTGGGCAATTCTTGTATCACATAACCTGACAAATCGTTGCGTTTATGCATCACATTTTCGGGGCTAACCCTCAATTGGCTCTTTTCTTGACGAATAGGATTAGTCATCAGGTAGGGCAAAAGATGAACCCAGCCCGATTCACCTCCTCCATTTCCTCTCAAATCTAAAATCAAATAAGGGTGTTTGATAATATCTTGATGATACTGCGCCACTAAGGATTGAATGTACCCATCATTATTACCAAAACTAGGAATTCTGATATAAAAAAAGTCTTTGTTCAATGACTCAAAATGAACGCCCTGTTGGTGATTTCGCCAAGTAGAAAGTTCTTTAACCTCTTCCGTACTAGCCTTTTGAGGGGCTATTCGTGCCCAAATATTAAAATTCCAGATAAACAATAGATTTCCTTTGGTACTAACAGGGATATCATTGGACATAAAGGTATCAAACAATTCGGCGTACCAATGTTGGTTCTTTTTCACTAAAGTAAAATAAACAAATCCCTTTGGATAGGAATCTTTTCCCTCTAATTTGAGTGCTTTGTAAACATTTGGGGCGGTATTGACTATCGCAATTTTGGTAGTACTGTCTTCATTAATCCATACGCCTTCCCATAAGTTGAATTTGTTAACAAAGGATTTGGGGATGGATAAAACGACACTGTCATTGGCTGATTTTTCACGATAACTAAAGCTAAAATGCTTGTCTTTAAAGAACCTTACATATTGCTTCAGAATCCCAAAACAGGCTTTGGGATTTATCTCTTGCTTGGTTTTTTCCAATAGTGAGGTTTTGAGTTTTTCATAGACAACACCCTTCTTGGCACTTACTTTAGAGGGGAAGCCCGCATAATTTAACTCAGTTTTTTGAATCATCTTTTGCAAATTCTCTTGGCAATTACAACTAATTTGAGCAAACAAACCAAATTCTACCCCAATTAATAGGATAGCCAAATAGTATAACTTTTTCATAGGTAGTTTTTTTAGAGAAAACAACAGGATTTAGATTTTTATAAAACAAAAAAATAACATTTTGGCTCAAAAAACAATTGTAAAGTTTAAGGTACAGACTCAAAACAATCAGAAAAGTATTCTATGAATGCCAAACAAGATTAAACTTTTCGGCTGGTTATTATCTTTTTCGGAGGAATGAACGTAATTTTGTAAATACAATTTGAAGAATTGTGGGTTTACGATGCCTATCAACTCAAAAGTCATCGCAAAAGAAACAACAGATAAATTAAACGAAACGTGAAAAACATTCGTAATTTTTGCATTATTGCACATATTGACCACGGCAAAAGTACTCTAGCCGACCGTTTGATTGAATTTACTAATACTGTTCAAAAGCGTGATATGCAAGCACAGCTTTTGGATGATATGGATTTGGAACGTGAACGTGGTATTACTATCAAGTCGCACGCTATCCAAATGAATTATCAATACGGCGACGAGAGTTATACTTTTAACCTCATCGACACACCAGGACACGTTGACTTTTCTTATGAAGTTTCTCGCTCAATTGCTGCCTGCGAAGGAGCGTTATTGATTGTTGATGCTTCACAAGGTATCGAAGCCCAAACGATCTCAAACCTTTTCTTGGCCTTGAATCATGACTTGGTAATTATTCCAGTTTTGAACAAAATCGACCTTCCGGGGGCGATGCCTGAAGAAGTAAAAGACCAAGTAGTAGACCTTTTGGGTTGTGACCGTGACGAAATTATTCATGCTTCAGGAAAAGAGGGTATTGGTATCAAAGATATCTTGGATGCTATCGTTGAGCGTGTACCTGCCCCTAAAGGTAACCCAGATTCTGAATTACAAGCACTCATCTTCGACTCGGTTTTTAACTCATTCCGTGGTATCGAGGTAATTTTCCGTGTATATAATGGTACTATCAAAAAAGGAGATAAAGTAAAATTCGTAGCCACAGGCAAAGAATATACCGCCGATGAAATTGGTACACTCCGTTTTGATAAAGAACCTAAATCAGAAGTAAAAGCTGGTGACGTAGGCTATCTGATTTCAGGTATCAAAGATGCTAAAGAGGTAAAGGTTGGTGATACCATCACACACCGCGACAAACCTTGTTTGGATATGATTCAGGGTTTTGAAGAGGTAAAACCAATGGTATTTGCGGGTATTTATCCTGTAGATACAACCGAGTTTGAAGACCTTCGTGATGCCATGGAGAAATTGCAATTGAACGATGCATCTTTGGTGTGGGAGCCCGAAACTTCTGCTGCCTTAGGATTTGGTTTCCGTTGTGGTTTCTTGGGTATGTTACACATGGAAATCGTTCAGGAGCGTTTGGAACGTGAATTTGACATGACGGTAATCACTACTGTACCTTCGGTAAAATTCAAAGTAAATACTACAAACGAAGGTGAAATTTGGGTATCTGCTCCTTCCGAATTGCCAGATCCTAACAAAATCAATAGTGTAGAAGAACCTTTTATCAAAGCGCAAATTATCTCGAAATCTGATTATGTAGGTTCGATTATGAAGCTTTGTATGGACAAACGTGGTATTCTCAAAAATCAAATTTACTTGACTTCTGACCGTGTTGAGTTACAGTTTGATATGCCACTTTCTGAGGTTGTATTTGACTTCTTTGACAAATTGAAAACTATTTCTCGTGGATATGCTTCATTGGATTATGAATTCAAAGGTTACGAAGAAAGTGACATGGTAAAGCTTGATATCATGCTAAATGCAGAACCTGTTGATGCACTTTCGGCGATTGTACACCGTGAAAAAGCTTACGAATGGGGAAAACGTTTGTGTGAGAAATTAAGAGAATTATTACCTCGCCAACAGTTCGAAATCGCTATTCAGGCAGCAATTGGTCAAAAAATCATTGCTCGCGAAACTGTTAAAGCGCTTCGTAAAGACGTATTAGCAAAATGTTACGGTGGTGACATTTCTCGTAAACGTAAATTGTTGGAGAAGCAGAAAAAAGGTAAAAAGAGAATGCGTCAAGTAGGTAACGTAGAAATTCCTCAAGAAGCATTTATGGCTGTATTGAAATTAGACTAACATGAAGGTGGAGTTGTGAGTTGTGAATGATGAATGTTTTTCAAAATTTCCTTTTCTTTACAAACGACAAAAGCTCAAACGTAAGTTTGGGCTTTTGTCGTTTGTATACTACCGATTTAACCAGTATTCACCTAACTTCACTCATATACTCATCCAATCTTTCTCATTCTTCTAAGTAATAATTCCTTCTATCTTGCTATCAATCAAAACCGTAAGCAACATGGAAAAGTTAACTTTAAAAAAGCAGCTTTTTGAAAAAGCAATTCAACAGCAACAAACTTTAGTGAATGATATTCAAAAACGTCTTTCTGACTTAAAAGAAAGCATTACATCCTTGGAAGTCGGTAGCTTTGGGGGAAGTGACGATGCGCGAAGAGAAGAAGACGTTGAGGATATTCAGCAAGAAAAAATCCATTTAGCTAACGCCAAAGCAGAGCTAAATAAACTTGAAACTTTGTATCAAGTTTTGCAAATCGATTCGAAGGTCAATGTGGGAAGTATTGTCAAAACAGAGCTTTTCAATTTTATTTTTGCCATAAACATGCCACAAATTGAAGCAAATGGCGAACGATATATGCTAGTATCAGAACAAGCGCCAGTGTTTAAAGCATTAGAAGGAAAAACCCTTGGAGAAGAAGCACAAATTAATCGGCACCATTATACGATAAAGGAGATTTTTTGATCCATTATGTGTTAAACTCCTTTAAGAACCTAGTTCGAGACTTAGTCTCGGACTAGATTTTGTTTCAGTTTATAAACTATTTAAAAAATAAGTCCAAGACTAAGTCTTGAACTAGTCTTGTTTCCCTACCTTCGTTTTCCCTTCCCAAGGTACACTTTCTTCATCACTGCATCACCTACACCAGTCCGAAAATGGCTTTGCTCATAGTAGTTCTGATAAAAACTGGTCAACCCATTTTTTCCTGTAAAATCATAAACTCTTTGAGGAAATAACTTTTGTAATATCGCCAAGTCATTAGGGTGAAACTTAACTTGTTCGTACAATGGGCTCAGAATTATTTTGTAGTTAGTATGATGCTTTTTGAATATGTTGGCAATTTCTTGAAGCATTTTCTCCTGACGATATTCGATTATCGTCGACTTATCTATCTTCTGCCCTTTTCTTTGATAAAACACTTCCTTTTTTTCTTTATAGTACTCATCTGGATGTTGACTTACTAAACGCTCTTGAAAAGGCATATAAATTGTATTATTCCGAGTATCATAGAAAATAGGCTTTTCTTGAATAAACCCTTTCATCCAACTCTGGTATCCAAATAATTGATACCCATAAAAGCGAATCCAAAAGTCAGGTTGGATATATGCTTTAAAAAATAGCCACTGAAAATCTCTCATAGATTCACCCGATACCGCTGGATGCTTGATATAAAGATGCGAATCTACATTGCTACTATGCGTAAAAGTACGGTCGTGACAAATAAGGAGTAGGACATTTTTAAGTGGAATACCTTGCTGATCTAACCATTTGATTTTGGTATAAATCCCGTAAATAGACTCATTTGAAGCATCAAAAAGAAAAGGTTCAGCGTCTTGAGGCAAATACTTTTTCCAACGAGCTGGCTTAAATGCCATCGTTCTAGAACTCCCAAAAATGAACGAATTGTAATGATGATGAGGGTTATTACGAATAAACGTTTCGGTAGAAACATAGTCTCTATTGGGAACAATCACAGGTTTTGAAAAGTCCGCATAAGTACGCAATACCTTGAAGGGATCGAAATGCCAATATCCCAACAGAAACAAACAGCCTACAACAAACGGAACAATCGAAAACTTGAGAGTAGTCCTAATAAATCTACGCATGAGAAAGGAAATACCAGTGCCTTAAATTTTGTAAAGCACTGGTAATGAAGTATATTATTTCTTTTTCTGTTTCTTTTCACGAGCCACCATTTCTTTTGGTTTCTTCTCCATTTTGATTGGATAGCCCAACAAATCACGAATTACCACCGAGGCACAAACACCACCAAACGCCGCGGGTATATAAGAGATTGTTCCATAAGCAGACTTCTTAAAGTTGCTGCCATCTGTTAGCATCAATGAATCATCATCGTGTTTTTCTAAAGAAAAAACTGCTTTGATACCCGAACGAATCCCTAATTTACGCAAACGCTTGCGAACTAGCGAGGCCAAATAACATTGACGAGTTTCAAATAAATCTGCCGTGCGAAGCAAGGTTGGGTCTACTTTCCCTCCTGCTCCCATCGAACTTACAATTTTAAGACCTTTATTATAAGCTGTACTCAATAGTGTCAATTTAGGGGTAATGGAATCGATACAATCCATTACATAATCAAACTGATTTTCGCTCAAAAGCTTTTCGGCGGCTTCTGGAGATAAAAATTCTTTGATAGTAGTTAGCTTCAACTCTGGATTAATAGCCAACAAGCGTTCTGTCATAATATCGGCTTTGGGCTCGCCGTGGTTGGTTGCCAAAGCAGGCAACTGACGGTTACGGTTGGACGGGTCAACTACATCACCGTCGACAATTGTCATCGTACCAACACCCGAACGCGCAACAAACTCGGCAGCAAATGAACCTACGCCACCTAAGCCCACTACCAAAACGTGAGCGTTTTGTAATTTCTGAATTCCTTCGTCTCCAACCAACAATTTGGTTCTACCAAGCCAAGCTAAATCACTCATTTTTTATTGAAAATATCTTATTAGTAATGTCTTAAAGTTCTTCTCTGATCTGATAATCAGTAGTTCTGTCGGAATTCATGGTTAGCAATTCGCCAATAAAACCAGCCAAAAACAGTTGAGAACCTATGATTATGGCTACCAATGCCAAATAAAACCAAGTGTTGTCAGTGATATTTCTGAAAGGAATATGGTTAGCGATGCTGTAAATTTTATCACCTATCAAGTAAAGTGTAATAAATAAGCCCACCAAAAATGAGAATATTCCTAAACTACCAAATAAGTGCATTGGGCGTTTTCCAAACTTCTGAACGAAGGTAATCGACAACAAATCGAGCAGTCCATAAAGGAAGCGTTCGATACCAAACTTGGTCGTGCCATATTTACGAGCTTGGTGTTGTACCACTTTTTCGCCAATTCTCGAAAAACCATTCCAGTTTGCCTGAACAGGAATATAGCGGTGCATTTCTCCATAAAGGCGAATCGTTTTGATTACCTCCAATTTATAGGCTTTCAGACCGCAGTTATTGTCATGCAAATTGATACCCGACATCCATTTGATGGCCGCATTGTACAATTTAGTCGGAATCGTTTTAGACAAAGGATCAAAGCGCTTTTGTTTCCATCCCGAAACTAAGTCATAATCCTCGACCTTAATCATGCGATATAATTCAGGAATTTCGTCGGGACTATCCTGCAAATCTGCATCCATTGTAATAACCACACTTCCTTGTGCCTTTTGGAAACCTACATGTAAAGCAGCGGATTTACCATAATTACGACTAAATGAAACGGCTTTGATACGAGGATTTTGAGCTACCAATGATTTTAACACCTGCCAAGAGCGGTCTTTACTCCCATCATTGACAAAAATCACTTCGTAGGTAAACTGATTTTCATCCATCACACGCTCAATCCATGCACAAAGTTCAGGCAGAGATTCCTCCTCATTATATAGTGGTACTACAATCGAAATTGCTAACATAATTTTGTTTATTAGAAATGTTACCGCACAACTCGATAACGAATGATAGACAGTGTCTTTATCAAAAAATCAAATAATACTCTTTTAATAATGCGCTAAACTGCGCTGTGTACTGTTCTTGAGCGTCTTTTATGAATAATTCAGTGTTTTCCAAAAACACAGACGCAGTTCCATATTCAACGATAACTCTAAGAATTTTCGCACCTTCACGATGGCGAACAGTTAATTTTTTTTGAGGGAAAAATCCCTTTGATACGGCCAAATCTTCGAGCACTTTCGCCTCGTAGGCTGGTAATAATACTGCAAATTTACCAGAAGTTGTCCGTAACCTAAGCACCGAATCCAAAAGTTCTTCAAAACTTAAAGTTTCGGTATGATGTGCCTGATTTTTTTGCACCTTTTCAGACTTCAAATGATTCTGATAAAAGGGCGGATTAGACACGATATAATCATATTTTTTATCAGAAGAAAAATCCTGTATTTTTCCAAGAAATACCTCTACCCTATCCCCCCAATTACTTTCTGCAATATTACTTTTGGCTTGTTCAAAAGCTGGTGTATCCAATTCTACAGCATCAATGCGGGCAGTGCTTCGTTGTGCCATCATCAACGACAATAAACCTGTTCCTGCACCAATATCTAAAATATTTTCAGCCTGAGCAACATCCACCCAAGCGCCCAATATACAAGCATCGGTAGACACTTTCATGGCACACTGGTCTTGGTGTATGGTAAATTGCTTAAAATGAAACATAATATTTAATTGTGAATGTTGAATGAGTGAATTGTGAATGACTTGCAGTTATCAAAATAAAAATTCAATAAATAAAATCACCTTGTTTCCCTTTGTAAAAGTTCCTAAAAGCCGATAAAAAGATTAATCTCATAGTGCTCCCTAGACAATGAGCTGTAGATATTAGGCAAAATGTATTAATGATTTTCCTTGTCTCTTCTACTAAAGAAAAAATAATTCACCATTCACTAACTCACCATTCAAGATTTATTTCCTTCCATAATCTGCGGGGTTTTCGCCCCAGAACTCAGTTTCCCATTTGAGAACTTGATTGGAATATGTATTATTTTTTAACCAAATTAGAGCTCTGTCGACTAGTCGAAAAAGCTCTTCGGTTTTGGTATTTCGTTCTAAATTTGTTTTTATCGCTTTATTTCTGACCCAGCTCAAAGCCGTTTTTGAGTCTGAGTAAATAGGCAAATCAGAATTGTGTTTTTGCAAGAAAGACAAACCATGTACTATAGCTAAGAATTCTCCGATATTTACAGTTCCTTCAGGAAATGGCCCCATTGAAAAAAGTACCCTTTTGGTAGAGGTTTCTACTCCTTGATACTCCAAAATACCGGGGTTACCAGAGCAGGCAGCATCTACAGAAATACTATTAGCCAAAGGTTTTCCTACATTTTTCTTTGTTACCGCTTTGGCGCCAGTCGCCCCTTGTTGCACAGACTGCCAGTAGTTTCCCTTAGCAGCTTTCTCGGCTTCCGCTTCTGTATCAAATGATTTGTACTGTGCTCCTTCAAAGCCCTTTACGGCCTCCTCAGTCTCTGCCCATGAAGAAAAAACACCTGTTTTTCTTCCTTTCCACACTGCGTAATATTTTGCTTTTTTTGCCATTTCTCCTAAAAAACCGTGAAGATAATCAATTTTCGGCTTTATCTCGAAAGAATCAACATGCTTAAGCATTTCGGATTTGGGATTTCTGATTTCGGAAATACAGAAAACTACTTTTATTTTTTACAAGATATAGCAAGAAAAAACTCCCATATCCGAAATACTCCCTTCATACACAACTAATTTCAGCAAGATATCCTTTGACTTTTGCTATAAAAAACACAAAAGTGTCGAATGCCGATTTTAGTTAATTAATGTTAAATAAGCGTGCCGAGCTCTCTTTGCTATTGCTCTTCTAAAAATCACCTTTTAGCTTTGTTCAAAATTTAACACCGTTTACATCATGAAAAAACTCATTCTAACCTGTTGTGTTGCCGCGTTGTGCGCACTTTCTTTTACTTCAAAAGCACAGTTCGACCCTAATACAAAATACTGGCAGCTAGGTGGTTCATTGGCAACTAATAACACCACATTTGGCAATCTTGGAAGGGAGGGTTTACATAGTAACTCCATTTCATTAAATTTCAGAAAAGGGAAATTTGGAGAAAACAATGTAGCAAAAGGTTGGCTTTTAGACTATAGTCTTTTAACATCCTCAGGTTCAACACTTAACACGACCTATTATCAGCATCGTTTTGGAGCAGGCTATTTTGTTAGCAAATTTCAACCAATCACTCAAAATTTAGCCTTGTTTGCTGAAGCCGTTGGCAAAGCACAATACCTATACAATACCTCAAAAGGAAGCACTGGCACTGATGGCTGGGCTGCAACGATTGAGGGTAATGTTGGGCTACGCTACAGTATGAAGAACAAATGGTTCTTGGATTTAGGAACAAACGTAGGGACGCTTCAATATCAAAGTATGGGTGATGTAAAGAACTTTTCTGGTGCGATTGTACCAAGTGTTGGCACTTTCAAAATATCTATTGGCAAGACTTTTTAGATCGTAGATGTTACTGGTTAGTAGTATATCAGTTATTGGTAGATTTTACCAAAGTAGATATAAAGTGTTTCAATTCTATCTATACATTCATTTCAGAGACTATTATTTGTTTTTTATACAAAGTAAAATATTACGTTTATTCTACACCGTTTTGTTCATTTAGGATTGTTTCGCACTAAGAAACGAGTAATATAGAAGAGCGCTCTGCCATAGGTAGAGCGCTCTCTTTCTGTTAAAGTTTTGTTAATTGACTGGATATATACTAAATGATTCTTACTTTCGTACAAAATTTTTAACACCATTGACATTATGAAAGCAATTTTTCTAACCTGTTTGACTGTGATACTACTCATGGTCCACAATTCATCTCAAGCGCAGTACGAGTCAGGCACTAAAAACTGGCTTGTGGGTGGTTCTCTTAGTGGGACTTTTGCCAACGCATTTATTTCTTCGCAGACTGGACATGTTCAAAATTTGAACATTTATTTCAAATCGGGAAAATTTAGAGCCAATAAGGTTTCCAAAGGCTGGTTAGCGGATTATACGCTCATGTGGAATGAATCGGGTAATAACTTTAAATATGGTACACATAGTATTGGAGCTGGTTATTTCATCAATAAATTTCAGCCTCTTAACAAAAATATAGGCTTATATGCTGAGGCTATTGGTATGGGAAAATACCTAATTGCCAGATCAAGCCAAGGATATAAAAATGATGGTTGGGGTGCTTCCATACTAGCCAATGTAGGATTAAGATATCATTTTAAAAGTAAACTTTTTCTAGATTGTAGTGCTAACATTGGCTCTGTAAATTATCAAAGTACAGATTTACAGGTTAAAAATTGGGAGACTTTTTCTGTAGGGTTATCTCCCACTATTGGTTCTTTCAAAATTGCTATCGGTAAAACACTCTAACCTAGAAAAATCATGAAAACGTTACAATTTAGTTTATTAGTTATATCGATTTGTCTACTATCTAATTTCTATAGCTTTGGACAATACAGTGAAGGCAAAAAATACTTAGAAGGGTCTTTAGGAATAGGAATAGTTAGTTTAAAGAACTCCATTCACAGTGATGCTTTATCTTCTAACTTAAATCTTACTTACGGAAAGTTTGTAACAAAATCAAAAGCTCGTTTCTGGACTTTTGGATTTAGCCAATCTACATCAGAAAAGGGGTTTGAAAACATCCAGAAAAATTCAGAATATAGATTCTCACTAGGTTTAGGAAATGAATATTACAAACAAATATTTGGGAATTTAGGTATTTATGGAAGGCTTCAAGGAAATCTTTATGCAGGTAATACCTCCAGAACAATTAACGATGATTTTACTCCATCTAACAATCAGGAAAACAACACATTCTCCTCTGGGGTAACTTTTAGAGGTTCTGGAGGTATAAGTTACTTCGTTAATAAAAAATTAGCACTCGTTGTACCGATTGTAGGTTCAAATTTATTTGCGCTAGAATATAGTCAATCAAAAAATGTAGCAATGATGTACTCATCAAGACTTAGTTATATTTCCTACAGTATTTCGCCTTATATCTATCTTGATCTGGGTATTGGAATTCGGTATGTATTCTAAAGAAAACATGAGTCATCCCGAATTTTAAGATTGGGATTTTTTATAAGGATTTATCAAAAAAGCGTTCGAAAATTATTTCTCGATCGCTTTTTTTGATGCTATCATGCAAAATTTCACTTGGCTTCAGACGCATTTAGACGAAAGCATTGCGTCTCTACTCATTCAATCACCAAATTTGGGAGGACTCATGCTTCATCAATTCTATCAATTTTCCTCCTCTTTCAGCACTCGAATATCCGCAATCAAATTTTCTACATCTGTGGCTAAGGTACCATTATAGATTCCACGAATTCGGTTTTGGGAATCTACCAAAATAAAGTTTTCGGTATGTAAAAAATTGTTTTCGTCTTTTGCTACGCCCAAATTTTCATCCGCAAAATAGGATTTTCTTGCCAAATCATAAATCTGTTTTTTATCTCCTGTCAACAAATGCCATTGCGGCAAATTTATATTTTTTGCCTTTGCATATCGTGCCAAAACCGCTACACTGTCACGATTGGGCATAACACTGTAGGACATAATTCTGACTGAACTATCTTGGGCATACGCCTTTGCAACCTTTTGCATACTATCCATCAATCGAGGACAAAGACTTGGACAGATCGTAAAGAAGAAATTGGCAACATGAATTTTACCTTTTACAGTATTCAGACTTACCTTCTGCCCTGCTTGGTTTTGAAAACTAAAATCTGCGATATGATGTGTGACACTGTCGGAATTCCAAATAGTGGTAAAATCTGCTGAATTGTAAAAAGGAATTTTCACCTTCTTTTCTGGCGTTGAACAACCTGAAATAAGCAAATTTAGGAGGACAACAAGAGTGATTTTATTCATTATAATCCCGTTTGAAGTTTTTCGTTTTCGCCCATACAACCTTTGGCACCTAATAATCCAAATCTTCTTCCCTCAACCACCTCAAAATTGGCTTTGAGCTTTCCATTTTCATACCAAAAACTTTGTCTTCCTGCGGGTTGACCTTGTTTATTATAGTGACATAAGGAAAAAAGCTGTCCACTCTGATACCATTGCTTATGTTCACCAACAGGCATATCTTCCACAAAATGATAATCGAAGCGTTTTTGACCATTTCCCCAAAAAGCAATATGATGCCCAAACTTTTGATTATTCTGATAAAAACGTTTCTCTGACAAACGTCCATTTTCATACCATTGTGTTTCCCATCCTTCAAGCTTTCCTTGATTGTAAACTCTTTCCGAAGATTTTTGATGGTTTGGGAAAAAGGTATCGAGCACGCCTGAAAAAGGTTTTCCTTGATAAAAAAGAATATCCTGTTGATATGAAAAAGTCTTATCATCCCACTTGAAATGTGGTTGCGATTTTTCACAAGTGAACAGCAAAATATGACTTAAAAAGAGAAATAACCAATGGTAAAATTTCATAGTCAACTTTATATTAATAACAGTTTTAAACTGCTTAAAAAGTAAGTCCAAGACTAAGTCTTGAACCAGGAATTTTGATAATCACAGCCATACATTCACAATTCATCACTCACCATTCGCAACTTCTACTGACTAACTGTCCCTGCTGTTCCATAAAAACCTGAGCCATTGATATAAGGATCGGCGTCGGTGATATGATAGTGATAAACGCCTTTAGGAAACTCCGCTGTCGCGTGTGAATGTCCATGATAAGTATCCAAATCAGCATTGGATACCGCCTTGCCATTTTCTTGAGGTTCATATACTGGAAAACCATCGAGTAGAAACCCGAGAAAAGCTGATTTTCCATTTTGAGTAGTCAAGTAAGCAGGTTCCTGATGATAATGGTATTGCCCTGTCAGTTGAGGATGCCCCAAGTATTGATCAAAAGAATTAATCTCATTGGTCAAAGGCTGGTTAGGCCCTGCGTATTGATTAAAAAATGGAACACCATTGAGCGACACACCAATGGGACCTAAAGGCGTGGAAGCGTGCGTGCTAGCTTTCGCTGGATGAAGCGGTATTTTAAACACTAAATTCTGTGAAGATATACGATTGGGGTTCAGGTTAAATTTAGTATTGGTTCCGTTATAAGCTTCATATCTTGCATCTGTTGATTGAAAATACGGGCTTTTATGATTGGGAATACCATTACTTTTTATCACCATATAATTTCCCTCGACCGTAACTGATAGGCCTGAATTCGAAAACTTAGCCTGAACCACAGAAATGTCCACATCCGATGTCGTTGTGGTACCGTCGGGAGTTACCGAAGTGGTATTGTCGCTTTTACAAGAAAACATTCCTATAAAAGCCAATACGAACAATTGCTTTTTCATAGTTTTTAATAGTTAGGGCAAAAGCTTTTTGCCAGTTTGAGTAAACATAAGTTGATGTTAGCCTTCGGCTTCAGTTGAGGGTATTCGGAAAAAATTCATTAGAACAATTTAAAACTGCTCGCCTAGTGTCTGACATATCAACTAATAATTCAACATGAATAGTTATCACTATCTCGGTGGTCTTGATACCTGCTCCAATACTTCAGCAATCATATGATCAAGCGTCTTTTTTTGCTCAGAATTACAAATGCTATTTCTTACTTTTCGGAAATGCTCAAAATTGATTTTCTCCTGTTTAGCGATAAGATTTGCAATCTGATTCTGTTTTTGAGTAATTATCGAATCATTTTGCGACAAACCTTTACTGTACAAATCTCTTTTGGCTTCTTGTATGGCCTGATGAAGCGAGTCTATCTGCTGACGATGTTCATGTATGAGCACTTCATAGGCCTGTTTTTGATTTTCGTCAAAGTTCAACTTTGATTCCAGCACATGTTGAAGGCGCGGACCATTTTGAGGAGCTCCAAACGGCGGATGAGGAAATGGTGCTCCACCTCGGGGATGTCCCATCCAGATAACAACCAGTAAGGCAATATTCATGATTACCAAACCAGCAAAGACCCATGGCGAAATTGTTTTCATAAGTTATTCGTTTAATACATTATTCGTAAATCGATATTATCCCAGAATTTATTCCCAACTCAGTACCCAAATCCGACCCTGACTGTACATCCTTTGTGTTTAAGTTATTCCAAAGTGTTAGCATATTGAGTACTAGTAGAATCATTGCCAGACTCATTCCAACGACCTGCCAAACTTTTGAGATCGCTCCCTGCGTTTGGTTTGCTTGCATTCGATGTTGAATCTTCGCAAACAGAAATGGATTGTCGTTAGCCCGTGCTAAGTCGTCCAAACTCGATAATGTTTTATCTATTTCATCAGAAGATGTTTTCATGCTATTAAAAATCTTGATTATAATAATGTTGTAATTTTTTACGTAAACTCTGATTAGCTCTAAAAATCAAAGACTCTACCGACGCCAAAGTAACCTGCATAACTTCCGCAATTTCTTGATAAGGCAAACCTTCTATTTTATGTAAGGTAAAAGCCACTCTTTGCTTTTCTGGTAGGGTTTCAACTTGCTTTATGAGTATGCTAGCCCTTTCTTTATTTTCCAAGGTTAAGCCTGGGTGCTCCCAAGTAGGAATATCAGGCATTTCTGAAGAATCAGACCATCCCATAATAGACAGAAAATTCCCCCAGCGTTTCTGCCTTTTTTGTTTTCGAATATAATCCAGTGATTTGTTCACCGCTATTCTATACACATAAGTACTTAATCTAGACTCATGCTTGAACCCTTGAATTGATTCAAATATTTCAATAAAAACTTCTTGCGTTAAATCCTCAGCCTCGCTGGAATTTTTGACAAAACCCCAGCATGTATTTAATACTTTGTTCTGATATTGGTCGACAAAGTATTTGAATGTCAGCTGGTCAGCCTGCTGAAGTTTTTTGACAAGTTCTTTTTCAGTCATAGATTAAAATTTCCAAGTGATTTGGTATTTGGGAATTAGACGTTATATTTAGGATAAAACTTGCGGTTCAAACCTTAAATTTTTTCTATAACCTAAAACCCCATTCGATTAATTACAGCCCTCATTTTTGATTTTTTCTTATAATTTTTGAATTATATCATCATTTTAACACCTTTAATCAGATTTTTTTGCATTTCGTCGATTTATGAGATAGATTTAAAACTTGTTATTTGAAAAAATCAAATGCTTTATCAATTTTTTAAATTTTTATAAACAACTATTCTATGAGACAGTTCTATCGATTCTTCATGATTGTAACACTACTTTTCACAAGTATTTACGCACAAGCACAAGGTTTAAAAGGTAGTGTAAAAGACAGCAAAACAGGCCAAGGAATTCCTGGTGTATCTATTAGCGTACAAGGACGTACTACTGGTACAGTATCAGATGGTAATGGTAATTATGTATTAAAACTTCAAGCTGGTACCTACACCATCAAAGTAAGTGCAGTCGGTTATCAAGTAGTTACAGAAAGTGTCCAGATTGATGCCAATGGTACAAGTAAAAACTTTAGTTTGGTAGAAAGTATTTCTTCTTTGGAAGAAGTTGTCGTGACGGGTACACGTAGCGAAGGTCGTACTAAAATCGACACACCAGTGCCTGTAGATGTTATTCCACTTTCGCAAGTAACCAATAATGTAGGGCAAGTTGACATTAATCAAATCTTGACTTTTGTTGCTCCATCATTTCAATCATCTCGTCAGGCCATTTCGGATGGTACTGACCACGTTGACCCTGCTCAATTACGTGGACTTGGACCAGATCAGGTATTAGTTTTGGTTAATGGAAAAAGAAGACACCAATCTTCGTTAGTGAACGTAAATGGTACGGTAAACCGTGGTACAGTTGGTACCGACATGAATGCGATTCCTGCTACAGCCGTTGACAAAATCGAAATTCTTCGTGATGGTGCTGCAGCACAATATGGTTCTGATGCTATCGCAGGTGTTATTAACATCGTTTTGAAAAAACAAACAGGTTTGTCAGGTAACCTTTCAGCAGGCGAATATGTGACTTCTTATGCAAAAAATTATGCCGTTAATTTCAGTAATGGTTTGCCGAAAGATGTATCTGTTCAAGATGGTTTTACGGGACAACTTGGTTTGAACTATGGTATCAAATTAGGAGACAAAGGCTTTTTGAATATCACAGGTGAATATGTTTCGAGAGGTCGTACCAACCGTACGGGTACTTACACGGGGCAGGTATATCCAGCTGTAACAGGTCAAACAGATGACCAAATTATCGCAAGCAAAGGGCTAACTCGTGATGCTTTTGATATGCGCATTGGTAACTCTGAAGTAAAAGGTGGCGGTATTGTAGTTAATGGTGCTTTACCAATCAATGATAACCTAGAAGCTTATGTTTTTGGAGGTTACAACAACAAAAAAGGGAATGCTGCTGGTTTTTACCGTTATCCAAATGGTGTTCCAGCTGCAGTTCGTACAGGGGTATTTGCGCTATATCCAAATGGCTTTTTACCTGAAATTACTTCAGATGTAACAGATTTGTCGATTGCGGCAGGTGTACGTGGTAAAATTGCTAAAAACTGGAACTTTGATTTGAGTAATGTTTATGGAAAAAACATCTTTGATTATGGTGTTCAAAACTCTATCAACTATTCTCAAGTTGGAAGCGTAAGCACTCCACAAACTTCGTTTGATGCAGGAGGAAATACATTTTCACAAAATACGACCAATTTTGATATGAGTCGTAAATATGGAGATATCCTAGAAGGTTTGAACGTAGCTTTTGGAGCAGAATATCGCGTTGACCAATTTGGAACTCGTGCAGGTGAAGAGGCTTCATACAAAAACTATAATACCAGTTTAGGTGTGGCTGCTGGGTCACAAGTATTCCCAGGCTTCTTGCCTTCAAATGCAGGAACTCACTCTCGTAGCAACGTTGGTGTATATACCGACCTAGAATTGGATGTCACTAAAAAATGGGTAGTTTCAGGTGCTTTGCGTTTAGAAAACTATTCTGATTTTGGTAGCACGGGATTGAAATATAAAGTTGCTACTCGTTACAAATTATTAGATAAATTAGCTTTGCGTGGTGCAGTGAGTACAGGATTTAGAGCGCCATCTTTACAACAACAGTATTATTCAAAGACAAATACTTTGTTCCAGACAATCAATGGTGTTCAAACGCCAGTAGAAAGTGGTACATTCCCGAATAGTAGTCAGCCAGCGAAAATTTTCGGTATTCCTGAGTTAAAAGCTGAATCTTCACAAAGCTACAGCATTGGTGCTACAGCAGAATTGGGTAAATTGGAAGTTACAGTAGACGCTTATCAGATTGATATTAAAGACCGTATTATCTTAACCAATAACTTCACCGCAAATGGTAATGCTACTATTGCCGCTCAATTGGCTCAAGCTGGTGCAACTACGGTTAACTTCTTTACCAATGCAATCGATACTCGCTCTCGTGGTGTGGAGGCTGTTATAGCTTATGCCACTCGTTTGCCACAAGGACACTCTTTGAAATTTACGTTAGCAGGCGCATTTATCGACAACGAAGTAATCAAAGGCGCTGATGGAAAACCAGCTATTAAAGCTACTCCAACATTAATTGAAACAGGTCAATTAGGCAACTATTTCAACCGTGAAGACCAAAGCCGTATCGAGGTGGCAAGTCCAAGAAGTAAAATTACAGGTACGGTAAATTATAAGTTTGGTAAGTTTGGAGCCATGCTTCGTGCGGTGCGTTTTGGAGAGGTTGTTTATTTAGACCCAACAATGTTGAGCTCAGCGAACTTTGTAGCGAATGCTTTCAATAACAACAATAAAGAGACTTTAGACCAAACTTTTGCACCAAAAATTACAACAGACTTGACATTAAACTATCAAGTAGCAAAAGGAATTAACCTTGCTGTTGGAGCAAACAATATTTTTGACGTTTACCAAGATATCCATACACATTCGGGCAACATGAGTGCTGGTCGTTTTGTATATTCTCGTCGTGTTCAACAATTTGGATTTAACGGAAGATATGTATTTGCACGTTTAAATTTCAATTTCTAATGATGAGGTTATTTGTTAAGTAGGAAGAGGTTATTAGTTAATAGTATATTGGTTATTTGAAGATATTCATAATCAAAATGTTATATCCAAATTACACCTCAATACTGATTATTTATCTTTTCTATTACTTAATACATTAAAATCATAAAGGCAGAATTCTATTTTCCTAGACTATCGCATTCTCATTAAAAAAGGCGTTCGAAATTAGTTTTTCGAACGCCTTTTTTTTACTATCATGCTAGATATGACTCGGTTTGAGACGCAATCATTGCGTCTCAACAGTATAAATACATGTAAAAATATCTCAAAACTCATCATTCAGAACTATCCTATTCTAGTTTTGATAATCTTGATAGCAATCGCCAAAAGAATTACCCCAAATACTTTTCTGAGCACGTTTGTACCTCCCTGACCTAGCATTTTTTCAATCCATTCACTTGAGCGAAGTACTATATAAATAAAGATCAGGTTGAGAAACACCCCTATCAAAATGTTGATTTCATCATACTGGGATTTTAAAGAGAGAATAGTCGTCATTGTACCTGCTCCAGCGATAATAGGGAATGCTAAAGGCACAATCGAAGCAGCTTTTGAACCTGAAACTTCTTCCGATTTAAAGATATTTCGTCCTAAAATCATTTCGAGACCAATCAAGAAAATAATCAATGCTCCAGCAATGGCAAATGAATTAATATCGACACCAAAAAGACTCAATATAGATTTTCCGACATACAAAAATGCAATCATAATACCGCCCGACACCAAGGTGGCTTGTTCTGGGTGAATATTACCTGTTTTTTTACGTAAATCAATAATCACAGGAATCGACCCAAGAATATCGATAACAGAAAACAAAATGAGTGAAACAGAGAAAATCTCCTTTAAATTGAAATTCATGATTTGGCAGGGTTTAGTTGATGAAAAAGTAGAAGTAATATTTTAGGTTTCGGCTGTGGGCTATGAGCACTCGGTAAAATATTCTTTATGAAATGATCAATATATTTTTGCCTTCTGCCTACAGCGTATGGCACAATATTTTTTTAAACTGTTACAACCGCTTTGTTAGGTAAATGTAATAATAACTGCTCTCGCAAAGCCAAACGGTCGGCCTCAGAAATCGCAGGAAAATTGGCGATACGAAAGGTGGTATCTTTCCATGCACCATAGCCATTGCCTAATGTTATCCCTTGCGCTTCCATGATTTGCTTGATATGTTTGACTACAGCTGGTTGAGCTTCAATAGCCAATACCGTATCCGAACGTAATTCAGGATTGTGCACTAAAGGCTTTACACCACCATGTGTTAGATCGGTATCAAAATGTTCTTCAAAAAAATCGTACCATTCTTTTGCTTGAGCCTCTATCCGTGCGGAAGTTCCTGAAATATCTGGTATTTGCTCTAAAATCTTTGATAACAAATAGATTTCCAGCACATTGGGCGTATAATGAGTCTGATATTTTTTGAAATTATCATTCATAAACAACAAACTATTATAGTACTTTCGATCTCCAATCGATTCCGCATATTGCAATGCTCTGGGTGAACATACCATTACGGCCATACCAGCGGGTAAACCAAAACATTTTTGCACAGAAGCAAACCAGATATCTGCTGACTGCCAATCTAACTCAACACCTGCCATCGAAGAAGTCGCATCTACCGCAATAAGAGCGTCAGGGTATTTTGCTAAAATAGTATTCCATTGCTTCAAATGAGTTCCGTTAGAGGTTTCATTGTGAGTCAAACACACCACATCAGCATCGGAGTCTGGCAATAATATCTCTTCTATCGACTGTTCATAATCATACACAACTCTTGTTACTTGTGGTAAAATACGTCCTGCATATTCAGCCCATTTGTCGCCAAACGCTCCATTGTATAGATGTAAACTATGACGTTGAGTAAGCGATTGGGCAATAATTTCCCAAACCTCCGTAGCCGAGGATACAAAATAAATGGTATAATCTTCGGGAATATGTAGTTTTTGGTGAAGTAACTCTATAGCCGAGCGGGTAATCTGCATACAAGTCTGACTACGGTGATTGATACTAAGCACGCCCTCGTCAAAGGCTTGTTTGAGATAATGCTCAACCACTGGATAAACTTTGGAAGGTCCTGGATAAAATGTAATCATCGTAGTAAGGCCGTTAGTGTGGAGAATTGGGAGTTCAAACAAATTTGACCATTTCGGATATCGAATGCTAGATTTCGGAAGTTTAAAGCATTTTTTAAATTTCCGAAATCAGCAATCTCAAATCCGAAATAGTTCAAAACCAGTCGTGCAATCCTAATGTGAATCCATGAGTGATGAGTTTGGAATTCATCACTCCTATTTTCCATTATAAAAATGTTTGGATAGCAAAATCGTATCCTCTTAAGCCAAAGCCAATGATAATTCCGATACAATTTTTGCTCAAAAACTATGGTGACGGTACTCTTCACGAGCATGTACATTTGAAATATGTACCTCTACCGTTGGCGTTTTTACTGCTGCAATAGCATCTGCTAAGGCAATAGACGTGTGTGTTAGTCCGCCCGCATTCAAAACGATTCCATCAAAAGTAAAACCTACCTCGTGGATTTTGTCGATTAAAGCACCTTCATGATTTGACTGAAAATAGTGCAAATCTACAGGACCTTCATACTTGTCTCTTAGTATTTCAAAATACTGCTCAAATGTTTGGTGACCGTATATCTCTGGCTCACGTTTTCCCAACAAGTTCAAGTTAGGACCATTCACGATTAAAATCTGCTTTTTTGTCACAACAGTATCAATTTAAAGTTAAAAATGTAATCAGGCCTTGAAAAAGCTCCATCCAACCCGCCTGATTCTACGAATATGCCAAATATTGATTAGCTTCGCAAAATACAAGTAAAATTATATTCTAAAACAAAGCCTCAAACTCGCTAGTTCATCAATACCGCTTTGTTTTCACTTATTTTGGAAGTATCAAGATGTGGCAAATTTATATAAAAAACTTCAAAAACTACCTTACACTCGAAAGGGCACTTTCAGAGAACTCCATTGAGGCGTATATCCGTGACGTTAGCAAATTCTGGGAATATCTCGAAATCACTCACGAAGACGCCCCGTCAGTAACGGAGGTTAGCGACAAGCATATCTTCAGCTTTTTTCAGTATATCGACGAATTAGGACTAGAAGCCACTTCTCAAGCCCGTATGTTGTCGGGACTCAAAGCTTTCTATAAATACCTTGAAGTAGAGGACGTTATCAAACAAGACCCAACACTTCTGATAGCCTCGCCCAAAGTTGGCAGGAAATTACCTTCTACGCTCAGCTATCCCGAAATTGTACAAATGCTGGAGACCATCGACCTCTCCACACCTGAAGGTACTCGCAACAGAGCGATGCTAGAAGTATTGTACAGTTCAGGGCTTCGCGTGTCAGAACTGGTAGACTTAAAAATTTCAGAGTGCTATTTTGACATTGGTTTTATCAGAGTTCGAGGAAAAGGAGATAAAGTAAGGTTAGTGCCAATCGGCAGAGATGCCATGCACTACACCCAGATTTACATGGAAGAAATCAGAAAGCATCAGCCAATTCAGACTGATTTTTCAGACCATCTTTTTTTAAATCGCCGAGGGAAAAACCTTACCAGAGTGATGGTGTTTTTGATTATCAAAGATCTAGCCATGATGGCAGGTATTCAGAAAAATATCAGTCCACACACCTTTCGGCATTCTTTTGCAACCCATTTGATTGAAGGTGGCGCAGATTTAAGGGCTATCCAAGAAATGTTGGGACATTCAAGCATTACAACCACCGAAATATACACACACCTCGACCGAGCCTATCTACAACAAACCATTGTAGATTTCCATCCGAGGAATAGAGGGTTTAGGTAGTGAATAGTAGAATATTTTCTACTTTGTCGGAGAAAACTCCAACAAAGTAGAAAAACTACATTATAAGTCATAACTTTATTCCTCCAAATTAAATCTGCAGGATGAATTTAAACAGACAGACTATTCAATAAAGCTAACTAATCATCAAAGAGAAGTTACAATGTATGTTTAGGAACTACTAATATAATAGAAAAATCGCATCCAGATTAGATATCCCCAACATGTCAAGTTGATCTTTTGTATTAATTTAGATTCTTACCCAGTTCCACTTTTTATAAATCTATTTTTTTTTGTAAAATGAGTTTGGTATTTCTTTTTCAATAATTGTGTTCAACTGAGCTTCCAAGAAATACTCAAACCTAGGTTTTGAAGGAATTATAAATACTTGTGGTGAAAACTCATTATTTTCGACAGTAAGTTCATAAGTTTCACCCGAATATAGAAGAATAAGATAATCAATTTTTCGATATTTTTCATCTTTAAATCCAGTGTTCAAAATATATTTGAATATACAATCTGGTAAATAACGAGATCTTACTGTCTCTAATTTCGAATATTTTGCGTCTAAAATGATGGTTGTATCCACATATTCATTTCTAATATTAATTATATAATCAGGAGTATAATATGTACCTCTTTTCTTGTCTATTCTCACTAAATTGGTTAAAATACTTGGGTAGTGATAATTGTAATAAATATCAATTGATATTGTGTCGCTTTTGAATGAAACTCTATCTATAAAATTATCTTGTCGATTTGATTGTTCTCTTACCTCGAATAAATCGATATTCAATTTATTTTTGAAAAAATTGATAATTAGATGAAAATTATAGAACTCATAAAGTGTACTCAACCTTTTAATATTTAACAAACTTAATTCACCATCAAATACAAACTTGTAATTAAAAGTTTCTTGAATTTTTCTGAACGCTTCTCTGTAGAGACTATTTTGAAGAAAAATGTTAGTAACTCTTGGTTTTTCTACCTTGGGTTCCACGCCAACAAAAATATTACAATATCTGTTATAGAGACCTTCGATTTGTTTTTCCAAGGAATTAGCATCCTTGAAAAGCTTTAAAAAGGGAGTTTTTTTTAAATCTCTAAAATCAACATAATTTCCATACCCATATGTATAAGTATCTATTGAAGAGTCTATTATCTTTTTAAGATGCTTTAGATTTGAAAGCATCTTTATAAAAGCACCCAAAAGAATTTTATTTTCATAAGTACTAAAGCTTTCTACACTTTTTTCAGTATCAATTCTATCCAGTATTCCATATTTATTTCCAATACAAATTGAATCAGGTAATCCTGCATAAGATTCATCAAAAATCACAGAATCAATATTGCCTAAAATCCAGTTAATGGAATATTCTGAAATATCTCTAGGGGAGTAATCTATTGTACTAATTGTATTTCTAAGCACAGAATAAGGCGTATTACAAAAAGCAGGGTAAAGTCTCTGAAAAAATCATAAAAACTATTGGCGAAAGTCAATAGTTTTGAAGTGTATTCATAATTATAGCCACTATTTAATATCTTAGAATTAATTGTACTTTTAGAAAAAAAATTTTCAAAAAGTTTATTTTCGCAATTCCACAAAAATAAAAGTATGTTCTCTATTTCGACAATATTAAATTTTTCAATAAGAATATTAAATTTGAAAACTTCATTGTTAATATTTAATGATGCAAAACCAAAATAGTCTTGAAAAAATCTATTTGCTTCTTTTGAGTATATTGAATTTTCAGTGACAATATAATTTTTTCTTTCAATCTCTAAATCTTCAATGAAAATAGAAACGCTATCAATATCAATTTTACTATAATTGTTATAATAAAATTCATACTCTCCAAGCTCATTCACAGTATACAACTCATTCACAGGTAAAACTTCCTCTCTTACCTTGTTGACAACTTGATATAGTTTAAACATTTGATAGGGTCAAAAAATAGTTGAAATTATCTTGAAAAACTTCACCCTCTTCTCCTCTCTGAATTATGTCTGTCAAAATCCTAGAAGATATATCATATTTATTCTTGTCTAATATATCTTTTAATTCGTTCAACTTTGCTTTTGCAGATGAGCCCTGAACTCTAATTAATGGAAGAAGTCGTTGACTAATACAATAGTCAAGTGGTTTGTTTTTTTCATACATTATTGTATTAGCAATTTTGCAATATTGCTTTATACTTATTTGTACTCGCGGGCTAATATATATTTTTAGCTCTTCAAATTTTCTCTTTATATCATTAAACTCTCTATCGAAAGTCTCATCCATTGATATATCATGCTGATCAGAGAAATCAATTAAACCAAATATATCTATACAGTCTCTGAATGATAAATTAATATTACTTATGTCCATACTTGTAAGCCTATTTATATCCAAAGACTTATTATTATCCATTCTTATAATATTAGTTCTATCAATAACTCGTGGGGAAAGCTCTTCTGTTGTCTGGTCATAATTGATCGTTCCAATAAACCTAAGATTATTCGGATATTCAAGAACTTCGGAATCTCCTAGATTAATTTTCAAATAGTTATTCTTACTTGCATAATTATCAGTTAAATTGTAAAAAACCGACCAATAGTGTTCAAGCGGGCTAAGGTTTGCCTCGTCCAATAACACATATGCTAACGGAGAGTCCATAAAGATCTCTCTCTCTCTCTCCCAATCTAATTGTTTGAGTAAATTATAAAGGTTTGTGGGTGACGCATGAAACAATTTTGAAAGAGGGTTTAAAAATCCAATTAAATCTTTTTGAGATGTCCATCCTCTACTTACAGCAACCTCCCTAATTCTCTCTCGAGGAGTCAAAATATTGATTAGCAACCTTACTAAGGATGTTTTACCTGTTCCTGGTAAACCTGCAAATAATGTAAGAGTATTCTGATGGATTGAAAGAAGTATATTATCTAAAAAATGAGAATCTATTCTTCTATTGTTTTTGTTTAAAATTGTAAGAATATTTTCTTTTAGATTTTTGTATTTTTCAAATTTACTAAGATTTTCTCCTGTTGATTTTACAATTTGGAAAGATGTAAAACTATTCAATGGAGTATGAGATTCTCCAAATATTTCTCTTCCACTAAGTATATTATAGTGTTGATTTTGCATTAATAACTCCTTCAACTTTAAATGAGCCGATTTTTGCTCATTCGTAAACTCATCTTGTAATGTTTTTATCCCACTCTTCAAAGAATTTTCCTTCTCCTCCAAGTATTTGATAAGATTTTCAAGATTTTTAATCTTTTCCTCTTTTTTATTCCTTTCTATTTCAATTTCTGTATCAAGACTTGCCTTCTGCTGTTCAAGCCTCTTTATCTCTGATTCAAGGTTAGTTTTTTGCTCTTTTGCTTTTTCCTCTATAAATTTCTCAATATGTGTAATTTCATCTCTCAAACTTTTCAAGTCTGTATCAACTAATAAAATTTCATTCTCTGTTCTGTTCTTTTGATCAAGAACTTTCTCCAGCTCACTTTGAAGAGAAAGTTTTTCGAGTTTCAAATTGTCAATTTCAGTCTTTAGTTCAGTAATTTCTGGAAAAACTTTTCCTATATCTATTTTGGAAATCACTTTGGTTTCCGCTTTTTTCAAAAGCCTTATAATTCTCTCACTTTGCTGAGTACTTTGGACATAATTGGATGAAATAACCTCTTTCAATGTACTCAACAATACTTTTGTATTTATCTCAGAATATTGTTCAGGGTGGCTGTAAATATCAAGTTCAAACTCATCGATTAAATCATTATCAGTAACAAAATCTAATTTCTCAATAATTTGCAATTCATTAACTTTTGGGATATGTATACGTCTTGTTATATCATTCACCCTAAACTCAATAAATGAATCTATTTCAAACTTATACTTTCCAAATTGTTTCCATAGACTCTTTTCCACAATAAACTCTCCTGAAGTATCGGTATTTTTTACTTTGAATGGCCCTATTAGAGCATCATTCTCTAAAATAAAAAAAGAGTTACTAGATTGGATATAACAATCTTTAACTAATGAGTGTAAAGCTTTTTGCTTTAACTCAAAAACTCCATTTTCTTCAGTAACTTTTCCTTCAAATATTTCAATAATCTCATTCGGTCCAAAATCATGTATATTCGTGTAAAATGTAATACATTTAGGGAATGTAGAGTTATCAGTATACTTTTCATTTTTTATTATAGTACCAGATGATATCTTTAATAGCTGTTGTGGGGAATATTTTTGTTCCAAATCTGGTGTTTGATGTAGGGCTTTTGTTGCCAAAACTTTTTCCATCTCCTCGTCCAAAATATCATATATTTTTCCTTTATCGTTATAAAGGATGGTAAATAAGTTCGAATTCGGATATTCTTGATCTTTCACTACTAATACATAATTCATATCAGAATATTTTCCAATAAAGTCTTGATAACTAAACTCTTTTTCACTCAGCTGTCCTTTTTTCATAATTCTTCTAGTCCTATAATAGTTATAAAAAATGTTTTATAATGTAAAACGGTCTTCAATCTACAAATAAAAAATAATATTACACGAATAGTCTATACGTGTAATAAATATTTTCGCCTTTGTTGGAGTTTTCTCCAACAAACTTGCGTAAGCAACAGCCATACTCTATATGCCGATCAAACTCTACTGATTGCTGACGCGTTTCTCGTTGGAGATAACTCCAACGAGGGCAATAATTCTTGGTATTTTCGCCTTTGTTGGAGTTTTCTCCAACAAACTTGCGTAAGCAACAGCCCTACTCTATTTGTCGATCAAACTCAACTGGTTGATGACGCATTTCTCGTTGGAGATGACTCCAACGAGGGCAGAATATCTCCAACTAGAGCAATTTAGACGTAGCCGTGCTACGTCTCTACATCAAAACCACATTTTCCTCCTCCAACTGGGTATATTTCCAACTTTTTGGACTCTATAAAGATAGAAAATGCGCGGAGTGCCCTAAGGCATGACAGTATTTCTTACGAACAACCATAATTTTAATCCCAGACCAAGAAACTTATGGCTTTTGAGGCCATTTTCTAAAGATTAATTAACTATATTAATAACTATGTCACTTTCTAAACTATCTGTGCTTGTTGGGGCATCCTTGGGTTTGTACTCATTTATTCACCAGCCAGCACCTACCCCAACCTATTCTTCTGAGGTTTTTACAAAGGTGGATACCTTAAACCGTCCTGACGAAAATCGTTTTACCAAAACTGTACTATCTAATGACCTCAACGAGCCTATGGAATTGGCAGTTGCGCCTGATGGTCGTGTGTTTTTTGTAGAGCGTGCAGGTAAATTTTATGTGTATGAACCTGTCAAAAAGAAAACTCGTCTGTTGTATGATTTTCCTGTAAAAGCGGTCGATAAATACCTAAATGGGATGTTGGGGATGACAATTGACCCTAATTTCAAAGAAAATCACTATCTGTATTTCTTCTATACGATTCAGGATAAAGAACAAACTAGACAACGTATTTCCCGTATCAAAGTTGATAGCGAAAGTAATCTTGATTTGGCTAGCGAGCAGTCGATTATCGAGTTTCCGATTGATTTGGAGGTGAGTGCGCACACAGGAGGCTCACTGGCTTGGGATGCTCATGGCAACTTATTTATTTCAACAGGTGATAATACTGTTCCGTTTGAGTCGAGTGGACATGCTCCTATTGATTCTCGTGAAGGACGTATTACGTTTGATGCACAGCGTTCGGCAGGAAATGCCAATGATTTGCGTGGTAAAATTCTCCGTATTCATGTCGAAAAGGATGGTTCTTATACTATTCCAGAAGGCAACCTTTTTCCAAAAGGCACTGCTGGTACTCGTCCTGAAATCTATGTAATGGGTTGTCGCAATCCTTACCGTATTTCGGTAGACCCAGCAACTTCGATTGTGTATTGGGGCGAAATTGGTCCTGATGCAGGAAATGACGGTGTGCAAGGTCCTAGAGGTTATGACGAAATCAATCAGGCAAAAAAAGCAGGTAACTATGGTTGGCCATATTTTGTAGGAGATAGCAAGCCTTATCATCAATATGATTTTGCGTCGAAAAAGGTAAGTGATTTGTTTGAGCCAAACGCTCCGATCAATAATTCGCCAAACAATACAGGTATCAAAAACCTTCCTCCTACACAAAAGGCGATGATTTGGTATCCTTACAACAAATCGGCTGAGTTTCCAGAATTGGGTGTCGGTGGGCGTTGTGCGATGGGTGGTCCTGTGTATCATTATGATGCGAAAATTGCGAATAAAAGTAAAATGCCATCCTATTACGATAAATCTCTTTTTATCTATGATTGGATGCGTAACTGGGTATTTGCCGTGAGATTAGATGAAAATCAAAACTACCAATCAATGGAGCAATTCATGCCGAAATCGGGTGATTTCCGTCGTCCTGTAGATATGGAAATTGGTCAAGATGGTTGTATGTATATGCTCGAATATGGCTCGGTATATGGTATAGATAACGAAGATGCACGTTTAGTAAAAATTGACTTCAATGGTGGGAACCGCGCTCCAGTGGCAAAAGCGATTACACAAGATACAATTGGCTTGGCACCTATGACAGTACAGTTTAAAGCTGATCAAAGTGTTGACTATGATAAAGGAGATAAGCTTTCTTATTTGTGGAAATTTGAGGCAAACAAAACTTCTACGGAGATCAATCCAAGCTATACTTTCAAGAAAAATGGTATCTATAAAGTATCATTAACCGTAAAAGATCAAGCTGGATTGAGCAATACTCAAACTTTAACTATTAAGGTAGGAAATACACTTCCAGACGTGGCAATTTCTACAGACGAAAACAGTACCTTCTTTAAGGCAAATGCTGGCAGTTTAAAATATGCTGTAGATGTGAAAGATCAAGAAGACAAAATGATTGATCCAAAACGTGTAAAGGTAGTTTTGAATTATATTCCAAAAGTGAGTAGAGAACCACAAATGGGTCACCAACAGTTGACTTCTACATTTAGCTTAGGAAAATCATTGATTGCGGGTTCTGACTGTAAAGCTTGTCACCAACTCAATGCACCTTCAGCAGGTCCAGCGTTTAAGGAGGTTGCTAAAAAATACCGTGATGACAAAACCGCTATTGCCAAATTAGCCAATAAGATTATTACTGGTGGTGGAGGTCTTTGGGGCGACCGTGAAATGAGTGCGCACCCACAACTTTCAAGAGAAGAAACTACTGAAATGGTGAAGTATATCCTTTCGTTGGGTACAGAGCCTGTTGAAAACCGTATTGCGCCAAAAGGAACAGCATCTTTGAAAGAACACGTTGGCAAAGAGCAAGAAGGTCGCTATGTAATTACTGCTTCGTACACAGATAAAGGTTCATTGGTAGCTCCAGCAGGAAAACCCAAAACGATACTTGCATTGAGTAAAACTGCGACTTTGGTATTGCGCCCGAATCGTGTTTATGGTGCCGAAGCCGATGAATTACATAATCTTGGTCGTCAAGACAAGCGTTTGGGCTTTATTCACAATGGCTCATATTTTGTCTTGAAAAATATCGATTTGAAAGGTATTAGTGAATTAACCTACAAATTCTCGTCGAGAGACAAGGCGGCCACGGTGGAAGTTCATACTGGTTCGCCAACAGGTCCTGTGATTAGTACATTGTCGTATAACCCAACCGGTGCATGGGATAAGTACGCCGAACAAACTGCGAGTATTCAATCACCAACGGGCAAACAAGATTTGTATTTTGTCTTTACCAAAAAAGATACGCCAAACAAAGACTTGTGTAGCCTTGAATGGATTGAGTTTAAGTAATGTTGTAATTATGAGTTGTGAATTGTGAGTGTAAAAATTTGATAATTAACAATTTACATTCAAAATTCACAACTTTTCTGATTACTTGACAAAAGTAAAGGTCTCTAGTTCAAGACTTAGTCTTGGACTCATTTTTTTAACAGTTTAAAACTGTTTTGGTAAAATTGAGCGACGAACTGACAACACTTGAATGCTTCAATTTTATTTTCTCCACGAAGCAGTTGAATTGTATTTTGCGCTAATGCTTATTAGAAATTCTGTTTTACAAAAATTAAGGATTACGTCCACGTTTCCGAAATCAGAAACCCCAAATCCACAATAGTTTGATTGATCTATCGCCTTGTTGACTAACCATTGACAAGGCGATTTTTTATTTTGAAAGAAAAAGTATCCTTTACCCTTTTCACACAAACCATAAGAGAGCATTTTATTATGTTTTAAATTAAAATCTCTGCGTTTGTAATTTAAAAATAATCTCTACCTTCGTAATCTCAAATCAAATTAATTTCCTTTTCAATTCACACATTTCATTATGAAAACCCAACCTACCTTGAAGCACTTGATGCTTTGTACCTTATTGTTATTATCATTTAGTTCGTTTTCTTTTTCTGGAATTACCATTTCAAAAGACAGTACCCGTGCTTGGATTGTACAACTAAGCAGTAGTCTGCCCGCAGGTTCTGATACTACTTTGCCAAAATGGATTCGTGATGGTCTCAGCGAAAGTATTCTAAAAGGTACTTTTGACACGACTTCAAACAAGCAAAAACTTTACTCAGACCTAAACAATGCCTTGAGTATTTACCACAGAAAGGTAATTATTCGTAACTTCGATTTTCCTGGCCTAGCTAATGGGTCTTATCAACCTAATGGTTTTTCACAAGGAACGCAGTTTGCTAATTTCAAGGTAAAGTTACCAAGTGGCAGTTTTGACCCAGATTTTGCGGTAAGCTATGCGCCAGATGTGATGTCTTTTGTGAACAACACCGCAAGCTTGGAGCAATTACCAGAAGGGACAAAATTGTATAGAGTTTGTAATGATGGATGGGATCAATTTACAGGTGGCTATTGGACACGTACAAAACCAACATCCATCTCGGAAGTAATTGGTGGAACTGCTGTTCAACCAGAATGGAATAGCTTTAAAAATATCGTGGAATATACCGTTCCTGCGGGAGGTATCTGGGTGTGGAGAGGATTAGCGGCAGCACAAAAACTCTCTAACAATTTAAATATTGGTCAACCATATTTAGCAGGTGGAGGTGAACAAATTCTTATTCCACTTGTATACCGTAGATTAAAGAAAGCAGATGGAAGCTTTGATTTTAGAGCCATCAATCCTGCTATGCAAAATAGAATCGTAGTATTACCAGCCAACGAATTACCATGGAAACGTTAACTCCCGTGTATCTGAGATTGCTCAAAGCCAATTTCGAACATTTAGTTCAGTGCTTCACTGAGCAAGAATCACTTACTGGTCAAACAGGTTTATTATTAAGACTGAGAGCAGAAGATATTTTATCAAACTCATTGAGTCAAGCCTTATCGACACCAGAGGTAACCAACGAAAATCTTCAGTGGGTTCAAGAGGCAGTAACTACTTATTTGAGATTTTACCCTGAAAATATTACCAGTAGTAATCTCGCAACCCTCGATGACGAAATCGATATGATACTTCACAGAATTATGGAGATAGCAGAACACTTAGAATGATGAATTGTGAATTGCGAGTTGTGAATTATCCTTTGTCCTTGCCTAAAATAGGTTGCCTTTGAGGCAAGGACAAAAAAACTCCTCAATCAAAACTCCTCAATCAAAACTCCAAACTCAGCACTCAAAAAAACTCCTCACTTAAAACTCCAAACTCAACACTAAAAAAATACCCCCTCGTCCATATAGATGAGGGGGATTTTTATTATCATTCAGTTTTTCACTTATCTACTTCTATTTTACGTCCCAGAAAATCTTCGCGTCACGCGTATCTTTTGCTGAAACTGCGCTATAGTTCGGGTTAAATGTACGCTCACGACCAGGGTAAGTCAATCTGTTTGGAGGCAATGCAAATCCTGAAGTATTGTCCGCTACAAAAGTCAACTGAGGATATTTTGTGCGACGCAGTTCAGACCAAGCTTGTACCGATTGCATAAAGCCAAATTGTACCCATTTTTGTGTCCAAATCAAGGCTAATTTTTGAGCCGAAGAACCAGCATATTTAATCGTTGAGTTTGCCAAAAAGTCATTTACAGCTGCGGCAGATGGAGCCGCCAATTTTGGAGCTGTGCTATTGCTCAAATTGTTCAAAGCATAGTAATAAGCAATTGATTGAGCTACACCTTTATTGTAAGCCGTAGCCGCATCAGTTGTAGTTCCCCAACGCTCATACGCTTCTGCTTTCAACAAATGTGTTTCGGCAGAGGTAAAAATTACGCCAGGCAATTTGCTGTTATACACAAACGTAGCTGAGTCAAGTACTGCATATTTACCGTTGGTGATATTAGTCGCTTGGTCAGTTGAGTTCAAGTCTAAAGGCATTGCATAATAATCAGCATTGGCTACCCATTTGCTACCATCCTGACGACCGCCTTTGTCATAAATTACAGCAATACGAGGGTCATTCGCAGGTTTTAACACTTTGTCCAATAAGAACGAAGCACCCAAATGGTTGTTTGACTCATAGAAAGCATTGCGCAAATTGTCAATATAAGTCGTTACTGGGTTCAACAAAGCATTGTGAGTTGTTTCTTCCAACAAAGGATATTGCGTTGGGTTATTCAACATTTCCAATACCTCTGCTTTTGCTTTAGCTTCATCTACGAATGAAATACGCATTAGAGCACGCAAACGCAAAGAGTTGGCCAAACGACGCCATTTTGTAATATCGCCTTGGAAAAGAATATCTTGTTTTTTGAACGAACCAGCCGTTACACTGCTCAAATTCGCCGTAGCAAAGTAGTTCGAAGCATCTTTCAAACCAGCAATTACGCTATAATATACCTCCTTCGCATCGTCGAATTTTGGCGATGTAATCGAGCCATTTAAGTTCAACATACCTGCTTCAGAAAATGGAATATCACCCCAAAGGTCAACCATTTGAGCAGTTTGCTCCAACATGGCTACTTTCGCTGCATTCACAAATACGTCCGCATTTTGTTTTTCTGCTGCAGAAAGTTTAGCATATTGTTTTTCTATTTCACGATAATGCGCCAAAGGACCGCTACCGTTACCATTAGTTGTATAAAAATCACCCCAACGTTGCTCGGTATATTGCGCTTGTTCGCGGTAAATAAATTTATCGTTGGTATAAGAAATTACTTGAGAAAATACCCCTGCGTGAGTCAACGCAAAAGTACGCATATCCCAATATTTTGGATAGATACGGTCGTTGTTGAGAATTTGGGTAAAAAATTTCTCAACAGATGGAGTCGTAGTCTGTTCTGGGTTGAGGTACAAGTCACCGAGTTGGTCTTTACAGCTACTCAAAGTAGCTACAATCGCTAACATTGCACTTATTTTGATGAATGTCTTTTTCATACTTTTCTAAATAAAATGTCTGATTGGTTGATTAAAAACTAGCGTGTAAAGCCACACCAAAGCTACGAGTTGCCGCTGTTGAACCTTCGTCGATACCTTGACGGTTCCAGCTAGTACCAATTGGTGCTTCTGGGTCAAGATTTTTCAAAGTACGGTACAAGTAGAATAGGTTACGACCAATCAAAGACACACGAACATTTTGCAAACGCAATTTTTGAGCTACCGCCGAAGGCAAAGTATATGACAAAATTGCTTCACGAACTTTTAAGTAACTGTTGTTATAAACGGAACCATTTTCATACCAACCTGACGAACCCCAAGTGTAAGTGTTCATGTAATATGAAGCAGCATCGATAATCTTAGTATTTTTCTCGCCACTTGCCGTTACACCATCTAACAATACACCATCATGGTATACTTTACCACCGTTTGGCGCAGTTGCTGTGTGGCTTGACAACAATACGTTGTTTCCACTACCGTCAACATAATATGGTAAACCACCGTTTTCGGCATCACGATATTTCATTGTTGATTCAAACATACCTGCACCTGTTGCATACAACAATGGGTTTGAAACCAATTGTCCACCGATACGGTAATCCATGTTGATGTCTAAACTGAAGTTTTTGTAGCTAAATGAGTTCAAGAAACCACCTACTAATTTCGGCATCACGTTACCTACTTTTTTGTAGTCAGAAGTCAAAGTATATAGACCGTCTTCAGAGATAATAAAGTTACCTTTTGAGTCTGTTGCACGCACGTGAGTGTAAATATTTCCTAAATAATCACCTTCGTCAGCTACAATTTTGATAGCAGATTGATCAGCATCATAAGCCACTAACTGAGGAATACCTTTTGCCAACTTCTCAACTTTTGTACGGTTAATAGCAGCATTGATACGAGTATTCCAAGTGAAATCACGTGTTTTGATAGGAGTTGCATAAATTGATGCTTCCCAACCGAAAGAACGAAGCTCACCAACGTTTGCCAATACCGAACTAGCACCTGTACTGGTAGGAATAGACGTTTGAAGGATTTGATCTTTGATACGGCTGTTATAGTAAGTAACATCAAAACCTAATTTGTTTTTGAAGAATTTTGTTTCTAAACCAAATTCATTTTCAAACTTTTGCTCAGGTTTGATATTGTCATTACCATAGCTAGAACTTGCTCTCAAAGCAGGAACTGCGCCATAAGCTGTTTGCAAAATCGTTTGAGAATAAGTTGTATTAGCTACATACAAAGGGGGTGCATTACCAACAACACCATAAGAAGCACGGATTTTACCGTAGTTCATAAAGTTCGGCATTTGGAACGCATCCGAGAATACAAAACCAGAGTTTACCGAAGTATAGAAATAGCTGTTATTGCCTGCTGGCAATGTTGAAGAGTATTCCTGACGAGCTGTACCTTCTACAAACAACATATTTTTATAAGCTGCGTTCAAAGTACCCAAGTAAGCAAACTTAATCATTTCTCTACGTGAAGCACTAGCATTCAATACGTTCGTAGAGTTGTTCATACTAAACCAGTTCTCGATTACCAAGCCACCATTTGTACCAACTGATTGGTCATAGTATTTTTCCTGACGACCTTGTACACCAGCAGAAGCAGACAAATCAAAATCTGTATTCAATTTTTTCGCGTAAGTCAACATCGCATCGCCATATACGATTGAGTAACGACCACTAGCTACACGGTATTCACCAGTACTATTTCCTGAGTTAAATAAAGCGGGAAATTCGTTGTATTTCTTTACTTCAGTACCCAAACTAGTAAAGTCATTTCCTACACGACCACGCAAACCAAATTCATTGTTGATTTTGTAGTTTAAGGTAACAGAGCTTAATACACGGTCTTGGTTTTCGTCTTCGCTATTACGCAAAGCATTCCATAACAAATCCATAATATCGCCACCACGAATGTTGTATTTGAAAGCTTCTGAAGGATTACGTTCAGGAACGTTGTATGGTACATATTTGTATCCTTGTGACGTTTGATAATGATTCAAGAAGTTGTTCATATCCTCCGCACGGCTGTAAAAACCTCCATAGTTAGCTGTCACACGGTTGATTTGCTCAGGACGGTTATGCACTTTTGAGTTGATATAACTTACTACTACATCGGCAGTAACTTTATTACTCAATTTTACAGAAGAGTTTAAGTTGAAAGTATTACGTTTCAAATTACTTCCACGCATAATACCAGCATAATCTGTACCTGTGTAAGAAAAACGGTAAGAACCTTTGTCAGTAGCATTTGAGAAAGCAGCGTTCACCGTTGAGTTATAACCAGTCTGATAAAAATCATTGAAGTTATTTGGTTTTGCGCTATACGACTGCATAGTTCCATCCCACCAAGGCATCATTCTACCATCCATCTTAGGACCAAATTGTCCATAAGCTCTAAAGTTCACTCGCTTAGAACCACCAGGATTTGTGATAAAACCTTCCTCGTTGGCACCAACTGCCAAGTTAGTAGCACGGTCATAACCAGGACCATATACATTCTGATATTGAGGCGTAAATGCCACACGCTCTTGATTATACGTGTAGTTTAATTCAACGCCTAACCCTTTGCCTTTTACACCCGATTTTGTGGTAATAACAATTACACCATTCGAAGCTTCAGAACCGTAAAGGGCTGTTGCTGATGCACCTTTCAATACTGACAAACTAGCAATATCGGCAGGGTTAATATCCAAGATACCATTACCACGAATACGTTGATCATCCCAATAACCGCCGTTATTCAAACCATTTGCACCTGCTTGGTTAAAGTCACGAATTACGATACCATCCACAACATAAAGTGGTTGTGTGTTGTAATTCAAAGAGTTAACGCCACGTACTTGTACGTTTACGGCTGAAGTTGCACCACCTGGCGCCGTAGAGATTTTAACACCTGCTACTTTACCGTACAATGCCGAAGCAAAGTTGGTATTACCCGAAGCGGTAATTTCCTTGCTAGAAACCGTACCAATTGAATAACCAAGGGCTTTTTGTTCACGCTTGATACCTAAGGCCGTAACAACCACCTCATCAAGATCTTGAGAAGTAGATTCCAAAACCACGTCGATGGTTGTACGTCCCGACACTTCAACGGTCTTTGTAGCGAAGCCCAATGATTGGAAAATCAAAGAGGCATTTTTAGCAACTGAAATGGTATAATTACCCGAACCATCTGTTACTGTACCTTTTGTGGTACCTTTCACTAAAATACTTACGCCTGCTAGGGCTGATTGATTGCTATCCACGACCTTTCCTTTGACTACCTGCTGAGCCATTACGAACTGTCCAGTCAAAATCAAGAGTGTAGCAAATAACGTAGTAAAAATTTTTCTACATGCTTTCATTGTTAGGAATTAAAATGATGAAAATTGAAAATTGGAGCTCTGATTGAGCGAATTTGAAATAAATAGTTTTAGAGCGTTACGGAGAAAAAGCTTCCCTCCTTTCATTGTTTTTCATGGTTTAAATATGGTAAGTTGATGCGGTTTTGAAATCTTTTTGGCTATTAGTATTGAAAGGCTTAGTTAGATTTCGCAACCAAATTAATAAAATAAATTATTAAATATTAATTTCTTGTAAATTATTTTAATAATAAGTTTCGCAGGAAAAATACTCACCAAAAGCAAGATAATTCCAATAAAATATCTTCAAAGTAGAATTTTCAGGATAAAATCAATTGCAATTTAGGTTAAATGAGGAATTAAAAGACCATATATATTTTTAAAATATTTTATTAATAATTTTTAAAAACATCTCAATTCATTATCTTAAAAACTCATTTTCAGATAGTTACACAATACTAAATACTACCTTCATAGGCTTATTGGTGATTGGTTTTAGCTTTTAATGCTTACCTCAAAAAATTCCTCCAAGAATACAACAGAAGTCGTATACTTGGAGGAATAAGAACTTTGATATGTCGCTAATCCTAAGGATTCATTCCATTCTTTTTCACTTTCAACTCATCTGGTGCGTCTTTGGTGTAAGTATTAAAATTAGGATTGTAGGACTTGTCAAAGAGATTTTTCACTACCTGTAAATCTACCGATGTCTGTGGATTAAACGCCGAAGAGGCCATATACTGCTGCAAGCTATAAGCTAATTGGCGAGCTACGGGTCTTGTATCTAAATTCCAACTAAGGTCTGCACTACAAATCAATAGCTTTCCTTTGCCCACTTTTGCCTCCACAATTAAGCCCAACGGTCTATTCAAAAACCAAGTATCTATGGGTTGAACTACAGGTTTGAATCCTTTTGGAAATTCATCTAACAGCATCACCTGTGTTTTATTGACTAATTCCCACCACTGCACGTTGGCGTGAAAATCTGTAGGAAACGATTGGAAGGCTGGATGTTTAGGATCACAGACAAAACCCAAAGTATGTGGTGGGCGCATTTTGAACCATGAGGTATTCCAAAAAACAGGTTGTAGATAATTAACGACTTCTTTCCCCCTTTCAATTTTCCCAGCAGCCTGTAAAAAGACCTTTCCTCCTTTTTCCAAAATCTGCAAAGCTTTTTCATCTAAACTATTACATGAATAAACTTCCTCTGATTTTACAGCTGGCAAAGTTTTTGGATATACCCAAAACGCCCACTCGTTCTGAATTGAAGAACCTTTGATAGACGCTTTAAGTAATAGTTTTTGTGCTTGATTAATTTGCTGAGGATTAAACGTAATTTTTCCAACTGACAGGTTATTCCCAATAACATAATCTGCGGGCTGAAACTCACCTGCTTCCACAGGTTTCCCTTCTGAATCAACAATTTGCCATGCAATTACTGCTTTTGACAAGGCTTTTTGTCCAAAATGAAACAACTCAATTGGTATTTGAATACTTTCATTTTGCTGAAAAACAAATTTTGGGAAACGAGTTAAAATAACTGTTGAGTCACAAAATTGACGGAACTCTTTGGCATCGATATAGCCTTTTTCCTCCCAAAAACTATCCAGCAAACCAACTAAAGCGGTTCCTTGTCCTGAATAGTCGTTGAGTCCGAGCATCTGAAATCCTGCCGAAAGTGGCGTTCTAAATGCCATTTCCATTTCGTGCTTGTAACTAATAGCTTGTAATTTTCCAGAAGCCATAAAGAAATCTTTGCCCCTATCTGCCATTCCTCTATCCTTCAAATCTTCTTGAAAAAGTTCATAGTTACGAGCTTCATACAAACCTTTGTACTTTTTGATTTCATCAAAATTAGGGAATACACACCATTGACCTAACTCGTGAGTAACGTAAGGGACTGTAAAGTTTTTGACCTTATCTCCAAAATCAGCACTGCTTGAAGGGAGCTTATCCCAAGGCAAACCGCGTGGTCCCGACTTAATCATATATTCGTTTGCAGGAACTAATGGCCAACTCATAGCTACCGAAGCACCTGTATATTTACGACGAGGGTCCTTCGCTTGCCAGTATTTAATGAACTTTGTCAAATAATCTACCTGCTTTCCTCCTCTTGGTTCATTGCCGTAAGCCAACATACAAAAAGAGGCATAATTACCATAAGCTTTCGCCATGCGGTTGGTCTCGTCCATGATATACTGATCAATCGGGTGACCATCGCCCAAAGACGAACCGTGATTTGCCCAACTTGGCCCTTCAGGTTGTAGATAAATACCCACTAAATCGGCAGCAATAAAGGCAGCTTCGGGAGGACAATACGAATGAAAACGGAAGTGATTTAGTCCATAGGATTTGGCTTTTCTGAAGACTTTCTCCCAAGATGCCACATCCATTGGTGCATATCCAGTCAAAGGAAACTGGCAATTTTCAACCGTTCCTCTCAAAAATATTGGTCGTCCATTTATCTCAAAACGAGTTCCATTAATGGCAAAATCTCTCATGCCAAACTGAACATCTCTTACCGATTGTACACCTTCCTTAGTAGAAACTTGTACATTTAACTTATACAAAGCAGGTACATATTCATCCCAAGTCAGAAAATTGTCACCCATTGGTAATGTGTAAGCTAAGGTATTACTACCTCTCTCTGCCTTAAAATCTACAGCAAGCGGTGTGACTGAATGTTGTTTAGTGGCATTAAAACTTTTAGCAAAAAGGTTAATTTTTCCCGAAACTGTAGCTGGCAGATTATTTTCTAGTTGAATGACTATTTTAGCAAGTTTTTCCTTCACATTCGGGTATACCTGCACATCTGAAAGCCACACCTGTCCTTCGGTACCCAATTCCATCTTGCCAACAATGCCATTCCAGTTTCCTTGCGTGTGATCTGTAATACTGTGAGAATCCTTTCCTACGTTGATTTCTTTTGTCTTATTGTCAACACGAACTGTTATCGTATGCTTGCCAGTACTGAGTTTGCCTGTTAAATCATAAACATGGGCTACACAAAGAGAATTTTGCAGTCCTATTTCCTGATTATCAATCCACACGCGCGTTTCGTAATGTGGACGTTCAAGATTTAGCCAAATACGTTGATTTCTCCAGTCAGACGGAATAGTAATATCTCTTTGGTACCATGCACCGCCTACGTAATGTTTTTTAGGAGTAAGCCAAAAGGGGAATTTTGGGCGAGGACCTTGGCGATACTTTGCCATGCGAGGATTAAAATACCACGAACTATCATATATACTACCCGTCCATTGGGTCTGAAGTGTTACTGCATTTCCTTTGCCATTTTCAAGCATGGAGCCGGGTAACTTTACCTTGTCTTTTAGTTTTTGAGAAAACCATTTTTCTTGTACGCCTTTATCCAAGGAATCAATCGCAAATCGCCATGTTCCTTGTAGATTAAGTTTTTTTGATTGTCCTATCGAAGCGAAACTTATCAGGACAAATGATGCAATGAATAGATTTTGGAGGGTTTTTTTCACGGTTAAAATGGTAAGTTATACAAATAAGAATAGCTTAGTAGTATAAAAAATCCTAATAAGCCTAAACTATCAAATATAGCTTCCAAATGTCTTCACTCCATCATGTATCATCCTGATGATTGTCGATTTCCTGATTCAAGACTAAGTCTTGAACCAGTCATGTATAGTTCGAGACTTTGTCTCGGACTCACTCTTGCTTCAGTTTTAAAACTGTTTAAAAAAATAGATCCAAGACTAAGTCTTGAACCAGTTATCTCTTCTGCATTCTTCAATACTTTTTCATTCAAAAGACTTCATATCAAGCCTTTTTTAAACGAGGCTTGATATATTGATGATAAAATTCTGGATAAAATCTAAAAGCATAAATAAACGGGTGAAGTACATTAACTTTTAGTTCTTTATACAAAATTACTTGTCCTATGATAAAACCTATGATACTCGACACTAAAGTTGCCCTCGCTGCTCCCATCACCCCTTGCGAACTGATCAAAAAATAGTTCATCGCAATATTCAAACAAGCTGAAAAAACTACCACAGAAAAGGTCAGTTTTGTTTTTCCGATAGAGTCGATTACAATACCAAATTGACGACCAAAAGGTACAAAAATGCAATACAATAACGTGATTTTCAATAAAGGAATCGAGTCATCGTACTTTCCTCCAGCTATAATATTGACAATTAAATCTGAAAATAAATACAGAAAAATAATCGCTGGAATCACCAATGCTAAGATTGTTCCTACCGATTTTTCATACAAATAGCGAACACCATCGATACCCTCCTGCGCACGCTTGGCACTTTGTGGAAATACAATGGTAGCGATAGAATTAGTAGGTATTTCTATCAGATTGGTAATTCTTACTGCCACATTAAATGCCCCCGAAGCCACAGGAGAAAGCATAGCTCCAAGCATCATTTGGTCGATAGTCCCCGACAGAATAGAGCTTACCGATGTACCGAAGGTATATTTTCCAAAATGAAATAATTTACTAATCCATTCTTTGTGTAACTGTCGATCCAATGTCAAATGTTTTCTGGCATAGCTATATCCGATTAAGGTCGCAATTACAACCGCCACAATTTGAATATACACTAGGTACGCTAATGGTATGGTAAACTTAGTAACGAAGCAAACCAGAATAAATAAAAATAGTACAGCCTGACGCACAAAGGTGGTAATGAATACACCATTGAAAGCTAAATGCGCTTGCTCGACGCTATTGAATATGGCTAAAACTCCTGAGAGTAAAAACGTGATATTATGCACATAAAACATCGGCTCCAGCTCAGGCGTATGCCACATTACACTGAGAAAATGTGAAAAAATTAGATTCAGCAATACACAAAAAACCGAAAGCGATGCACTAATTGTTACCGAAGCCGTAATAATTGGGGTTTTCTCTTCGGGTTTCGCACCTGATAAAAATTTTACTAGCGCATTCCCTATCAAACCATTACGAATTACCTCTAAAATAGAAGTGGTAGTCATAAAGAGCGTCCAAGCGCCAAACTGATTTTTGTCCAAAACACGTACCAACATATAAAATCCTCCAAAGCCAAAAAGTACGTTTGTCAAACTTTGGAGAATATTCAAGAAACCAGATTTTAACCAATAGTTATTTGCCATACGGTTATGATTTTACGTAATGTTTTAGCACAAAGTCTCTAGCCTCTTCATTGGTTTTGGCGTGATAAATCGTAGCTCCTGAAAGTTTAGGAAAAAGTGTTTTGAAACACCCGAAATGATGCTCTGGTCCTTTTTTAGATAAGATTATATTAGAGCCTTTAAAACAACTTGCCAAGGCTGCTGTGCCTCCATGAATTGAAATAAACTTCTCACAATTGGCATACACAGATAGCTGGAAATGGTTGTAATTTCTCGCTTTAATTTTATTTTCTTTATACAAATCCTCCATCAAAACTACTTCAGGATGCGTTTCTGCCAACCATTCGTAGTCATTGAGTTCGTAAATATCGCTGGTGTCATTGGTAATATTCTGAGGGCGTGGGCGGTTGTAAAGAATGGTATAGTCTTTTTTCAGGTGACTAATCATAAAGTCCAAATCTTCGATACTATAAAAACTAATTGGAGGACCTCCCCATTCCATATTGTATCGATTGGCAATCATCAACATTGGCTTGTCATAGACGTAAACATCATTCTTAAAGTGCTCTTTATAAGGTACTTCAAGCCATTTCGTCATATCATAATCCTGACTATAGAGTACTCGTGGAAGTTCAAAATTATAATTACCCTCGTTGGTTCTCACATCAAAGACTTCTTCATGATGCGGAGAAAAGAAATACATTTCTTTCGTAAACAAAGCACCTTTGGTACTTTTTAAGGTACCATTTTTAAAATGCCAATAGGCAAATGGAATTGTAAATTCTAGTTCAGGGGCAAATTCTCCTTGAAACTCTATTTCTTTATATGGCTTTCTGAATACATAGTCCTGCAACACATACTTCCACTGCGTGAGCTGACACCGATATGTGTGACGGTAATAATATCTAACATATGGCGTCATTCGTCCGTGACGAAGTAAGACAATCAAGCTCAGAAATTTGTTAAGGATTTTTTCAAACATAAGTACATGGGTTGAAACAATATAAAGAATAGTTAGGTCGCTGCTTTCTTGAAATATCAATTTGTCCAGAAAAACACCTATCAAGGATTATGCCGAAAGAACAATTTCTTTTTTTAAATATAGAAATTAAATGATAAATAAAAAGCCACAAATGTCACTTTTTTAAGTTTATGCAAAAAATAACAGCCTTTTTAATTCAATTTTTAGCAAAAAGTATTCCAACATTCAAGTACACAAACGCTAAATTGTTTAAATGTATTCTTATTCCAACATTTAAGCTTTAATACCTTAACTTTACAGTTTTAACTAAGCTATATCTTGTAGCAGATTATATATTAACATTATGATTCGATTCAACAAACACAAACTCTATTCTCTCCTTACACTAACCTTAATAAGTTGGAGTACATGGGGACAAAAATCAAGTTTTGACCTAATTCCGCTAGGCGTAAAAGGTGGTACCGACGAAAGTAATATGTCGTGTTATATGCTCGGACCAAGTGGTTCGGAGCAATTTGTGGCCTTAGACGCTGGAACAGTTTACGCTGGTTTACAAAAAGCCGTAGAGAAAAAAACATTTACTTTATCGGCTTCGCAGGTGATGAGAAAATACATTAAAGGTTATTTTATTTCTCACCCACATCTCGACCATGTTTCTGGACTTATCATTAATTCTCCTGGCGACACTGCAAAGAGTATTTATGCTACACAAAAGTGCATGACTATTATGCAAGAAAACTATTTCAATGATAAAACTTGGGTAAATTTTGGCGATGCAGGTGTTGGTGTCCTTTTGAAAAAATACCATTATGCCACTTTACCACTCGAAACAGAGGAAAAGATTGCAGGAACAGACATGACAGTAAAAGCATTTTCCTTGAGTCATATAGAGCCTTTTGAGAGTACCGCATTCTTGATAAAACACCAAGATTCTTATGTTTTATATTTGGGAGATACAGGACCCGATGAATTAGAAAAAGCTGGAAAGTTGAAAAATCTTTGGAAAAACGTAGCCCCATTGATCAAAAACAAGCAATTGAAAGGAATCCTCATAGAGGTTTCGTTTCCCAACGAACAACCAAATCATCTACTGTTTGGTCACCTAACGCCACAATGGCTTATGAAAGAAATGAATATTTTGGCAGACCTTGCAGGAAAAGAAAATCTCAAAGGCCTAAATGTTGTTATTACGCATTTAAAGCCTCCAGCTGTGAACGAGCAAAAAATTATTGAACAGGTAAAAACGCAGAATCCACTAGGCTTAAATATCATTTTTCCACAACAAGGAGAAAAAATTAAATTATAGGAATGGGTTTCGGATTTTAGGATATATACCATCCATAGACTCACAATCCGATACAGAAAGCCCTACAGCCCCGACAGAGAAAAGCCTGATTATTATACTTTTGTAACAAATTCAAAAACTAAAATTCAATTCTTTATGAAAAATCTACTTGTAGGATATGCTTGTTTATCAATTATATCTGTTTGTTCTGGATTCTCCTGCAAAACTAATGGAGGATTAGAACCAACTACAGAAATTACTACCGCAGATACGCAACCAAAGATCAAAACTAATATCATTGTCAACGACAAGGATATTATCTGGGGAATGGACTTTCTTCCTAGTGGTGACTTACTTTTTACAGAGAAACAAGGTAAATTTTACCGCTATTCGGGAGGAAAAACGACCGAACTTTCGGGAGCGCCTACGGATGTATTTGTAAAAGGACAGGGTGGTTTATTAGACTTGAGAGTACACCCTCAATATGCCCAAAATGGTTGGATTTATGCGACTTATGTAAGCAAGGGTTCCGATAATGGCTCGCAATTAAATTTGATTCGTTTCAAACTCAGCGGTGATGCTATTACTGGTACTGAAACCATTTTTAGCACTCCTGCCACCAACACGATGTACAATCACTATGGTAGCCGCATCGAGTTTGACAATAAAGGATTTTTGTTTTTATCCATTGGTGAAGGTGGTGCAACAAGTTATGGTGGTGCCGAATCGCCAAACATGAATGCACAAAATATAACGATTCCTTGGGGAAAAGTTCACCGCATGACAGACGATGGTAAAGTTCCAAGCGACAACCCAATTTTAGAAGGAAACACTGCTCCTTCTACAGTTTACTCATTCGGTCACCGCAACCCACAAGGTTTGGCTTTTAATCCAACTACACAAGAAATTTGGGAATCAGAGCACGGTCCTCGTGGTGGCGACGAAGTGAATGTGATCCAAAAAGGCAAAAACTACGGTTGGCCTGTAGTATCTTATGGTATCAACTATGACGGAAAAACGATTTCTAAAGCTCCTGCAAAAGAGGGTGTCACACTTCCTCAACACCAATACACGCCATCTATCGGAACTTGTGGTATCGCATTTTTAACAAGCGATAAATACAAAGGTTGGAAAGGGAGCTTATTCGTTGGTGGTTTAGCTTACCAGTATTTGAGTCGTCTCGAAATCAAGGACGGAAAAGTAGTGAAAGAACAGAAATTATTGGAAAGTATCGGTCGTGTTCGTAACGTAAAACAAGGTCCTGATGGCTTAATATATATTTCTGTAGAAGGTCCAGGACGCATTATCCAGTTACTTCCTGAATAATTTCATCTCTAATTTAGTGAGTTGAGATTGAGGGAATGAGTGATTATTATCCTGAGATATAGTATAAAAAAAATGCGTTCGAAAAGCTCTTTTCGAACGCATTTTTTGATTAACTGTTATGATATTTCTAGCAAGGTATCCCAAAATACAGAATGACTTCTATTTGGGTATTTAACCATTTTCAAATCAACACACCTTCAAATTTTCAAATTACTTCGGTGCTACTTCTCCCAAATAAAAGCTTGGATGAGGCGGTTGGTTATAGCCTGAATTTTGCCAAGCAATAGCAACTCGATATTGAGCATCGTGCATCAAAGTTGGCATTTTATAAGTTGTTGGAATAGTAGTCGTAAAAATACGAAGAGCTGAGCTATCGCTTTTTTTCAATACTACCTCCTCACGCCAATCGCCAAACAAATCTGCTGAAACGGCAGGTGTTGCTTTTGTACCGTTGTTAGAAGAGCAGCCTTCGGCTGTGAATAGACGTACCAATTGTCCATTTTGATAATCCCATTTATCTACATGATTTCCGTCCAGTAACTCACGTGTTAAATCGCCATCCCACCAAACCGCAAAGTTCATAGAACGAGGTCTGGTAGCACTAATCTGATTTCCTTTACAGTCATAAAGCCCTCCTACCGAGCCCCAAACCTCGTATCCATAATGAGTAGGATCAATATCAGCCGCCATACAACGTCCAATATCCTTGCCTTCACCTGATACACCCCAAAGAGGTTTTCCTGATAAAGCTCCTCTAAATTCCATTCCATATTCTCCATACTTAGCAGGCTCTTCATGGCACTGCCAAAGCTCTAAGCCTTTTATGGTAGGGTCCATATCCGACACGTGCAGGGCATCGCCATGACCAAGGCCATTGGCGTAAAAGCTCTTACCATTAGAGGCAATAACCGATGACCCACTAATTACCTCTTGTTTACCATCACCATCCAAATCGGCAATACTCATCTGATGATTTCCCATACTTCTGTGGGCTTCATTTCCAGCATCGTTAGAGTCAAAATTCCAACGCATTTTGATTTTACCTTTCTCAAAATCCCAAGCAGTTCTAACCAATCGAGTATAATAGCCACGTCCTGTAATCAAACTTGGATGTTTGCCGTCGAGATACGCCACTGCTGAGATAAACCTATCTACTCGGTTGCCATATTTATCTCCCCAAGCTCCTACCTCGCCACGCTCAGGCGTGAATGGCACAGAATCAAGAATTTTCCCTGAGACTCCTTCAAAGACTGTCAAAAACTCAGGGCCATTTAAGATATATCCCGTTTCATTACGATAATCGGCTTTGGCATCTCCTATGATTTTCCCAAAAGCATCTGTCGTTCCATCCGCAGTTTTACAGGCAATTTCGGCTTTACCATCTCCATCAAAATCAAAAACCATAAACTGGGTATAGTGCGCCCCAGCACGAATATTTTTCCCTAAATCTACACGCCACAATTGCTTCCCATCCATACGATATGCGTCTAAGTAGACGTTTCCTGTATAACCTTTTTGAGAATTATCCTTGGCATTAGTCGGATCCCATTTCAAGACAATTTCATATTGTCCATCGCCGTCCAAATCTCCTACCGAACAATCCGAAGCCGTGTAAGTATAGGGCTTACCATCGGGGGTAGTACCTCCTTCTGGCATTTTAAGGGGTATTTCTATAAAGTTTTGAGATAAGACTTGGGTATAAATAGACTTTTGTTCTTTGCCATTGATAACAGCACAAAGACTGTATTCACTTGACTCGATTCCTGTGCTGTCTACCCAATTGGATACCCTTGTAATCGGACTGGTGTTTAATTTGGTTTTTCCTCCGTAAATATTAAAAGCCAAATTTTTGGCATCGGTACCAAGGATTCTCCAACTCAAAAAAACAGATTTTGGGTTGGTACGCACAGCGACCAAACCTCTATCCAAATTTTCGAGTTGATACTGAGCCATCACACCCGAAGATAGCAGCAAGCCCAAAGCAAAGGGCAATACTTTACTTACGATTTTTTCATGAAATAAATCAGGTTTATTGGTAAAGAAATTAGTGAATATTAGTAGTAAAATTTTAGCTCAAACGGAAAACGAAACAACTGGAGGTAGCATATTTCCCTCCTTGCATAGCGGTAAAAAGATGGGTAAGCTTGCCATTTTGCATCAGCAATTGAGGGCGTTCAAACCTGCCATAACGCTTAAGATGCGAAGGTGCTGGTGGTTCGGTAATATAGGCTTCCGCAGGAAAAAAAGATACGGTAGGTTCGCTCCACTTCTTTCCATTTTTCGACTCCATAAACAAGCCTACTTCATGGTTAAAATAGCCCATATCACGGGTAAGCATTTTGAATTTGCCTTTTTCCCAATACGTAAAAGCATCTTCAACTTGGGCATTATTGCCTTTTTTCGAAAAATCTACAATGGGATTACCTGCATACTTGGTGTAAGGTCCCATTAAATTTTTGGCAATTGCCAAACCGTATTTTCGATTACCTCGAATAGCGCCTTGAGCTTCTTGGTATTCTTTGGTATTCCAAGATTTGTAGTACAACCAATACTCACCATTCGGGTGTTTAATAAAAGAGGGGTTTGTGGTACAATGGTCATCCCAAGCGCCTTCGATACCCGCTTCCAACAGCGGTTTATCATAGCGAGTCCAAGGGCCATCGAGGCTTGGCGCTGTGGCAATACCAATACGCTTAGTATCTGTCTTACCGTTGGAATTACCCATGTAAAACAAACAATATTGGTTATCAATAAATTGAATATGAGGATTATGACAGGTAGTAGCATCCCAAAATCCTTCGCCTCTTGGAGCAAGAATAGTACCAGTGACTTTAAAGGGAGCCGTAGGAGAATCAGCAATAGCATGAGCAACTTCGGATTTATGAATCCAACCACCCATTTTGTATTTTTCAGGCCATCTTGAAAAGAAAACATGTACTTTCCCATCTGGAGCCATAATCGGCGAAGCACACCAAACGTAATAGCCTTCTATTTCCAATCGACGACCAACTGGTTCAAGGTGCTTGACAAAATCGGATAAAGGCAAAACCTTAGTTTTGGGTTTTCCAAAGCTAAATGTAGTCAATGGCAAGACTCCCAAAGAAGCCAAAAAGGTTCTTCTAGAAAGCATATTGTTTAGAGATAAATATCAATTTTTAGATCAGGAAATTGGTAGTTGTGAGTTAGGGTTGTATACTAGGATTATAAAAACTGATTATTTCGGATGTGGGATTTCGGAAGTATAAACTTCTATATTTTGTAAAAAAATAAAAGTATTTTACTCTATTTCCGAAATCAGAAATCCTAAATACCTAATTGTTGGAAACCCTCCGTACAGCTCTAACTCACAATTCTACACTCACGAATAACGCTATATAACCTAAAGATTGAATTGATATATTTCTACTAAGTAACGGCTCAAATAGAAGATTTTTTCAGAAAATAAATATCACAAAGGGTATCCTAATCGTGTTTCTGTGAACTCAATTTGTCGACAGGATAGCCTTTTGCTTTACATCTCGCAATAATGTCATCTAACTGTTTTTGAGGCATATTCTTTTTACGACTCATGATAAACAAAAATTTATACTCAGGATGTCCCACCACCACATAAGAATAATCTTCGGGAAGTTCGATAATCCAATAGTCCACTCGGTATGGCCATAGAAACTGCGCCTCTAATTTGGAGTTATTGGTGTTAGCTACAGGAAAAACTTTGGATTTTACGGAATGAACTTCTTCATCATTCCCCTTTTTGTAGGTAGTGACTACATCAAAGTAGCCCTTCGTATTGAGTGTATAATACCCAGTGGTTTCGCGGGTATTACGGTCAAACATGGTGGGTAAAGAATACAGTGAATACCAGACACCGCAATAGCGTCTCAAATCAACTTTCTCAACGGTGACATTCGGTACTAAATTAGTTTTCATTAAAAACAAAGTAAAGGCAAGTATGTATTTCATAAGTTTCTCGTTTTGGAAAAATACGAAAAACTCAGCCTTTTAGATTTTGTTTTTTTCAAAACCTCTTATCATTTATCAATTTTTTGAGACGAATATCACATTACTAATCAAAAAACTCATTATGAAAATTGACTAAAAACACCTCGTGAGTAGCACGCGTAATACCTGTATAAAGCCAACGAACAAAATCCTCATTGATTTGTTCATCAGTCAAATAGCCTTGTTCTACAAACACGGCATTCCACTGCCCACCTTGCGATTTGTGGCAAGTGAGCGCATAGGCAAACTTTACTTGCAGCGCATTGAGATAAGGGTCTTTACGAATTTCGGCAATACGATCTTTTTTGTTTGTAATATGCTCATAATCCAAGGCTACCGAGTCATACAGTGCCTTACTTTCGTCTTTATTCAGAGAGGGGTTATTGGAATACAGGGTAGTCAACAACACTTTTGCTTCGATTTCGGGATGGTCTTCATAATCGAGCAAACGAAGATATAAGGTTGCAAAACGGAAGCCGTGCATTTCTTCCACACCCCGAATTTTCATAACCTCCACAAAATCACCGTTAGCCAAAAAGCCCGCTGGAGAGTCATCCCCCAACCAATGATAATTATTTCGTACAATCATCAACAAATCTCCAACCGAAAGCTCATCATCCAAAGCAAAGATTTGTTGGCGAATATAGCGGTTATAAAGAACAGCAGTCTTGTTCGAGCGTGTCAGGATAATCGTATTTTCTCTCCCAAATTTTCGGTAAGCATAGTTAAGCCCATCCTCCAGCTTTTCGCCAGTCATTTTATAAAAATCTCGATATCCTTTAGTCACAAAAGAGATTTTGGGCTTATTCGTACTCAGAGTACTTCGGAGTTGGGTGGCATTATACAAAATCCCAGATTCGGCATCCTGACGCATTACCTCGGTAAGTTCTTGCTCCAAAACACCCAAGTGAAACTGTCCTTCCATATAAACTTTTTCAAGCGCAGGCGACATGAATTTTCCAACGGGAGGCAACTGTGCGGTATCCCCAACAAAAATAATTTTGTTCCCATTGTAATCTAACTCAGGATGCGTAAACACATATTCCATCAAATCGGTGAGTAAGCCTGCCGTACCAAACTCAGCATCGTCCGAAATCATGGACGATTCATCAATGATAAAAATGGTATTGGTGGCATAGTTATTTTGACGCTGAAACTCGAGGCTCCCTGTATATTGGTTGGCTACTTGTCGATAGATTTTTTTATGAATCGTCAAGGCCGTCTTTTTCGAATAATTGGACATCACCTTTGCCGCACGACCAGTGGGCGCCAGCAACACCGACTTATAACCAAACTTGGGCAATACTTTGATTATAGTCGAAATTACCGTGGTCTTTCCTGTACCAGCATATCCTTTTAACAAAAAACACAATGGGCCAAAATCGTCGGTATTGAGGATAAACTTTTCCATTTTCTGAAAAAGTTCAACCTGTCCAACGGTTGGTTCAAAGGGAAATTTTTGTCTTAATAAAAACGAAGGTGTTTTTTGTTCTTCTGCCACGGCAATTATTGAGTGAATTATGATTGAGTAATTGAATGAATGGTGTTTTTTCAAACCTTAAAGACTGATGGCAACCTCATGCGACAAATCTCTGAAAGTATTGATTAAACAGACTTTCTCAAAATGCTTCAGGTCTTCAATCCTTATCGCTTTTTCTTTTATTTGATGCGTATCCAACAAATATTGTCGTTTTGTACCTTTCAATAGTGGTGTGTTGGGCGTAAACCACTGTTTTCCATCCCAAAATGCCAAATTCGCAATAGTGGCATCTGAAACCCAACCATTTTGAGTAATAATCAACTCATCTGCCTCTGGGTTTTCTTGAAGTAATTGGGTAAAAGCATCTCTTTCCAACCATTTGATAGCATAGTCAATCGGTGGCGCTTCAACTACTTTAATACTTCGAATATTTTTCCATTGGTAGGGGATAAACTGTATTTCCTCGATTTCTTGTTGGTACACTACTCTACAACGCACAATGCCATTCTGATGTTCAGCTGGAACAACCAACGTTGAAGCTAAATCTATGACGTTATCACACTGCCAAAGTTGCTTTCGGGCGGCGTTCATACGTGCTTGATGATAAGATATTTGCAATATCTCACCATTTTGTATCTGTATAGTTTCTAAAATTCTCATATTCTTCTGTAAATTTAAACTACTTTTTTTAAATAGATATTCCAGATTTTGCATAAATAATTGATTCAGAAATGAAAACCTTAGATGATTTGCTAGTCTTGGGCGACCCTCGACTCTATGAGATTTGTCAAGAAGTGACCAAAGAAGAACTACCATTAGTGAAAGAATGGGTCGCCGACTTACATCATGTTATGCAGGAAATACGGGAAAAGTACAATTTTGGTAGGGCTATCGCAGCACCTCAGTTGGGCATTATGAAGAGAGTTATTTATATGAATATCGATAAACCTGTAGTGTTCATTAATCCAGTTTTAGAAAATCTCAGCGAAGAACAATTTGAGCTTTGGGATGATTGTATGAGCTTTCCTCGTCTTTTGGTCAAAGTAAAGCGTCACAAAAGCCTAACGATTCGTTATTTGGATGAAAATTGGCAAGAGCAAATTTGGGATATGCAAAATGATTTATCAGAACTTCTCCAACATGAATACGACCATTTGGATGGTATTTTGTGTACTATGCGAGCTATCGATAATAAGTCCTTTAAATGGAGATAGGTAGTAGTGCTGAATTATGAGTGATGAGTTTTGAGTGTTTTTTTTGATTACTAATGTTTTATCTCATAATTAATTCAACTTAATTCTGCAAGATTAAGTAATAGTGGCGAATTGTGAGTTGTCCTAGCCTAAAATGCTACATTCATAATCAAATAAATTTAATATTACTTTCGATGAAATATATTCTTTCTTTGCCCATTTTTAATCATACTACTCAAAACTTCAAGGCACTATTGATGTTGGCTTGGAGCTTTTTTCCTTTTATTACAATCTTACTTTTTGTTGATTCTCCATGGTTTGCCCAAAACATTTTTGACGGTAGGTATCTCGCTGATATACTGACGCTTTCATATTTTGGTTTACTATTTCATCACAGCGATGCGCATTTGCGAAAATTGCTTTTCGTGATGATTTTTTGTCATATTTAGGCGAGTTAATTTTCTGTAATGGTGCAGGAATGTATGATTATCGTACACCTTATGTGCCATTCTATGTCCCATTCGGTCATAGTATCGTATATGCCACGGGTTATATCTTCGCACACACCCAATGGGCAGCACGACATGACAAAGCGTTAAGACCTATTTTCATAGTCTTTTATGCAGTCGTTTTTTTACTCGTTGGATATTATTGGAACGACTATTTTTCATTGTTATTTGGGCTATTATTTTTTGTATTGGTCAGACGAAAAAGATGGCAAAATGTGTATTTTTTCATTGGGATAGCAGTTTTTACAACCGAACTCATCGGTACCTATTACAACTGCTGGATTTGGCGCCCCATTACCTACGGAGGATTAGCCACTGCCAACCCTCCATTAGGAGCGGTATTTTTTTATGGTGGAGGCGATGTACTTTTGGACAAAATTGTTTGGTATTATGAACGAAAAATACAGCCCGCTTTAACCTAAAATTGCTGATTTTCGATGGTTCTGAAGGTAAGATTAATTCTTGGCTTTTTTACTTTTTTAGTAGGTGGCAATCGGTGCATCCAAAACGTTTGAGTGGTATCTTTCATCACCAGTAAACTTCCATGTTCTAATAACATTTCCACTTTCTGGTCGGTATGCTTATGTTTGAAAGCAAATTTTCGTTCAGCGCCAAACGTAATTGAGCCAATAGCACCATTTCTTTTCAAATCGATTTCATCATCGCTATGCCAAGCCATGCCTTCGTCGCCAGAATGATAGAGATTGAGCAAACATGAATTAAATGTTTCACCCGTTGCCGTTTCGATTCTATTTTTGAGCGTCAATAATTCAGGAGTCCAAGTCAGAGCTTCTTTGGTAACTTTTGAGTACGTATATCGAAAAGGACTATCACCATACCATGCTACTTTTCGTTTGGTAATAATCTTTTTACCAAACATCATTGCTTCATCATTTCTCCAATCAATGGTATGCCAGAGCTCTTCGAAAAAGGTATTAGATTCCTCCTCCGAAAAAAGTTTACCATAATAGTTGACCACCCCATCTTGAGGAAGCCAATTGTACTGATAATCAGACTCATTATATAAAAAAAGACTCATGTAAGTTGTTGGTTTTATAAAGCAAATTTTATGAATAATCTTTGTCATCCTACCCGAAAATTGCTGAATTATTTTTCCTCCAATACCTAATTATAAGTATTTAAAGAAAATACATAATTTCTTGACTAACTAACAAAAATCATTTGCTTCTAATTATCTTTAAGTATAAATTTATATCCAATAAGATATTGCTTTCAGGCATCAGTTTGACGAGATTTGTAAAGAATTCAAAGGATAACTGAAGAATTTTCGCCATAAAATTTAAAATCTGTAATATTTTATTATTTTTCAACAGCTACATCATTTGAATTCCAATCAACTTTTCTTGCCACAATTTTAATTAGTCAAATTTCCTCTTCTTGCAAATTGCTAGGATAAAATCTATTGTAGGTATCGCCATTACCTTCTCATAGAGTTTATTTCTAGAAAAGAAAACCATAACATCATTTTATCACTGTACATCTCGCCTAGGTACTTATTAAATTGTCCGTTTTTAGAATATTTTAAAACCTTGTTTTTGACATTATTAAACATTCACCTTAGGCAATTAAAATGAAGAGAATTGTTTTAAGCTTCTACTTTCAAATTAGTTGCTTTCAAACACTTATGTATTAAATGGTTTATCTAAAAAAAAGTGATAATTATTCGATCTCGCCAACACTCGAACCTAGCGAAAATAATGGATGCGAGTACGTATTTGTAAAACAAAATAACTTATATGTAAAGATGCCGTATAAGAATTTAGTTTTTGCAAAAAGCTCAGGCAACTATGTAGAATTGATGACCAGTGGTCAGAAAAGGTACATGCTAAAAACAAGTATTCAACATATAGCAAACTCATTGAATGATGACAGAATTATACGAATTCATCGCTCCTATTTAATTAATATTGAACACCTTATTGAATTTAGTACTCAGGAGGTCACATTAAGTAATGGGTGCATTTTGCCAATAGGGAAACACTATCAAGAAAACTTTATTAGCCTTGTACTCAAGTGTCCAGTACTTATTTAAACCTTATTTTAAACTATTTTGATTTGATACTTTTTTCAATTTAACACACTATTTATACTTGACAAGTTAGAACACATGAAATCCGAACTATTAAACCTAGCTTTTCTCACTACGATTGTTCTCGTTGTGAGTATAATTATTGGTATGCTCTACTACTTTAAGATGAAAAGTAGAACCACTGTCAAAAATCAATGCCCTTGCTGTCATCAAAACTATGGACAGCGGATTCAAACCCCTTTTGTTTATGATGCCTTTCGCACAATATTAAGCATCCCTATAAAAACCTATAAATGTTTATCTTGTAACTCTATTTTTTTTGTAAAGTAAATATTAACGTATTATCAATAGGGTTAGAGATTGGGCTACAGGGTTATGTCCTGCTGTAGGATGTCAGCTCTTTGGATTCGATTTTTATTGGTCATAACTTGTGGGAATAATCAAACCCAAATTTTATGAAATCAATAGCTCAATTTTCTATTTACTGTTTTTTAACATTTATTATTACGCTCTCAACTGTATCTGCCCAATCCCCTAAAAAAACCTCTGGAAACCCCATTTTTGAAGGTTGGTATGCCGATCCCGAAGCGGTCATTTTGAATAAAGAATATTGGGTTTTCCCAACGTTTTCGGCCAAGTACAAAGACCAAATTTTCTTTGATGCCTTTTCATCTAAAGATTTGGTCAATTGGAAAAAATACCCTAGAATCTTAGACACCACTGCTATCAAATGGGCAAAAATGGCGATGTGGGCTCCTTCGATAGTAAAAAAAGGTAAGCAATATTTTTTGTTCTTTTCGGCAAATGATATTCAAAGTTCTGAGCGTAAAGGATTTGGAGCAAACAATCCAGACAAAGATGATAAGGTGGGCGGAATCGGTATTGCCGTAGCCTCTAAACCCGAAGGTCCTTACAAAGACTATCTTGGTAAACCTCTTATCAATCAATTTTACAATAAAGCGCAACCCATTGACCAAGCAGTTTTTCAAGATAAAGACGGACAATATTATATTATTTACGGCGGTTGGGGACACTGTAATATTGCCAAACTTAAACCTGACTTTTCAGGCTTGATGCCTCTAGAAAACGGTGAAATGGTTAAGGAAATCACCCCAAAAGGCTATGTAGAAGGCCCTATAATGTTTATCCGTAAAGGCAAATATTATTTGATGTGGTCGGAAGGTGGCTGGACTAATGGCACCTACAAAGTGGCTTACGGCGTAGCAGATTCTGTTTGGGGACCGTTTGAGAAAAAATCTACCATCTTGGTGGCAGATGAGAAAGTGGCAACGGGTGCAGGGCACCATTCGGTGATCAATACTCCCAAATCTGATGATTGGTACATTGTGTATCACCGTCGCCCTATTCCCAATCTCGACCGTGATCATCGTGTAGTATGTGTTGATCACTTGTACTTTAACGAAGACGGTACCATCAAAGATGTAAAAATGACCTTCGAAGGCGTTGAACCTAAGAAATTGAAGTAGGGATTTTTTTTATAAGGGAATTTAGTGAGTGAGTAATTGAGCGAATGAGTGATTATTTTAATCTACATTTTCTGGTTTAGACGCAATGCTTTGCTTCTAGAGATTAGTCAGCAGGAATTTTAGCAAAAAAAAGGCAGTTGAAATTAGTTTTTCGACCGCCTTTTTTGATTTACAACCATTAAATGCCTACCGTTTAAGCAACTTGTAATTCTTTGAACCTTTATTCCTAATAGGGTGCGACTTAAGTCGCACCCTATTAGGAATAACTGAGATAGGCTACTTTATCAATCTCAACAAGAGCAGGTCTTATTTTCAGATAATCTAAAAACTCAGGATGGCTTGTGTTAATATTTTATGACTTACATACAGCCAATATTAAAAGAGTGATATTTTCAAACAAATTAGACACTCTTCACTAATGCCTGACCCCTAATACCTCATGACAGCAACCTATCCCTCACCTCCATCAATGCATATCCCAATAGATTTTCGCCCTCCCACTCCATTGGATTTTCGACGTCTGGATGGTCAGAAGCCATGCCAATGCCCCAGATTGCATCTACAGGGCTGGCCTCCGCGATAACTCTGTTATTAGTAGTCAATAAAAATTCTTTTAAAGCGCTGTCTTGTGAAAATTTATAAAAATTACCCTCAACAACAATATCAAATTTATGAGTATCCCAAATCTTTGCATCAAAGTTTCTCACCAAGCGACCTAACTTTTTAGCTTCTGCGGGGCTTTTAGCTTTTAAGATTTTTTCGGCTGTATATTCATCTTGAAAAAGTCTGGCTTTATGTACCATCATCCAATGCTCGGCGGTTATAAAAATCTCTCTATTGACCTCAAATGGCGACTGCCACCATTGACTAAAACACGATTTAGAAAGACTTCCATCTTTTGAAGGTTGATGACCCCAGAAAAATAGATATTTGATTGGCTCTCCGTAGTTGTACTTTTCACAGAGCCATTGTTGATTGTATTTCATAGTTATCATTTTGGTTAGAAAATCAAAAATAGTAAAATTTAAGGAAAAACTATCAACAAAAAGAGAGGATAGACTCTCTCGAATCTATCCTCCTAATCTGTTTTTCAAAATAAAAAGCTTTCCAAAATTGTTAATTAACGCATTTCAGCAGCATAAATCCCTGAAGTTGCATCTTGTTTAAAAGATCTTGAAATCCAGCCTCCACCTACAACATCATCTCCTTCGTAAAACACCGCCGCTTGACCAGGAGCAATACCCGATACTGGTTGATGAAAGTCTACTCGGATTTTTTCTCCTTCTTGAATAATTTTCGCTGGTGTACCTTGATCTTTATAACGAACTTTGGTGATGGTTTCTAACGTATCTGGGATTGAGGCGTACTTCGACAAATTCAATTGTCCAACCCACATACCATCACGCTCCAAATCTTTGTCACGTCCCAAAACTACCTCGTTAGTTTCTTTACGAATTTCTGTCACAAAAGCTGGATAGCCTAATGCAATACCCAAACCTTTTCTTTGTCCGATGGTATAAAACGGATAGCCTTCATGTTTGCCAAGTACCTTACCGCTGGTATCCACAAAGTTTCCACCACGAACTTGATCTTCTAAACCTTCCACACGACGTTTTAAGAAGCCACGATAATCGTTATCTGGCACAAAGCAAATTTCATAACTTTCAGATTTGTTGACCAAATCCATAAAACCACGTTCTTTTGCCATTTCTCGAATGGTATTTTTGGTCAAATGTCCCAAAGGCAACTTGGTACGAGAAAGACTTTCTTGCGAAACACCCCACAACACATAACTTTGATCTTTCCAAGTATCAACACCCTTAGAAATCACAAAACGTGAATTTTCTTCACGAATATTGGCATAATGTCCTGTTGCAATAAACTCACAATCAAGCTTATCTGCACGACGCAGAAGCGCATCCCACTTGATATGCGTATTACACATCACACAAGGGTTTGGCGTGCGTCCTTCTAAGTATTCACCCGTAAAGTGATTAATCACATAGTCACCAAATTCTTCTCTAATATCAAGGATATAATGTGGGAAACCCAACTCTACAGCAATGTTACGGGCGTCGTTGATGGAGTCCAACGAGCAGCAACCTGTTTCTTTCTTGGTACCACCTGATGAGGCATAATCCCATGTTTTCATGGTCATACCTACTACTTCGTAACCTTGTTCGTGAAGCATTACCGCTGCCACCGAACTGTCGATACCGCCACTCATGGCGACTAAAATTCTTCCGTGTTTACTCATGTTTTCGGCGAGGATTCAAAGTCCTCCGTTGTTTCTAAATATGATTTTCGAATAGTGATTAGATAAGAGTTGTAAACCCAATAATGGTACTTATCAAAGATGAGTAACCTCTCCTAACCAAATATTCTTTTGCAAAAATACAATATTTTTCTAACACCACGGCTAGCTTTTTGGTTCTGAGTTGGTCAAATTGTACTTTTGCAAAAATTCAAGGGTAAACGTTTTGCTCTACAAGAAGAAAACAATTATGTTAAAAACTATCGTTAAGGTTTCGGAGGTAAATAATTTATCAGATGCTCGCTACTGTGCAGGAATGGGCGTTGAATATATTGGTTTTTCAATGGACAATGTTCCTTTTGAGAAATACAAAGAAATGAGAGGTTGGCTTGCAGGTGTTCAAATCGTGGGTGAGACCAGCTCGAATAATGCGTTGCATATTCAAGAAATGGTAAGCACTTTTTTACCAGATGCGATTCAAATTTCAGCTAATTCGGGCAGTGATTTGCCAGATTTGGATGCTTTGAAAGAGTTGAATTTACCCATTATTCTCAAAACTGATTTTGCAGAAGCTAATCTTCCAGCCTTATTTCAATCGACTGCGGGATATGTTACTTATTTTTTGTTAGAAAATTCTGATGAATTTACGCCAATAGATGCTATCACAAATCAAATCGAAACTTGGGCAGCGCAATATCCTATTCTTTTGGGTTTTGGCATTACAGAGGACAACGCCAATCAATTATTGGAAGAAGTAGGATTTAAAGGCTTGGCATTGAAGGGTGGAGAAGAAATTCGCCCGGGTTTTGCTAACATGGATGAGTTAATCAATATTTTGGAGGCACTAGATGATGATTTCTAGGCAAACAACAAAGGTTTTGAAATTTGAAAACACCGTACACATTTTCAAATTTCAAAACCTAACATTTAATTGCATTTAACAAAGCAGGAACACTTATGGGTTAGTAAGTAATATTTTCTGTGCGTATATTGCCTTACTACGAATCAAGCATATCAAAATTTTCTTACTTAGAAAACTTTTTTTCTTTGTGAGTGCTACTCACTGAATAGGAAAGGTAGAAACCAATTCCTAATAATACAAGGGCTAAGATAACTACTGACATTTTAGATAGGAGTGAAAAAGAGTGTGAAAAAATCTCTAATTTGATACAATGACAATTGTGAACAGGCTAACCCTAATCGAATTGTAATATTTATACGATTTTTCTATAACAAAGTAACAAAACACTCTTAAAAAAGCCTATATAAATTGTTGAATTTGAGTAAACGGCTCCTCACCTAACCAATTGATAATCAAACCATCTTTCTCCATTTTCCGAAAGTATGTCATTTGCCTTTTTGCAAATTGATGAATTGCTACATTCAATCGATCAAACATCGTCTGGTAGTCTATTGCACCTTGCAGATATTCCGTAATCCATTTATATTCCAAGCCATAAAATATCAATTTGTCAGGACTTACGCCTGTGTCGAGTAGTACTTTTACTTCTTCCACCATCCCTTGTTCAAAACGCTGTTGCAAGCGTCTAGTAATTTTTTCTCGACGTAATTCTACAGGTGGATTTAGTCCAAAAATGATGGAATTAATCGCTTGCTGCTGCGGTAATTCAAACTCAGGATGTGCCTGAAGATACGTTCCTATTTCAATGGCTCGGATGGTGCGTTTGTGCGTAGAGGTATCTGCTTTGGGCACCAAAGCAGACAATGATTCAAACCGTTTTAAGAGTTCTTCATGACTCAAAGGAAGTAAGGTAGCACGAAATGCTTCATCAATTGGCACAGCAGTATATTGAAAACCTTTTAAAACTGCTTCCAAATACAAGCCACTTCCTCCGCAAAGAATGGCAATTTTACCACGACTTCGGATATTGTTATATGCTTTTTGAAAATCCTGTTGAAATTGAAAAATATGATAGCTTTCACCAGCATCCACGATATCGATCAAATGATAGGGGATATTTTTATTGTATGTAGTATACTCATCCAAATCTTTTCCTGTTCCAAGATTCATTCCTCGATAAACTTGTCTTGAATCTGCACTAATAATTTCGGCATCGAGCAGGGAAGCTAATTGTACCGCCAGATGGGTTTTGCCAGAGGCAGTTGGTCCTAATATGGTGATTAGTTCATATTGCATAAAATAAAACCTTTCTATTCTTTACAAAGTGTTTTTATGTACTTCAAACTACCAGAGTTGACTATCCTAATCCAACCTTGGGATTTCAATTCTTCTAGTGAATATTGTTGCAAAATACGGTTTTCGGGATAGCGTTCATAAGTTTTTGAATTTACCCAATAATAGGTAGCTATTTCAAAATCAACCACTTGTCTGAATCCAAGAACATGATAACTCCGTCCGTCAGACCAATCTTTGTCAGCATAACTCATGATATCATCTGGTTGGTTTTCATGCATAAAAGCCTTCATAAGTTTGTCCATTCCTCCTACCACAACATATCCTTGCAATGAGGCAAATCGCAGTAATTCATACGAACGAAAATCTTGTCTATCACCCCACTTCATGGTTCGAGCACCACTAAAACTCGCTACGGCAATCAGTGCATTTTCGTGAGAAGGAAAATTTTCGCCCAAGTATTTCTGGATATATTGTTTTTTGAGAAAAAGTCCATATTTAAGCTTAGCTTGCGTACTTCCTTGTAAATGATGTGTATTGAAGAACGATTCCATCAAAGGTTTATCAATTCTGGACACCACACAATGACGCGCATGTAATCTGGTAAAAAAGCCTAATACACTACGAATTCTTGCCTTGAGAAGTGCTTGCTTGGTGTACCATAAATCTTGCCAAAGACAAATGTATTTGTTACCCGTAGTAGCTGCCAACTGGCTCAATTTGGTACCATAAGATTCCGAAAGTGGTTTTTGCTCCCAATCGTAAATATCAAAAAGAAGAAGTTTTATATTTTTGGTCGGAAAATATATCAAAGGCAAAATCTGTCCTTCCAACTCCTCTACGGTTTTTTCAAAAGGAATTCCCTGCAATTCGAGCCATTGAGAAAGCTCATCAATCCATTCACTATCTGCCATTTTCATTTTATTTTGCCACAAAGATAGTCAATCCTATTGTCGTAAGTTGATAGATGTTACTAGTTAATCGTATATCTGTTATTTGTAGGTGCTTAAAACATAAAGAATGTAGAATTATGATTATAAGCTCCTATCATTTTGCCATGGTTGGAGTTTTCTCCAACGACTCTTGCGTTAGCAACAAACCAAAGATTACTTGTATAATTGAGCAAACTTAATGCTGTCGCATATTTGTTGAAAATAACTCCAACAAAGGCCAAAATACAGTTTTACGATTTGTTTAATCATTCCTCGTGCTCATATTATTTTGTAATAAAAATAGAGAAGGCTTTTTTCTAAATACATTTTAGAGCAAAAAGATACATAAATGCAAAAAATTCATAATTTTGTTAACAGTACCTATTACTAAGCTTAATGTTTTGATTAATTATCCGCCAATTATTAATTTATTCATCTTAGTGTACAGAATTATGCGCATAATCATAAAAATAATATCTTTTTGGAGTCTTCTTGTCTGTTATTCTTCCTATTCACAGAACTGTAATTGCGATATTACCATAAGCAAAGCAAATTATTTTGACCCTTCTAATTTACCAGTAAAGCCCGGACAAACTGTATGTTTTAGCGCAGGTAATTATACCGAAATTCGATTTAATAATATCAAAGGAACCGCCACACAACCTATCAAAATCATCAACTGTGGTGGAAAAGTAAACATCACTGGGTATAATGTGGGGGTTTTATTTTCGGACTGTAATTATGTTCAATTTTTAGGCTCAGGCGATGCTACTGTGAAAGAAGGTTTTGGGATCAGTGCCACTGCCGATGCATCCATGGGGATCAAAATAGAAGGAACCAGTAGCGATATCGAGGTAGCTAATACAGAAGTGTCACATGTGGGCTTTGCGGGAATCATGGTCAAATCTGACCCTTTTTGTGACCAAAGCAACTGGGAAGGGAATTTTGCGATGTTTAATATTTTGATACATCATAACTATATTCATGATACAGGCAGCGAAGGCATGTACATTGGTAGTTCGTTTTGGAATGAAGGTCAGGAAATCACTTGTGATGGTAGCAAAACTTTAGCTTGGCCTCACCTGATTTATGGTTTAGATATACATCATAATAAAATATTGAGAACCGCCGCCGAAGGAATTCAGTATGCGTGTGCACCCGATGCAAAAGTCCACCACAATGAACTTCAACATACAGGCTATAATCCATTTTCAGTATATCAAGTAAATGGCATTCAAATCGGAGGTGGTGCAGGAGGAGACTGCTACAACAATATTATTCATGATGTCAACGGCACCGGTATTATTATGCTGGGTGGTTTGGGAAATCAGCAGGTATATAACAACCTAATTTACAATGTGGGTGGGAATGGTATTTTTTCAGATACCCGACCGCGTTCTTCTGAAAATACCTTCGTTCGAATTATGAATAATAGTATCATCAGTACCAAGGGAGAAAGTATTAAACTGTATAGTAATATTCAACAATATGAAGTATACAATAATTTGCTGCTCAAAACGCCAACCAATCAATATATCAAAACCAATACAACCGTAAAATCTATAGTCTCGAATAACTTTACTGATAAGTCCATCGACAACGCAAAGCTACAATATTCCAACGATGACAACTATAAGCCAAGACTTTCCTCTCCATTAGTAAATGCAGGAAAAGATCTATCTTATCTTCGAATCAGAACTGATTTAACAGATACGCTTCGACCGATTGGCGGCGCTTACGATATTGGTTGTTATGAATATACGGGCAACTGGACAGTTGATGATTTCATCCCTGTTCAAGAATTACCAACCTATCCTAATCCTTGCAGTTCAATTCTTTTTGTACGCTTGGAGGCAGAAAGCCAATTTTTCAATGTGAAGATTTATGATGGTGCAGGAAGACTGGTGCAGGAACACGAAAATATGATTGCAGAAAACAACCTTCTTCCCCTAGACATGGCAGAGCTATCCCCTAATCTTTACCTGATTTCGGTCACTCCCGCTACAGGAAATGCTAAAATTGCTCCAGTCTATCGTGGAAAAGTGTTGAAGGTACCTTGATTCTTCATTTATTGAATGGAGATTGAGTGATTTCATTTTTTTGATATCTCTATTCCAGCGGTAGAAATGTATGGCTGAAATCCAAATCAAAATCACTCATTCTCTATATCCCCAGTCAATTTGAATACCTACCAAAGGTATGTTCATACAAGCAGCTACCCCATCTAAACCTCCTGAGTGTTTTCCTTTTTATACAATGCAATTTTGCGATATAAATCGTCAGGATTAAAAGGCTTGGAAATGTAATCATTCATACCCACCGAAAATGCTTTATCCTTAATATCAAGCATGGCTGAGGCTGTTAAGGCAATGATTGGAATCTGCGCGAATCTATCATTACTTAACGCTCTGATACTTTTGGTTGCCTCATAACCGTCCATTTCAGGCATTTGTAAATCCATCAAGACCATATCATAGTCTGATTGTTGTACCATTTGAACAGCGAGTACGCCGTTTTCGGCAACATCGCTTTCAATATCCCATCGCTTAAAGAATTGTTGTGCTACTATAATATTTATTCGATTGTCATCAGCAATTAATAATTTAAGTCCTTTCAAACTTGGGTGTTTTTGGTTTGTCATATCAGGTTCAGTACGTTTTTTAAATTGGAATGAACTATTCTTCAGACGAAGGTCAAAATAAAATGTTGATCCTTCCCCTGGAGCACTTTCTAGTTGGATTTTACTGCCTTGTAATTCCAACAATCGCTTCGTAATGGTCAACCCTAGTCCAGTGCCTCCGTATTTACGGGTAGTTTCTGAACTGGCCTGCGTAAAACTGTCAAAAATAGAATCCCATTTGTCTTGAGGTATACCGATTCCTGTATCTTTCACCTCAAACGTTATAGTGGTCGAATCTGCATCTTTTTTCAGAATTGATGCCGAAATCGTAACACGTCCATAATCTGTAAATTTCACCGCATTGGAAACTAGGTTAGTCAGGATCTGACCTATTCTCACCGAATCTCCTTTTACCGCCTCAGGAAGATCATCCTCCATCAACAGTTTCAACTGAATCCCTTTATCAATAGCCTTTTGCAATAAAGCAGCTCGGATATTAAGCAATAAATCTTTCAGGTTAAAATCAACTTCTTCGAAAGTAATTTTACCTGCCTCTATTTTGTTAAAATCAAGAATATCATTGATTAACACTAATAAATTCTCTGCTGAAAACTTCAAAATTTTCAAGTATTCAGCTTGATCCTCTCGCGCATTTTGCATCAACAAATGTGTAATTCCAATCACAGCATTCATTGGTGTACGTATTTCATGGCTCATCGTTGACAAAAACTGTGTTTTGGCAACTGCCGCTTGTTCTGCCTCCTCTTTGGCGAGAATAAGTGTATTTTGGGCCTCAATTTGATCAGTAATTACATCAATACAAATGATAATTCCACCTATTTCACCTGCATCCATATACCACGGACGAACATCCCAGCGTATCCATTCTTGCTTGCCATCTGTACGAGTAAAGGAATCACTTTCAGAATGATGAATTTCTCCCTTCAAACACAAATCATTAATCTCTTTCCATTTTTGGGGAATATATGGCAAAACCTCGTAATGATTTTTTCCTACCAAATCTTGTTCTTTAATGAGCAAAGAATCTATCCAATGCTGACTGTAAGCGATATAATTCAATTTGGTATCAAAGATTGCTATAGCAGCAGGCGTATTTGTAATAAAGCTGGCAAACTGCTCTTGCTTAATTAATATTGCTTCTTGGTCTTTTCTTTCTTGCGTTATATCCAAGATAGCACCAATAATTTTATCTACTTTCCCGCTTTCAGAAATGGTTGGTTTTCCGATTTTTCGTATTACCTTCTTTTTGCCATTTTGCAAATTAATCAGAAGCTCAATTTCAAACTCTTCTTCAGTTTGAATAGCCTGCTCTAATACCTGTTGGTAATGTGCCTTTGCACTTTCATCTATCCAATCAAGCGGATTGATTTTGGGGAAACTAGAAACATTTTCTATTTCAAATATCTCACAAGCCGCCGACGAATAAGTATTAGTATAGGTTGACAAATCCAGCACCCAACTTGCCGAATGAGTGAGTACCTGCGTTTCGGCGAGTAAAAGTTGCGTATTGGCAAGTTTTGCCTCCGCTTTTTTTCTTTCAGTGATATCATGCCATACCACCAAAAGTGCATCTTTCTGATTTAATCGAATGGGATTGAGTGTTACCTCAGCCAAAAAAGTTGTGCCATCAAGGCGCTTGTGTAGCCACTCAAAACGATGATACCCATTTTGACGCGCCAAAGCATCCATCTTTTTAGACTTTTCAAATGAGGTAATACCATCAGGTTGAAAATCAGGTGAAAAATGAGCTGGATGATATCTCAAAAGCGTCGCCTTGTCGTCGCATCCTAGCATTTGGACTGCAGCTGCATTACAATCAATAATACCATTTTCATCAAATACCAAATGTGCGTCAGTCGATCGCTCAAATATCACATTGAGGCGTTCGTCAAATAACTTAAAATCAGTAATATCTTGTATGATGCCAAATACTTTTGTCGAGGATATGGTAGCGCTTTTTAACTCTGCAATAATTCTAAACCAACGCCCAGTTCCAAGGCTTTTATTTGCCTCAAACTCTAGGGTAAAAGTACTGTAAGAGGGAGATAAAGCTTTGACATTGCGTTCGAATGAAAGAAAATCATCGGTTTGAGCAAAAATACCCTTCAACCCTTCCCAATCCACCCGAGCTGATGGCTGATGCAAAATCTTAAGAGCGGGATGATTGAAATAAAACCAATTTTTGCTAAGATCGAATTCCCAGGCACCACTCTTGCCTAACTGCGACGTATGTTGATAGAGTTTTTCTTCCCTTTGAGCACCCAATAGTTGTAAAGTTTCTTCTGTAATGTCGATAAAACTACCGACTACAGCTTCAACTGAAAAGTCGTTGAGGAGGTTTCTGAATCCCGCACGAACATATCTAACTTCCTGATTGGGTAGTTTCAAGCGCCATTTGAATGAAATATTTCGAGGCTCAATCGTTTGAGATAATTCTTCGAATGCGTTTTGAAAAGCAAATAAATCCGAAGCGGACAGGTAGTCATACCAAAAAACCTCCGAAGCGTTTAATGTTGCCTCGGGGGGATATGCCAGAAGATTGAGAAGAGTAGGATTACATGAGTTCAGATTGGAGCTTGCATCCCAAAGCCAATATCCAACAAATGTATCCTCAAATATATGATTTACCAGATTTTGCATAAGCAACTGTCCACAAATAATCTTAACGGTTGGAAGTTACTATTTGAAGCTGCTTGTATGTGTCTATGTAAATGACGGCAAAGAGAATCATAATAGTAAGGCTAGGATATAACTATCTCATTTTCAACACAATAATTTTAGTTAAGTCAAATATGAGAATTATAAAAAAAACTGCAAAAATCATACCAAACAAAAGTTAACATTTGGTAATAAAAAATCATTTTTGACGATTAACCCTACAATACAACAATCATCCTCTGTTTAATGACAATTGATTTGAATATTCTCCTAAAAAGATTCTGGATGAACTTTATTTTTTACGCTTGTAACAAGAAAGGTATACCGCGTTACTACGATGCCCTTTTTCTGTAATCGTATAATATTCTGCAAGGTCCTGAGAAAAACTTACCGCCTCCCCTTGGGACTCTACTTCATAAGGCAGTACGGTTGCAGGATGCTGAAGTGCTTGAGCAATGGTTTCGTTAGGAGATTTTTTCCAGTAGAAAATATTTTTATAGTTTTTGACCAAAATTTCATCCCCTCTATTCGAAACAGTACCTGAGGTGATAAACAAATCTTGTCGTGAAGCCTTATCGTCTGTAGGTTTTTCTTTTGAAGCATTCAAAATTCCAACAAATTCGGCCGTATTCACCTGTTGAGTAGACTGCGGATATTTGAGACGGTAAATATGCTTTTCAGCTTCTCGGTTTGAAATAATAAAAATATCTTTTGTAATAGGATCTATTAGTAAACATTCGGCATCTTTTCTACCATCAGGGTATTCAAATTCAATGGTCTCAATCTGGCTTACCGTCAATTCGGGCTTTTCGGCCATGATTGGTTCTTTAAAACGATAAATAAATTTTGTAGAATGCCATTTAAAATTATCCCCAGTATCCGAAATATAAATTTCTGAAGAAGTGCCGTCTTTAACCACAGCAATATCTTCCCAATCACGATTTTTGATACCCTCTAAATGAAGTTTCTGAAACCCATTCCCTTTGGCATTTATCAAAAACAATACATTGTCGCCTCCGCTATCATTGTGTACCCAAAACTTATGTGGATTTTGGTAAGAGGCAGCCAAGCCAGAGGCTTCATCAATCTCTTGATTTTCAATCCAATATTTAATCGGAGTATTTACAAATAAGGTTGAATCACTGATGGGTAATTTTACCTCACGATGCACTTTTTTCTCACAGGCGATACAGGCAATGACAAACAGTATTGGTAAATAAAAACGACTTTTCATGAGTATGGTTAACAGTTTACTAAAGACTAAGCAACCCAATTTTGGCAGCGTGGGTAAAAATATCCTTAAAGATAATTAGAATTCTTGAGTTGTAACGAGTAGGCTGATTAAGCGGGAGGATATCAAATAAAAGAAGTTCGTTTAAAGCACTAAGAATAAAATATAAAGTTCTATTTATCAAAAACTTAAGTTAGTAAGTAATCGTGCAGAATTAGATTTAAGTTATGTGTTTAGGGACAAGGCAACAGGCACAAGGCACAGAGTGTTAAAGTGTTTTTTATTGCCCACAGTCATGCTTTTTTCCAAAACCCACCGCCGAAAGCCGATATCTGAAAGCCCCAAGCATAATCTTAAATTTTATTTTGCCCACTAACTTACTCAAAATAAAATTTAAGATTGAGCTTTGGGTGGTGGGCTTGGGAAAGAAGAACGCTATAGGTGCGAAAACCAACAAAATAAATTGCAGTCTTTCGCATCTATAGCGTTCTATATAATAATTTAGAAAAACACCTAGCCTCAATCAAATTATCTCCCCATAGAGCAGATGAAAATGATTGATTTCTAAAGCACTTTTCTGGACACTGATATATTACTGTTTTGTTTTGGTCTTCGTATTGGAAGTAGACGCAGGCTTGGTTGTTGCTGCTTTTTTAATGATAATTGGCTTAGCATTGATAGCACCCAAACTTCCCACTTTAGGAGTAGGTTCTTCTTTGGGCTTAGGTAAATTTACCCTTGTCAAAGTAGCCCTTGGGTCAAGTTTTTCACTTTCTGCAGCATTGGTTGATTTAGATGGCGCAGCCACAGCGTTGTTTTCTACTGGTTTGGCAGGAGTTGCTGCCTTTGTAGTTGTTGGTACTTTTTCTTCAGAAATCCCCTTTGCTGAACGTATACCATCTTTTTCTGGAAATGTTCCAGGCTTTGGCTTTACAAATGGACGTGCACTTTCTGTTTTTTGTGCAGTTGGGGTTGCAATTACCGTAGGTTTGGTGCTGTTTACTGCTTTTTCAGACACTACTCCCGTACTTACTGAGGCTTTACGTTTATACAAAACGTTTTCCCCTTGCAATGACTCAAAAATTAGATCTGTAGCCAAATTCATATACATGATTTTTTCCCTAGCTACAATCTGGTTTGTTTTGAGATCGATAACACGTAAGACAATACTACTGTTAGGTTCAATCAGAAGCTCAGAACTCTCCTTGATTGCGGTACGAATACCCTTCACTATCGTATAAATTTCATGATCAGGAATCTTATAAACCCCATGAAAAGTCACTTTAGTTGGCTTATCATTTGTCGCTTGAACGACCGTATTGAAGGCAAATATAGGTTGGGTGATAGACAATACTGCCAAATGGGCTGCTAGGAAAAGTTTTTTCATTATAATACGTCTGTTAAGTGGTCGAAAAGAATCCACCAGTTTTAAAAGTTATAACTAAGTATGGCATTTTAAGGGTTCATGCCTTTTACTCAAAAGTTCTTATTAATAATTACGGTTTGCCTTGAAAAAGTGCTTATTACCAACGCAAATTGTATATTTTTGTTGATAATCAAAAATATATTGCTTTCGTCATTAAAGTTCGCTTACCACTCCTTTGGAGCAATAAACCAGTCTTTGTTTTATTTTAACCGTCAATCTATACGATATACTTTAAAAAACTACTATGAAACTCCCCGCTCTCTTTACCCTAAAGGGATACCTACGTCCTGATTCACTCGACAATACATCTGTTTGGAAAAGCCTTGGATGTATTGCTGTAGTTCAAACGATCTTGGTTGCTACTTTAGTAACGTTATTCAGTCGTTTAGATTGGATAGTTTTTGAAAAAATTACATTACTAGGCTTCAAATTACCATCATTTTGGCTGATTGCAAGCATCATTATTTTTACCACATCACCATTACTATTCGTTTTTCATAAAGCAAGTTCTTGGTTTCCATGGAGTATTATTTTCTTTGGTTACTTCGTTGCCGAACTCTATCAGTACGAGCTTAATGCTACTGCGTCACATCCCGCATGGATATTTCATTTTGACAAATTTGCTTTCTGGCTTCCTGACCATTTTACCAAAATCGTATTTACCGTTCTCTCTTTATCCAAAATCACTAGTATTCTTACGCTATTTTTAGCTCGTTTGGTGGCTGGTATCTTGTGGGGGACACCTATCGTAAAAGGTGCTTCAAAAGAGCAATTTGAGCAATTATTCGGAAAGTCATGGGCTACAGAAACGATTGCAAAACCTAAGCGAGATATCGGCTTTTGGCTATTGCGATTGGCAGGATTTGGGTATTTAGGCTTTTGGGGCATTTTAGCCTTAGGACAGCTCGGGGCAAGTCCTTGGCCAGATTCCCTTCAATACATGATTAATATGGGAAATGCCAATTTAGCTTTGTCAATGAACACGTACATCAAAGAATGGCTTATGATTATGCTCGCCTTCTTGGGTGCTTATAACATTGCATTACGCTATTATGTTTGTGTCGTATTGGTAGCTGGTCATTTATTTTCGACCCTGTATACGCTTATTTTTTACCTAAATCCATCAAGCACTATTAGTTACCGAGACTACCTGCTTACTTCTACTTTTGTAGAGGGAAGCTTGCTCTCAATTTTCATATTTGTCATGGTCAAGTACCGTGCCAACCGAGGCGATTTTAAAGCAATAAAAGAGATTCCAATAAACTTTTCGATTCCGCTTACTCTACAGAAAATAGTCTTCACTGGACTTACTATTATCTGTATTTTAATAGGAATGAGTATGTTGGCATTCCGCATTTGGGGAAATCCCACAGAGGGTTGGGGACTTATTTTTTCGGCTCCAGATCCTATGTTGGGCAATACCATAACGTTGTTTGTGTCATGGGCAGCAATTAGTATTTTGTTAGTCAACAGAATTTCTCTCAGACAGCATTTTACCAATCTCATCATATTCCCGATGGTACTTGGAGCTATTTTAGGCTTGGTTTGGATTATTTTTGCTGAGGTAAAAGTCATAAATCAATATGGTATATTCGAGCATATCGATTGGTATTTAGGACTTTATGCTTGTGTGTTTTTGCTCATTGCAGGATTGTTGGCCTTTCTTCGTAAACTTTACTATAAAATTGATTGTGGAATCAATACCTTAAGTCCGTCGGCAACAGATAATATTCGTGCGCTTGTGCAGGCTTTAGGGGCAGAACAAAATCAATTATTGGGTGACGAGAAAAATCTTTCCTTGATTACCAGCTCAATTGATCAATATATTTCTGGTATTAAAGGTAGAAAACGTGGTATTCTGAATGTGCCTTTTAGTTTGTTGGAACATATTTTCAATACACTTTTTGGCATGAAACCACCATTTTCGTCCATGAATCGTGATGAACAAAGGTACTTCTTGAATCATTATATTTTCAGAAATGAATGGCAACGAAAATCTTCAAGTGTACCTGTAATTTCGGAATTTGCGTATCAAATCGGACTTTCTTTGAATGCTTTGACACAGTTTGCTTTTTACACCAACGCCAATGTCAGACATTCGATTGGCTATGTACCTGCCGATGCACGAGACCGCTTGCAAAGCAATGGCGCTTTATTTAACCCTCCATTTCATGAAGTTGCTCCATTGCCAAAATCGCCTAACGACACCAACAATTACGAACAAATTCAGGATCTCAAAATTCCTGCGCCAAGGGTTTCTACGCCCACGCATGAAGCAGATTTGCCAGAAGAAGTTGATTATCTCATCATAGGTTCGGGAGCAGGTGGTGCTAGTGCTGCCTATCGTTTGGTTGAATGTATCCAAAAAGAATTTACGGATGCTTCAGGGAAAATAGATGAGCAAAAAGTGAGGGAAGCGGCTAGTAAAATAGTAGTAGTTGAAAGAGGTAGCCGCTTACAACCACGTCAAGATTTTCAGGATAATGAGTTTGACATGATGAAGAAAATCTACAAAGAAGGTGGTCTTCAACAAACAAACCAGTTTACCATGACGATGCTGCAAGGCGAATGCGTGGGAGGCACAACAGTGAGTAACAATGCGGTATGTTTTGAAATGCCTGAGTCAGTGGCAAAAATTTGGAAGGAGGTCTATGGTATCCCGGTAGAAGAAATTTTCAAGGAATACCCGACGATAAAAAGTGAATTGAATGTAAAACCACTGAATCCACTCGGTATAAATGAAATTGTAGCCGAAAAATTTAGAACTGGCGTCGAGGAGTATAATCAAAACCCTCCTTTGGGGGCTTCCAAACTTACAGAACCAAAAGTCTTGGAAGTAAACCACTTAGAAAATATTGGTGATGGCAACTGGAATTTGGGCAACAAAAAACTACGCAAGCGTTCGATGTTGGAAACCTATATTCCGTGGTCAGAAGCTTGGGGGGTGAAAGTAATTGCTAATTGGACTGCCTTACGTTTACAAAAGAATGACACGGGCACCAAGGCGAATTCTGTACTCTTACGTGCCGACAACGGTGCTATTCGTGTTGTGAAAGTCAATAAAGCCGTTATTATAGCTGGTGGGGTTATTGCCTCGAGTCATTTTTTGATGCGTAGCGAGCTAGACAATCCACAAATCGGACAGCAAATCAGTTGTAATTTTGGGATGCCACTAGCTTTTGAGTTTGATGAACCTATCAAAGCTTTTGACGGAGAACAAATTACCTTATACAGTCATAGCGAACAACCTGATAGTAAAGTTGTGTTTGAGACCTATTTCAACCCTCCTGCGGCTTTTGCGTTGGCTTGTATGCCTTTTGTTTTTGAGCGTAGAGATGATTTTATGAAAAATTATGACAAGCTTCTGAACTTTGGAGGGCTTATTGGTTCGGATGCTATGGGGAGTATTCAGCCTAAAGCCAATATTCTGAACGGACAGGCTTTTGATTGGACTTTGAGTGAAAGTGATGTCGAAAACATCAAATATGCGATTGTTACGCTGGTAAAACTTGGTCAAGCTGCTGAAGCAAAAAAGGTCATTATTCCTACCAAACCTGGCATTTTACTCAATCTTCAAAATAGTAATGAGGTCAATGATTTTATCCAGCATTTTGAAACCTATCCTTTACAATTGACAGACTTGTTTATGGGCACGGCTCATCCACAAGGAGGAAATAAAATGGCGAGTCAACAACATTCTTATGAGAGGGTAGTTGATGAAAATTTTGCGGTAGTTGGATTGGACAATGTATATGTTGCCGATGCTTCTGTATTTCCTACCAGTATCAATGTCAACCCTCAACTGACTATTATGGCGATGGCTTCGTTGGCTGCAAAGAAGATTTTTGCCAAACACCGTTAGCGTATTTCGGATATCGGATATTTGATTTCGGATTTGAGAGAAGCTTAGGTTTTTCTCAAATCCGATTTTTTGTTTTTAAGCATTAATCTTACGTCTGCACTCAACAATCTACTTAACATCCTTATTTTAAACTAAGCGTATTTCCCTCCTCTTCACGATATTGCCCAGTATCTCCTAACATTTCCTTAACAAAAGGCACACAATCCTAATATAGCCTTAATTCTTAAGTACAATTCTCCTAAAACTGCGATAATAATTTTGTACCCAAGTTTCTTTAACGGACATACAAATAAATTATTCAAGATGAAAAAGATTTTTACTTCTATTCTTATCGCTGCAACTTTAGCGAGTTGTACCACCACCGAAAACGAGTTTTTTGTTAATGAAGATGCTGCTACTTTTGCAGAAGTAGGCTCGATTGATATTGGAGAAACAGGTGCAGCAGAAATCTCGGCTTATGATCCTCAGACAAAACGCTTGTTTGTCGTGAACAACAGTACCGTCAATAAAATTGATGTTTTGGACTTTACTGACCCTAGCAATATCAAAGTAATTTCTTCTATACTAATTGCGCCTTATGGTGGTTATGTAAACAGCGTTAGCGTAAGCAATGGTAAATTGGCTGCAGCTATTGAGTCTACAGACAAACAAGCGCCAGGCAAAATTGTGGTATTTAACACGACAGATTATAAAGAGATCAAATCGATTACCGTTGGTGCATTGCCCGATATGGTTACTTTCTCGCCAGATGGCAAATTTATCTTGTCGGCTAACGAAGGTGAACCAAATGCAAGCTACAGCAATGACCCTGTGGGTAGTATTTCCATTATTTCAGTTGACGAGAACTATGCAGTTACAACCCTTGACTTTGCAGGATACGAAGGGCAACTTACTGCTTTGAAAGCAAAAGGCTTCAGAGTCTATGGGCCTAATGCAAGTTTGGCAAAAGATGTTGAGCCAGAATATATTACTGTTTCGAGTGACTCTAAAACGGCTTGGGTAACTTTACAAGAAAATAATGCGATTGCTAAAATCAGTATTGCCTCAAAAACCATTACTAATGTATTTCCGTTAGGTTTCAAAAACTACAATGTGGATGGCAACGAAATCGACCCTAGCGATAGAGACAATACCATTGCTTTTGGAAAGTGGCCAGTAAAAGGCATGTATCAGCCCGATGCTATTGCCGTTTATGAGGCGGGTGGTGTACCGTACTTGTTTACAGCAAATGAAGGTGATGCCCGAGAATATGATACATTTGTAGAAACACTCCGTATAAGTAACGCAAAATTAGATGCGACTGCTTTCCCGAATGCTACAACACTTAAAACTGCCCCAGTGCTAGGACGCTTAAATATCACATCAACGTTGGGCGATACCGATGGAGATGGCGATTACGATGAGTTATATTCATTAGGCGCTCGCTCATTTAGCGTTTGGAATGGTAACGACGGTTCGTTGATTTTTGACAGCAAAAAAGAGTTAGATACTCAGTGTGCTACAGCGGGTCTTTATGATGACACAAGAAGTGACGACAAAGGTGTTGAGCCAGAAGGTATCGCAACAGGAATGGTAGGTAATAAAAAAGTGGTATTTGTAGGCATGGAACGTTCGGATGCAGTGGCAGTTTATGACATTACTAATCCAAAAGCGCCTGTTTTCTTGCAATTACTCAAAACTGGTGATGCGCCAGAAGGTGTTATGTTTATTCCTGCAAAAGATAGCCCGACCAAAAAGAGTTTACTAGTTGTAAGTAGCGAAAATGACGGTGTAATCAAAGTTTTCCAACCGAAGACCATTATGTAGATTTTATGAAATGGATTGCGGCAATCAGTTATCCGCAATCCATATCTTAAGAGAGTTTTTTATAAGCCAATATAGCCAATAATCCGAAAAGCAAACAACCTATTCCTATAATTGCATACTGCCAGATTTTGGGAAATAGCACCACCTTCCCCGAATCTCCGATTAAGACTATACCACTCCAGTAAAAGGGCACATTAGGGTTAAAAGGTTTCCTGAGATAATCCAACTGAGCTTTTTGTAAAGCAATATCTTTTTCATAACCATCAGAAAGATACTTATAGAACAATTCCGTGATTTGATAGGTAGCATTGTTATCTACACTCCATAGGGTTGACACGGTACTTGGAACGTCCAAGTTAGCAAATCCTCTGGCAAAACTCATAATTCCTTCTCCTGTAGCATTTTTCCCAATATTGGTTTGACACGCAGACAACACAACCAAATTAGCCTGTAATTGTGGTAATCGTTGGAGTTCATTTAGGCTAAAAACAGAATCTTGAAAATAAATGGTTGACTCTGTTGAATCGGCCTTCCCATGCGTAAACAACTGAATTATATCATAGTCGGCTATATCCTTCTTAAAATTTGCTTTTGAGGCTTTATGATAGGTCAGCAGCGTTCCTGTAAAATAGTTTTTCTCGATATGCTCAAGTGTATGGTCTGAGTTAAATAGCTTAGCAACCCCCAATTTTTCATCAAAATTGACGGGTGCAACTCCCAATAATTTCGTTCGACCGATATTTACTCGATTAGTATTTTTGAAAAAAACATTAGCAGAATACGCATAGCTAAAACTATAATCTTTTATCAAAAATTCAGAAACGCGCCAATCAGGCAATAGCGACGCCATCGAAACAAAGTAGTTATCGTGCGAAACAATTACGCGTCCTTTAGGTAGCTGAAAAGGCTCAAAAATATGCTTGTATAGCGCATATGAAATCTTTTTGAGGTAGTTAAACTCCTTTTTGGTTGCGGTATTTCTACAAGTCAATAACTGTTTTTGATAGATATTGACCGCATCAAGATATGATTTGAGCGCAATCTTTTTTAGTCTTACCTGTGCTGATGTTACCGAAATAGCATACACTGCTTCGTTGCCAACAAAGTATTCTAAAAAGGATTGATCATTAGCTTTAAGTTTTTCTTGAAGCTCTTTGAGCGAAATATAATGATGGTTATACTTGAGTTTCTGGTAAGCTGGATTTACTTTTTCTGTCGAGTCAATGAGGTTGTTTAATTGGTCTTTATAGGCCAAAAGCTTACGATTTAGCTGTTGGTAGATCCCACTCTTGGTATTCAGCTTTTGGAGCTGCTCCTTCATGGATTCTATCTCAAACTGGATTTTTTGCTTTCTTACTTTTACTTCATAGGGCAACTGATCATTGGCTTCTAAATCCTTTAAGGCATCGAGAAGAAGAATGGCTCGACTCTTTTCAATAAAATAGAAAGCCTTTTCTACATCTTTTAATTTGAAGCTTACTTCAATCGCTTTTTCATAAAAATAATGGGTATTTTCTCTCCAGAATAATTTAGAGTTAATTTCCGTATGTTCTTTACGCATACGATCAATCAGCGTATCTGCTTGTAATTGAAAATATTGTACTTTTTTTAGATTTCCATATTCTAAGGATAACCGAATACGGTAGTCAAACCAGTACAAGAGATCTGATTTTTTGCCTTCATAAGTATCTACTACCGACTGATACCCAAGTGCGTTTGCTGCTTTTTGAATATAAACCTCAGATTTTTTTAGTTCTTTTTGTTGTCTAAAATTATCCGCTTGATGCAGATAATATTTACTTTTTTCATAAGCTACAAACGAGTTTTTCTCAAACAACTTGATAAGTTCATCATACTGATTAGTAGATGCTTGATAGTTACCTTGCTTTTGAAAACAAGAAGCAAGCATATTATCTGCTTCTAAATTTTCCAGATTATGCTTTAATCGTACCGCAACTCCTTGTGAATAATATTCCCTTGCTTTAGCAAAATTGTGATTTCGATAATAGTATTCACCCAAATTGGTAAACACATAGAAATAGAACATTTTCTCTTTATAGTTGATACTCGCTTTGCGTAGCTTCTCTCCCACCTCTGTGATTTCTTTAATGGGAGCATTTAGCTTCACTTTGGCATTCATCAAATTGGTTAATAATCCTAAGTATACTTCGACATCGCCTTTTTGATTGACTTTATCAATACCCTTCGTACACCATTCGATAGCCTCTTGATAAGAACCATCCTCCACCAGAATGCGTGAGTATAAAATCCAACTTTTATCAACAAATTGAAAATCTCTAATTTTGTTTTTTTGGAAAATTAGTTTGCGAGTAGCCTGAATATCATGAAAAAAATACCACTGATAAAAAGCATGGATATACCAAACATAAGCCCACTCCTTATCAGGCAAAGACCCTAGCTTTTCCCAGCGCTTTGCTCTAAATACACATAGTTTGTAGGCCTCTTCATACTTTTTCTGTTTTTCTAATTGTAAAAAATATTTTTCTGATTTTTTATAATATAAAAATTCTTGGTCAATACTTTGAAGCGGCGTCTTTTTCAAATTTTGCTCAAATGATTGAACCTCTTGAATCAAATGTGTATTTACAGAAAAGGTAAAGTAAGGCCAAAGAAAACTGATAAAAGCTATTAAAAAACGTACTATTTTGCTCATATAATCCTTTTTCAATTGATAACTCATTGAGTTATCTCGAAAGATAACAAAGATTAAAGAGATATACGACAGCTACAAACAAAAAAGGTTATACCAACAACAGTGTCAGTATAACCAAATACTCAAATTACACATTAAATTATAGTTACCACAAATTTATGACTAACGAGGAGGAGGTGCCAGCGAGCCCGAACCCGTGCTTCCGCCAGTAACACCAGTACCGTCTTCGTTATCAACAAGTAGGTGAAGGAAGTTCAAATTTTTGATAGATGAACCCGCTGTAAGCTTCACAAAATGCGGGTGTGTTCGGAGATATTCTTTCTTTTCTGTAGAAGTTTTTGGCACATAATTATAACGATAATTAAGTGGTGTTTCCAAGAGCTTCGCCAGCGTCATATTAGGGTCTATTTTCTGAAAAGCCGCTAATATGTTTTTATAATTAATATGGTATTCAATACAAATCTCTTCGCCCATAAACATCAAACTCAAATCCATAAACTTCGTTGTCCAAGTTTGACCACCGTCTGCACTAAATTCTACAAAAGTGTTATATCGACTGTCGAAGCCCCAAGTTTTTACTTGTTGAAACTTCATAAAAAACTGTGAATTAGGTGATTTAGGAATCAAGAAAGTGTTTTTTTGAACAATCTGAACCTCATTTTTGGGGTCTGGTTTTACGTATACATAAGATTGATTAAGAATACTATAAAACTTTTTGGCGTTTGCCTCTGCAGCCGCTCCCATGTTGGATGGAATTTTGTCCCCAGAGGGAATCAAAAATGACTGTACATTGTCTACACCAAATCCATCGTATGGCAGGTAAGCAGTTTCGACATAGTCTTGGATATAACTCGGGCAACAACTTTGCCCTGTTGCTTGGAAACTCATCCAAGCGAATAGAAAAACGAAGGTTAATTTAAAGGTTTGAGATTTCATGTACAGTAGGGTAAGTTAGTTACAAAAAAGTATTCTAGATAAAAGCTGGGAGAACTAAAACAATACTTTATCATCTGGTATTCAAATACTTACTCAGAAATCCTGTCTATCATGTAATGGTAGTAAATATAATCTTTCGGGATATTGGATTGTAGAAATTTGAGTTACTTTTTTGAACCCTATTTTATAAAAATGAAGGCTTTTTCAAATATTTCCGAAATCAGAACTCTCAAATGGTTTTAAAACTTAGGTACACTTCTAACTTACCAATCAGCACTTGTACTTAAGGTTTTCAGATATCGGCTTTCGGCGGTGGGCTTCGAAAAAAGCATGTTTTTGATTATTTTAAAACTCTTTGCCTACTTCTTCTTGCCTCGAGCCGAGGCATATAATTTAAACCTTATTTTGCACTATTACCTAATGCCAAAAGCGTATCAATATTCAAAATAACACATAATGTATTGATAGTCAAATTTTTACATTCAAAATCCACAATTCACCACTAATACTTAGATAGACACCCCCCAGTCATTAACTGAGGGATGTACACGATTACCTAACCACTAATTTAATTGTTGTATTTTCAATGATTTTCTTCAGAATTCCAGAAATCTGAAACCTGTTTTTCAAATAATGTTTTTTTGCGTCTCGCCACTCCGAAACGGTGTCCATTGGTCATTTCAACTTCTTGGTCAGAGCGTTTATAATTACGGATATGATTGAGATTGATGCAATATGAGCGATGAATACGGCAGAATTCACCGGATTGAATATGATTCGTGATGTCTTTGAGTGTGCGTGCACACAAAACTTTCTTACCATTGGAGAGATAGATAATTGTATAATTTTCATCTCCTTCGAGGTAAACAATGTCTGAATAATCAATAGCAACTTTCTTTCTATCAATATATAATTTTGAATGTGTCGAGGTATTAGTATTCATAAGCTTATAAAGTTTTTTGGAACTGGGATGATTCGTACTGATTATTTGTGTTTGTGTTGGTTTTCATAAGCATTAGTCGTAGGATATGAAAAGAGGTAAACATGAAGAGTAAAAAAAAGTAAACATTTCTAGAGAAAAATTTCGAACACACTGATAATCAGGATATAAAATTTTAAAAAAAGTTTTTAACACAGAATAATTTAACACTCCTACTCTAGTGTAAATCCCTTCTTATTGATACGCCAATTACCGTTCACTTAATCGAATGAAAATACTTAGAGCATGTACTGAAATTTGATTAAATTTCAAAGTTCAAAACACTAACCTTTGGGTTATTGAGCCATACCCGAATAAGCTATGATTTCTTTTTCATTCAAGAAGTTGTCCGACCAAGACCTTGTGGCAGGATTACAAAACAATCCCTCACAGAATCGTCGGTACGAAAACATCCTCTACGAACGATTTATGTATCTTGTTGATGTAGGCATTAAAAGGCATCATCTAGCACAAGATGAGGCCATAAGTGTGTACTCTGATACCGTTTTGGCGGCCATCAAACAAATCAAAGAGCAGCGATTTGAGCAGCGCTCGGAGTTAAAGACATTTATTTTTCAAATTTTTTCAAATAAATGTGTTGACCATTTTCGAAAAACCACGACTAATAAAGCATCTGTGCATCAAGCCGTAGATTTAAGTGATTTTTCGGCAATTATCCCTGATAATCAAACGATTCTTCAAAAGTTAATCCAACAGTCTGAAATCCAGTTGATTTATCAAAAATTGGCCTTAATAGGTCAAAAATGTCAAGATCTACTAAAGCTCTGGAATGAAGGATTTACTGATGACGAAATCATGAATACCTTGGATTATAATAGTACTGATGTTGTAAAATCATCTCGTCAAAGATGTCTGTCAAAACTTAAAGATTTAGTACACAATTCCACCCAAGTATGAGCAATCATTTAGCATACATTGAAGATTTTTGTGAAAACCGACTTTCTACAGAAGAAAATGCTCACGCAAACCAGCGAATACAGCGTGATCCTTCTTTTGCCAAGGATGTGGCTTTCTATTTGCAAATGCGACACCTATCTGATTTAGAACGAAAAGAACGCCTTAAAGCTTTGTATTTTACGATTAAACAAAAGCAAAGAGGTAAGATTATCAAGTTCGTCAGTGTTGCCGCCGCAGCCGTTGTTATGATTATTGCAGGTATTTTCTTCGTCAACCAATCACCTACTTCCGAAGAATTTGCCCAGCTTTATGTAAAGGAAAACTTGAGCACTTTACCCACCTCGATGTCTAATCAAAACGATATGCTTTCGCAAGGGGTAAACTGCTATAATGAAGGAGCTTATGAAAAAGCACTTGAATTGTTTAAGCAAATCAACAGCAATCCTCAAGCGCTTGAATATCAAGGCTTATGTCATTTGCAACTCAAACAATATCCAAGTGCATTGAGTATTTTTGAGCAAATTGCGAAGAATAACGAGCTATTGGTTAATAAAGGAAAATTCTATGAAGCCATTACTTTATTGCAGATGGGTCAGAAGGAAAAAGCTAAAAGTATCTTAGTAGAAATTACAGAAAGTAACGAAGATATTTTTGGAAAACAAGAAGCGGAAGAGTTATTGAAAAACTGGTAAAAGGCTATTTACTATCTTCGATCACAAGGATTACAACTATCTTTTTCAGCGAGCCGTTGCATGCAACGGCTCTTTTTTATTAAGCTTCCATATATCAGAAGTTAGAACTCTTCAATAGTTTTTGACTCCATTGTTGTTGTCCAATTTGCAGTTTTAGGATATAGGTACCCGTATTAAGCTTTTGATTACCCATATCCCAAACCATTTTTTGCTCTTGATTGGCTTTGATACTTATGCTTTTTTGAGCTAATTCTTTTCCTTCACTACTACAAAATACCAATTGGGCATCTCCTCCTACTGCTGACATAATATCCACATTAATTTCTTGTTGAAAAGGATTAGGATAAGCTTTGATAAAACCTTGTTTTTCACCTTCTAGACCAGTAATTGTGACTTTTTCTTTAAAAACAAATTCTATTACAATGGCTTTCGAAAAGATTGGTAACGTCAATAATCCTCCGCTCAAAACACTGTTAAAATTACTTTGAGTAGTTGTTTCTCCAGTCAAAACATTCCAAAATTTAAGGTCATAAATGCCTGCTGTCAAGGTGGTCAAATCTATTTTTATACCTGAAATACTTTCCTTGTTTTGGTTATCATAAACCATCAAATAAGCTCCTTTATCGGAGGTTAACCCTAAAGTAGTCAAACTCGAATTATTGGTATTGATGGCAGGAGTCCAATCTTTGAGATTTTTTTCTTTTACGAAATCTTTACTTTGTAAAAACTTAGCAGGAATTGCGAATAAGTTTGCCCAATCTGCTGATTTATAGTTATCCCACAACCACATCAAATGTGGAACTCGCGACAAGATGCCCGTCCAGATGGCAATTCTCTGGGTGTCAAAAGGCACATCAGCGGTATTTACATCAAGTCCATACTCTCCATTGATAATCCCTGTTTTTGTGAGAGTTTCTTTAAAATGCTTATCTTGTTGATTTTGAACTGGTAGCAAATTGGTATTGTATAGGTGATACTGCACATTATCAAGTCCCACAAATTTATCCATAGCCACACATTGCTGGTCGTCGGCACTGGTAGTTACGACATGATTAAAAGGGTCTACAGACTTGATATACTGACTCATTTCGTCATGCCAAGTCAATACGCCCGTTTTCCATGCGGCAGACTGATTGGGATGGTTTCCTGTAAATTGTACCTCATTGAATAGTTCCCACGCATAGACATGGGATGAATAACCCCAACGAGCAACCACATAGCGAAATAATTTCTTGATTTGTTGCTTGGCAGTGGTGTTATAAAAAAACTCTTCTGCTTTGTTTAGGGGGCCACCCAATGCAGCATTGTATGGGTTGTCACTCCAATTGGAATTAACATTTTCTGAAAACATTCCATGTTGTAAAAGTGTCAATTGCAATCGAATATCCCGTTTTTCGGCATGGCTCAAAATTGAGTCTTGCATGGCTGCGGCTTGTTGGCTGTACTTGCCTAATCCGCCAGTATAACCATCGTTTTTCCATTCAAGTGCTTGACGGTTGAATGGCACTTGCCAATATCGAACAAAGTTGGCACCTGCATTGGCTAAGTTTTCAAAAATAGTAAAATAGTTCGTCTGAGAATCCCAAGCTACATTAATACCTAAAGGAAAATAAGGTTCACCTGTTTGATGTCGATAATGCTGTCGTGAGTCGCTATCTCTTTGAATAATTCCTTTTTGCGAAGATGATTTCACTGTAAAAATATAAGGGAAAGTACTTTTTTGTCCCTGTGCATCCTTCAAGGTAAATACCACTTGGTGCAGTCCAATCTGGTTCGAGGCATATCGCCAACGCCAAGCCTGCTGGGTAGAATCTACTCGCCATTGCGAATTTTTATAATAGCCTTTTATCCAATAAAAACAAGGAACGGTTTGTTTGCTCCCATCAGGACGAGTAACGACCGCATCGACTGTTACCTCATCAGGATTATAGGGATTTGTGTAATCTTTGAGAGATACCAACTCTGCCTCTATTTTTTGATTTGTTTCAAAAGCACTATTTAACCAACGAGGTTCGCTCAAAGCCTGTGTAGGGTCAATGGCATAAATCTGTAGGGTTTGTTTAGCCAGCAAGCCAAGGGTATTTGTCACCGTCAATTGCGCTTGGTAGTTACCTGATTTATTAAAGGTTTTAGATACTTGTTTTCCACTTAGCTGACTTCCATCCGAAAAGCTCCAAACGAAGTTTAACGGTAAAGCATTTACATCATAAGATTTAGAAGCATCAAATGCTATGCTCTGTCCGACTTGTACTTTCGAGTTTACTTTCGATAAAATTATTACTGGCTCATCGTTGGGAGATGCACTATTATAAAGCTTTAATTCGTCAAAATACGCCTCCGCTTCTGCCTCATTATCAACAGATAAGGCTAATTCTATTCTATCAAAATCCTGATTTGGCACTTTTGACAAATCATATTTCCCTTGTGTCCAAGTATTAGGATTTGGCATAAAGGCATATTCATTGACCCAATTTTCAGTCAGCACGGTATTTCCATTCCACAATTTGAGATAGACACGTCCTTTGGTCGAACTTCTTACCCATAGACTTAAGACATCCTTTGTTTGTGTATTGATTTTTTTATCAAAAGTAAAACTGACAAACTTCCAATTGCCTGCTTCCTTTTTATAGTAACCTACCTTATTAGTCGTATTCATTTGCTTGTCAGGATTAGCTACGACTTTGGCATCTTTTCCATAATAAAAACTAGGAATTTGCCCGCCAACCTCAAAATTGGCAATAGTTTGGGCAAAACCTTCGGTAAGGGCTAGTAAAATGACTAGTCCGAAAATGAATAGTTTTCTCATAAAATTTTACGAAAAAATAGAGACGTTGCTCCCAACGTCTCTATAACAGATTTTTATTTGAATTTCACCCCTTCGGTCACGCCTTTCCATTGGTCTGTACGGAATGGGCAAGCGGGGAAACCCTCTTGATTGAACAGGTTAGCATCTTCGGGTGCATCTGCCCAAGCATAACGCACCGATGCAGGTTTTGCGCCTTTTGGATGGTAAACTAGTACTTTATCTCCCTGAATTTCGGCTTTTGCGTAGTAAAAAACTTTGTCTTCACCTGCAATTTCAAAACCTTTCAAGTAACCAAATTTATCTTTTATCATTAAGCCTCCACCTACATTTTTGAAAGAAATTGTTGCCTTTCCTTTCTCAAAATTAACAGAAGCATACATAGGCCCAGCCGAAACGATATTCAACCCGTAGGTATTTTTAGTGCCTCGGCAGCTAACCTTTTACCAACATCTTGTTTGTTGGTTGGATGAATATCTTTGGGATTACCAATATCCGTTGTAACAGCCATGCCTGTTTTTGGCAGGCTCAAAGTCATCATTTGGGCTTCTCTCAACTCTGCCCAACCGCTACCTTGATTACTATTTTGGTAAGGCCCATAACTTGATAATTGTACGAAATAGAAAGGAAATTCATCGTTCCAAAGCCTGCGCCAATCATTGATTAATAGAGGAAATGACTTACGGTACTGATACGAGCGCCCCGCATTGGTTTCGCCCTGATACCATAAAGCTCCTTTAATCGCAAATGGCAACAATGGTGCTATCATGCCATTATAGATGTAAGTTCCAATATTATTGCTTGAATGTGCAAATGTATGCTCCTCGGCAAAAGATGGCATTAATTTCCAATTGCTACCACCGAGTGCAATTTTCTGTTTTTCGGAACTCACATACAAATCATCTGCACTTCCCATCATGCCTACGCCATACCACGAAGGATCGATGGTTTTGTTCATTTTAATCATGAGACTATTGCCCCCTGATTTCCAAGTATTGGCAGGAACTACAATTTTACGAACTCCTTTCAAAATACCAGAGAAAACGAGCTTTCCATTGATATACACTTGATTTTCTGAAAAACTTTCAGCCAAACCTAAAGTAGTTACTTCACCAATCATTTCGGCTGGAATTTCTACCGTTTTAGCGATAAATCCATTCCCACGCCAAGCCCAGATACCTTGCCAATCCCATTGACCAATCGCATTTCCTGTAAGCCATTTAGAAAAATCATAGCCAGCTTTTAGATATTGCTGTTCATCGGCAAGTGAGATAGGTACTTTCGCATTCCCTAACAGTTTTTCCTTGATGCTTTCTTCCAAACGTAAATCTGCCTCTTGCCAATTTTTTGGAAGGTTTTGGGCATAAGGTTTCAATTCATCAAACGTTTCCATTCCTTCTTTGCTAATCCAACCTTCAACCTGTGAACCGCCCCACGAGCTATGCAATAGTCCAATTGGAACACCAGTTTTTTGAAATACCTCACGTGCAAAGAAATAACCAACAGCCGTAAAATCACCAACATTCTGGCTATTACATACTTTCCATTCACCAGTTTTTAGGTCGATTTGAGGTTGAGTTGTAACTTCATGTTCCACAAAAAAATGGCGTATTTTAGGAAAATCAGCGTTCTTTTTTTCTTGAGAAAAATTATCAGCTTGCTTAACAGGCCACTCCATATTTGATTGTCCAGAACAAAGCCATACATCACCAATTAGTACATCTTGTAAGGCGATTTTTTCTGCGCTACCTTGAACCTCTAAAGCGAAAGGACCTCCCGCCTCCAAAGGCGAAAATTTTACCATCCATTTACCTTCTTGATTAGCTTGGGCTGTTTGCTTTTGTCCTGCAAAAGTCAGTGTGACGGACTCATTAGGTTTTGCCCATCCCCAAACAGGAATTGGCTTTTGACGTTGTAAAACCACATGATCAGTAAATACTTTGGCTATTTTGAGTTGAGCCAACAGGCACTGGGATGTTAAGAGTAGACCAAAAAGAAATAGTTTTTTCATAGAATATTTATCGGGTAAGATTGTTTGGGGAAGTTACTAGTTAATTGGGTATCCGTTATCAGAAATGAGAACCAGTGTTTCACCATCGCTGATTTTTGGATAAACATAAAGCTAGCACATTCTTTGAATTTATTTATGTTATTCTGCCGTTATCCGCTTGATTAATTCCATGCATGCACGTGCATTGTGATAAGGGCACTTCCAAAAACCAACTTTATACTCAGCTTCCATCAAACTTCCATCTTCATATCTTCCCCAAACCCATTCACCTTGTTGTGTATCAATAAGGTTTTTCTGGATGAAAGTCCACGTATTTTTTACGGCATCAAGAAATTGGGCGTGCTTCGTCAACTGAAACGCATTATAAAAACCAACCATTGCCTCGGCACTTACCCACCATTCGCGATGCATATCAGCATGATGCGACACAAGATCATATTCATGAATCAGACTACCATCGGATTGAATGGCGCGTAGGCTGGTGTTCGCCATTAGGACAGCTTTTTCTTGGAAAATATCTATCCATTTTTGCTTACCCAAAATCTCAGCAGACTCCTGCAATAACCAAGCAGCCTCGATATCATGACCAAACGATATAGCAGATGATTGAATATGCCATTCTGCATCGAAAAACAAATTCAAATGACCTTTAGGGTTGATAAAATGTTTATTGAAAATCTCTAACAAATGCTCAAGCTTTGAAGCCAATCGGGTATCCTTCCAAACCAAATATAGAGATGCATATGCCTCGATGATATGTAAATGTGTATTCATCGTTTTGGGATCGTTTCGATCTTTTTCACTTAACCTCAAGTCTGTTAGAAGTTGCCAATCTTGTGAAAAAGCTTCCCAATAACCACCATTGACAGTGTCAAAACTATATTTTTCGATAATTTCAAAAAGTGCAATGGCTAAATTAAGCGACTCCTGATGTTGTGTTGCTTTATAAAAACTTGCAAAAGCATACATCGCAAAAGCCTGTCCATAGATTTGCTTTCGAGTACTCGAAGGGTTTCCAAGAGCATCCACAGCCCAGTAAACCCCTCCATGTTGAGTATCCCAAAAGTGAGCTTTCAGATAGTCAAAAGCACGTTGAGCCAAAGTAAGATACCTTGGCTCGTGGGTAAAATGGTAGGCTTCTGAAAAAGTCCAGAGAATTCTGGCATTCAATACTCCTCCTTTGATGGCGTTGGGGTCTATTTGCCCTTGGTGGTTCATTTTTCCAATAAATCCACCATTTTTTGTATCTACGGTATTATTTTCCCAAAAAGTCAAAATGTTTTCTAACTCCTGAGATAACTGTTTTTTCAATTCAAGCATTTACAATAGTGTTAGCTTTACTTTGTTATGATGTTTGGTTTTCTAATGGCATAAAGTCTTATATTATTAGTTACCAGAATGATTAAATCACTCAGATATCAGTGACAAACCGTAATTGTATCTTGTTGATTATGAATACAATCCAACAACCGATACACAGTTAACTAATAACTTCATTTTACTCACCACTAGAAAACCAAATCTTCCTTACTAAATTAAAACCGCTTGATTTGATTCAATCAGTTTTGTTAAGGTTTCTACAGAAGCTGCCGAACGGAAACCATCCTCTGGCGTATTTATCACGTAATCTAATAATTGCTCAATGGTAGATATAGCTACGTGCATACGAGTGTCGGAGGAAGCGTAATAAATAAAAACCTTTCCATCTTCATCGGCAATCCAACCATTCGCAAAAGCCACATTGGATACATCCCCAACTCTTTCTTCGCCTTCTGGTGCGATAAAATAACCGCCAGGTTTATGAATTACTTTAGTCAAATCCTTCAAATCTGTCAGAAATACATACAAGACATAACGCAGACCAGCGGCAGTATTACGAACGCCATGCGCCAAATGAAGCCAACCTTTTTCTGTTTTGATTGGTGCTGGTCCTTGTCCGTTTTTCACCTCATAAACCGTATGATAACGTTTTTCGTCTACGATAAACTCTTTTTCAATCACTGCATTTTCCATAGAATCGGCATAACCAAAGCCAATTCCTCCCCCTGTTCCTGCCTCGATGAAACCATCTTGTGGACGTGTATAAAAAGCGTATTTGCCATTCACAAACTCAGGATGAAGTACCACATTGCGCTGCTGAGGCGAAGGGGTAATCAAATCAGGTAAACGCTCCCATGTTTTGAGGTCACGCGTGCGAGCAATACCGCATTGGGCAACTGCTGAAGATTCATCACCGATTTTGGCATTTGGGTCTTTACGTTCGGTACAAAACAAACCGTAAATCCAGCCGTCTTCGTGCTGAACCACACGCATATCATACACATTACCGTCAGGATTTTCTGTTTCGGGCATGGTAATCGGGAAATCCCAAAATTTGAAATTATCAACCCCATTCGGACTTTCGGCAACTGCAAAAAACGACTTACGATCTAAACCTTCTACACGTACTACCAACAAATATTTATCGTCTAACTTAATAGCCCCAGAATTGAATGTTGCATTGATTCCAAAACGTTCCATCAAAAACGGATTGGTTTCGGGATTGAGGTCATATCGCCAAAAAATTGGTGTATGCTGTGCTGTCAGGATGGGATATTGGTACCTTTTATAAATACCATTTCCAAGCTTTTCGGGTTCATTTTCTCTGGTTATTAACGCTTCGTAATTTTGTTGAAGTTGCGCTAATCTTTCTTGAAACAATGCATTCATTTTCTTTCATTTATATTTGTTAATACCTCGTAAAAACGTTATTCGTTAATTGTACACTAGTTGGTAGCGATAGTTCCCTCCACTAATCTTCGATTAAACGCCCTCATTTCCAATTCTTTTGTAGACCTTGCATGCAAGGTCTCTACGGATTAATCCTCTAATTTATCCCACCATGTTCGTTTTAGGATAAAACTTACCACCAGCATGATGCCCAAATCGATAGCCAAAGCCTCATGCATTCCTAGTACCCAATACATAGGAAGTAAGGTAAGGCATAATTGAGAAATGATGCCCAAAACCACGTTGAAGGCATCTTTTTTAAAGTTTTTATTAGCCTCAAAATCAGGATTTTCTACCTTGACAGCTTCTAATACAGGCTGCCAAAATCCCCAAGGGTTGACAGTTGTGTAAAATTTCTTCAATACCCTAGCGTCTGTTGGTGGAGCTGCCAAAGTGCCAAGAATAGAGGCAGTCAAAGAAATTACGAATAACAATGGCCACCAATACAATGGTAAACCTGTGGTAAAATAAGGCATCAATAAGGCTGCAAAAATTCCTGCTGCCATCCCCCAAAAGAAACCATTGGCATTGAAACGCCACCAATACCATTTTAGGCAATTAGCAGCCACATAACCTCCATACAATCCGCCGACAATCCACTGCAAAATGTCATTGACACTTTTGGCCATAAAGCCTAATACAATCCCTATAATTACGACGACTAAGCCGACCAGATAATTCATCTGGATAGTCTTTTTGGTACTAGCCTGTGGGTTGATGTGCTTCAGGTAAATGTCATTAACAATATAGGCTTGAGCTGCATTGAGGGTACCGCTAAAAGTTCCCATAAAAGCACCCATCAAACCCGTGATTACCAATCCCAAAATTCCAGCAGGCATGAAGGCATTGATCGTTCCTGGCAACAATAACTCAAAATCATAATTGCCCGTGGCATCTTTTACATTGAGTTGAGCATAATATAAAAGTGCCAAAACCGTCAAGCCTATAATCATCGAATAGCGGATAGGCAATAAAATGATACTGACAAAGCCCGTCATTTTACTCGCCTCTTTTGGACTCCGGGTACTCAAAATCTTTTGCATATCATAATTTGGCGCTGGACCTGCCAACGAAGCAAAAACGCCTTTGAGCAACATCATGGAGAAGAATATTCCGAAAATACCATATCCATCCGATTCTATTTTTTGGTGTACTTCGGGCAAAATAGGCTTCCAATCTAATCCAAGTTCCCAGCCAAAAAATGGCGTTCTCCAGCCTTGAGGCAAATGGAGGGTTTGACCTTGCAAATGGTCCATTGCAATAAAAGCAATCGCCAAACAAGCCAAAGTCATAATGCCATATTTAATTACATCGCCCAATACTATGCTGTGCATACCTCCCAAAACTGAATAGAAGGTGGCAATAATAGTGAATACAACACCATAAAAATGAGGAATATACTGCGCTGGAATATCAAAAGGAACATAGGGCTGTACAACTTCCCAAGGAATAAAGATTTCAACAAATTTTCCTAACCCTACAAACCCATACGCCAAAAAACCAAAGCAACTAATAAGAGCAAAAGCAATGACAATGATTTGAGATGCGTGTACGCCTTTTCCCTCCGAACCAAATCTAGTAGTGAGCCATTCGGCTCCTGTGTTGGCATTGCTTCTTCTGAGCCATTTGCTCAAAAACATCATCATAAACACCTGATTGAACGAAGGCCAAAGCCAAGGAATCCAGATACTTTTGAGACCATACACAAAACATAAACTCACCATCCACATTGTACCGCTGATATCAAACATATCGGAGGCATCGCTCAAACCAAGCATATACCAAGGCAAGGACTTCCCTCCCATCAAATAACTATCTTTATTTTTCTTGGCTTTATTTTTCATATAAAAGCCAATGAATATCATGGTTAAGAGGTAAGTAAGTAATATAAGTATATCGATTAACTGTAATTTCATTCTCGTTTTTTGATTCTTTGAGCATGGCTTTTATAAGCCACGCTCTATTTAAAGGGATAGGAAAAGATTTTATAAGAATATCAACTAAACACTTTGTTCTGGTGAAAATACTATTTCAAAACCTTCACGTCTTTACTAAATAAGGTCTGAGGTAAGTTGTAAAATTTGATAAAATCAGGGGCGCTTGTATGTCCTTGATAAGGGCTATAAAAATGGTCGGGGCGACCGTTTCTCCAAACCAACATATAACTTAAATGGGAATCCTTTATCGTTTCCCAAACGATGGATGTCCACCAGTTATCGACCGTAATTTGTTCAAGTCCCATTTCGGTAATGGCCGTTAACTTATGTTTTTTGTTTGCTATTTCTTCCAACGTATAAACCATACGAGATAACTGCTTTTTGAACTCATCATTAGACTTAGGCGCATCACGATGATAATAGTCAAAGCCTATCAAATCTACCATATCATCGCCAGGATAACGTTCCAAATAATGAGCTTGAGATTCAAATCTGTCGGTCGAATAGGCATACAACAAATGATGTAACCCTTTGATATCTTTCAAGTATGAAACCGTATATCTCCATATTTTTTGGTATTGCTCAGGCGAGCAAAAGCCAGCACCCCACCAAAACCACGAACCTGTATGCTCATGAAATGGTCTGAAAAGCACAGGAATAGGCTGCCCTTTAGTATCTTTCAATGAAGCCAAAAAGTTGGCAACTTTATCCAACCAAGAATTATACGTTTGTAAAGCCTTTGGGTCTGAGAAGATTTTGGCAATTGTAGAGTCTGCCTTGTCCCAAGACGTTTTATTGGGGTCGGTAGGATTATTCAAATGCCAAGAAATTGTATTGAGTCCTCCTCGTTGATGTGTATTCTGAATATCCTGACGGATTTTGTTGAAAGGCACGCCATCGAGATTACTTACAGAGTCAAATTCTATTTTTCCTAAATCATAGCCTATTACCGCAGGAAAATCCCCTGTAACTGTTTTTACATCCGAGCGATTAGCATCGCCTATCCAGCGAGTTTTATCAGCGTTGAGCCCATAAGCCAGAGCATCTTGCTGACCAAACATGATACCTTTCTGACGTAATTTCCAAAGTTGTTGGTAGAGATGACGAGTCGCTAGAGTAGCCTTAGCATCGATGGGTGCCGATTGGCTAATTCCCGAAAAATGGATGGTTAATGTTCCAATCAAGAAAAATAAACGCTTGTACATAAACTAAAATTTAAGTTGAGTGAAGAATGATTGGGCAAGTTACAGCCTTTTGAAGGAATACATGCCCAACATTACTGCATTAACCATTTTTTTCGGTTGATATAGATTGATATTCTGAAAGGGTTCATTTTGACATGCAGAATTAAAATAGATGACATCAACAATAGATTTTCATCTCTCTTCTTATTCCACGAGGGTACTTATATTGTATTCAGTATTTCGGAAAAAAAATTACTCTATTTTCTCTCATTGACTAATACAAAATTACACTTCAAATAGAACCAATATATAATACAATTTTATCAATCTATAACACTGAAAAAACAATTCAGAATAGTAAAAGGAGTTTTAATGAGATAATTTCAGCACATAAATAGTAATTTTTAATTTTTATATTTGATTATTTGGTGTAAAAACAAAGAGATTTTAAATAATACCTTTTTAACACTTTTAGAAAACAAAATAGACTAAATATCAAAAAAGCCACCCCAAAACTGAGGTGGCTTTACTATTTGAATAAAGATAAGTTTAAGCTTATTTCACCAAAAGAATATTATCGAAATAAATCGTTTTACCATCGTCATGGATTTGAAATACGAAGTCATTGATCACTGGCATAGTCAAAAACCCTGTAGCTGGAATCTTAAAGTAAGTCCAAACATTGGCAGGAATCGTTACTACTTTGTCGGTCGCCCAGTTTACTTTGATAGAAACCTGACGGTCTATATCAGCTCCTTTTGCCCAGAATGTCAAATAGTTTACTCCTGCTGTGCTAATACCTGCACTTGAATGTAAGGCTAGTCCTCCCCAAGAACCGTTATAGGCGGCTTCAAGCGAGCGGGTTCCTGTCCAAACATTTTTGGTAGAAGCCGTAAAGTCACCGCCCCATGACCAATTATCGATACCATCTGCAAAGTTATCTTTGAAGAAACCATAATTGTTATCGACACTTACCAATTCCTGTTGGGTAGTAATAGTACCAGACGAGTTCGTAATCGTAAGTTTGGAACGTGTCGAAAAAGAAGCAGGCATTTCAATCACCATTTGTTTTTTGGTCTTAGCAATCACTTTTGCCTCTGCTGTTGAGCCTGCCAACAATACTTTCGTTACATCGTTAAGGTTATTTCCTTTTACCGTAACCTGTGTACCTTTAGTAAAATCGGTATTTGACAACTCGGTTACGATTGGTAAAGCAATTACCTTGAAAGGAACAGCTACAGATTTACCATATTTATTGGTAAAAATAATCTTTTGAGTACCCCCAAAAGCCGTATCTGGTACCCGAAAAACAATGGCATTATCAGTATTAAATGCAGGATTGAGTCCAGCAGGAACGTTGCCATTGTCAAAAACAATCGTTCTCATTTCACCCAAACCAGAACCTGTCAAGGTCAATACCGACCCCCCAGAAGCCGAATCAGGGGCTAATTTATCAGCCACAGGCACAGCATTTACAGCATCGTCGCTTGTACAAGACGATAACCATACCGTTCCTGTAACAAAGAGTGCTGTAGCTATTTTGAAGAATGTATTTTTCATATCAAAAAAGATTTTTAGTATTTGTCAAGCGGGTAATCAAGACTTTATGACCACTTGCCTTACCCTTTCAGCTATTACTTATAATAAGGAATTGCTGGTTCTAATAATTTTGGATTCGAAACCGTTTCTGCTTGTGGAACAGGCAAATACAGTTGAGAGGCAGAAGAAATAGATACTCTCATACTGTTGATCGTTCCATTGCCGTTGTAAGTTCCACGTTCTTGACTCGCCAACATTTGTTTGGCTTTATCAAAACCTTGGCGCTGAATATCAAACCAATAATCTCCTTCAAAAGCAAATTCGACACGGCGTTCTTTCAATACTTGGTCTTTGGTCAAAGAGGTTACTGGAGACAAACCTGCACGGGTATGTACTTTGTTAAAAGCCTCCAAAGCAGAAGCATCTGTTGTGCTTGTACCTGTTCCTATAGTTGCCTCAGCATAAATCAATAAGACATCTGCATAGCGTAACAAATAAGTACAAATGTCGGTAGATGTGCCGTTGACATTCTCACCATTTGAACCTGGACCCACGATATATTTTAGCGCATTTGAACGAGTTGGTGTTTTAATTTTAGTTGCATCGTCGGTGCTACTTGTCCAAGTAGTGTCATATTTAAAACCATTCGGAAAGTTCACATTTGTCCAATCTGTACGAGTAAATCCGTGTTCCATCACTGACCATCTACGTCTTTTATCTCCTGATTCATAAGAGTTTAGCACATCTATCGAAGGAATAATAGCTGACCAGCCTGCTCCTGTCGTTGGCTTCAATAATGGCGCTGGACCGACATACGCTTGGATAGGGTTACCAATAGAATATCCCCCTGCTGCCAACCATTGTAAGGCAACCAATGACTCTGGGTTGTTATTCATTTTTGAACTGGTAAACATCGCACCATAATCCGACACAAGACTGTATCTTTGAGAACTCATTACTTCAGCTGCTTTTGCTTTGGCGTTGGCATAATCCTTCATATACAAATACACTTTTGACAACATCCCTTTTGCTGCATATTTGGTCACACGCCCAGCCTGATAAGAAGCATCAGGAAGGTTTTGTTCGGCATATTGCAAATCTTCTACAACAAAACGTAGCACATCTTTTTGCAAATAACGAGGTACTTTATAGTCGCCAGAATTGGCTAATGCCACTGGATCAGAGATAATAGGCACATCACCAAATACACGAGCCAAATAGAAATACGCCATTCCACGCATAAAACGAGCTTCGGCTACTCCTTGAGTCAAAAAGCTAGGGTCAGCAACTTGTGATTTTTTCTGTTCGAAAGTTTGAATCAAAACCGTTGCGTTACCAGCTACTTTGTAAAAAGCATACCAAGAACGAGACACCTGTTCGTCGGTAGACTGTACCGTAAAGTTGGCAAATGAATTGTATTTGGGGTCTCCAGTGTACATATTCCCACTCAAAACCTCACCAATGGCATGGTAGGCTTTGTCTTGCCATTCGTACCAAATTGTGTTATACAACAAACCCGTTGCTGCATTTACTTGTGCCGCTGTAGTGTAATAGGTATCCAAAGTCGGCCCATTTTGCGAAGGTCTGTCCAAAAAGTCTTCTTTACACGAAGACACCAGTCCAGAAGCGGCTAATAATAAAGCGATTATATTTTTTTCATCTGAAAATTCAAAATTAAAATTCAAGGATTCTGAGTCTTGAATGATTTTATCAAAGAAAGAACTACGTTTTTCTATACAAATCATCCAACATTTTAACTCTTACTAGAACTCGAAATTACCTCCAATGGTGAAAGTACGAGGGTTCGGATAGTGACCATCGTCTACGTTCATATAACGAATATTGTTATTGAACGAACCAAGTTCTGGGTCATAACCTGTGTACTTGGTGAAAGTGTATAAGTTTTGCATGGACACATACAAACGTGCATTGGTCAACTTCGCTTTTTTAATCAGGTCTTTTGGAAGGTTATAGCCAAACGAAACATTTTGGATACGTAAGAAAGAACCATCCTCCACAAAACGGTCAGACACACGGAAGTTGTTATTATGCCATTGGTTATAACGAGGTAAAGTAGCATTGGTATTGGTAGAAGTGTATCTATCCAAAACCGTAGACAACTGGTTCCAGTAAGGATTCGTCATACCTTCAGTCAAACGACGAGTGTAATTCAAAATCTGTCCGCCTTGGCTACCATTTAAGAAAATCGAAAGGTCAAATCCTTTGTAATTAAAGGTGTTTGTGATACCGTAAGTAAAATCAGGATTAGGATTTCCGATGATAGTTACGTCTTTTGAATCTATTACACCATCGCCATTTAAGTCTTTATAACGTACATCACCCAACCAAGTACCTGTTGGTTTTACATCCAAACCTTGTTTTGCACCGTCTTTATTTAAGTCTTCCATTGTACGGAACAATCCATCTGTTACATAACCATAGAAAGTACCTACTGGCTGTCCTACCATGGTATTCGTTACCAAAACGGCATCTCCATACTCTTTATATCCACGAATTGAAGCAGAAGCATCATTCAATTCGTTCAGGATATTGTTGTAATGAGAGAATACAAAATTAGTTTTCCAAGAAAAACCATTTTTCTGAATATTATAAGTCGTCACACCAATATCAATCCCTGTATTGGTCATTTTACCAGCATTCGTCCAAGGCGAGTTAATATCGTTCCAAGCCGTTCCTAAACCCGAAGAAACAGGCAATTGCGTTTGTAGCAACATATTGGTTGATACTTTTTTGTACACATCCAATGTCACATCAACACGTTTATTCAACATCGAAAGGTCTACTCCACCGTTATAAGTCACCACTGACTCCCAAGCCAAGTTTGGATTTCCAACGTTTTGTGGAATCCCCCCTGCACCATAAGGCGCTGTTGAAAACAAGCGAATATTGGTCGTGTAAAGGTTGTTTCCTCCTACACCCGAATTACCTACAGCACCTACTCCAGCTCTTAGTTTGAGATAACTAATCAAATCCCATTTTTTAGCAAATGTCTCTTCCGAAACTGTCCAACCTACCGATGCAGCAGGGAAATAGCCATAACGTTTGTTTGGTCCAAAACTAGCAGAGCCATCACGACGAAGTGAAGCACTAATAGAGTAACGATTGTTGTAAGTATAGTTGACACGACCAAAATAAGACTCCATTGCCCAAGGGTATTTACCACCACTAATCGACTGTGTTGTACCACCTTCCCCAGCATTCAAGGATTGTAAATTTAAGGTCAAATTTTGGCGAGAGGCTGATACCTGATCATAGTTAGATTCAGAAACCTCATGACCTACAACTGCATTTACCCAATGTTTTCCAAAACCTTTATTGAAAGTCAAATAGTTTTTCAAAGACCAATACAAGCTTGTACCACGGTCTTCTACTAATTTACTTGGCGATAGAATAATCAAACCCGTGTTGTCATTACGCACATAAGGTTGAAAGGCTGAGTTTTGACTCATGGTAAAGTCATAGTTCAGTTCGTTACGTAAATTGAGGTAATTGGTAAAATTGAGTTCTGCAAAAATATTTCCAAAAGCTTTAGTTTGAATAGCCGTTACATTACGCATTTCTGCCAAAGCCACAGGGTTATTGGGATTCCCGAAAGTTGAACCGCCAATCGATACTACCGATGCATATTGTCCATCAAACCCACGCACAGGCGAAGCAGGGCTATTGTACAAACCTACGCTAATCACCGCATCTGAACCGTCGGTTAGTGTTATACGTTGGTTCGAACGAGATAGGTTCACACTAACTCCAGCCTTCAACCAGCTCTTTACTTGTTGGTCGATACTGGCACGCAATGCAAAACGCTCGAATTTAGAACCGATAACCGTACCCGTTTGCTCAAAGTTATTTAAAGAGAAATAATACGTTGTCTTATCTGAACCACCCGAAAATGCCAACTGATGATTACGAATATATCCTCTTTGGAAAATTGCATCTTGCCAGTCGGTACCACGACCTAATACTTTTGGATTTTTGAATTCGCCCAAAGTATCCAAATTGCCAGCACCACTATTACGAATTTCTGGAACTAAAGAGTTGAAATAATTGGCGTATTGTTGTAAATCCATCAATTTCAAACGTCTTGGCACCTCTTGCATTCCGTAATATACATCGTAAGAAATTTTACCCTCACCACTTTTGCCTTTTTTCGTAGTAATCAAAACTACACCATTGGCTGCCAAAGCACCATAAATAGCCTGAGCAGAAGCATCTTTCAAAATATCAATTGATACAATATCATTCGAGTTTAGCGCAGCCAATGGACTTTGCACCGACTGACCAGCCATACCGCCCAATTGGTCTTGCGAAATACTACTTCTACCACTTAAGATTGGTACCCCATCTATAACATAGAGTGGTTCGTTACCATTCACACTGGTAATACCACGTACACGCACCGATACTCCACCACCTGGCTGTCCACCATTACTTGTTACCGTTACACCTGCTACTTTTCCTTGCAAGGCTTGGTCTACCCCAGGAACGGGCAAGTTCTTAATGTCTTTTTCACCAATCGAAGCAATCGAAGATGTTACTTCATTTTTCTTGGCAGTACCATAACCAATTACCACGACTTCTTGTAGATTTTTGTTGTCGGCAATCATGGAAATATTGATAGTAGAACGACCATTGATTGCGACCTCAGTAGGTTTGTATCCCACAGATGAAAACACTAAGGTTTTACCAGAAGAAGCCACTTTGATGGCATACTCACCTTTGACATTGGTGGCTGTTCCACTTTGGACATCTTTGACCCTTACAGTTACACCGGGCAATGCCTCACCAGACTCATCGGTTACCTTACCCGAAACTGTTCGTTGTTCCTGTGCCAAAGTAGACCAAATGCTACTCAAGAACAGAAAACAAAAGAATAGTAGTTTTTTCATGTTCATTATTATCTGAGAATAAATTATTGATATTTTAACATGACAAAATTATATACCTCTAGCACGAACAATATAGTACTATTTTATCCAATCATAACATTAAAACTACTCTTTACGAAATCATAATAGACTTATTCTAACATAAACTTAAAAAAAACAGGACTATCAACGAAAAAACACAAATTATTATCTATTTTTGACAAGATTATTTAGCAATTGAGCTAGCCATTTATCAATACTTTTTTATCTTTTTCAAACTATATTATTATCCAAATAATCTTTCTTTTTCCTTAAAATTATGACTAAAATTATCCGAGAAATTACTCCATTGACACAAAGTGATTGCTTTACCTTTTTTTCAAGGGTAAAAAAAGAGTTTAACTTTCCCCTACATACGCATGAGGAGTTTGAAATAAACTTTATCATGAATGCCAAAAATGCCAAACGAATTATTGGTGACCACTCCGACAATATTGAAGATTTAGAATTGGTATTGGTTGGTAGCAATCTCCCACACGCATGGTTCACACATCAGTGTGAAAGTGAAGAAATTCATGAGGTGACTATCCAATTTCATCGAGATTTATTTGATGAAAAATTCTTGAAAAGAAATCAGTTAAGTTTTATCAGAACACTTTTAGAACGTTCGTCAAAAGGTATCTTATTTTCACCCGAAACAGCCCAAGCCTTGAAGCACCGTTTTTTGAATCTACATCAAAAAAGTGGCTTTGATTCTGTTCTCGAACTGATGTCAATTTTACATGATTTGTCTATTTCGAGAAATATGCGAACGCTCTCTAACACCTCCTTTTCGAACGACTCACTATCCTATAACAGTCGTCGTATCGAAAAGGCATTTGAGTATATGCAGTCGAATTATGACAAGAATATCACACTCGAAGAAATGGCAAAATTAGTAGGTATGACTGAAGTATCTTTTAGTAGATTTATCAAAAAACGTACTGGAAAAACCTTTGTAGATAGTCTCAACGAAATCCGTATCGGTCACGCCTCTCGCTTGCTGATTGATACGACACATACTATTGCTGAAATATCCTACCAAACGGGTTTCAATAATTTGTCCTATTTCAATCGTGTTTTTAAGGCTCGAAATAGCTGTACGCCAAAAGAATTTAGAGAAGATTTTTCTGGTACAAGAACCTTTATTTGATTTCGGATTGGGGATTTTTGATTTCGGATTGAAATTGCTTTTCAAGACACTACTGGTTCAAGACTCTGTTTTGGACTAGATAAAAACATATTTTTTCCAAAATCAACAATCCAAAATTAGAGATATACGAAGGAATTTAAAAACTCAGATATTGTTTGTTGGATTTCGGAAGTGTATGCTTCTATATGTTGTACAAAATAAAAGTGTTTTGCTTTGATTCCGAAATCACAAATCCCAAATCCGAAATTGTTGAAAATCCTTCGTACAGCCCTAATCTAAAATTGTAGTGGCTCTCTAAGGCTTGACTTGGTATTCAAGTAATCTTAAAGGAGAAGTCATTCCTGCTTTTGTAGGAGGAGCTTGTTGCATTAGGGATATAATTCCAGTTTGTTGAAATAGGGCAACATCAGCCTTAGGCTCAAGAATACTGATATTTTGAGTATCTATGCCAACGATTTTCCATTTTTTCCAAAGGCTTTCACCGGTCGCTTTCAGTATCACCAACTCCCCTTTTTCAAAATAGATAGGATGTGTCGTTTTCTCGCTTGCCGATTGTCGGTAATAAAGAAGATACAACTCGTCGCTGGCATCAAAAAGTATCTGCGGACGAGTACCTGCTTGCGCAATGATAAGTTTCTCATACCATTTGCCATTGGTATCTCGCCATAAATGATAGTAACCACTGGCTTTTCTATCCCAAAACTCTCCTTCTTTAAAAGGCTTATTCGGTAATTTGCTCCAGTACACTACATGAATTCGCCCCTTTGAGTCTACTGCCTGCGCCTGCTGATTCATCAAAGACTGTTTACGATTAATCGTTCGAATAATCGAGTGTTTGGATTCTAGATTCATCAAGAGACTTGAGTCTTGATGAGCAATTATTTCACCACGATTATTTTTCCATGACTTTCCCTTGTCTTTACTGAAAGCGTAGACCCAATCATGGTTTGCGCCTTCAGCTTTTTCACGCCAAGTAAAGGTGGCATAAAGCACACCATTTTTGTCATAATCCCAACCATTATAATAGGCATTTCGAGAACGACTATTATCCAAATCATCTTCAAAATAGCCATCTGCACTATCAATGGCATGACGTTCTTGCCATTGGGTCTGTTCCGCATTGTAAGTCGCCATCCAAGTTTGCCCATCACCACTTTTACCTTTTCTGTAAAAAAGTTGCAGATTTCCATCGGGCATAGACTCAAAACTTGGATAGCTTACCTCCTCTATTTCTTCATCTAATTGATGCGAAAGCGGTAAAAACTGGCTTAGTTTCCAAGATGTTTTTTCAGGAAAATCTAATAAATATTTTTTCGAACGGATATAGTTAAGCGTATTATTGTGATGGTCGAATGCGATATGAAGCGTTCCGTCTTTCTGGCAAAAACCCAATGAAATAGTATTATGAGCATCGTCCTTACTTAGGATGTAAGGGAAATTAAGAATATCTATTTTGTTGGTCCGAAGGTTTCTCCGAAAAATACTGAGCTGACGATTGGCGTTATAAAACCCTCCATATTGAAATCCCTTAAAAGTAGCCAAAGCCTCCTTTTGAAAAGCCTGTCCATTGATATTCATTCCATAGTCACCTTGAACGGTTAGTGCTTCGGAGTCTAACAAAATAGAGCGAATTGGATTGAGCTTTGGTTGAGCTATACTTTTTCCAAAAATCAGAAAGAGTAGGAGAAAAAGACTTTTGATAAAATATTGGCGGTAAATCATCGGAATATAAGGCTTAAGATGTAGCTACAAAGTAGGTGTTTTTAGTGGGAAATAATAGAGGTGAAAGGAAATAATCTTTAAAAATTCAATAGTATGCTCCCTTGTTTTAAAACATATCTGCTTGCTATAATCCAAAAGCTACCCTATTTTTCATCTATTTATCAAAAAAGGCGTTCGAAAAACAAATTTCGAACGCCTTTTTTGATACTATATTTCAAAACGACCCGCCACCTCTTGAGAATCCGCCGCCGCCTGGAGGGCCATCAAATCCTCCTCCACGAGACTGCTGATATTGTTGAGATGATTTGCGCATATCTTCACGGCGCTTTAGGTATTTTTCATATTGTGCGGCAGTTAACACTTCACTCATTTCACGATCTTTATCTTTCATGAGTTTGTCCATAATCTCCCTATTTTTCTGCATATCCTTTTCCGATGGTCGCCCATCCTCAGAGGTGTTTCTTGCTCTAGAACGCATTTGTTTTTGCATAAAATCCGTTTGTGCCAAGGCATATTTCGTCGAAATATCTGTTACTCGGTCAACCTGATCAGGATTGAGTTTGAGCTTTTTCTTCATCCACTTTACTTCCTGTTCTACCATTTTTTCTGGGTCTGGCGGCTCAGGAGTACGTCCTTCAAAATCTGGACGCATACCACCTCCCCCGCCTTGCGGAGGACCTCCGCCAAATTGGGCTGAGGTTGTCAATGAAAAACATAAAGCCGCAATAAAAGCAAAAGCACCAAGTGTTTTCTTCATCATTTTCATGGTTATTGATTGTTAGCCCACCGAGTTTTGGAGTTTATCAACCTCGACTTGCACGCTTTGTCGAGGTTTGTTTTTGAAACTCAGTAGATTGTTTTTATGCTAAATCAACGCCACGATTGGCACACTATGATGATGTCTGATACACTTGGTACTTTTTTGTAGAAAAGCCTTAAAAATCTGTCTATCTATTGACTCCACTCAGTGGGAGTGCGATCCCAACGATGTCCTTTTAGTTCTTGTAAAAGCTGTTCAGAAAGTCCTTTTCCATCACTACAACCCATATTAGACTCCACATTACGGATTTTTCTCATCCCCGGAATCGTTGTAGAAATATCTGGATTACTCAAAATAAAACGAATCGCCATTTCGGCCATACTCATCCCCGCAGGAATCAATGGACGCAAAGCATCGGCATGGTCTACGCTTGAATTGAGGTTTTCAGGAACAAAATAGGTCGAGCGCCAATCTTCTGCTGGGAAAACGGTTTCCTTCGTCAAATTGCCAGTCAACGTGCCTTCGTCAAATGGTACACGAGCAATCACAGCGATATTTTTTTCACGACACAATGGCAACAAAGCATCCTCTGGATTTTGGTCAAAAATATTATAAATCACCTGAACTGCATCAATCAAATCTGTCTTTAACGTCTCCAAGCAGTTGTTAGGTTCCCAGCGGTTGACACTCAAGCCCCAAGACAATACTTTTCCGTCTTTGGTCAATTTGGTAATTGCTTCTTTCCACTCGTCATGCTGTGCCCAAGCGTCCTCCCACACATGGAATTGCTGCAAATCGATAGCCTCCACCCCAAGGTTTTTCAAGCTTTTTTCGGTGTATTCAACGATATAATCCGCAGGAAAAACGTCAGCGATATTGAAATGTGCTTTCGAAGGCCAAATTCTGTTTTTAGGTGGAATTTTTGTAGCGACATACAACTTTTTCTCAGCATGTCTCTTGAGTGTTTTATTCAAAATCTCTTCACTCAGACCATCACCATAAGCCCATGCTGTATCAAAAAAGTTACAGCCCAATTCAATAGACTTATCCAAGGCATTGTTTACCTTTTGTTCTTCCGAACCTGTCCAGCCAGCCATACCCCACATACCATAACCTACCTCGCTCACTTGCCAGCCTGTACGACCAAATTTTCTGTATTCCATATTCAAAGTATTTTGATTGTATATCAATACCTCAAATTTCTTGGATTTTTTACAGAGTTTATGAGAAAGTAGAAAGGTTTATTTACGAAATCGTTTTCGAAAGAAGTTGAGTAGATTCTCTAGGAATAATTTCCGAATGAAGCATTATAGACTGAAAACTCAGGGTTTTCTTTGGTTTTTCAATTTGTGTAATGAGCAATTCTGTGGCTTTTTCGCCCATTTCTTTAGCAGGATGCTTTACTGTAGTTAGAGTGGGACTCAACACTGTAGCTAACGGAAAATCGCAAAAGGATAATACTTTCAACTCTTGAGCAATTGTAAGACTACCCGACTTACAAGCCAACCACAAAGGCGTCACCAATTCCTCGACCGAGGCAATAACTCCATCAAAAGACTTTTCTCGTAGTAATTGAAAAAAAGTAGCATCCGAAATTTCTTTGGGTATCTCTACAATATGGGTTTCGGGATTAACGATATTTTTTTCTGAAAGCGCTTTTAAAAAGCCTTGTTGACGAAGATTTAAAGTAGAATTAGATATCCCATTCAACAAATAACCAATTTGTCGGCAACCACTTTCCCACAGATGATGTACCGCTTTGTAGCCCAACTCAAATTCATTCGTTACAACCTTTTGAGCCTGAATATCCTGTGGAACGCGATCGAAAAACACTAGTGGAATATCTTGAGATAGGAGATTTTGGATATGCGAAAACTCCTGCGTTTCGAGTGCTAAGGACATCAAAAGCCCGTCTATGCGTCCCAATTGCAAGTTTTCAAGAATCATTTTTTCTTTTTCAAAACTCTCATTAGATAAATAAATCAGGACATGATATCCCTTTACACGTGCCACCGATTCGATACCCTTGATGACCGAAGCAAAAAAGCTATTTCCTACCTCGGGAATAACAACCGCGATAGTTTTGCTTTTGTTATTGCGCAAGCCACTCGCATGAGGATTGGGCGAATATTGATATTTTGTGGCCAACTCCAATACCCTACGCTTAGTTTCCTCACTAATTTCATGGCTATCGTTCAAAGCCTTCGAAACAGTACTTGTCGAAACATTAAGCTCTTTGGCAAGGGTTTGGATATTGATTTTGGTTTTCAAGGGGTGAGTGGTAAAAATTTGTTCTTTCTAAAAATGCCCTCAAAAATATCTGAGGGCATTTTTACTCAAAATTTTAAAAAGTCAGCCTACTTTCCAATACAGAATTTAGAGAAGATATTAGCCAATAAATCATCCGTAGTGATTTGCCCTGTGATTTCACCTAGGTGATGGAGCGCAAAACGAATGTCTTGTGCTAGGAAATCGCCTGTAATACTGTTTGATAAACCTTCTAATACGTGGTTCAAAGATTCGCTAGTTTGGAGCAAGTGCTGATAATGACGGAGGTTCGTCACCACGGTATCTCCTGCTTTGATTTCCTTGGTTTTGACTTTTTGAACCAATGTTTTCTGTAAGCTTTCGATATTCTGATTTTCAGAAGCAGATATCCAAATGATGGCAGGATAGGCTTTTTCAAATGCCTGTTTTTGAGTGATGCTGAGCTTATCTTGCTTGTTACCCACCAATACATAAGGTGCATTGAATGAGGCTATTTGGTCTTCAATTTCTTTCATACTGATTTCTGAAGCATCAAACAAATAAACAATCATACTGGCTTTTTCCATTTGTTGCAGTGTGCGCTCTACTCCTATTGCCTCGATGGTATCGTTAGTTTTGCGTAATCCTGCGGTATCAATCAAACGGAAACGAATACCTTCGATAAATAACTCATCTTCAATAACATCGCGGGTAGTCCCTGCGATGTCCGAAACGATGGCTTTTTCTTCATTCAATAGTCGATTGAGCAAGGTTGATTTACCAGCGTTAGGTTTACCAACAATTACTGTTGGAACGCCATTTTTGATCACATTTCCCATCTCAAAACTTTCAATCAAAGGTACTAATACACTTTGAATTCGATGAATCAGCTGACGCAAATCGTCACGGTCGGCAAATTCTACGTCTTCTTCACCAAAATCTAGTTCTAGTTCGATAAGCGATGCAAAATGAATCAATGATTCACGCAATTGTGCGATTTGTTTTGAAAATCCTCCTCTAATTTGATTAATGGCCGTTTGGTGCGACGCCTCCGAATCTGATGCAATCAAATCTGCTACCGCTTCGGCTTGTGCCAAATCGAGTTGTCCATTCAAAAATGCACGTTGCGTAAACTCCCCTGGATTGGCCAGGCGAGCACCATTTTTCAACAAAAGCTTAAGAATTTTCTGAATGATATAATCAGACCCATGACATGAAATTTCGATGGTATCTTCCTTAGTGTACGAAGTGGGTGCTTTAAAAAGCGATATGAGTACTTCATCTACAATCAAATTTTGATCGTCACGAATGGTACCAAAATGAATGGTATGTGAAGGTTGTTGATGAAGATTTTTACCTTTAAATATTTTTTGAACTACGTCGATGGTCTGAGGACCCGATACCCGAATCACTCCGATGGCTCCTACTCCTTGCGCTGTGGCTAATGCACAAATGGTATCTTGATTCATGAATGCGTTTTTAATCGTTTGGTATGATTGCTTTTGCTAACCATAACGCAAAGTTAAGCATAAAGGGTTTCTTATCATACCAAACGATTCTGCCAAAATCTTAAAACAAAGATTGTAGCTTCATGGCAATAGACATATCGCCTGCAATTTTGATTTTCCCAAACATCACTGCCGTCATCGGATTGAGCTTGCCTGTCATCAATTCTGCCAAATCACTTGCTTTTACCGAAATAGTACACTCAGCAGGCGCATCGGTATTAGTCACCACGCCATCCGCTGAAATATGGATATTTCCTTGGTCTGTTGCAAATTTAATAGAATTCCCTAATCCACCTTTTTGAGATGCTAGGCTAGAGATTTTGTCAAAAATTTCTGAAAAGTTCATTTGTATATATGATAAAAGGTATTGATTGCTTGAGAAATAAAATTATTATGCAAGCATACGGATTTTTATTGTAAAATCAAAATGGAGTGGGTAGAAGTGTAAAAGGCACAGAGAAGGCACAAAGTGGCAGAGGCACAAAGGCACAAAGGGATTTCCAGTCTAATGGCGGAGGCATCGAGAAGGCAGAAGTGCCATCGTGCCTTTGCCACTTTAAAAAAACACTTTGTCCCTCTGTGCCTCTACCACTTAAAAAAAACACTTTGTCCCTCTGTGCCTATGTGCCTTTGCCACTTCAAAAAAAACACTTTGCCACTTTGTGCCTCTGTGCCTTTGCCACTTCAAAAAAACACTTTGCCACTTTGTGCCTCTGTGCCTTTGCCACTTCAAAAAACACTTGTCACTTTGTGCCTCTGTGCCTTTGCCACTTTAAAAAAACACTTTGCCACTTTGTGCCTTTGCCACT
>NZ_NJFZ01000063.1 GCF_002270355.1 Flectobacillus sp. BAB-3569 | reverse complement strand
CGTAAAAATCTTCTTGATTTCTTTAAAAGCGGGCGGTTGGGCTCAACCTTACTGCGGCAGATTATGTGTTTATTTTGGACCCTTGGTGGAACCCAGCTATTGAAGCGCAAGCGGTAGATAGGGCTCACCGTATTGGGCAAGTAAAAACGGTATTTACTTATAAGTTTATTACCAAAAACTCAGTGGAAGAAAAGATTTTGTCATTACAACAAAATAAACAAAACTCGCTTCGGAGCTTATTACCCATCGGGAGATATACTCAGAATACTGTTGTATTGATCTCTGTTGAGGTTTTCGGACATACGTCTTGCAGGTGTCCATGCACCCATCGTATTTTCTGAAAACCAAATATCTTGGGAGCCAGCTATCTGCTCAGAACCATTAACACCATATTTGTTTTGAGGGTGATTTTTG
>NZ_NJFZ01000062.1 GCF_002270355.1 Flectobacillus sp. BAB-3569 | reverse complement strand
TTGGATGGATTTAGCACTAGCTGGAGAATTTATGCCAGTAACTTTCTTGAAAAMCMAAACGGTAAGCTCACTTCGGCACAAGAAACTGGAATAGAGTCTTATAAAGGCTGGTGGAATAGCCTTTGCGGAGGTGACTTTGATAATGGTGATATGGATTATATAGCAGGTAACTTAGGATTAAACTCCTTGAATCGCGCTTCTGATTCCAATCCTATTACGGTTTATGCAAAAGATTTTAATAACGATGGACATTATGATGCTATTCCTACGGTATTTTACAAAGATTTGGATGGCGTGCGTAAGGAATTTCCATTTAATACTCGTGATGATTTAGCCAAGCAGTTTATCCAAACTCGTCAACGTTTTGATTCGTATGCGAAATATGCCAAAGCTACCATCAATGAAGTATTAAAACCTGAAGAGTTGAAAGATGCCATTATCCTAAAGGCCAATTGGATGAAAACTAGTTATCTCGAAAACCAAGGAAATGGTAAGTAGCCGTATAAATTCTTGGCTCTATCATGATAGCGTATCCAAACGTCGTTTTTTGTCCTAATGCT
>NZ_NJFZ01000014.1 GCF_002270355.1 Flectobacillus sp. BAB-3569 | reverse complement strand
TTTCAACTCTCGCACAAGTGCTCGCTTGACACAAGGCTTTAGAGCTTTTTTTCTATGACATATTTTGCCATATCCAACTCCAAGGCTAGTTCTGCATACATGCGCTTGAGTTTGGCGTTCTCTTCTTCAAGTTGTTTGACCTTCTTGAGTTCGCTCGCTTCCATGCCGCCATAACGCTGACGCCATTTATAAAATGTTACCTTACTGACCCCATATTCCCGAACAATGGTGTCTAAGGACTTGCCAGATTCAAATTCCTTAAGAATCTTGGCAATTTCGGTCGGACTAAATTTGCTCCTTTTCATAATACTTACCTAAAGTTAAAAAATATCACACTTTTTAAACTTTTAATCCGTACTATTTTTGGGGAAGCTTACATATCCACCTAGGATATAAAGTAGTAGCAAGGGAAAATATTTTGAAAAGGCTAATTGAAAAACAAGCCCATGAGCTATTGCTAGCATAACAACAAGAAAAAAAAGCCAAGCAACGATTGGACTATAGTAAATATCTGTATCTACCAAATTACGAGCAAACAGCATTTTGTCAACCCGTTTGTCTTTGAGTCCTATTTTATCTCTTGTATCCAATTCTGTTCAAGTATTTCTTTTCTGATGGTGTCGTCGTCTAGGAAAGTAATATGCTTAATTTGGTAGGTCAAACCATTGCTATTTTTCTTTTTGTTAAATTGTCCTTTTTCATCAATAGAAAAGAGTTCATAAATGTATTCAACTTTAGAATCATTTGCAGACTCTCTGTATGTTTTGGAAACATAGCTTAGTTCATTATCAAAATGATAAAGAGCCATTTTCCTGTCTATCCTGAACTGACCAAAGAAGTTTTTCGTTTTGCTTTTAAGATCATAAATTAAAAAATAGTCCACACTACAACCTGAACCCACGCAAGGATTATATGACATTCTTATTCCTATAAGTTCTCTACGATTATATGCGAAAAGTTTGATTTCATCCCAATTATTAGCAAAATCTACAGAGTCTTTGTGCTCCCAAACTGTATTTAAAGTAAGCTTATCTTTTAGTATAAAAAGGTCGTCGTCAATTTTAATTTTTGTCTCTTCAGTGGTGTCAAGCCATTCTATTTTATGCTTCCCAAGGTTAATTAGAGTTTGTTTACTTTCTGTATTATTCACAATTATTAAGGGCTTAATTTCATAGTCGCAAAAGTAGGTATCGAGTTGATCATTTATTGATGTGTTAGACGTTTCGTTGGAGATTAGTTGAATACTTTTTTCTGTCTTGTTGTGACAAGAAGTAGTGAGAAAGACAGTCATTAAAATTAAAAACCTAATCATGAATTTTCTGTTGAATGTCGCATTCTAATGGTAGTATTACTCCCTTTCTCTCCACTTAATAGATGCCGATGCTTTGCACCGCTATTCTTTTTGCTCTCCAATTATTTTGTGACGTATCGCTCTCCATTTATATGAATTTCTGTCAAGATGATAAGTATGTTCTCCAACAGAATAAGCATTTGCAACAACCAAAGTAGTAAGCCTTTTTTTAGTTTTGTCAATTTTGTCTGGAAAATAAGTGACAGAATCTGTTAGATATTGGTCCTTGATAAATTTTTTATCTTTTGTCTGCGTGTAATAACTATAAAATGGTCCTCCAGTACCACCGCTGTCATTTATGACTGCAATGTCGTCTTTTCCATCAAAATTTATATCCACTACCACTAAATCCCCAAAATAGTTGTCAACTATTTTTCTGTCTGTATTAAAATTAGTTGTAAATGAAGTCATACTGTCACAACTCATAAACATACCTGATACATAAAACGTAGAAACAATAGAAAAACTATCAATGGTTGATTTTTTAACTTTGTCTTTTATGAAAATCTTTAATAGGCAAGAATCCAGTTTTTCTTTTGTGTCAGTGTATCTTTTGAAATCTATCAAAATGTCAAATTGATAGGACAATCTGGTTTGTTCACAGTTATTTGTCTCAGTCAGAATAAACTTAGTGTTTTGCTCTATTCCTGAATTCAATGTGTCATCAATAACTCTTTTATTATTTTGTTCTTGTTGAGTTGAACAACCCCCAAATAGCATTATTAATATTAATATTGTTTGTTTCATTACAGTGGAGCATAGTATTCGGAGCTTTATGCAGGTTGGAAGTCTTCACAATTTTGATAATAGGTTTTTAACATTTCGGTTATCCGTTACGGTTTAAAGCTTGCATTTCATTTTGTATGTATATTGAATTGGTAGACTTCAATTAAGGTTATATCTGTCTTTTATTTTTCAATATAATACCGATTAGAACAGCGAAAATAAATGTCAATAAAGCAAATGATCTCTCAAAACTTGTCTTTGCAATAGTATTTCCGATTGTATTGAGAACGAAGAGACCCCAAAAAGTCCAAAGCATAATATTTATTACACGGTGTTGAAAGAAATCCTTTATGTATCCACCTTTTATAAGCAGTACAAATCCCAAAAACAGATTGACTAAAATTGAAATGGTTTCAAAAATATACATTTCTTGGTCAGACTTTAATCGTCCTCCCCATGTTATTTCATACGGTATTATTTTAATCAAAATACATAAATGAAATAGAACTACTGCTAAAAGTAGTCCCAACAAACTTTTTATGGCTATTCTATTTGTCATCTTTGAGAATTTCTAATTTTTGCAAGGTATTTTGGCTTGACCGCGAACAGCGGGTTTCCTAGCACAAATAACCAATTTATTACTCAGGTTTAATGGAGGCACAAAGCTCTAAGTCTGCATCTGGACACGCCTGATGTAGGACATGTGTGTCTGTTGCACAACTCAAATATAGGAATAATCATAGAATCCATCTAGTGTAGAATCATTAATTTTACCTTGTGAAAATGTGGTATTCTAAGGATACGCAAGGACGCAAAAACCTCCAGCCGCAACGGCGACCGCCCAAAATGTTTAATCAAGTCAGCTTGAATAGCTTAAAGTTTGAACATATTCACTGTTAACAAAAGAAAGTGGTTTGGATGTATGTTCTGTTAGAGTATTTTAGGTAAAATTAGTTATGTAATAGCTACTGATGTTGGTAGCTGTTCTGCATTATGGTTTAAACTTTTCAAATGTCTTTCCAGTAAATTTATATGCACCATTTTCATGTGTGCCAAGTCACAGGTCGCCATTGTTGTCTTTGTAAATACTGAATAATTTAATATTTGTTGATTGTTCTTGAACAGGGTAATGTGTGATTTTTGAGCCATCATATTTCCAAACTCCATCACGATACGTTACAAACCACAAATTGTTCTCGTTGTCTTTTACCGCTGAAAGATATTCATTTAGACCTTTTGTATTTTTCCCATCTAAACTACCTATGCTTTCGTGTCTTATATAAAATGTATTGCTTTTCAAAGTGGTGCTGTCGTAAACACTGTAACGGTTTTCGGTATTGAACCAAAAGTCTCCATTTTTGTCTTCAGTCATGGAACGAACTCCATTTGCTCCTTCGTTGCGAAATTCTGTCACATCTTCCTCTGTAATCCAGTCGAATGATTTCCCATCGTAACGACACACTCCAACTGGATTGGTGCCAAACCAAATGTTACCTTTTCTGTCTTTATAAATACTATAGACTTCAAATGGATTGTGAAGTTTGGGTGGCTTGGGAAGCGTCAGTTCGTACAAGGTATTTCCATCAAAACGATAAACTTTTTGTTTGTCTTGATAAGCATTTTTTAGCCACAAATCATTCGCTTCAAGTTTCCATTCATTACTCGGAGTGGCTTTAATATTGGTAAATGATTCTCCGTCAAACCTTGTTATTGTAGCATTTGGATTCATACCTGAGAAATATAGGTTGCCCGATTCATCTTCTTTGATATCATCAACTCTATCAGTATACAAACCGTGTTTTGTTGTGTAATTTATCAAGGTTTTACCATCATATTTGTACACGCCCGTTTTCCAACTACCAAACCAATAATTATTTTTCTTGTCTTGGTAAATTACCATTATACTACTTCCAAGTTCTTTTACATTATCCCCCTTTATATTGATTCCTTTAGAAGGAATAGATTGGTTCTGCGAACTAATAGTCTGCCCATTACACGAAGTCAATATGGATAGAATACTAAAAAATAAAAGTGTAGATAATTTCATTTCTATCTGTTTTTGATTTTAGGATGTCTGTTATAGAATAGCCAATAATGTCTTGAGATTTGGTGCAGTGCAGGATTTTAGTACTTCAATATCGTAGAAGCCCTCTGTGCTTATGCCCAATAGCGGTTACCTGCTAGCTTTTTTGAGTTTGTTATTAATGACTTGTTTAATGAATCCTGTTCCAATAATTGTTGCACCTTCTCTTAACTCAAATTGCATTTTTTCTGTCAGTCGATTTGCGAAATGGTCAACTGAAAGGATTTTTATTTCAGCATCAACCGTGTCACCTGGAAAAACAAGTTCTCTGTCAATAAAGGTTTGTTGCCCTGAGGTTTGCATCTCGTCAAAGTCAAATTTCACTTGTGGGCTATATCCATTTTTTGCTGCTGTTTTTCTTCCGCCTTGTTCGGTTGTTTTGTATGTCAATGTTGCAATAAAATCTGCCTTTGAATTATCAAGCTCAAATTTGTTGTTGTGAAAATATTCCCAAGCATAGCTTTCGATTTCTCCGCCTGTTAATTCATTACCGTTTTCATCTTCAATTTTATAGGTTTCTTGTCGTTCTCCAATTTTTGCGCCACCATCAAGTCCTAACAAAGTTGTATAGAAAGCGTCTCTTAGAGTTCCGTTTAATATTTGTCTAAGTCTTTCGGTTTTTTCTTCGTCGAGCTGTAATTCACCAATTAGCTTAGAAACGTCAGTCTCATTGTCAGCACTTAAATATAAGTCGACAAGATTTTTACGCTCTAAATAAAAATTCTTTACAAATACTTCTGGTGTCATATACTCTGCTGTGTTGTTTGTTGAGCTTGTCACTAGCTTGATATAGAGGTATTTATGTTTGTTTTGATATTAAATGCCCACGTTACCTAGCACTGAGTGAAACGACTGTATGCCTGTTGCACAACTCAAATATATAGAAATAGTCATAGACTTCCATCTTGTTGAGAACCTTTAATTTTACCTTGGAAAATTGCCCCAAAATGTGTATTTTAAAGATATGCAAGGACGCAAAAATCTCCAGCCAAAAATGTATTACCAAGTCAGTCTGGATAGCTTGGTAAGTGCCGATAACTTCTATCGAAAACTCGAAAAAGCACTTGATTTACACTTTCTGTATGCCCGAACAGCACCTTATTATGGAACTGAAGGTCAGGAGTCCATTGACCCTGTCGTGTTTTTCAAGATATTGTTAGTGGGGTATTTGAATAATATTCCTTCCGATAGACGTCTGATGGAATACTGTTCAAATTGTTTGGACATTCGGCTGTTTCTCCAATATGATTTGGACGAAGCTCTTCCTTGGCATAGTACTATTAGCCACACACGCCAGTTGTATGGTGAAGGAGTATTTTTGGAGTTATTTCAAGCGGTTTTGAAGCTGTGTGTCGACAAAGGCATGGTCCGAGGCAAACGTCAGGCAATTGATAGCGTTTTTATTAAAGCCAATGCCAGTATGGACAGTCTGGTTGAAAAAGAGATATTGGAAGATGCCAGCGCTTTTGTTGATGAACTAGAGCAACAAAGTGAGTTTAAGGTGACAAGCACACGCAAAAAGCTAGTTGAACGTCATCACAACTGGAAACGAACTGCATACAAAGACATGCCTGCCAATAGTAACAGCGAAAAGTTGGATGAGAATGGGAATCTGATTCGTCCCAAATATGTGTCAAACCATACCCATTATTCACCTACCGATACAGATGCACGCATTAGCGTAAAACCAGGAAAAGCTCGTCAGTTAAACTATTTTGGACAAATAGCAGTCGACGATGCTCATCATGTTATTACTGGTGCATGTGCTGATTTTGCAGACCAACGAGATAGTCAATGTCTAGCCCAAATTCTAGAACTAGCACAAGGGAATTTATCAGAACATGATATTGAATTGGGAGAGATATTAGCTGATGGAGGTTATAGCAGTGGCGAAGCTTTAGCATATTTGGATGCTAAAGGCATCAACGCATGGATACCCAACTTTGGGCAGTACAAACCTCAACGAACAGGCTTTACCTACCATAAAGAGGCAAACTATTACCAATGTACGCAAGAGGGTGGCAAACAAGCAATACTAACCTACAAAGGTGAAAAGACAGACAGCAAAGGCTATACCAAACGTACTTATCGAAGTAGTGAATCAGATTGCAAGGATTGTCCACTTAGAGAACAATGTTGTGGTAAAGCTACAAAATTCAAAAAGGTGGATAATAGTATTCACAAAGAGCATTACGACCGAATGCATGAAAAGCTTACCCAAAACAAGTCTTATGCCAAGCGAATGGTACGAATACGAAGTAAAACCGTCGAACCCGTGATAGGAACACTCGTAAATTTTATGAACATGAAACGAGTGAACACACGAGGTATCAAATCCAGCAACAAACACGTATTAATGGCAAGTTTAGTTTACAACTTGCAGAAATATCTACGCTTCATTGTGAAAAAACCAAGTATATTAGCCCAAGCTATTGCCCTTTCAGAAGGAGAAATTTATGCCTCTCTCAAAAGCGTATCTGTAGTCATTAATAACTCAATTTTAAGTGCTTCAAGTTTGAGGTTGCTTTACAAAAACTAAAAAACAAACCTCTCTTAAATCGCTTTAAAAGAGGTCTGGATGTATATTCTGTAAGGAAATTTTTAGGAAAAATGAGTTGTGCAACAGCTACCTAGGGTATAATTAAGGCATAATGAAGAATTGTGAGTCACGAAGGCAAACATTTGGTACTCTAAAAAATCAGGAACTTGTATAGTACATTTATCCTGATGAAGATTAAAGGGAGAGAATAGAAGTTATGCCTTCTATTCTCTCCCTTTTTCATGAGTACAATTAGGTAAAATATTACTTATAGTACTGATAGAAAATATATTTCATTACGTTTCCTTTAAACACTTCCAAAATCGTAGCATAGCGCTGCTATTAATACTTCTAAACAATCCCATTATGAATTTAAAAACATTTGCTGTAAAAGCTCTTTTTTTAAGTACATTTAGCACTTTAGTATTTTCACAAAATCCTCAAAAAGATTATAGGCTTTGGTACAAACAACCTGCCACTTCATGGAATGAGGCACTGCCAATTGGTAATGGTAAACTCGCTGCGATGGTTTTTGGCAATCCAGCCACAGAGCACCTTCAACTCAACGAGGAAACCGTTTGGTCTGGACAGCCTCATAACAATGTTGTAGAAAGTCATGGAGAAACAATTCCTACATTACGAAAACTCCTTTTTGAAAAAAAATACGCCGAAGCTCAAGCCTTATCCAAACAGAAGATAGTTGCGCCCCAAAATGGTATGAGCTATCAGCCTTCTGGTGATGTATACTTTCATTTTAAAGGTCATGATAATCCTCAAAATTACTCTCGTGATCTCAATATTAGCAAGGCAACTTCAACGGTGAGTTATGAGATAGAGGGCGTTCGCTATAAAAGAACAGCCATTGCCTCTCTCAGCGAAAATGTGATTGCTGTACACTGTGAAGCAAGCAAGGCGAAGTCTTTAAATTTTTCGGTATCTCTCAATTCTGCCCATCAAATCAAACAGGTTCTTGTCAAAAACGGTCTATTGGTTTTAATAGGTACACCAGCAGAGCAAGAAAATTTAGCTTCAAAAGTTAATTATGAAGTAGATGTGAAAGTCGTCACTAAAGATGGAAACATTACCTTTTCAGACTCTACAATTGATGTAAAATCAGCCTCAGAAGCAACTATTTATATTGCCATTGGAACAAATTTCAAGAATTACAAAGACCTTTCAGCCAACCCTCACGATGTAGCTATGGCATCGTTGAATAAAGGTTTGAAGAAAAAATTTGGCCTACTATTACAGGAACATGTCAAAAATTATCAAAAGTATTTCAACCGAGTAAGTCTCGATTTAGGCAAAAGTAATCTCGATCATTTACCAACCAATGAGCGCTTGCAACAATTTAATACACAATTTGATCCTGAATTTATTGCGCTCTATTTTCAATTTGGACGATATTTAACGATTGCAGGTTCACAACCCAATGGCCAGCCCACTACCCTGCAAGGTAAATGGAATGATCGTGTAAAACCAGCATGGGATAGCAAGTACACCATTAATATCAATACCGAAATGAACTATTGGCCTAGCGAACCAACCAATTTATCCGAATTGGGCGAGCCACTGTTCAAGATGTTGAAAGAATTGGCTGTGACAGGTCAAGAAAGTGCTCAAAAAATCTACCACGCTCGTGGTTGGATGGCGCATCACAATACTGATATTTGGCGTATTACAGGCCCAGTCGATGGAGGCTTTTATGGTATGTGGCCGATGGGTGGCGCTTGGCTAAGTCGTCATTTGTGGGAACATTATTTGTACACAGGAGATAAAAAGTTTTTACAAGAAATCTACCCTATCCTTAAAGGTGCATCAACTTTTTATGTGGATGCGATGCAAAAAGAACCTGAGCATGGTTGGATGGTTGTGAGTCCTTCCATGAGCCCAGAAAACACGTACAAAGATCCTATCGGAGGAAGTGCAGGCCTGAGCTATGGCACAACCATGGACAATCAGATTGTTTTTGAACTATTGACACATACCATACAAGCTTCTAAAGTATTGGGGCAAGATAAAATGTTTGCAGATACTCTCCAAAATATACGTAAGCTAATTCCGCCTATGCAAATAGGTCAGTATGGGCAACTACAAGAATGGATTAAAGACTGGGATAAACCAGACGATAAACATCGTCATATCTCACATTTGTATGGTTTGTATCCAGCCAATCAAATTTCTCCCTATCGTAATCCAGAGTTATTTTCGGCTGCTAATCAGACACTTCTTTCTCGTGGTGATATTTCGACAGGTTGGAGTATGGGTTGGAAAGTGAATTTTTGGGCAAGAATGAAAGACGGAAATCACGCCTATACTTTGATTAAGAATCAGTTAACACTTGTTTCTCCAAAAGTACAAAGTGGTCAAGGTGGTGGAACTTATCCAAATTTATTTGACGCCCATCCTCCCTTCCAAATTGATGGAAATTTTGGTTGTACTGCTGGCGTAGCCGAAATGCTTTTACAAAGTCACGATGGAAGCATCGAGTTGTTACCAGCGCTACCAAGTGATTGGAAAGAAGGTAGTATCAAAGGCCTGAAAGCAAGAGGTGGATTTACAGTTGATATTACTTGGAAAAACCAAAAAGTAACAAAATTAGTTATTCATTCTCAATTGGGTGGAAATTGCCGTTTGAGACTAGACTCAGAAACAAAACCAAACAATACCGCTCTTAAACAAGCACAAGGTGAAAATCAAAATACATTTTATCAAGTAGAAAAAGTGGCAACACCATTAGTAAACCCTAGTGCTAAGGTAAATCCACCTGTGTTAAAGGATACACAATTATGGGATTTAAGTACACAAGCAGGTAAAACTTATGTGTTGAGTTTTTAGGAGATAAAATTATAATGTATGGAAGGAGATGATTTTGGAATCATCTCCTTTTTTATTTCAATTATTTTCAAATTCCTTCTTCCATTGTCACCCAGCCGACAAATGACTTCTGGGCTTTTCTTCAACTTTGTATCGTAAACAACCAGAGAAAAGAAATGAAAAATATCATATGCATTATCTTACTACTATTTTCAGTGGTAGTTCATGCGCAGAATATCAGACAAAAACATTTTTTATTGGAAAAAAATACGGCAATCAGTGGCTATGATCCTGTTAGCTATTTCTCCAATAAACCTTTAAAAGGTAAAGCAAATTTGACCTACAATTACGAAGGTATCAATTACCGTTTTGCTAATCCGAATAATTTAGAAACCTTTAAAAGAACACCAGAAAAATATGAGCCTGCTTACGGAGGCTGGTGTGCTTATGCCATGGGCGCCAAAGGCGAAAAAGTTGAAGTAGACCCCGAAAACTACCGAATTTATGAGGGTAAATTATATCTGTTTTACAAAAACTTTTTCTCCAATACTTTAGACGATTGGAAAAAGGAAGAAGTAAAACTGAAAAAGCAAGCTGATAGCAATTGGACCAAAACTTTTAAATAAATCCTATGAAAACTTTCAACCTACTGGTACGAATAATTCCAGCCATTATTATGCTTCAGACTTTATTTTTTAAGTTCTCAGGAGCGGCAGAAAGTGTGTATATTTTTAATAGTATAGGTCTTGAACCTTGGGGGAGAATTGGTACTGGTGTTTTAGAATTAATAGCCTCTATCCTCTTATTTATTGACCGTAGGGCTATCTGGGGCGCTTTTTTAGGAGTAGGATTAATGTTTGGCGCTGTTGTTACTCATCTTTTTATGATTGGTGTGGAAGTCATGGGCGATGGCGGACAATTATTCTTTATGGCACTTGCTACATTGATTTGCTGTGCATGGATTCTCTATCAACGAAGAGGAGAGTTTAGCGTCATTCTATACACAATTATCTAAAAGGTTAAGCATTTTTGTATATTTGGGAATCATCAATCCCCAAAATACCTATGAATTTAGACACAAAATATTGGTATTTAAGAGACCACAGACTTTTTAGCGTGCTTTCTTCTTCTGAGTTAAAATCAATTTGTATGATATCCAACTTCAAAACAGCGAAGAAGGGTGAAATTATTTTATTTTCTCATGATGAGTCTGTTAGGGTGTATTTTTTGAAAAAAGGCACCCTAAAAATTGTGGAAGTAGATGATACTGGTAATGAAATCGTGAAAGATATCATTCAAAAAGGAGATATTTTTGGAGAATTTACCCTTACAGAATCTGATTCGGACGAATACGCAGTAGCGGTATCTGACAACGTAATCTGTTGTAGCTTCAAAATGGAGGATTTTGAAAAATTACTTGAACAAAATCCACAACTGGGCTTATCGTATACCAAATGGATTGGATTTAGATTTAAGCGATTACAAAACAGATATACCAATTTGATGTTTAAGGATGTACGAACTCGATTTATGAGTTTTATGAACGAATGGGCATCCAAAGAAGGAACACAACAAAATGAGGATGTTATCCTACATAATTACTTAACGCATCAGGATATTGCCAGTTTGATTTGTAGCACACGCCAAACAGTTACGCAATTGTTCAATGAGTTTAAAGACAAAGGCGTTTTGGATTATTCTAGAACTGAGATAGTACTCAAAAAGAGGAATGTATCAGACAATTAAAGATTAATATGTAATTGTGAGTGATGAACACATTTTTAACCGTCAGCAGATTATCATCAAAATTGATTAAATCTTACTTTGAGTAACAGTTTTTTTAAAAAATGAGCAAAATTTCAAAAATGCTAACCACTGATAATCTATTCTATATTTAAGCTTTTAACCATTTCAAACATCGCTATTCAATTTATGATTAAACACATAATCCTCTGGCTATGCGTTGGAGGTGGGGTGACAGCCTGTACCCAAGAAATTACACCCGCTGTTAATGTTCCTGTTTCAGTACCCAAAACACTCGATAGCATGAGCACGAAAAACTATACTTCGGGCAAGAAATTAATTGCTATGGGTAGTTTTCAAAATGCGGTTCATCAAACCTCTGGAATTGCTAAAATTTATGCTGATTCAGCGCAGAAGAGTTACACATTAGTACTCGAAAATTTTAAAACTGACGCTGGTCCAGATCTAAGAGTTTATTTAGCAGAAGATCGAGCGGTGACTAACTTTATTCAAATCTCCGATAAAGTTCAAAACGGAAATATCATCTATGACATTTCTGGTGATATAGATTTTAAGAAAAGAAACCATGTTTTAATCTGGTGCAAAAGCTTTTCAGTGCTATTTGGCGCTGCTGAACTCAAATAAGATAACTTATGAAAAAAATAATTTTGCTGTTGTTGATGCTATGCTCAATAACAACCTTTGGGCAATATACCAAAATTCAAGAGGATGTCGATTTGTCAATTGCCTTTGGACAATCATTTGCACCTTCTCTTTCCTATCAAAAACTCTATGGATTGGGAAAGAATAAGCGATTTAAAATGGGTTGGGGCTTACGAGCCAATGGGCTTTTTGGTGGAGAAAAAACCTATCGAACCGCACCTGCAAGATTAACCTCAGGACAATATAGCATTTTTGCCTTGTTCTCCGACGATATCGTTAGTAATATAGATACACTACAATTATCAAAATCAGAATTAGGTTCGTTGAATGTCAAAATCGCCTTACAATATAGCTTTAAAAAGTTCGATGTGGGATTCAATATCGATGCCATTGGTGTAAGTTTTGGCGGAAAACAAACGGGTAAATTCCTTTCGTCAGCGTCGTCATCCTTGAACAATAGCGTACAATCAGCAAGTCCGAGTGTATTCAATTTGCTTTTGATTAGCGACAGCGACTTAGGAAGTTTGAACTCTGAGCTATATGCTTCATATCATTTGGATTCAAAATGGAGTTTGAGAGCAGGATTGAGTTTCCAGTTTTTAGAATATAAAACAGACCGTTTATTAACCTTTGAAAATGATCGCTTTAGACACAAAATCTTGCAACCATTTTTGGCAATCTCTTACCATTTACCTTCCAAAAAGTAGGTATCTCTTAGGAGGAATATTCATAGGTATGTTGTTGCTACAACCACGTGTAACTTTTTCTCAAAATTGGAAAGTGGTTTCAAGCAGCATAACCTTTAAAATCAAGCATGCTTTTGGCTCAACTGCTGAGGGTAGCTTTAAAGGCTTGACAAGTTCGATATTTTTTGACACCAATCAATTACTAAAAACCAGTATGAATGCTAGTCTCGAAGCCCGAACAATAGACACAGGTTTGGGCTTACGTGACAAAACATTGCGAGGTGTCAAATATTTTGATGTAGAAAAATATCCGAAAATCGATATGACCTGTACTCAGGCAGAGCGGGGTGCTAAGGCCAATGAATACATCGGAACCTTTGAAGTGACGATGAGGAATAAAACCAAAAGCCTTAAAATTCCTTTTACCTTCATACAAACAGGCAATACAGGACTCTTTAAAGCTAGTTTTCAAATCAATCGTTTAGACTTTGGCATTGGAGAATCCAGTGCATTACTTGGTGATACTGTTACGATTTTTGTTACCCTAAACACCACCTCAATATGAGAAGCAAAGGCATTTCTTTAGAAATAATCGCTCAGTTAAAGGACTTGTTATCCACGATGGATACAGCACAATACACGCAACCATTGACCGTATTTAGCGGGAGTTCTGTAGGACAACATGTTCGTCACACTGTTGAGTTTTTCCAATGTTTCATACTAGGACTCGAAGATGATATAGTTGATTATGATGCAAGAAAAAGAGATTTCCTAATCGAAAATAGCTTGACGTATACACTTGACTGTTTAGACACCATTGTTCATAAAATTTCAAGTATTTCTGACGGTCAAAAGCCATTATTGATGGCCACCTATTACGATAACATTATTCCAGAAATGGTTATATCAAATGTACAACGAGAGTTAGTTTATTTGATTGAACATGCGATTCATCATTTTGCATTGTTACGTATAGGAATTCAAGAAAATTTTCCAGAAATATCTCTTGCATCGGATTTTGGAGTGGCATATTCAACAATTAAATACCGTGAAAGCATTTCAGCATAGATAACATATAGTAAGTCCAGCCTTTGTTGGAGTTTTTTCCAACAAACTCGCGTTAGCAAAAACCAACTAAATCATGATATCGAGACTTGACTTGTTGCTAACGCTATGCTCGGTGGTGATAACTCCAACGAGGGCTAAAACATTTTTTTACATTCACATTCTGCATGAACACATATGTGCGTACTGACTTATATTCCCACTGAAAATCAAGGATTTATATTGACATCAAATAGAGACGAAGCCGTCTCAAGAATATTGGCGGTTCCACCCAAAAAGTATCAGCTTGGGGGGCAATATGTATTTTTTCCAAAAGATCCCCAAGGAGACGGAACTTGGATAGGAAGTTGCGGGAATTTTACACTTTGTTTGCTGAATGGGGGCGTTGAAAAACATACCCCCAAACCTCCTTATCGACAAAGTCGTGGCAAAGTCATCCTTGATTTTTTTGAATATTATTCAGTTCAATTTTTTCTCCAATCCTACCGCTTCAATGGAATAGAACCTTTTACTTTAGTGATTATCGAAAGTCAAAAAGAACGAATTTTGCATGAAATCAAATGGACAGGCGAAGAGATATTGTATTGCGAAAGAGAATCAGACGTAGCACATATATGGTCATCTGTTACCCTTTATTCACCAGCAATAATTCAGCAAAGAGAAGATTGGTTTAAGGATTTTTTACAACAAAAACCTAATAAAGAATCGTTATTAGACTTTCATCATTTTGGAGGAAAAGGTCATGCAAAAAGTAATCTTAAAGTCAATTTTGAAAACCAATTAAAAACCGTTTCCATAACGCAATATACCATTACCAGAAATGAATTTACTATTCATTACGAAGATTTGATTCAAGAAAAAACGTATGACTATCGGGTTTTTATGGAACATGAAGTTGAATGATATTTCTACGGGATGGATTAGTGAGCCGTCGGCTTTCAGCTTTGGGCATTCAGCAAAATATTAGTCTCCTAGCCTTTGCTGGCGTTGTCTCCAACAAACTGACTCAATACACACTCATTGCTTACGTAGAATGATTGGAGAAAACTCCAACGATGGCAAAAAAAACATCTAGTCCGAGACTTAGTCTCGGACTAGATGTTTAGGCAAGGACTAAAGATCATTCACAATTCACCACTCACAATTCTACATTATCACTTAGTATCCTTTGTTTTGGTACATTTTTACTGGATCTAATTTATATTCATCAAATGGAATAGGGAAATAATAATCCTTTGTACCAAAGTTAGAAACTTTAGCTGTTCCATAATCTGATTGAGCTTTGGATTTCATATAGTTAACTAACTCATCAGCAGTGAAGAATCTCAATAAATCAAACCAACGGTGGTGTTCGAATGCCAACTCCACGCGACGCTCGTGCAAGATAGCCAATTTTAAGGTTGGGAATTTCTGACTATAAGTTGGGTCTAATTTCGAAACCTCATATGTTGGCAACTTCGCACGCTCACGCACTTGGTTGAGGTACATAATCGCATTAGCTTCTTCACCCAAATACAAACTTACTTCCGACAACATCAAAATCACATCAGCATAACGAATCAAAGGCCAGTCATTACCTCCAAAACCATTGGCACCAGCGGTCGAACTTACGTCTCTAAACTTAGTGATATACCAATCTTTTACGGTTGCATCGTTGGCATATTTGATAGAGAAATCTTTACGTAAATCGGTAGATTCGTATTCTTTAACTAGATCGGCTTTTACATTTCCTCCGACTCCATTATTAGGTTTCAAAGAATTTGTTGTTTCGCCCTTAGCTTGATTATTAGCCGCAATAGAAGATGAATATGAAGGGTCACCTTGTCTACTAACAATCTGGAAAATGATTTCTGGGTTTGTCGTCTTTTTAGCAACATCAAACACATCTGCATAAGGAATATCCTTCAATGAAGTAAATGCCTTCATGTTGTAAGCTGCCAACAAATAAGTTTTAGCATTTCCTAAATTTGCCCCACGATTGGCCTGATCTAAGGTCGTTGCCATAGTCAAATACACCTGACCAAGCAAAGCATTAGCAGCAGCTTTTGACACACGACCTTTGTCAGATGCAGGCTGGTGGTTAGGCAAGTTAGAATTTACAGCTTCTTTCAAATCGGCTACGATTTGATCATATACTTTTTCTTTCTTTTCACGGAAAGTGCTGTTTTTTACATCGGTTGTCGTATTTAATTGCTGAGTAACCAAAGGCACATCACCCCATTTACGAACCAAATGAAAATAGATTAAAGCACGAAGAAACTTCGCCTCAGCATTATAAATATCTCTATTAGCTGCTGTGGTGTATGTTACTTTATCAATATTAGAAATAACTTGATTGGCTCTAGCAACAGTCTGATAAAGTGCTAGCCAATGGCTTTTCAAATAAGTATTACTTGGTAAAATAGAGAAATCATTAAACTGAAATGGCTCTCCTGCATTTGATTGGTTGTCGTTACGACCAGCATCGTCTGAGCGTTCGTCGGTATATAAGCCGCTGTTTTCACCAATGTTATTTGAACTTCTCAAAGACTGGTATACACCATTGACCGCTTGTAAAACGTCGTTTTCGGTTTTAAAAAAGTCTGTAGCATTTACGGCATTCGGGTCGTTTTGTGTTACAAAATCGTCCGAACAAGCACTTAAGCTGAGCGCTACAAGTGCCAAAAGTGATATTTTCTTAATCATTTTTCTCTTTTTAAAATAGTTTTCTACAAAAGACTAGAAAGTCAACTTAGCTCCCAAAGTATAAGCTCTTACAAGCGGATACTTTCCGTAGTCAACCCCTGGCGTAAGATTTGCTCCGTTGTTATAGTCTACCTCTGGATTATAACCTCTGTAATTGGTCAATGTAAAAGCGTTGTCTACTGCTAGATAAATACGTGCGCCACTCAAGCCTTTTTGTCCTTTCAACCAATTGTCAGGAATCGTAAATCCTAAGGTCATGTTGGTACATCTCATAAATGAACCATCTTGTAAATAGAAGGTCGACAAACGAGTACTGTTACTTTGTGTACCCCCACGAGAAGCACGATAAATCATTCCATTGCCAGGCTCAGCTTCTGAGCGGTAACGATTCACAGCATCAGCATATTGGTTACCCGAACCTTCCATATTGAAAGTATAATAGTACTGGCCATCAAGCACTTGATTTCCATAAACTCCGTTGAAAGATGAAGTAAAGTCGAAGTTTTTATATGAAGCTGTAATCGCAAAACCGTAAGTAAACTTCGCATAAGGTGAACCAATAACTGTTTTATCCAAATCATTCACAACGCCATCGCCATTGGTATCTTCAAAATACAAATCGCCTGGTTTTAAAGAGTTACTCGAGGCTGTTGAACGAGCTGGCCCTTTGATTTTATACCCAGCAGTATAAGTCTGAGTTGCAGCATTATAGTTAGCGTTATCTTCTGCGATATTAGCCATATCAGCCTCGCGAACCATGCCTTTTACTTTGAATCCGTAGAACATCCCGATTGGTTGACCTTCCTGCGTAATATGTGTCAAATATGAACGTTCTGCTCCGTTGGTCAAAATGGTATTAGCTCCACCTAAATCCAGTACCTTATTACGGTTAAGCGAGAAGTTTCCAGAAAGATTCAAACGGAAATCTGAAGTTTGAACAACTCTTGCATCTAACTGTAAATCAATGCCTTGGTTTTGAACTTTAGAATTACGTAAGTTTGTTAAAATCGTTGATGTTCCTGATACCGCCGAAACTGGTTGGTTAAACAATAAGTCTGTTGACTGACTCAAATAATAGTTAGCCATCAAGAAAATACGGTTGTTGAGTAAACCCAAGTCTGCCCCGATATTGTATTGAGAAGTAGATTCCCAACCCAAGCTTTGGTCACGTAAGGCATTTGGATATACTGCCGAAGCTACAGTTCCAGTACCAAAAACAACACCTGTTGGACTTGACATAGTTTGAGCAAAACCATAGTTACCAATATTGTTGTTACCACTTAATCCCCAGCTAGCACGAAGCTTTAGACTTGTTTCAGGACCAAATTTTTCTGTAAAAAATGGCTCGCTTGAAAGCGCCCAGCTTGCAGATACTGAAGGGAAATTACCCCAACGGTTTAGTGGGCCAAAACGAGACGAAGCATCACGACGATAAGAAGCTGTTAAGAAATATTTTTCTTTGTAGTTATACGACAAACGAGCCAAGTAAGAAAGTAAAGTAGTGGTTGACTTACCAGTTGCACCATTCAAGGTAAAATTGGTTGCGTCAGCACCTTTACCAGTAATTTCTGGAATACGGTCATCTTGGAAACCTTTCGCTGTTACACTAATTACGTCAATGTCTACTTGTTGTGCCGAATACCCAGCCAATGCACCAATCGAATGCCCATCGAATTGCTTGTTAAAATTCAAAGTGTATTCTACCAACTTATCCATTTCGGAGCGTGTTTGTGCTACCGCATTGGCTGCTGCAATTGATTGTGCAGAACCTGGAGGGTTAGCACCGTTACTCAAAGTAGTTGGTAGGTAATACTCATATTTCTCATTGTAGGTCTGCAAACCAAGGTTAATTTTAGCCAACAAACTCGGTAAAATCTGGTACGAAGCATTACTACTAAAAGTACCTCTTACACCTTTTCTCGAAATCTTAGTTTCAGTCGCTAGCGCTACAGGGTTTTCAACTGATTGGTAGGCATAATTGGCAGAAAGACCCGCAGCTTCATTTTTTCTCAATGAACCATCATCGTTATACGCACGGAAAATTGGCATATAAATAAGCGCTCCCATGATAGGGCCTTGGTTGAAACGACCTTCTTGTACTTCACGGTTTTCGTTGGTTGTAATTGCCAAGTTGGCAGCTACACGTAACTTCGAGCTAACCTGTCCGTCTACGTTCGCACGGAAGTTGATACGGTCTTGTTTGGTACTTTTGATAATACCGGGCTGACTCAAATATCCACCGCTAATCGCATAACGAGTAGAACCATTACCTCCTGTAAATGATAAGTTATGACGCTGAACCATAGAAGTTTGGTAGAGCTCATCTTGCCAATCGGTGTTGTATTTTGGAGTAATCATTTTCTGATTAGCAAAATCATACAAATCTGGTGGTAAACTCACGGAAGAAGCATTTCCAACTTTAGCGACACGAGTTGCGTTGTCGTCAGAATACATGGCATCAGACCATGTTTTTCCAGAATTTAAGATTAAATCCTTGTACGTATTATTGTGCCCATCAATCAACAATTGCGTAAACTGCTCGGCATTGAGCAATTTTACCTTTTTGCTTAATTGATTAAGCCCATATTGCACATCATATTGAAATTGTCCTTTACCCTCTTTACCACGTTTTGTTGTAATCAATACTACCCCACCAGCAGCCCTTGAACCATAGATAGCAGCCGAAGCGGCATCCTTCAATATATCAATACTTTCAATATCATTAGGGTTGATAAAAAGGTCATTTCCTACTGGATAACCGTCCACCACATACAATGGATCTGAGCTGGCATTGATAGAACCTACTCCACGCACACGAATTTTTGTACTTACGTAAGGTGCGCCACTCACTTGTGAAATTTGTACCCCTGCTACTTTACCTACCAAAGCCTGACCAACGGTAGGCGTAGTAAGATTCAATTCTTTGGCTTTTACACTCGAAATAGCACCCGTTACATCACTCTTGCGCACGGTAGAGTAGCCAATCGCAACTACTTCTTGTAACTCTTGTGAGTTTTCTGCTAACTGAATCGTCAAGCTAGATGCCTTCCCAACAGTAACTAACTGACTATCAAAACCTACAAATGAAAAAACTAATACAGATCCTTCGGTAGTTTGGATGGTAAATCTACCTTTAGCATCAGTTACCGTTCCTTTTTTGGAAGTCTTGTCATACACGTTTACGCCAGCCAATGGCTCACCTTTGGACGTAGTTACGGTTCCAGTAACAGGATTTGCCATTTTGCCCAAGGTTGCCGACATTACGGATTGGGTTGGCATAACAGCTATCGAACCCGAAAGGCACAAACATAATAATGCCTTTAGGATAAGCTGTTTTTGTAAAATGTTTTGCATAAAAAATGGAATTAAATTTTGTTGTGATACATTACCATTGTAAGCGGATAAATGTAGTATTCATACGGCGTGAAGAGGTTACTGCAAAACCTTCGAGAAGGTTGTCAGAAAGGGTAAACCCTTCTAATTCATCGGCTTTGTCAATATCAATTGTTTTTAAAACCATCTGTTCTCCTGTTTCAATAGATTTTTCAAAATCCAAAAAACTAAAGCGCCAGCGTCGTCCTTCAATTTGATTCTGAATCAAAACCAGTATTTTCTTTTCGGGTATCCATAAAAGATTTTGTACAAAAGCTCCACACGAAAACTTTTTGTATAAAACTTCTTTGTCGGAAGTCTTTTTAGCTTTGGCCAGCGCTAACGGATTATATAAACGTACTTCGTTTTTACGATTACCATAATCAGCGGTAGCTACATACCACTGTTTTTTGTATTGTACATATTCGGGGCGAGTGCCTTGGATACAAGCATCATCATCGATTGTCGAAATAAGATTATTATCTAGCTTTCTAGTTTTTTGTAAACCTTTCCAATCAACTTGGTAAATAACAGCCTTCCATTGTGTCCCTTCAGGATTTAGGCGCACACTGTTGCCAATAAAAGTAGGCAGTCCTTTATGGTAGGCTATTCCTGTGGGATGCCCAATTACATCTTTTCCATCAATGCTCAAGGCTATTTCTTTGTGCTGATAATTCAATGAATCGCCAACACGTTTGTATTCACGAATCACCCCAATTTCGCGGTCACCATAAGCAAAGTACTGATTTCCAATACGACTGATTCCTTGTCCAGCACCCAATGAATCGAGGTTAAAGGTTTTTTCTGCCTGAATAGAAATCTCAGGTAATTGGCTTGCTCCCCACAAAAAAGACGTAGCCAACAATCCCATCATCAATGGGTATTTGATTAATATAGATAATTGCATAAAATAAAGATGAAGTGTTACGACCTATTACGGGTCCATTGGCTCCAATGAGTTAAGCATCATGGATTCAATTAATGGATAAAACTCGGCTTCGGTTTCAGAAATACGCTTTCCTTTACGATATGGCACATAGCCAAGTTCTTTTTCACAACGTTTATCCAAATTCAACTCATGGATATATTGACTTTGAGAAACCGACGTTGAAGTAATACAAGGTTTATCAGCAGGTATTCCGTATTGGAAAATCAAACGAGCCGTATTGCGCATATTGGTCGTAGTATGGCGAGCATGTGGTTCTACCAAAATGGCATTGGCAGGTACATGAAGCTTTTCGACCATATATTTTTTCATCTCAATGGCCTCATTATAAGGCGTTTTGTACGGATGTACTTTCCCACCAGATACAACAATGAGAGGCGCTTTTCCTTCAAAATATCTAACTGCTGCCACACGACAACGCATCATTCCTTCGGCACTCAAAGGCATATCCTTTATGTCAGGACCGGCACCAGGCACCAAAATCAGTGAATACGGATATTTGTTCCAAGCAATCGTTTTGAGTCGGTCAACCACAGGTTTGTTGACTCCACTCGCCATAGGTTCGTAGTCTGCGATTTGCTCTCTTTCGTTGATTTCCAAGGCAAATAACGCCGAAGTCAGTGTTGGTAAAAAGAACAGTTTTGAGCCATTCACCTTTGCCTGAACCGCACGGGTTAAGTCGCCCAACAGTTGATAATAACCTCTTTTGGTAATATCAAAAGCAATAGAATCTATCAAAGGATAGTTGGGTTTTTGACCTCCTAAATATACCCCTATTGTCCAGTTTACACCACGAGCATCTTGCATCCAAGCTTTTTGCAACACAGCATTAATTTCATGATTCTCAAATTTCCCATAAGCCAATGATGGTGCTAAAGACTGTTTTACCAGATTTTCTAACAAACTACCTTTAGTGCATAATTGCGATAAACGAAGCGATACAGTTTTAATTTCTTCTTCTGAAAATCGAAGTGATTCGATTAAGCAAGCGGGCTTTGAAGCGCAATTTTTGAGTGCTTCTGAAAGTTGTAAGTTTTTTTGAGCAGCCAGTTTTTGTAAGACTTCATCTTCTTCCAACTGTAAACGTAGCGATTTGGATTCCTCCAACAAAGTCAAGAATAAGTAGTTTTTGCGCTGAACCCAATTGGTCTCTTTCGTTTGACTACTTACTGGATTTATCGTTTGTTGTGCAAAAGCTGTTGAAAGCAATCCACACAAACAAAGGATTGTAAAAATAGTTTTTTTCATGATTTTTAACCGAACACCTCAAATTGTCGGTAGCATTTATAGAAAACGGATAACCTCTTTGCTCAAAGGCATCAAGTGTAATTCGAGGGCAAAAGTAATAGCAGCATTAGCCCAAGTCTGTCAAGTGAAAAACAAGTTTAGATTAAGAAATTATGAATATTATTATATGGAGAAAATATAAAATAAATTCAATTTTGAGCCAAACTGACTTTTGAAAGCAGAAAATCTTCACTCAAGGGGTTAATTTAATTTTAGCAATCTCAAAAATTGTATGAAATAAACATTTACTTTTGTTATAGAAAGAAATCCTCTAATACTTGTCCATTGAAAAAAGCCATCAGCATAACATTCTTGTGTTTGTTGCTATACAATATGTTTAGCACAGGTATTGTTTTGCTATGCTTTGACAAGTCGATTCAAAAAGCTACGCCAGTTACTCAAAATGATGAATGGCTAGAAATCAAAATGCCTATTGCTTTGCCCTACAGTAGCGATTTTGCCAATATTACTTCTCATGAAGGTTTAATTGAATATCAGGGTGAGTTTTACAATATTATCGAACAACGTTATTCAAACGATACGATTTATACCAAAATCAAGACCAATCATAAGGCTAAACAAAAGTATCAATCTATTTCTGAAGAACTTAGCCAACAATTTTCTGATAATCATTCAGAAAAAAGTTCGCCCTTAAAAAAGGCTTTAGATTTATGCAAGCACTTATCATCTAACTACTTACCTCAAAAAGTAGATCTGGAAAACAAATATCTTCATTTCATCGAAAGCAAAAAACAAAGTTTGTTCTACTACTCTTATCTATATGCTCATCTATATACCTCAGGTGTTTTTATGCCTCCCGAAATAGCTTCAGTTTAATACAAGTACTCGTGCAAAATTAGATTTAAGTTCTGTGCTTTAGGCACTAGGCAACAGGCAAAGAGTGTTAATTTTTTTTAAACCCATCGCCGAAAGCCGTCACCTGAAAGCCCAAAGCATAGTCTTATATTTTATTTTGCCCACTAATTACCTTCCTTACGTATTGTCATTTACGTTAGGCTGGAATTGCATTGCCCAATCATTTTTAACTGAAGTAAAACCATGTCATATATCACTTTACCCAATCCATCCTTGCCAGGTATTTCAGGGCTTTTGAACTATAATAAAACCACCGCACAACCTTTACTCAATCTTGCCGAGGTATTTTTGAGAGGCGAATCAACTCTTTCGAGTGGCGAAAGAGAGCTTATTGCTGCTCATGTATCTTATCTCAACAACTGTCACTTTTGTCATACTTCACATGCAGCAGCGGCAGTTGCGCATTTGAATTGTGATATTAGTGTCATGGACGACATCAAGAAAAACTTTGTTGAAACGCCCATTTCTCCAAAACTAAGGGCATTATTGGACATTGCAGGAAAAGTACAAAAAGGAGGTAAACAAGTTTTACCAGAAGATATTGCCATAGCCCGTGAAGCAGGTGCAAGCGACCGTGAACTGCATGATACCGTATTAATTTCCGCCGCTTTTTGTATGTTTAATAGATATGTAGACGGTTTAGGAACATGGGCACCTCAAGAGGCAAGTGCCTATCTCGACAGAGGACCGAGAATTAGAGACGAAGGATATGCTAATTTTGATCCAATTGCCTATATTAAGGGGTAGAACTCTTCTCAGACAAACTTATTAACCATTTATTATCAAGCTATTATGAGAGTACAACTCATTATCGGATTTTTAATTCTTTTTATCAGTGAAATACTGAAAGTATATTTTATCATGCCATTTCCTGGAAGTCAGCAGTCAGATACCATAGAATTGGCGTATTTTTTACATCAATACATTTGGTATTTACGCATTTTGGGGATTGTACTACTGGCATATCCTCTTTGGAAAAACTTTAAAATAGGCTCAAAACTTACCAAAATTATCCTTGGAGGGCTTACTTTTCTGTGGCTAGGAGTGGTTTATCTATTTAATTTTCAGTTAACTGCTGACCATATGTTTTATCAACCTAAAAATAAAATAATGGCAAGTGGAAGCGATAACAAAATTGCTAAAAATAAATTGATACTTGGCGTTGTTCATAACGGACAAGCCAAGGCCTATCCTATACAATTGATTGGTTATCATCACCAAGTAATAGATACCGTTGGGGGCACACCTATGATGATTACCTATTGCACCGTTTGTCGTACAGGACGTGTTTATTTGCCTTTTGTCAATGGCAAATATGAGCAATTTAGACTAGTAGGAATGGATCATTTCAATGCCATGTTCGAAGACCAAACAACAGGATCATGGTGGCAACAAGCTACAGGTGAGTCTATTACAGGAAAACTCAAAGGTAAAACACTTCGCTCTTTTCCATCCGAGCAGGTTAGTCTAGCCTCATGGCTAAGACAATATCCCAATTCCTTGATTATGCAAGCTGACAGCCTTTTTAAGGAAGAATATAGTGGTTTGAAAAACTATGATTCAGGCAAAGGGAAAAGTGAATTAACCACTCGAGATTCTCTTTCTTGGAAGCCCAAATCATGGGTTGTGGGCATGACACTTGGAAAGACTGCCAAAGCTTATGATTGGAATACATTGCTGCAAAAACGGATTATTTATGACACTGTCGAAAAGCATCATATCATAATCGTTTTAGAAAAAGATGGTAAAAGTTTTCATGCCTTCAAAAGCGAAAGCCCATTCGGGAAGCTCGATTTGGTTTTAAAAGACAACCAGTTGATTGATAGTCAATCAGATGCAGTGTGGGATATGGATGGGAAATGTATATCAGGAAAATACCAAGGCTCGTCTTTACCCAAAATACAAGCTTATCAGGAGTTTTGGCATTCGTGGAAGACCTTTCAACCCAATACTTTAGTGATGAAATAAGCATTATTCCTAGCAGGCGAATTGATTCGCCTGCTAGGAATGATAAGGCAACCTAAACAAATCGTCAATTATTTCAGCATCTTAATTCTAATATCTTTAAAATAAGCGACACTTTTGGGGTCATGACCTTGTAGTGCGATAGTACCTGAGCTAAGTCTTTTCTTTCCACGATCTTCTGGAAGCGTTTCAGGTTCGGTATAATCCACAGCAAGTTTATCATTGATTTTGATAATCACTCTTTTATCCTTCACAATAATATGGTATTCATACCACTCATCGTCTTTGGCTAAGTTTTCTTTTACATCATTTACACCGTACAAACTACCTGTTTTTCTCCAATCGGTATGTGTCTGATTTACTTGCACTTCATAACCTTTTTCAGGCCAACCAGAAGCTTGGTAACCTGTGTGAATAAAGATGCCAGAATTAGAACCAGGCAATGTTTTTGCCTTGATTTTTAGTTCAAAATTTTTGAAATCATGATTACCAACAGAGCCTTCGTAAAACAAGTGAGTGCGTTCCCCCGCCACTTTTATGGTGCCATCCTCGATAGAAAAAGTTTTAGGATTTTCTTCATTGACACGCCAGCCAGCAAAAGATTTTCCATCAAAAAGCGAGACCCAGCCTTTTTCTTTTTTCTGAGCAAAAGCCATTTGCACCGACACCAACAAGCAAATAATAAATGATAGTTTTTTCATGTGTATAGTTTTTATAGTCCTTTTGGGATAAGTTGTTTTTTTACAACGCTAAAGTACAAATACTATTTGGGTATCTCTATCAAAAATTGTGGTATGGGTGTCTGTGGGGTAAAAGAAAGAAGGTCTGTAAGACTCAATGAAAAGCCTATTTTGCTTTCAGAAAATCCTTAAAGTATCTTTCACCAACTGTTTCTTACCACGAGATATAGGAATTTGCGTTCCATCATTCAACAGCAAAAAATCTCCATATTCTTTGAGCCAACTTCTGATAAATGATTTCTTACTATTTGTCGGCCACAAGAAATATCCTAATCCTATCAAATCAAGTCATTCATTGTTGTGAATTTTTCCTAGAAACAAATGATTCTCAGTTTTTTATTCATAAAAATGTAATTTTATACACATTTTCATTGATAAAAATGTATTTTTACACAAATAATCAATTGAAAAAATGATAAGAAGCCTTTATAAAGATTTAATTTACTGGAAAAATTCAGCCAATAGAAAACCCCTTATTTTACAAGGAGCAAGACAAGTAGGTAAAACTTGGTTGATGAAAGACTTTGGAAAACAGGAATTTGAAAAAACTGTTTATCTAAACTTTGAAAGTAGCGAAAGACTAAAGAACTTATTTTTAGTAGATTTTGATATACAACGCATCATTACTACCATTGAAATTGAAGTAGGTTATAAGATTCAGGCAGACAAATGTTTACTCATTTTTGATGAAATTCAAGAAGCAGAAAAAGGACTTACTGCTTTAAAATACTTTTACGAACAAGCGCCAGAATATTTTATCATCGCTGCGGGTTCGCTTTTGGGCGTTTCTTTACAAAAAAGTACGTCTTTCCCTGTTGGAAAGGTAGATTTTTTACAAATGTATCCCATGAGCTTCGTTGAGTTTTTAGAGAATACGGGGCAACAATTGCTCTTGGCTCAACTTGAAGCTGAAAATTGGGCTATCATAGATTCTTTTCACGATAAACTTGTCGATTTACTGCGACGCTATTATTTCATAGGTGGAATGCCCGAAGCGGTTTCTAATTATATCCAGTTTCAAGATTTGTATCAAGTACGAGAAATCCAAAGCAAAATTTTGTTAGGCTATGAAAACGACTTTGCTAAGTACGCCCCAATCGAAACAGTACCAAGAATTCGGTTGGTTTGGAGCCATTTGATTAGTCAATTAGCCAAAGAAAATCGGAAATTTATTTATGGTCAAATCAAGAAAGGTTCGAGAGCAAAGAACTTTGAAACTGCAATCAGATGGCTTACGGATGCTGGCTTAGTCTTGAAAGTGAATATTGTTGAAAAGCCCAATATCCCACTAAGTGCATATTCTGATATTGATATTTTCAAATTGTTTTGTCTGGATGTGGGTTTGCTCAATGCCATGGCAGGTTTTTCTCCCAAAATATTGTTAGAGAAAAACAGCATATTGACAGAATTTAAAGGTGCTCTAACCGAGCAGTTTGTCGCACAACAATTGAAAATAAAACATGAAATTTATTATTGGTCTGCTCCAAATGCCACGGCTGAAATAGATTTTTTGATTCAAAAAGAGCAAACGATTATACCTATAGAAGTAAAAGCCGAAGAAAATCTTAAATCAAAAAGTCTGAAAGTCTTTGTCGACAAATTCCAAACACACCAGAACCTTCGATTTTCGATGAATAATCGCCGAGTACAAGACTGGATGACTAATATGCCTTTGTATTCGGTCAATAATTTGTAAGTAAAATGCTTTTGGGCTGTCAGCTATATGCAGTAGGCTGTAGGCATTTTACCATCGCTGAGCTCGTTGGAATTTTCTCCAACGAGCTCAGCGAGAGCAACAAGCCAAAGATTGAGGACATAAGTTAACCAGTTTGGATCTGTCGCTAATTTGTTGGAAATAACTTCAACAAGGACTCCTACGATTTCGTTTTACAAACCCAATTTTGCTTTCAACTCAGTAATTTCAGCTTCTAGGTTTTTGATATGCTCGTATTGTGGTTTCAAAGCTTCCTCTACTTCTTCTACTGTAAATCGAGGGGTAATATGTTGCGGACAGTTCCAATCAAAAGCTTCTATATTGAACACCATCATTCTTTCTGGTTGAAACTTATAATCTTCTAAATCAAGATTTTGTAATAGCACTGGATTATCTTTCAGTTCAACAATTTCTGCTTTGGCGTATAGTTTCAAGCGCCTTTTATTCGGATAATCGACCATAAATAAAGATACTTTGTTGTTCGTCGCGATATTCCCCACCGAAATGTATTGCATATTTCCTTTGAAGTCTATGAACCCTAGTCGATTTTCATCGAGTACTTTCAGAAAACCTTTAGGTCCACCACGATGCTGAATATAGGGAAAGCCATTTTCGCCAGAGGTTGCCATATAAAAGCTATCTATTTGAGCAATAAAGCTTTGCTCATGTCTACCAAGGCCCGAGTAAACTGTTTGGCTTTCCATTCGGGAATACGTTTTACGACTGCCATGCTTTTCTTGTAGCTTCTTAGCCGCAGCACTAAAGCCAATTTCTGCGAAATTCTTTGCCATGATTTCAACGAGTTTAATACTTCATTATAAGGATGCTTTTATTGATACTATTTTTTCTCTTTGTCTTCTGCTTCGTACTGTGCCAAAACTTTATCCCATAATGTATCTCCACATTCGTCTGGCATTACCACTTCTTGCTCATCATTGAGTTGTAGTAGTTTGGGCTGGATTGCTAATAAGGTGGCTAAGTCCAATTTTGCGGGTACTGATTTCTTGGTTTCCATGTTAGTATTTTTATTAAAGGTTTAAAATATATACAGACAAGTCTGTATATATAGGTCAATATAAAAAAGAGATTTAGTCTCTCTCCTTTTGGCTATGTAACAAAGGTAAGAATAATTTAGATAAAACATACAGACAAGTCTGTATGTTTTATCTAAATTATTTTTAAGAATAGACTGTCATCAAATCGTCCGTTTTCGGGTACAAGGTATTTCTCTGCTTTTTAGGGAAAAATGTTAAAATTATATTGTACCTATTTATTATATCTTTTTTAATATACCGTTTATAGTATTTTATAAGGTTTTTGGTACAGAAACTTGCAAAATAGCACAAGGCAATAAAATCTTTCAAAAAAAATCATATCTATATAATCTATAATATCTATAGATTATATATTTTTTAGAATTACAGAATTATATGAAAGCATTCATCTTTTCAATAGCAACGAGATTCATGGGGATACTTCCTCCCTTGGTTATCGCACTGGTTACTTTATTGAGTAATCCAAACCTTCACAAGAAGAAACAGCAAAGTATTGCTCAAAATCATCAAATGCTTTTTACAAAAAATAAATAATAGCTCTCCGCTACGAATTCATAGTTTATGATAATAGACTTTATCACGGTTTCAGAAGTATCATAAAAAAAGGCTTGAATTTTTTAGATTTGTAGTCGCAAAACCAAACAAACTAAAAAAGACGAGCCATGAACAAAATTAACACATTAACTACACTTAATCATTGAGAATACACACATTTATATTCAGTTTTTTGTCCTCTTATGGAGGAACGAGTTAGCAACTATACCCTCAAAGGGACTTTACGCAAGTATAAACAAGTTAAAGAATCTAAGTTAAGTAGCCTGTATGGGAATGAAGCCAAACTAAAGTTCATATTGCACTACTTAAAGCAAAACCCTAGTCAATCTTTTATGGCAGAGTATTCTGGGATATGCCAGTCAAAAGTAAGTGAATGGATCAAGTATCTCTTGGTGGTTTTACATGAAACCTTAGATCGTTTAAACTTTCTAGCTCAGCGTCAG
>NZ_NJFZ01000013.1 GCF_002270355.1 Flectobacillus sp. BAB-3569 | reverse complement strand
TTTCCCAAACCACGCAGAATACCACTGCTATTCAGGGTACTAGTGCAGAGAATCTTGCGGCAGAATCCCCAACTTTGGACAAAGCCACACTCGATAATGTGATTCAATATGCACTAAAACATCAACCCTTAATCCAACAATCGGTTATAGACCAGCGCGTTGTTGAAAATACCATCAAGAGTAAACTCGCAGATTGGTATCCTCAGATTAATTTTAACTACAATTTACAACACAACTTTATTGTTCAAACAAATATTATTGGAGGAAATCCTGTAAAACTAGGCGTAGATAATACCTCAGCAGCCCAGTTTAGTTTGACACAAAGTATTTTTAATCGTGATTTATTATTGGCAAATCGCTCCCAAAACGATGTTCGTCAACAAGCTTCACAAAGTGTTACCAACAATAAAATTACTGTTGCAGCCAATGTAGCAAAAGCATTTTATGCAGTTCTTTCGACCAAACAACAAATTAGTGTTGCAGAAGGCGACATTATTCGTTTGAAAAAGAGCTTGAAAGATGCCAAAAGTAACTACGATGCAGGTACAGCCGACAAAATCGACTACAAACGTGTTACCATTACCTTGAATAACACCATGGCGACAAAGGCAAGCAACGAAGAATTGTTGAAAGCCAGATTACAAGCACTCAAATCTTTGATGGGTTATCCAGTCGATAAGCCTTTGGAAATTGCCTACGAACCCACTCAGATGGAGAATGAAATTGCCCTAGATACTGCGCAAAAAGTAGAGGTACAAAATAGAATTGAGTATCAGCAATTACAAACCCTGAAACGCTTGAGAGAAGCAGATTTGAATTACAGCAAATGGGCATATCTCCCAAGTGTATCTTTGAATGGCGCCTATAATCTCAACTTTTTGAACAACAATTTAGGAGATTTATATAATAGAAATTATCCCAACTCCTTCGCTAACTTGACCTTAGCTTTGCCTATTTTTCAAGGTGGAAAACGTAAGATTAATACCAATACTGCTGAGTGGCAAATCAAGCGTTTGAATTTGGATATCGTAAATCTGAAGAATACAGTCAACAACGAATACCAACAGGCATTGGCCACCTATAAAAGCAATTTAGGCGTTTTTCTTTCTCAAAAAGAAAATATGGAGCTAGCCAAAGAGGTGTATGATTTGGTGCAAATGCAGTACCGTTCGGGTATCAAAACGTATTTGGAGGTAATTACTGCTGAAACAGATTTACGCTCAGCTCGAATCAATTACTACAATACTTTGTATTTGGTTCTTTCGAGCAAAATAGATGTGCAAAAAGCACTTGGTCAACTAAATTACTAGTATTAAAAATATTCGCATCGGACTTGTCCGATTATCTAATAAACATTGAATCCTATGTTAATGCATAAAACAAACACTTTTGCCGCGATGATGGGTATTATTTTACTCAGTGCTTGTGGCGGAAAAAAAACTGATTCAGCTGCACTAACTCCCCCACCAGTTTCGGTGAGCATCGAGCCAGTTGAAACGACTGACGCAGCGTTTTTTGATGAATATCCTGCCACAGTAAATGCGCTAGATATGGTAGAACTTCGTCCTCAAGTAAGTGGCTATGTTTCTGGAGTTCATTTTGCTGATGGTGCTCGTGTTAGAAAAGGCCAGTTGTTGTATACTATTGATACTCAATTGTATGAAGCAAACTACGACCAAGCAGTTGCCAATCTGAAAGTACAGGAAGCTAATTTAGGAAAAGCTCAAAAAGACGCTAATCGTTATCATGAGTTAGCCAAAAACGATGCCGTAGCCAAACAACTAGTCGACAATGCTGATGCCGCTTTGGAAGCAGCACAAAGACAAGTGGACGCATCCAAAGCAAATATTCGTAGTGTTCAAACGAATGTGAGATATACCAAAATTTTTGCGCCATTCGATGGAACCATTGGTATTTCTTTAGTGAAAAAAGGTACAGCAGTAACAGCAGGTCAGACGATTATGAATACCGTTTCGACTGACCGCCAGTTGGCAGTTGATTTTAATGTAGACCAAAAAGAGATTTTTAAATTCTCAAAAATGCTTCAACAAAAAACTTCTGCTTCTGACTCAACTTTTACTTTAGCATTTAATGGCGAAAAATACCCATACAATGGTAAAATCGCGCTTTTAGACCGTGCAGTTGATGCTCAAACTGGAACGATTAAAACTCGTTTGATTTTTCCAAATCCACAAAATATCCTTCGTGCAGGCATGACAGGAACCGTACGAGTTTTGACTAAAAGTAATGCTGCAGTTGTGATTCCTTACAAAGCTATATCAGAGCAATTAGGCGAATTCTTTGTTTATGTTCCTGGTGATAGCAGTAAAGCAACACAACGCCGTGTAGAACTTGGAACAACAATTGGCAAAAAAGTTATTGTGAAAAAAGGTTTGTCTTCTGGCGAAAAAATTATCGTGGAAGGTATTCAAAACCTCAGAGAAGGTTCTGTATTCACTACAGAAGCACCTGCTCCTGCCGCTCCTGCTAAAAAATAATTTTTGAGCAGAATCTAAATCGATGAGATTGATATTACATCACTCATCCCAAATTATTCATAGATATTTTTTAAGTATCTCTGCTATTGGTGTTTTTGAATAAAAATATTTTGTACTGGTAATAAAATTAAGCCATCCATTACCCGCACAATAGCCTTTTTATTTATCTAAGTAATCGTGTAAAATTAAGCTGAGGAAATTAATGAGATAAAATATTAGTAATCATACAATTACACTCATTATTCAGCACTTTTACTTGAAAACACACATAGCTATTCAACAAATCTGTTACTTATGATAGCTGATGTTTTTATAAAACGCCCCATAACTGCCATCGTTACATCCATTGTGATTGTAATTGTGGGAGCTATTGCTATGGCGACACTGCCTGTTTCCCAATATCCTGATATTACCCCTCCTACCGTTACTGTATCGGGTATATTCACAGGGGCAGATGCTCAAACGGTAGAACAAACCACCACTACTCCTATCGAAACCCAAATTAACGGTACGCCTGGCATGAGTTATATGTCATCAAATAGTACTAGTAGCGGTCAGAGTAGTATCAACGTAACTTTCGATATTGGTACCGACGTTAACATTGCTGCGCTAGACGTACAAAACCGTGTATCGGTAGCACAGCCAACACTTCCTGATGCGGTAAAACGTTTGGGTTTGACGGTTCGTAAACGTAACCCAAGTATCATGATGGCATTGGCATTGTACTCGCCAAATGGTACTCACGATGCGAAATTTATTGGTAACTACGCCAACATCTATTTGAAGGATGCCCTTCAACGTATCAAAGGTGTAGGGGATATTGTGTCTCGTGCTGATGACTTTGGGATGCGTATTTGGTTGGATCCTGAAAAATTGGCGGCTCTACGCATGACACCATCGGATGTTTCAGCAGCTTTGGCAGAACAAAACCTACAAGTTGCGGCTGGGGTAATTGGTGGTAACCCACAACCACAGAATCAAGCATTTGAATATAGTGTATTGACAAACAGCCGTTTAAATACCAAAGAGCAATTTGAAGATATTGTTGTAAGAAGCTCTCCAACAATCGGAAGTATCGTATATCTCAAAGATGTTGCTCGTGTTGAATTAGGTCGTTTTGACTACGGTGTAAATGCCTTTGTAGGAAAACGTCCAGCGGCGTTTGTGATTATTTATTTGGCACCAGGAGGAAATACCTTGGAAACATATGAAGGCGTAACGAAAGCTTTGGCAGAAATGAAAAAGACTTTCCCGAAAGACCTTGACTATGTAGTGCCACTAGAATCTGCTTCAGTCGTAAAAGTATCTATCGAAGAAGTAGTTCATACTTTGGTGGAAGCCTTGATTTTGGTAATTATCGTAGTTTTCTTATTCTTACAAAGTTGGAGAGCTACTTTGATTCCAATTTTGGCCATTCCCGTATCCTTGATTGGGACATTTATCTTTTTCATTCCGTTTGGATTTACCATCAATACCTTGACTTTGTTTGCCTTTGTATTGGCCATTGGTATCGTAGTGGATGACGCCATTGTGGTTGTTGAAGCCGTTCAGCATAATATGGACGAGCATGGTTTAACACCAAAAGAAGCGACACAAAAAGCCATGAAAGAAATTTCTGGCCCTGTAATTGCAATCGCCTTGATTTTGGCGGCGGTATTCGTACCCGTGAGTTTTGTACCGGGTATTGTAGGTCGTTTGTATCAGCAATTTGCCATTACTATTGCGGTTTCAGTGATTCTTTCGGCATTTGTAGCCTTGTCATTGACTCCAGCATTGTGTACCATTATGCTTAAACCAACTCCTAGTGATAGTGAGCGTACAGGTTTATTGGACAAATTTTTTAAATGGTTTAACAATCGTTTTGAAAAACTCTCATTTGCATACACTCGTGGCGTTGCCAAGTGGATTAAAGCTACGCCTTTGGTATTGGTAATGATGGTTTGTTTGTTTGTAGGTCTTTTCTTCTTATTCAAAAATAAACCAACAGGTTTTATTCCTACCGAAGATGAAGGTCGTATGTACGTGACTTACGAAATGCCTGAAGCTACTTCAACCGCTCGTAACGTAGAGATGTTCCAAAATATCATGAGTCGTTTGGAGCGTATCCCTGAAGTTCGTGTTGTGGGTGGTATTGCTGGTTTGAACGTAGTAAGTTTCTCAAACAAATCAAACGTTGGTACTTTCTTCGTAAACTTAAAACCTTGGTCGGACCGTAAAGGAAAAGAACATCATGTACAAAGTGTGATTGATAATATCAAGAAAATCACTTCTGACATCAAAGAAGCTCGTGTTTTACCAATTGCCCCTCCTGCTATCCCAGGTTTGGGTCAAACGGCTGGTTTTACTTTTGAATTACAACAAACTACAAGTCCTGACAATATTCAGCAGTTTGAAAAAGTAGCTCGTACTTTCTTGGCCGAACTTAACAAACGTCCAGAAATTGGTATGGCTTATACATTCTTTAGCGCCAGAACACCTGGTTATCAGATAGATGTAAACCGTGACCAAGCCAAAAAGCAAGGTGTCAATATCAACGATATATTTGGTACACTTTCTACGCTATTAGGTAGTTCGTATGTCAACGATTTTACCTTGTATGGTCGTAACTTCCGTGTAATGGTGCAAGCAGATAGTAGTTTCCGTTCTTCTTTGGACAAAATCCAACAGTATTATGTACGTAACTCTGCTGGTAACATGGTTCCTTTGAAGACGTTGGTAAACGCTAAAGTTATCGAAAATGCGGCATTGATTTCGCACTATAACGTGTATCGTGCTATCGAAATCAACGGGACACCAAAACCTGGTTTTAGTAGTGGACAAGCTATCAAAGCTTTGGAAGAAGTTGCAGCAAGAACATTACCTGTGGGATATTCATATGAATTCTCTGGTATGAGCCGCGAGGAAATCAAAGCGGGAGATAGTACAGTACTCATCTTTGCCATTTCGATTGTCTTTGTATTCTTGTTCTTGGCAGCCTTGTACGAAAGTTGGTCAATTCCATTCTCGGTACTTTTTGCTGTACCAGTTGGTGCATTTGGTTCAATTTTGACATTGACCCTTTTACCAAACCTTTCAAACAATATCTACGCACAAATTGGTTTGATTACCTTGATTGGTCTAGCGGCCAAAAACGCCATTTTGATTGTAGAATTTGCCAAAGAACGTGTAGACCACGGCATGGAACTTGTTTCTGCCACGCTAGAAGCTGTTCAACTACGTTTGCGTCCAATTATTATGACATCGCTAGCCTTTATCCTAGGGGTATTACCATTGGCATTTGCAAGTGGTGCCGCAGCAGAATCTCGTAAAACCATTGGTTGGACCGTATTTGGAGGTATGTTATCAGCTACTTCATTAGCAATCTTCATTGTGCCTGTTTTATTCGTAGTTATCGAGAAAATCGCTAACCGCAAAAAACACACAAAAGCGTAATTTTTCAATTTGGAGATTTGGTAATTTGAAGATTTGAAAATGTAGAATCTTCCGATATTTTAGGCTAATAAAAAGGAATCCTGCATGCGGGATTCCTTTTTTATTTAAACTTAAGGCTTATCAGAAATCTACTATTTTCTAACTAACTTGCTGTTTATCTCTTTTAAAAAATCTTCAAATCTTCAAATCTTCAACGAAGACTTTCTCACAACCAATTTTCCTTGAACAATAATATCTTCTGGTACGAAATTATCACCATCGATAATATTATTGATGAGGGTATTAGCCGCTATTTCGCCCACTTGTAAAGGAAATTGATGAAAAACAGTTAAAGCTGGCTCTATTAATTCAGCAATTTGATCATCACCAAAACCTGCTACAGCAATTTGAGCTGGAATTTTGATTCCTCTCTTTTTCAACTCTACCATAAGCTCGATCGCATTGCCATGATGAACCGCAAAAATGGCATCTGGTGGCGATTCCAGAGATAACCATTGATTTAGCGCATCAACAGCTTCGTTTTTTCTAAAACCTATATGATAAACCAAATCAGAGTCAAAAGTTAGCCCATATTCTCGCAAAGCAGATTTATAACCTTCAAATCTCTCCTGACTAATCAATAGCTCTTTCGGACCAGCACAAATAGCAATTCGCTTACAACCTTGCTTTATGAGGTGTTCTACCAATAAAAACGAACCCCGAAAATTATCGAGAATCACCTTTGCTGTTGGCAATTCATAAGCAACCCTATCAAAATGAACTATCGGAATACCCCGATTTAGATGTAGTTTGATATGCTCAAAAGAAGTTGTTTCGACAGAATGACTAATCAGCAGACCATCCACCTGACTACTCATTAACGCCTGAACATTGAGCGTTTCGGTAGAATGAGATTCGTTTGACTGGCAAATCATCACCCGATAACCCGCATTACTTGCCACTTGTTGAATACCAGCTAATACTCCAGCAAAAAATGGTCTTTGAATATCTGGAATCACCACACCAATGGTATTTGTGGCTCCTCTGTTAAGACTTTGAGCTAACAAATTAGGGCGATAATCAAGTTCTTGAGCCACTCTTAGTATTTCCTGACGGGTATTTTCATTTATCTCCTTGCTATTATTCAGTGCTCTCGAAACAGTTGACGGTGCCACGCCCAAGGCCTTTGCAATATCGACGATGGTCGTTTGGTGGTTTTTCTTAGCTGGCGTAACTGGTGTAGTTTGTACAGTGAAATAACTTTCGCAAGATTTACAAAGAAATCGCTGCTTGCCTCTTACAAAGCCTGCCTTTACCAAATTTTGTGTTTCTTGACAATTAGTACATTGTATCATATAATGTATGCTTGATTATGTCTGAGCATTTAAGCGAGTTGTGAATAATGGTCTGAATCATTTTTTTATCACTTGATATGTTCACTCCTAATCTTAAATCTCATTTTTGTATTTTTTTATATGTCGTTCCTATCTACTTTAATTTCAAATCTACACATTGATTCCTAAGGATAAAAGTAGAACTTTTTATTGAAAATACCGACATATATCGGATTCGTTTTCGAAAACGTTTGCGGTATTTTTATAAAAATATATCAAGAAAAACTTTGTTTAATATAAAAATATAGCCTTACATTTAGTTCAAATCTCCCCAAATTAATATCAAGTATCGGAAATGATTTCCGAAATTCTTGAACTTTTTTAAGAAGCATATTTTCCAAAAACTACTCAGTATGATACATACTATGCGTTGGTTTGGCCCTAAAGACCCTGTCTCGCTCATGGATATTCGCCAGGCAGGGTGTACGGGGGTTGTTTCCGCTCTCCATCAAATTCCTGTCGGCGAAATATGGTCTAAGGAGGCCATTCAAGAAAGAATTCAAATCATTGAAGCAGATAATCAACAGTATTCAACACTAAAGTGGCTCGTTGTAGAAAGTCTCCCCGTGCATGAGGATATCAAAAAAGGACTTCCTTCTCGTGACTTATATATTGAGAACTATAAAACCTCAATGCGCAACTTGGCAGACTGTGGGGTAAATATTGTGTGTTACAATTTTATGCCTGTGTTGGATTGGTCACGCACCAAGCTCAATTACACCATGCCCGATGGTTCGCAAGCACTACGCTTTGTTTGGCAAGATTTTGCTTTGTTCGATTTGTACATTCTTCAACGTCCCAAAGCCAAAAATGACTATACACAGGAAGTTCAGGAGGCCGCAAAAGCTAAATTCGAACAAATGACAGCGGATGAACTCAAAGAACTAACCAACACGGTTTTGTTGGGTTTACCCGGTTCTGAAGAAGCATTTAGTCTCACTACTTTTCAAGGATTGTTGGATAATTATTCACACATCGGCGATGCCGAACTGCGTGCTAATCTGTATTATTTTATTCAGCAAATTGCACCATTAGCCCAAGAACTAGGTCTCAATCTATGTATTCACCCCGATGATCCTCCTAAATCCTTGTTGGGTTTACCACGTGTTGTGAGTACCGAATCAGATTTGGTGCAATTGATGCAAGCTTGTGACGTCACTGCCAACGGAATTGCCTTTTGTACTGGTTCTCTGGGAGTTAGAGAAGATAATGACTTAGCAGGAATGATAACTCGTTGGGGACATCGTATTCATTTTCTGCATTTACGCACGACCAAAAGAGAAGAAAATCCATTGAATTTTCATGAAGCAGCTCATCTCACTGGCGATGTAGATATGTATGAGGTCGTAAAAGCAGTTGTTTTGGAAGAAAACAAAAAGGGGGCCGAACGACAAATTCCAATGCGCCCCGATCATGGTCATTTGATGCTTGATGATTTGACAAATGGTAAAAAAACCTACCCTGGCTATTCTGCCATTGGTCGATTAAAAGGGCTCGCTGAACTTAGAGGACTGGAATTAGGAATCAAAAAGAGCCTGTTGAAGTAAAAGGCAACAGAAGGCACAAGGCAAAGATTGTTAACATAAAACATTGTAACACTCTTTGCCTTTTGCCTGTTGCCTGTTCCCTAAGACACATAATTTTGCCCACTAACTTACCACGTATGAGATATTTTCAAAAACTACTTTTCATCCTACTTTTGAGCATAACTCAATTGGCTCATGCCGATGATGGTTATCGACTTTGGTTGAAATTTGACCCTATTGCTAATGTTCAGCAAAGAAATAGTTATGCTCAAAAATGTCAGTTTATTTATTCTGATAATCAAGAAGTTATCATAAAAACAGCTCAAAAAGAACTGCAAGCTGGTTTGTCTGGATTATTAGGGAAAAAGATTTTGATTTTAACTAATCCAGCAGGAAAAAAGGGGGAATAATTCTTCAAATTATTCAAAATGAGCAAACGAATCAACTTGCGGAAGATGGTTTTATTATTCGTGAAGAAAATCAGAATATCGTTATCCGTTCTCATTCAGCCTCTGGCGTATTATATGGTTCTTTTGCTTTTTTAAGACAAATACAAAGTGGTAGCTCAATTGCTCAAATCAATATTACGGACTCACCAAAAATCAAATACCGCATGCTCAACCACTGGGATAACCCACTCGGTACTATCGAGCGTGGTTATGCGGGTTCTTCACTTTGGAAATGGTACGAATTGCCAGAAGTAATCGACCAACGATACATTGATTATGCGCGTGCAAATGCCTCAATCGGTATCAATGCGGTAGTTTTAAATAATGTCAATGCCAGCGCTAGATTTTTGACCAAAGAATATATCGTAAAAGTAAAAGCCTTAGCAGATGTTTTTCGTCCTTACGGAATCAAGGTATTTCTTTCCCTAAATTTTGCTGCGCCGAAACTCTTGGGTGGTGCCAAAAACTCAGACCCAATGGCTCCAGAAGTAAGAAATTGGTGGAAAAATGTTACCAAAGATATTTACAGTGCTATTCCAGATTTTGGAGGATATTTGGTAAAAGCCAATTCTGAAGGCGAACCAGGCCCTCAAGACTTCGGTAGAACCCATGCCGATGGCGCTAATATGCTTGCCGAAGCAATAGCTCCTTACAAAGGAATTGTCATTTGGCGTGCTTTTGTCTATGCTGCCGACCCTAAAGGCGACCGTTTCAAAGAGGCATACAAGGATTTTAAACCGCTAGATGGGACTTTTGCTTCAAACGTACTGGTTCAAGTAAAAAATGGACCAATTGATTTTCAATCACGTGAGCCGTTTCATCCGCTTTTTGGTGCTATGCCCAAAACGCCGCTGGCTATGGAATTCCAGCTTACACAAGAATATTTGGGTTTTAGTACTAACCTTGTGTACGAAGCGCCTCTTTTCAAAGAATGTCTCGAAAGTGATACTTATTCAAATGGGAAAGGCTCAACCGTCGCTAAAATAGTTGATGGAAGCGTTGATAATCATTCACTTACGGCTATGGCTGGCGTAGCCAATACGGGGTCAGACCGCAACTGGACTGGACATCTGATGTCTCAAGCCAACTGGTATGCCTTTGGTCGATTGGCATGGAATCATAGTTTAAGTTCAGAGCAAATAGCTTCGGAATGGATAAAAATGACTCTAACCCAAGAGCCTAAAGCCGTTACGACGATTCAAGATTTGATGATAAAATCTCGTGAAATTTATGTGGATTTTACCACTCCTCTCGGCTTGCATCATGTCATGGGACAAAATATTCACTTTGGTCCAGAACCTTGGCTCGAAAAAAGTGCCCGCCCCGACTGGACAGCCATTTATTACCATCGCGCCGATTCTGTTGGACTTGGTTTTGATAGAACCGCACAAGGAAGTAATGCCCTTGGTTTATATAGCAAGGAAGTTCAAGCTCTATGGGGAAATCCTGAGACTTGTCCTCTCCCCTATTTATTGTGGTTTCACCATGTTTCATGGAATAAAAAACTTAGTTCTGGCAAAACGCTTTGGAATGAGTTCGCTAGTCGCTATTATGAAGGTGTAAAATCAGTAGAATGGATGCAAAAACAATGGAATTCTGTTCAATCCTCTATTGACCCACAAATATTTGCCGATGTATCTGGTCGATTAGCCGCACAGCACCGTGAAGCGCTCAATTGGCGTGATGCCTGCGTATTGTACTTTCAACAATACTCAAAGCAGCCAATCCCAACTCAGTACCAAGTGCCAACCAGAACGCTTGACGAAATGAAGGAAATTGTACGAATTTATCAACTTAAGTAAGTTGGAATTCATTTACCCTTTGTGGAAATAGCTCCACAAAGGGTCATATTCTTACGGCATAGCATTCAATTAAAATATCGAGCTAATAATCTGTAAATCAATACTTTAAATCAAAATATTGGCTCGACACCAAAACTTAATTACCTTATGAATTTTAGACTTGATAACAAAATTGCCTTAATAACAGGCGGCGGAAGCGGTATTGGTTTTGCCATAGCTCAATGTATGATTAACTCTGGTGCGACGGTTGTGATTACAGGACGTCGTGAACATGCACTTCAAGAAGCCGTTCAACAACTAGGCGATAAAGCCAAATATGTAGTAAACGATGTGACTTTACTTGACCAGTTAGAAAACTTAGTTGAGCATATCGAAACACAAATCGGAGCCATTGATATTCTTGTTAATAATGCTGGTATCAATATGAAAAAACCTGCGTTAGAAGTAACAGACGAAGATTTCCAGAGAATTATTCATACGAATCTTAATGCAGTTTTTTCGCTAACACGTACCGTTGCTCAACGAATGGTGGGTCGTAAGTCGGGAAATATTATTATGATTTCGTCTATGGCTGCCTATTATGGTATCGACCGCGTACCTGCTTATTCTGCTTCAAAACATGGCGTTGAAGGATTAGTGAAATCCTTGGCGATGGATTTGTCGCCAAGCCGAGTTAGGGTCAATGCAGTTGCGCCAGGTTTTATCGAAACGGCTATGATGCAAACAGCCATGAGCAGTGACCCTGCGCGTATGAATAAAGCGCTTGATCGTACGCCTATGGGCTTTTTTGGCAAACCTGAAGATATTGGAATGGCTGTGGTGTTTTTAGCTTCAGATGCAGCAAAATATATTACAGGTGCCTCACTCCCAGTTGATGGAGGGAACTCTATTGGATTCTAAATAATTTTAACACTATTTTACATAAATTATTATTAAATAGCATTTTACAATAATTTCAAGTAAAATTACTTTGTATTATTAATATGAAAAAAAGAAACTTCAGTATATATGCCTCTGCTCTTTTTCTGCTTTCGCAAATCTCTATTGCTCAACAGAAAAAACAGCCAATTTCACAACCACTCGTAAAGCATATCTATACGGCAGATCCCTCGGCTCATGTTTTTGAAGGTAAAATTTATATCTATCCTTCACACGATATTGAAACGAATGTTAGTAGAGATGCCGATGGTGCGAAGTTTGATATGAAAGATTTTCATATCCTCTCAATGGACAAAATCGGTGGAAAAGTTATCGACCATGGTGTTGCGCTCGATTTAAAAGATGTACCTTGGGCAAGTAAGCAACTTTGGGCACCAGATGCAGCCTACAAAAATGGCACTTACTATCTATTTTTCCCAGCCAAAGACCAAGAAGGAATTTTTAGAATAGGTGTTGCCACCAGTAAAAAGCCTTCTGGTCCGTTTAGAGCAGAGAAAAAACCCATCGAAGGCAGTTTTAGCATAGACCCTGCTGTTTTTAAAGATTCAGATGGAAGTTATTATATGTATTTTGGCGGTATCTGGGGCGGACAATTGCAACGTTGGAAAACAGGTAAATACGAGGAGAATGGAGCGCTTCAGAAATCTAATGAAAAGGCTTTATTACCTAAAATCGCCAAACTATCCTCTGATTTAAAAAGCTTTTCAGAAAGTCCAAAGGATATTCAAATCTTGGACGAACAAGGGAACTTACTATTGGAAGGAAATAATGACAAGCGATTTTTTGAGGCAGCTTGGATGCACAAATACCGTGGAAAATACTATTTCTCCTACTCTACTGGTGATACTCATTTTATCAGTTATGCTACAGGAGATTCTCCTTATGGACCATTTACTTACAAAGGAGTTGTGTTAAATCCCGTTGAAGGCTGGACAAATCACCATTCAATAGTTGAAGTTAAAGGCAAATGGTATTTATTCTATCATGATGTGCAAATTTCAGGACAAACACATTTGAGAAATGTAAAAGTCACTGAATTACACCATAATCCAGATGGTACAATTCAGACTATTTCGGCATATAAATAATTACATACTCCGTTTACAGTTTAAAGGGCAAAGTATCAGAGTGATACTTTGCCCTTTATTTTTCCCATTATCAATGAGCAAAAGCTCATTGTGATACTTTGATCACTAGTTCGAGACTGTGTCTCGGACAAGCTATTGCTTCAGTTTATAAAACTGTATAAAATTACTAGTCCAAGACTAAGTCTTGAACTAGTAAGATTTTTCTTCTAGGCAAAAGATCATTATGACACTTTGCTACCTAGTTCGAGACTTTGTCTCAGACTAGCTATTGCTTCAGTTTTTAAACTGTTTAAAATTGAGAGTCCAAGACGAAGTCTTGAACTAGTCTGAAGATTTCTTAATACTAGGCAAAAGCTCATTGTGATACTTTGCCCTTTATCTAAGGATAGAATGTCTTATTATGATTCATACTTTTGTGCATCCAATTAAAATACTATTTAACTTATGAAATTAACCTTTACTTATCTTTTTGCTTTCATTGCTATGCTTGCAAGTATTCCGCTCTATTCACAGAATAAGGCCACCATCAGCGGGAAAGTGATTGACGCCAAGACTTCTGAAGTCATGTCCTACGCCAGCATCCGTGTACTCGATGCTAAAACCGAAAAATTAATTACAGGTGGAATCACTACCGAAAAGGGCATTTTTTCACTCCAAGTTCCTTTGGGAGTTTATAGATTGGCTGTCGAATTTATGGGTTATAAAATCTGGAAATCTGATATTTTAACACTCAATAAATCGAATTCCGCTATTGACCTTGGTAATATTTCTCTCGAATCACAAAGCCAGCAACTTACAGAGGTTGAAGTTAGGTCTGAAAAAAGTACTATGGAAATGGCCTTGGATAAAAAGGTATTCAACGTAGGCAAGGATTTGGCGAATGCAGGCGGTACAGCCAGTGATATACTGACGAATATTCCTTCGGTATCTGTTGAACCCGACGGTGGTATCAAACTAAGAGGAAGCGATAATGTCCGCATCTTAATCGATGGTAAACCATCTGGGCTAGTCAGCTTTAAAGGTGGTGCAGGACTACAATCACTACAGGCAAGCATGATTGAGCGAGTAGAAGTAATCACGAACCCTTCGGCTAGATACGAGGCAGAAGGTATGGCTGGCATTATTAATATCGTTCTGAAAAAAGACAAAAAACAAGGTTTCAATGGTTCCTTTGATGTGATTACGGGCTATCCTGTCAATGAAGGTTTGGGAATTAACATGAATTACCGTCACCAAAAACTAAACTTTTTTCTGAATTATGGTATCGCTTATCGTATTACACCCAATATTGCTCATAATTTTCAACGTGTTTTTGACGGAGATACTACCCTGCTTTCAGACCAAAATCGTAATGGAAATTTGAAGGGTTTTAATAACAACATTCAAGGTGGCTTGGATTATTTCTTTTCGGAAAAAAGCTATTTGACTGCCTCCTATCTATTTCGTCGCTCGGATGCTCGTCGAATCACAGATTTGGTCTATAAAGATTATGTAAACTCCTTAAACAATCTTGTTAGAACGACCTATCGCCAACAAGACGAAAAAGAAACCGAACCAAACTCTGAATATGCTTTAACATATCGTCGAGATTTTGACAAAAAAAATCATAATTTTTCTGCCGAAGTACGCTATATCGATAACTGGGAACGCTCTGACCAATTATTTACACAAAATGCATTTAAACCCAATGGCTCGGTTGATCAAGCCCAAACTTTATTACAAAACTCCTTGAATGACGAATACGAAAAGCAGTGGTTATTTCAGACAGATTATTCAAAACCAATCCGCAAAGAAGGAAAAGTAGAAGTAGGAGCAAGAGCCAATTTTAGAGATATGGTCAACGACTATGTGGTAAATCAGCAAAATGAAAATGGCGTCTTTGTCCCATTGCCTGGATTAAAAAACTATTTTATTTATACCGAAAATATCAACGCTGTGTACGGAATCGTAGGTGACAAATACAAAAAATTATCCTATCAGATTGGCTTGAGAGCTGAATGGACTAATGTAAAAACCACCTTGCGAGAGACCAATGAGGTAAACCCTAGAAATTACTCAAATCTATTTCCTAGCGCCCATATTGCTTGGGAAATGCCCAACGAAAACTCTCTACAACTTAGCTTTAGTCGTCGTGTAAGAAGACCATTTTATAATGATTTAAGTCCTTTTGCAACCTTCTCAGATAGTCGTAACTTTTTTGGGGGTAATCCAAATCTTAATCCAGAGTTTACAAACGCATTTGAAATTGGTCATATTAAATATTTTAAATTTGGGTCGTTAAGTTCATCTATATTCTATCGAGATACCAAAGACAAAATTCAAACGATTAGAAGCGTCAATGACTTAGGTTTCGCCACTACAAGACCCGAAAACCTCACTGGTGAAAAATCATTTGGTTTGGATATTGCTTCGCAGGTCAATTTTTACCAATGGTGGAAAAGTGATTTTAGTTTCAGTATCTTCAACGCCGATATCGATGGCAGTAATATCGATGAGAACTATAAACGAAATACGCAAAGCTGGTTTGCAAGACATACCTCAAAATTTAGTTTGCCCAACCGCCTAGATATTCAGGTAAGAGCCAATTATGAAGCACCGCAAAAGACGGTACAAGGCCGACGACTCTCCATGTATTATATCGACTTTTCGATAAGCAAGGAGGTTTTTCAAGGAAAAGGAACACTTAATTTGAATATCATGGACATATTCAATACGCGAGTTTCTCGTTTTGTGACAGAAGGAGTCAATTTTATTACCGATGGTAGTTCGCAATTTAGAAGAAGACAAATTAATCTTACACTCAATTACAGAATTAAAAATGCTAAAAAAGTAAAGAGTATCATCAGTGATGAAACCAATTAGGCAAAAGCTCATTGTGATACTTTGCCCTCAACACTCAATTTTTATATCAACTAAAACAAATCTCAGCTTATGAAAAAAATCCTAGGACTTATCGCAGGCTTGCTTTTGATGCAAGAAGCGTCCTCTCAAACACTCAATGTTGCCACTTATAATTTAAGACTTAACACGTCTGGTGATGGTATCAATGCTTGGCCAAATCGCAAGGAGGAAGTAAAAAAACTAATTCGTTATCATGAATTTGATATTTTCGGAACGCAAGAAGGATTTGCTGGCCAATTAAAAGATTTGGTCGAAATGCCAGAATATACCTACACTGGCGTAGGTCGTGACGATGGTAAAGAGGCAGGAGAACACTCTGCGATTGTTTACCGCAAAGACAAATTCAAGTTGTTAGAACATGGCGATTTTTGGTTGAGCCAAACGCCAGATAAACCCTCAAAAGGATGGGATGCTACCTGTTGTAACCGTATTTGCTCTTGGGGTAGGTTTAAAGAGATAAAATCAGGAAAAACGTTCTACTTCTTTAGTGTTCACTTCGATCACCAAGGTGTTGAGGCTCGTCGTCAATCTGGTTTCTTGATGGTTCAAAAGATTAAAGAAATCGCCAAAAATACGCCAGCAATTTGTGTGGGAGACTTCAATTCTACTCCAGACACGGAGCAAATCAAGATCATGCAAGCGTCATTGGGCGATTCGTATTTGGTGACAAAAATGCCTCCTTATGGTCCAGTTGGCACCTTTAATGGCTTCAAACATGATGCTCCACTCAAGGATAGAATCGATTATATTTTTGTCGACAAGCATTTTGAGGTATTAAAATATGCCGTTTTAACGGATGCTTATGACAACAAATATCCCTCAGATCATCAACCTGTCGTGATAAAAACTGTCTTCAAATAATATCCAAAACCCGTCAAAAATAGCCCTTTGATGGGCTATTTTTTTTCCAATATTTGCCCCAAAATCTTAACTAATTTATTCATTTTGCTCAGTAAAAATCAATGCGATTTAAAAAACAACACACTTCAAAAGTTATATTATAAAGGCCTCTAAATATAACTTTTGAAGTGTGAAAGAGGGGCAAAGTATCACTGTGACACTTTGCTTTTCTGGCAAATTTTCATAAAAACGCACTTTTTATGAAATACTCCATTTCCCTACTTTTTAAAACTTTCAAAATAAAATATCAATAATTATACTTCATCTTGCCAAGTTTTATTACACACTTCAAAGCATAATTGTTTGAGAACCTATTTGTTAAAAGTAATCCCTCTAAGACTCAGCGTTCAACAGCCACGTGCCGTATCCTAAAACTCACAGATGAATTCTCTATTGTCTCATAGACTTTCGAATCTTAAACAAACTGTCATTCAAACCAAGTAGAAGGTTACACATTTGTACATCTAAGCAACTCAACGTTGAGGCTTTCGCTACGACTCATCTTTTCAATTTTGCCAAGACCCCACTTAGAAGCAAAGTATCACTGTGACACTTTGCTCAAATATCATGCACATTGAAATTAAGAATATTGAAATTCTCAAAATAATGGTTGAACGCTCTTTCTAGCATTTTTACTCAAGTCAAAAAAGCTCGGCTTCCAAAAACCACGTTTTTTAGCGACATTTTAAGTTTAAGTGAGGTATTTACCCACAGAAGTAATAAAAGTGTCTTAAATCGAAGATTTCGAGGCAAAAAAGCGCCAATTATATCATGACTCTACAGATGACATGATATAATGTACTTTTAACCATAACTTTTAGAGTGTTGACGGAAAAGAAACTATTTCGCCAAAATCTCCTAAATATAACTTTTAAAGTGTCGGCGTAAGATTCCTAATTTCATACAAAGTAAAAGTTTTACAAAAAAAGTGGATTCTGACTTTAAAAGTTTCCTCTATTTTTATCCAATTTTTTTCTTCAAAAAACAATCAAAAAAATCTCACTTTTTACATTTGAGAGTATTTCTTTTTTATTTCCTTAAGTATTTCCTAATATTTCCTCTTTCGCAACTATTTGATTTTCAATGCTTTATATAGTGTTAATATAACTTTTAGAGTGCTTAATATAACTTTTGAAGTGTCAAGTATAACTTTTAGAGTGTGTTAATATAACTTTTAGAGTGTGTTAATATAACTTTTGAAGTGTCAAGTATAACTTTTAGAGTGCCTTTTTTGATATCGGAAAAATACAATTTTTATAGATATTAATAAACTTCAATATTGATACAATTTTGAATCTATTTTGCTTGTAATAATAAAATATTCTTGTAATTTTGATACAAATTTGAATCACTATTAGGGATATATATAAATTTGAAAAGATGATGATGAGAGATTAACTATGAAGCAAGGTATTAAAAAGAGAACTACCCAAGAAAACAAAGAAATAGAAGCATTGGAGCGAATCTCCAGTAGTTCTTATATGGTAGTGTTGGGAAATCCATTGCTCAATGCAAGATTTGACCTAACAGCCTTTCAAATGAAGATTTTTCACTTTTTGGTTTTAAATACAGACCAGACTTCTTCTGGTTTTAAGGTGACCAAAGTGAAGGTTTCGGAAGTTTCTCAGTTTCTAAAAACAAAAACTAGTGATTATCTCTACAACCTGTTGGAAAAGGAGTCACGGAAGTTGATGAAGAAAGAAATCTTCTTGGAAGATGAGCGGGGTTGGAAAGTGGCCAACATTTTAGCACAAATCGAATACCATAAAAAAGAAGGCGCATTTAGTTTTTTGTTTCCGCCTATGTTGGATGCCTATTTGTTGCAACTCAAAAAGAATTTTACCTATATCGATGTGCGCAACATCGTGTCGATGGATAGCGTGTATGCCATTCGGTTTTATGGTTTTTGTAAAGAATTTGAGCGTTTCGGTAAGTTCCAATTTACTGTAGAAGAAATGCGTCGGATGTTTAATCTCGAAAACAAATATGAGCTGTACGGTTTGTTCAAACAAAAAGTGGTTGTCAAAGCGCAAGACGAGCTAATTAAAAACTCTGATTTGATTTTTGATTTTAATGAAATCAAGGAAGGCAAAAAAGTAGTAGCTCTGCAGTTTGTGATTCGTAAAAATCCTCATAAAACACAAGCTCAACTAGAAATAGAAACTACCCCAACAAGTCAAGAAGCTGAGGATTCGCATTTTGAAGTGCTGGAGTCGAATACCCAGCCCAATTTTGAGTCGAGTACGTTACTGAGACTTTCTGGTATTGTGCAAGTTTGGGGAATAGATTCCTCAACCATTCAAAATTGGCTGGAGCTATATCCAGTCGAGCAGGTGATTTTGGGGGTGGAATATGTACAAGCAGAATTGGAAAAAGAACCCAAGAAAATCAAGAATATTCCTGCGTACCTTAAAACCATCGTTAGTTCATCGCAATTGGTAGAGCGCCAAAAGGCTGTGGAAGAGGAGAAGCGAGTATTGAAAGCCGTGTTGAAAAAGTCAGAAAATGAAAAACTTCAACTTGAGCAATTAAAGCAGCAACAGGATGATTTTTTACATGAAGTATACAAGCAAAAGAAAAAATTGGTGCTAGAAGTACTCCAACAAAATCAACAGTTGTATCAAAGAGTGTTGAATTCGCTTAATACTTCAGCTTTTTCAGCCATTTACTATGATAGCTATGTGTCCAAAGTAGGTACGGAAATTAGCCTGGAAAGCTTTTTAGCCTATTTTAACGAAAATACAGGCTTTGAAGCGATAGTCATCACAACGCTCGAACATTACCAAGATTTGAATTTATTTGAGGGTTTGATCAAGCATTACGGCGCCCAAGCCAAAGCATTAGGCTTAAATTATTTCTAAAAAATCAACACATTATTTGAATTGAATTTCAAGTTTACGAAACAATATTTATGAGAAGCAACCTGACTTTAGAGAAAATAGTCTCTTTTTTTCGTCACAATCCATCCCTTAGTGTCAATGGAGTTAATGACGAAGCAGGATTACCCAAACGCAAATTAGATTTAGTGTTCAATTCAAATGGTTCTCGAAAACTAAGCGAGGACGATTTGGCAAAATTAGAGCCTATTTTGCGCAAATATGGCTACAACGAATACCTCTATCAAAGTGCTCGTGTGATTTCGATTGTAAACCATAAAGGTGGTGTCGGAAAAACTACTACGACAGCATGTTTGGGCGAAACATTGGTCAGAAAAGGCTTTAAGGTATTATTAATTGATTTTGACCCACAAGGAAACTTATCTCAAATTTTGGGTATAGAAAATCCGGAATTGCAAATTGCAGATTGCCTATTTACCGATATTCAGTTACCTACCGTACAAATTTTGGAAAACCTTTGGTTGGCTCCATCCGATATTACGTTAGCAGAAATCGAGGTTGATTTATTGTCTAAAGTAGGAGGTGATGTTCGATTAAAGCATAAGATTGAACCTCTTTTGGAGGAATACGACTATATCCTTATCGATTGTCCACCAAGTTTGAGTAAGTTGACGGTATCAGCGCTGAATGCATCCAATTCTACTCTGATTGCAATGCTTCCTGAATCGTCATCTTTGAAGGGATTAAACTCCTTGCTAAACCGTATCAGTGAAGTTAAAACACATACCAACCGTGATTTAACTTTGGATGGAATTGTGTTTACGATGGTTAAAAAGAACACGGTTCATGATGGCTTCAAAGAGGCATTGAGAGCAAACATGGGAAGTGATTTTAGGGTGTTTAATACCGAAATAAGACATTTAATCGATTTCCAAAAATCTCAAGCGTTACAAGCTACTTTAGGAACGTTAAATGCTTCGTCGGAAGCCTACAAGTGCTACAAAGATTTTTGTGATGAATATGTGGAATATTTGCAAGTGATTAATAACTAAAAAGTGGTATGAAAGGGATAGATTTTAAAAAACAGGTAGCTATTAATACTGCTAATACACTCAAAAACAATAAGTTAATTTCATCGGAAAATGTAAAGAAGAACCTTTTGGTTTTACCAGAACTCAAAGAATTTATTCCGAGTTTGAGTGCCGAAGAGTATAAGTCTTTAGAAGATAGCATTATTGCAAACGGCTGTCGTACACCTCTTTTGGTTTGGGATACAACGCAAGGAGTAATAAATCCAAGCTATCCTACGCCTAGTGAGCCTGCTTTTGTCTTGTTTGATGGCCATCACCGTTATGAAATTTGTCAGAAAAATAGAGTTGATTTTCAGATTGACTTGATGACTTTTCCTTCGATTGACGAAGTAAAGGATTTTATGATTGATTTTCAGGTAGGTCGCCGAAATATGACTGTGGAACAATTGTCATATTTTAGAGGCTTGAAATATCAACGCATGAAAAATCGTCAGGGGGGCTTACGTGGCACCTACACCGATATCGTTGATACCGCATCGGTATTGGCAGAAGAATTTAAAGTAAGTCCTGCTACTATCAAGCGTGATGCTGTTTTTGCACAAGGTATTGACAAAATGCAAGGAGCTTTGAAACAGCAGGTGTTGGAAGGAAGCAAAAAGATTGAGAAAAAACTGATTCAACAACTAGCCAAAGCAACCGTTGAGAAGCCCGTTGAATCGCTAGAAGAACTTCAGGCGGTAGTCTCAAATAAATCTCAAGAAATAGCTCAAACCAATTCTATTAAGCAAACAGAGGCCTTGAAAAAAGTGAGTGCTAGTTTGAAAAAAGCAAATGCCTCACATTTGAGCCTGATTGTAAGAGGAAGTTTTATTCTAGAAAATGGACTAGAAGCCGAATGGAGACACTTACGCGAACTAGGTGAAGGTGTAATCATAGAGCCAGATTTTCAAGATGAAATTTCATTTCCTGAAGCAATAGCATTGGGTTTGATAAAATTGTAAATGAGTGAACAGGGGCAAAGTGATAGAGGCACAAAGTGAGTTTTATTCACTTTGTGCCTCTATCACTTTGTTCGGTTATTGGGTAAAAAATCTGGGCTTTATGCCATAAACTAAAAACTGGAAAGTCTTTCTTGTGGAATATGGAAGTTTTTCAGCACAATGCCTACGGCTTACTGCCTAAAGCGAAATCATGAAATATTATTTCTTCAGAATATCTTTATCCAAAAAGAAATATCTCGCTTCATTTTCCGAACGAACTGCCTTTGTATTGGCATTGATGATTAATACTTCTGGCTTTTCTTCATTTTTGGCTGCTGGCCAGCTAGGTAATTTCTCACCATTCGGATTTCCTGTTTTGATGAAATTGGCAAAATAATTCATCATTGTATCCGATACTTTGTAGTCGTCTTCTGTCCAAGCATATACCTTGTTGGTCGCTAGATTTCCCATCGCATATTCAATTTCAGCCGAGTGAACAGCTCCTTTTGGTTTAGGAGCTTTTGGTGCATTCTTATCTTTTTTGATAACACCACCTGCTAAACCAGCCTCCAAATCACTTTCACGCATATCTGGACGAGGTTGCGCATAATAATAGCGATAAACAGGCTGATCACTATTTTTACGGTGCAAATCAAACCATTTCCAAGTACTAAAACCGATAAAACGGTCACCAGCCAAATCAGTGGCAGATTGCTCAGTTACTTCTGGAGCTCCCGCTGGATATAGTTTTAACACTTCTTCAGCTTTAGCACCGTATAATTCTTTTACACGCTGGACATAATTTTCATTATTCAACTCTTTGCCAGCCATAATGGCACGATAGTTCATTTCTTCCGAGTTCCAACCTAGCATAAGTGGTACCATTGCTTGTTGTTTTGATTCAAAAATTTCGGTAAAAGTTTTTGGGAAAAAATAACCATCAAGCGTTGTTCTGAACCCTGCATTTTGTGCTCTGTATTTTTGGTAAAGCTCAAAAGTAGATAATGCTCGTAAATCTTTTAGGGATTTTGCGCCTGCTTTGGTAGCAAAATCAACCCCTAATTTTTCGGCATCAGCTAGCGGAGTAGCTGTTAGCAAAGAACCACTTTCGCCAATAGCGCCAGCAATTAGATTTTTGGATAGGGGCGAGGCCATTTGAGCACTCACCGAAGCCGAACCTGCTGATTCCCCAGCAATGGTAACACGTTTTGGATCACCTCCAAATTTAGCAATATTCGCTTGTACCCATTTCAAGGCAGCGTTTTGGTCTAACAAGCCATAATTGCCCGAACCTTTATATGAGGTTTCTTTACTTAGCTCAGGGTGAGAGAAAAATCCGAAAATATTCAAACGATAATTGACAGTTACTGTTACAATTCCTTTTTTTGCCATATTTTCGCCGTCATAACGATATTCGGAACCATCGCCAGCCGCAAAACCACCACCGTAGAAATATACCAAAACGGGTAGTTTTTCATCGTTTGACTTGGCAGGAGACCAGACATTGAGGTATAGGCAATCTTCGCTCATGCCATCGCTACGGAAACCCATGTCGCCAAATAAAGCAGGTTGTACTGCTCTTGGACCGAATTTCTTGGTTTGGCGTATTCCAGACCACTTATCTGGTGCTTGAGGAGCTTTCCAACGTAGGTCACCAACGGGTGGTTTGGCAAATGGAATACCTTTAAAACTCTGAATATTTGAGCGAACATCAAATTCGCCTTCGATAACTCCTTGCTCAACATTGATTTGAACAGGAAATGCATAGCTATTCTCGGCATGTTGTGCCATTGAAATGCTCGAAATACATAGTGCAATCGCAGCAATACTAGATTTGAGGGTTTTCATTGGATATTGTTCTGAATGTTTTTACTATTGTCTCATTGACTGACAATAGTAGGTTGAAAAACTAAAAAATACAATATTTTCATAGATTTTTTTATATTCGAAAATGGATAAAGTAGATATTACTCAGGTTGCAACGGCAAAAGAAGCTGGATATTTAGCTCATATTGCCTATGATTCAGTCATTTTTGGATTTGATGGAAAACAGTTAAAGATTTTAATTTCTGAATATCATAATACAAAATTGTTTGCCTTACCCGGCGGTTTTGTCAAAATCAACGAGAGTCTTGACGATGCAGTTCGTCGTGGTCTTCGAGAGCGTACAGGCTTAGACAATATTTATTTGGAGCAGTTTCATGTATTTGGAAGTCTCGAAAGATATATCCCTGAGACGATGGAAATGATTATGAAAGGGGGAGGACATAATCCTGTAGAGGATTGCTGGCTATTAGATAGGTTTATTTCGGTAGGATATTATGCCCTGATAAATTATGAAAGCGTAAATCCACAACCAGATGAATTGTCGGATAGTTGTTGCTGGTATAATATCGACCAACTTCCTACGCTTATGCAAGATCACACTATGATTGTAGCAAAGGCACTTGAGACGCTGAGAGATAATTTAGATAAAAAACTGGTGGGAATGAATCTTTTACCTGAAAGGTTTACGATGAAAGAATTACAAACTGTCTATGAATCAATCCTAGGACAAGAAATTAGAAGAACAACTTTTCAGCGTTCTATGTTAGCAAAAGGGATTTTGAATAGACATGAAAAGCAGTTTTCGGGCAAATCCCATAAAGCACCTTTTGTATATAGTTTCAAAAAGGATGCTTAATAGTTTGTCATACAAGATATTAGTTTTATTATAAATTTTATTTATGATAATGCTGAAAAATATAAATAAAAATATATAAAATAGATTTTCCATCTTTGTACTGTCAAAGATAGGTTTATTAGGATCATGAAGTTCTCAATGAGAACAAATGCCTCAGAGTAATTCGTTAATATCGGGTTAGTAATTCTAGACTTCAAGCGAAGTCGGAAAAAAGGTGACTTAAGCAATTAGGTCACCTTCTTTTTTTATGATGGTTTTACCCTGTTCAAATATATGCCTCTCACAAGAAGATATAGCATTCAGAAAATTTGTTGGAAAAATACAGCCGAATAAAGTTGGTTTGAAGTGGGTATAAAAAAGATGCACTGTTTCGAGCCAAGCGGTCTAACAGTGCTTTTTACCAACAATTTAATATGAATATTTTTAGTTTCGTAATTCGTGATATGTCACCGAGGTTTAGATTTAACCACTGGTATCATTTAAGTGAACTTTCTATCAATAATATTGTTTAAAATGGGTGCAGAACTATACTGAACAGGTTAATTAGCATCTTTTAATGAGATAAAAATCAATATTGCTAGTGGATTTGTATAAATGATATTGAGGAAAAAGGCTTGTCGAAATACTTTGCAGCACCAACAAGCCTTTAAATCAACTAACTCTATACAATGATTTTAGTTTTTATCTACCCCCTCTGCTTTTACCGCAAGCCCATTCTCAACCGAAGCAGAGTTGGTAGTGTTTGTATGTGGCATTTTATAGTTTTTTACATTGGCTAATTCTTCGGGATTTTTACCATAATCAAGCAAGAGTTTTTTCTCTATAGCTTCATTAGCAACTTTTTTGTAATCTCTGTTTGTTTTTCCAACAATCACAAAGGCTGTGTTATGATTTTTTTCGGCTTGTTTTTTGGCAGCCGCAGCTTTATTTGGGTGTTTGTAGTTGTGTGTACTATAACCAGGGTCGCTGGTCCAAGTATTTTGTGCTTCTGCTGCTAAGTTGGCAGTTAAAATTAAAGCGAGTGCATATATCCAAGTTTTCATGACGAGATTGTTTAATGGTTCTTTGTTTTTGTTTCTGATACAAAGATGCAACCTCGACATTAGGATAACTTCAGACTCAGCTTAGAACGAAATTAGATTTTTGTTTGAGCTTTGTAAGGTAATATCACCGTGAAAGTTGTGCCAATATTTTCGGCAGATTGTACGGTGATTTGACCCTGATGTAGTTCTACTATTTTTTTTACTAAAGACAAACCAACACCATGCCCAGGGGTATTTCTTGAATTAGAGCCTCGTTTGAATGGTTCAAAAATTTCTAGAATTTCATTTTCAGGAATTGGTTTGCCTGAATTATGAATAGTTACACGCGCTCCATTTTCGATACACTCTATTTTCACGCTAACGGTATTATTATCTGAAAACTTAGCACCATTTTCAATTAAATTAATTAGCGCAGTGTATAGCAGGGCTTCGTGTGCATAAAGCTCAGGCATGAAATCTTTTTCTTGTTCTAACAATAATAAGACCTCATATTCTGGCTTTTTTTCGCTTAGCTCCTGACGAACACCCCAAAGTAATTCGGTCAAATTAACCAAATTGTGTTTGAGTGGCGTTTGATTAGAATCCATGCCAGCAATATCTAAAAGACCGTTTGCCAGTTTGTTGAGTTGTTGAACGTCTTCCAAAACTGACTGTATCATCGCTTTTAACTCTTCAGGAGAATCATTTGCCAATAAAGACACCTGAATTTGTCCTGTAATAGCTGTTAGAGGCGTTCTTAATTCATGTGAGGCGTGTGCCACAAATGATTTCTGTAGACGAAATGCTTCTTGCAAACGCTCCAACATCTGGTTAAAACGCAGAGACAATTGTGCAATTTCGTCAGTCCTATTTCCTTCATCCAATCGCAAATCCATGTTTGATGCTGTAATAGTATCAAGTTGTTTGATAATACGATTGATAGGTTGTAGTGCTCGTCCTGCAAAAAACCATCCTGCCAAAAACACCACTAATGTTGTCAATAAGCATCCTGTGATGAGCATGATGGCTAAATTTCGCTGTTTGCTAAGACCATAAACATCTACTGCCGACGAAAAAATCAGTAATTCTTTTGTTCCTACATGGTATCGAAATCCAAAGATCTCACCTTGACCTACCTGCCAATAGATTTCATCATTTTTAATAACTTCATCTAAGCGCTCAGCAGGAATATCAAAGTAGTCTGTACCACTTTCGTAAAGAATTTTTTTATTTTTATCAAAAATGACTACCTCTTCTTTATCGAGAACTGTCATTTGGTTTTTATCTAATAACTTTAATAACTGAGGACTTAGTTTTTCGTTACCAAAAAGTGCTTCAGCAGAAGTAAGTCCCTCATGTTTAAGACGATTACTGAATACTGTTTGTCGATGTAATTCTTCTTCCCAATATAAAAAAGTGCTAAAAAGAACGAGCAAAGCCACCACAATGCTACTAAACATCACGATGAGTCGAGTGCGAATCGTCATAACTATTTTGCTTTTAGAACATATCCCATACCTACAACTGTGTGAATGAGCTTGTTTTCGAAGCCTTTGTCCACTTTATTTCTGAGGTAATTGATATATACTTCAATAAAGTTGGTACCTGTATCAAAATTGATATCCCAAACGTTTTCGGCAATGTCAACTTTTGAGATTACACGACCACGATTACGCATCAGATATTCGAGCAAGCTATATTCTTTGGCGGTTAATTCTATTTGTCTACCACCGCGAAAGGCTAATTTTTGAGCTAAGTCAAGTTCTAAATCAGCTACTTTTAAAATTTCGTTGGGCTGAGTGAGGCTTGGTGTACTTCGTTTAAGAAGTGCTTTCACTCGAACCAATAGTTCCATAAAGTCAAATGGTTTCACTAGATAGTCGTCTGTACCAACCTCAAAACCACTAAGTTTGTCTGCCATACTTCCTAAAGCTGTGAGCATCAAAATGGGAACTTGGGTATTAGATTCTCTAATTTTGGCACAAACTTCAAGACCACTTATCCCTGGCAGGCCTATATCAAGTATTACTAAATCAAATGTATGTTTCGAAAAAGTGTCGATGGCAGTTTGACCATCCTCGGCGATTAATGCTTCAAAGGACTGAGTTTCTAATCCTTTTTTGATGAAATTAGCGACCTTCTGCTCATCCTCTACAATCAAAATGTGCTGTTTCTCCATGAGATAATTTTAATCAGTAATTGGTTTTGTTTCGTCTGTTTATTTTGGTTTGAGGGTTAAACAATAAAGACCAAACCCGTCAAATTTTCGATGCGTAAAAGACTTAAACCTGTATTGTCAAAGAAGTTTAGGAATTAAGCCATGAGTTTGAGACTATAACTGATGCATGAAAATGTACTAATGGCTTAATTTCCTAAATCTTAATCCCAACCCTAATTACTTGAATACAAAAGTAAGGCAGAGGCTTTAATACATTGGTATAAAGTGCATTAGAACGAGATTAGATTATTGAGGATCTTCTTTGCGACGAGTTCGTTTTTTGGTAAAGCCCTGAACCTTAACCCCTGCATGTGCCAAAATTTTGTAAAAAGTACGACGACTTCCAATTTTGAAGAACTTCATAATTTGCGTAGTCGAAAGTTTTTGAGCATCATAAAGTTCTTTTACGGCAGGAGCAATATCTTGGTATTTAGGCAACAAACCTTTGGGACGACCACCCATGCGTCCACGGGCACGCGCCGAAGCCAATCCTGCTTTCGTTCTTTGCACAATGATATTTCTTTCGTGTTCTGCTAATGCACAGAAAATTTGGAACACTAAAATTCCACTTGGTGAAGTAGTATCAATAGGGTCATTGAGTGAAACAAGGTTGATTTTACGTCTTTCCAACTCTGCTACCAAATCAATCAAATGCTTGGTCGACCGCCCCAAACGATCGAGTTTCCAGATTACAACCGTATCTCCTTCTCGAACAAATTTCATCATTTCTTCAAACTCTGGTTTGTGTGCCTTCAGACCAGAAACTTTGTCTGTAAAAATATTTTCACAGCCATATTTTTTTAATGCATCAATTTGTAGGTCGAGCGTTTGTTCTTGTGTACTTACACGTGCATAACCGATTTTCATATTGTATAAAGTATCTTGATAAAGCTCTGATTGAAAGAGGATAATCTTTCAACAAAAATTTATCCATTGAGTTTTTGTTTGCTAAAGTTTTCTGAAGTCAGATTTTTCTACCCAAATCAGGTAAATCATTTTGGTAAATATAGTCAATTTCTGTTCTGAATACTCAGCTTTCCTTTTTTTGTCCTGAACATATACTCACCTACGTTCATATCCGCACAAGGTGTTCGAAATCGCACAGTTTTTATATTCATGCCCTATTGTAATCTATTGATTTTTAGGTGCTTATGCTTTGGCATTGTGTTTGGAATCACTATATACAAATAATCATTACAATTATGGACAAAGAAATCTCTAAAGACCTAGTCAAGCGTAAGCAATACAAACGTTGGACTACCGTGGCACTCCTTGCAGGTGGTTTGGGTATTGCGGTGTACTTTTTAAACAATACTTTACAATCATCTATTAAGGCCAATAAAATTCGGATTGCTACTACTGAAATGGGAGATGTTGAGAACACCTTAACCGCTACAGGAGAAGTGATTCCTGCTTTTGAGCAAATCATTACTACACCTATCAAGGCTAGTGTGAAGCAGGTATATTTTACGGTGGGTGCCAAAATTCAGAAAGGGCAACCCATTGTGGAGTTGGATAAATCCTTGACGATGATAGAGCTAGAAAAACTTAAAGACCAGTTGGCGCTCAAACAAAATAGTATAGAGAAATTGAAGATGGATTTGAATAAAAAGATTTTCGATTCTGACATCAACGATAAAGTCAAACAGCTCAATATTAACCGTCTGAAAGCAGAACTTGAAGATACCAAACGACTCCAGAAAGTAGGAGGTCGCACACAAGAAGATGTAACAAAAGCCGAAAATGCCTTGAGAATTGCAGAACTGGAAAAATCTCAATTGGAAAATGAGTTGGGATATAACAAAAAATCGGTTGGTGCCAATCTAAAAGACTACACATTACAAGCTTCCATCGAAGAAAAAAACTTGCAAGAATTGAAGCACAAAATTAAAATGGCAGATATCGTTGCCGACCGTGCGGGTGTATTGACTTGGGTAAATGACAAAATTGGTACGGCTGTCAATGAGGGCGAAATGCTAGCAAAACTTGCAGATTTGGGAAGTTTTAGAGTGGAAGGCTCGTGTTCGGATGTCTATGCGGAGCAACTCAAAATAGGCTTACCAGTAATCGTGAGAATCAACGATCAAGCTTTGAGAGGAATGGTTGTGCAAATCAAACCAGCTGTTTCGAATGGCGTGATACAATTTGCGATCAGCCTAGACGACAATCGAAGTGCTTTGCTAAGACCCAATATGAAAGTGGAAGTATATGTTATTACTCAAAAGGTATCTCATGTGATTAGAATTGCTAATGGTCCAGCATTTAATGGAAAAAGAAAACTGCCTGTTTTTGTACTAGAAAATTCGAAAACTGCCAGACGAAGAGAAATCGAAACGGGGTTAAGTAATTTTGATTTTGTAGAAATAAAACAAGGACTAAAACCTGGCGAAAAAGTGATTATTACCGATATGAGTCAATACAAACACCTAGACCAAATTCAGATTGAACCATGAGAAAGATACTTTTTTTATGGCTGATTAGTTGGAATACTTGGGCTCAACAACCAGCCTTGAGTTTGGATGGTGCGATTTTATTAGCAAGAGAAAAATCCATTTCTGCGACCCAAGCTCATACGCAAAAGGCCACGAATTATTGGCAATACAAAACCTTTTTGGCAGATTATAAGCCACAGTTAAGCCTAGGAGGCACATTACCTAGTTTTACTCGCTCGTTTATTCAAGTACAACAACCCGATGGAGCCATTGCTTTTCAGTCTGTTTCCAACAACAACTCAACGCTGACTTTGTCCTTGAGCCAAAGTATTGCCAAAACAGGTGGTGTGATTTATGTTCAGAATCAATTACAACGATTCGATGATTTTCAAAATAAATTGACACTTTACAATGGTGTTCCTCTGGCTTTTGGTTTGAACCAACCCCTTTTTCGATTTAATTTGATGAAATGGGACAAACTAATAGAACCACTCAAATACGCCGAAAGTGAACAACAGTTAATTGAAAATATGGAGAAAATCTCCTTGGCGACCTCAGAGTATTATTTTGACTTGTTATTGGCGCAGGTAAATTTGCAAATTGCTCACAAGAATCTTGAAAATAATGAGGTGCTCATGAAGATTGCCGAACAGCGGTTGAGTCTCGGCAAAATATCTGAAAATGATTTATTACAAATTCGTCTATCTGTATTGAATGCTCAAAAGGATTTAGCTTCTGCCAAACAGCAAGCAGAAGTAGCTCGTCTGAAACTCAAAACATTTATTGGCTATCGCGACGAAGCATCGTTTGATTTGTTGATTCCTGCTCAGATTCGTTTGTTTGAGGTAGATGAAAAAAAAGCTTTATCAGAAGCTTTGGGAAATCGCTCGGATGCTATTGCTTTTAGAAGAAGAATGCTAGAAGCGGAACGAGATATGGAAAAAGCTAAAAAGGAAAATGGTTTGAATGCCAATTTGAATTTAGCCTTAGGCTTATCCAATAGGGGAGATACGCCTTTGGATGTTTACAAAAAACCACAGGATAGACAGTTTGTAGAAATTCAGTTTACCCTCCCTATAATGGACTGGGGGCGCTCTAAGGCAAGAGTTGAAACGGCAAAAGCTAACTTGCAATATGCTCAGCAAAGTGTAGAACAAGACAAACTTACATTTCAACAAGAAATTTATACCCAAGTAACTTTGTTCGAAATGCTCCAAAAGCAAGTAACTCTGACCAAGGAAACCGATGATATTGCTACAAATCGTTACCAGATTGCACAAGATCGATTTATCCTTAGTGACTTAAGCATTACAGATTTAGGGATTGCTTTACAAGAAAAAGACCGTGCCAAACGTGACTATATTCAGGCTTTGAGAGACTATTGGCAAGCCTATTTCAAGCTAAGACTTTACACATTATACGATTTTGAACTCAATCAAAAATTATTAGTCAAATAACCGACCTAAGCCTATTTATTCTTAGGACATTAAACAACAAATCCTCTATGATTACATTAAACAACATCGAAAAAGTGTACCAGACGAGTACCATCGAAACATTAGCCTTAAATAACATCAACATTGATATTAAGAAGGGAGAATTTGTCTCCATTATGGGTCCGTCGGGTTGCGGAAAGAGTACCTTGCTCAATATCATGGGGCTTTTGGATGAGCCTACTAAAGGCGATATTCTCATCGATCAAAAGCATGTTGAACAATATACAGACAAAGCCTTAGCGAGCCTTCGCAATCAAAAAATTGGTTTTATTTTCCAAAGTTTTCATTTGATTAATGATTTGTCTGTGCTTGATAATGTAGAAATTCCGCTTTTATACCGTAACTCTTCTGCCCAATTCAGAAGAGAGGCCGCTCGAGAAGCACTCGAAAAAGTAGGCTTGAGCAATCGTATGAAGCACTTCCCGAATCAACTTTCAGGTGGACAAAAACAGCGTGTGGCTATTGCACGTGCCATTGTAGGCAAGCCAGATATTATCTTGGCGGATGAACCTACGGGTAACTTGGATAGTGCGATGGGTAACGAAATCTTGAATATTCTTCTACAGCTCAACGCCGAAGGTTGCACCATTGTGATGGTAACGCACGACGAAAGTATGGCAAAGAAAACCCATCGTTTGATTCGTTTGTTTGATGGAACACAAGTTTATTAAGAGTGTTGAGTTTTGAGTGCTGAATTGTGAGTGTAAAATTTTAATAATCAATACTTTAATTAAGTATTGACATGCTTTTTTTACCACAATCCCATCCTTTATTCAATAGTTGGGGTTAGATTTTCTATTTAAAAACATAGCAGTTTGTACTCCAATATTCTTTAGACTAAAATCAAGTTATACTTTTTAAAACGCAAAAAATATGTTACTCAACTATATCAAAATTGCATGGAAAGTGTTGTTAAGGCATCCTTTCTATACTTTCATTACCTTGTTTGGGATAAGTATTACCCTTACGGTGTTGATGATGATTACTTCTTTTCTTGACCATTTGGTAGGAAGCCACTATCCAGAGCAAAATCGTGATAAATCATTGTATATCATGAATTTGTTCTTGGAAGATTCTGCGAGAACTTCTCAGATGGGAGGGCCTATCTCTTATGATTTTTACAAAAAATACATAGAAACACTCAAAACCCCCAAGCGAACAAGTGTTTCTTCCATGATTACCTCTGCCAATTCCTACATCAATGGCAAGCGGATAAAGGTTAGTACAAAATATTGCGATACTAATTTTTGGGAAATAACGAATTATGAATTTTTGGAAGGAAAGCCCTTCAATCAAACCAATATTGCCAATGGCGACCATGTGGTTGTTATTACGGATGCAATGAGAGAACAATTTTTTGATAGCTCATCTGAGTCTGTTATTGGAAAAATGGTTGAAGTCGATAATGAAAAATATAAGGTAATTGGCGTGGTGAAAGCTGGTCCAGTTACTCGTATTCTGACGTTTTCGGATATGTTTTTTCCTTATAATTTACCCAAAAGCAATTATCAAAGAACAGGCTTACAAGGCACTTTTGTCGCAATTATAGAGGCAAATAGCTCTTCTGATTTTCCAGAAATAAAATCTGAGTTTGATAATAATGTATCCAAAATTCCAGTACCTATAAATATAGGAAATACTAAGTACACCATTATTGATACCCATGCTCAAACCTATACGGATACAATGTTGTATGGTGTTTTTCATCAAGAAATAGGTAATAAATTTTATATAGTAGTAGGTTTGGTATTGTTGATGCTCATGGGATTACCTGCTATCAACTTGGTCAATCTCAATGTAAGTAGAATTTTGGAAAGAGCATCCGAAATAGGTGTACGTAAGGCCTTTGGCGCACCAACTCGTACATTGGCGTTTCAGTTTATTGTCGAAAACATCTTTATCACATTTATTGGCGGAGCTATTGCCTTGATTATTACAAGTGTCGGAATTTATTTGTTTAATAGAAGTGGCTTGATTCTGTATTCTGATTTAACCATCAATTTGCCTGTTTTTGGAGTAAGTCTGTTAGTGTGTTTGGTGTTTGGTTTACTTTCTGGAGTAGCACCTGCTTTTAGAATGGCTAAAATGAAAGTCATAGATGCACTTAAAAGACAATAGATTTTAATAAAACCGAAATCATCCTCAAAACTCAAACATCATGATACAGCATTTAATTAAACTAATATGGAATCGAAAAGGAAGTCATCTCCTTTTGATTATCGAAATTTGGGCATCTTTTATGGTGCTATTCGGAGTAATGTCTTTGGTAACCTTTAACCTTGATAATTATAGAGAATCCTTAGGTTTTGAATATGAGCAAGTGTGGGCAATAGATTTGTCTCGTAACCAAGATACGGTACAGACTGCGGAAAAGCTTGCTCAAGTTTTACAAAGAATAAAAGCTTATCCTGAGGTAGAAAAAGTAAGTCAAATGTCTTCTAATTCGCCTTTTTCTTTTAGTCAAATGAATAGTTCTATTAGTCGTAAAAAGACTAGTACGTTGTCAGATATTTATTACACAGATGAAAATTTTGAAGACGTTTTTGACATAAAAATGAAATCTGGGCGCTGGTATCAATCCTCTGATTCTGTGGCAAAAAATAAGCCTGTGGTGATTAATCAAAAGACTGCTGATGCACTTTTTGGCACTGAAAATCCCATCGGAAAAACGCTAGATGATAATAAAGTTGTGGTTGGTGTAATTGATAATTTTAAAGCAAAAGGCGAGTTTACCAAAAATGAGCCTGCTTTCTTCCAATTGATGTGGCCACGCTCTGAGGAAGGAAAAATTGTTTTAAAACTCAAATCTGGAACCGACGCTAATTTTGAGGCAAAATTGGTAAAAGACCTCGGAAGTATGTTGGTAGGTTGGACTGTGGAAGTGAGTTATTTAACAGACCAGCGACAAAACCAACATAATCTTGCCTTGGTACCAATGATTGTATTTACAATTATTGCAGGGTTTTTGTTGCTCAATGTGGCTATGGGACTTTTCGGAATACTAAAAGTAAACATTGCCAAACGCCGTGAAGAAATTGGCGTGCGTCGTGCGATGGGAGCTACCGAGACAGATATTCAAAAGCAGTTTGTTGCCGAAATGTGGGTTATTGCTACCTTTGCTATACTGGTGGGCTTGCTCTTTGCCGTACAATTTCCCACACTGAAAGTTTTTGATTTGGCTTCAGGAGTATATTGGGTGGCGATTGTTTTGGCGATTTTAATTATATACGGATTAGTCACGATTTGTGCTTTTTATCCAAGTCGACAGGCTGCCAAAATCCAACCAGCCATTGTATTACACGAATCGTAACAGCAATAGGCTATCAGCTGTGGGCATTAAGCAAAATATATCTAAATAATTTAAAACTCTTTGCCTAATGCCTGACAACTTATATACTAATTTTTACCTTTTCAATGAATAAAATACTCATCATCGACGACGATTTTGCTGTTCAAACCTCTTTACAACTCCTTCTACAGCAGGCGGGATTTCAGGTAAAAACCTGTGATTCTCCTGCTGTGGCTAGGGAGTTGATTCCTATTTTTAAACCTGTTTTAGTTATTCTTGATCTTAACTTTTCTATCGAAACTTCTGGCGAGGAAGGAATGAAGGCCTTAAAAATGCTTCGTGCCGAATTTCCTGAGGTTTTGATTATTTTGCTAACGGGCTGGGGGACAATCGATTTGGCTGTAGAGGGGATGAAATTAGGAGCAAAAGATTTCTTGACCAAACCTTGGAAAAATGACCATTTACTCCAATCTGTCAGAACGATTTTAGATTTAGAGGAAAAAACGGAAAGTATTTCTACCCGAAAAAAGTTAGACCAAAAATTCGATTTTGAGCATATTGTCGGTGAAGATTCGCAACTTTTATCTATTCTCGAAACTATCGGAAGAGTAGCGCCAACTGACGCTCCTGTTCTGATAACTGGCGAAAGTGGTACAGGAAAAGAGTTGATTGCTGAGGCTATTCACCAAAATAGTAAAAGAAGAATTCGCCCATTTGTCAAAGTAAATTTGGGAGGAATATCTGCTACGCTGTTTGAAAGTGAACTTTTTGGACACGTGCGTGGGGCATTTACAGATGCCAAGTCGGACAGAATTGGACGTTTTGAACTAGCTAATCGTGGTACTTTATTTTTAGATGAAATTGGAGATTTAGATTTATCAAGTCAGGTAAAATTGCTGCGGGTATTACAAGATAGAACCTTTGAGCCATTAGGAAGTAGTAAATCCAAAACCGTCGACGTTCGGGTGATTTGTGCAACTAATCGCAATTTGGAAGAAATGGTAGCTCAAGGTACTTTCAGAGAAGACTTATTTTATCGTATCAACCTGATTTCTGTTAAGCTCCCTGCTTTGCGAGAGCGTCCTACTGATATTGCTTCTTTAGCTATGTATTTTGCTGATAATCTGAAAGTTATTTACGAAAGACCGCAACTTAAGATTTCATCAAAAGCCCTACAATGGTTACAAACATTGGTGTTGCCAGGGAATATTCGTCAGTTGAAAAATCTGGTTGAAAAAACGATTTTGTTAAGTCCAAATGACCAGTTGGAAATAAGCGATTTTCAGAAAAACATCACACAGGTTAACTCTGCACCCAAAAATGCGTTTCCTGAAGTAGGAACACTGACACTAGAAGAAATGGAGCTTTTGATGATACGAAAAGCGATGTCTTTCCATCAAAATAATATAAGTCGAGTAGCTCGGTCGTTGGGTATTACACGGTTTGCATTGTATCGTAGGTTAGAAAAATTTGGTATTCCTTATTCGGAAGAGTAATTTAAAAAATCTATTACAGCCTTTTCAACTTCTTTAGCTGATGCGTATTTCGTTACGAGTAAGATATTTGCTTTACTTGGGCTTTCTTCATGCCATTATCATGTTGTTAGCCTTTAAGGTTTTATCTGCCAATAAATTGTACTTTATCATTTCGGAAGTGCTTGTGTTACTTTCATTGATAATTTCTGTTGCACTTTACCAAGCTATTCACCGACCTTTTAAGTTATTGTTGATGGGTACTGAGGCTATGCGTGATCAGGATTTTTCAATCAAACTTCGTCCTACGGGTACGCCTGAGCTAGATCAGCTTGTGGAAGTATATAACCAGATGATTGTGCAGCTCAGGACAGAACGAATACAGTTAACGGAACAGCATTTTTTCCTAGAAAAACTTATTCAAGCGTCTCCAATTGCCATATTGGTGTTGGATTTTGATGGAAATTTATTGAAAATCAATCCTAAAGCACAATATTTATTTGGTATTTCAGAAGGTCAATTTATTCATCAATCTCTTTCGGTACTTGGTCACCCAATTGTGAATGCCTTACAAGAATTGCAAGATGGTGAATCAAAAACTGTTCAGATTAATGGCTTGTCGACGTTCAAAATTCAGCGTTCATTTTTTATGGATAAAGGATTTTCAAGACCATTTTTGATGATTGAAGAACTTACTTCAGAAATTTTGGCTACAGAAAAGAAGGCTTATGGCAAGGTAATCAGAATGATGGCACATGAGGTAAATAATTCGATAGGAGCAGTAAACTCGATTTTGAATGTAGCGCAACAGATGGTTGAGGAACCTCATTTGCTACATGCTTTAGAAGTAGCGTATGACCGCAACGAGCGACTGTGTGTGTTTATGCGAAGGTTTGCTGATGTTGTTCGTTTGCCACAGCCCCATCTCGAAAGACAATCGTTGAATGAAGTCTTAGAAAATATGGTGGAACTCTGGAGAAGTCGTGCTAGCGAAAAAGGAATAGAGTTGATTTGGAAAGCGCCAGAAAAAGAAAAATGGATGATGATTGACCGTGGGCAAATTGAGCAAGTACTGGTGAATGTATTAAAAAATGCAATTGAAGCTTGTGATTCTGGAAATCAGATTATCGTGACTTTGTCAGAAAAGGGAATACAAATAAAAAATAATGGAATACCCATTCCGCCCGAACAAGCCCATTTATTATTCACGCCATTCTTTAGTAATAAACCTGATGGACAAGGAATTGGACTCATGTTATGTCGTGAAATATTAATGAATCATCATTTTCAATTCTCCCTAAAAACCCATGAAGACGGCTGGACGTGCTTTAGTATTGAGTGAATTAGTTAGTTGTGAATTGGTGAATGATGATTTTTTCCTTATCAGTAGAAACGCAATACTTTGCGTCTTCATTAGTTAATAATTCAAAATTCACTAACTCACCATTCACTAACTCACTAAATACCTAGAACGAGTATCTCAATGTTACGCCATACGTGCGAGGGTCGACAAGGATACCTGCGTATTGCCCTGCACTACCTGGTGCTGCTAGTAATTGCTCGTAATAGTCGGTGTTAGCAAGGTTTCTTCCCCAAACATAGATAGAGATACCGTTTGATGCTCTGAAACCTAAACGACCATTCAATAATGAATACCCTTCAATGTTCAAATACTGAGAAGGTGATGGACTTGAAGAGAATTTCGAACGGAAATAAACGTCAGCCGCTACGAAATAGTTACCTTTCAATCCAAAGAATACACCTTTAGTTGTAGCTTCAGCACCAAATGAACCTGTCCATTTTGAAATACCTGGAAGATCACCTCCCGAAACATCTTTAAAAGCTAGAGTACCACCTACTTCTTCCAAAGGTACTGGAGCATTTGTGAATGAAACGTATTTACCATCTGTATAAGCAATCGAGCCGTTGAAGGTAAAGTGTGTTAATCTTACATTTCCTTCCACTTCAACACCTCTCACTCTAACCTTCTCTGCATTAGCCAAATAACCTCTGTTTACACCTGGTTCTGGTGTTTGTACTTGTGTTTGGTAATCCTTAATATCGTCATTAAACACAACAATGTTCAAGAATGAATTGGCTGTAGGACGAGTTTTAACGCCTAATTCATAGTGAGTTACACCTTCTGGCTTTACTTTTGCTAGATCTAGTAGGATTTGACCATTTGCCGTTGGCAAACCACCAATATTAATACCTACTGGTTTGTAACTGATGGCGTATGTACCGTAAGCGTTGATATTTTTAGAGGCTTTATATTGTAAGGTCAACTGACCTGAAACATTACTTTCACTTACATCTGTATTAAATGCTTGATTGGTATATACTGCATTTTTCAAGGCTAATAAAGCCGCATCCGTCGTTTGCAAACCACCGTAAGTTTCTCTTTTGTAGTTGGCTACCTTTTTGTCATAATTGTAACGCAAACCTGGCAATACGTGCAATTTATCGTTTATCGCCCAGTCTACTTGAGCAAATGCTGCCAAACTTGTGCTTTGGATACGGTTAGTTGTACGAATACCGAAGTTATCAAATAAGCCTGGTGTTTTCCAAAGCGCACTTGTTGAGCTTTGAGCAAAACGCCATTGTGCCGAACCAGCTTCTTCTGTTTGAACAGGGTCTGATTTCAAATCTTGCCATAAACCAAACACGCCAATCACACCACTCAAATTGTCAGCAACTTTTCCTGAGTAACGTAACTCTTGAGACCATTGGTCGTGTACTGAATTACCCGAAGAAATAGTGAAAATTGGCAAACCTGTATAATCACGGTCATTCAAAGGTACCCATTTCCAAAAACGCCATGCTGTCGTCGAAGTCAAAGTACCGTTACCAATTTTAATATCTGCATTGGCAGATACACCACCTAAACTGTTGTCTGCTTTTGAAGGAGTATCCAAATCTAACACTCTTTCAAACGCACTTGAATAAGGTAATTTATAGTTCAAATCAGCAATAATTGCGTTGAATTGACGATAGGCTGCGCGTTTTGTCGTCACTACACCAGCCACTGGCCAGCCGTAACCGTTAGGTTTTTGAGCTGTATAGTCACCAATCAAGGTGATTTTTACTTTTTCTGAAGGCGTATATAACAACTGGCCTCTAGTACCTAAGTTGTTAATATCGTTCATGTTTTGTTGTGTCTTTGTATTGTAAAGAAGACCGTCTCTTTGTGTACCTGAAAAAGATAGTCTTGCTGCCAATTGCTTGTTGATTGGTCCAGAAATAGAACCTTTAGCTTGGATATACCCGTAGTTACCATAGCTCAATTCAAAACTTGCACTTGGCGTAAAGCTAGCTTCACGAGTTGTAATATTGAATGCACCCGCTGTAGTGTTTTTACCAAACAAGGTTCCTTGTGGTCCACGCAAAACCTCAACACGCTCAATGTCAACAAAGTCTAATGCTGTAGCTGCTGGACGAGCATAGTACACACCATCTACATAAAAACCAACACCCGGGTCAATACCATCATTTGTTAAACCGAAAGTTGAGCCTAATCCTCTGATATTCAAGGTTGTATTTCTTGCATTTGAGGCATAAAGTTGAACTGTTGGTACTAATTCCTTTAAACGGTTTACGTTAAATGCGCCTGCATCTTCTGCCGCTGCACCACGGATTACCGCGATAGGAATAGGAATATCCTGAACGGCCTCTTGGCGACGACGAGAATATACTACTACATCTGCCAATTGACTTACATCTTCATCCAATTTGATTTCAGCTTTATCTGCTGTGATAACTACTTCTTTTTTCAAATAACCTACGAAAGAAATAATCACTGAGAAAGGAAGTTTTTGACCTGTAATCAATGAGAAATCACCGTTTACGTCGGTTGTGGAACCATTGGTTGTTCCTTTGATTTGTACGGCTGCACCAACGAGTGGTTCATTCGTTTTTGAATCTACAATTTTGCCTGATACTGTAGCATTGATAATTGGTTTGTTTTGAGCAGATACAATATGCGATACACTTACCGCCACCACGGCGATAATGACAAATAAAAGTTTTTTCATTAAATTTAACTGTTTAATTAAAAAATATCTCGACAGCTCGGTTCCAAGCTCGCTGTCAAAATCCTGTGATAGAGATTACTTTAGTTGAACTAGACCAATGAGGTTGCCGCCTCTTGGTCTTTTTTATGCTTCAACAAAATAAATACTGCCTTTCTATTTGATTCAAATGGATTGATAAACAAGCATTTGAATGTGATACATTTGGTTTAGAATACATAGTTAATTTATTTTTATAAGTCTATTTAGTATATGATATTTGTATACTTTTATGGTAAAATAAAAGGAGTATTCTAGTGAACTACTCCGTTTTATGCCTTAGGCAATGTGCTTTAAGCTAAAAGAGCAAAAGTGACAAAATAGAAATTTTTTCGCTTAATGCTTACAGCCTAAAACTTATATCAGTTTTAAATTTAGATTAGATGAAAACCTTTGGTAATTGTTCTTAAGCTAATGATGATAACTAAGGTTCCAACCAAAATCATCATAGGTTTGCGTTTTACCTTGTTAACAAAAATTGCTCCTAGTGGAGAGGCAATTGTACCACCGACAATCAACCCCAACACTACCTGCCAAGAATTGACGCCTTCAAAAAGTAAGAAAGTAATACCGCTGGCAAATGAAACGGCAAACTCTGCTGCGTTAACCGAACCGATGGTATAGCGTGGGTCGCGACCTCTACCCAAGAGCGATGAAGTTACGATTGGTCCCCAACCACCACCACCAATAGAATCCATAAAACCACCGAAGACAGCCAACAATCCCAAACGCTTCGTACGTTGTTTTACAATATTTTTTTGAAGTGCTTTTCTGATAATAATAATTCCCAAAATAATCATGTAAATAGAAATGTAAGGTTTTATGACATTTCCATCAATGAAATCGGTCAGTAAATAAGCACCTGTAACAGAGGCTAATACGCCCGGAATTAATAAGTTGCGAAATAACTTTTTGTTGATATTACCAAACTTGAAATGTGAAATGGCAGAAGCACCTGTTGTAAACATTTCGGCTACGTGTACGCTCGTACTACTTACGGCAGGTGGCACCCCTAAACTCAATAGAAATGAAGTAGAAGTTACACCATAAGCCATTCCTAAAGTTCCATCTACTAATTGTGCCCCCAATCCCACAAGTACATAGAATCCGAAATCACTGTTAAAACCATCTTGAATGGCAGACCATGAAAATGGATATTTCCACTATATATCAATACAATAAAACTACTGAATAGTAATACTGTAGGGGCGATATACCATACGGCGCGATTTGAAAGAATTTTTTGCACGATTGTTTTTGGGTTCTAGTGTTAGAATAATAAACTCCAAAGAATTCAATTTATATATCTAGAGTCATTTAAACATTTATGAGCTTTAAAGAAAGAGTGAAAGCATCGCTTTCACCCTTAGCTGCATTAGATTGATTAAATAGACTACCATTAGTTCAAACAAAGGACCCCATTACAGCGTCAGTTGATATAATCTGTTTGGTTGTGCAAAAATATTATTATAAATATTAAATCTATATACTTTATAGACTAATATTTGTAAGAAAATTCAAAATTCTTGTAATTGTTCACAAAAACCTCGATTTCTTTATAAGATAGATAGGATTTTAGTTCGATATCGATAAAGTGATGAATAATAAGCCCATTAGGTAATACTAAAAAGCTTGCTGGTAGGGGTATATTTTCGGAGATACCCGCATAAAAATGAGTACAAGGCGTTTGTTCTGACAACAACCCAATAGCTTTTGCAATCTCTTGATTATCATCATGATAGATAGAAAAGTTGAGCTTTTCACTGCTTTTTAGTTCTTTTATTTTAGGAATACTCAAGTTGGTAATCGTAAGTATTTGAACGCCAAGCTCTGACAATCGTCTAACAGATTTTTGTAATAGCCAAAGTTGTTGTTCGGCATATTCCTTCCACTCTGGCACATAATAAGTAATCAAGATTGGCTTGCCTTGAGCAATTTCTTCGAGACTAAATTGTTGTTTGTCTTCAGGAAAATCAATACTCCAATCTCCATTTTCTTTGGTAAAATGGAATGATGGAAATTGCTTACTTGCTCCTAATATTTTCGATAGTAGTTTGTTGAGTTGTGTTTTTCGTGTTTTGATGAAATGAATCATATTAATATTTAATCTATAGTTTTAGTAGATAAATATAAAAGATTTTTATTCGTAAAAACTACACAAATTTGTTTTTCTTATGATTTTATATTCTAGGAATTATGCAAAATGAATTTTTGAGTATTATAGTATGATACGAATGTAGACATTATTATTCGAAGGTTTCAGGAAGGTGAGAAGTTTAAATGAAGAGCAATAGATTGTTGGAGTTGAGTTTGTACTTTTCCAATAGCCGAGCTTAGTAGCTAATGTTAATAGCTTGGAATAGCTTGTGAATATTAGATTCAAACTTTAGAAATAGTTTCCTTCATAGTATTTCTAAGTCTTCTAGTCATTTAAACAAACAAGTACAACTCTACTCTAATAGATGAACATTTCTAAATATTGAATATCAGTGCTGAAAAAAATTATAATAGATAGCCAGTTGTATGTGGCTTTGATAGTAACATTACTTGCTACATTTTATCTTGTAAGTCGCATATTGTGATGCTTGCCAAACTCTGACCTTTTTGTGTCATTTGGTAGAATTGGGGTATTTTTTTATGGTGTTAAACATTAAGTACACAAAACGAGTAAAATGTGCTAATCTAATTTTTAGTCATCAACTTATTTTACAACCTCAAGCGAAGACCTTTTAACTGAAAATTACATGCCTATAACTATGAAAATAAATAGAGATGATGTCATTGAACATGCCTCCTTGTAAGGGTATGGTCAAGCTTTGTCAATTGTAAAGGATGTAGATGATGCTCGCTTGTTAAAACGTTTTTAATAAAATAACAAATGAAAAAATTAAGCTTCGTTACATTACTCATTGGATTAATTCTTGGTGGAATTACACCTACTTTTTCACAAAATGACAATTCCTTTTATCACGAAGTAAAAACCTATGTCAACCCCGTATTGCCTGGTGATCACCCAGATCCGACTTTGTTGAAAGTTGGAGATGATTTCTATCATTGCGGTTCAAGCTTTCATTTTACACCGTATATGCCTATTTATCACTCTAAAGACTTGGTACATTGGCGTGTTATTAGCAGGGTGTTGCCCCCGCAAAAAGCGCATTGGGTAACCGACCGCCCTTCGGCAGGTACTTGGCAAGGGGCTATTACTTATTTCTATGGTTCTTACTGGATTTATTTTTCAGCCAATGGACAATGGTTTAGCAAGGCAGATTCTCCCTTGGGTCCTTGGTCAGAGCCAGTTCAAGTAAAGTCAAATCCAAAAACTGGTCCATTGGGTTATGATAATTCTATTTTTGTAGACGATGATGGAAAACCTTATATGGTCATTAAGAACGGTCAAAAAACAAACCGTTTACAGGAGCTAGGAAAAGATGGACAACTAACCTCTTCTGTAATTGACCTTGATTGGGTTAATGCCAAACTCCAATATAGTTGGGCAGAGGGACCAGTAATGTGTAAGCGCAATGGTTATTACTATTATTTCCCAGCAGGAGATGTTTCGGGAGGACAATATGTACTTAGGGGGAAGTCACTAACGAGTGATTCGACGCAGTGGGAGCGTCTTGGTGAATTTTTTAAACCTATTACTGATGATAAAGTTGGCTTTAGAAGACCTAATCATATTGCCGCACCAGTACAACTAGCCGATGGAACTTGGTGGACTATTGGGCAAAGCTATGAAAAATATGGACAAGATGATTGGTCGGGTACTGGTCGCCAAACAGCGCTTTATCCTGTTATTTGGGAAGGTGACCGTCCGTGGGGTATGGCACCAACTACCGAGCCTATTGCTAAACCAAATTTACCCAAATCGGGTATTGCATGGCGTAGCGTGGCTTCGGATGATTTTGAGACAAAGAATCTTTCTCTGAATTGGCATTTTTTGAAAAAGAAGCATGCAGATTTATACAATTTAACTGCTCGAAAAGGTTGGTTGAGGCTATCACCAGACTCACTGCGTACAAGTATTGTGCAAAAAGAAACAGATCACTATTACTCAGCGGTTACAAAGCTCGATTTTAAGGCCCAGAACGAAAATGAAAAAGCAGGATTATATCTAAGCAATGGTGCTCAAACGGTCATTGTTCGACTATACAGTGGATTTGAAAATGGCAAGAAGATTATCTTTAGTTTTGAAAACAATACACAGAGTATTCCTAATAACTTTGGCGAGGTAGTTTGGCTAAAAATCGAAAGAAACCTTCATGAACTAAAGGCGTATGCCAGTGGTGATGGAAACAGTTGGACAGCTGTTGGAAATGCCATTCAGGTACAGAATTTGGATAAAGTACAACCTAATTATAACTCATGGGTTGGGACAAGTATAGGATTATTTACTGAACACCAAAGTGCTGATTTTGATTGGTTTATTTGTAAAGATGGTTTTTCAAAATTGCCTACTGTAGGGATGAGTAATTTCTATGGAGTCGAAAAAATCAACCAAGAATCTGTGACTAATACTTCTGAGAACGGTGGTTGGCTAATGATTTCAGGCGTGGATTTGGGCATCCAAAAAAAGAATGCTAAAGGAATTGAAATCCAATACAATGCAAAAACAGATGGTGTCGTAGAGCTTTGGGTAGATGATTTGAAAACTGGTAAATTAGTGGCAAAAATCCCATATTCAGCCAGTAAAAATAGTGTGCGTAAAAGCCTTAAGTCGATAGCTGGACATCATGATATTTTTGTAAAATTCCCTGTAGGTAAATCTCATGATTTGCAGATAAACTCCCTTCAGTTTTTACCTTAGCTCAGCCAATTACTTACTTATTACTAGTTCAAGACGAGGTCTTGAACTTCTTTTTTAAACAGTATTGCAACTGAAGCAATAACTAATAACAACTTATGACTATGAACAAGAAAATTGCTTTTATCTTATTATGTATGGTTTGTGTGTTGGGTAAAACTTTTGCTCAAAACCCTAATTTTCATATTTACCTCAGTTTAGGACAATCAAATATGGAAGGAAATGCCAAGTTTGAGCCACAAGATACCGTTGGAGTCAATCCAAGATTTAAGGTATTGGAAGCTTTGGATTGTCCAAATCTAAACAGGAAAATGGGACAATGGTACACCGCAGTACCACCGCTTTGTCGTTGCAATACAGGGTTGACCCCAGTTGATTATTTTGGAAGAACCATGTTAGAATACTTGCCATCATCTGTCAATGTTGGGGTAATAAATGTATCTATTGGAGGCTGTAAAATAGAACTTTTTGATAAAGATAAAACTGATTCTTACGTAGCAACTGTGGCTCCGAATTGGATGAAAAATATGATTAAGGAGTATGACGGAAATCCTTACAGAAGATTGGTAGAAATGGCGAAATTGGCACAAAAAGAAGGTGTTATCAAAGGCATTTTGTTACATCAAGGGGAATCGAATACGAATGATACTACTTGGACAAAGAAAGTTAAAATTGTGTATGATAACCTTCTACAAGATTTGAATTTACCTCCTGATTCTGTTCCATTATTGGCTGGCGAAACGGTTCATGCGGAGCAAGGAGGGATTTGTGCAAGTATGAATACGATTATTGCTACGCTTCCTAAAACGATACCAACGGCTCGTATCATCTCGTCGAAAGGCTGTACAGATGCCGCAGATAATTTACATTTCGACGCAGCGGGCTATCGTGAGCTAGGTAAGAGATACGCTTTTATGATGCTCGACGTGTTGGGATATAAAGTACCTGTGTCGAAAAAATTAGGTAATAATGCAAAATAAAATTGCATTATTACGCTCCAGGCTGTAAGCCGTAGGCATTAGGCAAAAAGCTTTTATCATTTTAGTAAAATATAAAGTGGGCAACAGCAAATGAGTTATTCTTGAGATATTTACCTCTCATAATTAGTGCTGTACGAAAGATTATATCCGAAATAGATAGCTCTTACAATCTTTTGTACAGCACTAATTCATTTTTATTACTTACTTTCCTTAAGACTTATCAAACTTTGATAAGCTTTTTTCGGTTCTAAAGCTCTGTCAAATAAGAGAGGATAATTAGTACGATTAGGAATTGGAAAACCATTGAGCCAAGAGTGGCGGTCATCTACTCCCCAAAAAGTGATGCGACTGATTTTGTCTTTATGTTTCAAGAATAACTTGAAAAGCTCAGAATAGCGATTTGCCAACGCATTTTGGACAGAATCAGGTAGAGAATCTTTGTAAGGATTCATTTTTGGATCTTCCTTAAAACGTTGATTTACATCGGCACCTCGCAAATCCCAAGGATTGGGCAGTACAGTCAAATCCAATTCAGTAAAAGCGACTTTCAATCCCATTTGTGAAAACTCTAGAATTGAATCTTCGATATCTTTGAGGTTATTTGAATTGATACTCCAATGCCCTTGAATACCTACACCGTTTATTTTCACTCCATTTTCTTGCAATTTTTTAATCAATGCAATTGCTCCTTTTCGTTTGGCTGGCTGTTCGATATTATAATCATTGTAGTATAACTCGGCTTTTGGGTCAACTTGAGCGGCCAATTCAAAAGCTTCTTTGATATAGGAATCTCCTAGTTTATTAAAGAAAATAGATTTGCGATAGGTGCCATCCTCGTTGAGTGCTTCGTTCACCACATCCCAGCTATTAATCTTGCCTGCGTAGCGTCCCATTACGGTTTTGATGTGCTCTTTCATAAATATACGTAGCGAATCTGCACTACTTATTTTATGTACAAAACTTGGTAATTGTGAATGCCATACCAAAGTGTGTCCCACAATGTACATTTGGTTTTTGAGTCCATAATCTACAAACTTATCCGACAGACTAAAGTTGTATCTATCGACTTCTGGGTGAATCAACTGAGACTTCATGATATTTTCTGGAGTAATAGCATTAAACTCCTTCTTTATCAATTGATTAGCCTTTTCGTTTCTTTCCAAAATGTGCTCTGTCCCAAGGGCTGTTCCTATGAGGAAATCTTCTTGATAAGCTGATTTTAGAGAGTTACCCTGTGTTTGTGCTTGCACGCTTTGTAGACAGGCTACAGTAGTCCCAAGCGTTAAAAGTGTTTTGATTTTTGTGTTCATCATACGCGTTTGTTGTGTACTACAAGTACATTTTTGTAAGGGATAGGTAAAAGGGGAGACCTAGCAAAGAATTATTCTTTGCCACATCTTTTGATAGAATTTTGTTTATGAATACACTAATTAGCACCTTACATGAGTGCTAATTAGCGTGGAATTTAAACGGCTGTTTTTCGTGTTTGAGTAATATATTCAGTTGGTGAAACATTGTATTTTGCCTTGAATGCTCGTGCAAAATAATTAGGATTAGAAAATCCAACAGCATAGGCGATTTGCGAAATTTTCATGTCATTCTTTTGTAAAAGTGCAATTGATTTTTTCAATTTCACCGAGCGAACATATTCTACTGGGGTTTCACCCGTCAGACTCAGTACGCGATTATAAAGCGTTCCACGACTTACAAACATTACCTTACTGAGTTCTTCTACTGTCAAATCAGGATCTTCAATATTTTCTTCCACATATTTGGATAGTTTTAACAAGAACTTCTCATCCTCCGATTCTATCTCTATCTCAGGGGTTTCGAGCTGAATATGTTTACTGTAAGTGCTTTTTAATAAGCTATTTAAGCTAAGCAAATTTTCAATTTTGATACTAAGTAAATGAAAACTAAAAGGCTTACTCAAATAATCGCTAGCACCAGATTCTAAGCCTTTGAGTTGGTCTACTTCTTCGGATAACACCGTGAGCATGATCACAGGAATATGTTTGGTGCGGGTATCATTTTTAATTTTCCGAACCATCTCGACTCCGTCAACCACAGGCATATTGACATCACTCACAATCAATTGCGGATGATATGATAAAGCTTTTTGCCAACCTTGTCGACCGTCAGAAGCTTCGATAACTTTGTATTTTGATTTTAAGCTTTCTACCAAATAAGCTCTCAAATCGTCGTCGTCGTCCACAATCAAAATAATAGGAAGTTCGATTTTAGGAGGTTCTGATTTAGCAAAGTCTGTTATCGGTGTCACTTCAGGCTCTAAGTCTATTGGAGGCGACTGGACTGCCTCAAGGCTATACAAAGGCAATGAAATGATAAAGGCACTTCCAACGCCTTCTTCGCTTTCCACTTTGATGGTTCCACCATGAAGTTTGACAAATTCTTGCGCAATAGACAAGCCAATTCCGCTACCTTGATTAAGAATATCGACGTTATTGTTGATCTGATAAAACCTTTCAAAAATTTTATCGGTACTATCTTTCGACAAACCAATGCCTGTATCTCGCACTATCAATCGAATACCAGATGTGCCCTCTTGAGCTATTTGAAAGCTAACATTGCCGCCTTCGTTGGTAAATTTTATCGCATTTGAGAGTAAATTGATGAGAATCCTCTCCATTTTATCTTTGTCAAAAGACGTATGATAATGGCTATAAACACTTACAAAGTGTAAATGGATACTTTTGCGAACAGCTATATACTTGAACGAATCCACGATTTCTTGACAAAAAGATACCAAATCGCCTTCGGTGGCATTCAGATTTAATTCGTTGGCTTCAATTTTTCTCAGGTCTAATAATTGATTAACGAGATTAAGTAATCGTTTGGCATTTCGACTGATTAGGTTGAGCATTTCGAGTTTTTCGGTACTATTTTCTTGAAACATCAAATTCTCAATTGGGTTGAGTACCAGCGTAAGAGGTGTTTTTAATTCATGACTCAAATTGGTCAAAAACTTAACTTTCACCTTTTCGAGTTCGGTTTTTGCTCTGCATCGTGGCGTTCTTTTTCAATCAAATGCTTCATTTCAAGGCGCTCTTGCTCAAGCACAAATTCACGTTTGAGTTTTTGAATTGAACTTCTACGAATACCCCAAACAATGAGCGCAATAACGATGGCATAAAACAAATAGGCGTAAAAAGTCATCCAAAAAGGTGGTTCAACGGTAATTTCAATCACTTTTTCGGGTGTTTCCCATGAGCCATCTTCACTGTATGCTTTTAGGTGAAAAGTATAACTGCCAGGGTCGAGATTGGTATAAACAGCCGTGGTAGAAGTTCCTACTTGATTCCATTCTTTATCAAATCCTTCGAGTTTGTAAGCATACCTACTTTCGTGAGGTACGGTATAATTGAGCGCCATAAAATCGAGCGAAAAGTTCTGCTTATAACTCAAAACTATTTCTTTAGCGATTGATATGTGCTCTTGTATTTCTGAGTTTTCTATTGGATTTACTTGTTTGTTGTTGATTTTCAGACTAGTAATAACCAATGGAGGAATATTTTTTTTCTGCAATATTTCGGCAGGATTGAAATAGTTGAAGCCATCCAAGCCACCAAAAAATAACTGTCCATCGGCAGTTTTTAATCCCGAGCCTATGTTGAAAGTGCTTTGTAGTACGCCATTGTAATAGCTAAAGTTTCTAAACACTTTTTTCTCAGGGTCAAACGAACTGATACCTTTGTTGGTACTAACCCAAATTTTACCTTTTGAATCCTCTAGTATTTTATAAATCACATCATTTGACAAAGAGAAAGATTCGTCAAATATTTCAAATGTCTGAGATTGAGGTTTATACAGGCAAAGACCCCCACCTTGTGCGCCTACCCAAATTCGCCCTGCGTGGTCACAATAAATACTTTGAACTTTATCGATTGGGAGTTTGCTGTTGGCATGATTTAACACGGTAAATCTCTTTTGTTGCTGGTTGAAAATAGCAATACCTGTACCATTTGAAGCAAACCAAAGGTTGCCGCTTTTATCTTCTTCAATCGCAGTAATGAATCCGTTTAAAGGAATTTTTTGAGAAGATTTTAGTCCAAAAATTTTCTCTGTGGTAACGATAGATTGCAGTATTGGGTCAAATAAATAGACCCCACTACCATTGGTTCCGAGCCAGACTTTTCCCTGACTATCCGTCTTGATACAGTTTACAGGTAAATCTCTTGTATCTGTTGGACTGTAAGGCAATAAATAGTATTTTGAATTGCCTGTTGTCATGTCAACACTATAAAAACCTCGTTGGTAGGTGCCCACCAAAAGTGTTTTTCCTGAAACTCCCAAAGCAATAATGGAAGCTGTATTAGCTTTTCCTTCTTTGAGTTTATACGGATGAATCTGTCCTGTTTTTCTATTCCAGAGATTGAGTCCTGTGCCTTCTGTCCCAATAAAAATATCTCCCGTTGGACTTTCGGCAAAAGCCATCACAGAGCTACCTGTTAGACCATTTGGATCAAATATATTATAATGTTTATGATTAAAGAATGTTAAATTTGAGTCATATTTATTGACGCCACCTTGATGGATAGCTACCCAATAAATTCCTGCATCATCAATGTAAATGTCTCTTACCGAGCGACCTCCATTGTTAATAAAAGAGCTATTTGGTTCAACGGGTGAACTTTTTACTCTAATGACTTTTCCTGTTTTTTGTTCTAGGATATTTAATCCCCCTTCCATGCCAACCCACAATTGCCCATTTTTATCAAAAACCAATTTATGGATACTGTTATTGATAAGCGTTGAGTTGTCGTTGGGATTCGAAACATAGTGTTTAAAAGTATGTCGTTTTTTGTCCAAAACATTAATGCCTCCTTGGTCAGTCCCAATCCAAAGTTCTCCTTGCTTGCTTTCAGTAATACAGCTAATATTATTTCTACTTAAACTTTCAGGATTATTATTTTCATGTAAAAAGCGTCTAAACACACGAGAGTTACTGTCATATAGATGTAATCCGTTTGCAGTGCCAATCCAGATATGATGTTGGTGGTCCTCATAAATGCAATTGATGACGTTTGTATTTAGTTTAGTGTAATCGTTTGGGTTGGACTTGAACGAGACAGTCTTTTGAGTTTTGGGGTCAAAAAGAAATAAGCCAGAGTAAGTTCCCACCCAGATTTTGTCATCATGGTCGGCATACAAACAAGTAATCCAACCATAATTGGTAAAATCATAATTAATAAATGAGTCAAGATTTAGATTATAAACAGATAAGGTAAAATTTGTGGCAAGCCAGATGTTGCCCGTTTTATCTTTGATAATATCTATCACTGGTCCTCTACCAATGCTTGTACTATCGGTTTCTTTGTGGCGATATACTTTAAAATTTTGGCCATCAAACTTGTTAAGTCCATCCTCAGTGCCAAACCACATAAAGCCATTATTATCTTTGACTATAGCATTAATCGAATTGGAGGAAAGTCCATTTTTACTACTAAAATTGATAAACTTATATTCCTTCTGTTGCGAAAAGCAACAGAAATGTGTTAGAAGTAAGAATAAAAAAATAATGCTTTTCCTCATAGTAATCATAAAATTTCATCACAGGATTTTGTACTAAATTCAGCATTGGGACTACCCATAGTTATTTCTGAAAGTAAAAATACCAATATTATACCTTGAATAAGTACTGTTTTAGGGGTAAAGTATCTAGTAAATAAAAGCTTTGAAACATTGGATTACAAAATCCCGAAGTAACCCAATGTCCAAATGCTTTAGGTGTAAGGTTAAGTGATGGGTTTGCGTGGACGAAAACATTCAAACAATTTCGGATATGGGATTTCGGAAGTCATACTACTGCTTTAGTATTATCGCAAATAAAATACCTTAATCATATCCGAAGTCAGAAAACCCAAATCTGAAATAATCTGAACTCCTTACCCAGCTAAGCAATTGTGCAAAATAAAATTTAATTTTTTGGCTTACGGATTTCAGCTGTGGGCTATCGGCAAAAAACACATTTTAACACTCTGTGCCTTGTGCCTGTTGCCTTGTCCCTAAACACATAACTTAAATCTTATTCTGCACGATTACTTACTAAATTTATTTGCTTGTATTAGCTTTAATAGCATCAGCTACATACGAGTAAGCTAGTTTACGAACATATTGCCCATTCCAAAGGCCGATTGGTTCATCAGCTCTCCAACTTGAATTGGCAGGACTATCAAGCGGACTCCAAATAGTAATACCATATCGCTGAGCCGCTGGAATGAGTTCAAAGTATTTGTCAATTACATACTTATACATTTCGGCTTGTGCTTGATATTGTTCTTTGGTAGCGTTAGCGGTTTTGACACCACCCAAGCCTATATCCAATTCTGAGATTTTAATTAACTTACCACTAGCTGCTAATAACTTGAACATTTCGGCAATTTTGTTTTTATCAGAAGTGATACTGATATGCATTTGTGTACCGATACCATCTACTTTTGCACCTTTGCTCTCGATATAATTTGTGTAAGCAATAATTCCTTTACATTTGTCGAGACTATATTCAAGATTATAGTCATTGATAAATAGCTTGTCATCAGGATTGCCGTATTTTCTTGCCAATTGGAATGCTGTTACTGCGTAATCTTTGCCAAGATAATCTTGCCAGAAAAACTCATCTGAAGAAATCGTAGTGCGACCTACGGCAGTTTTTAGCTCGTAAGGTTTTCCATCGTCCATAGGCTCATTAACGACATCCCATGCTTTTACATAAGATTTACTTACACCCATAATGCCTGACATCCAAGTGTCTAAAGCAGTGCCTATCAAACTAGTCTTTTCGGTTGCTGTTTTTTCTGCCAACGTAACTGCACCACCTGAAGCTTTAGTACTTTTCAGAACTACGTTATCTATATAAACTGTTCCACCAAATTCACCGTAACTAAATACCAATCGTGACTTATCTGTACCCGAAACTGTGGTTGTTAGTTCTATTAGCTTCCATTCTTTTGTAACTGGAACCTGACCATAGCCATTTGAGGTATAAGAAGGACTTTGTAATTCTGGTCGAATGATTCCTTCGGCAGTACCTTTTACCCAAAACGAAAGCACATAAGATTCGCCATTGTTAAGGCTTTTTCCTAAATCATAAAGAGTTTGGACATCCCAGTAGTTAGCTGATTTTGCAGGGTTTGTTACGAAAAAGGCTTTCCCCTTATTGCTATAACCCAAACCATCAGCTGTTACACCTCTCGACGAGCTACCGCCCCAGCCTCCCCAACCTGAGCCTGACTCAAAATCGCCGTTAGCTACAAGGTTGGTTACTACTGGAGTTCCTTGGGTATCGTACACGTAGAGGTTGTTGATGTCGATGTAATAATTCACATTCGGTTTATAGCCCAAATCAAAATTGAGCTTAATGCTATTTCCTGTAAAGTCACTGATTTGAAATCTGATTTCTTTCCATGAAATACCTGTCGTAAAAGTTGTTGAAGCTTTTCCAGATTTGGTCCAGTCAATCGAAGGAGTGTTGTTGCTAAGTCCTTCAAAAGAGATACGTCCTTCACCTGCAACATCTGATTTGATATAGCAAACGACTTCGTATTTATGTCCAGGTACAACAGTAATTGAAGGACTTGTCAGCTGTAAAGCGGTCGCCGATGACGAAGTAGCCGATGCACTCAGTTTTATCGCTTTTGTACCTGCTCCCATACCTGCGTTATTGGCAATAGAAATACCTGCACCGCTATTGACTTGGTTCCAACCAGTAAAAAGGTTGTTGTTTAATGGGTTAGTGTTTAGGTCGTTAGGAAAAGATGGCGCTGTTACGAGCATAGGTGCTATTAGGCTATTGAGATAGCTCGCATTTTGATTGGCATGCCAGCAAAGGGTATGTCCATAAACGGTAGTACCTGCTTCTTTGGCGGCTGCCAGAAGTTTGGATACATTATCTAAGGCCAAGGAGCCATTCGACTGCACTACAGCACCATGCTTCATTTCATATCCTAGGGCAATTTCATCGAAGTTTTTATTGGCCAGACGATACATTACCCCTTTGTTGACGTAGTCGTTGAGAGAAAGCGCTACGCCAAACTTAAAATTAGGATTTGAGGTGCGGTTGATATAGGATTTGAGCGCGGGATAGGCGTCAATATTTTCTTGCAAAGCAACACTTTCGGGTTTGGTTGTGGCAAACTCCAATGGCTCATATTTGGTACACGAAGCCAATACAATACTCGTGAAACCTAAAGCTATTTGATATAATTTGTTCATAGTAAAACAGTTCTAAAGATGAGTTTACTTAGCTACAGGAGTAAAAGTTTCCATAGTTACAGCACGATCACGCATAACCAAAGTATCCGAAGTGACTACTTTCATACCCGTAAGGTTGACTTCATAGTTGAGATAAAGCGCATCGCGGTCTTTGTTGCCCCAGCTATTTTTTTCACCTTTCTTGACAAAAGCACCTGTACCCGTAGCCGTGATACCTGAGGTAGCCGATGAAATCGTACATTTTCCGTTATTATCAAATTTCAAGAGTAAAGATGTACTGATATTTTTTCCGTCTTTATCTTTAAAAACAACTGGAAAAGTAAGCTCGGTCAAAGATTTAGTAGAAAGCATATTCACTTCATCTTTTTCTACATATTGCGCATGTCTCACAATCGTTTGATTGACCGATCCTGAAACGACATCTTTTCCTCTTCTCAAATAGTTACCATGCCAAGAGTTTACAAATTTTAACGCATAAAGCACAAAATGTTTTCCATAAAGAATCGAATCTGCGTCGGTAACTTTCGTCATGGTCAATGGAATAACATAAGTATTCTTAATTGCTTTAGGATCAGCAAAAAACGCGTCTGTGAGTTGGACATCTACACTTCCAGCAATAGTCCCCGAGGGAATAACGATTTTGTCAGAGGCTAGCTTAAAATAACTACTTGGCATTGGTAAAATTTCATCTTTGCCTGAGCCAAATCGCATCCCACTTCCTAGTAGTGAGTTATCTACAGCCACCGTTACTGCTACATCTTTTTTGCTGTAATACGCACCACCCAACGCTGCATAAATTTGACATTTATACTGATTATCGAGTTCGTTGTTTACTGTCAAATCTTCTCCTAAAGTGATGGTTCTTACAGGATATTGATAAGCAAAATAGACAGTTTGGTACTTGTAGTCTGGAAACTCCTTTTCGGCATTACACGAAACGAGTCCCATTACGAATATTACTAATATGAAAATCGAATTCTTCATAAGAATAAAGATGTTGTTTGTCAGAATTTCAGCCTAGCTTTATATCTATTCAGCTAGGCTGAAATTCGACTTTTGAAAAAAATTATATACTTAATTGTTCTGCTATTTCAAGAGCTTCTTAATTCCAACCTTGATTTTGCTCCAGTGCTGAGTATTTCAACACTTCCGAATAAGGAATTGGACCATATTTCATATAGTTTTGGAATACCCTTGATTCAACGCTTGGAAGAACGGTGTACGCACCACTACGAATACTAACTCCTTTGGCTGCTTCGGTGAGGTTGGCATCCCAGCGGCGTAAGTCCCAAAATCTGAATCCTTCAAAACATAGTTCCAAACGGCGCTCATTACGAATCAATTGGCGCATTTGTTCCTTATTGTTTTTGATACTTTCGAGATAGGCATCATTGTTGGATAAGCCAATTCCTGCACGACGGCGAATGGCTCTAAGAATATCATACGCCGAATAAGCATTTGTTCCTGTGCCAGTAGGTCCCCAAGCTTCGTTGGCTGCTTCTGCATAACTCAAGGCAATTTCGGTATAACGAATATGCGGTTTGTAATGACGCTGATTTGTCGAAGAGGTTGGGTTTAGGTTCACATCCTGACGCAATAGCTTACGCATATAATAGCCCGTTCTAGTCGAGGTAGCTACTTTGTTGAGTCCGTCGTTGGTAGTTCCGTCGGCAGCGGTATTGATAGCAGTGTTGTTGACACCAGCCGTAGCACCATTGACCAAAATGAACATTTTCAAACGAGGGTCACGATTTGAATAGGGGTCATTGGGATTAAATCCGCTGTTGGAGTCGCTAATAGGGTATCCATTGACTGTCGGAAAAGCATCTACCAAGTTTTGTGTTGGGTTTATTCTGCCATTTCCAAAAAGTGTTGGTGGAAAATTAGCTTGTTCCAAATCACGGTTTTCGCCCCAGTTGTTACGCCAAAGTATTTCTGGAGGATTAGCACCATCTTTCAATGCCGCAATTTCTGCAGTGTTGGAATACCATGTAAGTCCGCTAGCTACATTACTTGTAATAGCATTGATTCCACCGTTCAGATTTAATACTTGTGCCGAATAGTTTGCTGCATCTACCCATTTGTTAGCATTGTTTGGATTAAATGCTGGACTTGCTGCCAATAGCGCCACTTTTGCACGAATAGCCTTTGCAATACGACCACTCAAAAGACCGCTAAATGTTACCCCGAAAGCACGGTTATATTGTTCTATCGTAACGCTACCATATTTGGTTGGAATTTGTGACTCTTGTCCCGAAACCAAGTTGAGATAATCAAGCGGCAAACGAACATCTGCACTATCTAAGTCTGTATAGATTTGCTTGATACAATCGTCAAAACTAGCTCTTGGTAAATTGAAATTGTCAGAGGTTGTTTGAGTTTTTGTCAAAATCGGAACTCCTAACATATTACCTCCTTTACCTACACCTGCGTGTGCTTGCAACAAATTGTACATGAGCAATGCTCTAATACCAAATGCTTCTCCTTTGATACGCATAGCAAACAACTTGCTGGCAACAGGATCGGCTACCCATTTTACTTTATCCACCTCCCCAAGCATAATGTTCATGTACTGAATCCCAGCGTAACAGTTGGTCCATTGGTTGGCTGGATTGTTATTGGCAGTCCATTGTCCAGTTGCCATTTTCAAATACCCATTATTTTGGTCGTTGGTTACGGCATCGTCGGTGGCTACATCATTAAATGACCATGAGTTACTTGGAATTCGGTTGTATCCATTTAATAAGATACCAAATGGAAATCTAGAATCGCTTGGTAAATAGGCATTTGGGTCTAATTGCCTGTTGTTTTCCTGCGCAGGCTCTATCAAGTCTTGGCAACTTGTGAGCAAGAGGATACAGGCCAAAAATTTTAATATACCCTTATTCATATTCATCATAGTATAAGTTTCTAAGTATTAGTAAAAAACCTAAAACAACGCTTTTACGCCTAGGTTAAAGAATCGTGTTTGTGGTGAGCTAGCTACATTCAACTCAAGGGTTTCTCTGTTTTCGGAGAAAGTCCAAAGGTTAAATCCATTCACATACACGCCCAATTCACGCACAAAAGATTTCATTTTTAGTAAATCCGTTAAGTCATAAGTAATTTGAACTTTCGACAAGTCAAAACGGCTAGTGCTATACATCCAGAAATCAGATGAACGGAAGTTGTTGTCGCTGCTGAGGGTAGTTAAGCGAGGATAAGTAGCCGTCAACTTTGTAGCTTCTGTCCAGCGATTGCGTACCACTTCCGAATATTTATTTTCACCATATACCCAGAAATAAGAGTTGTTACGCATAGCATTTCCTCCGAAACGACCCACACCCAAAGCTAAGAATGTCAACTTTTTCCATTGTGCCGAAAGCGTAACACCCATTGTAAACGGCGCACCAAACCAACCTCCTTTTCCTAAAAACACCTCATCACGTGAATCGATAATGCCATCACCATTTTGATCTTTGTACTTAATATCGCCAGGTTTTACCTGACCGAATGTTTGTGATGGTGAGTTTTTGATATCATTGTCATCTTGGAAAAAGCCTAAATTTTGTAAGCCCCAAATACCATCCAGTGCTTTACCTTGTCTGTTTTGGTAAGCATTTTCGTAAAGCTCAGCTCTTTTTATGGCAGTAGTTTGGTAATAAGTACCATTAATGCCCAAGTTCCAGTTTACATCTCCAATTTTCTTGTTCAAATTGGCAGAGAAATCAAATCCTACACGCTTATCTTCATTATAATTTACATAAGGAATAAATGAAGACACTGGCCAGCCTGTTGTGAAATATGAAGGGAACAGTACAGAAGCTTGAATGATATTTCCTGTCATTTTGTTCATAAAGAAAGTACCATTCACATTCAATAGACGATTAAAGAAGGTACCTTCTAAACCAATATTGATTTCTTCTCTTCTTGGAAATTTCATATTAGGGTTGTCGCCTCTTCTCGATTCAGTTGCCTGAATACCCGTTCCATCTTTCCAACCATACCATGAACCAGCACCAGTATAAAATCCTTGGTATAGATAATAATCATTGATATCCAAGTCGGTATGCAGGATGCTTGCCGAAGCAGTAAGTTTTAGGTCATTAACAACAGATGAGTTTTTCAAGAAGTCTTCACGACTCAATCTCCAGCCCAAAGAAACCGATGGTGAGAATGCCTGACGGTTACTTGGTGGCAACTTAGCTGAGTGAATATACGCCGTACTCAAATCCAAGTAATACTTGTGATTGTAATTGTAACTTGCTAAAAAGCCAAGGTTTGCATTACTAGTTCGGTGATAAACCGCTGATTCGGATTGTTGGAAACCATTTGCCAATAAAATCGCTGAGAAGTTGTGGTTCGTACCAAAAGTTCTGTCATAGTTCAATTGACCCGAGAAAGCAATCATTTGACGATACCAGTTACCGCTTACATTTTGTGTTCCAGATTTAGCATCTTGGTTATAAACGGTCAAACTACTAATCAAATCGGTTCCGCTATAATTATTCCACGTTGGCGAGTAGGTAGCATACGAGTAATTGTAAGACAATGAGTAAGCTGTAGCATAATCTACCGCAAAACCTGTACGGAATGACAATCCTGTCAAAACGTTACGTAAATCTGCTTTTAGACCAGTATTAAACTGAAATTGACGGTTAGAATACTGGTTATTTCCACCTGCATAAATCGTTGCGATAGGGTTGGTTTGGTCAAGCTGAGTACCGCCTAGTAAATATTTTCCATCGATTAGGTTGTTACTATTTTGAATCCAAATTTGTGATGCAGCATCTTCTTTTTCAACCAAGTCAATGGGAATTAAAGGCGCAAAACGGTTGGGACGCACGGTAGCGGCACTTCCCCAATAATCAGTATTTACCCCTCTTCCTGTATAAAAAATCGCTGTTGCATCAGCATTCATCGAGATATATTCATTGAGTTGAATATCAAGATTTCCTCTGAAATTAAGACGATCCGAATTATTGTTATTTTTCGCTTCGCCAAAATTCAATAAAGAGCCAGTTGTTGAATATCCCAAGTTGGTATAATATCTTACACGCTCGTTTCCTCCCGAAATTTCGGCGGTGGCATCGTAGCGAGTAAAAACATTTTTGAGATAATCAGAAGAATAAAAATCTACATTCGGGAATCGATATTTATTTCGTCCTGAACCATAATTATAGATATCTAATTCTGAATATAAATCTGTCAAACCATCATTTCTACGAGCTTCATTATACATGGTCATGTATTCTGCCGAACCCAAATATTTTGGATAGCTTTTAGGAATATTGATACCACTGTTTACTCTCAAATCAAAACGACGTTTTCCTGCTTCTCCACGTTTGGTAATCACATTGACAACACCTTTGGCAGCGCGACTACCATAAAGTGCTACGGCATTGGCACCTTTCAAGAAAACAATTTCTTCTATCTCTGTAGGAGCCACATTTCCCGTTTCGCGAGGAACACCATCAATCATAAATAGATAGTTACCCATGCCCCAATTGCTATTTCCGTTGAATCCAGAGGCAAATGCTTCCATACCATCGAGGGTATTTGTAAAATAGTTTTTGTTTAAAAGCTCTTTTACATTGACCGAAGCAACTCCTCCCAATAAGTCTTGTTTTTCTACCTCACGAAAAGCAGCGTGAATCAAATCACGTGTTTTTTCGGGCGTAAGACTGATTTGAGAAATCGCTTTTGTAATGGTAATATACTTTGTTTCAAACCCTTTAGCCGAAATGGATAAAACATCATTTTTAGCTACTTCATATTCAAAAGAACCAAAAGCATCTGTTGTAACAGCTTTGCTATTTTCGGCCGCACTTGTTACAACCGCCCCTTTCAAAGGTTGGTTGTTTACCCCATATACAGTAGCCTTTATCTGTATGGTTGGGGTGTCTTGTGCCCTCGATGTTACAGGCTGTAACATCATGAGCGTGCACAAGAAGAGGAGTATTTTTATGAACTTCATTTGCTTTACATTAATCTTTTCAAGGTATGATTATAGTATTAGCTCTGATTACCAACCAGGGTTTTGAGCAAATTCTAAATAGAGGTTAGCATCGTTGTTTTTGAGTGGTAACCAATAATGCTTGTCGGTAAACTTACGTTCCAAGATGGTAGTCTCACGAATGTTCAACACTCTGTTTTCCTTAGGATCTTTGTTAGGATCTAGTGTGCTGGCACGGTCAAACTCTAGCGATTTTTTCAACGTATAAGGACTCTGTGTTAGTAACAACCAACGGCGTAAGTCATTGAATCGGTGTCCTTCAAAGGATAACTCAACGGCTCTCTCACGACGAACTTCCTCCATAAATAAATCTAATGACCCCAAGAATTTGCTTGCCACTCGTCCGACACTTGCTCTATCGCGAATGACATTGATAGCATCTACAGCGGTTTTACTATAACTAGCCGATTTACCCGTTGGCGAGCCATAACCCATAGCGGCAGCTTCAGCATACATCAAATAAACATCAGCCAAACGCATATAAGGTAGGTGGATATTCAAACTCTTATCGTAGCTATATCCTTGGTCGTATTTATTGGCAGTTCTTGGAACAAACTTAAATAACAAATACCCTGTGCGACTGCCTGTTGCGATGTCACGATACGAGCCTCCTGTATGCAGATTGGCATAACGGTTATTGGCTTCACTGGCGTTTGGAATACTTCCTGCAACCATTTTTACCCCATCAAATACAATGTCATTGTAAAAACGTGGATCACGACCTTTCCAAGGATACTCAGGATTATAGCCTGATTCGCTATCTGCTTGAGTAACATCTTTGATTGGCAAACCATTGGCCATACCATAATAATTAACGTAGTTAGAGGTTGGTAAAAACTTCACATCACCTTCGCTAATAATTAATGGCGAATACTGTTTACTGGTTCCCCAGTTCGAGCCATTAGCACCATAATATGGCCCTCTAAAAATAGCTTCAGTACTGCCGGGGATATTCCAGTTCTGCCCAGTTGTATAAAAGTTGGTGTAATACTGAGCAAAAGGAGCTAAGCTATACGGTGCTTCACCACTTTCACATAAGGATAATAATTCAGCAAAAGCGTCTGCTGCTTTTTGCAGTATTCGGCATTATAAGTACGGCTACCACCTGACACTGAGTTCATCAATGGACTTCCTGCCCAAAGGTAGTTTTTCCCTAAGTATCCCAAGGCCATAATTTTATTGATACGAAGCTGGTTTTTACCCAAGGTTCTTTTTCCTGCTGTGGTATTATCCCAGTTAGAAGGCAAAAGATTGGCCGCCTCTCTAAAATCCGCTGCCGCTTTGTCAGCACATTCGCTATACTTAAGTCGAGGTAAGGTAAGCTTTTGATCACCCGGAAGTACTTTATCAATATAAGGTAATCCACCAAAGTATTGCATAAACATAAAGTGGTACCATCCTCTGAAGAATAAGAGTTGTCCTTTGATAAGGTTTTTCTCTTCCTGAGTTGCATCGGTCAATTTATCGATATTAGCCAGACCCATATTAGCTTTACGAATCGCATACCAACCTAAACCCCAAAGTGATTTAGCAAAGCGGTCGTCGTTGGTTTGGTTATTATTACGATCCATCCAACCTGCCTGCCAGCCGTCAAAGTTGCGTTGCCATCCCCAAAAATCACCATTGTCGATTTTTACACAAAAGTGAAAAGTTTGAGCTGTAGATTGTATTTCATCTTCTCCCCAGTTCCAAGAGTTGGTCCAATAAGCATTAGTAAAGTCTGGAATACAGTGGTATAGCTCTTCAGTAAAGCCTTGAAAGTTAACAAAATTTTTAAAGGCATCTTTGTCCGAAACCAACGATTGAGGGTCACGGTCGAGAAAGTCTTTGCAGGAGGTAATTCCAAAAGTCATAGAAAGACCCACCGCCACAAACAAGAGTTTTATTTTCTTTATCATGCTTTTGTTTTAATTAAAAGGTAAGATTTAGACCTAAATTGAATCGTTTAACGGTAGGATATGCTCCTTGTGAAGCCCAGCCTGTACCAGCAAAGTTAGATTCGCGGTCATCTGGCATTTTACTCCAAGCAATGAGGTTGTTACCGTTGAGATAAATTCTGAGTCCTGAAACACCCAATTTTCTACTAAATTCTGGGGTAAAGTTGTAGGCGATTTCAGCATTCTTTAAGCGTACATACGAACCATCATACATGTATTGAGTGCCTCTGTAATACCCTTGTGGGGTGGTTAGCCAGCGAGGCATTGGATTAGCACCAGTGTTAGTTGGAGACCAATACTCACCTTCTTGATACACGGTATGACTTTGTGAACTCAAACTTCTAAACTCTACCTGACGAGTTACGTTATTGACAGCATAGAATTGAACAAAAGCCGAAAAGCCTTTCCAGTCAATACCAAAAGTGGCATTGTAGGTGTTAGCTGGCCAACCCGTATATCCATAAGGGATGTTATCACGAGCGTCGATAATTCCATCGCCATTGTAATCAACTAAATAGTAATTACTTGGAAGTTTTTGGTTATCATTAGCGTTGTGTGCTGCGCTTCCGTAAAGCTGATCCCAAGTGTTGTACATACCACGGCTCACATACGAATAAGCTTGATTAATTTGCATACCCTCCGATTTTTGATAGTCGGGTAATAGTTCGGGATTAGCTGCATCTATGATTTTATTTTGAGTATGAGTCATGTTGAGGTCAGTCCAAAATCTAAAGTTTCTTACAGATTTATTGAGGTGAAGCTCTAACTCATAACCACTTGATTTTACCGATCCTAAGTTGGCTACTGGAGGAGTTGCGCCAAAATAAGTTGGAACATCTGAACGGTTTGCTAATAAAATTTTGCTTCTATTATCCGTGAAGAAATCTGCTTTCCCTTTGATAAAGCCTTTCAAAAATTCGAAATCAACCCCAACATTGTATTTTTCTGATTGTTCCCATTGTACATTTGGGTTACCTACTACCGTTTGACTATACCATGTGTAAGGACTTTGTTCGGCGCCTTCGCCACTGATTCCTAATCTTGATCTTCCGTTATAATTCCATTGTTCTAAGTATGGCCATCTAACGCCGAGGTTATCAAAACCAGTTTGTCCATAAGAAGCTCTCACTTTAAATTGGTCTACAAACTTTAAAGACTTCATAAAGTTTTCATTCGAAACAATCCAGTTTAAGCCACCTGATTGGAAGAAGGCAAAGCGATAGGCTGATGCAAATTGTTCTGAACCATTATAGGCACCGTTGTATTCTACCGTGTATTTGTTGTTGTAGGTATAAGTTGTTCTAAATACCCAGTCTTCACGATACGATGGAATCATACTACCATTGGCAAACACGTTACGGTTCATCAAGCCCATTCCTGTTACATAATGCTTTCCAGCAATGTTTTTGGCATAGTTGAGCTGTAATTGATAAAACAATCTTCTTTGACTAGCGCCAATTGTACCAGCCGCAGGATTCCACTTGATACCCTCTTGAAAATCAAATCCTGTGATACCGTCAATGGCTTGGCGATAGGTAACAGCTCCAGTTTCTGGATTAATCCATTTACGCTGTGTATCGTTGTAAAGGTCATTAATACCTCTATCACTTTCTACAAAAGTATTATCAAGTGAGATAGTACCTGTGAATCTCAAGCCTTTGGTAATCATATCCAACTCTTGGTCGAGCGTAAAGTCTGTCGTTATTCTGGCTGTTGTTTGATAAGAAACACCACCAATTGCCAAGCTTCTGGCTGAGTTTTCTGCTCTAGCTTCGTTTGGTGCATAATATCCCCACGAACCATCTGAGTATACTGGCAAAAACAAATCTGGTGCTGCATTGTAGGCATCAATCCATGAACCATATTCAGAACCAGAAAAGCCCCAAGGGCTTTTACGAACTCCATACGAACCCGACAAGTTTGTCTTGAACAAAGTACTTGGCGTTAGCTGGAAGTCGAGGTTACTTCTTACATTCAAACGGTCAAAGCCAAAACCTTGTTCGTATCCTCTTTTGTTATTGTAAGTTTTAAACAAATCGGCTTCATGCAAAAAGTCAGCACTCGTAAAATACTTTACGGTATTTGTACCACCACTAATGTTTAAGTTGGCGTTGTTTGACCAAGCATGAGATTTGAACAAAGTTTCTTCCCAGTTAACATTCGGATATCGCTCTGCTTCGGCTAAGTCAGCTGGGTTTCGGTATTTGTTCAAAATATCGAAAGGCAAATAATCTCTCCAACCATCAGGCTTCGTAGCAAGTTCATATTCGATAACGTCATTTCTTATACGTAGTGCATCAAAGGAGTCATACTTTCCTGGAAGTTTGGACGGAGACTTCAAAATAGTATTCACCGTTGCACGGATCGAAGCCTTACCAGTTTTACCTCTTTTGGTTGTAATGAGGATTACACCATTGGCACCTCTCGAACCAAATACAGCTGTTGCAGAAGCATCTTTCAATACAGTCACAGTTTCTACCGAACTGATGTCGACGCTATTCATAGGTCGTTCCACACCATCCACTAAAATCAATGGGTCTGAGTTGTTCCAAGTACTTCGTCCGCGAATGATAATTTGTGGGTCTTCGGCTCCTGGCAAACCTGTACTGGCATTGGTAATCAAACCTGGCACGTTACCTGTAAGGGCTGCACCAATACTCGATACCCCACCCGCACGCTCAAGGACTTTTCCTGTGGTTTGGGTTACCGAAGCTACTACGCCTTCTTTCTTTTGTTTACCATACCCAACCACAACAACTTCGTCTAGGGCAGTTTGAAATTCTTCTAAAACGACATCAATTGTAGTTTTTTCCCGACTAAAATCTCCTGTGGTTTAAAGCCGATTGAACTAATCAGTAATGTTTCTTTAGAGGAACAGTTGATACTAAAAGCTCCATCCTTGTTGGCATTGGTCCCTTTGGAAGTTCCCTTTACGGCAATGGTCGCTCCGGGTATCGGTTCACCCGATGAAGACTTTACAGTTCCTCTTACTGTTTGAGCTTTTGAGGTGAAGCTCATAACCCCAATCATAAGCGAGACAAACCAAGCTACTAAGTGAAGTTTATTTCGAATAGTTGAAATAGGTAGGTTAAAGTGTTTCATACATTAGAATAAAATATGATTCATTTAATAATTAATATAAAATTACAATGCAAAGTAAGGTCATGTAGATAGAATATATTAGCACAAATCTTCAAATATGTATTCCTTATGTTTATCCTTCCTGATGAAAGTGTCACAATGACACTTTTGTCAGGAAGGATAAACACAAAGCCCAACCAATGACAGACACAAATGAGGTTTATCTTAACTTATAAGAAGTGTTTTGAAATGCTCATAAAATGAAGCATACTCCTTAATCAGTATGAAAGACTATGTGAAGGTTTTCCAACTATAGCAGATTGAGGATTTCTGATTTCGGTCATAAAGTAAAATAGCTTTATTCTTTACAAAATATAGAACGGGATACTTCCGAAATCCAACCTGCAATATCCGAATGAATGGTTTTTACATTCTTATGTACACTGCTAGCGATCATTTGTAAATAGCGCTGTGTTTTGATATTATTTTTAGATATTTTTGAATGTTTCAAATTAATAATAACCTAATGAAAAAAATTATCGTAGTAGGTAGCTCAAATACTGACATGGTGATAAAAGCTGAAAGACTGGCAGCACCAGGTGAAACGATTATCGGAGGAAAATTTTTGATGAATGCTGGTGGCAAAGGAGCGAATCAAGCTGTTGCTAGTGCGCGACTCGGATGCCCAACTGTGTTTGTTTGTAGAGTTGGAGATGATATTTTTGGTCGTCAAGCTCTTCAACAATTTGCGCTGGAAGGAATCAATACTGATTATGTGATAGTCGATGCTGAAAATCCTTCAGGGGTTGCGCTGATCAATGTAGACGCCAAGGGTGAAAATTGTATTACGGTAGCACCAGGGTCCAATGCTTATTTATCTATTGAAGATATTGAAAACGCATGGAGTATTTTTGAACAAAACGATATTTTGCTTATTCAGTTAGAGACTCCTATCAAAACGGTCGAATACACTATTCAAAAAGCCTATGAGTCGGGAGTAAAAGTGATTTTGAATCCAGCACCTGCAGCTCAACTTTCCTCTTCTGTATTTCCTTTCATACATATAATTACACCAAACGAAACAGAAGCCGAACTTCTCACTAGGATCAAAGTCACAGATTTTGCAAGTGCTCAAAAAGCGGGACAAGTTTTTACTGAACTAGGCGTTCAAAACATCCTGATTACTTTAGGCGCGAAGGGCGTATATCTAAAATCAGCAGATTTTGAGGGAATAGTTGAAACGCCTCAAGTCGTTGCCATAGATACCACTGCTGCTGGAGATTGTTTTAGTGGGGCTTTGGCGGTAGCTATTCATGAGGAAAAGACGCTTGTAGAAGCTGCGAAGTTCGCCTGTAAAGCCGCCTCCATTACTGTGACTCGCATGGGAGCGCAAGCCTCTATGCCATCAAGAGCCGAAATGTAGGTAGTAGGAGTTATTAGTTAATAGTATATCGGTTAACATAACAAATTCATAATCAAAATAGTGATGCTAAACTAAGTTGGTAGGCAAAATAAAATTCAACTATTTGGCTTTCGACTTTCAGCAATGGACTTTCGGCAAAAACATATCCGTTGTTACTAAAACATGTTAAAACTCTTTACCTAGTGCCTGTTGCCTAGTGCCTAAGCACATAACTTAAATCCTTTTTTCTATGAAACTAAAACTCACCATTGTGCTGACGCTCATGACATTGATGCTGTTTGGACAAAACCGTCAGAAGGTCATTTTTGATTGTGATTTGGGCGATGACATTGACGATGCCTTTGCCTTGGCAATGCTTCTAACTAACCAAGATAAATTGGATATTTTGGGTATTACTACTTGTTATGGTCGTACTGATGACCGTGCAAAAGTGGCGCTCAAATTATTATATGAGACTGGTCAAGATAAAATTCCTGTGGCCTTGGGACGTAATACTTCCAAAATAGACGATCGTGCCAACTGGTATGCAGAACAGTTTTACTGGGCAAAGGATTTTAACAAATTGAAACCTATTCAACAATCTGCTACAGATTTTATCATTGAAAACCTCAAAAAATACCCCAACGAGGTCATCATTATTTCGGTTGGACCAGTGACCAATATGGCAGCTGTCATCGACAAAGATCCCAAGGCCTTGAAGTTGGCTAAGAAAATCTATGCGATGTTTGGCTCATTCTATATTGGCTACAACACCTATCCAAGTATCGATGCTGAATGGAATGTAAAAGTGGATATTCCTGCCGCCAAGAAGTTTGTCAATTCGGGAGCTAATATAGTTTATGCGGGTCTGGACGTAACTGCTATGGTAAAACTTGATAAAGCCAAGCGAGATTTATTATCGATGCGACAGTCTGTTTTGACAAATGCCTTGTCGGGTTTATATGTGCTTTGGGGTAACGAAACGCCTACGCTTTTTGACCCTGTTGCGATCGGTATGTTGCTGTATCCAGAGCTTTTCAAGACCAAAAAAGTCAATATCGCTGTCGATAATGAAGGCTTTACCCGAATAAACGAAAATCAAGTCCCTAATGCCGAAGTAGGTGTTTCGATTGATTCTAATGAGTTTATCAACCGAATAATGAAAAGCTTTTTATATCAAAATTTAGAACGTTAAGTATTGAGCTATGAATACTCGGAAAAACTGTTTTACTATTTCATTTTTTTAGTAAAATATTGATTATTCAAAATTCACAACTCATAACTCAGCACTCATTCATAATGCTATCCTTTTATTAATCAACTATTTAACTTTATGAAAAAAACATTTCTATTACTTCTATTTTTGACCCATACATTATTGGCTCAACAAAAAACACTTACCTTAAGCAAAACACAGCTCAAGGATAAAATCAAAGGCGGTTGGGCTGGTCAAACTATTGGGGTAACCTTTGGAGGACCCGTTGAGTTTAAATACAACGGCACCATCATCAATGAATATCAGCCTATACAATGGTATGATGGCTATTTGAAGAACACCATGCTCAACAACCCAGGTTTGTATGATGATTTATATATGGACTTGACGTTCGTGGATGTATTTGAAAAAGAAGGACTTGATGCGCCAGTTGAGTCACACGCCAAGGCTTATGCCAATGCTGGCTATGCGCTTTGGCACGCAAATCAAGCGGGAAGATATAATATTTTGCATGGAATGATGCCTCCTGCTTCTGGTCATTGGGTAAATAATCCTCATGCTGATTGTATTGATTATCAAATAGAATGCGATTTTGCGGGACTTATGTCGCCTGCTATGCCAAATGCAGCCTCAAAAATTTCTGATAAAATTGGACATATCATGAACTATGGCGATGGGTATTTTGGTGGCGTGTATTTAGGTGCGTGTTATACTTTGGCATTTACTTCTACTGATATTAAATATATTGTTTCAGAAGCACTCAAGACTATTCCCAAAGAAAGTAATTACTATAAATGTATAGCTGATGTAATCAAATGGCATCAAATGTATCCAAATGATTGGAAAAAAACATGGTATTTACTCCAAGACAAATGGACTCAGGATATAGGTTGCCCAGATGGTGTGTTTGCGCCCTTCAATATCGATGCAACTATCAACTCGGCGTATGTAGTCTTGGGATTACTTTACGGTAATGGCGATTTTTCTCAAACTATGGAAATTACGACCCGATGCGGTCAAGATGCAGACTGTAACCCTTCATCAGCAGGGGGAATACTAGGAACGGTATTGGGTTATGACAAAATTCCAGCTTATTGGAAAATGGGTTTGAAAGAGGCGGAAGATATTGATTTTAAATACACCACCATTTCATTGGCAGATGTGTATGAAATTGGTACCAAACACGCTTTGTTGAATATAGAACGTAATGGAGGGAAAGTTTTAGAAGATAAAGTAATTATTCCAATTCAGACTCCTGTGCCAGTCAAAATGGAAAAAAGCTTTGACGGGACTTATCCAATTGATAAACAGTTTGTTAATAAATATTTGAAAGATGAATATACCTTTGATTTTGAAGGGACAGGTTTTGTAGTAAAGGGAGAAACGGCTAAATGGATGTCAGAAAGCACTTTTAACTTTCAGGTAGAATTGTATTTGGATGGTAATAAAATCGAGACGGTAGCTTTGCCAACAAGTTTCAAAGAACGTCGCCATGAGCTATTTTGGAAATATTTGCTTCCTAAAGGCAAACATACCGTTAAGTTAAAAATGCTTAATCCATCAGAGGAGCATGAATGTCGCATTACGGAGGTTTTGATTTATGGAGATAGTCCAAATAGTGATTCTAATCAGACCATCTATCGTTTTGGACAGAGAAAACCAACGGCAAAAAAGTAATAACCACAAAAAATCAAACTTATGTTTATCATCGAAAACTATACCACAGCGGTGGTTTTTTGTATCGTAACTATGTTATGCTGGGGCTCATGGGCCAATACCCAAAAGTTAGCTTCGTCCAATTGGCGTTTTGAGCTTTTTTATTGGGATTATGTCATTGGTATTCTCATTACTTCCTTATTATTTGCTTTTACGCTTGGAAGTATGGGCGAAGGAGGAAGAGGTTTTTTAGTTGATATACAACAAGCTGATAATGTCAATATTTATTCGGCAATTATCGGAGGTATTGTATTCAATTTGGCAAATATTTTGTTAGGAGCGGCTATCTCTATCGCAGGTATGTCGGTCGCCTTCCCTGTAGGAATAGGCTTGGCATTGGTAGTCGGCGTGATTGTTAATTACATTGATGCACCTATTGGTAATTCAACTTTTATTTTTGTGGGAGTAGCCCTTATTGTAATTGCTATTTTGCTTAATGCCAGCGCTTACCGAAAAATGCTTGCAGGCAATACGGCTTCGGTGTCAACCAAGGGGCTTGTTCTTTCGGTTATTAGTGGTTTGTTGATGGGACTATTTTATAAGTACGTTGCCAACTCCATGTTTCCCGATTTTACACATCCTGTAGATGGTAAACTGAGTCCTTATACCGCTGTTGTATTTTTTGCGGGAGGTATCTTCTTGAGTAATTTCATTTTCAATACATTTTTAATGAAAAAACCTTTTTTAGGAGCGCCTGTAAGCTATTCAGATTATTTTAAGGGAACAAGCCAGAACCATCTTATGGGTATTGTTGGTGGAAGTATTTGGTGTATCGGAATGTCATTCAATATCATTGCTTCAGGTACAGCAGGCCCAGCTATTTCGTATGGCTTGGGACAAGGAGCTACCATTGTCGCTGCTATTTGGGGTATTTATATCTGGAAAGAATTCAAAAATGCTCCACAAGGAACCAATACTTTGCTTAATATCATGTTGTTGTGCTATATCCTTGGTCTGGGATTATTGATTTCTGCCAAGTGATGATATATTTTCCGATAGTGTGCGACTTAAGTCGCACACTATCGGAAAATAAACCTAGTTTTGAACAACTAGTGTTTATTTTTTCTTATTCTCCTGAGCCACATCATACATAGCTTTATAAGATGTATTTAATGTTTTGTCATCTAGTAAAATGTATCTATTCTCTTGGTCTCTTAGTTCTATTTCACCATTAAGGGCAAATTTTATTTTGGTAAAGTTAAAACCAGTATTGATTTTAAATTGAGCGGTGTAAACAGAATCTTTAATTACTTCTTTCATGACTAAGTCATTATTCCAATTTAAAGGATCACTGTTTCCTCGCACTCCCATTGTTTTAACACTTGTTTTGTGTGGCAAAGTTACTTGTACAGTTACTGTATGGCTTTTTGTATCTTGAACGCCAGCCATTAATAGTACCAAGACGATTGGTAAAAAGCTAGACATTCCAATCTTGAAATTCTGTTTTTGATAAATCAAATGATCTATACCAAAGCGTCCACTGCCTAGAATAAGATGAAACATACTTACCCACAAAATCCCCAAAGCAGGCATCATTGACCACAGCCCATTGTCCCACTGCTGGCAGATTGCTGCCACAAGCATAGTACATGCCATCAAAAACGAAAATAGGCGAGTTTGAAAACCAAGTATAAAAGCCATTCCACCGATACCTTCACTAAAGGCTCCCATGTATGCAAGAAAAACAGAGAATGTTTTGAAAATACCACCATAGGCAGCTACATCGCTCGGAAACCAAAATACAACCTCAAATAAACCAAGATTGATCTCAGAAGGAGTCCAAGGCAAACCAAATTTGGAAGCACCAAAATCTGAAGTGAGCCAATATCCACAAATGATTCTTGGGATACTAATAAATACATCTTGCCACCAGCGAGGCATTGTGATTGGGCGAAATAAGAGGTCGAATAGATTTTTCATAAAGCGTTTTTTCTTCAAAGGTAGCTCTATATAGATACCTCAATCGCTTCAAATTATGATTTGAAACCTATTTTATTAGCGAAAATGCTCTTGGATGTACTCCACAGGGGTAAAATTGGTAACTTTTTTGAAAGCACGGTTAAAAGTTGCCTTACTATTAAAACCACAATCGAATGCGATACTCAATAATGTTTGCTTTTTATGAAGTCCTTTTCCTATTTCACTTATTACAAAATTGATTCGATACTGGTTAATTAAATCATTAAAATTTTGACCAAAACCTTTATTAATTACTTTACTCAAAATGGAAGCATTGGTATTGAGTTGTTTGGAAAGTTCAACCAAGGTAAGTTCAGGATTCAGAAAAACCTGTTCTTGTTCTAGCTCAGAAAGAAGGGCATCTTTGATTAACAGCAGCTCATCACTTAGTTCTTGAGTTGTGGTATTTTCAATCATCGGAATAGAGACATATTCAGTATCGATGGTATCAGTGGCAGCCCAGTAGGTTTCTTCTGTCGCTAAAAGATTGGTTCGAAACAACAACTTACTTTCGACGGCATTGCTATAACTCAAAATCGCAATGTAATAGCAGCAAATAGCGTAACACAAAAAATACCACCAAGTATTGATATAGTTCATGTCCCAAATAAGTCCCAATACTGCTACGACGCCTCTTATGAACAGCAACATAATACAAGCAAAAAAGAATCTAGGTAACCATGGATACAAATAGGCCGTTGTATTACTCAAAACTTGATTAATGCTTTTCAGATACAATTGATGGTATCTAAATCCCATCACTAAATAGATGGACATACTGATAAAGCCTAAAAGCTGATACCAAGTTTCAAAGTCGGGATCCTGTCCGCTGGCAAGAAAACCATAATCATGGAGGATAAATTTGTCGTAAATAACTATGACAGCACTGTAAATCAAATACAAAATGGCAGGGATAAAATGCAAAAGCATGCTGCGGTTTAGTTTCAGCGCAGGGTTCAGTAGACTTTGTGTGTAAAAAAATAACACTGGCCCTAATAACAACAGATGTTGGAAAGGAGTATAAAATAGAAAATCTCTATAGGGTTGTGTATCATACCACCCTGCAAATCCCACCATCCAAGGCGTGAAGTAAAGTGTGCTTAAGAATAGAAAGAGGCTCATCCAAAAACTCGAAAGCTGTTGGGTTTTGATATATTTTATCAAAAATAGGAAACTGTATACCAACAGGTGGATAAAAAAAACAAGTAAAAATGAGCTATAAAAGCTGAATGAAAATAACATTATTATCCATTTATGGGGTTGATACCTTTTTATTCATACCTAATCATTACGAAGATATTTTATTCTTGCGTCCTACCCAACTTTCATTCTAGATTCTTCCATAATACTACTTGGTTTTTAGGTTCTTGTAAACACATTTTGTCCATTGGAGTCTGATTATCTGCCAGTTAATGCTCTTTTTTTACTTTTTGTCAAATTTCTTTGGAGAATTCGATTTGATATTCTAATTTTGAATCGTTGATTTTGTCAACTATTTTAAAAATCAACTTTTTTAAAGTCAACGATAATGGAAGTACAACGCAATTCATTTAGATATCTTTTTGCTGATACAGTCAAGGCATTGTTCAAACAATCGGCTCGTGAATTAGCAAATGCAGGTATTCAAATTTTACCAGAGCAGCATTTTTTATTACATCTTATTGCTTCAAAAGAAGAAACAATTCAGTCAGATTTAGCCGAAATGATTCATAAAGATAAGTCGGCTGTAATGCGTCATATAGATCAGTTGGAGTCAATGGGCTATTTGATTCGTGTAAACGACACCACCGACCGTCGCAAAAAACATTTGGTGATTACCGAAGCAGGAAAAGATATTATGAAACAGTGCCAAGAGGTTATCGATGTGGTGACCGAAAGAAATTTGGTAGGTATTACAGAAGAAGAGCTTGAAGTATTTACCAAGGTGCTCATCAAATTAAAACAAAATTCAGAAAAATAATTTTTTTGCCCAAATAGTTGACAAAATCAACTATTGAAATTTCAACAATATTAAAATCAACTACTCTTTTATGAAAACAATACCATATTACCTAGCGCTGTTAGGATGTTGGCTTTCGCTGAGTGCCAAGGCACAGCAACGTTTGACTTTAAAATCGAGTGTAGATTATGCGCTCAAAAATCATGTGAGTAATACAATTTATGAGAACGAAATAGCCCTAGCCAAACAAAAATCGGTAGAAGCATTAGCGGGTTATTTGCCTCAAGTAAATGGTACCATCACATTTGATGACAACCTCAAACGCCAAATTACGGTTATTCCTGCGGGGGCGTTTTCTCCGACTGAAATCAGGTTACAGTTTGGTAATCAATATAATACTATGGGGACCGCTCAACTCGACCAAGTAATTTATGACAAGTCGATGTTGGTAGGTATCAAAGCTGCAGAACCCAACAACCAGCTTTCTGCTTTTAAGAAAGAACAAAATCAAGAGCAACTGATTTATAATACAGTCAGTGCATATTTTCAAGTATTAGTCATCAAGGAGCAGGAAAAATTAACGCTTGAAAACGAAAAGAAATATAAGGACTTGTTAGAGATTTTGGCGCTTCGTTTAGAGAAAGGCGTCATCAAAAAAACAGAGTATGATCGTACCAAAGCGAGTTTGAACAATATTGTTGCTCAGAAGTCAATCCTACAGGTAAATAAGCAAATCGCATTAAATCGTCTTAAAAATGCCATTGGTATGCCCGTTACCGAAGATGTAGTGGATGTTGAGTCTTTGAATTACGAAGGAATGGCGCTGGTAGAAAAAGAAAATGGTTTTGAAATAGGCAACTTATTAGATCTCAAAATTCAGAATGCCAATGCCTCTCTTTTGTCATTTGATGTAAAACGTAAAGAAGCTGCTTTCTTACCAACGGTTTCGATGTATGCTCGTTATGGTGGACAAAGTTTTGGAAATGAATTTGGCCCTTCATTTGGTAAATGGTTTGATTTCTCGACAGTGGGTTTAAAAATAAACATCCCAATGTTTAGCGGATACCGTAAAAGTAGTCAACTCAAACAAGCTGAAATCTCATTGCTGAACGCCAAGGCCAATTATAAGCTGATGAGTGATAACCTTTCGATGGTTTATCATAACTCATCAGCACAATTGCAAAAGTCTCAATCAGATTTGAGCATCAACCGTGAGAACCTCACTTTTGCTAAAACTGTCTTAGAAAGTACCACTGTAGAATACGAAAAAGGAGTGGCAACATTGTCAGATTTACTCAATTCTGATTACTCGTTCAAAGAAGCACAAAGTAATTACATGACTTCGTTGATCAATGTGCTGAGTTCGAGATTGGAATACGAAAAATCAAAAGGGTCTTTAAAAAGCTATATCAATCAATTTTAATCAAAAATATCAATGAAAAAGTCAGTAATCACACTATCCATTATTGCTCTGGTAGGATTAATTGGATTTACGCTATATAAAAACAAAAAGAAGATTGAAGCAAACAAGGTAGTGGTAGATCGCACGGCATTGCCAGTGGCTGTTTCAACTTACCAAGTAAGCTATCAAGAATTGGCTGGGGATGTGAGTCTTCCTGCCAACATCGAATTGACCAACGAGGCTACTATTACAAGTGCTATTCAAGGTAAAATCGAAACGTTGGGTATCGAAGTTGGTTCGCGTGTTCGCAAAGGACAGGTAATTGGTACTTTGGATTCTAAGGTAAAACAAATCAATTTGAAAGCTAATCAGTTGACACTCGACAAATTAGAAAAGGATTTGAAGCGTAATACCGATTTGTTTAAAGGAAATGCAGGTACAGAAGTGAGCGTAACCAACTCCAAATATGATGTTGAAAACACACGTATTCAAATCGAATTGACCAAACAACAAATCGCTGATGGTAATATTATTTCACCAATCAGTGGTGTGATTACTTCTCGCAAATTAATGGCTGGTGAATATGCAAACCCTGGCAATATTATCGCGACAATTGTAGATGATGTGAATTTGAAAGCGGTGGTTTATGTCAACGAAAAAGATGTTTACCAGTTAAAAATTGGTCAATCTGCAAAAATTACAACGGATGTTTTTCCAAATAAAACTTTTGTAGGAAAAGTAAAATTCATTTCTCCTAAAGGCGACGAAAACCACAACTATCGTGTAGAATTGACTTTGACGGGCAATAGCCTTCGTGCAGGTACGTATGTGATGGTCAACTTTGATTTAGGACGCAAAGGAAGCGTGTTGCAAATTCCAAAATTGGCTTTGGCAGAAGGTATCAAAAATCCTTATGTATATGTTGTTCAAGATGGAAAGGCTATTGTTCAAAAAGTAACATTGGGTCGTGAAATTGGCGAAAATATCGAGATTATCTCAGGTTTACAACAAGGTCAAGAGGTCGTTACAAGTGGTCAAATCAACTTGACTAACGGGACTAAAATTACCAAAACGTCTAATTAATAACAGCTAACTATCATAAGAATATGTCAGTTACCGAACTATCTATAAAACGACCCTTGTTGATTACCGTAATTTTTGTAACGTTAATTCTATTTGGGTTCGTTAGCTATAAACAGCTTAATTATAACCTTTTGCCCAAATTTGAGGCAAATGTGATTATGGTTCAAACGGTGTACCGTGGGGCATCGTCTGATGAAATACAAAATGTTGTAACCAAACCTATCGAAGAAGCTGTCTCGGCTATCGAAGGTATTGATAAAATGTCTTCGCAGTCAATGGAAGGTCTTTCGTTGATTACGATTCAATTAAAATCTGGTGTAAATACCCTCGATGCGCAGCGCGATGCCGAAAGAAAGATTAACCAAATTAAATCTACGCTTCCCGACGATGCCGACGATCCTGTGGTAAACCGTTATAATACAGACGAAATTCCTGTGTTGCGTATCTCTGCATCGGCAAACTTATCAGAGCCAGCTTTATATGATTTGATTGAGCAAAAAATCAAACCGCAAATTGCCAACGTGGCTGGTGTAGGTACGGTTCGTTTGATTGGTGGTAGCGAGAGAGAGATTCAAGTAAGCCTAGATAATGACAAATTACAGGCGTACAGTATTTCTTCGGCACAGGTTAACCAAATGATTGCTAACAGTAATATGTCTTATCCGGCGGGTAGCGTATTAAACAACGATAACCGTACTTCTATTCGTTTGGATGCCAAATTGGTTAAGGTTGAGGAGCTTCGTCGATTGATTATCCGCCAAAATGCTGATGGAAGTAGAGTATTATTGTCAGATTTGGGAACGATTACCGATGCCCAAACAGAGCCAACAACACTCAACCGAAACAATGGGAAAGCGGGTATTGGTATCGAAATCGTAAAACAGGCAGACGCCAATGCTGTAAATGTGAGTAAGTTTGTCAAGGAGAAATTGATTGATATAAAGAAACAATATACTTCACAGAAATTTGACTACGAAATTGCTAATGACCAATCGGTTTATACCTTGGCGTCTGCTGATGCGGTGGTACATGACCTCTTTTTGGCAATTATCATTGTGGGTGGTGTAATGCTATTTTTCCTACATAGTTTCCGTAGCTCATTGTTTGTATTGGTAGCAATTCCTTCGGCAATGATTCCGACATTCATCTTGATGTATGTCTTCGGATTCTCACTCAACTTGATGACTTTGATGGGTCTCTCATTAGTAGTAGGTATCTTGGTCGATGATAGTATTGTGGTTTTAGAAAACATTTACCGACACCTCGAAATGGGTAAAGGTAAAATAGAATCAGCTCTTGAAGGTCGTCAGGAAATTGGTTTTACAGCGGTAGCGATTACTTTGGTGGACGTGGTAGTATTTTTACCTCTGTCAATGAGCGGTGGTTTGATTGGTAATATCCTGAGAGAGTTTTCATTAGTAGTAGTATTCTCAACCCTAATGAGTTTGTTTGTATCATTTACATTAACTCCTTTATTGGCTTCAAGATGGGGTAAAGTCGAAATATTGAGCAAATCGAGCTTATGGGGGCGTATCAATTTAGGATTTGAAAATTTCCTAGATGGCGTTAAGGATGAATATGGCAAAATTTTAACTTGGTCATTAACTCACAAACGTTGGGTTTTGATAGCCATCTTAATATTGTTTGTAGGTGCATTTTCATTATTACCTGCTGGTTTTATTGGATCATCTTTTGCAGGAAATGGAGACCGTGGTGAACTAACCATTCAATTAGAGTTATCTCCACAAACGCCGTTGTCACAAACAAACTTGGTTACTAAGCAAATCGAACAAATGATTTTGCAAAAACCAGAAGTAGAAAAGGTATTTGCCAACATTGGTACTCAAACGGGTGCTATGGGTTCAGGTGGTAGCAACAGTAATATCTCTGAAATTGCAGTAACCTTGGTACCAAAAGAGAATCGTAAAGTATCTTCAGAAATTTTTGGTACACAATTGCGTGATGAAATCAATAAAATCCCCGGGGTAAAAGTGGTAATTCGTTTGACAGGTATTACAGGAAACAGTGAAGCTCCTATTCAAATCGCGATTAAGGGGGTTAACATGAACGAGATTCAGCAGGTTGCCAATCAGGTGAAAGAAATTGTTCGCACAACGCCTGGGACAGACTATGTGGAATTTTCGACCAAAAGTTTAAAATCTGAAATTTCGGTACAACTAGACCGTGAGAAAATTGCTAACCTTGGTTTGAGTGTCCCAGAAGTAGGTGGAGCTATTCAACTAGCATTTAGAGGTAATGACCAGTCTAAGTTCAGACAATCAGGTGAGGAATATCCCATCAATATTACTTTAGATAAAGCCGATAAACGTTCGATTGAAAACGTTCGTGATTTGACTTTACGAAATAGTCGTGGTGCTATCATCAAACTTAAAGATGTAGCTAACGTAACAGAAGTAGTTGGACAATCGGTATTGGAACGTTCTGATAGAATGAACTCGATTAAAGTTACGGCATCGGCTGTGGGTCGTGCAACAGGTACGATTGTAGCAGATATCCAGAAGAAAATCGATAAACTCAAATTGCCACAAGGATTAACAATTGAATATTTAGGCGAAATTCAGCGCCAGAAAGACGCCTTCGGTAGTCTTGGATTTGCTTTCTTGCTGGGTGTCATTTTGGTATACCTCATTATGGTGGCTTTGTACGAAAGTGTGGTGTATCCTTTTGTGGTATTATTTTCGATTCCTGTGGCCTTAATTGGTGCGCTATTGGCTCTTGCTTTGACGATGGAATCGTTGACTATCTTTGCTATCGTAGGTTTGATTATGTTGTTGGGGCTAGTTGCCAAAAATGGTATTTTGATTGTCGACTTTACCAATCACCTAAAAGAAACAGGACTTTCCGTAAAAGAAGCATTGATTGAGGCAGGTAAAGAACGTTTACGTCCAATTTTGATGACCACAATCGCTATGATTGCAGGTATGCTTCCGATTGCTATTGCAAGTGGCGCAGGTGCAGAAGTAAAAAATGGTATGGCATGGGTTATTATTGGTGGTTTGACAAGTTCACTCTTGTTGACGCTCTTACTTGTACCTTGTATGTATATGATTATAGAATCGTTGAAAAATAGAATTCTTCGTCGCAAAGCAGCAAAAACTGCTTAAGACCATAATTTTTAACTTGGTATTTCGTTTAAACCGCAGAGAAGCTTTTTCTGCGGTTTATTTTTTGATATAGTTTTCTACCAAAAAGTATTCTTTCTAAGAATTCCAGCCCATATTTTAAGCCTTTCATCCCATTCCTTCCTTACTTCTTTTTGATATCCTATATCTTGCAAGCATGCATCATATAAGTCTAATCTTTTGTTAGTTGACTTTTAACTATTTTTTTAGTTATTTGGCTAAGCTTTTAGTTAAAAATTCTTAAATTCATAAATGGTCTTGTTTTGTTACATAAATTTATGTTGAAATAGGCACAAAGGCAACAGGCACAAAGCGGATTCATGTTCTTGTAGTGATATGTTGTTTGCAAAATACATTTTGCTGAAAGCCGAAAGCTCAGAGCCGAAACCCCCATATATACACCGATCCATAAACCATATACGTAGTCGTGCAGAATTAAGTTAGAGAAATTAATGAGATAAAATATGAGTAACCATAAATTATACTCAAAACTCATCACTCACAATTCAGCACTCTTATTGCCTCCCAAAAATCTAAAATTCAAAATTCTATGAACAAATCTTTAGTTCTATTAATTGCTTTATTTTTTACATGTAACAACCTCTTTGCCCAAAATCCTGCTCGTGTGACCATTCGTGGTGTTGTGCAAGATACAAGTGCTATGACGCTTACGGGTGCAACAGTCATGCTTCTTCAACCCAAAGACTCGTCATTGGTGAACTTTGCTAGAGCAAATGACAAAGGTTCCTTCGAATTCAGAAATGTAAAAAATGCTTCGTATTTGCTTAAAATCTCCTATGTGGGATTTTTGCCTTACCAACAAAAACTCAAAGAGTTTCCCAGTGAGGTCAATGACCTCGGTCCTATCAAAATCAAGCCAATTGCTAAAGAACTTCTAGAAGTAGTAGTAAAAACTGCTAAAGCTCCATTGAGCATCAAAGGTGATACAGTCGAATATAATGCGGCTTCGTTCAAAGTTCCCCCTGGTTCGTCGGTTGAAGACCTCCTTCGTCGTCTCCCTGGTATCGAAGTTGATGCAAGCGGTAATATTAAAGCCCAAGGAAAGGATGTAAAAAGAGTATTAGTTGACGGAAAAACATTTTTTGGTGACGATCCCAAAGCTGCCACCAAAAACTTAGGCGCCGAAACTATTTCTAAAGTTCAGGTCTATAATGGCAAATCTGACCAAGCGCTTTTGACGGGCGCTGACGATGGGAAAAAAGAAAAAACCATTAATCTTGAACTGAAAGACGAATTTAAGAAAGGTGCTTTCGGAAAAATTACAGCTGCTGTTGGTACTTCTGACCGTGGCGTATTAAGAGGAAATTACAACCGTTTCAACAAAAAAGAACAGTTCTCTGTGTTAGGATATGCCAATAATATCAACGAAACAGGTGTAAACTGGAGTGATTATGGTGAATTTAAAGGGAATAACTCTTTTAATTCTAACGATAATGGAGATTTTGGTTTTGGTAATGGCAGTAGATTCTATTATATGGAAGGTGATTATCTGAACAATTTTGACGGAAAAGGCTTTACTAACAACTTCGGTACTGGTGTCAACTACAACTACACTCACCAAAAGACAAAGTTTAGTTCAAGTTATTTCTATAACCAAACTAAGTTAAACCTCGACCAATATCAGAGTACGAAAACTTTCCTCCAAAACTCCAATTTTACGACGCTTGATACCAACAATACAGTTAGTTTTAGAAACTCTCATAGCGTAGCCGCTCGTTTGGAACAAATGTTGGACTCCTCAAATACTATCATTGCAAAAACCAATTTACGTTTTAGTGGTAGTAATAGCAATGTGAATCAAGTTCAGCAGTATTTGAATAATTCAGAAGATGTTCAGAACCGTATCAACATGAACAATGGCTCTAATCTGAATGCTTATAACTTTAATTTCACCGCTATTTATCGCCATAAGTTTAAGAAAAAAGGAAGAACTTTTGCAGCAAGTAGCACCTTAAGTACTTCATCGACTGATGGAACAGATAATATTCGCTCGTTGACACGCTTCTTTAACGCAACTAACGTCAACGACCAAATTCGTGCAATTTCTCAGCTCAACCAAAATGCCAATACCACTACGATGATTAAAGCTGGGGTAAATTACTTAGAGCCCCTTTCCAAAAAAGTCTATTGGGAAAGTTTCTATAACTTCAACAACAGCGGTCAAAATGTAGGACGTGACGCATTCAATGGTAATTTGGAATCACAACGTTATGATAGTTTGAGTACCTATTATCAAAATCAAATTACCTACAACCGTGTTGGTTCAGGTTTGAGATATTCAAATGACGGAATCAACTTATCATTCGGATTAGCAGTATTACAATATGACTTGGATGGCAAGGTATATCCTCAAAAAGGAAAACCTCTTACAGCAAATATCAGTAAGCAATATCAAGCTCTGACGCCAAACTTTTCTGCTAATATCGAATTCAAAAACAATGCGTATATGGGCTTTAACTATACGCTCAACGTAGAAGCTCCAAGTATTACCGACCTACAACCAGTGGTTCAGAACAACAATCCATTCTATATCACTTCGGGTAATCAGGACTTATTACCAGCCAAAAACCACGAGTTGAGTTTTGATATTTCTAAGTTTGACCCTGCTACTTTTGCTAGTATTGGTATTTGGTCTTCGTATCGCTATTACTTGAGCCAGATTGTGTACAGCCAAACAGTAGATGCCAACTTTGTGACAAGAACTCGTCCCGAAAATATGTCAGGAGGTAAAAGCTTTAACCTTGGTATGTATTCTAGTTTCCCAATCATCAAAACCAAATGGACGATGAACTTGTCGGGAAATATTAATACTTCTAACACGCCAACCATTGTGAATACCATCGTGAATCAAACCAATAATAAAAATTACACGATTAACGCTGGCTTTAGTATTACACCAAGTGAGAAGCTAATCATGAATATCGAAGGAAATCTTGGATTCAACAATATTTCTTACACGATTGAAAATAATCAAAACCAAAATATCCGTACCAAGGGCTTATCGACATCAGTAAAATGGAATTTTGCTAAGAAGACCTTCTTCGAAACTAGCTTTGATTATAACAGCTATCGCAACGATCGTTTTGGATTTGACCAAGAAATACCTATTCTTAATGCCTCGGTTAGAAGATTATTTATGAAAGAAAATCGCATGGAAGTACGTTTGGCAGCATTTGATATTTTCAACAAACGTCAATCTATTGTACAAACAGGATACCTCAATACCGTGAGCAACCAGCAAGCACTTACGCTAGCTCGTTACTTTATGTTGAGCTTGACTTATAACCTTAAAGGTCACTCAGACAAACTCAAGAAAAACGGAGGATTCTTTTAATGAAACGTAAAGGCAAAAGAGGTTGATACTCTTTTGCCTTTTGCCAACTTACTGAGAATCTATTCTTACAAACAGAAAACTATTATTTCGATGAAAAAAATATTCCTTTTAGCATTACTATATATTGCCTATTTTACCTCATTCGGACAAAACAACGAAGGGGTTGTTTATTTTACTAGAACTACTTATTGGACAAAACTCAACTCTACCTTGACTTATTTAAGTAAGCAAGAGAAGGAAAGAATGTCTTATATGTTTGGTGGAAAAGACGACTGGGCCAATTATACCCTTCTCTATTTCAATGATAATGAATCAAAGTATGTCAATTCTGAAGAGAAAAACGAAGAGTCTGAAGGATATGCTTGGCGCAAAGAAGCGTATAGTATTGGCCGAAATTTTACCAAAAATACCATGACTGATGTCATTGAAATGTTAGGTAAAACCTATATCGTAGAAGATAGCCTAAAACTGCCTGAATGGAAAATTTTGAATGACTTAAAAGAAGTAGCTGGACATATTTGTATGAAAGCTCAGGTAGAAGATCCGATCAAAAATCAAAAAATTACGGCTTGGTTTGCACAAGACCTCCCATCGCAAGCAGGACCTGAAAGACTTTGGGGACTCCCAGGCATGATTTTAGAACTCGACATCAACGACGGTGCCGTAACTGTTGTTGCCACTAAAATTGAATTCAAAAAAGTCGACAAAGAACTCGAACCACCTAAAAAACTAAAGGGTAAAAAAATCACAAACACTGAATACCAAAATATGATTGATAAGTTCATCAAGGAAAAAATCAAAGAAGAAATCAATCCGTTTTGGGTAATAAGATATTAGTACATGTTCCTCAACTACTATTGGTTGAGTATTAAATAGTCTTTTATTGGCTCATTATTTTTTCAATTTCAATTTTTTATGTTAATATTTAAGTATATCTACGAATTGTTCGTAGATATACTTATCTTTGTTCTATCAAGAAAACAAAATGCTTTCTTTACCTCCATTAAATCTAAAAATCAGACCTATGAATCGAATTCTAGTCCTATTAAGTGTATTGTTGTTACTCGCTATTACACAGCTATATGCACAAAACCCTGCTCGTATAAATATCAAAGGTATTGTTCAAGATACGAACTCTACAGTTTTGGCGGATGCCACGGTAATGTTACTTTCTCCCTCAGACTCATCTTTAGTCAATTTTGGCAACGCCAACGATAAGGGTGTTTTTGAATTTAGAAATGTTAAAAACATCCCCTATCTCCTCAAAATCTCTTATGTTGGTTTTCTACCGTATCAACAGCATCTCATTGCTAGCGCTACGGCTGTAAATGATTTGGGTGTTATCAAAATCAAGCCTATTTCACAAGAATTATTAGAGGTGGTGGTTAGAACGGCTAAAGCGCCTTTGAGTATCAAAGGTGATACTATCGAGTATAATGCTGCTTCATTTAAGGTTCCACCAGGGTCAACCGTCGAAGATTTATTACGTAAACTGCCTGGCATTGAGGTAGATGGCAGTGGAAATATTAAAGCACAAGGAAATGATGTTAAAAAAGTGACCGTTGATGGTAAAACATTTTTTGGCGATGACCCCAAAGCAGCTACTAAAAACTTAGGAGCTGAAACTATTTCAAAAATTCAAGTTTTTAATCGCAAATCAGACCAAGCTACGATTACTGGAGTAGACGATGGAAGTAAGGAGAAAACCATCAATTTGGAGTTAAAGGACAACTTCAAAAAAGGAGAATTTGGTAAAATCACAGGCGCTGTAGGTACTTCTGACCGAGGAGTTTTGAGAGGAAATTACAACCGTTTTAACAAAAAAGAACAGTTTTCAGTCATTGGATATGCCAATAATATCAACGAAACGGGGGTCAATTGGAGCGACTATGGCGAGTTTAAAGGAAATAATACTTTCAGCAGTTTCGACAATGGTGATTTTGGTTTTGGAAGTGGTGGCGATGCCTTTTTTATTGGTGGCGATGATGATTTGTTGAGTAGTTTTAATGGAAGAGGATTTACTAATAATTTGGGAGGTGGTGTCAACTACAATTATACACATGAAAAAACCAAGCTGAGTACCAGCTATGTATATAATCAAACAAAATTGAATTTGGACCAAAATCAGAATAAAAGAACCTTCCTTCAAAATGGTTCATTTAGTACATTGGATACCAGTTCAACGGTAAGTTTTAGAGCCAACCACTCCATAAGTGGACGCTGGGAACAAATGCTTGATTCGACAAATACCTTGATTACCAAAGCTAATTTACGTTTTAGTAATTCGAATAGTGCTGTGGGTACTCGTCAAGAATACATCAATAACAATAATGAATTACAAAACCGTATCAATCTTAACAATAGCTCAAACCTGAATGCGTATAACCTAAATGGTACGGCTATTTTTCGTCATAAATTCAAAAAGGTGGGACGAGTATTTGCCGCTAGTAGCTCATTTGTAAGGTCGACTACCGATGGAACCGATAACATTCGTTCGTTGACACAATTCTTTGAAGCTAGCAATCCCAACGATCAAATTCGTGCCATAGCTCAACTTAACCAAAATGCTAACCGTACACTGACTTTAAAAGCAGGTTTGAATTATTTGGAACCACTCTCAAAGCGTTTTTTCTGGGAAAACTTCTATAATTTTTCTAATAACCAACAAAACGTTGGTCGCGATGCCTATAATGGCCTCATAGAAACACAACGATTTGATAGTTTGAGTACTTATTACGAAAACCGAATTACCTATAATCGTATTGGAACAGGTTTACGTTTTAATAAGAAAGGTGTTAACCTATCGCTTGGCGTGGCTGCTTTAAGATATGACTTGTCAGGAAAGGTATATCCGTCGGAAGGTGGAAATTTGACAACTCAGATTTCTAAACAATATGATGCTATTGTCCCTAATTTTACGGCAACCTTCAATCCTCAACAAAGTACCTACATTCGATTTGGTTATGGAATAAATGTCAATGCACCAAGTATTAGTGCCTTACAGCCTGTTATTCAAAACACCAACCCTTTTTATATTACAGAGGGAAATCAAAACTTAAACCCAACCAAATCGCATGATGTCAGCTTGAGTTTGTCTCGTTTTAATCAAAGTAACTTTACTAGCATCAACCTTTGGATGAATTATAATTACTATCTTAACCAAATTGTTTATAATCAAACTGTTGATGCTAATTTAGTCACACGTACTCGTCCCGAAAATATGTCTGGTGCCGAGTCATTTAGAACTACCTTATATTCTAGTTTCCCTATTATTAAAACAAAATGGACTACCAACCTAAGCGTGAATTATAATCTCTCAAATACACCCACGTTGGTAAACTCAGTTTTGAATACTACTAACAGTAATGCCTACTCAGCTAACATTGGTTTTAGTATTACTCCAAGCGATAAAATATTTGTGACTTTAGGCGGAAATTACTCTATTAATAACATCAAATATTCAATTGAAACCCGTCAAAATCAGAATATTATTAGCAAAGGGTTGAATATTGATGCCAAATGGAGCTTTATCAAGAAAACCTTTTTAGAAAGTAGTTTCAACTATACAGGTTATGAAAACGATCGATTTAACTTTTCTCAAGACATCCCTATTCTAAACATTTCGATACGTCGCTTATTGATGAAAGATAACCGTTTAGAAGCGCGTTTGGCCGCATTTGACGTATTCAACAGACGCCAAGCCATCACCCAAACGGGTTCTCAAAACTTTGTAACTTATCAGCAAGCGTTTACTCTTGCAAGATACTTTATGTTGAGTTTGACCTATAACGTAAGAGGACATGATGCTAAATTGAAAAAGAATAATAATATGTTTTAGATAAAATATATCTCAATCTATTTAGATATTATAGACACAAATTATATGAAAAAAATGACATTGATAATCCTTTTGCTCGCCTTTGGGATTTGGGCAAAGGCACAAAAAAATGAAGGTGAAGTTACCTTTAAGCGAACGACCTCATGGACGAAGATGAATGATCAAATGACCTTTTTGAGTAAGCAACAAAAAGAGAAAAATGCCTACATGTTCGGGAATATCGACATGAGTACTCAAACTTATACTTTGTTATTTAGTCCAAAAGGGTCAAAATATGAAGAAAAGGAAGAGAATACCAATGGATATTCTTGGCGCAAAGAGCAGTTTGTGATTTATAGAGACTTCGAAAATGAGATATTCACAGACGTAATTGATTTTGTTGGGAAAACCTACGTGGTTGAAGATAGTCTAGAACGCCCTCAATGGAAAATTCTGAATGATATTAAGGAAGTAGCTGGTCATATTTGTATGAAGGCGCAAATCAAAGATCCCATCAAAAACCAAGTAATAGTGGCGTGGTTTGCTCAAGATATAAAAGCTAAAGCAGGACCAGAAAGACTTTGGGGTTTGCCTGGGCTCATACTTGAGCTAGATATAAATGATGGTGCTTGTGTGATTGCAGCCTCGAAGATCGAATTCAAAAAGCTTACAACAGAATTAGATTTGCCCAAAAAATTGAAAGGAAGTAAAATCAACGAAGCAAAGTATCAGCAAATGATAGAAAAGCATGTCAAAGATAAATTCAAAGAAGAGGTCAATCCATTTTGGTCAATCAGATACTAGGTATGAGTGCTGAGTTGCGAGTTTTGAATGCTGAATAATTTTTTGATTCGCATAATTCATGAAAAGGCTAAAAAGCAAAACGGAGGTGATGGCACCTCCGTTTTTTTATAAGATTACGATTATTGTACTCGGTTTATTAAAAGCATGAGACACTTATTTACCTACGCATCAACTACTTTCCAACCCTCACGATAGGTACGACCCACAAACTGGTTAGCATCGTCGAAGTTAGTAATCTTCATATCTTCACCGTTCCACAGCAACTTGTTACGACCGTAGAAGTCAAATCCACCTTTTTCATTTTTCTTACGCAACATATAGCTACGAATCGCTAAATTACCCATCAATACCGTTTCAGTAAGTGGGCCTGAATAGTCAAATGATGAAGAAAGTTCCTTGTGCTCTTTACTAGCAAAACCAGCTTTACAAGCATTTGTCCAACTTACTTGGTGACCATATTCTGGTAACTTGAGATCGTTAGTCAATTTTGGCGTATCGATAACTTCACCATTATTCAAGTAGATTTTTGGATTGTTACCATACATACCAATGGTCATGATACCTTTTGTACCAGTTAAAATAATACCATTAGCACCACCGTCGTCACTGATAGGAGTATTTGCAGGAATCAAATCTGGGTGCATAGGACGAATACCACCATCCATCCAAATCATTTTCACAGCAGATTTGTTTTTCTTGGTCGCTGGGAATTTGATTTCTACGTGCGAAGACGGAGGACAACCTTCAGGAATATACTCAGGAGTCCAGTCTTTGATAAATACCGCTCCTACGCTACATTCTACCTCTGTTGGGTAACTCAAGCCCAAAATACGGAATGCCGAATCAATGGTATGGCAACCAATATCTCCCAAAGCACCTGTACCAAAGTTCCACCAACCTCTCCATTTGAATGGATGATAAAGAGGATGATAATCAACCCACTGAGCTGGTCCAACCCAAACATCCCAATCTGCAGGTGACATTGAGTCGATTAGCGCAGGCTTTTCAGTTGGAACAGGAATACCTTGTGGCCAAACTGGGCGGTTCGTCCAAATATTTACCGTATGAACAGTCCCAATTTTACCATCATCAAACCATTTACTTGCTACTTGTTGTAGTGGGTTTGACGAACCTTGGTTACCCATTTGAGTTACTACTTTGTACTTTCTTGCCGCTTTGGTAAGCATACGAGCCTCGGCAATGTTGTGCGTCAAAGGCTTTTGTACATATACGTGCTTGCCCATCTGCATACATGCCATAGCCGCGTAGGCATGGAAGTGGTCTGGTGTTGAGATAGTTACAGCATCAATGTCAGACTTCATTTGGTCTAACATTACTCTAAAATCTCTAAACTTTTTGGCGTTCGGAAATTTTTCAATAGCAGTTTTAGCTCTTGCCCAATCCACATCACAAAGTGCTACAACATTAGAAGCACCATTGTTGTAAGCATTAATAATATCTGATTGACCTTTTCCGCCAGCACCAATAGCTGCAATATTGAGTTTGTCACTTGGAGCAATAAATCCCTTACCTAACACATGGCGAGGAACAATAAAGAAACTCCCAACTGCCGCAGCTGCGCCTTTTTTGAGAAAATCTCTCCTTGAATTTTGTAAGTTTTCTGACATAGTAAAATTGAGGATAGTTAAAAGTGCCCCAATATAAACGAATTAATATGCCTTTTTATCCTGATTTGGTAACTTTTTTAATTTATTGTTTTTCTCAAAAAAATAATATTTTGCTAATATTCCAGTTAAATACATACAACACTGAAAAGAGGTAGTTATATTTATGTTAGGGAATTTATTATTTCAATAGCCAGTATGTTTCGCTTTCAATACAGCATAATCCCATATAATTCTTCTATCTTTGTAAGATAGACGTAACACACTAGCTTTTGGAATGAAATATTTTAATATGACCCCCTTATGCAACACTGGTTCTCTATCTTCAGGTATAGTCAATATTGATTGACATCACATTTTAACCCCTCCAATATGAGCAGTTCCCAAATAACGGCAAACAAAAAAGACAGAGAATCCAAAAAACGTAAAAAACGTCAAGAGAAAGATGACAAAAGAGAAGACAGAAAAACTAACTCTAACAAAGGGAAAGATTTTTCTGAGATGTTAGCTTACGTTGATGAATATGGAAATCTAACAACTACGCCTCCAAAACCTGCGGGAAGTGAGGATAATGCCGCTTCGGGAAAAAGATCAGATAGATACGAAAGAGGTCCAGCAGATAAAACTGCGCATCAAGGAATAGTTGAGTTCTTTAATACTCAAAAAAGATTTGGTTTTATCATTGATAGTAAATCTAAGAAAAAAATATTCTTTCACGCAAATGATTTGAAAGAGCCAGTTAAGGAACAAGACCAAGTAGAGTTTTTGGTTGAACCTTCAAGCAAAGGACCTAAAGCTGTTCAAATTGCCAAATTGGCCAACTAATTAATTCCATGAAGAGTGTTTGTTTCAAACACTCTTTTTTTCTGCCCATATATTTTTCTAAATCACTTCTTCTTTGTTAGTCTAAGCAGGATTGAAAATCAATTTATCCCCATATTTCTCCCTCTTTTTTTCCAAAAGAGCACGATCAAATGAAATCGTAAAATCTTTCACAGGGTCTTGAATAAGACAAGTGATGTAGCTACTCAAATCTTTTTTCTCTTTTACTTTCTTATCTTTTTTTATCATAGCCTAAGGCTCTATTCGGAGCTGTTAAAATGATGGACGAAATCTTAGAGGAGCATAATAAGAAGGGAAGTCGGTCGGAGACAATAAAAGTAAAATATCTTTAGAGAGAAATTCATCTATTATTTTTGCTTACTCATTAAACCAAAGGTAAGAGTAATATATTACGAAACAAATTAATTGATAGTCATCTTATTAGGACAAAAAAAAGCACACCTCGAAAGGCGTGCTTAAAAGAAATGATCAGTTATATCTTATATATTAAGCCAACTTTACATTAACGGCATTTAATCCTCTTTTACCTTGAGCTACGTCAAAAAGAACTTTATCGTCTTGACGAACTGAGTCTACTAATCCTGAAATGTGGACAAAAATGTCTTCTCCACCATTTTCTGGAGAAATGAAGCCAAAACCTTTTGACTCATTGAAAAATTTTACTGTTCCTGTTTGCATTTGTTTTAATTTTTGACAAATAACGGAACAATTGTTGAGCATTCCTAATATCTTGGATAAAAATTGCCGAATTAAGGCATTATCGAAAGAACAGACTCTAATGCACCGTCTTTCCATTCTACTTTTTGGTTAGCTTGCTCCAATTTTGTTTTTGAAACAGCAATGTTTTTGGTACGCTCACCACTAATTGTAAAGAATCTTTTGGCACCTTTGTTGACCTCAATATTCTCGAAAGTTACTTTCTGACTATTTTCTATTGAAATAACTGGTTCAGTTTTTTCAGAAAGTAAGGCTACGTTTTTACAAGTGATTCCGCTAGCATCTATTAGTATAGCTCCCTCTTCTGCTTGCAAAGTTGCGTTTTCGATAGCAATATTTTGAATAGGCATTTCTGGTAATCCACGCACAAAGATGCCCTTTTTAGCTCCATGACAAACAATATTTTCAAATTTCATATTTCTGAAAATAGGAGTTCCTTCATTGACAATCGGACGTTCATCTCTTGGAGAATCTGTGGCGAACTTTACAAAATAGTACATATCAAAGAAAATAGCTTCCTGAGCAATATCTTTCATATAAATATTTTTAGCATAAATATTTTCAACAACTCCCCCACGACCGCGAACAGACTTGAAACGTAGCCCTTTATCGGTACCCATAAACGTACAGTCATACACAAATAGGTTGCGAGCTCCACCACTCATTTCGCTTCCGATTACAAAACCTCCGTGACCATTATATACAACGTTGTTACGGATAATCCCATTTTCGGTAGGCATACCACGTTTACGACCTTCTTCATCTTTTCCTGATTTAATACAAATCGCGTCATCACCTACGTCCAAAGTACAACCTTCAATTAGGAAATTTTTACAAGATTCGATATCCATTCCATCTCCGTTTTGAGCATATTCAGGATTTTTGACTACGACATTTCTAATCGTCAAATTTTCAGTCATCAAGGGGTGTAAGCACCAAGCTGGCGAGTTTTGAAAAGTAACACCATCTATTAAAACCTTTTTACATTGTGTCAAAACCAACAAATTAGGACGAAGAAAATCTTTCATATCGGCAAAATCGGCAGGTTTTTTACCATCTGTGAGTAGCATACTTTTGCCTTCAACACTAGCCTTCAAAAATTGTTCGCTTGGATACCAGGCCTTGCCGTCGGCTCTAACAACACCCCCCGAAGCTACTTTCTCTTTCCATTGCCCTTCTGTCAATTGAGCTTTATTAACGGCACGCCACACATCTCCGTTTCCGTCGATAATGCCTTTGCCTGTAATAGCAATATTTTCAACGCCTGTTGCCGAAATTGGAGATTGGTTACGAGCAGCTTTTTTACCTTCATAAGAACCCTCTACGAGCGCATATTGGCTTTTATCACCTGTAAAAAGTACGATAGCTGATTTTTGAATATGCAAATTAACATTGCTTTTCAACTCAATAGGTCCTGTTAGCCAGATGCCTTTGGGAACCAATACAACGCCACCACCTTTTTTGCTTATCGTATTAATAGCGTTATTGATGGTCTCGGTATTGAGTGTAACACCGTCTGGTTTAGCACCTAATTTCTGAATATTGAGGGTATCTTTTTTGAAACTTGGTTGAGTAATTTTCGGCAAATTATTCCAGCTATAAGATGGAGTTTTTTGCGCTAAACTGGCAAGAGGAGTAGCTACAACCAAGGCTGCAGCCCAACGAAGAAAATGAGTTTTCATAAACCGTCTAAATGATTAAATGACATAGTTCAATCTTGGTTGTATACAGAATATTTATCCAAGAAAGTCCCTAAATGAAATGGGGTTTAAAGGCAATTGAACTAAAATCAATGCTTTTCACTTCGAAATTGGACTTCAATATTGAACTTAACAAATAAAAAACTGTCTTTTTTAGTGCAATCGTTACCGGCAACGTTGCCAGTTTTATCGATTTTCAAAGAAGGCTTTTCAATTAAATACAGAAGTCCAAGAAGAGGAAGATTCTTTCTTCTTGGACTTCTGCGACTGTTTACGTTGATAATTTATACTTATTCCATGACAGGATAAGTGGGATCATCGATGATGTTGACATCTATTACTTTATCAGCATTGTGGAGTAGTTGGCGACAGTCAGCACTTAAATGACGTAAATGAACCGTTTTGTTTAATTTTAAATATTTTTCTGTCAATTTATTTACGGCATCTATGGCGCTCATATCCGATATACGACTTTCTTTAAAATCAATGATGATTTCTTGTGGGTCATTTTGGACATCAAACTTTTCCATAAAAGCACTGGTAGAACCAAAAAATAATGGGCCATAAATTTCATAGTGTTTTACGCCATTATCATCCATAAACTTTCGTGCACGGATGCGTTTGGCGCTTTCCCAAGCAAATACTAATGCAGAGATAATCACACCAATAAGGACTGCTAATGCCAAATTGTGAAGCCAAATAGTAATCAATGCGACTAAAACTCCTACAACAATATCCGCTTTAGGCATTTTATTGATAATTTTCAAACTCATCCATTCAAACGTACCCATTGCCACCATCATCATTACACCTGTTAAGGCTGCCATAGGCAATGCTTCAATGATTGGAGACGCAAAAAGAATTATTGACAGAATCGTAAAAGCCGCCACGATACCCGAAAGTCTGGCACGTGCGCCAGCTGAAATATTTACTAAAGTCTGAGCAATCATCGGACAGCCCCCCATGCCAAAGAAAAAGCCGTTGAGGATATTAGCGGCGCCTTGAGCTAGAGACTCTCGATTTCCGTCTCCCCTTGTTTCAGTGATTTCATCGACCACGTTGAGCGTAAGAAGTCCCTCTGTTAGACCTACACCACCCATTACCAAACCATAGGGGAATATAATTTGTAATGTCTCAAAAGTAAGTGGCACTTGAGGAATATGAAAAGGCGGTAAACCGCCACTTACCGATGCAATATCTTTTACGGTTTTAGTATCTATTTTAAAGAAAAATACAATAAAGCCAACAACTATAATTGCGACTAGCGAAGATGGAACAGCTTTGGTAATTCGAGGAAAGCCCAGCACAATGATTATAGTAAGAGCTACTAATCCTAACATTGTATAGAGATTTGAACCTGACAACCATACCAAATGCCCGTCAACCACAGTTTTGAATTGTTCCAACTGAGCCATAAAAATAATGACAGCCAAGCCATTCACAAATCCATACATAACGGGTTGTGGAACCAGTCTAATAAATTTCCCCAAACGAAACACACCTACTAATAATTGAAAAATTCCGCCAAGGATAATAGCAGCGAATACATAATCGAGTCCATGAGAATTCATCAGAGCGATAAGTACAACCACGGTTGCTCCTGCTCCTCCTGAAATAAGGCCTGGCCTACCTCCAAAAATAGAAGTTATGAGACCCATAATGAAGGCACCATATAAACCAACCAAAGGTGGAAGCTTTGCCAAGATAGCAAAAGAAAGAGATTCTGGAATCATGGTCATCGCTACCGTCAATCCTGCCAGAATTTCTGTTTTATAGTCTACTTTTTGTTTAAAATTGAATAACTGAGTCATTGCTAGAGAATAGTCTATCATCAGCCAAAGGGCGATGATGTTTTAATGAATGTACTAGAAAAATGTACCTTAATAACGAAACAAATCAAGGAAGGAAAATTGGGTCAAGAAATGACTCAAGGTGGAGTAAGAAGGTTATCGTATGTAATCATTTTATCAATCATAATGTAAAAGTACAAACAAGCTCTCTAAATCAGTTGGTGCTATTTGAATAATACAATTTATTCATGAGAAAATTTTTGAGAATCTATTTAGTCGAAGGGATTCAGATGGTGTTAATGTGATGATTTATTTGTAGCACAATCTATTTTTAATTTCATATATTTGAACTATGTATGTGTGCAGAATTATAAGTTGCAAATGAAAAATTTTAATTATCAATATCTTATATTTTCAATTGATTAAGTATTACACATACCGCATTCAAATAAACACTTTAAATTTACGAAAATGAAAAAGTTCATGGTAGTATGCCTATTTTTACACTTCACTCTCGAATCTTGTTACAAAGCTCTACCTGAGCCTAAAAATGCAACATTACCCGAAATAACTACTGTTGGCGCAAATACTTTCGGGTGTTTGGCAAATGATTTGGTTTGGCAAAATGATGGCAATCGGAAAGGTCCGTATTCATCGACAATAAAGAATGAGGTATTTTCTTTATTTTACCTATATCAAAAAAAGGATAATGCAGTTTTGAGAATTTATGGACAAATGACTTATTCAAATACAGATCAACAACTGAGTATTGATATCTATAACAAAGACCTCTTAAAAACTGGAACATTTCCTATTTCGAGCGCATCATTTGAAGATTTCTTGAAAAGCAAAAAGTATGACTTTATCGACACACTGAACCCACCATTAGTTAAAATCATAAAATTAGATACAATAAGTAAAATCGCTTCTGGAACCTTTGAAGGAAATATCTATACAAAAAACAAGTTAGAAAAAATGACTATCAAAAATGGTCGTTTTGATGTGAAATTAAAATGATTTGAAAGAACCCTTATCATTTTTCTATTTTTCAGTATAGTTGAAATTAAATCATTCCTTTTGCTCTAACTTTTCTGTGCTTTGTTTTATCCTACTCTAATCAGTTCAAGAAGGGACTTCTTGTTTGTTTTTCAAATCTTAGATAATCCAACAAAGACTCTATTAATCACTGTTACGATTTTGGTATAAGATTAGCGTGAATTTTAACCCTCCATTTCGGGTACAGTTTTCAAATATTATTTTCCGAAGAAATATGGTTTAAATATAGATGCATTCTTCTATACCGATTTTCAAAATACCATTTAAGTAAAATAAATAACTTAATGGTACAAAAACAGCCGATTCTTGAGAGAATCGGCTGTAGGTATTTTGTTAACCCTGTATGAGCTTATATAATAAGGTATGTAGTTGAATGGCTTCATCTCTGGTTAAAGATATTTGTTGCGTTAACCTAGAAGGTACTTGTTCAGCTTGTATCTTGAGTTTTTCACCCGTTTCAGTCAAGGAGATACAGATACTACGCTCGTCTTGTTTAGATCGTGTTCTGGTCAACAAGCCTAATTCTTCCATCCGCTTCAGTAAAGGAGTTAAAGTATTAGACTGCAAAAATAATTTTTGAGCAATGTCTGAAAGACTCAAATTATTTTTTTCCCACAGAACCAACATAACCAAGTATTGAGGGTAAGTAAGATTTAATTCTTGAAGAATTGGTTGATAACATTGGGTCGTAAGTCGAGAAGCTGTGTATAATGGAAAGCAAAGTTGTCTTTCGAGCTTCAATACTTCTGATTCTTCTGACATATTACAAAGCCTTACGAATATCGTCCTCAATCGCTTCAGGTTTGGTAACTGGGGCATAACGCTTTATTACCCTTCCCTTTTTATCAACTAAAAATTTTGTAAAGTTCCATTTGATACTGCTTCCCAACAAACCTCCTTTTTTACTTTTTAGATATTTAAAAACAGGATGGGTACCGTCTCCGTTTACATCGCATTTTGCCATTAACTGAAAAGTAACACCATGATTCATTTGGCAAACTTGCTCGATGGTATCATTAGTTTCTGGCTCTTGTCCCGCAAATTGATTGCATGGGAATCCCAAAACTACCAAACCTTGGTCTTTGTATTTTTGATGTAAATGTTCTAATCCTTCAAATTGTGGCGTAAGTCCACACTTAGTGGCGGTATTGACTATTAGTACAGCCTTACCTGCAAACTCCGACATTGAGACTTCTTTGCCAGCAGGTGTCTTAGCTGACAAGTCATAAAATTTCTGCTCCATTATTTTGATTTTTTACAATTATATCGTGTACGATGTAAATGTAAAATAGATTTTTTCATTTTACAAAAAAAACCATCAAATCTTACTAGAATAGTAGATTTGATGGTTTTAAGAATGGATTCGGATTTAAGTGGGGTATTTAGAAAACTACTGTATATGTAATTAGACTTCCATTTCAAGAAGGGCATAGCTCAATGTTTTACCATGGGTATCTATCGCCAAAGAGGTGGTAACTCCACCCAATAATGCTTGTTGACAAACAAATAGCAATGATGAAATATTGGGTAATTCGTATCGAATAATCTCTCCTTCTACAATGCCTTGTAGATGTTCTTGTACTTTTTGCACTGTAATTTGAGTGCAAAGTAGTTCATAATCAGACTCTTTGAAAGGAATCAGTGATAGCGTAAGAGTATTGCCTTTGTCACCTGCTCTGCTGTGGGCTATTTCGTAAAGTTTCATGCGCTTAGAGTGTCTACGTTTGCTTTCAATACATTTCTGTCAATCAAAATAGAGACGATGCCTATCACTTCGTTCACATTTTTTCGAACACCCCCACCAGCCGCAGGACCATTGGTATAGAGTGCTTCAACTTCTTCTCCAATCAATAAGGCTTCCTCGGCAGTTGAGGCTTTTCCCGATACTCTCAATCTTACTTCGGGTAAATAGGACTCCTCTACTTTCATTTTAGCACTAAATTCTTCTCGAAAAATAGCATTTAAGCCAATGTAATCTATTCTAAATGCTTCGAATTGAGGCTTTAATCTTTGGGATAAAACTTCACCCGCTAGTTTGGCTCGCCCGACGGCGTTGAATCCAGCATAAGAAATTTCACCTTCGCCAAGATAAAATGCTTTATAGCCAACACTTGCTTTGTAAGTTGATGGTTTAGTTTTGCCCGTACCACCTGTTACCCAAACTTGATTTTCGCCAATTTCTTCCAATTTAACGGTTGTAAAATCAGCGATTACATCAGGAGTATAATATTCATGTGGGTTGATGACCTCGTACAAAAGCTGTTCTTTGGTAGTTTGCAGCGTAATTTTACCTCCAGTGCCCTTTACTTTACTAATAATAGCAGAACCATCGGCATAAATATCGGCAAAAGGGTGTCCCAAAGTTGCCAGTCCTTCTATTGGTTTCATGATGGGTTCAGCAAAATACCCTCCAGTAATATGTCCTGCACATTCGAGTAAGTGTCCAATCACGGTGCCTTTTCCCAACAAATCATAATCATCCATTTGCCAGTCAAATTCATGAATCATGGGTGCTAAAAACAATGAAGGATCAGACACTCTTCCTGTAATAATAACTTGTGCATCAGCCGTTAATGCCTCCAAAATTCCTTCAACACCCATATAGGCATTGATAGAAATCACTTCATAGTCGTTTAATGCTTGACCATTTTCCAAAATGGTAAAATGGGTTGAGCTATTTCTTACCCATTGTGTTGCATCATCTCCTGTCACGGCTGCTACTTTGATGGGTAAATTCAATTCTTTGGCTATCTCAATGACTTTGTGGGCGGCTGCCAATGGGTTTGCCGCTCCCATATTAGTAATAAGCTTTATTTGATTTTTTACTAATAATGGCAATAATGATTTGATTCGCTTCTCTAAATGCGGGTCGTAACCTTTGGAAGCATCTTGTAATTTTCTTTTTTGAGCTAAAGCTATCGTTCTTTCGGCCAGACATTCTAGCACAAGATAATCCAATTCGCCTTGCTCGGCCAATACAAGCGCTGGCTCAATCCGATCACCAGAAAAACCTGCTCCGCATCCTATTCTTATTTTATCTTTTTTCATTTGCTAAATATGTATCGAACCTGTCAATAAAGCCATAATCGTCATCACAAGAGTAGTACCCCAAGCCCATTTGAAGGTAAACTTTTGATGTTCTCCCAAATCTACTTCTGTCAAACCAATCAATAAAAAAGTAGATGCTGTCAATGGACTTATCGGAAAACCAACCGTCATTTGTCCAAGCAAAGCAGCGCGCCCTATTTCTAATGAATCTAAGTGAAATTGTGTTGCAGTTTGACTCAAAATAGGCACTACACCAAAGTAGTAGGCATCTGGCGTGAAGAGAATACTTGCAGGCAAACTTGTAATCGCTGTAAGTAAAGGCAAAAGATTGGCATGATGCTGAGGAATCAAAGATACCAATTCGTTGGCCATAGCATCAATCATTTTTGTACCTGTAAGAATTCCAGAAAAGATTCCCGCCACAAATATCATACTCGATACCAGAAAAATATTCATACCGTGACCACGCAATACTTTTTGTTGGTCGTTCAGTCTAGGGTAGTTGATTAACAGCGCCAACATACTTGCCAGTAGAAACAACACAGGCGCAGGAATGAGCCCTTTGATGAGTATCACAATTAAACTAATCGTCAAGATAGCATTGAGGATAATGAGTTTTGGGCGACGTAAACTTCTTTCATTTTCAGTTAAATTTTCCTGATGATTATAGGCAAAATCTACTACTCCTAATCGTTTTCTTTCCTTCATTCCTAGAAAATATGCCACAAATAAAACCCATGCTAGCCCTGCTAATATTGCAGGAATATTAGGGTTGAAAATATGTACTGCATCCGATTTGAGTGTAGAAATAGCTCGTGCCGAAGTGCCAGACCAAGGTACAAGATGCATCGGCCCCACACTCAACGCAACAATACAAGGCAATATTAAGCGATTGATTTTTAACTGTTTGTAAATAGGTAAAAAAGCCGAAAGCACAATCATAAAAGTGGCGGTACCATCGCCATCTAGATGCACAATCATGGTCAATATGGCTGTTCCGAGAATAACTTTGAGCGGATCGCCTTTTACATACTTGATGATAAAAGCGACTACTGGGTCAAAAAGTCCAGCATCGAGCATCGTGGCAAAATACAGTACCGCAAAGGTTAACAATATGCCTGTTGGTGCTACTTGCTTCATGCCTGCAAGCATCATTTCTCCTAATTCCTTTGGAGAAAATCCTGCAATAATCCCTGCCAAAAGCGGTACGATTACCAAAGCAGTAATCACAGAAAGACGTTTGGTAATGATTAAAAATAAGAAAATAGCAATGGTCGAAAATCCTAATAGTGCGAGCATTTTATCGAGCGTATATGTTATTCAAAAACCAGATAATCATTAAAAAATGGAAGCAAGTCATTCAAAACTCTACCATCATTTGTCCAAATTTTGTTCACATGATTTCCAATATACTCTTCTGCAAAATGCTCAACACCAAGGTTTTCCAACTTTTGACTAAAAGCTCCGCACTGAATCGGAAAGCGCTGGGCGTCGTTTCTTCCCCAATCCAATTTGATAGCTTTGAGTTTACGAAGATTATCCGCGTATTTATCTGCCATCAATACAGGAAAATTAGCATTCCATTTGTCTACCACTGCCTGATTTACTTGCAGACTGTCGCCTTGATAGGTAAAAGGCATATCACAATAAAAAGGTGGGTTGGCTGAATTGGGAGACCATGCTCGTCCCACAGCGACCAATACTTTAGGATAATAGGTTTTTCGTAATTCTTCGACTGTTTTTATTTTCGAGAGTTCCTTAAATGAATCGCTATTAGCACCAAATTCTTTGACCATCATCAATAACCCTGGACTCATGGCGTATACAGAACTAAATACTTCTGGGTACAACATTCCGATTTTGATAGCTCCGTAACCTCCCATCGAATGTCCGCCAATACCTCTGCTATTGCGGTTGGCAAGGGTTCTGTATTTGCGGTCGATATTGGTAACCAATTCTTTAGCTTCAAATTCAGACCAGTTTCCTGTCAGGGCTGAATTACTATAAAAACTGCCATCAAAAAGGGTATATTGACTGGCAATAACCAAAATAAAAGGGCGGATTTTGGCTTGAGCAATACTCTTATCCAAAATCGCTTTCATGCCTGTTGTGATACTATCATTACCCATGAAGCCATGTAAATAGTACACCACGGGAAATCTTTTTTGTGTGCTTTCGTAATTCGGAGGAAGATATACCGAGATTTTACGATTAGGGTTTTCTCCACCTGTATTTTGTAAAGTTTTAGCATTAATCACAAAGCTTTCAACTTTCCCCTGAATACTTTGTGCATTTGCCTGCCTGAAACACAGACAAGTAAAGAAGAGTAAAAGAATTCTTTTCATAATTTAAAATGTGTTTTTTGGATAGATATGTTTTAAAAAGGGTAATGTGAAAAGGCACTAAGGCACAAAGTGAATTGTTGTTTTACAACTTTTATCACTTTGTGCCTGTGGATTTTAATTCTATTTCACCGCCCAAATTTGAATCAATACATGATCGGGTTTACGGATTCCTTTACATAAAAATAAACTATTATTTACCCATTCATATCTTCCTTTGGGTGCTTCTAGTGTCGGAATCGTTCTAAAATAATATTGTGAAGGATCTACATTCTCGCCTTTGGCAATTTTGGCTGCGATTTCAGGAGAGGCCACTCTCAATCCATTATTTTTTACATAAATAATAACCCCATCATCTGTTTTGATTTGGTAATTTGCATCTAATTCTGCTACGCCATCGCTTCTCACAATTTGCCAATCGGCACCACCCGACAATACCTGTCCTTTGATACTTGGGCCTTCGAAAGTACCTCCTACAATTGGGATAATGCGTCGTAGTCCATGTGGTGTCTGACCTACTGTGAGGGCTTCGCTTAGTAATACTTTTATTTCACAGAAAAAAGCTAAGCCTGGCGCTGGCGGTTCGGGAGTTGTCAAGCCATGTAATTGTAGCCAATCTCCAAAGCGTTCTATCCATGTATCGGTAGGAATATTTTTCTTACTCATACCGAATCCATGTCCCCCTTTTTCGTAAATATGTAACTCGGCTGGTTGTTTGGCTTTCGTCCATTTGCTGTAAATAGAAGAACTATGCAAGGTAAAACCTAGTTGGTCATCCGAAGCGGCTGCCACAAAAATTGGCGTCGGTTGAGTTGGAACTTTATTACCTAAAATAGCTTTTTCGTAGGCATAAATTGGGGCAACAAAATTGGGTCTTTCAGCATCATTGGCTGTATAAACTACCGACATGGTTAATGTTCCTCCTGCCGAGAATCCCATCATGCCAACTTTGCTTGGATTGATATGAAATTTCTCTGCATTCTGACGAATATACTGAATTGCCTTACGTCCATCTTGTGTAGCCAAAGGAATTACAGCCGCATTTTCTTGGTCGAGCGCCTTCATATTACTCATTTTACCCATCAACTCGGTGATAGGATTTTCTGTAAAAGAGCGTGCTACTCGGTATTTCAAGACGAATGCCGCAATACCTCTTTCATTCAACCATTTGGCTACATCAACTCCTTCATTATCCATCGACAAAGTATGAAAAGCTCCTCCCGGCGCAACGACTATGGCTGTTCCATTTGCTTTGCTTGGATTTGGTAAATAGGCTGTAATCGTTGGATCAACAATATTATAGGCAGTTCGACCACCCCAATTAGCATTGGTTAACACTGATTCTTGCCAAGTCCAGCTTTCTGAACCTGGGGCTTTACCTTCGTACAATCGGATAACTTCTTGTGCATGAGCTGTATATCCGAGTATTAGACCTAAGATACAGGTAACTATTTTTTTCATAGTAAAAGGTTTTGTATTATTTTATTCCCATTCTAATAGCACCATCCAAGCGGATTACCTCGCCATTGAGCATGGTATTTTCAATGATTTGTTGTACCAATTTCGCAAATTCTTCAGGTTTTCCAAGTCTTGGAGGAAAAGGAATTTGTTGCGCTAAAGAAGCTTGTGCTTCGCTAGACAAATTTGCCAGTAGAGGTGTTTCAAAAATTCCTGGAGCAATCGTCATCACTCGTATACCCATACGGGCAAATTCACGAGCGATAGGTAGCGTCATCGCTACCACCCCACCTTTAGAAGCTGAATATGCCGCCTGTCCGATTTGTCCATCAAAGGCCGCGACCGAAGCGGTATTAATCACAATACCTCTTTCGCCTTGTCCGTTGGGCGTATTGTGCTGCATGACATTTGCCCCCAAACGAAGTACATTGAATACCCCAACCAAATTGACTTGAATGACTTTCTGGAAAAAGCCTAAATCGTGTGGACCATCTTTACCCACAACTCTTTTGGCGGGTCCAATTCCCGCACAATTGATGACGCCGTTGATTTTTCCAAAATGAGAAAGGGCTTGTTCAATCGCTTGTGACACCTGCGTTTCATCCACAATATCAGTTTTACAAAAAAGCGCAGAATCGCCTAAACTTACTTGTGCAAGTTGCCCAGCTTGTTCATTTATGTCTAATAAAATAACTTTTCCGCCTTGCGAAACAATGTTTTGTGCCGTGGCCAACCCCAACCCAGAGGCGCCACCAGAAATGAGAAATATGTTTGATTCTATATTCATCGTAAAAAAGAAAAACCCTCAATACGTCAATACAAGGGGATTTTTAGGGAAATAAATTTGAGCAAAATGCTCGTATGAATGGTTTTTTGGATAATAATTTTGTTGCAATAAACTTCTACTGACGATTGAGGGATATTGGTTGTAGCTTTCGGCTTTCAGGTATCAGCTTTCGGCGGGGGCTTTAGGTAAAAGCATGTCTGTTACTTTACCACTCTTTGCCTTGTGCCTGTTGCCTGTGCCCTAATACTCAAAACCTAACTATGAAATAACTGATGTACCAAATCTTGCCGATTTGCCAAAACAGCACGTTGGTTGAGCGAACCTTTGTCTGTTATCTCACCTTTGTCAATCGATGGAGGTTCGTGGGCAATAATCACTTTGCCAATACTAGTCGAACTACCTGTGGCGTGAGTGTTAAATTCTTTCATCCAAGATTCTATAAATGTTGTTATCGATGAATGTCCATACAATTCGGATGTACAAACAGCAGTTGTGTGCCCAGTCAACTGACAACAGGCATCGGTATTGAGAAAAAGTATTAGACCAATATAGTCTTGGTCGAGCCCTGCAATAACCACATCTTGAATAATAGGTGATCCAGAGGAAATGATTTTGGTTTTCATCACGCCCACGTTGACCCATGTACCCGTTGAAAGTTTAAAATCTTCGGCAATTCTGCCGTCAAAAATCAATCCTTTATCAGGATTATTTTCGTCCAAAAACTTTACAGCATCACCTGTTTTATAAAAACCTTCTTCATCAAAAGCTTGTACCGTTGCCTCTGGATTTCGCCAGTATCCTTTTGTCACATTGGCACCTCTATATCTAGCCTCAGACTTATCTCCCAAAGGCACTAATTTTACCTCTAGCCCTGCTACTGGCACGCCTAACAAGCCCGAAAAAGCACCTCCCCAATTCGCAAAAAGAGCCGAAGGACCTGATTCTGTACAACCTAAACCTGTTATAATAGGCACTTTTACACCGATAGTCCGAATAGCGAGTTCTTCCAACTTATTCCAGATAGGTTGTGCCAAACTAGCGCCAGCATAAAATATAATTTGAAGATTTTTGAAAAAAGTATTTCTCAATGACTCTTCCTTTTCCAGATAGGGAATTAACATTTCAAATCCCTTTGGAACATTAAAATAAGCCGTAGGAGATATTTCTCGAAGATTCTTTACCGTTTCTTCAATGCCTTTAGTGCTAGGTTTTCCGTCGTCTATATAGAGTGTACCGCCATTATGAAGCGCCAAGCCAAAATTGTGATTACCGCCAAAAGTATGGTTCCACGGAAGCCAATCAATAAAAACAGGGGCTTGTTTCTGCATAAAAGGAAAACTCTGTGTAATCTGTTGGAGATTAGCACACCACATTTGTTGGGTATTAGTAACACCTTTGGGTAAACCCGTCGAACCAGAAGTAAATAGTATTTTCGCAACAGTATCACCCGTCACCTTTTGGTGAGCTTGCTCCACTGCCTCAGTAATAGTTGAGTGTCGCCAAGAGGATATATTAGGAAATTTTTCACCCTGTGATACCAATATCTCAATCTCAGGAAAGGTATTTTCAATAAATCGAATAGCTCTTTCAAAAACTTGTTCAGACTGTACAAAAACCAGTTTTGGTGTCATTTTTTCTAAACAATGACGAAGTTTAGAAAAATCTTCCGATACCAAAGAATACGCAGGCGAAATTGGTGAATACGGAATGCCTACATGCACCGATGCCAATGCCAAAAGTGCGTGCTCAAGGCTGTTTTCGGAGAGAATAACTACTGTATCATTTTTCTCAAAACCCATATTCAACAGATGCTGTGCTATTGAACACATTTGCTGATAGGTGTCTGCATAGCTTAGTTCTTGCCAAATACCCTCTTGGTTACGTTGGGCAATAAAAGTCTTTTCAGGCTGTCGAAGCGACCACTCCAAAAGTCTATCAGTAATAGTTTTAGGAAAAGGTTTTAATTCGCTATTTAACCGAAATAAAATACTCTCATCAGGATTGTAAGTCTTGATGGTTTGGGTGGGGCCAAAAGCTACATTCTTGAACTCCATAACTTGAAAGAGATAAAAATTTTAATCGAAAATGCTCAATTCAATACAGTTACTGAATTTTGGTGCATTGCCTATTCAATAATTAGGACTATTACTTATTCTCCCACTTTTTTGGCTCGTCCTTCCAAAAAGTCTTTTAATCTCTGTTTGGCTTCGGGGGCACTTTGAGCAATGGCAGCCATCATACTTTCCAACAAAAGCCCTTCTGTTTGACCGCTATCTACTATTCTTGGAAGCACGTGGGTAAGAGCATAATTGGTCATTCCTGCGTTGGAGGCTATTTTCTGAGCTAATTCTTTCCCTTTTTCTAAACCTTGTCCGTCCTCGACTAAGTATTGTGCTAGTCCTATTCGCTCGCCTTCTTCGGCTTGATACACACGCCCTGTCAGCATCATATCAGCCATACGTGCCATACCGATTAATTTTGGTAATCGAACAGCAGCGCCACCACCCACAAATATTCCTCGTTGACCTTCGGGTAAGGCATAAAAAGTGCTTTTCTCAGCCACCCGAATATGACAAGCTGCTGCCAACTCTAAGCCACCACCAACTACAGCACCGTGCAATACTGCCACCACAGGAACAGCACCATATTGTACTTTTTCGAGTACTCGATGCCACATTCTTGAATGAAAAATACCTTGTACCGCATCCCGCTCCTTAAGCTCAGATAAGTCTAAGCCAGCCGAAAAATGCTTGCCAATTCCATAAATAATGGCACAACGAATATGAGAAGGAATATTTTCGAAAACCGTTTCAATGCCCAAAATAAGTTCATCATTAAACGCATTGCGTTTATCTGGACGATTAAGCCCTACCAATAGAATATCACCTTCCTCACGTATCTGTAAGGTTTCAGGGACTGATTTTGTTACCTTCATCAATTATAAGAATCTCTTGTTGTTGCTGTGATAGTTAAGCTTTTTTGGCTCAAGAATTACCTTATGTGATATACTTTTCAAGGGTTAGGTAATCGTTCAAAATAGTATTTAATCAGGGTTACGTCTTAAGATGTTGTGAATTATAAATTTCCATTCGCAATTCACAATTCATCATTCAGCACTGATACTGCTTCAACTAACCTTTTCAGTAGACAGATACCAAGTCATAAGTCCTGCAAGGGCAGTTGGAATCGCAAAAATTAGAAAGTTGGTGCTCATAGATAATCCTAATCCAATTAAAACACCACCAACGGCTGGGCCAATAATACCTCCTAGTCGACCGATCCCAATTGACCAACCAACACCTGTAGTTCGAAATTCGGTTGGGTATATACGTGCAGATACAGCATACAATCCAACAAATCCTCCTTGAATTCCAAATCCCAGTAAACCAAAGACTATGATGATTCCATCTGTTCCTACAAAAACTTTAAAAATCGCCATTAATATCGCAGTCAATACGAGTATTGTGCCGATGGTCTTTTTTAAACCATATTTACTTGAAAAATATCCTTGCGTAATAATTCCTACAAAAGCTCCTAGGTTGAATACGGTTCCTGCATAGATGGCAAGTTCAATAGATAGTCCTGCTGTCGAGGCTAATTTAGGTATCCAACTAGTGAGAAAATAAAGCGTTGCAAAAGATAAAAATAATGCTACCCACAACTGAATGGTAGATAATCGAAACGCTGGACTCAATAATAATTTGATAGGAATTTTCTGAAAAATTGCTGGTTTCTCTGGTAAAGTAGCGATGGTATCTTTACCCATTTTCGACAATAAATTATTCGCTTTCAGTAAAGCCCCCTCTGGTTGTGATTTTAGGTAAAAATCTAAGGACTCCGCTAAAAAGAAGTAAACCACTGGTACTGAAGCTAATGTGCAGCATCCCGCCAATTGAAAAATTGAAGCCCAACCATAAGTAGGAATAATTTTGGCAGCCACCATTCCTGATAAAACCGCACCAATTGGATATCCTGAAAGGGCAAAACTTACCCAAAAATCTTTGGTTTTAGCGGGGGCATACTCAGAGGTCAGTGCAGCAGTGCTTGCCAGCATACAACCAATACCTAAACCATTGATAAAACGAAAAAATATTAATTGATTAACAGATTCTGCAAAAGAGGTGATAAAAATCGTCAACCCCATCAATAAAGCACTGATAATCATCATTTTTTACGCCCAAATTTATCCGCATAAGGTGCAATAATCAAAGCCCCAACCGACATTCCGACCAATCCTGAACTGAATACCAACCCCAAAGCTTCGGCTCCGATACTCCAGGCCTTGGTAATGGCTGGTGCAGCATACGAAATCACCATCACATCCATACCATCAAGCATATTCATCAGAAAACAAACCAATATGCAGCTGTATTGCAAAGTGGTCATCTTTGCCGTTCGATTCATCGTTACGTGGGACATAAATTATTGATTTAGTTAAGAATTGCGAATGAGTGAATTGTGAATTATTCCACTTTAAAAAATTCACAATTCACTCATTCGCAATTCTCAATTCTTTTGGAGCTTAAGCATCTTAATGGCATTTTCTTTCAGAATCAAAGGCTTTACCTGTTCCTTAAAACCTGCTTCGTCAAAGTCTTTGATCCATCTTTCGGGCGTAATCAGTGGGAAGTCCGTTCCGAATAACATCCTGTCTTTCAATAACGTATTGGCATATTGAACCAGTTGTGGCGGGAAATACTTGGGCGACCAACCACTTAAATCAATATACACATTGGGTTTGTGCACGGCTACAGATAGGGCTTCATCTTGCCAAGGCCAGCTCGGATGCGCAATAATTATCGGACAATCTGGAAAATCAATGGCTACATCATCTAAATGAATCGGATTTGAGTATTCTAACCGAAGTCCGCCACCACCACGAACACCACTCCCAAATCCAGAATGTCCTGAGTGAAAAAGCATTGGTAGTTGATATTCAGCAATGACTTCATAGAGATGATACGCCATTTTATCTTGCGGATAAAATCCCTGTACTGTCGGATGAAACTTAAAGCCTTTCACCCCATAATTTTCAATCAAATCTCTAGCTTCCCTTGCTCCCATACGCCCTTTGTGAGGGTCGATACTCGCAAAGGCAATCATGACATCATCGTTTTTTAGAGCACCTTCAGCGACTTCGATATTGGGAATTCGACGCTTGCCAACATTAAATTCAGAATCTACCGTAAACATCACAAAAGCCATATTTCTTTCACGATAATAATCCGCCGTTTCTTGAATCGTGGGGCGTCTATCGGATTTGAAATATTTAGCAAAAGCTTCATCAAACTCACTCCGATAATCGTCATGCGGTTGACAGCACGATACCTCTGCATGTGTATGTACGTCAATAGCAACTACTTTCTGAATATCAATCATATCTTTCTACAAGTGTTTATTTCATCCAAACATCTCCAGCAGGTTTTTGTCCTGATTTCACCCAGTTCCTTAGTTCATCAAACGCATTACCCGTTTGTTGAGCCGTAAATACACAATGTCCTTGTCCAGTGGTATATCGTACTTTGAAAAACTGATCTTTTTGCTGATGATGCACCATATTTTCAAAATTTACCACTCCATAAGTCGGAGGAATCAATTGGTCATAAACAGTGTGTAGCAAAAAAACTGGTCTATTGATATTGCCTGTTCGATCATATTTTCCAAAAATAATATTCGGATTTACAGTTGCCTCCAAACGTTCAGCTTTGTGATTAATCAAGTCATTATCAGGAAATCCACTGTACACGGTGTTCATATTATCAAAAGGATTTCCACCTGATTTTTGGGCTAAATCTCTGAGAACATTTTCATTAAAAAATAACGAAAATGGCAAGTCATCTAGTTTTAAATCAAAACGCTTGGCAAAAGCCATTGCCAAGACAGAGTCTTTACTCATCATTGCCTTTCGGATTGCCATTGCTTTGGCAACCATCGCGCGACCACCCTCACTTGGATTAGGCTTTTTGTTTAAATCAAAAATTTCTTTGAGCGAAGGTACAATGCCAGGGAACAGTCCGTTAAAGGTCGCATACATGTCAAATTCTTTGCGACACTGCAAATAGGGTCTACTTGATAACGGACACAGCGGCAAACCCCCATGATAGTTTTCACCAAAATTTTCGATAGTAGCCACCGTGATACCACCGCCCATCGAATGCCCAACCATAAAGGTCGAGTCGGGTTTTCCGTATTGCTTCACAAAATATTGTCGTAAACTCTCGGTATCATCTACTCCTTGCGGAAGGGCAAAACCTTGATATTGGTAGTCAGAAGCAGCCACCGCAAAACCCCTTGACAAAAATGGGCTCATACGACCAATAAACTCAGGATTCTGACTTTGTAGTGGTTTAGTACCCATAAATTCATACCCATGTGCATACATCACCAATTTTCCTTTCCAGTTGGGAGGAAAAAGAATGCGGTATCTAGCGCCATTGATTTGTCCAGAATCAATCTTTGCCACTTGTGCCACCAAACTATGTGCGAGCAATAGCAAAAGAAACATTTTTTTAAACATAACCGTTTGGGATTCTTCTATTCAGAAATTGTTGAATTACGCTACGTTTTAGGCTTCTCCCCAAACCTTGATGGCTGTATTTACTACCAATTCAATCTTGCGCCATTGGTCGTCATGAGTTAGGTCATTGCCGTGGTGTGTCGAAGAAAAACCGCATTGTGGACTCACACAAAGGTTTTCGAGTGGCATATATTGCGCTGCTTCGTCAATGCGTTTACACAAATCATCGATATTTTCTAGCTCTTTTACCTTTGAAGAAATGATTCCCAAAACCACATGTTTGTTTTTAGGGACAAATCTCAAAGGAGCAAAATCGCCACTTCTTTCATCATCGTATTCCAAGAAATAGGCATCCACATTGATTTCATTGAAGAGAATTTCAGCTACAGGTTCATAGCCACCTTCAGCAAACCAAGTGCTTCGGTAGTTTCCACGGCAAAGGTGAATACCAACGGTCAAATCACTTGGACGATTGTCAATCACCGAGTTAATCAGTGCCGCATAAGTACGTGGCAACTCATTAGGATCTTCGCCTCTTTCGGCTGCAGCAGCGCGCATTTTGGGGTCGCACAGATACGCCAAATTGGTATCGTCTAATTGTAAATAACGTAAACCCGCAGCGTACAAATGATCTATTTCTTGTTTGTAAGCAGTTGATAAATCATGAAAAAACTCATCCATATCAGGATAAGCCTGAATATCTATCGATTTGCGTCCGCCACGAAAGTGAATCATGGTTGGCGATGGAATGCTTACTTTGGGAGTTTGGGTAACGATAGATTTTAGATAATTAAAATCTGCGACTTGAATATCTTTTTGGTGTTGGAGTTTTCCTGTAACACTTAAAACAGGAGGTTTGAAGCCATCTTCCGCCACTTTAGCATTTGGATTGGCGTCCATACCTCCTGTTACTGTCACCCCCGCAAGCTCTTTCAAAAAGTCTAAATGGAAATAATCTCTGCGAAATTCGCCATCGGTAATCGCTTTCATACCTGTAGATTCAAGCTTTTTGACGGTTTCGAGAATAGCGGCGTCTTCGATAGCTCGTAACTCCTCGGCTGGAAGATTGCCTAATTTCCACTCATGACGATTTGTTTTTACAGACGCTGTGCGAAGCAAACTTCCCACATGGTCAGCTCTAAAAGGAGGTTTCATAGTTAATGAGTATTAAAATTGGATTGAAGGGGTATTTTAGTGTTTTTTCAAATGACGTTATCGCCGTTTGATTATTTAAAGTGTTGTACTCAAGGGTGGTACAAAATTGTAGCGTTTGGAAGAGAATAAATAGGCTATTTCAAATCAATATTATGCAAAAACAATCAATTAGAATTATTTCTATATTGTTTTGGAGTTAAAAGTGTTTTTGCTCTAAAAAAACGACTAAAATCGCTAGGGTCTACTTTCCCCAATCGAAAGGCGATTTCTCCAATACTCAATTCTGTTTGGCTCAGTAAAACTTTTGCTTCTAAAATTCTCATTTCCTCCAATAATTCATGTGCTGATTTTCCTGTAGTTATTTTTACAGATTTGTTTAAATGATTAGGCGAAACAGATAAATAATCCGCAAATTCCTGAACTGATTTTTTCTCATAAATCAAGCTTGATAATGCATCTTTATACCGCTGAGTTAAGTAGGTTGCCGCATTTTGAAGAGCCCTTGGCTGACTTTTTTCTTGTAGCTTAAATTCTGTCAGAAGGGTGGTTAAATACAAAGGTAAAAGTTCAAATCGCTCGGGTTGATTCTTTTTATATTCTTGTAAAATCAACTCAAATAGCTCAATAACTTGCTTATTTTCAATTAATTCAAACACAGGATTTCCTGTAAATTGAAAGAAGGGAAGTTCTTTCAAAACAGGAAGATTAAATCGTTTTTGTTGAAATATTTCGGGTAGAAAATGAAGATAATACCCTTCGGCATCCTCACTGACAAATTCAATAGAGGTTATCTGGTCAGAAGGTAAGGCAAACAATGTATTCGGTCCTATTTCGTATTGGGTCAAGCCTTTACTTCTTAACACTTTCCCTTTCGTCAAAAAAATCATAAAATAGACCAATCGACGATGTGGCTGTAGAGGCAATTGCAGGTGAGTCTTATAATGTTCGACTCGCTCAATGTGGAATTGATTATAGACTTTAGATACTACAGGCTTCCAAGTCCCAAACAAATATTCATCAAATTGGGAGGGATTTAATACTGGAATCTTAGCAATAGCCTGTTTTTGCGCCATAATACGAAGTTTATCAAAATATTTTTTAGGTAAAATCAATCATTCTGCTGTATCATCTCAAATGTAAAACTATATTCATCAAAAATAGAGATTTCTACTTTTCTCCTTAAAATCTTTTGGAGAAAGTCCAACTACTTTTTTAAAGAGCCTTGAAAAATACGCTGGGTCATCAAAATTGACCTGATATGCCACTTCTGCAATACTCAAATTGGTATACAAAAGGTATTTTTTGGCTTCTTCTACAAAAAAATCATGCACACACTGAATAGCAGATTTGTCTGTCACACTACGACAAATCCGATTAAGATGCACTATCGTAATTTTCTGTTCTTCAGCATATTGCGTAATACTTTTTTGAGGACTGTAAGATTCTTTAATACTTTTGACAAAGTTTCGGTAAATTGATAAACTACGTTGGTTACTCACTAATTTTTGTTCATTTTGAGCGCTGGCCAATCGGAAAATTTCGATGCAAATCATGCCCAAAGTAGTTTGTATAGAAAAGTTTTTTTCTGGATAATTATTGTTTTCTTCTTCTCTAATTTCCTCTATTAATCTCTTGATTTTCTGAAAGTTATTCTGTTTTTTCTCAAGAGAAAGACAAGTCATTTCCTGAAAAGTTAGGCTAATCGTGGGTGCCGTTTGCAACAATCTATCCCAATAAGACGACGATACCGTAAGTACGATTCCCGATAAACCTGCTACAAATTCGAATCCGTGTAGGGTATTAGGCGGAATTACCACTAGAGTCATACCTTGTGTTTGCCAAGTATGATGCGCACTCATAATTTTAGCCTCGCCGTCCTCTAGACAAAATATTTGCCATAAATCGGTATGGATATGCGATTCTATTTGCCAGTTATGTAGTTGACTGCGAGCTTCCAAAGGTTCACAATGCACAAAGTCAGGTAACCAACGTCGTTGTGCATCGCCATAAAGCCCCGAATAATTGATAATCTTATTTTTCATTCGATAGTTCTGTAGAGATATAACCTTTTCAAGGTAAACTATTTATATTTTTAGCTCACAAGGTAGTAACAATGTTTATTTTGTCCAAATAATACCGTATTTCGTCCAAAAATAAACCTATAAATGCCCTCTATCTTTGTTTCATCAATGAGATTCTGGCCAATCTTTAAATCATATTTAACAGAAAATCTATCATAAACTCACGATGAAGCACTCAACCAAAGTCGGTATCATTGGAGCAGGCCCTGCTGGCCTTACGCTTGCCTTATTACTTCAAAAAAGAGGAATCGATTGTATCATTCTTGAAAACCGAAGTCGCTTATATGTAGAATCACGCGTTCGAGCAGGTTTGTTGGAGCAAAACACGGTTGATTTAATTCGTGAACTAGGTGCTTCAGAACGTCTTGATAAAGAGGGACTTGAGCATCATGGAGTTTATTTGAGCTTTAATGGAGTCCGTCAGCGTGTTCCATTTAAGGAGTTAACAGGCGGGAGATGCATCACCATTTATGGACAGCAAGAAGTAGTCAAAGACTTGATTCAGGCCAACTTAGATAGAGGAATTGAAATTCTTTTTGAGGCTCATGCTAAGCATATCGAAGGTACCAAAACCGACAATCCAAGTATTTTTTACCAACATAATGGCGAAGAACATGAATTGACCTGCGACTTTGTAGCAGGTTGTGATGGCTATCATGGCATTGGTCGTCAGCATTTGCCCAAAGATACTTACAACGAATTTAGAATCGAGTATCCTTTTAGTTGGCTAGGTATTTTAGCCAATGTTGCACCTTCGTCTGACGAACTCATTTATGCTTACCACGAAAGAGGATTTGCTTTACATAGTCTTCGTTCTGAGACAGTTAGCCGACTGTATATTCAAGTTGAAAACGATGATACAGTCGATAATTGGCCTGATGAAAAAGTCTGGGAAGAGCTATCTATCCGCTTGGGTACAGAAGGCTGGAGCTTACAAAGTGGTCCTATCTTCGAGAAAAGCATTACGCCGATGCGAAGCTTCATGATTGATAATATGCAACATGGACGCTTGTTTTTGGCGGGTGATGCCGCCCATATTGTACCCCCTACAGGTGGGAAAGGCTTGAATTTGGCAGTAGCAGATATTCGCTTCCTTGCCTCTGCATTGACAAACTGGTATGATAATCAGGACGATAGCCTTCTTCAAAGTTATTCGCAGGACTGTTTGAGAAGAATTTGGCGTGCACAGGATTTTTCGAACTTTATGACTTATCTATTTCATAAGCAAGCGCCTCACGGTTCGTTTGAAAATTTACTCCAAAAATCAAAATTTGATTATATCAGAATCTCCAAAGCACAAGCAACTACCATTGCCGAAAACTATGTAGGTCTGAAAGAAATTTGAATTAACCTTCCTTATTTTAATGGCTAATTTCCTCAATATCAATGGTCTAAATATCCATTACAAATGGATTAATCATCAGAAAGAAACCACTTTTGTTTTTATCAACTCCTTAGGGACAGACTTCAGAATCTGGGATAAGGTCGTTGAGCGCTTGGTCGATGTTGCCAATGTATTGTGTTATGACAAGCGTGGGCATGGACTATCTCAAACGGCAGCTATTACGCATGGTATGCAAAGTTATTACGAAGACCTAGTTGGTTTGCTTGATGCGCTAAAAATACAACAATGTATTCCAGTTGGTTTATCTGTAGGCGGTCGAGTAGCAATGCTTTTTGCAGAACGCCACCCTGAACGAGTGCAAAAGTTGATTCTTTGTGATACAGCTCATAAAATAGGAACTTCCACCAGCTGGAATCAGCGAATCGAACAGGTAAATACCGTGGGGCTGGCAGGTATTTCGGATGCCGTAATGGAAAAATGGTTTCCCGAAAGCTTTCGCAATACACAAGTATCCGAGCTTATTGGGTATCGAACAATGCTTGAGAGATGTTGCCCAAAAGGCTATATCCAATGTTGTGAGGCCATTCGAGATGCAGATTTAACAGAAAATGTTCAAAAAATCCAAGCAGAAACCTTGTGCGTAGTTGGCTCCGAAGACCTTTCGACTACCCCAGAATTAGTGAAATCATTAGTCGACTTGATGCCACACGCCTCACTAGAAGAAATTGAGGGTTCGGGACACATTCCTTGTGTCGATGCTTCAGAAAAATTACTATCACTCATCTATACATTTGCTTTTGCACCAAGTACCCAATCACTTTATGAGCTTGGGATGAAAACCCGTCGTGCCGTTTTGGGCAACGCTCATGTAGACAAAGCAGATGCTAACAAAAGCCATTTTGATACTGATTTTCAGTCATATATCACTCAAAGCGCTTGGGGATTGGTTTGGTCCAGACCCGAACTCAGCAAACGAGAACGAAGTATGATTACGATTGCCATCTTAGCCTCATTAGGGCACGAAGAAGAACTGGCCATGCATATCAGAGCAACCCAAAACACAGGAGCAAGCGTTTCGGATATTAGAGAAGTATTACTGCATTTGGGAATCTACGCAGGTGTACCTTGTTCTAATAGCGCCTTTAAAATTGCCAAAAAAATTTATCATGAATTAGGAAAAAAAGACTTTTGAACCATACCCTTAATCATTTAGCTCATGAATCAGCAACCACGAGATTGGGAAGTACATCCTCCCTATTTATATCCCGACTATAAATCAACTATTTTTAGAGCTCCTTCAAAGCCCTTGATTCCAATGAAACATACGCTTTCGGAGTCGACAGGGCCAGTTTATGGACAAGATAGTGTTGGAAAATACGATAATGATCTTACCAAAAATGGCATTCGAAACGGTGAGCCGCTCGGCGAACGTATCGTAGTGTCTGGAAGAATCTTAGACATTGATGGGCGACCTATCAAAAATACTTTAGTAGAAATTTGGCAAGCCAATGCAGCGGGCCGTTATGTTCATAAAGTTGACCAACACAATGCTCCCCTCGACCCTAATTTTTTTGGTGGCGGGCGCTGCGTGACCGACGAGAACGGTCGTTACACTTTTATGACCATCAAACCTGGGGCATATCCTTGGGGCAATCACCCAAATGCGTGGCGACCTAATCATATTCATTTTTCTTTGTTTGGGTCAAATATTACGAATCGCTTGGTCACTCAAATGTATTTTCCTGGCGACCCCTTGTTGCAATATGACCCTATTTATCAAGGAGTTCCAGAAAAGGCTAGACACCTTTTGGTTTCTCAATTTGACCTATCCTTGACGCAACCAGACTTTGCACTAGGTTACAATTTTGACATCGTATTAAGAGGACATAACGCTACTCCATTCGAAAATCAATGACACAAACTCCCTCTCAGACGGTAGGCCCATACTTTGCCTATGGACTTAGTCCGCAACAATATTTATATAATCATACCAGTATTGCTTCGGGCAATTTGCGTACCCCAAATACACAAGGCGAACCCATTACGCTCCAAGGACGAGTGCTTGACGGAGAAGGGCAGGCAATCCCTGATGCCATGATTGAAATTTGGCAGGCAGATGCCAAAGGTCAATATAATCCAACAGATTCAGACTTTAAAGGTTTCGGACGATTTGGAACAGGTACTGACCCTGAGGCTAAGTTTATTTTCCAAACTATCAAACCAGCCTCTGTTGAGGGTCAAGCACCTCATATTACGGTAGTGGTTTTTATGCGTGGTTTGTTGACTCATGCTTACACAAGGCTATATTTTTCGGACGAAATAACCGAAAATCAAAAGGATAGCATTCTCAATACAGTTCCTGAAGAAAGAAGAAATACACTCATTGCCCAACGGCACGAAACGCCAGAAGGTATTGTCTATCAATGGGATATTGTCATGCAAGGCGAACAGGAAACAGTATTTTTTGACGTATAAAAAAATTCTCATGAAGTAAATATTTGTTGTAAATCGACCCGAACAGACATAGCTTTTGATATAGATGTTTGTTTCAAGTTAGTGAGCAAAATAAAATTTAAGATTATGCTTTGGGCTTTCTGGTAACGGCTTTCAGCGGTGGGTTTTGGAAAAAAGCATGGCGATGGATAATAAAAAACATTTTAACACTCTGTGCCTTGTGCCTAAAACACATAACTCATAATTAAGCACTAATACTTAAGTCGAAATACTTCATGATTACTTTCTAAATCACTTAAAAATCATGAAACAAGTACCACAAATTACGGTAGAAGAAGCCGCAGCATTGGTCAAAGATGGCGATGTTTTGTTGGGTGGGGGCTTTGGTATGACAGGCAATCCTGTTCATTTGCTTCATGCACTCGCTAAAACTCAAACTAAAAATCTCACTTTTATAGGCAATAACGTAGGAGAACCTAATCTTGGAGGGGGCAAACTTTTGCTAAACGGTCAAATCAGTAAAATGATTGGTTCATTTTTTACTAGTAACCCCGATGCCGTCAAAGCCGCACAATCTGGTGAGGTAGAATATGAACTTTTGCCTCAAGGCACTTTAGCTGAAGCCATTCGTGCTGGTGGTGCTGGAATAGGCGGTTTTTATACCCCAACTTCGACAGGAACATTGATTGCAAAAGGAAGAGATACCAAGATTATTAATGGTCAAGAGCAAGTTTTTATCGAAGGAATTCGTGGAAATGTAGCTTTTATCAGAGCATGGAAAGCCGATACGGCAGGAAATTTAACCTACAGAATGACAGAGCAAAACTTCAATCGTGCAATGGCGACAGCAGCAGATTTGGTGATTGCCGAAGTTGAAGAAATCGTTCCTGTAGGTGAAATAGACCCCAATTTTATTCATACGCCAGGATGTTTCGTAGATTATTTGGTCGAAGCAAAGGTTAGTTTAGAAGACCTAGGCTCATCGGCATCGGTCAATAGAGGCAAGAAAGTGAGCGAATCACGTATGCAAATGGCTAAGCGAGCTTTTGCCGAACTGAAAAATGGCGATGTTGTCAACCTAGGGATTGGTATTCCTACGCTTGTGGCGGATTTAATCAAACCTGAAGATGGTATTATTCTTCATACCGAAAATGGCATGCTAGGCGTTGGTCCAGCGCCAGAAGATGGTGGTGGTGCGATGGACTACCCTGTCAACGCTGGAAAAATACCTGTTACGGCACTCAAAGGAAGTAGCTATTTTGATAGTGCAGATTCCTTTGCCATGATTCGTGGTGGACATGTTGATGTGGCTATTATGGGTGGTTTGGAAGTAGATGAAAAAGGCAATCTAGCCAATTGGGCAGTGCCAGGGAAGCCACTTTTGGGAGTAGGTGGTGCAATGGATTTGGCTTCTGGTGCCAAAAAATTAATTGTTACTCTCACTCATGCCGACCCAGACGGAACTTCAAAAGTCGTTCCAACTTGTACCCTTCCACTTACAGCCGAAGGCGTGGTCGATTTAGTTATCACCGATTTAGCGGTTTTTGCTTATCCAGAAGGAAAACTTACGCTTATTGAGCTTATGCCCAATGTAACTATCGAAGAAGTAAGAGCTAAAACTGCCGCACAATTTATCGAAAAACTCTCATGAAAACAGCCTATATCATTGACGCCGTACGCACTCCCATCGGAAGTTTTGGCGGAAGTCTTTCAAGTGTTCGTGCCGACGACCTAGCGGCGCTGGTCATCAAAGAATTAGTTGCTCGCAACCCCCAAATCCCCGTCGAAAGCATTGGCGATGTGATTTTGGGGTGTCACAACCAAGCAGGAGAAGACAATCGCAATGTCGCTCGTATGGCATTACTTTTGGCAGGATTACCCTATACCATCGCTGGCGAAACAGTCAATAGACTATGTGCTTCGGGAATGTCGGCGGTCATTAATGCTAGTCGTGCGATTCAAACAGGGGATGCTGAAATTATGATTGCGGGGGGTATGGAACACATGACTCGTGGTCCTTGGGTTATTTCCAAAACATCAAAACCTTTTGGAAATGACGCCCAAATGTTTGATTCGAGCTTTGGTTGGCGGTTTGTTAATCCACAGATGCACAAAATGTATGGCACTGATGTCATGGGAATTACCGCCGAAAATCTGGTCGAGCTATATGGTATCAGTCGTGAAGACCAAGATTTATTTGCTTTTCGCTCACAACAAAAAGCAGCAAAAGCGCAATCAAATGGTCGATTGGCGGAAGAGATTATTCCAGTAAGTATTAGTCCTAAAAAGGGAGAAATTGTTGCGTTTGAAAAGGATGAGTTTATCAAACCTCAAACTTCCTTGGAAAAACTTGCACAATTACGACCTGCCTTCAAAAAAGAAGGTGGTAGCGTTACGGCTGGCAATGCCTCTGGTCTGAACGATGGTGCAGCTGCTATGTATTTGGCTTCTGAAGAGGCAGTAGCAAAATATGGTTTAAAACCTTTGGCAAAAGTTGTATCTTCGGCAGTCGTTGGCGTTGAACCCAGAATCATGGGGATTGGTCCAGTACCAGCAACCCAAAAAGCCTTAGAAAAAGCAGGATTAAGCATCGACCAAATTGATATTATTGAGCTTAACGAAGCATTTGCTGCTCAATCTTTGGCTTGTACCAGAGCATTAGGTTTGTCAGACGACGACCCTAGAGTCAATCCTAATGGTGGTGCAATTGCCTTGGGGCATCCACTCGGCATGTCTGGCACTCGATTAATTCAAACGGCTAGCCTTGAATTACATAAGCAAAACAAACGTTACGCCCTTTGTACCATGTGTGTGGGTGTTGGTCAAGGATATGCTGTCATTATTGAAAAAGTATAATCGTCGCTAAAATCAATCGCTCATGAATGATTTATTTCAAACCTTATTTTACGACAAAAGAATAAGTGAACTATATACTGCTGAAAAAAGCATTCAGTATCTCCTTGATTTTGAGGCTCATTTAGCAAAATCTCAAGCAGAATGTACGTTTATTCCTAGTCAGTTTGCTGAAGTTATAGCGCATTGTTGTAAGGTTGATAAAATAGATATTCCTCAACTAAAGGCACAGGTAGGTCTGGGTGGAAATATCGCTATTCCTTTGGTCAAACAGTTAACATCAGTCGTCAAAGCAGAAAGCGCAGATGCATCAAAGTTCGTCCATTTTGGTGCTACCAGTCAAGATGTGATTGATACTGCCATGATGTTGCAGTGCAAAGACGCCATTCATTTGATGCTTCCTTTGTTGACCCAAAGTATAGAGCAATTAAGGGTTTTGGCCTTAGCACATCAAGATACTTTTTTGATAGGTCGCTCTTTTATGCAACAAGCTCGCCCTATTAGTTTTGATTATAAAGTAGCCATTTGGATAGATAGTCTTCAAAGAGCAAAACAGCGATTGGAGTCTTTGAAATACTATCTTCAATTGGGTGGTGCAGTCGGAACTTTAGCTAGTATGCCTCAAAAAGGGTTAGCCATTGCACAGCGTATGGCAACCAATATGGGGCTCGAATACCATCCCATTTCATGGCATACGCAGCGGGATTTTGTGGTAGAAATAGCCACAACACTTGGTATGCTTTCGGGGAGTTTAGGAAAAATCGCCAAAGATATTAGTCTATTGATGCAAACTGAAATAGCCGAAGTATTTGAGCCAGCAGGCAAAGGAAAAGGCGGCTCGTCGACGATGCCACATAAGCGCAACCCTGTTTCTTCTATTGCTATTTTAGCCAATGCACAGCGTGTTCCTAATTTGATTTCAACACTGCTGAGTGCTCAAATACAAGACCACGAGCGAGCGACTGGCACATGGCATGCCGAATGGGAAACACTGGCACAAGTGGTACAATTGACCGCTGGAAGTGTGCGACAAATGAGCATCTTGAGCAATGGATTAGAAGTCAATTCTGACAAAATGTTAGAAAATTTAGAAATAACGCAAGGATTGATTTATGCCGAAAATCTCTCTTTTGCTTTGGCTGAAACTTTAGGTAAAAGTGAAGCTCATGAAATGGTAGAAGAACTCTGTCAGGAAGCGACGGCTAAAGGAAAACATTTGAAAGAATTAGCTTTAGAAAATGCCAAAATCAGGTCATTTCTTTCAGAAGCACATATTCAGGAGTTATTTTCTCCAGAAAATTCTATTGGTTTTGCACATGAAATGGCTGCTCATTTCATTCAATAGATCAGATTTTTAGTATTCTACTAGCTAGCAAATAGACTTGCTAGCTAGTAGATTTTTATCAGTCAATTATTCTTTGGACATTCGATTGACGGGATTACTTTTCTGTGCAGCTTCTTCTATGACCAAATTTTCAGTAGCCGTCAAAAGCCATTTTTCTGCTTTTTTTACAAATACCATCATCGCAATATTTTCAGCTTCGTCATGATGATTGCCACTTGGCGTTGTATATTCTCCCATGTGCCAATACAATCGAACTACCGCTACATCCTTGGTAATGAATCTAGTATGAACAGATGTTTTGGTGAGTTTAGTATTTTTGAACATAACCTTGTGAAAGACATTATGCGCATAAATCACCTCCTTCCGATTTTTCCACCACATACCTACTACATTGACCCAATCCGAATCTTCGGTAGCATAATTGACCATATTCTCGAAGTTGTGGTTTTCCCAATCTTTAAAAAATAAATCTATCTGTCCTTCAATAACCGCTTTGTCTTGTTCTTGATTTTGTGCCAGACAAGTAAATGTTGAAAATCCCCATGTTGCCAAGATAAAAAGTAGATATTTCATAACTATAATGTTTAAGTTTTATAGTGACAAAATTATCTAGGAGCAATCGGCTAAAATAGTATCAATGCGACATGTTTAGCTCTACAACTGACCTCCCAAAGTAAAGGAAGAGGCTTTAATTTCATCTTCCATCACCGAAGGAGAACTACCACAAAATGTCTTAAAATCCCGAATTAAGTGCATTTGGTCAAAATAACCACAATCGTATGCAATAGTAGTCCACTTGATTTGAGGATTGCTTTCTTTTATACGCCAAGCTTTGGCAAAACGAGTAATTCGAGTAAAAAACGAGGTTGCAAACCAATTCTTTGTTGGAATAACCGCTCTAACTGGCGAGTACTAACACAGGCATTTTCAGCAATATCTTCAACTTTCATCAAACCTCCTTTTTGATGAACTAGCGAAAGTACCTTATCTACAGGCAAAACTGGTCTAAGTTGCTGGGCTTTTTTGAGTAGAAACCCTTCGACCAGTTGTAAAATATCAGTTGGGTTCGATAACTCACAAAGTTGCTCATTGATAAATTGGATTTCTTTATCTAGAAAATAAACACTATCCAACGATTCGTCCATCACCATTTCATTCATCGGAATACCTAAAATTCTGTATAACCCTCCAGGTTGAAATCCGACTTTGACGGTATAACTATGAAAAGGCATCGTCAACTTAACTCGATTCACCTGTGGCCCAACCAAAATACTCGGTGATAGTTTAATCATTTTCTCCTTGTCCAGATACTCACTCATAGGGGATTCTAGCGGATAAAAGTAGAGGCATTGCTCCCCCAATGGAGGCAGTACCACCGTAGGATTTTTACCTATGGCAGGCATATCAAGCCGAAAAATCATGATATTATTCACAAATTCTCGCAAAGCTGGTTGGGGAGAAAATACTTGATAAAACATAGAATATCAGGAAGTTACTGCACCTAAAATACATAAAATTCATGAAAACATCTACCTCCTATCCACTTGTCGATATTCGGCGGGAGATAAACCAATATGCTTTTTGAAGAGTTTGGCAAAATAATTTGGGTACTCAAATTCCAGTAAATAGGCAATTTCCGAAATAGAATAAGACGTATGTAACAAATACTTTTGGGCTTCTTGAATCAAATGTTGGTGCACCAACTCTATGGCTGATTTGCCTGCGATAGCTTTACAAATTCGATTCAAATGAACGGCAGAAATGTTTAAGTCTTCCGCAAAATCAGGGATACTTTTTTGGTGCGAAGACTTTTTGATATTTTGTAAAAACTTTCTAAAATAAGCCATTTGTAAGGAATCTCCAGAAAGGTCAGCGTCTTGTGTAGCCAATCGATGAATATGCAAGAAAAACTGGGTCAAACAAGCTTTAATCATCATCATTCTTTCTGGATTTTCACTAAATAATTCGTACTCTGCCAATGCTAATTGATAAAGCATTTTTTCGAAAGTACCATTTTCATCAAATGACTGTATAATTCTTACTTTTTCGAAGGTCTGCCAAATACGGTGTGATGTTTCAAAAATATCTTCAATAATTTTTTCCGACAAAGTCAAAATACTCCCTTCTATATCTGGATGATACACCAGTCCATGTAATGCCATGGCAGGAATCACCATCAAACAAGGTGCATTTAATTCGTATTCAGAAATAGCATCTGTAAAGCGAAGTGATCCCTTTTTTACTACAAAAACTTGGAAAAGTTTTAAATGTATATGTGGTTTGATTTGCCAATCAAATTCTTTACTTCTGGTTGAGATAGGTTCTAAAAACAAATATTCAGAGGAATATTTGCCATTTTCATCCCCATAAAGTCCATCAAAATTGGTAATTTCTTTGAGTAAATCCATTGACATATGTTCGAATTTTATCCTTAAAAGTACAAAAAGTCTCCTAATAAAACCTTCGCATGAGCCTAATTTTGTAATACGTTTTAAACAACACAAAACTACTCGTTATGGAAGATATTACTTGGGAATTGGCACATTTGGCTCATGTCGAATTACTTACACCAAAGCTCGATGAGAGTATCAGATTTTTCACGGAAATCCTTGGAATGATGCTTGTCGAAACCCATGAAGATTGCGCCTATTTGCGTGCGTATGACGATTATGAGCATTATACCCTCAAGCTTCGAGCGCATCGTCATGCAGGTATTGGGCATTTTGCTTGGCGTGCTCGCAGTCAATCGGCTCTCGATAGACGCGTAAAAGCAATACAGCAAGCAAATCTGGGTATTCGCTGGCACGAGGGCGAATGTGGCTATGGCGATACTTTTATGTTCCGCTATCCCGATGGACATATGGCAGAAATTTATTTTGACACCCGTAAATACCAACCTGACGAGCAACACAAATCAGCCCTTAAGAATACTGCTAGTAAATTCCCTGGAAGAGGTATGAATGTAAGGCGAATAGATCACCTCAATTTACTAGCCAAAGATATTGTAGCTTTTAGTGATTTCCAGTTCAAGGTTTTAGGCGGTCGCATGACCGAAACCATTGTTTTTGATGAAAAACCTAAGGGTGTTTGGGTTTCGGTAAATTCCAAATCCTATGACCTTGCCATTACCGAGGATCAGTCGGGCTTATCGGGCCGTTTTCATCATTTGACTTACGCTGTAAACAGCCGTGAAGAGGTTCTTTTGGCAGCAGATATAGCTTTAGAAAATGGTATTTTTATTGAAACGGGTCCACATAAACACGCTATTCAGCAAACATTTTTCTTATATGTGTACGAACCAGGAGGTAATAGAATCGAAATAGCTAATCCTACAGCAAGACTCATTTTAGACCCTGATTATGAGACTGTTGTCTGGAATCGAGAGGAACGTTCGAAAGGGCAAGCTTGGGGTCTCAAAACCGTCGATAGCTTTCATACAAGAGGTACACCCATGCCAGAAGACCTGTAGGAGTTTTGAATGTTGAATTTTGAGTGCTGAGTTTTTTATTAAAATAAAGTCTCTTCAAACCACCAATTATTATCATGAACAAGAAATTATTAGTCATAGGAGCTCATTCGGCGGATTTCGTTTGGCGCTCAGCAGGCACTATCGCCAAAGCCATTGAAGAAGGTGCCGAAACCCTCGTTGTTTGTATGTCATACGGCGAAAGAGGCGAATCGGGTGAATTGTGGAAAGAAAACCCAAAACGAAGTGTCGATAATGTAAAAGAAATTCGTCATGAACAGGCTCAAAAAGCAGCGGATATTTTAGGAACACCCATTCAATTCTTAGATTGGGGCGATTATCCAATGTTGATTTCAGATGAAAGAATTACCCAATTAACCCATATTATCGGTGATTTTGAGCCGACTGTTATCCTAGCCCATTCAGAAAAAGACCCTTTCAATCCAGATCATCCCTTAGCATTTCAAGCTACGCAGCGTGCTCGATTGTTGTCTTGCGGAGCAGGTGTACCAAGTGCATTTAAGAATATCGACCCGCCAGCTTGGTATTCTTTTGAGCCACATCAGCCAGAACTTTGTGGCTTTTTGCCAGATACTTTTATTGATATTACATCGGTGATGGGTAAAAAAATGGCAGCAATGGACTGCATGGGGGCTCAAAAATACCTCAGAGATTACTACGCCGAACTAGCATCACGTCGTGGAAATCATGCAAGAAGAATTTCTGGACAAAAGAATGTTCAATTTGCCGAAGCGCATCAAAGTCAAGTACCAAGAGTCACAAACACCATTTTTTAAGTTATGGATTTAATACAAGAACTTGCCAAATTTTCGGCTGCTACCTTGCATGAAGCCTTGGGCAAAAAAGGAAATTTACCTTCTGCTATCAAGCCGATTGCGAAAAATATGAAAGTCTGCGGACCTGCGTTCACCGTTCAAACTATGCCTCGCGACAATATGCTTTTGCATCGTGCCTATGCCTATGCAAAAGCTGGCGATGTGCTAATTGCCAATTGTTCAGGATTTTATGAAGCTGGTTATTGGGGTGATCTCATGAGTTTAGGAGCTAAAACTAAAGGAGTCAATGGTTTGGTAATCGATGGATGTGTACGCGATGCCGACGATATTGAGGCTATGGGTTTTCCAGTGTTTAGTCGTGGCTTATGTATTCATGGAACTTCTAATTATGGTGATGGTACGCTCAATGAGCCTATTATGATAGGCAATATTCTTATCAATTCAGGAGATATTGTCGTTGGAGATAGAGATGGCGTTGTGATTATTCCTCAAGAAAAAATTGAAGAAACTATTGAAAAAGCTATCGCCAGAGAAGCCAAGGAAGAAAGAGTGCGTGAACAACTTCGACAAGGCAAAACATCTTTGCAGATTTATGGTTGGGATGAGAAGTTTGGATATTAGATGCCATCGTTGGAGTTGTTTCCAACGAGATACGTGTCAGCAACTAGCCAAGCTGGAAGAATACAAGATAGGTGCTTTGTTGCTTACCCAAGTTTGTTGGAAATAATTCCAACAAAGGCATATTTTGAAGTTTTAAATTAAGAATGTCATGAAAATAGCCATATTAGGTTTAGGCGAAGCTGGCTCTCGCTTTGCCAATGATTTAGCAGAAAAAGGACATCAAATTTGGGGATACGACCCGAATCCAACATATAAATTACATCCAAATGTTCAATTAGTTTCGAGTAATCCAGAAGCGGTGAGCTATGCGGATGTGATATTTAGTGTTAATTTATCATCTGCGTCTTTAGAAATTGCTCAAGAAATAGCATCTGTGGCAAAACCAGATCAGTTTTTTTGTGAAATGAATACTTCTGGTCCACAGAAAAAAATGGCTATTGCCAAAATTCTAGCACCAACTCAAATCAAAGTTATCGATTTGGCAATTATGGCGCCTGTTCCTCCCAAAGGCATTTTAACGCCTTTTCTAGCTGCGGGAGAATATGCTTCGGAGTTTTTGGAATTTGTAAAGCCTTTGGCTCTAAATATTTCTTTAGTTGAAAATAGTATCATTGGAGATGCTGCAACTCGAAAATTGCTTCGCTCCATTGTCTACAAAGGCATAGCGGCGGTTATCTGCGAAGCTGTGGAAGCTGGTGAAGCCTTTGGTATGGAAGACTATATCCGAGGACAAATTAGTTCGCTGATTGGTGGCAATGACGAACTTATCGACCGATTCGTGGAAGGAAGTCGCACGCACGCTTTGCGTAGAATGCACGAAATGGAAGCTGTGATTGAGATGTTGGAAGACAAAGGAGTTGAGCCAATCGTTACTCGTGGCACAAGAAATAATCTCGAAAAACTCCTACAATTATGACTGTAAGTATTCCATATATGCACTTTCGAGGGGGAAGTTCAAAGGGGCTGTTTTTCTTGAAAAAAGATTTACCAGAAGATGAAAACCTTCGTAATCAGTATCTTATTGCGGCTATTGAAGGAACAACGCAAGGTGATAGTCGGCAGATTGATGGATTAGGGGGTGGGTCCTCGTTGAGTAGTAAAATTGCCATCGTAAGCCCTTCGACAAGTCCTGAGGCAGATTTAGATTATTTTTTGTACAAGTTCAAATCGGGAAAGGGAAAGTTTCGACACTCCAAACTTGTGGTAATATGCTGGCGGGAGTGTTACCTTTTGCGATTGAGCTTGGAATTATCAAAGCAAATTCTCCGACCACAAGCGCCAGGATAAATATGGTGAATACTGGAGGAATTTGCGAAGTCATTGTACAAACGCCTAGCTATCAGGTTCAATATGAAGGCGATACCAAAATTGATGGTGTGCTTGGAACCTCATCACCTATTATTTGTAATTATTTAGAAACGGTTGGCGCTACTTGCGGCGCACTTTTGCCTACACGCAATAGCATAGATACGATTCTTGATATTGAGACAACTTGTATAGACAATGGAATGCCTGTAGTAATCATGCGAGCCTCAGACTTTGGGTTGAATGGCTATGAAAGTATCTCGGAACTTGAAAAAAATGAGTCTTTAAAACAAAAAATTGAAACTATTCGGCTAATAGCTGGCGAAAAAATGCAACTCGGTGACGTTAGTCAACAAACCATTCCTAAAATGTGTCTAATTGCTCCTCCTATCCAAGGGGGAGTGGTACATACACGTATGTTTATTCCACATGTGGTTCACGAAGCTATTGGCGTTTTGGCAGCTGTTTCGGTAGCTACAGCCTGTATTTTACCTGAAAGTATTACCAAAAACATTACCCATTTCACAGAAAATAGCTCTTTCTTTTCCATCGAACATCCATCTGGGGAATTTACTGTAAATCTAGAGTATTCTACTAATAATCAGGATGTTATTATCAAATCTTCAGGTGTGATTCGAACGGCAAGACTGATAAGCAAAGGAGAAGTTTATATTTCTATTTAGTTTCCAAAAAGAGTTTTGAGCAATCAAGACTCTTTTTGTTTAATTAGGTATTATATTTGAACCAACAAAATTCGAAATAGCGTTTACGACTTTTTAGCTCAAACATATTTCCAGTTTTGATTGCATCACTTTGAAACATTATGGTAATTTTCTAGCTTTAAGCCCAATTTCAACCATTTAACTATCTATGAAAAAAATTTCCGTCATCCTACTGTTACTGGGAGGTATCGTTGGTGTATTTATGGCACTAAAACCACACAAGCCCAAACGTCCCAACATTGTATTCATCATGTCAGATGACCATGCCTATCAGGCTATTTCGGCTTATGATAAACGTTTGACAAGCACACCCAACATCGACAGAATTGCCAAAGATGGTATGCTTTTTACCAATGCCTGCGTTACCAATTCAATTTGTGCGCCTTCACGAGCGGTAATTTTAACAGGAAAACATAGCCATATCAATGGTAAAATTGATAACTATTTTCCATTCGACACGACCAACATTACCTTTCCACAATTATTACAAGCCAATGGTTATCAGACAGCTATGTTCGGAAAGTTGCATTTTGGCAATAACCCCAAAGGCTTTGATGAGTTTCAGATATTGCCCGATCAAGGCAACTATTACAACCCTGATATTATTACTAAAAAAGAAGGTCCCAAAAAGCTTATCGGGTATGTGACCGATCTGATTACGGATATTACGCTCAACTGGCTCAAAAATGAAAGAGACCCAGAAAAACCTTTCTTTTTGGCGTATTTACACAAAGCTCCACATCGTGAATGGATTCCTGCGGAGCGCCATTACAAAGAATTTATTCATAAAACTTTCCCTGAACCAAGTACCCTTTTTGATAATTACGAAGGACGTGGAACAGCCGCCAAAGAAGCCGAAATGAACCTACTCAAGCACATGAATTGGGCAGGTGACTCAAAGATTTTCCCAGAAAACATGAAAAAACTGGGTATCAAAGAATCTCACTCTTATGATATAGCATTGTACAATGGTACGGTTGGTCGTATGAATCCTGAACAAAGAAAAGTTTGGGACGACACCTACCGACCTATGAATGAGGAGTTTATCAAAAAGTACCCTACCATGACCGAAAAAGAAAAAATGCAATGGCGTTATCAGCGATATATGCAAGACTATCTAGGCTGTATTGCTTCGGTGGATGAGGGTGTTGGAAAAGTATTAGACTTTTTGAAGGAAAACGGTTTGGACGAAAACACGATTGTGGTGTATACTTCTGATCAAGGATTTTATCTGGGCGAACACGGCTGGTTTGATAAGCGCTTTATTTTTGATGAATCTTTCAAAACACCCCTAATCGTAAAATGGCCTGGTATTATTAAAGCTGGTTCTAAAAATTCTCAGATGGTTCAAAATCTGGATTTTGCGCAGACTTTTCTTGAAGCGGCGGGTATCAAACCTCCTTCAGATATGCAGGGCGAAAGTCTGATTCCTATCTTTAAAGGACAAGGAAAAAACTTTAGAGATGCCGCCTATTACCATTATTACGAATACCCAAGTGTGCACATGGTCAAACGCCATTATGGCATCGTGACCGAACAATTTAAGCTGATTCATTTCTATTATGATGTAGATGAATGGGAATTATACGACCGTAGGAAAGATAAAAATGAGTTGAAAAATGTCTATAATGACCCTGCCTATGCCAAAATCAAGGCAGATTTACATAAAAAACTAGCCCAATTGCGTATCAAATACAAAGATTCAGAAGAACTTGACAAAATGTATATTGCCAAATATAAAGAACTCGAAAAGAGTGGAAAAATCTTTCGATAGCGGATTTGGGATTGTTGATTTCGGGATTGAGGATTAAGTAATATGCTATACTTCCGAAATCAAAAATCCAACATCCCCAATTAATACTTTTTACACAGGTGCTGGAGACTTATTCAGCACCTTTTTTATGGTGTATATCTCTTTTTGAATCCTAAAAAATTAGATTAAAAATACTTTTTCTTAAAATTTTTAAAAAATTATCATTTTACACTACGTAGTTTTTACGCCTTTTTTGTCTTTACAGTATAACAGCATCAAAATGTGTGAAAGACTTAACTATGATTCGTCAAGAACCTAAATCTATAACTACTGAAAATAATCATCCAACTTTGGGCTTTGTAGAACCACAACCAGAGACTGAGGGGAAAATTATTGATGGAGCTGAACTAGCAGCAAAGCTTGCTTTTCAGACGCATCCACAAAAAGGTTGTGAAATACTTTTTGGGATGTACTACCGAGCACTTTGCTCACACGCCATCAGGTACGTATATATCAAAGAGGTAGCCGAAGATATTGTCAGTGATGTCTTTTGTCATTTTTGGAAAACCCAGTCTTATCAATCAGTTACCACCTCATATCGTGCTTATTTGTTTAGAGCAGTACGTAATAGAGCCCTGAATTATCTGGCTAATGAGTTTAAACAAAGTGATTCGCTTGAGAAAGTTTACCATATTGAAGGTGCCGAACTACCCGAGCAAATCATGCAATATGAAGAGTTACACCAAAAATAGAACTGATAATCAACACATTACCTAAACAGTGCCAAAAAGTATTTTTGATGAATCGCTTTGAAGGCAAAAAAGCAAAAGAAATTGCTGACGAACTAGATATTTCACATCGTACCGTCGAAACACATATTCACAAGGCAATACAAGCCCTGAAGTTTGGCCTCAAAGACCTATTTTTATGGATTAGTCTATACTTTTTATTTTAAAAAACCTGATAAACAAACACGTTGAAAAATTATGGAATCTGTAGTGAATAGACAAATACTTTTTGAGCATTTTGCAGGGAAAAGTTCGCCTCTGCAAAAACAATCCATTGAAGAATGGCTCAAAAAACCGAAAAACCAAGAATTGTTCTATTTATGGTTGTTGGAGTGGGAAACTCAACACCCTCAATATAATCCTTCTGTAGAGAAACGTCTTCAAGATTTTAGACAAATCATGGAACAAACCGACCAAGACGTAATTACACTTGTGGATGATGAAACAGAACAAAAAAGCAATATATGGCTCAAAGTCAGTCGAATAGCAGCAGCGTGTTTGATAATTAGTTTAGGTTCTTGGTATTTTAAAGATCATTTTCAATACCAAATTTATGAAACTACTTTCGGGCAAGTTGATAAAATTCAATTGGCTGATGGTACGATGGTTACACTGAATGCCAATTCAACATTGAAAGTCCCAAGATTTGGATTTGGCACTAAAAATAGAGAAGTTGAACTATCGGGAGAAGCAGTTTTCTCAGTAACACATACACCTGATAATCAGAAATTTATCGTAAAAACAAAACGTAATTTTGACGTTGTTGTGCTGGGTACAGAATTTAGTGTTTTCAGTAGAGATAGAGGCGCAAAAGTAATTCTGAATAAAGGAAAAGTTAGATTAGAATACCAAGAAAACCAAGTCAAAAAGGAAATTACCATGCGTCCTGGCGAATTGGTCAAGTTGGATATAAGCAACCATGTACAAAAAGATACTGCCAAAACTTTTGATCCAATCATTGCTTGGCAACAAAACCGCTTAATTTTTGAAGATACCAACCTGTTTGAGTTTACTCAAATTATGGAAGAAAATTATGGTGTAAAAATCAAATTACAAAACGATTCACTTGCAAAAAGAACGCTTGTAGGCTCATACAAAGCCCAAAATGCAGAAGAATTATTGAATACCGTTGTAGAATTATTAGACCTCAAATTATCCAAAACAGGAAATACTTTCGTGCTTTCGGAGAAATAAAATATTCCATTACCTTCTAAATAAATTTTCTATGAATCTAGCTTTACCTGCAATGCTCAAAGCCAGTGTGTTACTCAGCACAATGGCTTTGGGAGGACAGCCGTGTAATGCCCAAGTATTTGCTATGGCACAAAAAAATATCTTGAGCAGAACAAAAACTGAGCAACATTTGACAAACAATACTCAAAAACTCAGAGACGTACTCGGACAATTAAAAAACCATTACCGTGTCGATATTTTGTTTGAAGGAGGAACAATCGAAAAAGTAACCGTCAATCAACAAGTAGTAGACTGGAATCAAAAAATCGAAAACAACCTCGACAAACTCCTAGAATCCACAAAATTAAAATACAAAAGGTCTAAATCTGGCGCATACTTGATTGTAGAGAAATTTCCTTCACAATCATCTGATACCAAAAACAATTCAACAAAAGAAGAATTTTTGCCCAAAGTTATTTCATCAGAACATCCTGTCGTACTCAATACCAATGCTCCAATGCTCTCACCAGCCCAGTTGCAAGTGGTGATGGAACAAAGCGTATCTGGAAAAGTGACCGATGAAAAAGGCGAACCGCTGGCAGGGGTAAATATTGCTTTGAAAGGCACTACACGAGGAGTCAATTCAGACGGAACTGGTCGTTTCAAAATCAATGTTCCCAATAGCGGTGCCGTATTAGTTTTCTCTTTTGTAGGCTTTGTGAGCAAAGAGATAGCCGTTGGTTCTCAGAGTATTATCAATGTAATATTAGAATCCGACAACAAATCACTTGATGAAGTGGTGGTAGTAGGCTACGGTACACAGAAAAAAGCAAATCTAACAGGAGCAGTATCAACCATTGATTCAAAAGTTATCGAAAACCGTCCTGTATCAAACGTGGCTAATGCCTTGCAGGGTGTTACTTCTGGCTTGATTATTACCCGTGGTACAGGTCAGCCCGGCAACGAAGGTATTGGTATTCAGATTCGTGGAGCTACTTCTGCCAATGGTAATGTTGACCCTTTGGTATTGGTCGATGGGGTGACGGTTTCTAGTTTTACCTTACAAACTCTCAATCCCAACGATATCGAAAATATCAGTGTGTTGAAAGACGCCGCAGCAGCAGCCATTTATGGTGCTCAAGCAGCAGGTGGAGTAATTTTGATTACTACTAAGAAAGGAAAATCAGGTAAAACTGTTTTCGATTACTCCAACCAAATCGGGGTAGACTGGGCACTCAATGTACCCGAAAGATTACCACTTTTGGAAGAAGCGCTTTATGCCAACTTGGCTAGAAAAAATGCCAAAACTGGCCCAGAATATACAGATGATGATTTACAAAGAATCAGAGATGGCGTACCTTATATAGTAAACCCCTCTGATACAACAAGATATATATTCTATAACCAAGAAGACCAAATCGGTCAAGTGGTTAGAAAATATACACCTATGCAAACGCATAATTTCTCGGCAAGAGGCGGAAATGAAAAAACCAATTACTTGGTATCGTTAGGCTATTACGGTAAACAAGGTTTGTTCAAAGTTGGTCCCGACCGACTTGACCGTTACAACGTTCGTTTTAACTTAGGCTCTCAACTGACCAAGCATATTTCTTTGGATTCACGTATTGCCTATACCAAGCAAGACCAACAAGCTTCATCGGCAAGTACTGACGGCGAGGGATTAGTATATCAGGTATATCGTTTACGCACACGTTTCCCTATTTTCACACCAGAAGGAAGGCTCAATGGTGGTGCAGGTTCGTCGGCCAACAATGCTTATGCTTTGCTAAAAGAGGGTGGTTACAACAATATGGACAGAAACTTCTTCGATGGGGTATTTACCTTGGCAGCCAAAGATGTGGTTAAAGGTTTACAACTTCGTGCCGTATTAGGACAACAATATCGTTTTGGTGAAAGAAGAAGATTTGCTCGTCAGGTAGAACTTTGGGGAAGATTTGCTCCCGTTTTTTACCTAAATAATCCTAACTCGTATGCCGTAACCAACGAATTTACCAATAATACCAATATTCAATTATTGGCAGATTATGACTTTAGTATTAAGAAAAACAAGATACATGTCATGGGTGGATACCAATGGGAAGACAGTCGTTTTACCTCTACCAGTACAACCTCATTGAGCCTAGTAAGTAATGACCAACCTACACTCAACCTTGGTGACGACAAAACCAAGAGCAATAGCGAGACGATCAACACCTATGCTTTTCAATCTTATTTTGGTCGCTTAAATTATAATTATGATGATAGATTTTTGTTTGAAGCAACATTTCGTGCCGACGAAAGTTCAAGATTAGCGCCAGGCAAACGCATTAAGTTTTTCCCTTCAACCTCTGTCGGATGGAATATGCACCACGAAAAATGGTTTAGTAATAACATCGGTTTATTCTCTGAATTTAAAGTTAGAGGCTCATGGGGACAACTAGGAAATGCCTTGGGCATAGGTTTTTATGACTATCTCAATTTGCTGACCAGAGGCTCAAGCTTAGTTATGGGTAGCCCAGAATCACGTACTTCCTATTTTTATCAAAGTGTAGTACCATCTTCAGATTTATCATGGGAAACCATCGAAACAAGCAACGGAGGTTTGGATATTGGTTTATTGAAAAACAAACTACAAATCAGTGGTGACTATTACGTAAAATACAATCGTAATATGCTCACGCCCTTGCAGTTACCAAGTACATTTGGCGTAGGAACTCCTAAAATCAACAACGGTGAATTGAAGTCTTGGGGTTGGGAACTTGAGGTGAAATTTAGAGATAAAATCGGGGAGCACTTTAGCTATAATGTTGGATTTAATCTTTCTGACAACCAAAACAAACTCATGAGTTACGCAGGACGCAGAGTATTGGGTGCTGGAACGGTTTCATTATTAGAAGGTTATCCACTCAATACGATTTGGGGTTACAAAACGGAAGGATATTTCCAAAGCGACGACGAAGTAAAAACTCATGCTTTCCAAGATAGCCGCACAGGTGCAGGAGATGTAAAATACATAGACCAAAATGGCGATGGAAAAATCACAGTAGGAAAAGGCACACCAGAAGACCCAGGTGATTTGGTGATGTTAGGAACCGACCAGCCAAGATATGTATTTGGTTTAAATTTTGGTTTCCAATACAAATCTATTGATTTCACTGCCTTTATTCAGGGTGTTGGCGAGCGTTCATTTATGCCAAATAGCGAAGCGATTGAACCATTGGCACAAGCTTGGAAGCAACCTTTAGCAGTACACCGTGATTATTGGACGCCAGAAAATCCCAATGCAACCTTTCCTAGACCCTATCTACAAGGTGGATTCAGATACCTACCTTCCGACAAGTGGATTATGAATGGGCAATACGCTCGTTTGAAGAATATTCAAATTGGCTATACTGTTCCACCAAGCCTTTTAAAGAAAATCGGTCTCACACGCGCAAGAGTATTTGTGTCGGGTCAGGACGTGTATTCATTGACAAGATTGGGCGTATTTAACAATTATTTTAACCCAGAACAAAGAAACGGTTCACAAAACGATTATCCATTTTTTGGTACAATCACTGGTGGCTTGAACTTGTCATTCTAAAACCCGAAATACAATATAACATTCTGGATTATGAAAAAGACTTTATTCAAACATATATCTTTAGCCTTATTGCTCACAATGGGCTTAGGTTCTTGCGATGTCGACCGCATTCCTGAAACACAACTGAGTGATCCTGCTTTCTGGAAAACTGAAAGAGACTTACAAGGTGCTGCCAATTTTTTATACACTTACTTACCTGGGTTACCCAATACCAATGACAATTGGTCAGACGATACTTATGCACGTGCTCCCAACGGTATCAGTGATGGTACACGTATAGCACCCGCTACGGATGGGACTTACAGCAGTTCGTATCAGCTTATTAGAGCAGCCAATAACATCATCGAAAAAGCGCCTTTGGCACTTAACTCAGGTGTTGCGCCAGCAATTGTAGACCGTTATATCGCCGAGGCACGATTCTTTAGAGCTTGGGGATATTATACCCTATTCCAGCGTTATGGTGGTGTTCCGTTGATTTTATCAGTTTTAAAAGAAAACTCTCCAGAGCTGTTCGCTCCAGCAAACACTCGTGAAGAAGTGATTCAGAATATTTATAAAGATTTAGATTTTGCTGTCGAAAAACTACCAACGCCAACGCAGTTAGGTACCGCCAATTATGGTAGAATTACCAAAACTGCCGCATTAGCACTCAAATCACGGGCAGCATTATTTGAAGGAACACGTGCTAAGTTTCATGGATATGGCGATTACAAGGCACATTTAATGATTTCGTTGGCGGCTTCAAAAGCCATTATTGATAGCAAAGAGCATGATTTGTTTGCAAGCTATTACAACCTATTTCAATTGGCAGGAGAAGGTCGTCAAAATCGTGAAAATATTTTGGTTAAACAGTACGGTGTAAGTACCTCCGAAATCGTTCTTACTCATACTGCGGCTCGTAACTTAGAAAATGGCTCGGCTAGTCCAACGCGCAACCTTGTAGATTCGTACTTGATGACCGACGGATTGCCAATTGAAAAGTCGCCTTTGTACAAAAAACCCACTGTCTCAACAGAAGTATTTAGCAATCGTGACGAACGTTTAGGCGCTACTATCATGAAGTCTGGCGACTCATATATTGGAACAAATCCTATTTTCTCTGTCTCAGTTTTAGCCTTCCAATTGACTGGATTTTTGTCAAGAAAGTACTTTAATACCGAAGACTGGACTTTACAACGCTCTAACATCGACGGAGTTGTGATTCGTTATGCAGAAGTTTTATTAAATTATGCAGAAGCTACTTATGAACTCAACGAATCTATTTCTGATGCAGATTTGGAACTGACAATCAATAAATTAAGAGCTAGAGGTAAAGTCGCAAAATTATCCAACGCCTTTGCAACCGCCAATGGGCTTTCGATGCGAAACGAAATTCGTCGTGAGCGCCATGTAGAATTAGCAGTGGAAGGTTTCCGCTATTGGGATTTAATTCGTTGGAAAACGGCTGAAGTTGAATTAGTAAAACCAATCATAGGAAATTTCTTTTTCAAAAGTGAATTTGGCACAGCAACAGCAGTAAAACTCACAGCTGATAATTATATTTTGGTACAAGATGCTACTTTCCGTCGTTTTGACCCTACCAAAGATTATTTATGGCCTATTCCTATTAATGAATTAGCGCTCAATCCTAATCTTAAGCAAAATCCTAATTGGTAAGGTACAACAGCTTTCAGTCATCGGCTATGAGCTTTCGGCCCTTTTGATTAACTTAATTTTTTAAAATAATCAAAAGCTGAAAGCTCATACCTCTTGGCTAAAGGCGATTAAATTTTAACGCACACTATGATGTCCATACCTCGAATACTTATTTTTTATTGTGTTTTGTGGTTAGTACCAAAGCACAAATTACGCCTCGAAATATTTTTGGAAAAGACTATTCATTAGGGGCTGTCCAACAAAGTCTGATTCCGCTAAATCAGTGGCATCCCTATCCTCAAAATCCTACCGAATGGAAAGCCCAAGTGCCCGATTCGGTATTACAAAAAGTTATTAAAGACGGAGAAAAAGCTCTCAATTATAAATTTGAGCCTATCTCAGCAACCATTTCACTCGATTATGTTCGCTCTGGCGACCGTAATCGTCATGGAAATATTTCTTATGGAAAAAGAAATAACCTTTTCCAATTGCTACTAGCAGAAAGTATCGAAGATAAGGGTCGATTTATGGAGGCAATCCTCAACGGTATCTGGTCAATTTGCGAAGAAAGTTATTGGGGCGTTCCTGCGCATATTGGCCATACGGGGCTTCCCGATGTGACAAATCCTGTAGTTGATTTGTTTTCTGCCGAAACGGCTTCTGTTCTTGCTATTGCTGATTATTGGGTTGGTAAAAAATTGGATAAGATTAATCCATTGATTCGTAAAAGGATTTACCACGAAACTAATGTGCGCATTTTCAATCCTATGCTCAATAATCCAGAAAGATTTGGTTGGATGAGCAAAACTAAACCTGTCAACAACTGGAATCCTTGGATTATGTCCAACTGGATTATGAGTAATTTGCTCTTGGAAAAAGATGAAAATCGCCGTGCCAAAATGTTGTATGGCGCAATGATTGGGCTAGATTCCTATTTGAATAGCTTAGGTGAAGATGGTGGTTGCGACGAAGGACCAAGTTACTGGTTTGCAGCAGGTGGCAGTGTTTTTGACTGCCTAGAACTTCTACAAAATGCCACCAATAATCGAGTAAATATTTATCAAAATGAGCTTATTAAAAAAATGGCAAACTATGTGTACAAAACACATATTAGTGGTGAATATTTTGTCAATTTTGCCGATGCTGATCCAACTCTCCGACCAGATGGTTTGATGTTGTATCGTTTCGGCAAAGCCATACAAGAACCTCAATTACAACATTTTGGAGAATGGGCTTTTGCAAAATATCCACAAGTCAAAACCGAAGGATACCAGCGCATGCGCAGAATCCAAAATCTTTTGACAGTTGGTTCAATCAAAGCAAATGATACCGCATATCAGCCTGTCAACGAGGCTTGGATTAGTGATATTCAGGTGATGACAGCAAGAGATAACACAGGCTTGTTTTTGGCAACTCACGGTGGGCACAACGACGAGAGCCACAATCATAATGACGTAGGCGATTTCATTATTTACTACAAAGGAAAACCTATGATTATTGATGCTGGTCGTGGGAATTACACCGCCAGAACGTTCTCTAAACAACGCTATGAACTTTGGTTTACACAGTCTCAGCACCATAATTTACCGATGATTAATGGAATCGGACAAAAAGATGGACGAAGTTTTGAGGCACATGATGTAGCCTTTTTGAGTAATGAAAAAGAAGTAGGTTTGACTATGAATATTGCTGGGGCTTACCCACAAGAAGCAGGTATTCAAACATGGAAAAGAGGTGTAAAACTTTTAAAACAAAAGCATCAAATTGAAATAAATGACGACTTTGTCTTATCTCAAAACCCTCAGTCATTACAACAAGTCTTGATGACTATCTGTCAGGTAGATACAAGTAAAGCGGGACAAATTATTTTTACCAACGACGATACACAATTAGTGGCAACATACGACCCAAATCTCTTCAGCGTTAGCACCGATATGCCATCTACCGAAGGGATGGAATATGATAGTTTTAAAACAAAATGGGGAAAGAAATTCGTTACAAGAATTATACTAACACACAAAAAACCAAGTACTAAAGGAAAATATCAGTTGAAATTTGAAGGAAAGTAAGTAATTGTGTAGAATTAAATTTAAGTTTTGTGTTTTAGGGATAAGGCAACAGGCACAAGGCACAGAGTGTTAAAATGTTTTTTATTGCCCACAGGCATGCTTTTTTCCAAAGCCCACCGCTGAAAGCTGATACCTGAAAGCCTAAAGTGTATCCTTCTGATTATGAGATTATTCCAACAACTAATATACTGTTAACGAATAACATCCTTTTACATAGCACTAACTTAAAAACCTCAACCTTACGTATTCCTATAACTGAATCAATAAATCTTTGTAAACTATGAAATTTGTAAAAACGTTTATTCTTCTTACTTGTACACATTTAGCGATGAGTCAAATCAATGTCAAAAAAGAATTTGATTATGCTGCCAAACAATATGAAGGAATGTTGGCATCACATCCCGATTTGACGAAGTTTCCTCAATCTACTAATCCCGACGGTTCGCCTCGTGATATGAAGTCAGAATGGTGGTGTAGCGGTTTCTTTGGAGGCTCACTCTGGTATCTATACGAATATACCCATGACCCAAAATGGAAAGATGCTGCCGAAAAATGGACAATGGCAGTAGCCAAAGAACAATACAATACGGGTACGCACGACTTGGGTTTTATGCTATATTGTCCTTTTGGAAATGGATATCGTCTTACCAAAAATGAGGAATATAAAAACATTATGCTTACGGGTGCAAAATCACTTTCAACACGATTTGACCCTAAAGTTGGCTTAATCAAATCTTGGAACAAATTTCAAGGAAAATATGAATACCCAGTTATCATCGACAATATGATGAACTTGGAGTTTTTATTCTGGGCATCCAAGGTTTCGGGCGATAAATCCTTTTACAACATCAGCACCATCCACGCTGACAATACGTTGAAAAACCATTTCAGAGCTGATAATAGTAGTTATCATGTAATATGCTACGGTCCGAACGGAGAAGTACAAGCCAAAAAAACACACCAAGGTGCCGCCGATGAATCAGCGTGGGCGCGTGGACAAGCATGGGGTTTGTATGGCTACACCGTAATGTATCGTGAAACAAAAGACCCCAAATATTTAGAGCAAGCGCATAAAATTGCGGCGTTTATTCTTCATAATCCAAATTTACCAGCCGACAAAATTCCATATTGGGATTATAGCAAGCCGGGTGAAGAACGTGATGCTTCAGCAGGTGCTATTGCTTCTTCTGCCCTATTTGAGCTAGCGCAATACTCTAAAGGAAAACAAAAAGCAGAATATTTGAGCAATGCCATCAAAATGCTTGAAACCTTATCTTCTCCAGCATTTAAAGCAAAAATTGGAGAAAACAATCACTTTATTTTGATGCATAGCACTGGTCACAAACCAGGTAATTCGGAAGTGGATGTTCCATTGGTATATGCAGATTACTATTATTTGGAAGCACTTTTGAGATACAAGCAATTGAAGGCTTCTGGTAAGTAAAAGAGGTGATGCATTAGTACTGTACGAAGGATTTTAAACAACTGTTTACTTCAGATATCGGATGTTGGATTTCGGAAGCGTAATCTTTTATATTTTGTAAAAAATAAAAGTGCTTTACTTTATTTCCGAATTCAGCAATCCCACATCTGCAATAGTCTGAAATCCTTCGTAAAGTCCTAGCTTTTAATTACTTAATGGCACATCTTTCAAAAATAGTTCTATCTGTTTTCTCGAGGGTTTATTAAGTGGTTGCATGGCTTTTGAAGTAATAAAGTGCCCTCTATGGTCAAAATACATAAATCTTGGAATTTCTAAGGTACTCTTCTCCTTTTCCCTTCTTGTAAAGAGAAAACTAGTAAATTTTTGTTTTTCGCCCAACCAATAGGTTGTCACACCATCTCCAGAAATATGGTACTTATTAACAGCCTTTTTCCAAGCCTTCTCCGATTTATCAACACTAATCGTAATAAAAACAATAGGTTTATCTTTCAAAGCTTTTGCATGATCTTTGACAAAAGGAACCATGTAAATACATGGAGGGCACCAGCTAGCCGAGAACTCCAGATAAATCATCTTGCCTTTGTGTTGCTCTAATAAGTCTCTCCAAGTAACACTTTGACCATTTTCATGCTTCAACTTTTGATTTAGCACATATTCGGGAAAGCTAAAATCAGTATCATCCAATTTCTGTTTTACATATTTTAGAAAGACTTCGTCCTGACATACTGCATAAAAAATCCCAACATAATCGTAGTAATTGGGTACATTTTCTATCTTGAATTTTCTGAGTAAATATGCCATCAGAAAATCTCGGTGTTGTCCTTTGAAATTGCTCAGCGCGGAATTAAACTGCACATAAAACTTATTGGCATCTGTGAGAGAATCCCTACAGAGAAACTGATTGTAGGAATATAACGCTTGCCTGTACTGAGCACCTTTGATGAGTGTATCTGTACCATAAATTTCTTCTTTAAAAAGTCTCACAGAATCAATGTACCATTCAGGAAACTTCTTCCAATCAGTATCTCCATCGACAAAAGGAACAAGGATAGAGGAAAGCGCTAAACTCTTGATTTCTTGAATAGTACTCTTATAAAGTACTGTATCCAAAGATGATTGATATTTCCGAACTGTATCAACTTGACGACGCATTTTACTCTTAATACCATTGATAATCATGATATGCTCGCTTTTTTGCATGTCTTTGATAGAATATCCCGAAACCTGAATTTCATTACCATATTGTCTGTCCAAGACTGCAAGCACATTTCTTAAGGAATCATTAGGGTAAATACATACGACCTTATCATCTTTTACATCCAGTACTATGCTATCATTTGGAAATATGAGTATCGGTCTACCCAAAGATGTATACCTCGGATAAATCAAGGTTGGGTAATTATGATAGATGTCATATTTTTTTCCTTGCTTATCTTCTAACAAGCCCGAAAAAACAGATGATGTTAGTTCATTCAAATCATCAAAGTAATTGAAGCTATAGATAGAATTGTTTTTGGCAATAATAACTGATGTCTGTGCGTAAGCGAATGAGTAGCAACAAAAAAGAAATGAAAATAGAATGTAGTTTCGCATAGTTAAGATATATTTAGTTTTTTCTAAAATAAGGAAAAATCATAGAAAAAGCTAGGTAAATGCCTAATATCCTGCATATACCTAGCTTATCACTATATAGGTTTCAAACTAGTAAATCAAGAAGTCTATTTCTAGAATTCTTCTTCTATCAGTTCTTTGTTTATCATGGCTCCTGCTTTTGTCCCTGTTGCTACAGCTACCGAAACTGAGCGCATCATACTAGTACTGTCTCCTACAGCATAAACACCTCGAACCGAGGTTCTTTGCATTTCATCTACTTGAACATAACCCGATGGAAGCATGGTACAACCTAAATCCTCTGCAAAACTAGTGGACTGTTGGAAAGGTATTCGAGCAAACACGGCATCAACTGACAACTCCATGTCCTCACCCAACTTAATATACGTTACTTGTCCTTCTGCATGACAGTACTCTTCTATTGTGTTTTCAATTACACGAATACCCTTAGAAATCAACTTGTTTGTTTGCTCTTGAGAAAGTGTACTTTTCCCATCAGTCAACAAAACAATATTGGTCGACCACTGATAAATCAATTTAGCAAAATCATATCCTATCTCGCCATTTCCAACGACTGCGATTTGTTGGTTCCTCACTTCGTACCCGTGACAATATGGGCAATGCAAAATGCTTTTTCCCCAACAATCTTCAAAACCCTTGATGTCAGGAAAAATGTCTTTAATGCCTGTAGCAAGAATGATTTTCTTCGTAAAAAAAGAATCATCTGACGTTTTGACTTCAAATCCTTCTTCTGTTTTTAATACTGTCAATACCTTATTTTCTCGAAAATCTACAGTTGGATATGCCAGTACTTGTGATTTTGCTTTTTGGAAAATTTCAAAAGGTGTTTCGCCGTCTTGCGTGATAAAATTATGAGAATGAGGCGTGTATCTATTGCAAGGTTTACCTGTATCTAATACTAAAACCTTTCGTAAAGCACGTCCCAATGCCATTGCTGACGATAATCCTGAATAACTCCCTCCTATTATTATTACCTCGTATTGATTTACCATTTTTCTATTTGTTTATTATTAATTCTACTATTGCAACATTGTTGCAATAAATAAAATTCATATTTTTGTAAATTTTATTTAGATTAATTAAAAATAAGGGCTTATATTTGTTCAGTAATTACTCATGAACATTACAGGATAGGCTCTCAGATGATACGCAGAGAGGTATCTCACTGAGAGTATAATTAATCGGTGAATTCAGAAATCTAGAGCTATAGATATTGCTCTAATAGCTCTAGTATTTTTTGAGACCGTTTAGACTTTGTTGACTAAAACAAGATGGATTCGACGACCAGAGAGGAATTTATAAAAGCAAAAAGGCATCTAGACACAGAAGTTGTAAGAAGAAATTTTCGGAAATCAACCGAACGATATAAGTTATTGGAAGAGTTATACAAATTCCATGACCATTTTATGGCAGAAGAATTTTATTTACATCTCATTCAAAACAATTTCCAAGTGAGTATGGCAACCGTTTATAACAACTTGGTATTTTTTGAAGAAGTTGGCTTGGTACTCAAACACCAGTTTGGCAAAGGACAAGCAGCTCGTTATGAAAGAGCCTTAGGTCGAAAACAGCATTGTCATTTGATTTGTATTAGGTGTAATCAAATTTTTGAGTTTTGTGATCCACGTATTCATCATATTCAAACTACTGTCGAAGAGCATTTTGGTGCAACCGTCACAGGGCATTCGCTTACGTTATATGGCGAGTGTAATCGAGAAGAGTGCAGGAATTCGTATCCCGTCGTAGAAGCTTGAAAATAACATTTGAGTTTATCTTTCTCCCTCTAATTTTCACAAAATGCTATCAACATAAAGTTGCTTTACCTGCTTTTTAATGAGGCTACAAAAAACAGGCAAAGCTCTAATAATTTATTTATCAATACTTTAAAACACTTAATCTATCCGCATTTCTAGGCAATACAAAAACTGAAGATGCACCAACTTTAATCGGATAAATCCCACGAATATCTCCCTCTAACAAAAGTTTTGATTGGCTATTAGGTAGGGTGATAAAAGTCCCTTTTCCATTTCCTATTAAAATGAGGCCTTTATTGGCATCGCTCTTTCCTAGTTGGATTTTCCAAGGATAAAAGTTTCCTGCCAGAAGCAAATCTTTCTTTCCGTCTTTATTAAAATCTTGCACTATAATACCTGATATCCAAGAGTTTTGAGCAGCCATTGGAAGACTATTCGCCGTAAATTTTCCTTGATTATTGACAAATAGTGTTGTCTTTAACTCTTGAACCTTAAGCTCTTTGCTATTTTTTCGTTGTTCGTCAGTCAGTATTTCCTTGAGTGTTGCCTCCGAATAATCTTTATACTTCAAGAATTTCTTTTTGATACTTGGCATCTGGTACGAAAATTCATCCAAAGTCGCCAGAGGATAGCTTTTACCTTGAATAAAATAGTTGATAACAGGGTCAATCGTTCCGTTTTGGTCAAAATCTCCATAGATTAAGGTCATAGGCTCTTTTTGAGAAGCTCTCAACTGTGTATTAAGCCCCAGATTTCCTGCCAGAATATCTATATCTCCATCATTATCGATATCATCCAGCACAATTTTTTGCCACATACCTTGAGAGTTCTCTAATCCATATTGTGCTGTAACATTCTGCAATTGTCCTTTATGGTTTTCGAAAACAGTGACAGGCATAAATTCGCCTGCTACAACCAAATCAACCCAACCATCTTTGTTTAAATCGCGCCAAACAACCGTGTCGACAACTGCGTAAAGGCCACTTCATCACCAGCTCTGAAGTTATTCCAGAGAGTTTGCTCTTGAGGAGATGGTATTTCCTTGATACGCATGATTGAGGTTATATTAGAAAGCTGTACGAAATAATCAAAAATATCTAAGAATAACAATATAACTGAAAAATTCGGCTACTTGTTAAAGGATATAATTCTTTAAAAATACTGTATTCACATGCAATTGAAGAGGATAAATAAAAGGCTGTCAGCTTTTTTGACTTTCATCATTTAGCAACAAAAAAGCGGAGAAGTTTTTTACCTCTCCGCCTTCATGATATTAACAACATGGATATTCAGTTTTTGCCTAAATAGATAGTTCTGCTATTGTTTGGCAGTTTTTGACATTAAAGCAGGCCAAAAATCATTTGCTTTCTTGATTCTCCCCGGAATATCTTTTTTCCATAATTCCTTCACTTTTAGGTTATAGTTCAAATACAATTTGTCATCCACAATCGTGAAGGCCTCTGGTTCTGTTGGCGATTTGTGGTTTTCGCTCAAACCATAAGCACAGTATCCTCCAAATTGAGGTGCAAACTTTTCAGGATTTGCCTTGAAATCTTCCTTGTTTTCTTCTGAACTAAACAACCATTTTACGCCATTCCAGTCATGGGAAATTGTTTCTTGTCCTTTCACTGGCTTACTTTGTTTGAAATAAGCCACAGGATCGTATCCACGAATAGCGATTCCATCTTTCTGGAAAACGTCGGTTTCTTGCGCCAAAAGCTGTACGCTTGTTGACACCAAAAATAAAAGCAATACAAATAGGTTGGTTTTCATTGTTTTGTGATTAAAAATTTTCTTCACAAACTTCGGTGTTACCTACTTGATAAAAAGTCGGCTACATGACATAAAACTATTTTCTAGGAAAAAAGCATTTGGTAGAAGCTTGCATTCCTTATTGGAATTTGCTGTTGAATTTTGTTGCTTTGTTCATCTTTATATCTCAATCAATGCCATAGGCCTAAGCGCCGCCAAAACTTATCCTTTCTCCTATGGATTTTTTACAACATATCAGCAGCAAAATATCTTTGACAGAAGCCCAACAAGAACGGATTAATAAAGCCTTCAAGACTGAGCGTCATGCCAAAAATACTATTTTGATTATGCCAGGGGCTAACTCTCAAAAGGCAACATTTGTGGAAAAAGGATTACTGCGAAATTACTACAGCCACAATGACAAAGATATTACACACTTTTTCTTCGAAGAGGGCTTTGTTTCTATGAATATCGATAGCGTATTTTTTAATCAGCCCACTCCTTATGGTACCGAAGCTTTGGAGGATGTGACCTTAAGAACCATTCAGTACCGAGACTTTATGACTTTGGCTGAAGAAATCCCTGCCTTGAAAGATTATGTTTTTTTGACTTCTATACAGATGGTAAAATTATTTTCGGATAGGCTTTACTCACTGCAATTTCATACCGCTCAAGAACGATATACGACATTGCTTAACGATCATCCTTCTATTCTGATGCGTGCGCCGCTAGGGCATATTGCGTCGTATTTGGGTATTACGCAACAGACCTTGAGTGTAATTCGCTCGAAGACGAAATAGAGATTTTTCTCTAAACTTAAAGATTTTAGACAGCCTTAAGTATTAGTGCTGAATTATGAGTTGTGAGTTGTGAATTGTCCTTGCCTTGTGCCTGTTGCCTTGTGCCTAAATCAGAAAAATTAGATTTAAGATTGCACCTGAAGCTTTCAGGTAACGGCTTTTGGCGGTGGGCTATGGAAAAATGCATATCTGTGGTCGTTAAAAACATTTTAACACTCTTTGCCTTGTGCCTGTTGCCTTGTGCCTAAAAAAATATTGATAGGGCTTCATTTTTTAATATAGATTAAAAATTTCCATTTTTCTTAGCCCCAACTTTGTCACATCAAATTTAAACGCCAAAACGATGGAGGCAGATTTTGACAATAGTATTCATTGGGTTTTCATCACCGACGAGTCGGGAATGGCAACCATTTTTCCTCAGGTAAAAGCAAAACTTACCACCTCAGGAATGCATCATGTTTCAGTAGTGTACTATTCACCAAACCAAATTTTTAATTTTCGCCGAGAGCTTGATATTTTGGTTAGACATTATCCAACGGTACTATTTACCTATTTGATTTCCACGGAAGTTTTTGATAACTTTTTTCAAGAACACCCTGAATTAGAATCTATTATCAATGCCAATACCATGAGTCAGATGGAATTTATGATATGTGGCAACGAAGAGTTTTGTGAAAAATCAGCAGCGCTGTTACGCTTTTTAGACATTCAAGAAATAACCATACAAAAATCTTTATTCATTTAAACATCCCCAAACCATGAAGTACGCTAATATTTATCTAGGTGTGCTTACAACTTTGTTATTGGCAAGTTGCAAACACAATGAAACAAAAACTACAGAAAATAGAGCTCAGGCTATTGCTGTAAATGTTACTAAAGTTGAATCATCGCAAGCCAACAAAGAGGTTTCGGTTAGTGGGAACGTCGACGGTAGCACTACGGTTAGATTAGGTTTTTTGGTGGCAGGTCGTATCAATTTCATCTCTAGTCGTGAAGGGCAAAATATTGGAAAAGGTCAATTAGTCGCAACTATTGAGCCCACCAACTATAAGATAGCGAAGGACTTATCAGATGTACAAGTCAACCAAGTATCAGATGAGTACAATCGACTTAAGCTAATGCGGGACCGAAATAGTATCTCTGAAAGTGATTTTTCAAAAGTAAATTTTACTTTACAACAAGCCAAATTACAGCAACAACTACATCAGAAAAATCTAACTGACACTAAATTGTATTCACCTATCAGCGGAGTATTAATTAAAAAATTAGGAGAGGTTGGAGAAATCATTGGTACTGGAAATCCGCTATTGGTGATTTCAGATATTCGAAAGGTTAAAGTACTTGCGTATATACCTGAAGGTGAACTTCATTTGATCAAATTAGGACAAGTTGCTGATGTCACGATTTCGGCTTTGGACAAAACTTTCAAAGGACGAGTAACCGAGGTAGGTTCGGCGGCTGATGCTACTTCCAGAGCTTTTACCATCAAAATAGAAGTAGACAATCCAGGTCTTTTGATTCGTCCGGGAATGATTGCCGAAGCACGTATCAAGACAAATGTATCTGCACAAAGAGTATTATTGCCATTAGAGATCATCAATCACGATTTGGATAATCAAGAGTTTGTTTATGTGGTTGACCAAGCCCAAAACAAAGCATTCAAACGCAAAATCAGTATCGGAAAAGTAGCAGATAATCAAGTAGAGGTAGTTTCGGGACTGAATGTTGGCGAGGTTGTGGTATCAGCAGGTCAAAACAAACTTTCGGATGGTTCTCTAATCACAATTAAATAGTTGCGTCATGAATATTATACAAGCATCACTCAAATATAAGCACGTAACCTTATCGGTATTGTTACTGCTATTTGCGATTGGGGTCAATTCTTTGATGAATATGCCTCGTCGTGAAGACCCCAAAATTACAATTCGTCAGGGCTTGGTTATTGCTTACTTTCCCGGGGCAAACTCAGCGCAGGTAGAAGACCAAGTAACTAAAAAGCTCGAACAGTATTTATTTCAATATGAGGAAGTTAACAAAGCAAAAACCTATTCTACAACCAAAGATGGTATCGTAGTAGTCAATGTAGAATTAACAGAAAAAGTAAAATTACCAGATGTATTTTGGAGTAAACTTCGCCATCAATTACTGGTATCCAAGCAATTGGATTTACCAGAAGGCGTAAGAGGGCCAATCGTCAACTCAGATTTTGGAGATACCGAGGCTATGGTTATTGCCTTAGAAAGCAATAAAGCTAGCTATGCCGAACTGAAAACGTATGCTCAAAAGTTGGAAGATTATTTAAGAACGATTCCTGCGGCGTCAAAGATTAAGCGTGTTGGAGAACAAAAAGAGCAAATAGTCGTATCATCAAGCTCTGAAAAGCTTTCACAATATGGTGTTAGTTTGCAACAAATCGTAAAGGTTTTACAATCCCAAAACAGCATCAATGCAACGGGGTCTGTCAAAACTGAGCAAAGTAAAACCCCGCTTTATACCAATGGTTTTTATAATACCGAAAATGATTTAGCAAATCAAATAGTGGGTGCTTCACAAAGTGGCTCGACGGTAAAAGTAAGCGATGTGGCAAGTCTCAAACGTGACTATGCCGAACCACAAAGTATTATTACGGTAAATGGAAACAAAGCAATTTTGTTATCCATCCAAATGCACGAAGGCAATAATATTGTACAGTTTGGAGATGAAGTCAACAAAAAGATAGAAGCCGTAAAACAAGTATTACCTTCTGAAGTAAAAATTACGACTATTGTCAACCAGCCTCATTTGGTAGATGAAAACGTATCGCATTTTATTCATGAGTTTTTTCTTGCTATTATTTCAGTTATTGTGGTAGTCGTATTGCTATTGCCCTTGCGTATTGCAGCGGTAGCCGCTACGGCAATTCCAATGACGGTGGCAGTGACGTTTGCGATTATGCATGCCCTAGGAATTGAACTGCATCAGGTATCATTGGCAGCTTTGATTTTGGTGCTTGGTATGGTGGTAGACGATGCCATTGTGATTGCAGACAACTACGTAGAATTATTGGACGAAGGCATAGAACGTTGGACAGCTGCATGGCGTAGTGCAAGCGACTTGGTGATTCCTGTTTTGGCAGCTACTATTACCATTATTGCCTCCTTTATGCCAATGATTTTACTAAATGGCTCGGTGGGTGAGTTTATCTTCGCTTTGCCAATTACCGTTGCTGTTGCGTTGGCGTCATCGTTCATCGTAGCCATGTTACTTACGCCAATGTTATGTTTTATGTTTATCAAAAAAGGTTTACATCAACATGGTGAAAATGAGAAGAAAAGCAGAAAAAGCTTGCTCGACTATATGCAAATCGGCTATAATAATCTGTTGGAATGGTGTGTAAAACATCCTATTGCCACGATTGTAAGCAGTATCATTCCGATTCTTTTGGCGGGTTTATTGTTCAAAGCAGGCGTAAGACAACTATTTTTCCCAGCCGCCGAACGTAACCAATTTGTAGTAGAATTGTGGATGCCAACGGGAACCAAGCTAGAAAAAACCAATCAGGCGATTCTCAAAGCAGAAGCATTAATTAAAGGCGATAAAAGAGTGCTTTCTTATGCTACCTTTACAGGAACAGCCGCACCAAGATTTTACTATAACTTCTCGCCTGAGTTCCCAACAACCAACTATGCGCAGATTTTGATTAATACCACTACCGACAAAACGGCAGAAGAGTTAGCAGAAGAGTTGAGCAATAAAGTGGAAATGGCTATCCCTGAAGGAACAACGTTTGTAAAACTCATGCAACAAGGTTCGCCATTAAAAGCGCCAGTTGAGGTTCGGATTATTGGTGATGACATTAAGCATTTAAAGGAATTATCAACCCAAGTGTCAACCATTCTCAAAAACGCCTCAGGAAGCAAATTTGTCAGAAGTGATTTCGGAGAGGACTATTATGGTTTTGGGATAAAACTCAAAGAAGAAGCCAATCGACTAGGTTTTACTACTACTAGTATTTCTCAAACTGTATATACAGGTTTTAGTGGCGCCGCTATCTCGACTATGTATGAGGGCAACAATGCTGTTGATATTGTACTGAGATTAGATGAAAATAGTCGTAGAAATACCGACGATTTGGCAAATACTTACATGAAATCGCCTGTAACGGGCGCCAATGTGCCTTTGCGCCAAATAGCAGATATTATTCCAGAATGGCAAGCGGGTAAAATCATGCACCGCAATGGCGTAAGAACCTTGACCGTGCAAAGTGAATTGGCCGAAGGTGTTTTACCTGCAGAATTAGTCAAAGCTATTCAACCAGAAATCAATAAGTTACAGCTACCAAGTGGCTATCGAATTGAATATGGTGGCGAAGATGCTAATAAGAAAGAGACTTTTTCTCAGTTAGTTACCGTATTGATGGTGAGTTTGGTATTGATTTTCTTTATCCTATTGTTCCAGTTCCGTAATCTCAAAGAATCGGCTATTGTGATGCTAACTATACCTCTGAGTTTGTTTGGAGCTATTTTAGGACTATATGTTACTGGCAATAACTTTAGTTTTACGGCTTTCATTGGTCTGATTTCCTTGTCGGGTATTGTGGTAAGAAATGCCATCATCCTTGTTGATCATACCAATGAACTTATGAAACATGGTATGGATATTCGTACTGCCGCAATCGAAAGTGGTAAGCGCCGTTTACGTCCGATTTTCCTAACAGCTATGGCTGCTGCTATTGGTGTGGTTCCTATGATTGTGTCGCACTCGCCTATGTGGGCGCCATTGGCAAGTGTATTGGCCTTTGGGGTAGTTTGGAGTATGCTCATGGCCTTGTTGTCAGTGCCAGTGCTATACATAGGTTGGATAAAACCGAAGGATAAAAAAGACATTTTAACACAACAAAACGCATAGAATTGGTATGAAGTCTTTCATTAAAAATATCACTCTTATGGCAATTGCTCTTTCTTTGGGAGAGCAATATGCCACGGCTCAAACACCGACCTATTCGTTGCAACAGCTGAAAGAAACCGCTCTTAAAAGCAATCATATTTTATCAGTAAAACAGTGGCAAATAGTTGAACGTGAAGCCAAAATTAAAGAGGACGAAACCAAGCGTTATCCTACGGCTACGGTCAATGGGAATTACCAATATAATTTCAATTTGGCCAATATCACGATTCCTGCGGGGTCTATTGGGGTTTTGCCAGTAAGCTCTACCGTACAAGTTCCACTGCCCAACGAAGATAAAAATATTCAGATTGGGAACAAAAATTTGTATAATCTTGGTGTAACGGCCTATCAGCCTATCAGTCAGCAGATTAAAATCAAGACTGGTTTGGAGGTGAATCGTATGGATGTGGCTATTACGGAAAAAGAAAAGCAAAAAATTGCGCTACAAATCAGTCAAGGTGTTGAGCAATTGTATTACGGAGCACTCATTGCTCAAAAGCAATTAGAAGAAGCCGAAGCAAAATTAGCAGTAGCTAAAGCCAAATTAGGGGATGTCGAAACAGCTATTACAGCGGGTAAAACCATTGATGTAAACCAAGCAGGTTTATTAGCCAATATCGCCGATGAAGAACAAAATATATTGAAATTGAGTATTCAGGCGCAAAATTATAAATCTGATTTAATCAAGCTGACAGGTATTTCAGACGAAGATTTCAACCTCCAAGAATCACCTTTTGTCATGGAACAAGTTACTGGTATTGAGAATTTCAAAAATGCTAGTTCTTCAAACCCTGATATTCAAATTGCGAGTCTAACCAAGGAAAAAGCCAACCTTGGTATCAAGGCTGCCCAACAAAGTACCTTGCCTGATTTTGGGTTCGTTACTGGATATACGTATCAGTCTGGTAATCCTATTTTACCGAATCATAATCCTTTTGTAGGACTTAACTTAAAATGGAATGTTCAAGATTTGTTTTCAAACAAACACTTACTCAAACAGCGTGAAGCGCAAGTCAAGCAAGCTGAAGAAAACATCTTGAATCTCCAACAACAAGTAACTAGCGATATTGAAAAAGCGTATCGCAAGGTCAACCAAAGCAAGTCTTTGATTGCGGTGGCACGACGTGTTTTGGATTATCGTACCAAGGAATTGAAAATTCAGGAAGATAAACAAGCAGCTGGGTTAAACCTTAAAACGGACATACTCAGTACCAAAGCACAAGTAGCCAAAGCCAATGCGGATGTGTACACTGCCCAATTGGCCTACACACTTGCCGTATCAGAGCTAAAAAGCTTAATCGGAAACTAGTAAATTACTAACACACATATAAATACCTGCTAGCCCATTGATAGGAATGCTGAGTTTTGCATGAAGAGTTAGGTCTTTTTTAACAAAACCTAATTTTTCCAATATCTCATTTTACCTATTTGGGGCTAGTGTTTTTATTGAACGCGTTTTAAGTTCCTAGTTCAAGACTAAGTCTTGAACTTACTTTTTTAAACAGTTGAAATCTGTTTAGAAAGTGGTCAAAAAACAATTTTTGACCACTTTCTAAATTTCTTCATACTATCTCTGACTCGACTTGATAGGTAAAACATTGCCTCTCTATTGCTAATTTTAACATAATCACTCAATTTAAAATGAATTATGTTTGGTTAAAAAATAGTAATTATTTCTAGAAATCTATTTTTCCCAAATCAATCAATTGATAATGCGTACTTCGTCCGCCTGCGTTTTCTCTCACCAATACCTGCTGACTTTCCAGATTTTGAATATCCCTCAACGCCGTGTCATTCGAAACTTTGGTCATTTTTGCCCATTTTGACGTATTTAGTTTTCCTTCAAAACCATCCATCAATTTGTTTAACATAAAATGCTGGCGTTCATTGAGTATTTTGGTAGAAAAATAGCTCCAGTAGCGGGCTTTTTTTAATACAGAATCTAAGGTTTGCTCGGCTTCGGTAAGAGCCCTTTCTAAACAAGACAAAAACCAAAATAGCCAATCTGTAATATCTAAATCGCCCTTTTGAGTTCTTTCAAGCATGGTATAATACGTCTTTCGCTCTTTTTGAATTTGAGCAGACATACTATAAAAACGCTGTGAACTCTCGTCTGAGCGAGCTAACAATAAATCTGTCAAGGCACGAGCGATTCGACCGTTGCCATCATCAAAAGGGTGAATCGTTACAAACCAAAGATGGGCTATTCCTGCCTTTAAGATTAAATCATAAGATTGACTTTCATTGAACCATGCCAAGAATGCTTGCATTTCGTCAGCCACTTTTTCGGCAATGGGTGCTTCAAAATGTACGATTTCTCTTCCCATAGCGCCTGACACCACCTGCATAGGACCTTCTTGAGCGGTACGCCAATCGCCCACGGTGATTTTGAACATCCCGCTTCTACCTGTTGGAAATAAAGCAGCATGCCAGCCAAATAATCGTTCATCACTCAGGGATTGTGAAAAATGTTTAGTCGCATCCAAGAGCATTTCGACCACTCCATCCACATGGCGATCGGAAGGTACTGAGCTTCCAATATCCATCCCTAATTTACGAGCTACCGAAGAGCGAACTTGTTCTGGATTCAAAAACTCCCCTTCAATTTCACTGGTCTTGAGTACGTCTTCGGTGAGCGTTTTAAGCTCGGCTTCTTCTTGCAAAGAAAAACCTAAGCCCATCATTCTACCTGTTAGTTTACCCTGTTTGTAGCGCACTGATGCCAATAAAGGCGTGATTACCTCAGTATCCCACGTAAAATTTGGCCATTTTAAGAGTTGATAGATATACATATTCACCGCATTTTATACTGTGAATATATCCATTATTTACCGCATTAGCAATATTCACTGCATATTTTGCAATGAATATGGGGAATATTTACCGCAATAGTGGCTAGCTATTGGGTATTTTACAGATTTCAAGCCAAATCGTTTTAGGAAAATAATTTCTTGTCCTATATTTGCAACAACATTGCAAATACGATTTTTGCATTTGAGTAAAACTTTCCATTTTCTCAACTTAAACTTTATACTTTTTTCCATGTACTTAAAAAAATACTCTCGGTGGCAGTTGCACTGCTATTGAGCTTGACTGCTTTTACCCAAAATTTGATAAAAGGAAAAGTAATCGACGAAAATCAACAAGCTATTCCACATGCGAGCATAAAGCTCAAATCAGCTAAACAAACTAAATCTACTATTACCAACAATGATGGCACTTTTACAATCGAACAACTCGGTTTTAGTACAGCACAAATCAGCATCAGCTCAATTGGTTACAAACCTTTAAGCCAAAAAATTGAACTTAACACCTCTTCAACACCACTAATATTTGTGTTGCTCAATGATAATACAGAGCTTCAGGCGGTTGAAATTGTAGGTCGTACACAAAAAGATTACAACAGTGAGTATAGTTTTTCGGCGACCAAAATTGCGATTAAAAACAAAGAATTGCCACAAACTATGAGTACCGTTACCAAAGAGTTAATTGCTGATCGTCAGGCATTTCAGTTGGCAGATGCGGTCAAAATTGCCAGTGGCGTAATTCCTTCAAGTTTTTACAATCAATATAGCATTCGTGGAATTAGTCAAAACGAGGAAGGACAAATCATCAATGGCATGCGTACTCGTCAGTATTATTTTTTGCAACCTCTTACCACCAACATCGAGCGTGTAGAAGTACTGAAAGGACCTGCTTCGGTTACATTTTCTAGTGTTGACCCAGGAGGAAGTATCAATATGGTGACTAAAAAACCCTTGGCACAAGAACGCCATGAGGTCAGTTTGAGTGCAGGAAGTTTTAGTACCGTTCGCGGAACTTTCGATTTTACAGGACCACTCAATGAGTCAAAAACACTTCTATATCGACTAAATGGTGCTTATCAAGACGCCAAATCTTATCGTGATTTGGTCAACAACAACGCTGTTTTGATTTCTCCTTCTTTTACATATTTGCCAAGTGACAAAACTGCTATTAATGCCGAATTGATTTATAGTAACCTCAACGGAACGCTCGACCGAGGTCAACCGATTTTTGGAGCAGTAGCAGGCGTAACCAATTTGAACAGTACTCCTATTAATACAAGTTTGAGTGCTTCGGGTGATTTCTTTTCGTCAAAGGATCTGATTTTGATGGGAAATCTTTCGCATAAATTCACGAAGAATTTGATTTTCAATGCGTCCTATATGAAGCAAAACTGGTTGGAAGATTTGCAAGAACACCGCACCACCAATGCCTTTGCGACAGATATTACTGGTGCACAGGTAAATAGCTTGGTCGGAATGCAGTTTATCCAACGTAAACAAACATGGAGTACCGATAATATCAATTTGTATTTCAATGCCAACTTTGATATAGGAAAAACCAGTCATAAACTGTTGGTGGGCTACGATGGGCAGTTTTGGCACAAAATTAAAGGTAGCGGACAAAATGCAGCAAGAGGATTTTTGTTGAAAGATGGCAGTGTTGCGGGTAGTTTTTCAGCAGCTAATGCAGCTAATTATCAAACGATTACCTACAATGGCAAAACCTTACCTCGCCCAAATGTAAGTTATTTTGACCTCAACAACCCAAGCTACACTGTCAGAAATCTTAATGATTACACCCTCAATGTGCGCACGGCCATTCCTTCGGCGATGACGACAACAGAGGCGATTTATATTCAGGAACAAATCAAATTGGGAAAATGGTCAGCCTTGTTGAGCCTTAGAAATGAATGGTTTGAAGATATTACCAATTACAAAGCGCCTAATGAAGCTTCTTTCAAAAACACAGCACTTATTCCTCGTATTGGCTTGACTTACGAAGTAAACAAGGCTATTAATGTTTATGGAACATATCTGAAAGGTTATCAGCCACAATCCAATACCGTCACGTTGATGCCAAGTACAGGCAACTATGTTTGGACAGCTCAATCAGCGGCGATGTTTAAGCCATTGGAAAGTGATTTGAAAGAAGTTGGAGCAAAGGCTACCATTTTAGGAGGAAGATTTACAGTAAACTCTGCGATTTACGAAATCAATCAGAAAAATATTCTGATGAATGCAAATGATCCCAGCAATCCAGATTTGTTGGTACAACGTGGTGCAGACCGAAGTAGAGGTTTTGAAGTAGATATCGCAGGTTTCATTTTATCGAATTGGCAGGTAAATGCTTCTTACAGTTATATCGATGCCGTCATCGTTATGGACAGAGATGCTAATTTGATTGGTCAACGAAAGGAAAACACGCCCAAAAATAGTGCAAACTTATGGACTCGCTACAATTTTGATGCTCAATCGAGTCTAACTGATATAGGAATTGGCTTTGGTGTACAGTATCAAGGAAGTAAAATTCCGTGGTTTACCCGTGGATTTGAGGTACCAGCTTTTACCACTTTTGATGCAGCTTTGTATTACACACCAAGCAAAAGTAATGTTCAAGTGGCACTCAATATCAATAATCTTTTTGATACCACTTATTGGTTGGGCGCTCAAAACTACACTCGCCTGTTTCCAGGAGCTCCTCGTAATTTGATGCTAACGATGACGTATAAATTCTAATTTTCACAGAGACGTTGCTGGCAACGTCTCTATTTTCTATAAACCACATAATGATATGAGATTTTGGATTTTAAAAATTCTAGCCAAACAGGTCTGGCAACATACCATCAAGTCTCGAAGTACAAAAGTTTTGATGGTATTATTTAATGCTCTGCTCCTATTTTCAGTTTTTACGGGATATTTTACCATGGAAAACCATCATGAAAACACGGAGCATTACCACACTAAAGTTCGTGAGGGTTGGGAAAAAAGCCCAGACAAACACCCACACCGAATGGCGCATTATGGGTATGTAGCTTTTCGAGAAAATTACCCTTTAAGTTTTTTTGACTTTGGGATGGACAGCTATTTGGGAAATGCTGTATTTCTAGAAGCACACCGACAAAATACCGTGAATTTTTCAGAAGCAAGTTTTTCGGGTGGATTATTACGTTTTGGAGAACTTTCCTGTGCCTTGATTCTCCAATTATTAATTCCCCTATTACTCATTTTTTGGGGTTTTGATTTGATTGCCAAAGAGCGAGAAAATGGAACACTCAAGATTCTTTTGACGCAAGCCATTAGTTGGCAAGAACTTATTTGGGGCAAAACCTTGGGATTATTTATCCTATCACTCACCATTTTACTTCCCATCATTCTGATTAGCTCGATACTTCTAGTCATGGGGTTAGATAGCCACACAGGATTAGAACCAATCGTAAGATGGGGTTTAATGATACTCAGCTATCTTATTTTTGTCGGAATCGTGTGCCTATTAACCATTTTTATTTCAGCAAAAAGTCAATCCTCCAAAGCTGCCCTTACCCAATTGATTGGTTTCTGGTTGGTTTTTACGTTGGTTTTACCCAAAATATCACAGGTGGTTGGACAAAACATGTATCATTCTCCCTCAAAAATAGAATTCGATACCGCCGTCGAAGCCGACTTAATTAAACTTGGCGATAGCCATAATCCCAACGACCCCCACTTTTCGGCTCTGAAAGACTCCTTGCTCAAAGCTTACGGTGTAGATTCTACCCACAAATTACCTTTCAATTATGGTGGTGTAGTTATGCAAGAAGGCGAACGCTTGAGTGCTGAAGTATTTAATCGTCATCAAAAGCAACTAGTTCAGTCCTACGAACAACAACAAGATATTGTCAGAAAAACGGCGATTATCAATCCTTTCATGGCTATCAAAAATATATCAATGGGTTTGTCTGGCACCGATTATGCCAATTATCAAGATTTTCAGAAGCAAACAGAAGCCTATCGCTACAAGCTTGCACAACACATGAATCAGCTTCAAATCAAGCTAATCAGTAATCAAAAGCGCAAACCAACCGAAAAAAATTATAGCATTAGTCAAAAATACTGGGCTTCTTTTCCAGATTTTGAATATCGCTTTTTAGATCTTAAAAAAGTCTTGAGCGCTGAACTATATTCATTTTTGTCAATGGTAATATGGCTTTTAGGATTAGGATTTTTGATAAAAAATCAAGAGCGAAAATTTAAAGCCTAAAAGTATCACAAAAACTGCAAGCAACTTATGAAAACTCTATTATTCAAGAACTTTGTGCGTTCGAAAGGCTTAATGTTGGGGCTTTTACTATTATTTATTTCAGGGCTAATAAGTCTCAAGATTGGCAAACAATTTTTAGAAAAAAACGCCCAAATAATAGAAAAAACAGCGCATTATCAACAAGAAAATATTGATAGATATGTACAAAATGTCAATAAAGAAATGGGATTGCTGTTGTACTATCTCCGTTTCGGAATGGTCAACCACACGCCTAATTTGGCTGGACTGTCTATTGGTCAAAGAGATATAAATCCCTCAATTATCAGCGTTACGATTCGAAATCTAGAGGAGCAAAAATACACAACCGACCTCATGAACCCCATGTATCAGTTGCTGGGGAACTTGGATTTTAGCTTTGTATTACTCTATTTCTTTCCACTGATTATTATCGCTTTTTGTTTCAATATTATCTCAGAGGAAAAAGAAGAAGGCACTTGGAGTTTGCTTTTAACACAAGCCCAAAACCCTAAAAATGTATTACTCTGGAAACTTGCTATCCGCTATTTCAGTATTTTGACAGTACTTTTTACCCTGTTAATCATTGCCAAATTTTATCTTTCAATTGCTTTCGACATCACTTTCATAGCCTTTTGTTTGGTAGCTATTCTGTATATAACTTTTTGGTTTAGCATAGCTTGGTTAGTAGTTTCTTGGCAAAAGGGTTCAAGTCAAAATGCTCTAATTTTGTTAATCACTTGGGTAATGTTGACCATAATTATTCCTGCCAGTGTAAATGCTACCGTAGCAGCTATTTATCCTGTACCCGAAGCATTCAAAACTACCTTGGATAGTCGTGAGGCCTATCATTCAAAATGGGATAAAGCCAAAGAGCCTACGATTGAAAAATTTTACCAGCATTATCCTCAGTTCCGAAAATACAAACATCCACAGGGGTATGACTACAGCTGGCTATGGTATTATGCAGCCCAGCAAATGGCAGATGATGAATCATTAGTATCATCTCAGCAACTCAAAGAAAAACTTCAGCAGAGAGAACGCCTTGTTCAAATCATTGGATGGGCAGTTCCGAGTATCAATACTCAACTGTCTTTCAATCAATTAAGCCTCACAGACATTCAAAACAATTTGAATTTTTGGGGAGCTTTAGAAAAATTTCATGAGCAAAAGCGCTTATATTTTTACCCAAAAATATTTGCAGAAATGCCTGTCAATCAAGAAAACTGGCAACAATTCAAGCTAGTATCTTTTCAGGACACAGTTCTTATTTCTTGGCTTACAACAATTTTTCCGATGTTATTGATTTCATTGCTTTGTTTCTGGAAAGCCATGAAAAATCTAATTTTCTAATACTCAACTCCTTTGATCATGCTTACAGCTCATAATTTAACGAAACAATACGGTGATTACACCGCTCTCAATAAACTCAATTTAACGATTCAAGCAGGAGAAATTTTTGCCTTACTTGGACAAAATGGCGCAGGAAAAACAACTACTATCAATTGTTTTTTAGGCTTTATCCAACCAAGCGCAGGCGATGCCATAATTGATGGCACTGTGGTCGCACAAAACCCCACAGAAACCAAGAAGCACCTTGCTTATATTCCCGAAACAGTTATGCTGTATCCTAACCTTTCGGGTGTCGAAAACCTTGCCTTTTTCTCCTCACTAGCAGGATTTAACTATTCAGAAAAAGAATTAGAAAATTTGTTAGAAAAAGCTGGTTTACAAGCCATTGCACATCATAATCGTGTAGGAGGCTACTCAAAAGGAATGCGACAAAAAGTGGGAATAGCTATTGCTATTGCCAAAAAAGCTAAAGTACTTTTGCTCGACGAACCTACTAGTGGACTTGACCCAAAGGCATCCAATGAATTTTCGGAAATACTCAAAGAACTCTCAAAAAACGGTACCGCTATCTTAATGGCAACACACGATATTTTTAGAGCGAAAGAAGTGGCACACCGCATTGGTATTATGAAAGAAGGGAACTTAGTGTCTATCATTGACGCTTCTTCTATATCGGCCAACGAATTGGAACAATTGTATCTGCAAACAGTATAGATTTTAAGAAAAGGTCAGGATAAACATATTTATCTTGACCTACTTTTACGCTCAATTTTCATGATAAAATTCATTAAAACAATCATTTATAGTAGCTTATTTCTCAATATTATCGGTGCTATCAATGCCCAAAGTACCAACAAACTTCTCATAATTACGACCAAAGAAGCCTATCTCAAAACAGTACAAGAAGATGGAGATAAGGCTTTAGTATTGATAAAAAAATATGTTCCAAGTATCAAACTGGACATCAAATATGCTACTTCACAGAATATATTTTATCAAAAACTTTATCCTAAAGCCGTTGCTTATGTTCGACTGCCAGTAGCCAAAGCGCTAGCAAAAGTTCAGGAAGAACTAAAATCGAAAGGCCTATCCCTCAAAATCTATGATGCTTATCGTCCGTATTCGGTTACCGTTCAAATGTTTGAAATGCTCCCCGATACCTTATATATGGGTTTGCCTTGGACGGGTAGTAAGCACAATAAAGGTATTGCCCTAGATTTGACTTTAGTAAGTTTAAAAACGGGAAAAGAACTCAAGATGCCAACCCCTTTCGATGCCTTGGTATACGCCTCACATCCTGAATTTCCTTTGGTTTCGGACGAAGCCAAACAAAATAGAGAGCTACTAAAAGATGTTATGAAAAGGCATGGATTTGTGGTAGATCCTATGGAATGGTGGCATTTTAATTATAAAAGTAGTACAAATTTCGAAATCTTGGATTTACCCTTCAAAACCTTCGAATAATAACATTTGGCCTGATTTTAGTAGGAAGAGTATTTGATACTCTTCCTTTTTTATTACAAAATGTATTAGGCAATGATTAAACTCAACTATCATTTATTTATCATACCCTTTCAGGTTGTTCATCGGGTATTTTAGCACAATAGTCAACAATATTGACCTTTTTATCGAAAACGATTTTAAAATCGGAACGAAAGCCAAACGATGGGCGTTGTTCAAATACGTTGTACCTCAGCAATACAAATAATCAATTACTAAAACTTAAATTCATGAGTACTAGGCTTCACAAAGGAAAAATGTTGCCGACGCTGTTTCTTACAGCACTGAGTTTACTCGGTTGGTCAGGCAAAACATTTTCCCAAACCACGCAGAATACCACTGCTATTCAGGGTACTAGTGCAGAGAATCTTGCGGCAGAATCCCCAACTTTGGACAAAGCCACACTCGATAATGTGATTCAATATGCACTAAAACATCAACCCTTAATCCAACAATCGGTTATAGACCAGCGCGTTGTTGAAAATACCATCAAGAGTAAACTCGCAGATTGGTATCCTCAGATTAATTTTAACTACAATTTACAACACAACTTTATTGTTCAAACAAATATTATTGGAGGAAATCCTGTAAAACTAGGCGTAGATAATACCTCAGCAGCCCAGTTTAGTTTGACACAAAGTATTTTTAATCGTGATTTATTATTGGCAAATCGCTCCCAAAACGATGTTCGTCAACAAGCTTCACAAAGTGTTACC
>NZ_NJFZ01000012.1 GCF_002270355.1 Flectobacillus sp. BAB-3569 | reverse complement strand
CATATCAGATATTTATGCTGATTASTTTARTTTATATTTTATTCTTTAAAATACTCAAAAATACCCCGCTAACTTTTGTCATTTTCAAAAAAATAAGCATATTTTGCTTTATCAACATAAGATTAAATTGTTAAACAGAATATTATGCTGGACTCGACCGACCAACAAATTCTTCAGTTATTACAGCAAAATGCCAAACTAACTATTAAAGAATTAGCCGAAATGTTGAATCTAACCACCTCGCCTGTATTTGAGCGAATCAAGCGGTTAGAAAAAGACGGTGTTATATCTGGATATGTAGCCTTAGTAAATCCTGAAAAAACTGGACGTGGACAAGTAGTTTTCTGTAATGTTTCCATGCCAATTTATACCCACGAGAATATTGATACTTTTGAGCAAATTGTGCAAAATATGCCAGAAGTAATCGAGTGCTATCATTTGGCGGGTACGGTGGATTATCAGCTAAAAGTATACGTCAAGGACATTAAAGAGTATGATGGTTTTTTACGCAGAATGGCCGAAATTCCTTCCATAAAGGTGCATAGCAGTACGGTGGTGCTTCATCATGTTAAATACACAACGGCAGTACCCGTGGACTAAATCTTGTATCTTTGTAAATCAAACTAAGAGTATGTTTTAAAATTTTATTTGGCATTTATCCAAAAAAGCAAAATTTCCTTTCGCAACTCCTTACTTTTCTTGTCTTGACACAAGAAAAGTAACCGCGCGGCGGCCGCAAAAGAAAGTCAAGAAATCCTAAACTCGCCTGCGGCTCAAACAACAGGATTTCAGAAAACAAATACAGACTTTTTTATTTTTTTACCTGTAAAATTCAAACATGTTCTAAATTTTTTCATAAAATCGTCAACACAAAAACCAATGAAATTATCCTTTCTTTCGGCAAGTACCATGGCTTGCCTTTTGGGCTTTTCAGCTATTGGACAAAAAGGTGGTCCAGAAGTGAAAAACCTGAAAAACATCAACCCTAATGCTATTAAAGCCACCATGACCTTTTTGGCAGATGATTTGGTCGAAGGTCGTCAGCCTGGAACTAGAGGCTTTTCTGTTGCGTCAAAATTTGTAGAAACACAAATGATGCGCATTGGCTTGAAACCAGCCATGCCCGACGGTGGTTATCTACAACCCGTTCCGTTGAAAAAAGGGATTGTTAGTGAAAAACTCACTGCCATGACCCTCGGAGAAGAAACTTTGACTTATGGTCAAGAGTTTATCGCAAGTCCTTATATGCCACAAGAGGAATCGTCCGTATCAGCTCCATTGGTATTTGTAGGCTATGGTATTTCGGCACCAGAAATGCAATATGACGACTACAAGGGTATTGATGTAAAAGGCAAAATTGTTGTATTTTTCAACGCAGCCCCTGAAAGTTTTCCATCGAATCAAAGAGCCTATTTTACCACAAACCCTGTCAAATATAACGAGGCCATCAAACGTGGTGCCGTTGGGGTTATCTCGGTAAATTTCCCTAACGACAAACGTTCGACTTGGGAAGCTACTGTTCGCAGAACTAAACAAGGGACTTTCAAATGGTTGAATAAAGAAGGTCAACCCAACGATGCCTTTCCTGCCTTGAAAGCGGTGGCAACCTTTAATCCTGACAAAGCAGAAAAACTATTTGCCAAATCAGGAAAAACATTTGCTTCGGCTGTAGAAAGTACCAAAGCTGGTAAAGCCGAGCCATTTGACCTCAACATTCAGGCAACTATCAAAGTAAATACGCAATTTACCTCAGTAGCAGGTTCAAATTTGGTGGGTATGATCGAAGGTTCTGACCCCAAGCTGAAAGACGAATATATTGTGTACACAGCACACCTCGACCATTTTGGCATCGGTGCACCTGTCAAAGGTGATTCAATTTATAATGGTGCGCATGACAATGCTTCTGGCGTTGCTATTCTGTTAGAGATTGCTCAAACCTTCAAAAATTTACCAGAAGCGCCAAAACGTTCAATTGTTTTCACCATCGTTACAGGTGAAGAGTTTGGTTTATTGGGTTCTGATTATTTTGCAAGTAACAGTCCACTCAATGGAAAAATCGTAGCAGATTTGGCCATTGATATGCCATTCTTCTTCCATCCTATTTTGGATATCGTGCCTTATGGTGCACAGCATTCGAGTTTGAATCAGCAGGTAGAAAAAACAGCAAAGATTTTAGGCTTAGGCATTAGTCCAGATCCATTCCCAGAGCAAGTGGTATTTATTCGTAGCGACCATTTTAGTTTTATCAAAAAAGGTATTCCAGCCTTGTTTATAAAAAGTGGTTTCAAAACAATCCCAAGTGATACCATTGATAGAAGCAAATCGGATGTAGGTTGGAGAAGCACCATCTATCACACACCGCAAGACGATATGTCGCAACCATTCGACTTTGATGCGGCAGCCACGCATGTAAAAGTCAATTATTTGATTGGTTACTACGTAGCACAAGATTCAAAATCACCAGATTGGAACGTTGTAGATTTCTTCGGAGGAAAATTTGGCAAGAAATAAGTAAAAAAAGGAATGACGTTTGTCATTCCTTTTTTTATTGGCATTTTTTTTGTGTGTTTTTCCTCATCCTCTGCTTATTCATTAGCTTATCTTTACCCACTTCTTGCACCTTTTCAAAATAGAATCTTTTGCATCAGGCAACGCTCATCATTTTTTTTCAGTCATTATAATTGCGAACCATACCTTACTAAATTACAACACACAAATTATTTGTATGCCGTTTAACTCGATTCATTTTATCTATTTCTTTGGCGTAATATGTCCTATTTATTGGCTTTTTAGGACATATTATAAAATTCAAAATTTCATCCTTCTTGGCGGAAGTCTCTATTTCTATGCGCAAGTAGACCTTAAGCTTTGTTTATTATGGGCTTTTATATCTCTGGGAACGTGGTTGTTGGGTAATGCCATGGAGACTTATCGGCAACGAAAAGCCATTCTTACCTTAGGGCTTTTACTAATTTTTTCACAACTATTCATTGCAAAGTATTACAACTGGCTATTAGGTGATTTTTCGGGCGCGCTTTCAATCTATAAATTGGCCTCCACTATCGGGCTTTCTTATTATACTTTGGCAGCATCTAGTTATCTGATTGATATTTATAGAAAAAAACTGTCCCCAGTTGCTAATCCCATTACGCTAGGGGCATATTTATCCTTTTTCCCTCAACTTTTATCGGGTCCGATTCCAATTGCCTACAAAGACCTTCCGCAATATAGTTTATCCAGAAGCATTTCGTTGACTACCATTGAGGAGTCGGGACAACGAATTGTATGGGGAATTTTCAAAAAAGTAATCGTCTCAGGATTGTTGGCTAAACCAGTAGATTATATCTTTTATAATCACAGCGACCTAGGAGTTATCTATCTCTGGCTTGCTATTATTCTCTACAGTTTTCAGGTCTATATGGATTTCTCTGGGTACTCAGATATGGCTTGGGGAATCGCCAAACTATTAGGAATAAAGATAAATAGCAATTTCAACTCCCCGTTTATTTCAAGAACCATAGACGAGTTTTGGCGTAGATGGCACTTATCACTCAGTGCTTGGCTAAAGGAGTATATCTACCTTCCGTTAGGCGGTAGAGGTAGCAGCAAGTGGCAATATATGGTAAATATCTTTATCGTGTTTTTCATGAGTGGTGTTTGGCATGGTGCCAATGCCAACTATATTCTCTGGGGTAGTTTCAACGGACTATTATTTGTAATGGCAATTTTAATAGACTGGACTAGAGAAAAAAATGATATTCAATATGGTGTGAAAGGCTTTTTCTCCATGCTTTTAGTTTTTTTATCTATCGCTTTTACAAGAGTCTTTTTCAGGTCACCCGACTTTGTCACTGCCCTCACCTATTATCAAGAAATGTTTAAAACAAGCGACTTTTCTATGCCCGATATAGGAGTCGTGGAACTTGGGTTATCAATATTGATCGTATTGATTGAGTGGTTACAGCGAAAAGAGTTACATCCTGCTGATATTTCCAAATGGTCTTTGCCAGTTCGACTGGGCATATACGCCAGTGTTATAGGTGTAATTTACTGGATGTGGCCAACTCAAAATCCCACCGAGTATATATACTTTAAATTTTAATATTACAGACTATAATAGATTAATCAATTTAGTAATTGTGTAGAATAAGAGCCGATGAATTTTAAATGTAAAAAACTGATAATCATAAAATTACATTCACAATTCACAGCTCACAATTCGGCATTAGTACTTACCAACCCGTTAAAACAGTTTTGACATGATGAAAAAAACAAATTTGGCTTTTGCTTTTGCAACAGGAGTTATGATAATGGCTTGTAGCGACAAAAAACAAACTAACGATGCACAAACGACCAATTTAAAAGAAACCGTACAAGCTGAATATCCTGAAATTCCAAGAGAAGAAATTTTGGAAGATGATACTCTTGCCACCAAAGTCTATGAAGAATTAAAACTGCGTTATAAAAACCAGTTAATAGAACTCCACAAGGCTGTTACTGCCAACGGAGCACAGCTAATAATTACCTTTTTAAGTCCAGAAGTCGGCGAAAGCTTGACCAAAAGTAACCGTCTTGGCAAAGAACTGGTGGAAGGATATGCCAAAGAGTTGCAGGTTCCTTTTTATGATTTAACACAAAAACTAGCCAATCAAGACCCAAAAGTCGTTACGCAACTTCCCAAAGACGGTCACTGGTCGAAAGAAGGAGCTAAAATTATTGCAGAAGAACTAACGCCCATTATTAAACAATATGCTGCGGTAAAATCTACAAAGACTTTTGCAGAAAAGCCTGAAACGTTTGGGGATTTATTTCCCTCGAATGATGAAATTTTGGATGGCGGAAAAGGCTTACCATATCGTGTAAAAACCAATGCCCAAGGTTTGAGAATGGATACTGATGTGTCAAGTACCAAAACTAAACAGCGCATATTGTTCTTGGGGGATTCGGAAATGTATTTTCCATTCTTAGACAACAAAAACATCGGCACCAATCTCCTACAAACGGCATTTCCTGACAAAGAAATGTTGAATGCCGCCAATTGGGGCTATTCTATTGACGATTATGTTAGCCTTTACAAAGAAAAGGCTCAATTTGCCGAGCCAGATGTTGTCATCCTTAGTGTAAATGGAAATGACATTCTAGATATGTATTTTTCACACAGAAATCGTTTTGCAAGAAATAAACAACCACAAAATCCATCCGAAACAGAAAAATCGTTTTATCAAAAGCATTATCAGAAATAAGTTGACTGGGATAAAAAGCATCAGTTTTTATCCCAGTCATTCATTTTAGTCTTGCATTCTAGGATATTTGAAGAATCTTGACAAAGTTTGTAGTTCTAATAGACCTACAAAACTTTCGCACTCGAATCAAAATTCTATGAATTCAAAACTTTATACCATCGTTCTTGGTGTTGCCTTGACGGCTTGTTCAACAGGAAAAAAAGCACTAGAAAAAGGAAATTTCGACGAGGCTGTATACACAGCAGTCGAACGACTTCAAAAAAGCCCTACCAATAGCACTTCTCAACAAGTTCTGAAGGAAGCATATCCCTTGGCATTGAACTATCATCAGGGTCGTGTTAATAATTGGGAAAAATCGACTGAACCTTTTCATTGGGAAAGGGTAATTTCTGAGTATGATGCCATGAATCAGCTTGGTTCGGCTATCGATAACTGTCCGCCCTGCATTAGGGTGGTTGGCGATGGCAAAAAGTTTGTTGAGCCTCTTCAAGCTGCTCGAAATTTGGCCGCTTCTGACCGTTATGACTCTGGAAACTTCCATTTGGGCAACGCCAAAGGAAATCGTCAAGAGGCCAAAATGGCATTCCTTGACTTTGAACGAGCTTCACAAATTATTCCGGGATACAAGGACGTTTCCAACAAAATGGATAATGCTTATTCATATGCCGCTGTAAATGTTGTGCTAGAACAAGTAACTGTTACTTCAAAATTATATCAATTGAGTAACGAATATTTTCAGGATAAGGTCAATGAATTTTTGAGGACAAATCCAAAAATGAACATTTTCGTGCAGTTCTATGGTCCTCAACATGCGAGTGATATAAAATTGAAGCCGCATCAAATCGTACGTTTGCAGTTCGATGAATTTATGGTAGGGCAAACCTACGTGAATACCAACACCGAAAATATTACAAGTAAAGATAGTGTAAAAGTGGGCGAAGCGACGGTAAACGGCAAGAAAGTACCTGTTTACAATAAAGTAACAGCCAAATATACCAAAAGTCGTAAAACGGTTACCTCTAATGGCATTTTGGATATGCAAATCATTGATTTTCAAACCAAACAAGTCATTCACAGAGATAAAATCCCTGGTACTTTTGTTTGGGTAAACGAGTGGGCGAATTTTAATGGTGACGAACGTGCCTTGACCAAAGATCAATTGAATCTTTGCAAAAACAAGGAGTTATTGCCCCCAGCACCACAAATATTATTCACAGAATTTACCAAACCAATCTACGATCAGCTAACTCGAAAAATTCGTAAGTATTACGAAAATTATTAATAAACAAATGCTTTCAAATAGTCCAGTATTTCCTCTATCGAAGAAAATACTGGACTATTTTTATTTAAGTATTTATCTGGAATAATTTATGTCATTTTCTCAGAAATTACTTACCAAAACTACTTGATTTATTCAGTCACTTGGGTATATTTACAATAACTCTGTTAATTTTTACTAATATACGTTTTCGTCCTATGCACAAAAAAATGCTGTGGATATTGTTAGCTTGGGGGAGCATCAATATTCAGGCACAAAATCTACGTACGTCTTCTGTTCACAAACGGAAGGCACGTCCCTCCATTTCTAAAAATCAACCCAAAAAATCTTTTCACAAAAAAACATCGCATCTCAAGCCAAAACGCAAGGTTAAGGCCTTAGCACGTCCTACTTATCCAAATAAAATGACTAAAGAGGGCTTGGAGAAAGCAGACTCTTTATTCAAATCTGGACAACATATCAAGGCATTCCCTTTGTATCTTGACTACAAGGATACTCCGCTGATGAAAGCAAGCTCACTAAAAAATCTAGCAATCTGTTTCAAAGAAACGGGGGATTTTCTGAATGCGCAAAGGTATTTCAAAAGAGCCTATTCATATGATTCTGACCCAGAATCTGCCACTGAACTAGGCAAAATACACCTCTCGGGAATATCTACCATTCCTAAAAATGCACTTCTTGCCAAGGATTACTTTGAAATGGCCTATCGTATGGGTAATCTGGAGGCTGGGTTTCAGCTTGGTAGACTCTATTGGTTTGGCACGAACCAGATTGAAACCAATTTGCCCCGAGCCTTGGATATTCTCACCGATGTTGGTCAAAAAGGAAATTTTGAAGCGCAATGGATGTTGGCCAACCTGTACACTAAAGGCTCGCCCGTAACGCCCAAAAATCTTTCTGAGGCAAAAAAATGGTATCGACTTTACAATCAAAGTATTAGTTCAAAAAACTTAACATTGGTTAACAACTAGTTTATATCTACTTCGTAAGTATCTGTATTTTAGCCCATTCTGTCTTTAGAACAATCATTAATAATCCCAACTCCATACCCATGAAATCGATAATTCTGACTCTTCTTATCAGTATCACAAGTTTAACTCTTTTGATAGCTCAAAATACTACAGCTTCCGAATCTGGCAATCAAATCTCGCTGGGAGCAGCTGTCAACATAGCGGGAAAACAAAGAATGCTTACCCAACGGATGGCAAAAGATTTTGTCTATATTGGGATGAATATCCATACAGAGTTAGCTACCAGAGAGCGAGCATCTTCTATCATTCTTTTTGAAGAAAACTTCAAAGTATTATCAGGTTTTGCACCATCAGAAAAAATCAAAGCACACCTCATAAAAGAAGAAGTATTATGGAAGGAATATAAAAAACTCATTATCGCCGAAACCACCAAAGACAATGCGGCTTTGATTTTAGAGAAAAACACTGCTGTTTTGACCGCTTGTGATGAATTGGTAAAAGCATATGTTGAATATGCTGGCACTCTTCCCAAACAACCAAACTCTGAGGGTGCTACCATACTGTCTATCGCCGAAAATACCAATACCGCTGGTCGCCAACGAATGCTATCGCAACGACTTACCTTTTATTATGCCGCTTATGTTTGGGGAATTACAGAGCAGTTTCCAACCGAAAAAATTAAATCTTTTGCAGAATTTATACAGCAAAATTTTAGCAAACTTATCATTTCAGAAGTAAACACTACAGATATTGACGATGCACTCGCAAACGTAATTGCAGATTGGAGAGAAGTTGAGGAACGATGTACAAAAGACAATTGTTACACTTTTGAGAATAAAGGTATGGATGTAGCTCAGATGTTTAAGGTCACTAGCAACATTTTACAGAAGATGGATAAGATAACAGGGATGTATGCAAAACTCTTAGAATAAAGCTCTCTTTCCCAAATTGTTAGCAAATCTATTCTCATAACTTAGATTATTTTCCTTCAAAGTGAACCAATATTGTTGAATAAAATGTTTTAACTTTGACGAAATACATTAACTATAACGATTAAAAAAATGGGAAATTACGTAGTAGCTACTGACGCAAACTTTCAGGAGCTTATTAACTCAGACAAACCTGTATTAGTAGATTTTTGGGCAGAATGGTGTGGACCTTGTAAAATGATCGGTCCAGTTGTAGAGGCTCTTGCTGACGACGTAGATGGTCAAGCAGTAGTAGCTAAAATGGACGTTGATGCAAACTCAGTGGTTCCTGCAACTTTAGGTATCCGTTCTATCCCTACTTTGATGATTTTCAAAAATGGTGAATTGAAAGAAAGATTAGTAGGTGGTAATATCCCTAAATCTGTATTGGAACAAACTCTTTTGAAACACGCATAATAGAAACTAGGAAAGTATTTTATGATTTTCCGTTTCGCAATTATTCGATTTCAATTGTTTTTATACAAGGGCGAAGTTAGATTTTTTCTGGCTTCGCCTTTTTATTTTCAAGAAAGAGCGAATAAATAGGAAAAGGTTATTAGTTAACAGTATGCTGGTTATTTGAAGATATTCATAATCAAAAGGTTATAGTCAAATTTTGCCTCAGTTATACTATTAATTTAATCTTTCACACTACTTAAGTATTAGTGCAAATAAAATATTTAATTTTTTTATTTTAGGGACAAGGCAACAGGCACTAGGCAAAGAGTTTAAATATGTTTTTTAGTAACGATAGATACGTTTTTGCCGAATGCCCATGGCTGAAAGCCGAAAGCTAAAAGATTAAATTTTATTTTGCTCACTAACTTAAGTAATCGTGCAGAATTATATTTAATAGGGGCAAGGCAACAGGCACTAGGCAAAGAGTTTAAATATGTTTTTTAGTAACGATAGATACGTTTTTGCCGAATGCCCAAAGCTGAAAGCCAAAGGCTCAAAAATTAAATTCTATTTTGCCTACTAACTTATTACCAATAACTTGCCTTAAATATTCCAATTCTTTCAAACTTTTTTGTCTCTCAGATTGTTTAGCAATCGAGCTACTGAGGTTATTAGCTCATAATCTATCACCACTAATTTGCTTCTGTGCAGATTTTTTGCACCATTTAAAACATTCATACCACTTGTTAGCATGTATCTCTCAACAGAGTTACGACACACGCATTTTTTGCGTAATTTTGCATTATGTTAGAAAGACCAATTACCGACTGGTTGCCTCTTACCAAAAAAGAGATTGAAAAACGGGGCTGGGAAGATGTAGACGTAGTATTGATTTCGGGAGATGCCTACGTAGATCACCCTGCCTTTGGTACTGCCGTAATCGGCCGTATTATCGAAAGCGAGGGCTTTAGAGTAGCAGTTGTGGCTCAGCCCAACTGGAAAGATGATTTAAGAGATTTCAAAAAATTTGGTCGTCCGAAATATTTCTTTGGCGTAACGGCTGGCTGTATGGATTCGATGGTGAATCACTATACCGCCAACAAGCGTTTGCGTTCTAATGACTCCTATACCCCAGGTGGCGAAGCTGGCTATCGTCCAGACTACGCTACGACTGTATATACCAAAATCCTGAAAGAATTATACCCAGATGTACCTGTATTAATCGGTGGTATCGAAGCTTCATTGCGTCGTGTAACACACTACGACTATTGGCAAGACAGATTGATGCCCACTATCTTGGAAGATTCTGGTGCAGATTTGTTGGTATATGGTATGGGCGAACAACCTCTCAGAGAGTTGTTGAGATTGGTAAAACAAGGTGTTTCAATGAATACCATCAAAAACGTAAACCAAATTGCCTATTTGCAACCATCAAATGAGCCTTTGCAGGAATTTAATGGATGGGAAACGGTTGAATTGGCAAGTCATGAGGTTTGTTTAAAAGACAAAATCAAATATGCTTCCAACTTCAAAATTGTAGAAGTTGAATCGAATAAATGGCAAGCCAATCGTATTACTCAACAAGTAGGGAAAAAAACCTTGGTAATCAATCCTCCTTTTAAGACAATGGAGGAGACCGAAATGGACAAATCTTTTGATTTGCCATACACTCGTCTACCGCACCCGAAATACAAAAAGAGAGGTACGATTCCTGCGTATGAGATGATTAAATTCTCCTTGAATATGCACCGTGGCTGTTTTGGAGGATGCAGCTTTTGTACAATTTCGGCACACCAAGGTAAATTTATTGCTTCAAGAAGTGAAAAATCAATCATGAAGGAAGTTGAGCAAATTACACAACATCCTGAATTTAAGGGCTATATCTCTGACTTAGGTGGGCCGTCTGCCAACATGTACCGCATGAAAGGTAAAGATGAGTCAATTTGTGCCAGATGTCAGAGTCCGAGCTGTATTCACCCTGTGATTTGCTCAAATTTGGATACTTCTCATAAGCCTTTGACGCAATTGTACAAAAAAGTAGATGAGCATCCGAAAATCAAAAAAGCGTTCGTAGGTTCTGGAGTCCGTTATGATTTATTGGTTGATGATTTCAACAAAAACAATCAAGACGGAAACCATGATGAATACATGGAGCAATTGATTACTCGTCACGTGTCGGGTCGTTTGAAGGTGGCGCCAGAGCATACTTCTGACAACACCTTGAAAATCATGCGTAAACCTTCATTCAAATATTTCAGAAAGTTTAAGGAGAAATACGATGAAATTCAGACCAAGCATGGCATGAATCAGCCATTGATTCCATACTTTATCTCGTCGCACCCGGGTTGTGAAGAGGTTGATATGGCTAATCTCGCAGCAGAAACCAAAGATTTGGGCTTCCAATTAGAACAAGTTCAGGATTTTACGCCAACCCCAATGACAGTAGCTGAGGTAATTTACTATTCTGGCGTACACCCTTATACTTTACAGCCTATTGCTACGGCTAAAACAAGAGAAGAAAAATTAGCGCAAAACAAATATTTCTTCTGGTACAAACCAGAAATCAAGACTTGGATCAAGCAACGTTTGATTAAACTCAAACGTCCTGACTTGGCAGAAAAATTGTTGGCAAATCCTAAAAAACAGGCAGCAGATCAAATTGCCGAATTTGACAAATCTTCTAATAACCAACGAAGAAAGAACAAATTTAGAAGATAAGCGTATGAGTGCTGAGTTGAGAGTGTGCTATGAATTTCAGATTTGGGATTTCTGATTTCGGACACACATTATTGAGTGAGTTAGTGATTGAGTGGTTGTGTGATTTTTTTCTTATCTATATTTCACTGGTAGAGATGAAATGCCTTGTTTCTAAGAAAAAAAGCGGTCGAAAAATTGATTTTCGACCGCTTTTTTATGAATAAGAGAGTTTTGCACCGTTACGATTCCAAATAAGTTTTTTTCAGCGTATCCACTAAGGTGAGAAATTGTTCATATAACGCAAGATATTCTTCTGTTGGTAATTCACAGTATTGATACCCTACCTCTTCTGGCATTTCATAACTTACGATTTCTTTCGTAAATAAAAGCGTACCTGCATCTGGTCGCACCATCTGATCTATATCATCTTCATCTACTTCCTCTCCTCTTAATAGAGCTTTTAAAGTTTGGATATTTTTCCTATGCCATCTTTCCTGGTGAGGAAAAAGTGAATTAGGATCAAATGACCATATTGAAAACGTGTATGATAATAAATCGTATGATTCTTCAAAACTTGATGCAATGCCATCAAGTTTGCCATCCATAAATCTCACGTGAAATGTATATTTTTTTAAATTCGCAATGTTACGATTCAAACAAGTATTTCTCAATAAATATATTAAGGTGAGAAATTGTTCATATAACGCAAGATATTCTTCTGTTGGTAATTCACAGTATTGATACCCTACCTCTTCTGGCATTTCATAACTTACTATTTCTTTCGTAAATAAAAGCTTGCCTGCATCTAGTCGAACCAGCTGGCCTATATCATCTTCATCTACTTCCTCTCCTCTTAATAGAGCTTTTAAAGTTTGGATATTTTTCCTACGCCATCTTTCCTCGAGAGGCGATAGCGAAGTAGGACTAAATGACCATATTGAAAAGGTATATGATAATAAATCGTATGGCTCTTCAAGGCTTGATGTAATGCCATCAAGTTTACCATCTGTAAATCTCACGTGAAAGGAATAATTTTTTAATTTCATTGTAGATGTTCTATCAAAGTTCCTGTGATATTTCCTGTTGTTTTATCTGTGTATCCGTAAATGGATATATTTTTTCCAAGTAGTAAGATTCTTACCTAGCATTTCCTTATTATCAAAAGCTTTTCGTCATTGGTAGTTTATTTCCAACGAATCCGTGTGTAAGAAACAAAACAACATTATATTTCCATTTTCGCTTCATCATTAGCGAGTTGTAAGGACTAAACAATCCTGTTGCTGTTTCAAGCTTAGGAACATGAAACAATAAATCAAGTGCAAAGGATTAATTATCCTCTCCGTATAATGAAATTTGAAACTCGCTATCCCACCATGTTTTTACTTCAAATGTTCCATCTTTATATATCGTAAGTTCAGCCTTGTTCCAACGATTATCAGATGACCCTGATATATTAAACCATTCTTGCATCCAGTCGTTTAAATCAGGATTTAACTCAAAAACGTCTAAATATGATACTTTTAAATTATTAGAATCAAAACATTCACCAGTGATACCACTTCCTTTCTCATTTGTGAAAATTTCTATTTGACACTTAACAAACTGCATTTCTATGCCTGAAACGGTTAGTATTTCTTGGGATATTTTTTGTAATAGTTCCACTAATTAGTTGTTAAAAGTTTTTCTCGTAAGGACTCCTTCAATTTTGAATTTGACTGTTTTCTGAAGGTGTTGGTTGGGACTTTTGCATTTCTATCGAGACAGTTACGATTCCAAATAAGTTTTTTTCAGCGTATCCACTAAGGTGAGAAATTGTTCATATAACGCAAGATATTCTTCTGTTGGTAATTCACAGTATTGATACCCTACCTCTTCTGGCATTTCATAACTTACTATTTCTTTCGTAAATAAAAGCTTGCCTGCATCTAGTCGAACCAGCTGGTCTATATCATCTTCATCTACTTCCTCTCCTCTTAATAGAGCTTTTAAAGTTTGGATATTTTTCCTACGCCATCTTTCCTCAAGAGGCGATAGCGAAGTAGGACTAAATGACCATATTGAAAAGGTATATGATAATAAATCGTATGGCTCTTCAAGGCTTGATGTAATGCCATCAAGTTTACCATCTGTAAATCTCACGTGAAAGGAATAATTTTTTAATTTCATTGTAGATGTTCTATCAAAGTTCCTGTGATATTTCCTGTTGTTTTATCTGTGTATCCGTAAATGGATATATTTTTCTGCTATAAGAGACTATTTCTTTTCCATTATTATCAGAATCATTTCTTCGATTTTGGTTTCTAACATTTCTTCTGACGAAAAAATGAAGAAGCGTACTATTGTAAGGGACTTTTACAATAGTACGCTTTAAAAGTTAAAAATAAAATAGTCCTTAACTGAAGTAAGTATCCTAAATAGGGTAAAAGTTAAGGCAAGTAAAATTGCAGAGACTATACAGGATTTTGAAGCTGGCAACTCTTAAGAAATATCGCATAAGGACTCAATCTCAACTCACTCCATAAGAACTTCTAAGAAAAGTATTTATTTTTAAGCAAATTAAAGGAAAAACGTAGGTGCTTGTTGAAGGCAATATATAACGCTACCAAGAATAAGCCGTAGCCCCATACGGTAAAAAGCTCCATATTTCCCAATAAAAAAGACTGGGTCTGCACTCCTGCATTGACTTTCTTCATAGCCAAGGTAGCGGCTGGCGCAAGGTCATATCCTTTTTGAACAAAAGATTCTTGAATGGTATTCACAATTTCGGTTGTGGTTGGATTTTCGGGTAACAGTTTTTCCAGAAAAATATACCGATGTTTATTGTTAAAATACACTTGAAAATTTTGAACTAAGCAAAAGCCGATATTCGTTCCCCAAAATCTCCCTGCCACACCAATCGCACCTGCAAACGGCGCCAAATAAGCTGGAACAGCCGAAACAGTATTGAGCACCAATGGCACAAACAATACCCCTACTCCAACACCCTGCAACATATAAGGAATCCACATTTGCGAAAGTGCCACATCTGGTAAAAATAAAAAAGTAAACCACCAATGGTAAATAGCCATCGTCAAAAAGCCTAAAATCAATATGAGTTTGGTGGGTAACTTCTGCACCATCATTATTCCTGCAATTGCCATTCCGATAAAGACGCCTAACAAATTCAAATACTGCACATGCGCCACCCTGAGCGGCTCCCATTGCCAGACTTTACTCATGGTGGTGTGACATATCGTCAGTGTAGCTCTGGAGATATAAAAAACAATAAAAAGCAACAAACTCAATCGCAAGTTTCGGTAAGAAAACACTCGCATATCAAAACAACTACGTCGGTAAGTCATTTGTCGTATGATAAACAATGCACTAAATATCAAGCTAGTAATGGCGCAAAAAACGATATTCGTAGACTGAAACCAATACAATTTTTCGCCATAATTGAGCACATATACCCCTGTCAAAATGGCAATGGTCAATAACACAAAACTGGTCCAGTCAACTTTGTAAAGCGGTATTTTTCGATGAAAACGATTAGGGGTGAATGTCAACCAAATAAGACTAGCTACCATAATTTGGAAGATAGCCGATCCAAAAGTCATGTATTTCCAATCGTGAGTATCGAGCAACCACACCGCAATATTGACAATAAACGGACTTGCCGCCAACAAAGCACCATAAGTAATCGAAAAAACTATGATAGTAGCGTTAGGACTTTTGGTTCTTGACAACATCAAGATACGGAGCGGTATCCAAGGCAATGCCATTAATATTCCTTCGAGTATTCTTAGAAAGGCAAAAACCACAAAATCGTTAGTATAGGCAGAAGTCACAAATAATACTGCTGAAAGCAGATAAATCGTAATTAGGTAATTGCGAGGAGGGAAATATTTGAATAGTCGGCTTTCTATTAATATCGTCGCCAGAAATGTGCCATAAGTGAGGCTCATACTAAATTGTAAGTCTTCAGGCTCAATGTCGAAATAACTGGCAGCATAAGAAATATTGGAAGTGTATAATCCAAGCAAAGCCATGGTATGCAACATACAAATCACCAGCACCACCTGAATAGCCCAATTAGGCACCCAAGGTTTGAAAATGGATGTTTTCTTCATCTTTAAATATATGTTCAAAACAAAATATCACTATAAACCTATGTTCATAATGAAGTATTTTGCCTTCTAATGTTTTGCAAAAACCTCCACATTTAACCCAGCTCTCAATAAAGGATAGGCGACATCGGTTGTTTCTTGGATAGATATTTTCACAGGAACTCGCTGTTCAATTTTGACAAAATTACCTGTTGCATTATCGGGAGGAAGCAATGAAAATCGTGCTCCTGAGGCGGGAGAAAAAGAGATAATTTGTCCATGCCATACTTTATCGCCCGTTACATCAGCTTTAAACTCGACGGTTTGTCCAATTTTCAAAAAACGAATTTGCGTTTCTTTAAAATTGGCAACCATCCATTTTTCCTTACTCACCACCGACAAAAGCGTTTGTCCCTCTTTAATCAATTGCCCAGGCTGAATGGTTCGTTTGCCTACCCAACCGTCATAAGGGGCGGTAATTGTGGTGTATGAGTAAAATAATTTGGCATTATCCAGACTTGCCTTTTTCTGCTGAATAATAGTATTCCCAAACGGAATCACCGAATTTGCCTCACGAGCCATCAGTTCAGTACTATTAATTTTTTCGATTATTTCCTGATAATTACTTTGAGCAGACACATAAGCCGTTTTAGCATTTTCGACTCTTTGCTCGGTGGTGGCCTCCTCTTTCAATAAATTGAGCTGACGTTGATATTCGCGTTCCTTTTCCCAAACTTTCGCTTTCATCGAACTCAACTGTGCCTGATGAATAGCCACATTGCTTTGGGTTGTTTGTGCTTTTTTAGTGATAACATTTTCATTTTTTAAGGCATTTTCAAAATCAGCATACGCCATATCTAGTTTTGCACGATACTCACGCTCATCAAGCTGAATCAACGTATCTCCTTTATGAACAAAACTGTTATCCTGATAGTTAACCGCCTTTACATATCCCGTCACACGACTCATGACGGGCGTAACATATTGTTCAATTTGGGCATCATTTGTTTGTTCGTGATTACGATAATACATGATATACCAGCCTCCTAAGGCAATGCCTCCAAGGGTCAGTCCGCTGGCAAAAATACTCACTACTGCATTAAAAATACGACTTGTATCGTTTGGCTTAATTTGATTCATTGTAAAAGTTGCTTAAGAGCTTTTATCAGAAAATTTTTCCATAAAAAACTCTTAAGCGTATTTAGTTGAGTTGACCTGAAGTGTATAAAAGATCGTAGTATTTTGCCACAGCCTCTATTTGTGCTGACAAAAGTTGATAGCGAGTTCGAAACAAAGTTGTATCAGCATCCATCAATTCGGTATGCAATGCCATTTGATTAAAATATTTTTGTTTCAGAATTCTGTAGTTTTCTTGAGCTTGCGTGATTGCTTTTTCGATTACCTTTATTTTATCCTGTGTTTCCAGCCATGCCATATATCTGCGATACACCGCATCTTGGATCGCATCTTTTTGAATCCTTTCTTCTACTTGAGCAAGCTCAATCGACTGCTTTGCAATCGTCAATTTAGTCTTGACCTTAAATAAGTGAGAAATACTAAAATTCATGTCAATCCCAATTCGACCTAGGCTATAGAGGTATGGATGAGGTGGAAATAAAAACAACATATAATTGGGGTAGTTGTACCCAAAAGTACCAAAAAGACTCAGAGTTGGCTTGGTTGATGCCTTAATGGCTTGATATCCCAATTCATTGATTTCTGTCGTCTGCTGCTTCATTTTTACCTCCTCACGATTTGAGGCACTTTCTTGGAGCTTATCAATCAACAATGTCAAGGAATTGGTATTGAGTACCGACTTGGTGTCGAGCAACAAGGTATCGCTTTCAGGAATCTGCAAAAGGGTTTTCAAATCATTAAGCAACACTTTTGTATTTCGCTCATTTGTCAAAATATCAAGGGTTGAATTGGAGCATTTAAGACTCGCTTGAAATACTTCCTCTTTGGTAATGGTACCATTCTTTTTGAAAGCACTGACCAAATTAAGTCGCTCGTTTTGTTCTTTGAGGGTTTCTTTTAAAAGTGAGTCAAGCGCAACCAGCTTGCAAATACCTAAGTAGGTTTGTATGACTTCAAGAGCTTTTTCTCGGTAAACTTGTTTCTCCTGAAGCTTCGCGATTTCTACCCTTTTTTCGGCTTGCTTTATGCCAATTTTAATTCTTCCACCTTGATAAATAGGCATTTTGATATTGACAGTAGCATCGTATATGTCGGGAATTGTCTGGTAGTGAACCACTTGATCGGCATGTTGATACTCGATCATATTGCTCATACGATAATACGAAGCATGAAAATCCAAATCTGGCAATTGTATTTCTTTTTCTTCCTTTACTTTTTCGTTGGCAATTTCCGTCTGAATTTTTGCTTCTTTAAGATAAGGACTGTTTTCTTTCAAAAGAGCTAAAGCTTCCGACAAATTCAATGAAACTTTATTACTTGTGGTATGGCTAATATGTTGTCCATAAGTGGTTTGGGCAAGCATAAGCAAACCTCCAAGGAAAAAACCCTTTCCTTGAATTGGTTGTTTGTACATTGTCATAAATTTAAAACAGACACCATAAATGTATCCGATTGCGAGAGTGAAAAATGAAAATATGTATAGGAGAAAGTTTACGACTTCTTCCTTCGATAAATTTTAACTAATACTATTTAAGTTATTGTGCACGTGTGCTCTAGGCAACAGGCAAAGAGTTTTATCATGTTATTGAGTAACAACAAATATGTTTTTACCCTATACCAATAGCTGAAAGCCGAAAGCTCAAACCTTATTTTGGACGATAACTTAAGAAGCAGGAAAGATTAAATCAATAGTATACCTGAGGCATAACTCAAATATAATTTCTTGTAAATGAACTAGTTCCGATAACTGATACACCATAAACTAATAACATCATATTCGTTTTAAAAACAGGTGCAAAACTATTTTACCCTCATGGCATGGGATATGAGTACCACAATATTGTACCATCCTCATACTCATTGTCCCAATTAACAAGTAATCTAAACCACTATCTTTTACAGGATTGAAGCTACACTCTTTCTAATTCAGAGGTCATTCTACCCGTTTTTTGTAATCTTTCATGCCAACTGAGTGCTTCGCCAAGTAAATGTGGCGTTTGTCCTCCTCTCTCCAAAGCTCTGGTATAATAATCCATCAAAGCTTCTCGATAGTCGGGATGTGCACAGTTTTCGATAATAACTTTGGCTCGTTCGCGGGGAGCTAAACCTCGTAAATCCGCTAGCCCAAAGTCTGTTACCAAAATATCAACATCGTGCTCAGTATGATCTACATGGGCCACCATTGGCACTACATGCGAAATTGTATCATTTTTGGAAGCAGCTTGGCACACAAAAATGCTTAAATAGGCATTTCTGGCAAAATCGCCCGAACCACCTATTCCATTCATCATTTTGGTACCATAAATATGTGTTGAGTTTACATTTCCGTAAATATCAAACTCAATAGCAGTATTAATTGCAATGACGCCCAATCGACGAATGACCTCCGCCGAATTGCTAATATTCTGAGGGCGAAGCAAGATTTTGTCTTTATATCTTTCAAAATTGATAAAAAGTTTTTGGTACCATTCCTTCGAAACCGTAATGGAGGATGCCGAGGCAAAATCCATTTTCCCAGCATCTATCAACTCAAAAGTACTATCTTGTAATACCTCCGAATACATCGTAAGACCCTCGAAGGGACTATTGACAAAACCCTGTAAAATGGCATTTGCTACCTTACCAATACCCGCTTGTAGGGGCAACAAATGGTAGGAAAGTTTGCCTTTATGAACTTCTTTTTCAAAAAATTCTATCAAATGTGCCGCAATAGCATCTGTTTTTGCTTCAGGTGGAGCGATTGTAGCTGCGCTATCTGACAAGTTTGTAAAGACCACCGCCACTACTTTAGCTGGATCAAATTCGATACCGATACTCCCTATACGGTCATCGACTTTCTCAATCAATATGGGCTTGCGGTAAGGATAACGTTCGGGAATATGAATATCATGAATCCCTGCGATACTTGTTGGCACAGCCATATTGACCTCAATAATCAATTGTTTGGCTTGTTGGACAAAAGTTGCTGAATTACCCACCGAAGTAGTTGGAATTAACTGTCCATCGGCTCTAATCATGGCAACTTCAATGATGGCCAAATCTACAGGATGAATATTCTCGGCTTGTAATAACTCAGCCGTTTCGCCTAGATGTTGGTCTATAAAAAGAACTTCTCCATCGTTGATATGACTTCTTAAGCCATTATCCGACTGAAAAGGCATACGTTTGTACAAAGCGTGTGATTCAGCCAATAGTCCATCGGTATCATGACCCAGAGATGCTCCCGTTAACAAAGTAATCTTCAAGGGATTTGATTGGGCTCGTTCGGCTAATGCCTGTAAAACGGCCTTGCTATCGCCTGCACGTGTAAAGCCACTAGAGCCTACTACCATGCCATCCTCTATTAAGGCAGCGGCTTCTTGTGCAGTTTTTACTTTTGCTAGTAAAGTAAATATTTGGATTCTCTCTGAATTCATGGTTTGTACCGTTCGCAATGGGTTATCGTCGTTTGTTTTGTTTTTTGAAATATGGTAAGACAAAATTAGCAAGTATCTTTGTGGTAGAAATATCTACAAAAGCCAACTATTTATCAATTTTTGCCAAAATGACTCCCCAAAGATATTATCTCACTGAGGTAGATAAAGTAGAAGACTCTATCTATTGTTTTCACGACGCCATGGGTGAAAATGACATCCAACTGCATCAGCACAAAAAAGCGCAGTTGTTATACACAGAAGGAGGAGTAGTACATATCTCTGTACCAAGTAAAACTTACTTCTTGCCTGCCAGACATTATATGTGGATTCCACCCGAAGTGCCACATAGTATTCATGCGAGTTCACCCGAAATCATGATGCGAAATCTATACTTCCCAATTCAGAATTTTGAAATAGACTTTTTCCAGCAAATAGGTATTTATGCAGTGAACGACTTGTTACTTCAACTATTATTGTTTTCTAACCGCTGGCATGGCGATATTCTGATAAGTTCAAAGGAAGATTACATCATTGCTGAGGCGATTAGGGCAATTTTACCACAAATGAGTACGATGAATTTACCACTGGCATTGCCATTTTCTAATAACCAAAGACTTGAGAAAATATTGACCTATATGTCCAACAATCTTCACAACCCAATTGCTTTTCCAGAGCTATGTGAAAGATTTGGATTTAGTCAACGAAGTCTAGCAAGATTGTTTCATTCAGAGTTAGGAATGACATTTATTCAATATTATACCATCTTAAGAATATTGAAATCCTTGCAATTATTACTTGAAAAAAAACTCCCCGTAAGTGAGGTCGCGATTAGTGTTGGATATTCTAGTATTCCTACATTTAGTAACACATTTAGCAACTTAATAGGTTGTAGACCATCGGAATATTTAAAAATGCAGACCCAAATTTTAAAATAAACGAAGTCCAACTTCAAATAACTTTAAATTTAAAAAATTCAGAGTGGCATAAAATATAATTATTCCAATAAATAATTACACTACAAGTCATTATTATTGACTTTTGTCAATGATTTTACATTTTCTAAATCAAAAAAACATCAATTATCACTAATTTACATCCAATATCACCAAATCATGTGATATAAATTTTTCCTCAAAAATTTTGATTTTATTTTTTATGGTAATAACTTTCCTGTATAAAAGAAAAACAAACAATTCTTTGCACAAAGAAGCTTCTTTTACCTTAACTAACTAACACCCAATTATATCGACCAATCTTGTTTGTTTCCTATCGGAGACAGATTCTCAAACGGTGTTTTTTAGGAAGTGTAAAAGTTCTTCTACAAGAAGAGACTCAAAACGAATATTGGATTTTAATGATTGTCTAACGCATAACAACTTTAACTTTATAGCCTTACTTTGTAAAAAAAGCCTCAGAGAAATCTGAGGCTTTCGATTTTTAGGATTAATAGTTGTTAACCCATTGTAATACTCTTGGTGAATTACTACCATCTTCGGAATAGGTATTCACTTTATCACCTTCGCGGATACCTGCGGAAAGGTTATTTTTAGTAAAGTCATAAACAATAATAAAGTTGGTAGCTCCACAGTTGTGTTGCTCACATCCACTCGCTGCAAAAATATTGTTTTTTATTTCAATCGGAACCTCAACCGCCCATGTACTGACCATAAACTGGTATCGATTTCCGAGTAATTTTTTAAGACGAGTAGTCAAACTTTGTGAATTAAATAATTTGACATCAAAGGGATACTTTCCGTGCAGTTTTCTCAAAAACGCCATCGATGGTTCGTCTCCTACTGTAATTTGTTGTTTAACTGAAACTTTAGCCACTGACTGATGTGATAAGCCCAAAGCAAAAAAGGACATCGTTACGGCGGCACTCAAGGCAAATTTTTTCATTTCTAATAAGTTTACACCAATTTGGGTTCAATATTACTATTCAAATATAACGGATAAGTTCTGGAAACATGTATTAATTTTTTAGGTCAAAAATGAAAGCTATTAAGCGGAACAGGAAGTTAAAAGTTTCATCCTAAAGTCTAACACATTTTTAATCAACCACTTAACCTAACGGCTTTATGCCGTTTGTTAAATTTGAAAAGTATTTTACAAGAATACTAATTGATTTTGTCGACTGCCTTCAACCTATTTACAGCATAATAGCTTTTAGAAAAGAATACTTCGTTTGCAAATCTAGAAAACCCTTCCTTTACTCGGCCTGATTTAGTATCTGTAATACCTCCTCATCTCCATCTGCCAAATCAAAAATGGTATAACCTTCAATGTTAGGAATATTTTTATCAGCACCTGTCTTTACCAACAATTCAATACTTTTTAGGTGTGCAGCTCGGTTCATATATTTATCTTGATAAGTTCCATGCACCGCCCAAAACAATGGTGTTGAAGTAAACTCGAGGCATCTTTGATTCAAATCAAGGTCTTTTTGCAATAGACCCTCCAACAACTCTACACCTCCACACCATGCTGCCCAATGTAGGGCAGTGCCACCAAAACAACCTTGATGCTGTAAATTTGCACCTTTAGATAGGTAAAATTTTGCAAGCTGATTGGCATACAAACTCGCTGCAGCAATTATGGGTGTATCTTGAAGTGTTTTCAAATCTAGTCCATCGATATTGGCTCCAAAATCGAGTAGAATTCTAGCGAGTTCGATAGCTTTTTCCTCTGAAATATCTTTTGTAAATACCCAATCAGCTATTCTATGTAGGGGATGTGCTAATGCGGGGGTCTTATCGTCGAGCGGAACGCCTACATTTGCCAATTCAGGATTGGTTTTGAGAGTTGAGTAAAGCAATTCTGCGTCTCCAGCTTTTAAAATTGACTGTAGCATAGTAAAAAAGGTTAAAGGTTTGTCCTACAAATTTACCATTTTCTGTTACGATATAATACTAGGCTTAGAAGATTTATAAAGCGCTACTCTGACTTCCAAAGTTTTAATAAAATCAAGGTCAAAATCATCAGAAAAATATTAAAACCAATGACCTTCACCTCATCACGTACCACATGAAAGATGATCGCTGAAAGCATTAACCCAAGGATTCCATAGGCAGTCCATCTGCTAAGCTGTGGCTTAATTTGGAAAAGTTTGGGTAGTACAATGCCTACGGCACCCAGCAAGTCCACGATGGCAGTACCCCATAGAAGTTGGCTTGGTACCTGCGAAACCCATGGCCATATTTGAGCCAGTTGGTCGACAGGAGTTACTAATTTCATCAATCCTCCATAGGTAAGGCTCGCTGCTAAAAGAATTTGCAGTACCCAAGTTATCAATGTTTTGAACTTGGTGTTTTGTTTGAATGTTGTCATGTTTGGAAATATTATTTTTCCAAAACTACCCACTTACCCTTTACAAACAGGGATACTTTCTTGGAGGTAAGGGCTTACCTCCAAGAAAGTATCACGAATCAAAAACTTAAAGACGATGATAAACGGTATTGATTGTCCCAAAAATATACGCTCTATAAAGGATGCCTTAGAAACTTTGCAAGGTAAGTGGAAATTATTAATTCTGTTTGCTTTAAGCGCTGAACCTAAAAGGTTTACACAAATTTCAACGGAGGTAAAGGGCATTTCCGACAAAGTTTTATCGAACGAGCTCAAAAGTCTTGAAACAAATACCTTAATTACTCGAACAGCTGTAGATACCTATCCTCCAACCGTAGAATATTCCATCACACCGCATGGACAATCGCTACAAAAAGTGGTTGAGGAATTACATCTTTGGGGAATTGAGCACAGAAAAGTAATTATGGAGAAGTAAGGGTGAAATACGTATTTGAGTGGTTGAGCGAGTGAGTGATTTTGCTAAAATTTATATTCTCGCAGTAGAAAGGCGATGATTGGGTCTTAAGCCAAATCATATCTAGTGTATTAGCATCAAAAAGCGGTCGGAAAATATTTTTCGACCGCTTTTTTGACGCATAATTAAATAATATATCAAAGTTCGAAATTCTGGATTACGGTTATTTTTCAGCATAAAATTAAAATTGAAGTGGTGGCCCTACCACCTGCATATCATGTGCGGCAAATATTTTAGCTCCTTCTTCTGGAGTTGGCTGAGTTTTGAGAGCACCAAGCGCCCGAAAGAAATCTTCCATTTTTCCAGATGGTTGAAACATAAAAAACAACTTCCCCGTTGCAGAGGTTTGTGCAAAAGCATGAGGAATATTTCGAGGAAGAAATATAGTATCCCCTGACTTTAATCGGAATTGTTCCTTTCCTACTTGAAAAAGATATTCGCCATCTACGATAAAAAATATTTCATCCTGATTGGGGTGAATATGTAAGGGCGGTCCACCTCTTTCTTTTCCAATATACTCAAAAACGGTAAGCTGACCATTGGTATCTTTTGAGGATACCTTAATGTTATTTGGACTCAGCCCTACTTGAGTGCTTTCCTGAAAACGGCTCTCGCCAGAACGAATCACGAATGGGGCTGTAGGGGCTTGATGGATTTCTGCTTTAGTTTGTGTTAGCGTAAAGCCCAATAGAGCAGTCGTCGAGAGAAAATTTCTGCGTTGCATAGTTGTTTGGGTTGGTTGTTTATAACACAAATTTGCAAGGCTGAAAATGTAATTTAGTGGTAAAAAAACGACGTTTTTTAGTAAGTATCCGCCTGACCAAAGGCTCTTTCGGGTGAGTTTAAATCCATCAAATGAAATTCTGTTGGCGACTTTAAGGTCAACTTTTGATAGGTCTTTGATAAATGTTGGTAATCATAATACCCGCATTGGACAGCAATAGTGAGCCAGTCCAGATGTGGGTGTTTATTTTTCATTCGAAAAGCATTCTCAAAGCGAATCAGTGAGTTGTAATATTTGGCAGAAACGCCCATTCTCTCCAAAAACTTACGTTCAAATTGACGGGTACTTAAACAGGATTCTTGTGCAAGCCAGTCAATATCTATTACGGTCGATTGGCTTAAAATCTGATTGGTAATAATATCTAAGCCATGAGAAGGCTTCACTTTTTGGGTTAATAAACCCACTAGAAAAGACTCCACGATGTTTACCATTTCGGTATAATTTTTCGCTTCTTGCAACCGTAAATTAACCTCTTTGATGGCATAAGGAAAAATCGTTTCTGCATCAAGATAGGAGTTATTAAGCTCATAAGAAGGTATTCCTGTAAGTCGAAACAAAGCCCCAGGACGAAACACCACTTGAAAAACCAAGAAATCCCGCCCTACATATCGATGAGTCACCTCTGTTTGCTGACCAAAAACTACCGTTTTCAGGTTTGACTCGGTCTTACCAGAGGCAGCATAAGTTACGGTTTCGGTATCTCGCGGATAAAAGCTCAGACAATGCTCAGGCTTGGGAGGGTATGGTTTATAGGGAATGATTTGATTTGTCGAAAAAACAAAATCTACTATTCGGAAAGTGCGAACAAATTCCTTCAATATGTGCGATGGAGGAAATTCTAACAGCACCATAGTTTTACAAAAATATCAGAGTTTTCAGGATGAAATTATTCAACAATTAAATACTCAGCCACCTACGAATCAACGCTATAAGTTTATTAGACTTCTCTGAATAATTGACAAAAATCTTGCTCTAATATACAGTCTTTTAGCAAGAAATTGATATTTTTGACCTATTAAACGCTGATTTACATACTGACAATCGAACCTCGCAAGACTTGGTTCTTCCCTTCGCAACACACATTGTGTGCGCTAGTTTTTTGTTGTATTCAAAAATCAGAGAAATCATGAATTCTTCTTATAAAATCGCTGTTATCGGCGGAACAGGCAAATCTGGCTCTTATCTTATCCAAGAACTTTTTTCGAATAATTTTCCTATTAAAGCATTAGTCCGAAATCCACAAAAGTACGCTCAATTTCCTGCTGAGGTTGAACTGATATTAGGCGATGTATCTGACCCAAAAGCGATTAATCGACTATTAAAAGGCTGTACCCATGTGGTCAGTATGTTGGGATTGGGTACTCCTCCTAGCGAACCCACCATTTTTACTCAATCGACCCAGCATATTTTAGATGCAATGCAGGCGGAAGGTATACTTCGATATATCGTCACGACGGGACTAAATGTCGATACATTATATGACCAAAAAGGTGAAAAGACAAAGTTCGGTACGGAATGGATGGAACAAAACTTTCCGATCTCGACTGCCAACAAACAAGCTGAATACGAGCTTTTGGTAAATTCATCGGTCGATTGGACACTAATTCGCCTTCCGATAATTGAGTTAACAGATAAGAATCCTCCCATTAGTACGGATTTGCAGGATTGTATTGGAGATAAAATTAGTGCGAAAAGTTTGGCTGAATTTGTCATTAAACAGCTTTTCTCCACTGAATTTTCAAGACTAGCTCCATTTGTGTTCAATCAAATTTAATCATCTATCGACAAGGATTGTCGTTCACACCACCAAGTTTGAAAGACAGTTCATGTTGATTTGATTCAATTCTTCTTCGAATTGTTTCAAAAACCTACAAATCCGTGCAAAGAAACCTCTAATCACGGTGTTCTTGTGGTAGATTTTCAATTTATTCATAAACCGATGATTAAACAAACTACAACTAGTACACCGCTAAATACTAAAAATCATTGCGAAGTGCTAGATGGCCTTCGGGGCGTTGCGGCAATAGGTGTCGTCATTTTCCACTTTTCAGAATGGCTTTTTCCTGATGCGAGCAAAAACTTCATAGGACACGGTTTTCTAGCCGTGGATTTCTTTTTCTGTCTTTCAGGCTTTGTGATCAGTTATGCCTACGATGACAGAATCCATCAAATGAGCCTAATCCAATTTTTCAAGTTACGCCTTATTCGTCTTCATCCTTTAGTGGTGATTGGCTCAGTTTTGGGCATAGTTTTCTGGTTTTGGAGACCCTCAGCATTTGATACAAGCAAGTATTCGGTTACACAAATTATTTTGCTTTCTATCACATCTTTATTGTTGATTCCTATGCCAACTATGGCTGACAGATTACTGAACCTATTTGGGTTAAATGCTCCCTCTTGGTCACTTTTTTGGGAATATACCGCCAACATTCTGTATGCAACTATTTTACATAAATTGTCAGAAAAAGCCTTAAAAGTACTTTTAATCTTTGCCTTACTATTTCTTGCGTACACGGCATACGTTAAGCAAACACTGTCAGGTGGCTGGGGAGGAACAACCTTTTGGGATGGTTTGGCTCGACTTGGATATTCATTTTTAATAGGTATTTTGATTCAACGAAAACAATGGATTATTCAAAATAAAATTGGATTCATTGGCCTCAGTATTATGCTATTGTGTATGCTGATGATGCCCTATGTTGGGAAATATTGGGTTTCCGAATTATTGGTTGTTCTATTCTATTCACCATTATTAGTATCACTTGGCGCTGGAACTATTAACTACAAGGCTACTCAAAAGATTGCAAAGTTATCAGGTGAAATCTCTTATCCTCTCTACATGTGTCACTACTGGACAAACTGGTACTTTGCCGAATATCTCAGCAAAACAAAACCCAATACCAGTGAGATTGTCTTAGTGGTCATTTTCTCAACTTTGGCATTGATTCTGTTCGCATATATCATCATGAAGTATATCGATAAACCTATCCGAACCTATTTATTGCAGAAATATGGAAGGTAAAAATATTGTAGAATTGTGAGGGATAGGTCTGTGTTTTTCTTGCCCCACAAAAGTAACCTTTGGGCTCAATAACAAACCTAAAACCCATCTTTTAAATTATATCCGTTCGAGGAGGGTATTGTTCTAAGGTTAATCTGATGGTATTTCTCAGAATTTCGGACAAAATGTTTAGGTCAATATCGGCTACTTTTTTCACATAAATACAACCCTTTTCCATTTTGAATTTTCCTAATCGTGGCAATAGAGTTGATTCTTCTTTATTGCCACGAAAAACATACAGAGAAAAGGCTGCTTTTCGAGGTGAAAATGCGATTATTGGTGCGTCACCTTCTCGACCACTCTCATAAACATAATGATAGGAGCCAAAACCTACAATGCTTGGCCCCCACATTTTAGCATCGTATCCCGATACATCTGACATCAAATTTATAAGTATTTTACTATCTTCTCGTTTAGCTTCGTCATCAACGAATTCATCAAGAAATTGATAAACACTTTTGTCGGTTTCTTGGGTTTTATTCTTTGCCATTTTCAAGAGGTTTAAACAGCTTTACTCCAAATAAACCATTAATATATAACAATTTACAAATTTCACCAAAAAAGTCTTTCGCTTTTAAGATCGATGTTTAAGTGTTTATTTTTTCAAAAAAACACTTTTATCAAATCCTTGCAAATAACTAATTTTCCAAAATCCATTTTTTTTTGAAGTCTTACTTTGTAGGAAAATCCTTTTGAAAAATTCTTATCTCCCCATGTCCACCATACATTTGCATTGGTTCCTACAACCTCCACTTTCTTCAAAACAATTTTATCCCAAGGATTATCGCTTGGGTAATCCTGACATCTGCACCAAGGATTTGCATCCTCACCAAATGGAGGCATATCTCCAACCATCCATTCATCTTTTTTTGTTTTGAGTCTGGTATCTATACCTTTTGCAATAGCATCATAATTTTGAAGAAACTCAGCTGAGAAAAAGCCAGTATTTTGTAAGGCTGTCATTCTTTTCTGATGAATTTTGTAATCTAGACCAATATAACGCTCTTCTTTTTTGTCAAGCACTGGCTCAAAATCAACAACTGAAGTACTGGCTTCCTGCCATTTGTAGGTCTTTACCAGCAAATCCCTAATAGCCTTTTTATCGGTCGCTGTGGGCGTATTAACACTTTTGGGAATTGTGGATTGAGCATAACTTGAGATTGTAATACAAGTGAGTAGTAAGGATAAAATATACATTGAAGTTTTCATGAGATTATGTGTTGCAAGTTATTGTTTGAATACTAAAAATGGACGGAAATTTAAGTGCTTACAAATGAAATAAAAAACATTTCTATAGAGATATTTGATAAATATTATTGTCCCCATATGAGACAATAAAATAATTATATCTATATTTACTTAAACTAAAGCATTAAAAACAAGTAATAACTATGAAAAAAGTATTTAAAATTATAGGATGGTCAGTACTTACAATTATTATTTTGCTTGGCACAGCGCTAGGTCTTTTTATTTATAAAGTAAAAAATGGCTTTCCAGTATCATATGAAACCGAAAAGCCGTCCATTGATTTTCCTGATAACCAAAAAGCGGTATTAGTATTTTCAAAAACCACTGGCTTCAGACATTCGTCTTCCATAGATGCTTCAAAGCCTATCATGAAGCAATTAGCTCAAAAGAATAACTGGTTTATTTATGATACTGAGGAAGGTGGCGTTTTTAATCCTGAGCAATTGGCAAAATTTAACACTGTAATTTTCGATAATTCTACAGGTGAAGTAATCAACGATGAACAAAAAAGAGCCTTAGAACAGTATGTAGAAAACGGTGGCGGCTTAATTGGGATACATGGCGCAGGAGATGATTCACATCATTGGGATTGGTACGAACAAAATTTATTAGGTGCAAAGTTTTCGCATCATGCCCTTGCTGAGCAGTTTCAAACAGCTGATATTCAAAAAGATAACAAGGCAGACAGTACAGTGATTAATGGCTTAGCAAGTAGCTGGAAGCATGCAGATGAATGGTATATATTTTTCGAAAACCCAAGAGCTAAAGGCTTTAATATCATCTATTTTATGGATGGAGATAAAATCGACACTAACGGATCAATGCCACTATTAGCTTCCGACAAAAATTTTGGTATGGGTAAAGACCATCCTTTGGCATGGTGTAAAAGTATTGGAAAGGGTAAAACATTTTACACCTCATTAGGACATAATGAAGTTGCTTGGAAAAATGAAAACTTTGTTAAGTTAATAGAAAATGCCATTAGCTGGACACAAAAGAAGTAGTCGAAATCAGGTCAAAGCTTTCCTTAGTTTTGACCTGATTTTTGGGTAAAATCTCCTCCATTTTATGAAATAATACCTGCCATTGATGTTTTTCCATATTAAAACCATGGTCGGTATCCATTAAAAAAATTGAGGTATTGGGATGAAAATGGTATTTTTCTAAAATTTCACTACCTCCATACTCGTCGTTCTTTCCTTGAATAATCAAAAAAGGTGTTCTTAGCGCTGGCAGATGTTCATATCGCTCAGGTTCGATGCCATTTTCAGGATTTTGAAACGGATAACCCAAACAAATAATCTGTTTTACAGCCACATTATCAGCTACCAAAGAAGCAACTCTTCCTCCTGATGATCTTGAAATAACATATACCTCATATTTTTTACTGAGCTCCCCTATTCTTTTAGCCACCCTTTGACTCCTACCATATACGGTGTGACGTCGCTCATCCTTGAATTGTCGAAATAAGTGCTGAGCATAGCGCCAGTTGAAGGAAGCATATAATATTTGTAAACCACGAACTATCAATTTATCCCCAAATTCAGGGAGCCGACACAAACGACTCAGCATGTGTCTGAGCCTCCAAATTGCACCTCCAATTGGGTCTTCCCAAGCAATATCGATTCCTTTTTTCTGAATATAATGCACCAGCATATAATTCAGATTAATATCTTTTTGCCAGTCATCTCTACCCAGCAATAAGATAAGGGGCGGTTTGGAGTAAAGTTTCTTCATTGAAATACATTTTACGAAGAAAATAAATGAAGACTGAATAAAAAACAAGGTATTGAGTTCAAATACTATACCAAAATTAATAAAAATGAGTCATCCCAAACTTTAGGATTGAAATTATTATCCAAGTTTTCAACAAAAAAGCGGTCGAAAAATAATTTTCGACCGCTTTTTTGTTAGGATTCGTCTCAAGACGCAATCACTGCGTCTCTACTGATAGAAGAAAAAATCAAAATCATCATTCACTCAATTCCAGAATGACACAAATCTAACTTTATTTATACAATAAATACTTCTTTCTCATTTTTTTGTAATCGCTTAACCCAGGTTCCCACGAGGCTCTAATTTCTTTTTCAGATTTTCCTTCTTTTAATTGGTTTTTAAAATCTGCAACACCAATCAAATAGTCTATATTTCCAATTTGCTTGCTCATACTTCTATCAAAAAACTTATCTTTTTCGGGATAATTATTATACAAATCTATCATCCATTTAAGGTTGATTTGACAGTTTTTTCTTAATTCTTTCGTATCATAGTTGCGCAAATCTATACCATAACAAAGCTCATCCATATAAAGCGGTGATTCGCTCATACCTTTAATACTGGTTGGAGTATACGAAAAGTCATAGACTCCTTTATACAACGGGCTACCCAATATGGTAAAAGCAAAATACGTACCTCGACCATGATTCAAACGTGTACCTTCAAACAAGCAGGTTGAAGGATATAACAAAATGCTTTGAGGCGTGTTCAAGTTTGGTGATGGATTGACAGGCAATACATATTCCATATCGTGTTTATAGTTCAAAACTTTCACGATTTTGAGCTTACAGGTTTTTTTCTCAGGTAACCATCCCTCCCCGTTAATCATTTGAGCAAATTCGGCAATCGTCATACCATGGGCAATAGGCACAGGAAACTGACCAATACCCGATTTCAGTTTCATGTCCAATATGGGTCCATCGACTAGATATCCGTTAGGATTTGGACGGTCCAAAATCAGTAGTTCCTTATCAAATTCGGCGCAAGATTCCATGATATCTCTCAACACATTGATATACGTATAGAAACGACAACCTACGTCCTGGATATCATAAATCATTAGGTCAACATCGGCTAAATCTTCTTTTGAAGGCTTGCGTTTTTTCCCATACAAAGAAATAATTTGAATCCCAGTGGCAGCGTCTTTTTCATCCGAAACCTTGGTACCATTACTGGCATTTCCTCTAAAACCGTGTTCGGGGCCGAATACTTTTACGATATTGATACCACGTGATAAAAGGCTATCCACTAAGTGTTTTTTGCCAATAATTGTGGTTGGATTTGCGAGAATACCTATACGTTTTCCCTTTAGGTATTCAAAATATTGGTCTGTCTGGTCGGCACCAGTAACTATTGTTTTGGGAGTTTTGGAGGTTGGTTCGTTCGAAGCAAATAGGGTCGATGAACCGAGCATTAGCAATACAGAAAATAAAAATTTCATAGGCTTTCGGATGAAGTAAAATGAAAAATTGAAATTGGGTTTATGAATAAGTTTCAAACATACGAAGATAAATAAAAAACACTATCCCTTTTTAAGGTTTATCTCTTCCAATAAACCGTTCATTTCCTAATAAAAACTGAATAGCCCTGACAATATTTTCTTTCTATACTTTCTTCTGATTTTAGGTTTGCAATATATCTTATGATTTCTCTCTGAAGCGATGGCGTTAATTTTTCGAATACTTTCAGAGCTTCAACATTCGAGTTGAGCGCCAGTAGCAATTTGGGATGAATCGCTATTTCTCGACTTTCTTGATCAAATGTAATTTCTATCTCTACAACTTCGCCAATCCTTTTGGGTGAATTTTTCAGCATCGTGGTATTAATGTAAAATCGCCATTCGCCATCATATTTTACCAGAGTTTGTCGAAATTCCTGTTGGTTTATCTTTCCACAGACAGGAATTGGACCTTTATCTTTTTTTGCCAATTCAAAAATTGATTCCAAAATCTCCTGAGGAATTTCGAGGTATGGGTTGACTCCAATGATTTTTAGTGTACCCGAAAATGAAAACATCTTTGATGCCATAATCGCTTAAATTTAATCAAAAGCAGTATTAAGTTCTGCAAGAAAAAGATTGATATTTTGTTTAATTGAACGTACTACCGACTGAAATTGATTTATCATCTGGCTTCTAGCGTGTAGGTCGTCCGCATGGTAAATACCGCCCTTTGAAAAATTCACCGATTTGTTGGCTTTAGTGAGATTTTCATCAAATTGGTACATCAGCCATCGTTCCTTCGTATTCTGTAATAAAGTTGTTTTACCCGAATTACTAAATTTTGGTTCAGTAAGCATATACCACACAAAACGCGATATTTCATGCTGATTTTGGTTGAGCCAAACATTTTGTAATAGATTCCGATTAGTACTCATTTCAACCTTTTTACCCTTTGGATTTAAGGTCGCAAATCCAAGACTTGCACCTAAAACACCTGCACCAATCGCTACACCATTGTTTAGTGATTCGTTCGAAATTAATACCGTGGCAATACTCGATGCCGCTCCTATCACGATAGACGCAACCGTAAATTTGGTTGTCTTACCACTATTGGCATTATCCACAAAATTGGCAATTTGGTCTATACGCTCGCCTTCGCAATCAAGCTCGGCACTGAGTGCATCTATTTCAGAATTTGCTATCCATACACGATTATCAATTTGTTGCTTGAGGGTATTCAAGCGCACCATTGATTCGAGGCTATTCTTGTTGGGTTTATTGACTATTTCATGAACCTCGTCATTAATCCTCAAGGCATTCATAATGAGAATACTAGCCTCCGAAAACTTTGATTTTAGTGAAACATTTGCTTTTAAGATAGAATCTGAATTTGTCGAGATTCCATACCTGAAATCCTTTGTATTCTGTGGAGGGATGCAGTAACTTTCCTTGGCAATAGAGAGTAAGGTAGCGTTTTTTTGAACCGAACAAGAAGAATTCAAAAAAAGGATACTCACATATCCAATCATACAGACGCCTGACCAAATTTTCATAGCAAAATGACTTCATTGTGAGGATATTATTCAACAATTGGGATAAATATAGACAAAAAATAAAGGGCTTGCATCGAGATACAAGCCCTTTATTTTCTAAAATTTTAACTTATTTCTTGCCTGTCAACCAAGTCTCAGAAGTAGTGCCACCAGCAGACTCTTTCGAATAGATTAACAAATCTGTTGATGTCAAAGTTTGTAACTCTCCTTCTGTCACCTCAGTCTTATCCTCAGAAGTAATAGTAATTTTTGTACCATTTACTTTATAAGTAAACTTTTCCGTTGTTAATGGTTGTCCATCCATTGCTGACGCTGAAACGCCAGTACCATCTGCATTGAATTGCATATAACTACTTGCACTTAAAGCAAGCGTAATATCCATATTCATTGCTCCAGTTACTTTGCTACGAATTTTGGTGAGAGACCATTTGCCTACAACAGTTGCAGGACTTGCATCATCATTTTTCTTACAAGATGTAACGAACAAAAGAAAAAGAAGTGGTAAAATTAATTTGATTTTCATAAAAATTTATTTATTGAACATTAGATAGAAATTACAAAGATATGCTACGACATTTCCACTTCTAATTCTATTGAATATTTCCAATAATCAATAGAATTATTCATTAAAATACAATAAGATGCTTCTATAATCGTTTATAGTTACAAATATACAATTTTCAAAAATGTAATTTTTCTTAATTTATTAAACGGTCATTTCACCTTTAAAATATAACTCCAAGTTTGAACCTCATTTGTTGTCTGAATCTTTGGAGTATAATTCTCCCTAGGTTTACCGTTGACATGATATAGTCTTTCTGTGGAAATTTGAAAATTGATATTTGTCTCTTTCAAGTTAAAGCCTTCAATAGCGCCTAGCAAACCTGCCATCTTTGTTCCTACGACCAATGGCTTTTTGAAAGAGTCAAAACCAATCGCCATCCCTTCGCCCATGCTTCCTGTCCAATGACCAACAAGAACGATAAGTTTTCCTTGAAAAGTTTTCTTGCGGGGATACACATACTCAATCCAATGACGCTTTGTCTCAAAGTCCTTTTCATCATATTCATGCTGTTGAAAGGGCATTGGGGCAGTAATAAATCTTCCCATAATGGCTCTTGCAACGGTTGAATTACCTCCACTAGGCGTGTCAGTTAAGTCTAATATTAAGATAGGGTAATTGATTAAAGAGTCAAGCGCTTGGTCAAATGAGCCAATTAAGTCATTATTCCATAAGCAGTTATTAACTTTTAGATATGCTTTGTTTTTGGATAATAATTTTGCTTCCATCAGGGGTGTAGCATTATCAGAAAATACTTTTTTATCCAATTCGATAATTTGAGGACGTCCCTCAAAAATAACTTCTATCACTCTTGGTTTATCGTGCGTCCCTGCCAACAACATATCCAAAGCAAACTGCTTCATGGCATTGGAGTGATGTTGAGTAAATTTTGGAAGAAAAGCTGGCAACAACTTTCTGAGCGAATCGCCATTACATTTCACAATTTCTGCGCCGATTTTAAGCCCTGCTTTTTCTGCATTACTTCCTTTTTTTACATCCGAAACCCAAAACTTGCCTCTTTTCTCTTCCGCATAAATATCTTGTCCCGATGGTACAAGTCTGTTAGAGGACTTCAGATTTACATTCAAAGACGAATGCCCGTTATGAAGCTCAATCAACATATTTTCTAATAATCGGATAAAATCTTGATTAGAAGTAACGGTAGCTACCTGTGGCTTGTATAATTCCTTTACCTTATTCCAATCAATTTGTTGATGAGACAAATAGGCATAATGTTGGTAGATAGTATCCCAAAAGGTATCAAAATCTTTTTGGTATTTGCTTTGTGCATTTGTATTAAAACACGAAAGAATGAAGAATAGAAGAGGGTAAATACGTTTCATGGATGATTTTTTTAGGTAAAATAGGCCATACTTGAATTTTGTCATTCAAACTTATTACCAAAGGCAGAATTTCATAGAAAAGCAGCTGAAAGTTTATGACAAAAAAAAGTGTCAGATTTCTCTGACACAATCAATCTATTGAATTATTGGTTAAAAAGCTCTTTCGTGAGTAGTCCAAATCCAAACCACTGACAGCTCCCATCCGTTTTTTGAAGATTATAGGCTCGAGATTTCAGATAATACGTTTCTGAGGTCGAGCACCCTATATCTTTTGCTTTGGTAAGGCTTAACAAGAATTTCATAAAAAATGTAATATTGTCCTCACTCATTAAATGGGTAGATACAAGCTCACCATTATCGACGCTAGAGGCCACTCTTGACATAAATGGCTGAGGACTCATCGAAGGATTCAGGAAATATCTGGATACTAATTTGCCATTTTCCCTTGTAAACAACACAAGCCGATTGGTATTCCCAAAGCAATTGTTTGTGTTGACAAGCACCGAAAGCGATTCCCCTTCATCTAAGTCTAATAAAGGATTGGCAAATGCAGCGGTAATGGTGTCAGCTGAAAAATTAGTTGGACACATTTGCCTCAAACGAAAATTTGATGCAAATGTGTTGTGAAGGTTTAAAAACCAAATGCAAATAATAACTAACGAATAGCGAATAAGTGGAGTCTGTATCATATTTGAACTATTTTTTTGATAAAGACTCCGTAATTTTTCAAATGTTGCAAAAAAGCAACTATTTATTCTTTCACCGAAAAAGTTTGTAATTCGCCATAGGTTTCAAATCCTAATTTTGCATAAATCGGCTCACCCATGACCGAAGCATTCAAAACTGCAATCGAACATCCTTCGCTTTTAGCTTGCGTCAATAAGCGCTCTGTGATTTTACGTCCGATTCCTTTGTTTCTGCCCGCAGGAAGTGTACCAATCGTATGTAAACCTGCCACCTTATCAGAATCAATAAAAAGAGTCCCACAACCCAAAATTTCACCCTCCTCTACATATACAAATGCTTTTACTTGAGCTGATTGATGTAAAACATTGGCAAAAACATCTGCGTTGAAATAGTATTTAAAAGCAACTGTGGCCACATGAGCATAAGCTAGGATTTCTTCTGTTTCTACAACTTGATGAATTTCAGGGATTTCTTCAAAAGGCAACTGTGCGTCCAATGACATTGCCATATTTTGAAGACCAAAGTTGAATACAAAGCGCTCATCCTGCTGAATATTGTGCAAACCAGAAGTGGTTATTCTGGCTGGAAAATTAGCAGTTGGTAAAAGCTCAATAACCGCATCCAAAGCCTCCGTTGAGTTCTCTAATTCGAAAACACGTTTTGGCCAATCAGAGTTGGAAATTGGGTTGTATTTGAAATAAGGACTTTGTCTGAGTGACTGATTCAAACTACCAACAACAGTCCAATATTCGAATAGGTTTTTGACAATAATATCGTTCATAAAAGCTAAAGAGGATGTTTAATATTTGAGAAGAATCTTTTTCTAAATCTAGGAATAATGATAACTTTATTTTCAAAAGAAAGATTCCCTTTTGCCTATATTCAGCTTTAAACTTCAAATGAATCAAAGTATGTTAATACTGCAATTTCTACTTTAGGATTGAGTTGAATAGTTTGATCAAATAGTTCTCTTCTTAGTTTTTGGTACAAAACGACTGCATTTCTCAAACTTTTTAGTAGGTCTGCTTTTTGATAAGTTGGAACTGTACTAATCAAAGCTTGGTAATCAAGCGCCTCTAATTCCATTTCAACTTTTCGAACGCCTCTTGGCAAATTACCATTTTTGATATGCAATAATGGCCCTAAAACTACCATTCGCAAAAAGCCTAAAAAATCCAATGCTTCAAGGTACTCTCCACGCCCAATTTTGAGCAAAGCATAATGTACCCAAGTCCAAAAACGGTCTTCAATCCACTGATAATCAGGATAGGGAAATTGGGCTTCTGAATCTTGAATGGCTTGTTGGAGCACTCCATTCTTATCCAATAAAATAAAAGGCGTTTCGACTCGCACCTTAAACTCGTCTAGGGTGACAAATTTTAAATCTACATGCAATAAGGGATTGTCGTAGAGACAGATAAGCAATCGAGGTTCGCCCACATGTTCTCCTGTAAATCCCGACAGAAAATCGCCCAATGATTCTGCGATAGCTATCATATTTGCCTTATTAGGTGCTATTTTGTCCTTTGTTACAAGCACCAAATCAAGGTCAGAAAATTCATCTATTTGTTGCGCAATCCACGAACCACCAACTGCCACACCAAGAATGCGGTCGTCTTTTTCGAGGATATGTTTGACACGGTAAGCAAAATCAGTTTGTATCATGGTTTTGTAGGAAGTTTAGGGATATAAAGCAAAAATCCCAACCACGGAGCTTCAGGAGCATTAGTGATTGGGATTCTGGAGAATTTATGGGTTTACTAATTTTACCAAGTCCAATCTAATTGTTCGTAATAAGGGATTTTCGACTCTTCACAGATATTCAATAAGCGCTGCTTTACAGGACGGGCATTCCCGATACCAACCTTAGGAATGATAATATGCGAGCTTGACTGGATTTTGGCATAAAAATAATCGCTTGTTTCCGTCACATTTTCGATTTGATTATAGGCAATTGTAGCAGCACGCTCTCCATCTCCCATGAGCATATTGTCCATAAAAAACTCACACTCGATTTCTTTGCCATAACTACCACCAAAAGTATTTTGAACATACTTGGTAATCTCATTTTTGTAATACCCACGTACCAATCGTGGTAATGCCATAATCACAGCACCACCCACCACAATAGAAATCAACGCTACAGTCAAGTGATTTTGGGTGTACAAATAATACCCAGAAATCGCAGAAACCGCCAAATAAACACCTAAGATTTTAGAGGGCGAAAACTTAAACAATTTGTTTTCCGAAGCTACAAAAAGCTCATGTTGAAGATAATCTTCTTCTTGAAGTATAAAACGTATATTCATGGTAAATTATATTTTATTGTGTATTGATACTTTGGTATTAGTGCAAAATAAGATTGCATTATTGGGCATTCGGCACTCAGCTATGGGCACTCAGAAAAATAAAATTTATTTAATTTTGAATAAGAATGCTAAGTATGAGTACTGAATTGTGAGTGATAAGTTTTAAGTGTAATTTTTTTGATTACTAATACTTTATCTCATCAAATTATTAATTATACAACATTGATAAGCCCTGTCTATTTGGATTTTTTTATAGAACCCAATCTTTTCATCAGCTCCTAAGGAGCGACAGGGTTCCAGATTTTAGCTTTCTGTCGCACCTACGGCGCTCAAAAAAGGTTTTTCTCAAGAATTATTGCTACCAAACTGTCACTCCTACGGAGCTTTTACAAAGGGAAACAATATAATTCTCTTTTAATCAAGCTTATTTTGCTCGCTAACTAAGTAATTAAAAAATTACATTCACAATTCTTCACTCAGCACTCATAATTAATTTATGAGGCATCCATCGCCGAACACTTCCCCTCGAAAGCGAATGGGTGTCACATCTATTCCATCTTTTATGACCACCACCTGATCCCAATTTCCTTTGGTATACATATCAGTACTGAAATGGATGGTATCAAACGGAAGTTTATCACCCAAAATATATTTTCTCACCAGCATTTCTGTTTTGTCAGACGATGAAGATTTGTAAAACCTCCCTCTTAAAATATAGGTATTACGATCAACGGTGAAAGGTTTTATATTTTTTGTAATCTGACCCGTTTTAGTATTAAAATCTATTTCGTTAAATTCGAAAGTCGCTAGTGAAAAGGTTGAATCATTTTTCAACAAATCAAAATCTTCGAGTGACCACTTTACATACTGACCTGCGTGCACGATATTGCAAGTATCCTTGACCAAATCGCTGAGGCTATAGCTAGCGGTTTGTTTACCTTCATGAAAAAATCGTAGTACCGTTTTTTTGTTCAATTTTGATCCTGAAATTAAATCATCCATTACAACCACATTTTTGCCATCATTGGTGATAAATACAGACATAGCAACGAAACCCTTTTCTGGAATTGAATACAACAGATTCCCTTTTGAATCAGTCATATTCCAATTATTTTTCTTTAGTTTAAAGGTAAAATGTTCGTTTCTCGAGCGCACAACCGTTTGATTTCTTGACTCATCAGCCCAAGCATTTCCAATAGTGATACCGATGTAAAAGAGCGTTAAAATTATATTTTTCATGCTTAATTTTGGATAATAATTGCTGTATTTTCTAAACGAATATACAAATTTGTTTCAATTTTGCTCTTTTATACGTTAAACCAAGTTCAAAAAATATTCATTTTAACATCAGTTTTATCTGATTTCAAAACTAAGACATTTTAATTAATTTGTACCCCTATCCATGAAACTATTTTTTTAGTTACATTTTTAAATACTTAGTTTGAACAAAAAAATCCTCTCAAACAAGAGAGGATTAGTCAACAACATAAAAGCTTTTTCCAGAAAAATCAGTCCCAAACACCATTTCCTGTAGTAAGGATCAGCGGAGCGCCATCGGTTACAACAATCGTATGTTCGTGCTGAGTCATATAGCCACCTTTATTCCCTACCATAGTCCAGCCATCCGAGAGAGTTTCAGCAATGGTAGAGTGAGTAGAAATAAATGTCTCGATGGCCACTACCGAATTTCTCTTAAATTTCTCAAAATTAAGACGGTTTTTATAATTCAGAATCTCATGAGGAGGCTCGTGCAATCTTCTTCCAACGCCGTGTCCTGCCAGATTTTTGATTACTTTATAACCTCTTTTCTTCGACTCTTTTTCTATCATTTCGCCGATATCTGCAATTCTTACCCCTTCTTTGATATGGTCTATGGCAATTTTCAAAATTTCTTTGGAAGCATTAATGAGTGGCTGATGATTATGAATATCCTCTCCCACTACAAATGAACAACCGTTATCAGAGTAATATCCTCCAAGTTCAGCCGATACGTCGATGTTGATCAATTCGCCTTCACGTAATATCTTTTTATCAGAGGGAATTCCATGACAAAATTCCTTGTCGGTGCTAATACAAGCCCAGCCAGGAAATTTGTAGGTTGCATAAGGTGCCGATTTTGCGCCAAACGATTTTAGAATCTCTGCCCCAAAATCATCCAATTCTTTGGTTGACATACCTACTTTGGCATATTCACACATCTTTTTGAGTGTTATGGCAACCACTTCACTAATTTTCTTAATACCAACTAATTCTGATTCATTTTTGATGAGCATGTTAATTGCTTGTTGTTTTGATTTGGTAAAACTCGCTAAATAACGTGGCGTCCAAAGGAATACCAGTTATTTATTACAAAACTACTTTAAAAATCTGAAAGTAACAGAGCTATTACCAATCCAAGCTACAATTAAGACGCTAAAATCAAGCGCCAAACTGATTCAAATGGTGGTCGAGATGTTTGTAAAACATATTATTCCATTCTGTCTTACTCAATTTGCCAAATGAATGAGATTCTTTTTGGTCAAAATAGCCTTCTCCTAATTGTTGAGTTTGAGAGATATAATTAATCAATCGATTTTTTTCATACTCAAAATCCTTTTGCTCCGTAATGATAAAAGCTGGAGCTGTTTTTAAACTTTGCTTATATGGTACTTCATTTACCACAAAATTTTTCACAAATGATTTCAAAAAGAATTTAAGCAAGAAATTGGGCTTCGGATGCTTGTCTTCATAAACCAATTCGTATGTCACACAGCAATGAGCGAGCATTTGCGCTACGCTCATTTGGCCCCATAAAGGTTGTGAATCCTTCTGAAGTAGATTAATTCTTTGAATAATTTCTTGAGAAACTTCCGAGGTAAAAATATTGGGTAAAGCCATGATGAGATTAGCGTTAGTTAAATGAGGATTTTTTACTAAAAATAGAAAATAGTTTACATAGTTTAAAGAAAATTAAATGCTTAAACTAAAGGCAAGTTGCTTTCACATAACTCACTGGAGAAAACTCTAACGAGGGCTAATTTGCAATACTAATCCTTCATACAAGTGATATTCTAACCGCTTAACCTTATATTATTTCGACCAACTATGATTTCCATTTTTATTGAGCTTATTTTTCTACCTTCAAACCAGAAACCAAAACACCTTTTGTATGAACTGTCCCAATTGTAACACACCTGTATCCAATTACAACCTCAATATCCAAACGGATATCGGCAAATGTGATGCTTGTCAGCAGGTATTTAAGCTTTCAGCCTTATTTAATCGTCCACCTTCACAAACAACATTTTCTTATGAATTAGATTTGTCTCAGGTTCCAGAAGACATGACCATCACCAAGAATGTTGATGGGATTTCTTTACAAATCAAAAACTCCATTGGCTATGGGTTAATAGCCAGCGTTCTTCCTATTTCAGTATTCTTGTTTTTTTACTTTTTTGCCACTGAAGTCATCGACTTAGAATCGATAGACGCTAAAATTCTCTACATCATTTGGGGATTTGGGGCAATTTTGGGTGGCTTTATGATTTGGTTATTCCTACAATCAATTTTTGGAGAACTCAATATCAATCTCACCAATCGAGGAGGAAATATCGAAAAAGGAATAAAAATATTTGGTTGGCATTCAACCTATTCTTTCGATTGGAAAACGGTTTCAGGCATTGAAGAAGAGTTTACTTATTACAAGAGTAAAGACCAAATGCAGCCATTTTACAAAATAGTCATTTATGCCAATCAAAGAATCGAAATTGGTGAATCACTCACTGATGAGAAACGCTATTTTGTACTCAAATATTTACAATATTATTTAGGGAAGGTTAAAACTACGGGTAGGTTGCAGTAGTCGTTAAGCCTTTGTTGGTTTGTCTTTAACAAATTTAGCGTCGGCAAAAAACTACCAAAATCTTGTCCACAGTACTTCGCTAATTGCTTAGGCTTGGCTCGTTGGAGAAAACTCCAACGAGGGCAAAAAAGAGGGCAAAACTACCAAAATCTTGTCCACAGTACTTCGCTAGTTGCTTTCGCTTGGCTCGTTGGAGAAAACTCCGACGAGGGCAAAAAATCTCTCTTTTTCCGTTAAACTCTCCTTTCCGATATTTAACAAAATTGCTTTCCATAAAGAAACCCAATGCCTCTATTGGCATTGGGTTTGCTATAATACTCCCAATTTCTAATAATGTCTCCTTGACATTATTAACCAGTTTCCTTCCACTTCTATACTTTCAAAAAAACCTTATTCTTATATAAAACTCTCAGTAATATAATTTGTGTCAATGTAATGACACAAGCTGTCAAAACGTTGTGCCAACGCTCTGGACAGTGTTGAATAATTCCTCCAAAAAAGAAATTGGCAGTATGTCCAAAATTTACGATACCTTCTGAAGCCATATAAATCAAGATGGAGTTTGAGCCAATCCAAATAAACGGTGCTGCCCATTTTTGAAAACCCCAGACGTCGATAATCAAATAAAATACGATAAAAAACCAGATTGAAAATCCACCTACTAAGCAAACAAACGAGCTTGACCATAATCGTTTATTAATCGGAAATGACAAATCCCACACTAAGCCAATTAGGACCAAAACAAGTCCCGCAATTGCCAATACCGCAATTTTCCCATACGAGGAATTATAGTATTTACTTCTTAAAAAAGTAGTGGTAAAAACGCCTAAAAGTGCTGTTCCAATGGCAGGAAGCGTTGAGAGTAAACCTTCTGGGTCAAAAACCTTGCTATGTAATCTTCCTGGCAAAAGCAATCTATCTATATAAGATTCTAATGAGCCTTCTTTCGTAAGTACCCCTGCCCCAAATCCTGGCACTGGTACCAGTTTCATTAAAGCCCAATAAAGTATTAGAATAAATACAAACCAATACACTTGTTTTTGGGTATTGGCATTTAGATAAATAAGACCTGCAAAAAACCATGCTAGTCCAATTCTACCCAATACACTCGCCATTCTTGTCTGCTCGTAACCATTCCATTTAAACAAACCATTTACCACTAGACCTAAAAATATTAGCGTAATAGTTCGCTTTAACATACTCCAATACAGAGGCTTTTTAATGTTGAAAGGCAACTCATAAGCCTCTGCAACGGATGCTTCATTCACTTTCTTTTGCATAGAGAAAGGCATCGAGGCACCTGCAATAAACAAAAACAATGGGAATATCATATCGTAAAATGTGATACCGTCCCAAGCTGTATGATGCAGTTGTTCGGACATCCACTCAAATGCAGGGATATGCGTAGTTTCTGCCAAAGCATGAATGATATGCTCACCACTCATAATCCAAAACATATCAAACCCACGAAGCGCATCCAGCGAAATGAGTCTTAGATTTTTTGACTGATTGCTCATATTATAGTTTGTCGAAAAACGTTTTCTATTTTCTTTTGTAAAAACTCCAAAGAAGCCGCGGTTCAAGCTCTTGTTGTAGTTGCCATCAACAAGGGCTTGAATTGACACTATTTATATGCTTCAACCAAGGCTCTTTGATACTTCAAATGTAGTTTTTGAGCCAAAGTGATGCTACTTCCTTGTGGGGTTGATGGAAATGATTTTTGTGTAGTTACCCATTTCCATTCCCAAGTACGAATTTGCTCGTCGAAAGCTTTCAAATCTGGCTCCTTATTTTCAGACATTGCCTTAGTTAACTCTTGAAAAAACTGTGACCAACGTGGCTTATAAAAATCATTGAGCAAACCGCTCCACTGGCGATTAGAGTACTCGTGCAATGGACTGTTGGCATCGCCCCAAAGCGTAACCAAGTCTCTCGCATTTTGCTCGTAAAGTGCTTTTTCTTGTGGTGTAGTACCCCAAGTTCTAGCTGAGCTAATCCAAGGACCAAGCATAAAATCTTTTCGGGTTGCTAATAAAGCATCCATGTCAGAAATCAAAGTAAGAAAAGCTTCTGAGTCGACTTTGAACTGCGCTGCATTTTTACTTTTGTAAGAATCTTTCCATTTTTTCTGTAAAATCAAGGCATAATTCGCTAATACCTGACGAGTAACATCTACCACATCATACTGAAATCCATCTGCGTTTACTCCTATTTTGGAAGCTTCAATAAATAAATCCCAAGCAGGTAAAAGCTCCTTTGGCGGATAATTCAATCTTGTACGAGTCCAAATCGTAGTGGAATCAAACGTAGGACGACCAGTAACAATAGACTCGGCACCATCACGAATATCCTTGCCATTGTAAACTGTTTTTCTTAGAATTTGCCATGCTTCTACCAAAGATTTATCATCTGTTTTATACCTATTTTTGGCATATTTCACCAACCACTCGTCCAAATTTACTGGAGTTGTTTGCCAAGTATGCTGCATCATTAATTCATAAATCACTGGATTTTGTTCAATGGCTTCCATAGTCAAACCTATACCCTGCAAATTCTTTGAATTGGGATCGTTTAGTGCCAATGCTGGCCCAGAAGCTACACCTTCCATGCGTCCGAAAAGATTGACATTTCCTCCAAAATTATTGAGCATATTCCAAATCCAAGGCTTTCCATAAAAAGCATCGGTACGCTTCCACACAGGCTCTATTTCAGTCGCCAAGTCTAGAAGTAGCATTTTGTCGTTTGGTACAGCATTCAATAAAGCTTCGATTTGAGGCGCTTTCCAGAATTTTCTATCACTGTAAAACAACCATCCTTGCATCACCCAAATACCTTTTGGATCGGCCTGACGGATACCTTCATAAATCCTTGCACTCAATTTTGATAAATAGGCAGGCTCATCGGTGGGAGGCTCATTTTCGTTAAAGGTATCAGCCGAATACAAGTGATTTGTACCAAAAAGTTTGGTTTGTTTATCAATAAACTTTTTCCCTAATTCTGCAAAAAGCGGGTCTTCCGAATCAAGAATATAGGTATCTCCAAAGCCATTAGTCCAGTTTGTAGCTTTTAGTTTGGCGTTAGGATATTTCTTTTTAAATGCTGCTGGTACGTGACCTGTAAAAGCAGGCAATACAGGCGTCATGCCCAAAGCTCTTTCTCTTTGTAAGATTTTCACCTGCAAATCTTTGTGGGATTTCATCCAGCTTACTGGCAATGGACCACCCCAACCGTCTAAGTTTCCCATCCAAAACCATGAGAAATAGGCAGGTCCACTAAAAAAGTCTTTCAGGTCATTATCAGAAAAACCCATTTCATTGTACACTTCTCTCCATGTATATTCTTCACCTGTTATAGCCAATGGCATATTAATGCCGTGCATCGCCATCCAGTCAATTTCTTTTTGCCATCTTTCCCAATTCCACCATGACATACTATAGTTGAATGTGCAATAGTTGAGATAATAACGGTATTGATATGGCGTAGTCTTAGTGATTTTTTGGGTAAGTTGTGGCAATTTAGTTGGCATATCAAGGTTTTCACCATTCCATGTAATTTGGCAATGACAGTACTCAGTAAGGTAGTAATACAAAGCTGAGGCTACAGATACACCGTTATTTCCTCGCAATATAATCTTATTGTTTTTACTTTCTATTTCGAAAAGGTCTTTTGGTGCAGAGGCAGAAAGGGACTCAACCACAAATGATTGTGCTCTTTGAGGAATTACGCGTCCGATGAGAGCCTGCGATTCTTTTAAATTTAACTGTGCCATTGCATCTGCGCCTACAAATAGACCCAGCAATATGCCACAAATTTTGAGAGTTTGGTAAAATGTTTTCATTGAGGTATTATAATTAAGTTGAATAGACAAAGTCCCGTCACTTTTGAAGACTTTGAAAGGTGGGATAGATAGTAAGATTTTGAATACCTCTGACAAGCTAATCTCGACTTGTCAGAGGTATAACAAAGCACTAACGTATTTTATTATACGCTATTTCAAAATTTATGAGAGTGATTTACTTATTCAATAAATTTTAATTCATTTGGCAATCGTGATGTGGTTGCAAATTTGAGGTTATTTTTCAAAACTCTACACTCGCAACTCATCACTTATTAATAGCCTGGGTTTTGCTTCAAGTTTGGATTCAATTGCAAGGCATTACGTGGAATTGGGAAAATTCTACGGTAAGTGTCTGCGTTAGTTTTGAAACCCCACTTGTTTTCAAATTTTCCAAAACGAATCATATCATTGCGATGCCACGATTCAAAAGCAAATTCTCTTACACGTTCTGCATATATTCCTTCCAAGTCGATTGTCGTCAAGGCAGGAGAAGTAGTACGTTCTGAACGAACTTGATTAACCAAAGAAACTGCCGTTGCACCACCTGTAGGAGCACCACCACGCAAAATTGCCTCTGCTTTCATCATCAAAATGTCAGAATAACGGAATACAGGAACGTCGTTATTTTGGTCACGGTTCAAAGAAGTAGCATCAGGATAAAACTTGATATTACGATATCCCATGTTCCATGCAACTTCATCATTACCAGCATCAAATGATGCAACACTTTGACGCAAAACGATATCAGGTGTTAGATTCACTTGGAATGTTTTCACCTCTGTTGGGTTGCTTCCTTTATAGAATTGGTCATATCCTAAATTTGTAGTCGTCACAGTAATTGGAGTCACACCATCTGCCATATACTGCAATCCTGTTAACCATTGACCATTACGAACGTCTTTCGAGTCATTGAAATAAGCATAGTACTCAGGCAATGTACTTGCCGAACCTGCTGGAGTATATGGCATACTGAAGCGTTTTGCCATACTTCTTGGTACTTGGTAACGAGCGTGAATATTTACCGAACGGAATGGGAAGCTATTAGACATCGTCGGATTGTATGGAATCGCAAAGATAAACTCCTTCATTTGTGGTCCGTTGTTTGGATAAAACATCTGCAAATAAGAAGCTCTCGGTTCAATTGAATACTTTCCAGAAGCAATCACCTTATCACAAGCTGCAATACAATCATCGTAACGTTTTGTACCTGTATATACTTCAGCATTCAAATACATCTTCGCCAAAAGTGCATAAGCAGTCCATTTGTTCGGACGACCATACTGAGTTACATCATTTACCTCACTTAAAAATGGAATACATGATTGGATTTCTTTTTCAACAAAATCAAAAACTTGTGCTCTTGGCGTATTTGTTTTTGGTGTAAAATCACCATACAATGTATCCAAAGGCACATTTCCATAATTATCCATCATCATGTAATAAGCAAAAGCCCTTACCATTTTGATTTCGGCAATACCTGTATTTTTTGCTGCACCAGACGGCATTGTTGTTCTCAAAATATTGATAGTTTGGTTAGAAACACCAATAATCGTCGACATCCAGTACCAGTTACCATTCAAATAACCGTTGTCTTGCGTCCATGTGTGATAGTGCATAGTTTGGTTTTGACCACCGTCAAACCAGTTACCACCACGTGCAGGCATGATTGTTTCATCTGTACTAAAAGACTGTTGTTGAAAATATTCAACAGCATAATTTCCTCTCAACGCCACATAGGCTGGGCCAGACGCAGAAATATATTGAGCTGCATTTGAGGGGAATACATCAGGAGTAAGTTCTGTCGTAACAGGAACATACAAATCGTGGCAGGAGAACATAGCTCCCGACATCAAAATGATTGCGAGTATATGTAAAAATGTCTTTTTCATGATTTCAACTAAAAGAGGATTAGAATGATACATTAACACCTAACAAGAAGGTACGAGTTTTTGGATAGAAGTTGTTGTAATCTACCCCTGGCGCGATTCCACCTTGGTTTACCTCTGGATCAATACCCTTGTAACCTGTGATAACAAACAAGTTGTTTACAGAACCATACACGCGAAGATTTCTAAGAACTCCAATTTTCTTGAAATTATAACCCAAAGTAGCATTATCAAATCGGATAAAACTTCCATCCTCAATAAAGCGTGAAGAGTAGAAATAAGCATTGTAATCAGCAGCAGATTCATTGCCTGCATCCACCAAGATATTAGCATATTGTGCTGTATTTGGTCTGAATAAATCGGCACGAGTTGCATTGAAAATCTTGTTTCCAAAGACACCACGGATAAATACATTCAAATCAAAATTACCATACTTGAAGGTGTTGTTCCAACCCAATAGCAATTTTGGCTGAGCACTTCCCAAATATTTGTAATCCTTTCCATCTACTGGTGTTGTTGTCAACTTACCATCAGCACCTACAAATTGAGATACTCCACTGGCATTTTTTCCTGCATATTCCAAAGCAAAGAACTGACCTAATGGGCGACCTGCTTTCAAAATCTGTAAAGAACGACCCGATTGGCCTCCACCTTCTGGACGTGACAATAATACTGAGTCACCACCTGCAAAAAGCGGATTTGTCAAACTTGTAATTACGTTGCTGTTATGTGCCAAGTTCAATGTACTATTCCATGAGAACGCACCTTGTTGAATCAATTTAGCATTTAAAGTCAACTCGACCCCTTTGTTATTGATACTTCCACCGTTAGCAACAATACTACCTGTTGGTACTTTGATTGGGTCAACACTGTATGAATAAATCATACCTGTAGTGTTTTTGTTATAAAATTCAATCGAACCAGATAGTTGACTTTTTGCTAAAGTAAAATCTAAACCGATGTTGGTAGTTGAAGTTTTTTCCCATTGCAAATCAGGGTTTGCAGCCTTCGTTGGACCAAAAGCACCTGTCAAGGCTCCGTTATAATAATATGTTCCTAAGCTTCCTGAGATAAACTGAGAAGTATAAGCATTAAAGCCTGAGGCGTTACCAGTTACACCATAACTTGCTCTTAACTTCAAGTCGTCAAAGATGTTCTGTCCTTCTAAGAAATTCTCCTGACTTAATCTCCAAGCTACCCCAACCGATGGGAATACCCCCCATTGATTGTTTGCACCAAATACCGAACTACCATCTCTACGTACCGAAGCTTGTAACAAGTATTTACTTTTGTAGTTGTAGTTCAAACGAGCAAAGTCAGAGATTAATCTTGTTTCTTGGTAAACTCCATCAGGACCGAAGCTAATCTGGTAACCTGAAATACCGTAAGGATTACTCAAAGCCAAGTTGTTATAGCCGATATTATCTACTGGCATATTACTGGTCGTTACTTGAAAACCTTCACCAATTTTGTTGTTTTGCCAAGAGTAACCAACTACAGCGTCAATAGAGTGCTCACCGAATTCTTTATTCCAAGTCAAATACGTTTCTAAGATTTTAGAAGTATTTTGATATGAACTACGGTTCGCCTGTCCATTTTTTCCAAAAAGTTGATTAGTATGGAATCCCAAACCTGGATCTGGGTTATCATACATATTGTTGTAATTAGTTGTATAATAACTATTGTAAAAACTTCCTGATAGGCTATTTGAGTTAAGATAAGAAAGGTTCAAATTATACGTCAATCCAAAAGGTAATTTTAATTCAGCTTTGAAACTTCCAATCAAATTACTGTACTTTGTATTCATTTGGCTATTATTAATCATAGCCACAGGGTTGTAATAATTATTATTTTGAAGATTCTCGAAATAAGTACCGTCACTTCTTAAGATTGGAGATACAGGCAAATACAAGGTTGATTGCAACAAAACCGTATTTCTATAAGGAATATCCTCCGCATCACTCGTTGAATTAGTTACCGAGAAGCCTAATTTCAATTTATCTTTTAAAGCGTATTGTTCTACCGACAAACGTCCAATTACTCTTTCCAATGAGCTATTTAAAAGGATACCGTCCTTTTTAACATAGTTTAAACTTACACTATAGTTGCTATGCTCGCCACCACCTGATACCGATAAGTTATGGTTCGTCGAAATAGCTGTACTTTTCTGAATAGCTGATTGCCAGTCCGTACTTGCACCCAAATCATCTTTATCCGTTAGACCAACACCTGTTTTTTCAAAAAATCTGTCAATTGGTCTGCATTCATCATGTTTAATCTGCTAGATACTTTTTCAGCACTGATGAATGAGCTATATGAAACTTGCATTTGTCCTGCTTTTCCTTTTTTAGTAGTTACCATGATTACCCCATTGGCAGCACGGTTACCATAAATTGCAGTAGCAGCAGCATCTTTCAATACGTCAATTGTAGCAATGTCATCTGGTGCGATCGTTGAAATATCAGCACCTGGCACTCCATCAATTACATAAAATGGACCTTGCGAGCTATTTAATGTAGACGCACCACGCATAACCACTGCGGCAGGCTTGTTAGGGTCACCACTTGCTGTGATGTTCAATCCTGGCACTTTACCTTGAAGCAACTGACCTACGTCAGTCATTGCGCCTTTATTCAATTCTTCTGTTTTTACAGAACTTACAGCACTTGATAAGTTTTTGCGTGATTGGCTACCATATCCAACCACTGCAACCTCAGTTAATGAAGTAGCAGATTCTTGTAAAGCAAGCGTAATAAATGTTTGATTACCAACGGCTACCTCTTTGCCATTAAAGCCAATGTATGAAAACACAAGCGTTTCATTCTTTGATGCATTTAGCGAAAATTCCCCATTAGCATCGGTAGTAGTACCACGAGTAGTACCCTTCACAGCCACACTCACGCCAACCAAAGGCTTACCGTCAGTCGATGAGGTTACTTTACCTTTTACAGGAGTTGCCACCACCTCGACAGGTGCCAATACAGGCGCCACTTTGGCAGGTTTCAATACAATAGTTTTGTCAACAATAGAGTATGCGATTTTCTCATTAGCAAAACATGATTCAAGAACTTCTTCAAGTTTGGCGTTTTTCAACGAAACGGTTACTTTATCAGACTTTTGCAACAAATCGGATTTATACCAAAAAGTATAACCGCTTTGACGTTCAATTTCTTTAAAAACCTGTGTAACACTAGCATTTCGAAGATTAATATTAAATCTCTGCGAAAAACTAACTGCACTTACCTGTAAACATATCGTAAGCGATAAAATAAAGGTTAGTTTCATGACCCTGTAAAGTTTTGTGGAAAAGTGCCCACGACAGGAAGCCGAAAGGCATGGCAAATCCAGCCTAATTTGGAAAATAGGATTGCGATTCATACTTTTGTTTGGGGTTTAAAAAATAAGATACTTGGAAAACTGATTTTTATCAAACTCCGAATGTAAGCGAAGACGTGCCAGCGTTTTCGCTTTTTCTTTGTTCAATGTCTTGTCGTGAAATAAGCGTCACGGGCACTGTTCTAGTTAAAAGGATATAAGTATTAGTGCTGAATTATGAGTTATGAATTGTGAATGAAAATTTAAAATTTCATAACCTTACATACTCAGTTGATCAAATCTTATTTTGCATGATTACTTAAGTTTACAAATACAGTATCTCAGTCGACTTAAAATTGTATTTGTAATTTACTAATCTATTGATGCTCATTTTTTTTCATAGTTAATAGGAAATCAATTTCCACGAACGCAATTCCACCCTATTTGTACTCAGTAGTAAACTTCACTTATGGAGTAATAATAATCTTTTTGCCCTCTATTTTAAAATCAACTTCACTCATAGACAGAATCTTTAGCACATTCGAGAGATTGGTATTGCGAGGAAGCTTTCCCGTAAAATGCTCGTTGGATATTTTACCAACATATTCAATATCAACATCGTACCAGCGCTCAATTTGACGCATTACCTGCTCTAGACTGGCATCATTAAATTGGAAATAGCCGTTCTTCCATGCCAATTCCTCTTCAATATTCACATCATTGACCGTTCTGAAAATATTGCTATTGATACCAACTTTTGATTGCTGACCAGGTTGTAAAATAGTCGTCTTTTCATTATTACTTACTTTTACCGAACCTTCTAGCAAAGTTGTTTTAATCACTTTTTCGTTCTGAAATGCCATCACATTAAAGTGTGTTCCCAAAACTTCAACCTCTTGTCCTTGGGTTACTACTTTAAAAGGCATTTTTGGATTTTTCGCCACTTCGAAGTATACCTCCCCTGTCATTTCTACTCTTCGTTCATTACCAGTAAACGCTGTAGGAAATCTCAAGCTAGAAGCAGCATTAAGCCATACTTTCGTACCATCTGACAATACCACCTGATATTGACCACCTTTGGGTGTTGTCAAGGTATTATACATTGGCTTAGTCGCGGCTACTTGTCCACCTTCATAAACGACTTTACCACTTTGGGTTTTACGAATATCTGTTTCTCCTTGCTTACCCAAACTTCCATTAGCAGAATTATCTAAAACTACTTTCGAGCCATCATCTAGTGTCAAAACAGCCTTATCTCCCCCTGGGAGCACATCGTGTTGTTCAAACGATTTTACTTCTACAATTCGGTTTTCGGTTCTCTTTAAATTTACGTTGTACTGTAACCAACCAAAAAAACTCAAACCTATGAGCAATGCCACCGAGGCAGCCATGCCATAAGTGGTTCGCCAAAAACTCACCTCCTGATACTCCTCCTCCACAGGCGTTTCATCGTCCTGATGATTAAAAATATTATTCAAGATTCTTTCTGACATTTCTTCGGGCATTACGCCCTCAGATTTGTAATTTTTCCAAACACCTGCGAGTTTTTGTCCTAATTCTAATTCAGAACTGGTATCTACCCACTTCATGAGCTCCTGCAATTCCTCTTCGGAACAGGAGCTTTGAAAATATTTATCTATCAAAAAGTCAATTCGTGTCGAAGGCATATCACTTCTATGGAGTTTACTCCCTTTGGATTATGGTTTTATTTAATATCCCAATGGTCAAAATTCGTAACCGAAGGGCTCACGGAAGAGGTTAGCAAAAAGAAGACAATTGTCAAAAAGGATAGGACTAGTCAAATTGAAAAAAAATAAATTATTTTTTCAATTCGTACCAAAAAGCTAAAGCCATCAAGATAACAGACTGATATTTAAGGCTTTTCTTAATCGTATTTAAGGCTTGAATAATGTGATTTTTTACGGTAAGTGGAGAAATATTAAGCATTTCCGCAATTTCATCATGTTTGAGATATTGCTCTCGGCTTAATTGATACACCAATTTTTGTTGTGGAGGCAATGTTTCAACAATTTGTTGAAGCAAAAATTGTGTTTCTTCAAACTGAATTTTATGATCCGTGCTGTAGTCCTCCTCAGTTTGGGTTTCGAGGTACTCGACATACAACAAAGCTTGACGAGCTCTGGATTTGAAGGAATTAATGGCATAATTTTTTGCCATTCTAAACAGATAGGAATCAAAAGAAATAATGTTTACTAAATCAGCTTTATCTTTCCAGAGTTTCAAAAAAATCTCTTGTATAATATCCTCCGCCACATCGCTAGATTCAGTAATTCGAAACAAATAACCATAAAGCTTATTTTTATACGTATGAAAAATCAAAGAAAATGCCTCTTCACTACCATTAGAGGCATGAATAAGTAGTTCTTTTTCATCATATAAAGTCTTTGTAGTCATTCAATCATTTATCATAAGGTAACTAATTCCAAATCGGATACTAGTATAAATCTACTCAATAATTTCAAGAAAATATAACTTTTGGATTATTATTGTATCATAATCATCCAATAATACTGTAATAAATTTTAATAAACGGAAACATAGTGCCGAAATACATCAGAAATCGATTGAAAAGCAAAAATACTTACCAACATAATAATAGTACTTTTCCAATATTTAATCAAAAATAATACAGAAGTATCTGTATAACAAAAAATCCCCAGCAATGTTTTTTAAGTCATCACTGGGGATTTTGCTACTGAATAGTTATGCTGTTTATTTCTTTTTCGCTTTCGGGTCCTCCAAACTAATGGCAATTCTAAAGCTTGTTTTTTTAGGACTATTATTTTTAACCATAAAAGTATAATCTTTCGTCACCGAAATAGTAGCCTGATAAGGGTCAGCATTTGGCTCAATCGACTCTTTACCTAATTCCATCATACCTTTTTTGGTATCGTCAATAAAACTCAATGTCAATACTTGTCCTTTCGTTGCTTTGAACACAAAACTTTTACTGCTGTTAGCTTCAACTTTTTGTTCCCATACCAAAGAATTAGAACCTTCCTTTGCAAAATCGATACGTTTTGGTGCTTGTGCCAACGAGGCATTTACCGCAACAACAAAAGTGAATAATACAAGAGTGGCGAGTTTGAAAATGTTGTTTTTCATGTGAGATATGTTAAAGTGTTTATCATGAGAAAATCTCCTAGATTGCCAAATTACAAGTTTTTTCAAGAGTAAACCAAAACACTTTAGAAAAAGAATGATGACAATTTGATGACAAAAAACAACAGGAAAATTCAGCGTTTAATCGGCTTTACTGGCGATTAAATTTAGGGGTAAATTTTGAAAAATGGCTAGTACTGGCTAGAAAGCCAGCACTAGCAGCGCAAGCAAATTTTAATCCATCCGTGAATACATCAAGTTATTCGGATTGAGATACATACAATTATTCCTAAAATCGATGATTGTTGTGAAGCGTTTCAAGATTAGATTACCAATATTTCCCAGTCTATCTGGTGTATCAGGATCTTTTTGAGGGACACTCAACTGGATATTATATAGCTCAAAATCCGCTATTTTTAGTCTTCTTAACAATACAACATCTGTTACAATATTGATACCCGTAGTTCCAATCGAACCAGATTCTCCCAGCTTTTTTAGCTTATCAGCTAAATTATTGTTGATAAAATATTCCTTCGAAATACTGAGTGAACCATCCGAACCCGAATCGAAATCAAACCATTCTTCGTATTCAGTATTATTCACAATCATCTTGCATTTTATATAAGGTATACCATCAATTAATCTAAAATCAACCTTTCTAAAATCACCAGAAATAGGTGGTAATGAGTCATACACAATCATTTTTTTTGTTTCATAGTTGATTTTTATAACTTTATTCTGAAAAGCCACCCAACCCAACACAGCATCGAAGGGGGAATCTCCGAAATCTATTGCTAGAAGTGGTACTTGATTCCAGGTTAATCCCTGTATTTTTAAAGTATTTTGAGCGCTTGTAGGCACTCTTTCCATTCCATCTGTTCCAACATTTAGAACCGAACCATCAATTTTTACATTCACTTTTTTATTGATCAATGGCGAAGATAATACTACACCAGAAGCGCCTGTATCAAACAAAAAGGTAAGCGTGTCAGAATTATTGATACTTCCTTTCAAATAAATTCGACTGTCCTCCCCTATGCTAAAGGGGATGGTATCATGCTTTGCTGACTTGTTCTTGGTATAAGCGTATTTTGGATAGCTAATAACTTGATTTTTATTGGTGTTAATTTGTGTTTTGATGGTATCCTTTCCATTTTGAACTATCAAAAAATCAACTATTTTATTCATCTCAACCTTGAAAGTGATTGAATCAATATCTGAGATATAAGTTATTTCTTGTGTTTTTGTAAATGGTTTCGGGACATACACATCAGGATTGGCCTTGGCGATAGGATGCTGCTCGTGAATTTCGGATTTTCCTTCTCTAATCTTAATGGTCTTGGCATTAGACTTAAGAATTGGCAACGTTTTTTGGGCAAATGAACATTGACAGAGTAAAAAAGATAGGATAAAAAATAGTTTTTTCATGTTTGAGAAGTTTGATTTGGTGCAAAATAACAAACCTCCCAACTCGTAAAATAGAACAAAATTAGCCTGATTAAAAATTTCTGAATGATTTTGGATTGAGTCCAGTCAAATGTTTGAAGGTTCGCAAAAAATGACTCTGATCTGAGAATCCGCAAAAAAGTGCAATCTCAGTCAAAGATTGATTCGATGATTTTAATAAATCTAAACTTCGCGTGATTCTTATTATTCTTACGTATTCACTAATGGTGCAGCCGATGTACTTTGGAAAATGCTTTGATATCGTCACAGGATGTACACCCAGTAAAATCGATAACTCTTCAAGACTGTGATTAAGATTCCAGTTGTCATTTAAAAACTCTTCAAGTTTTGTACACCATAAAATCTGTTGATAATCTTTGACATCTGCTTCGGCAACAAAATCTAATATAAGTGAATGTAGTGCAGTTTGAGTTAAGCCATCGTTGAAATTGAGTTCTGAATTTAGTTTGAGCATAAACAGCTTGCTTCTTACGTTTTTTAGCACTGCTTTTTCTAATAACTCTTCCGAAATATCATGTTTTTGCAAAAAATCGGAATCAATTTCAAGATTCAGGTTTTTAGTATCTGGTGTAAATGGAATTGTTTGGTGAAATTCTCCAGAGTGATAAAACAAAACATCCTTTGAAGTTTTAACAGCTGTTTGATTGTTTTTCCGTTCCAAATGCGCTCCATTAATGATAAAACTCAAATGCGGATTTGCATGATAATGGTAAGACTGATCGACCTTGTCATGATAGGCAGTTTTGCTCGTTATGATGCCCTCAAATTCAACTAAATTTAAGATATTCCCAGAATATTCACCTTTGTTTAGCGTACTCATATTTTATTATAAATGTAGTTTAGATCATATTGAAATCTTCGTTTTGCAGCCTAAAGAAAAGTATCCTTTATTCACATAGTATTCATTTAATCCTTTCAGTATATCAAAGGTAAAAGGAGGATTGGTTGAAAGCTTGTTGTAATAGCAATAGCGAAATTTAATGTTTTTTAGTTTAGAACGGAGCTTTATCCTTATAATTTTATCCTTATACATTATTTTCAAATGATTCAACTATTAGAAATTAGGATAGAATCCTTAGAAAATGTGAGTACTGGCTTGGAAGCCAGCACTAGCGGTGCTAGATTACTAGTTCAAGACTTAGTCTTGGACTCATTTTTTATACTGTTCCTAAACTGAAACAAAAGCTAGTCCGAGACCAAGTCTCGAACTAGGCAATAATACAATCTTTTTTGCAGGATAACTAAAACGCTCCGAGGTACGACAGTCGTTCCTAAGGCACTTTATCAATACAAATTCTTAACACCTATTTTCAAATGATTCAACTTTCTAAAATTAGGATAGAATCCCTAGAAAATATGAGTACTAGCTTGGAATTTAGCGATAGCAAGGGGAAATATTATATTTATTTCTTTTTAAATGCAAAATTCTACATTTATCTTTATTTGAAATATATTCTTGTAACTACATCAAGGATAAAACTAAACTTATATGAAAATCAAAGTACGCTACACAATCCGACTATTGTTGGGAATAATTCTCGTATCCTTAATTAATTTATCTGGTATCTCACAAAATATCATTGAACCGAGTTGGGAAATAAGTCCAGAAATGGGAGTAATAACTTCTCATTACGGAACAATTAATAGATTATTTTCGAATAAGACATTAATAAGACCAATTTTTGGGGTGGCTATTGTCAGAAATATTCATAAAAATTATAAAATCAAACTACAAACTGACTTTGTAAGGATTGGTAAAATAGATAAATACTATAACCCATTTGTGGCGGGTATACAATACCAAGATGATTTTATTCTCCCCTATATTCAGTCCGATTTATCTTTCAATTCAAAACTCAATTTGAAAAGAATAAAATTTAGCAGTCTGTCTTTCGGCGTAGGTGTATTTTTAGGCAAAATACTTACCCCTTATATAACAACGAAGATTATAGGAACTGATACTTGTACTTATCAATGTAACAATGGAACTGTAACAAACTATAGTTCTTTTAATTGGGGAATTTTAGCCGCGGCAGATTTGAATTTACAATCCTACATAAAATTGCCAATCTCTCTGAAAGTGAAATACAACTTAGGTATTTCTGATTTAAGAGATAGCAATATTTCCCCTCTTACAGGTATGGCATCTCCAATTAGAGTAACAACCAATTCATTATCAATTCAATTAAACTATTGGTTTTCCCTAAACAAAAAGAAACATGACAGCAAAACACTAATTCTTCCAGAAGATTAGTTTGCTTTTTATTTAGCACTTTCCGTATCCGCCTATTTTGGGTGAAGCTTACAATTCTATTGCTGCAATTGAGGATAAAATTCGTAGAAAATGTTAGTGCTGGATAGGAAGCAAGTGCTAGCAGGCAAGACACACGGAAATATATCAGCACCGTAGGTGCGACAGTTTGGTAGCAATGATCTAACAGGAGAATATTAAAAAGCGCCGTAGGTGCGACAGAATATGGTTTGTTTTCTGTCGCACCTACGGCGCTTAAATGATTATAATTCATATCGAAAATACTACCAAACTGTCGCTCCTACGGAGCTATGCTATTATTAACTTATCCTTGAAACTATTTTCAAATAGTTTGGTATTTTGAAATTGAGACGGATTTTTTAGAAAATGGTTGTACAACGGTGGAGCAAAGTATTAGAGATCTTTTATCTTTAATTTACCTAAATACAAACCCATCAACTATATCCTTGATATCCTCCTCATGTTCGTACATGATTACTCTATGAATCAAGGTATTTAGTATATCTTGAATTTCTTGTTGGGTGGAAAAATCCTTGAGAAAATAATATGCTTTTTGATTTTCAATAAGTTCAACATACAATTCTTCACGAATAGAATCCGAGTAGCTATTTTCTTGTTTAACTAATAGTTCTTCAAGAATTGCTATTTTTTCTGTAGTGCTTAGCATATTTTAGAAACTAAGTGATACTCTTTTATTTCTTCCGTTTTACGAATAACCTCTTCAAATGCTAAACAATTCACAGGATTATCTACTGTTACTATTTTGGGTGTATCGTTAAGATTAAGGATAATTGTTAAGATATAGTCCTTGGTATACTCTTTTGCTTTTTGATACTCTTTTTGTGTGAGACGAATATTTCCTTTTTTTTCTCTTACTCCTTTCACCTCTATCAAAAAATTCTGTGGGTTCACATCTAGTTCAAAGTCGTATCCATCTCCATACAATCGTGCATCCAATAACTCACCATCTTCAAAACCTGCGATATTTTTATAGTTATTCATAAAGTACAACTCTGCTTCAAGTCCAGTTTCTTGAAGTTTTCTAAATCGGCTTTGTGTAATAGGTTTTACTTTGGCAACAAAATCATTTATTTGATATTTTTCTTGTAAAAATAGTTTCACAATGTTTGAGAAACCTTTCACATCTTCAAAGCCCAACAAACTATCAATTAATTGTTTACGATGAATGTATGCATCACCTTTTTGCCACCAACCTTTTCGTCCATTATCAAAAAAAGGGTCAAATAAATCCATTCGATTCTTAACTACACTTCCAGTTTCTACAATATTCAGCTGTACAAAATACTCAAAAAATGAGCTTTTAGTCTCAAAACTGAATTCTTTGATAAAGTTATTGTCAAACTTAGCTAATCCATAACCAAGCAAATTTAAGATTTCATAGTTTTGATGTTTAGCGGGATTGAGCATATTAATAGGGGTGTTTAAAATGAGATAATATTAAAAATCACTTAGCAAACATCACAAAAAAGTGCTACAAAATCTCCTTTCAAAAAACTGAAAGATTCCCGAAGGGAGATTCTATAGCACTTTAATATATTTAGCCAGAGGCTAAGGGTCGGTTACCGACTTCTTATTTCACTTCTTCAAATGGAACGTCTTCTGCTTGTGAAGAACCACCACCTGCGTTAGCTGATTGACCTGCATCGCCAGTTGGTTGAGCTGCGTCACCACCTTGAGCGTACATTTCTTGAGATGCTGCCATCCAAGCGTTGTTCAATTTTTCTAATGAAGCATCGATAGAAGCAATATCACGTGACGCGTGTGCTGTACGTAATTCAGCTAATGCACCTTCAATAGCAGTTTTGTTTCCTTCTGAAAGTTTTTCACCGTATTCTTTCAATTGTTTTTCTGTTTGGAAAATCAATGAGTCTGCTTGGTTCACTTTCTCGATTTTTTCTTTTTCTGCTTTATCTGCTGCCTCGTTAGCTTTCGCTTCTTGACGCATTCTTTCGATTTCTGCATCTGTCAAACCGCTAGATGCTTCGATACGGATGTTGTTTTCTTTACCTGTACCTTTATCTTTCGCTGATACATGCAAGATACCGTTGGCATCTATATCGAAAATTACTTCGATTTGAGGAACACCACGTGGTGCTGGTGGAATACCGTCTAAGTGGAAACGACCTAATGAACGGTTGTTAGCTGCCATTGGACGCTCACCTTGTAAAATGTTCAATTCTACAGATGGTTGGCTATCAGATGCCGTTGAGAATACCTCAGACTTACGAGTTGGGATTGTTGTGTTTGCTTCAATCAATTTAGTGAACACGCCACCCATAGTCTCGATACCTAATGACAAAGGAATAACGTCTAGCAACAATACATCTTTTACTTCACCTGTCAATACACCACCTTGAACTGCTGCACCGATTGCTACTGCTTCGTCAGGGTTAACGCCTTTAGATGCTTTTTTACCCCAGAATTTCTCTACTTCTTCAACTACACGTGGGATACGAGTCGAACCACCTACCAAGATAACTTCGTCGATATCAGAGTTGCTATAGCCAGAGTTTTTCATAGCACGACGGCAAGGCTCCAACATTCTTTGAATCAAAGTATCAGCCAATTGCTCAAATTTAGCACGTGACAATGAACGTACTAAGTGTTTAGGCATACCATTTACTGGGAAGATATATGGCAAGTTGATTTCAGTTGATGCACCAGAAGACAACTCGATTTTAGCTTTCTCTGCTGCTTCTTTCAAACGTTGCAATGCCATAGCATCTTGACGCAAATCAACCCCTTCGTCATTTTTAAATTCGTCTGCCAACCAGTTGATGATTACTTGGTCGAAGTCGTCACCACCTAAGTGAGTATCACCGTCAGTTGATTTTACTTCGAATACGCCATCACCTAATTCCAAGATTGAAATATCGAAAGTACCACCACCAAGGTCAAATACTGCGATTTTCATATCTTTACCACCTTTGTCCAAACCGTAAGCCAAAGCAGCAGCAGTTGGTTCGTTGATGATACGTTTTACTTCCAAACCAGCGATTGCACCAGCTTCTTTTGTAGCCTGACGCTCAGCATCGTTGAAGTATGCAGGAACTGTAATAACAGCTTCAGTAACAGTTTGACCTAAATAATCTTCAGCAGTTTGCTTCATTTTAGTCAAAATCTGTGCTGAGATTTCTTGTGGTGTATATAAACGATCACCGATACGAACGCGTGGAGTATCGTTTGAACCTTGTTCTACTGTGTAAGCAATTGTTTTAAGCTCGCTACCTACTTCAGAATAGCGCTTACCCATAAAACGTTTGATTGAAGAAATCGTGTTTGTAGGGTTTGTAATTGCTTGACGCTTTGCTGGATCTCCTACTTTACGCTCTCCGTTTCCGTTATCCAAAAATGCTACGATTGAAGGTGTAGTACGACGACCTTCTGAGTTAGCGATTACGACTGGCTCGTTACCTTCCATAACTGCAACACAAGAGTTGGTTGTGCCTAAGTCAATACCGATAATTTTTCCCATTGCTAGAGTGAATTAATTATTGTTAAATATCTTGTTTTCTTTTTAAGTCAAATGTCAAGATTGGTTTATTCCACCTTTCGGACTGTGCCTTTCGCATCTTTTTTTCATCTGACGACGTAAAGTATTTAACAATCTTAATGCCAACCGAAAATTCAGTTAATTTTGCTGACAATCTGTCAGTATGCCAAAATAGCCCATTTTTAATGCCTGACAAAAGATTAGGCACTATGACAGGAATGGCATATTCTTTGGAGTGATGAGTTTTGAGTTGGGAGTTTTGAATAGGTTAAAAATATTGGGGATTTGGGATTGCTGATTTCGGAAATGTTAGAAAAATACCTTTGTTTTCCAAAATATAAAAGATTACACTTCCGAAATCCAACATCCGATATCAGATATCCGAAATATACCGTTTAGTGGAATACTAATTTAGGGTTGCATCTACATTCCTAAAAATAAAAAAGATACACAAAGAGGATTTATCTAAGTTTAGTTTTAAAACTAAGAGTTTGAAAGAAATATGATAGCACTTACTCGGTGAATTAATTCACCGAGTAAAAAAGAAAACGCCAATTTCAAAGAACCAATAACCAGTAACACTGACAAAGGCTGTTAAGTAGAATTCTACCTACTACATACTTTTAGAAGAAATAGATTTCAGAGTATTAAGGTCAATTTATTAAGTTAGTGGGCAAAATAAAATTTAAGATTATGCTTTGGGCTTTCAGGTAACGGCTTTCGGCGGTGGGTTTTGAAAAAAAGCATGGCGATGGATAATAAAAAACATTTTAACACTCTGTGCCTTTTGCCTGTTGCCTTGTCCCTTAACCCATCACTTAAATCTAATTCTGTACGATTTATTAAGTAATCGTGCAAAATAATATTTAATCAACAGAAGATGTAAGATGCTGATAATTAAAATTTTACATTCATAATTCACAACTCACAATTCAGCACTAATACTTAACTTATATACCGTTAACTTTTAATTTCCAGCAACTTATCTCGAAATGAAAATTTATATCCACACATTACTCAACGATGCTGAAAAGCAGCTATTAGTCAACGCATTATCTCCAGAAAAAGGCTACCAGCTCAGTTTTGGAGATACCTTATTACCCGAAAATCGTAAGGAAACCTTCTTAGAGGCAAGCGTATGTATGGGCAATGTACCCTTAAATTGGGCAGAGGAAAGTACAAAACTACAATGGCTACAGCTGCATTCTGCTGGCTTAGACCCCTATCAGCAATTATCCCACAGCCGTTTCCCAATCACGCATCTCAAAGGATTTTTTGGTCAGTCTGTAGCAGAAACCGCAGTGGCAGGTATCATGGCAGTCTATCGTGGCATCGACCGTTTGTCTGTGCTACAAACTCAAAATCACTGGGTAGGTGGCAGTATTCGTCCTTCTTTGCATTTATTATTTAGAAAAAAAGTGGGGATTTTAGGAAATGGCGCGATTGGTCAAACGGTAGCAAAAATCCTAAAGGGTTTTGACTGCGACATTAAAATCTTTTCAAAAACGGCCATCGAAGGAGAAGTTTGGTCGTGGTCTGACATAGGAGACTATTTACCTGAGCTAGATATTTTAGTCGCATGTTTGCCAGAAACTACCGAAACTATTGGCTTGATTGATGAGGCTTTTCTTAATCAAATGAAAAAAGAAGCCTTGTTTGTCAATGTAGGTCGTGGCTCGGCAGTGGACGAACCTGTTTTAATCGAAAAGCTACAAAGTGGTGCTATCGCTGGGGCTGTTTTAGATGTTACGGTAGAAGAACCGCTTCCAGAAAATCATGTCTTGTGGAATATGCCCAATGTGCTTTTGACGCAACATTCGTCAGGAGGATGGGCAGAGGAAAACGCTGATAAGGTGCGAGTATTCTTAAACAATCTTCAACGTTTTGAAAACAATGAGCCATTAGAAAATATCGCAGATTTGGCGAAAGGATACTAGGGAGTGAGGAGTTTTGAGTGCGGAGTTATCCGCATTCAAAACCCCGTAGAGACGTAATATTTTACGTCTCCAAACCAAAGAACCCAAACCCAAAATACTAGTTCAAGACTTTGTCTTGGACTTTTTTTTAAAACAGTTTATAAACTGGAGAAAATGCTAGTCCGAGACAAAGTCTCGAACTAGTCTCTATAGAAAAATTAAATTCCTAATTTTGACATCAACTTGGCGCCCATACTGTTTTTATTTGAAATATATCGCACGCTCGCACCGATATATGGGGCTGTGCCAGGGTGATAAGTTTGAAGATTTTCTACGGCAGAATTAAAAATTTTGTCTTGTCTAAAGGTAACAATTCCTCCTTCCAAGGATAAATTGAATACTTTCAGAACGTGAGCATTAGCGGAAACTGTGAATTTTAGATGCTGATAATTTTCTTTTCTCGCCAACTTTTCTCCTGAACCAAATTCCTGAAAACCTGCGCTGTAGCCTCCTAAAGCAATATTTCCTCCCAGATTAAACCATTCTGTGATTTTGCGAGTACCTGTTACCTGAAATGGCAAAATCCCAGAAATACGCCAATCTTCGTTGATACGTTTGTTAAAACCAAAAATTGGGATAATTCTAAATTTTTGATTGAAAGCCACCGCCGTTCCGTACATGATTTGGGTATTTAATCCCAATATTCTAACACGAGCCGCCCCACCCCACAAAAAAGGTTGTGGCGAAAAAAAGGTCTCGTTTGATTCAGTAATACCTAAGCCTCCGCCATAGAGCCAGAACTTGTCTCGCAAACTTGCTTTTAACTGAAAAACTCCAGCCGAAAGGGTTTTATAACCACCAGAGGGAGTTTCCTTCCCTGAAATGGTAGGATTAATCTGACTCAAATTGGCTACTAAAAAAGTGTGCTTTGCTTGAATATCAAACTTTTTCCCGAAACCAATTCCTACATTGAAATCAGTGGAAAGTGGCACAAAGCCAAGCGTTGAAGTACGAGTAAGTCCAAAGTCTTTGCCATCGCCCATATTGGCAGAGGGCATCGCTTCGGTTTTGATGGTAATATTAGGATAGAAAATTTGTGAGATTGAGTTGTTTTGGGCATTAGCATGCAATCCTAACGCCGAAAGAGAAATTGTAAAGCAGATTTTTTTGAACATATTATCAAAGGTTATATGCGGATTTAACGAAGAAATTCCACAAATAGTATGATGGTCATGCAACCCTCCTACGCACCGCAACGTCTATACGAGTAGCTCATAAATCTATTCGTTTACTAAACATCTTCACATCATGAAATTTTTTGCTTACACCCTAGTATTGCTGGCGGGTATCGCCGCGTTTAGTTCTTGCAATCATCTCTTCAAATGTGAAGGCTATGCTTGTGTTTCTCCTCCTCCTATTCCTAGGTTTTCTATTTTTAACGCTTCAGGAAAAAACATTACAGACTCTACCAGTTTTTATATCGGCAGTGCTGGTGATGAAACCAAGTACAAGGGTACTGTAGTTGGAACTCCTACAGCAGTTATTTATTGGGATATCATGTTTACCAAAGCAGGTAATGGCATTAAGGATTTTGAACTCTTTATAAACGATACCAAAATAGGAAACATCGTTTATGAAACAGCAGTGGTAAAATCCGAATGTTGTTCTAACTCTGTGATTAATACCTTGAATTTCAATGGTAATTCTATATTGGCTTCTCAAAATCAATATGGTGTTTACGAACTAAAACTAAAATGATTTAAAGATTTTTTTATCTTTTCAAAAGAACTTTCTTGAATATTCAAAGGGATAAGAATAGGATGCAATACAAGCCCTTATTTTTGTGGAGTAGCGGTAAAATCAACATTCATTTTACCGCTACTCAAAGCGATTACCAGAACACCGTAATCGTGATTTCACAAAATATTTATCCCCTATGAAATATAAAATGTTGGTATTGGACATGGACGACACTTTGTTGACCGATGACCACCGTATCTCAAAAAAGAATAAATCTGCCATCGCGCAGGCACAAGAAGCAGGCGTAAAAGTGGTATTGGCTTCTGGCAGACCTACTCCAGCCATGTTGAGTTATGCCAAAGAACTTGGCTTGCATCAAAATAACTCTTATATCTTGGCTTACAATGGGGCTGTGATATTGGATATGACCACAGAAGAGGTACTTTTTGAACAAAGTATTAGCAAAGAAGATATTCATGCTTTGTATGACTTTAGTCAAGAAAACGGCGTACATATTATTACCTATTTGGATGGCAATATTATCGCCTCTTCAGAATCGCCATATATCGATATTGAAACTCAAATTACAGGGATGCCATTGATTAAGGTTGATGACTTTAAGAAAGCAGTAGACCGTGATTCGGTCAAATGTATTATGCTCGATGAGCCTGAGCGTTTGGTTGAGGTTATGGCAAAACTTAAAGCGCAAGTCAATCACAAAAGCATAACTACGTCCAAACCTTTCTTCTTGGAAATCATGCAATTGGGTATTGACAAGGCTGCAAGTTTGGATAGATTAGCTCAAAAATTAGGTATTTCATCTGACGAAATTATTGCTGTTGGCAATGCCAGCAATGATCTAACTATGATACAATATGCAGGATTAGGAGTATGGGTCGACAACGTAGAAGATGCCCTACGTCATCATGCCGATGTAGTGGTTGCTTCGAACAACGAAGACGGTGTTGCTGAAGTAATTGAAAGATTTATTTTGGAGGAAACGTTAGTGTAAATAGGATATATTTCCGCAAATGTTCATCAAACATGAGTCATCCCGAATTTAGCGATTTAGTGAATAAGTGGTTGAGTGATTATGTAAAAATTTCCATCAGTAGAGACGCAATGATTGCGTCTTAAGCCATTCATATCTAGCATAGTAGCATCAAAAAAGCGGTCGAAAAATATGTTTTCGACCGCTTTTTTGATAAAAATTTGGAGAATAATCCCAATCCTAAAAATTAGGGATGACTCATGTTTCAAAATGTATTTTAGAATGACGCTTTTCAGACGCAAAGTATTGCGTCGCTACAACTAGGCTCCAATTAAAGAAAATTACTCATTCACTCAACCGCTCAATCACTCAATAATAAAAGCTAGCTCTCATAAATTGGCTTATCCCTTAGTCTAAGTCGTTGTCCTGAACGACCTGCAAACATCGCACGGATTTCGGCGATGATAGAAATAGCTATTTCTTCAGGAGTACTTGCCCCTATATCCAAGCCTACGGGCGTAGCGATTCTTGCTAAATCTTCTGGTGAAATTGGACTTCTCTCTTCCTCCATTTTTGTAAACATTTTATCTGTACGCTTTTTAGGACCAAGCATCCCAATGTATTTAATGGGCGTTGCTAATAAATTTCTCATGTTTTTAAAATCTGTCTCATAATCATGCGCCATGAGAACCGCGACGGTATATGCATCTATTTCCACAGTTTCGGCATCCTCTTTGGCAATAACATGATCTGCCCAATCAAACAGGCGTTTGTGAACCTTTAAAGGATTACACACTACCGAAACTTTCCAGCCTACTTCTTTGCTGAGTTGCACCATAGGGTAGATATCGTAATTACCCCCGTAAATCAAAATATGAGTAGCGGGTAAAATTACCTCAACAAATAACCCTATCTCGGCTCCACTGTCTAAGGTAAAATGATAGGAACTTGATTTTTCAGAAAATAATGCGCCTTCTACAGCTTTTGTGACTTCGTCATGTATTTCGTTAACAGGAAAATCAACGGCAATACTATCGTTATCAAATTTATACACAGCTCCCAAAGGCAATTGCTCAGGTATATCTGTAGCAGTAACGGTTACTACAACCGTTGGAACGCGTTTGTCAAGAATATCTGACAAAATAGCGACAGGGTTATTACTGTCATTTGGGTCGATAGGGGTCAGTAATACGTCAATTATGCCATTACAACCCAATCCCACTCCTATTTGATAAGGATCATCGTCGGTTGTATCGTAAGTAACAATGGTAGATTTACCTTGTGCCATCGCTAAACGAGCCCTTTTGAGTGCATCACCCTCGAGGCAGCCTCCACTAATACCACCAATCCACTCTCCTGAATCACTCACTAGCATTCGCGCACCCGCACGTCGGTAGGATGAGCCCTCTACTCTCACAACCGTTGCCAGAGCTGCTGAATGAGTCTCAAAGTCCATTTTGAGATAGGCCTCTACAATAGCCTTAATTTCTTTCATAAATTTATCCTTTCGATAATAATATTCGGTAGTTCTTTTTTCAAGTTATTCGTCACGAATGACAATTTTACAAAATCTCAACATATACATTCCTATTTTTTCTCCCAGCTATGCTTTTTTTCGACCAAAGGCTAATTTCTTTACCTTAAATGCTTCCAACCAATTTGATATCCACCACTACTACCAATTTGGTCAAAAGTTTGTTAAGACAAGTCCAATCTTTTTTCAAATCCAAAAGGTAATTATATTTTTTCAAGACAAATAACTCTAAAAATTGTACTATTTCAAAACAACTTGATTAAATACAAGTTTTACTTTGAAAGATAAAAAATGTTTTATAAAATAGAGAAATAATTCAATTTAAAATTATCAAAACAAGTTAACATTTGGTAATTCCTTAAAATTAAATTAGAAAAATACAATTGAATTATTGATGATTTTTATCACTCTTTATCAATTTAACTTAACGAAAATATGCAATTAACAGGTTCACATACTTTGGCTGCTCCCATTGAGAAAGTCTGGCAAATGTTGATGGATACCGACATACTCGCCAAAATTGTCCCAGGAGTATCGAGACTAGAAAAAACTGGCGAAAACGAATTTGAAGCTATTTCCGAGATCAAATTGGGACCTGTAAGCGGCAAATTCTCAGGCGGACTCACGCTGTCGGATATTGTTGAGCCATCTACTTTCACCCTCAATGTTAGTCAAAACAGCAAAATTGGTAATGCTGATGCCTCTATCAAAATCAATTTATTGGCACTCGACGCGCAACAAACAGAAATCAGTTTTGAGGGTGAGGCCAAGTTATCTGGTCTATTAGCTCGAACAGGTCAGCGGGTATTGAGTGGTGTTGCCAATACCTTGACTAAACAATTCTTCACCAATTTTGAGGAAGAAATTGCCTCCTAAGTTGGTCAAAGCATTTCATAATCAAACAAATACAAACCTTTAAATAAAAACTATCGAAAATGGAAATTAAGATTTCAGTAAATGTAAACGGCAAGAACTATGTCCGAGAAGTGGAGCCTCGCACCCTTCTTGTGCATTTCTTGCGAGATACCCTTCGATTGACAGGCACGCACATTGGTTGCGATACCAGTAGCTGTGGTGCTTGTACGATACATGTAGATGGAGTTGCCGTAAAATCTTGCACCATGTTAGCTGTTCAAGCCGACGGAAGTTCGATTACCACGATTGAAGGTTTGGCTCAAGGGGCAGAACTACATCCTCTACAGGAAGGTTTTAAAGAATGTCATGGCTTACAATGTGGTTTTTGTACTCCGGGAATGATTATGACTGCGGCAGATTTATTGGCTAAAAATCCGAATCCAAGCGAGGCTGAAATTCGCCACGGCTTGGAGGGTAATTTTTGCCGATGCACTGGCTATCACAATATCGTTAAAGCAGTGCAATATGCTGCCGAAAAGATGGGTACTGAAATAAGTGCCTAATAGTATCACCGATTAATCATTCTTAACATTCATTCAGAAATCATGAGTAATAAATATATTGGTAAAGCCGTAAAACGTGTCGAAGACAAGCGTTTTATTACAGGCAAGGGCAAATATACCGATGATATGATTTTGCCGAGACAAACCTACGCCTATATCATCCGAAGTCCGTATGCACATGCCCAAGTCAAAAGTATCGACATCAGTCAGGCACTAGCTACTGAAGGCGTTGTAGCAGTATTCACTGGCGATGACATTGCTCAGTCTGGCATCAATGGTGTACCAGCAGGTTGGCAGGTAAATTTCAAAAATGGGGACATTATGAAAGAGCCTCCTCACCCCTTATTGGTCGGCACAGGCAGCACGGTAAAACACGTGGGTGACGCGGTGGCAGTGGTTATTGCAGAATCCAAAGAAATTGCCGCAGATGCCGCAGAGTTAGTGGAGATAGATTATGAGGTTTTTGACGCTGTAGTCAATCCTGTGGAGGCTGTAAAAGAAGGTGCGCCTTTGGTTCATGAATCTGCACCAAACAATATTGCTTTCGACTGGGAAATAGGCAATCCCAAAGCAGAAGTTGATGAGGCTATCGCCAACTCGCATCATGTGACTTCATTGGAATTTGTCAATCAAAGAATGGTACCAAATCCTATCGAACCACGTTCAGCGATTGGGCATTATGAATCTTCTTCTGATAGATATACGCTTTATACCAGTACACAAAACCCTCATTTGATTCGTCTATTAATGTGTGCTTTTGTACTCGGTATTCCAGAACATAAAGTTCGTGTGGTTGGTCCTGACGTGGGTGGCGGATTTGGGTCAAAAATTTTCCACTATACCGAAGAGGCTTTGGTTACATGGTGTTCAAAACAAATAGAAAGACCAGTAAAATGGACTTCTGAGCGCTCGGAGGCATTTATTACAGATGCTCACGGTCGTGACCACGTAACTCATGCCGAGATGGGCTTTGATAAGGATGGAAACGTTACAGCCCTTCGTATCAAAACATTTGCCAACCTTGGTGCCTATCTTTCGACCTTTGCTCCTGCTGTACCAACTTATTTGCATGGTACTCTTTTGCAAGGTTTGTACACTACTCCAAAAATTCATTTGGATATGACTTGTGCCTTTACGCATACCAATGCTGTAGATGCTTACCGTGGTGCGGGTCGTCCAGAAGCAACTTATTTATTAGAGCGTCTCATGGATTTGGCAGCACACGAAATGGGGGTGGATCCAGTTGAGCTACGATTGAAAAACTTTATTCCTCCTTTTGATGGTGTAAATCAGCCTGGCTATCAAACACAAGTAGCCTTACAATATGACTCAGGTAATTACCATGAAGTATTGAGAAGAGGCGTTGCTATGCTTGGCTATGAAGAATTCAGAAAAGCGCAAGCTGAAGCTGCTCAATCTAACAAGCTTTTAGGAGTTGGTTTTTCTACTTACATTGAGGCCTGTGGTATTGCTCCATCGGCGGTAGTAGGAGCTTTGGGAGCTCGTGCAGGCTTGTATGAAGTCGGACAAGTTCGTGTTCAACCTACGGGTAAAGTCAGCGTGTACACGGGTGCGCATTCACACGGACAAGGACATGAGACTACTTTTGCTCAAGTGGTTGCTGATAAACTCGGTATTCCTTTGGAAGACGTCGAAATTCACCATGGAGATACCGAAACAGTCGCTTTTGGTATGGGAACCTATGGTTCTCGTTCATTGGCTGTTGGTGGAAGTGCTATTGTAAAAAGCTTGGAAAAAATCATTGAAAAAGGTGCCAAAATTGCCGCACACAAGCTTGAGGCCAATGAAGAAGACCTTACGTTTGCGGATGGAAAATACACCGTAAATGGAACAGATAAATCCGTAGCGTTTGGCGATATTGCCTTGACAGCATATGTCCCTCATAATTATCCTGCGGGTTTAGAGCCAGGTTTGGACTTCTCTAGTTTTTATGATCCAGCCAATTTTACCTATCCTTACGGCTGTCATATTGCAGTGGTAGAAGTCGATAAAGAAACTGGAAAGGTTAGTCTGAAACGCTTTATTGCTGTTGACGACGTTGGTAATGTCATTAATCCAATGATTGTAGATGGACAAATTCATGGTGGTTTGGCGCAAGGGATTGGTCAGGCCCTGTTGGAAGGGGCAATTTTTGATGAAAATGGACAGCTCATCAACGGTTCATACATGGATTACTGTATGCCAAGAGCCGACGATTTGCCAATGTTTGAGCTTGACCGTACCGAAACTCCTTGCCCACATAACCCACTTGGAGTAAAAGGCGCTGGAGAGGCTGGTTGCATTGGATCAACCCCTGCGGTTGTCAATGCTGTCTTGGACGCTCTTTGGAGTGGTGGCTTTGGACATGTCAAAGACATTTTGATGCCAACAACACCAGAAAGAGTATGGCGTGCGATGAATAGCTAAAACATCATTATTTACTGGAAATAGATTTTTTTCTAGAAAAATAACCATCAAAATTTTACCAAAATGATACCTCATTCATTTGATTATAAACGAGCGTCTTCAGTGGAAGAAGCTATCGAAATATTACAAAATGGGAGCTATGCTAAAGTACTCGGAGGAGGACATAGCCTAGTGCCAGCCTTAAAACTACGTCTCAATGCACCAGAAACCTTAGTAGACGTAACTCGAATCGAGTCGTTAAAGGGTATTACCATCGAAGAGGGAACTTTAATCATTGGTGCTGCCAATACACATCATGAAATAGCTACGTCTGCTGAGGTTCAAAACTCGCTTTCTTTTTTGGCAGATGGTGCTAGTGCCATTGGTGATGTTCAAGTGCGCAATAAAGGAACCATTGGGGGAAGTATTGCACACGCAGACCCATCAGCAGATTGGCCAGCTTTGTTACTAGCCGCCAACGCCCAAATTGTTATTCAGGGTGCAGATGGCACCAAAACTGTTGCTGCTCAGGATTTCTTTACAGGATTTTTCTCAACCGTACTCGAAGAGTCTGATATTATTACCCAAATCAGAATTCCTATTCCTCCAGCAGGAACAAAGTCTACCTATCAGAAATTTGTACAACCAGCTTCTCGCTTTGCTATTGTTGGTTGTGCCGCAGTAAAAGAGCCTTCAGGAACTACCAGAGTTGCTTTTGCAGGTGTGTCTGATTATGCGTTTAGAGACGAAGCTGTCGAAAGTGCTTCAAGTTCAGGCGCCTCAGTAGAGGAAGCTGCTTCCAAAGCCGCTGAAGGGGTAAGTATTATGTCAGACCACTATGCCTCAGAGGATTATCGTAAACATTTGGCCAAAGTTTATGCTAGAAGAGCTTTAGTGGAAGTTAGTTAAACAGGCACAGAGGAGCAAAGGCACAAAGTGGCAGGAATTGAGGTTAGGGTCGTTTATTAATGATTATTGCCATTTCCCTAATTTCAGCAATTCATTTTGTGCCTTTGTCTATCTATGCCTCAACAAAAAACTATGTTAGACGTCACGCTTGAATCCATAAGAGGTTTATTGTTCGAACAAGGATATATCACTGACCATTCGATTGAAATGGCATTGTTTTTATCGCTCAAACTTCAAAAACCTTTACTCATTGAAGGTCCGGCAGGAGTAGGAAAAACTGAAATTGCCAAAGTCATGACGCAGATCTTGGAAACTGAGCTGATTCGTTTGCAATGTTATGAAGGTTTGGACGCCTCACAGGCTTTGTATGAGTGGAATTACCAACGTCAGTTGTTACATTTAAAGGCGTCTGAAGAATCTGGTATTAGTGTGGAGGAAAAAGAAAAAGGGCTATTTGATGAAAAGTTCTTGTTGAAACGTCCCTTGCTCAAAGCCATTCAGTCGCCACAAAAATGCGTGCTCTTAATTGACGAAATCGACCGAGCTGATGAAGAATTTGAGAGTTTTCTACTCGAAGTATTATCTGATTGGCAGATTACCATTCCCGAAATTGGAACTATTCACGCCTCTTCAATTCCCCAAGTAATTGTAACAGGCAACCGTGTCCGAGAGCTTTCGGAGGCCTTAAGACGACGTTGCTTGTATCTCTGGATTGATTATCCTGATTTTGAAAAAGAATTAATGATTGTCCGCCATCGTTTGCCTAATATTGATGCTAAACTCGCAGAACAAATCTGTCGTTTTATGCAGGTTTTAAGAGCGCAAAAGTTAGAAAAAACACCAGGCATTGCAGAAACCTTAGACTGGGCAACTGCCTTGGCGACGCTACATTTTTCAGCTTTGGACAAAAATATCATTGAATCTACGCTTGGCGTTATCCTAAAAGACTGGAAAGATATTAGAGCTATCCAATTATCACTCAGCGAACTACTGGACAAAACAGGAGTTCAATCAAAAGTAGATTCTTTCTAATGCTGTCCAGATGTTTAGGCGTATTATTGGCATTAGACAGAACGTTTTTAGAATCACACTGGTGTAAATTATACGTTTAGACCAAGGTTTATGTTTAATGTTTTTTTAGAAACCAATATTTATCAGCTACTTAGTTACGACAGAATTCAATATTGATAGCTTTCTGTCGCAACTAAGGAACTTTTACAAAGGATTAAAATGTGTATATAGTCTATTCAATCCTATTTTACACGCTTATTTAGGCAAAAAATCAAGAGAAAAATCGAGAGGCAATTTTTTTCCGTTCTCGATAAATTCCCAATAACCCTACTATTACAATCATAAGCCAAAGTTCAGGCTCTGACATTCTGTCGAAGTCTGGAGATACATCCAGATTCGCATTTGCATCCAGAACTTCCTGTTGTTTCCTTTTCAAAACGGCTTTTTGCGCCTCATTTTCAAGTGCAAGAAATGCTGACATCTCCGTTAGTATATTACTCGAAAAACTATTTTTCAAGCAACTTCTCCATGATTCTTCATATAGCTCAGGATGAAGTAATAACTGTTGCTGCTGTCCCGTCAACCATACACCAGATTGCCAATCCTCCTGCTTAAACTGATAAGGCTCCTGCAAAAGATTAGTTTTAAAAATCAAACTAGAAGTTGTGTCATTAGGTAAAAAATATTTCCTGCCCTCCAAAAGCCAAACTTTGACTTTTTTAGATACAATAATCGAATCTAAATTTGCATGACTCTCTGTACGAGGCCTTAAAAAAGAAGATCTTGTCAAACTATTTTTTTCATTCATTGTAAAATATTCTGCTCCTTCAGGAAAGGCAAAACTCCATTTATTTAGAAACTCTTGAGTGAATAGTTTAGAGGTTTTAGAATCTGACAACACTAGCAATATAGGATAGGAATTTGACTGATTTTTACTCTCTTGGTAAGCGATCTGTTGAATGGCTCTTTGCAGGAAAAATCCACCTTCTGTATTTTTCTTACCCAATTCATCTTTCCAATTTGTTTTATAATCGATCGTTTTGACATAAGCATTGGTAAGACTGATTTTGGCATTCTTGAAAAGTGAAGGATATTTTTTACCCAGATTAGCCAATTGAAGATTATATCGTGAAAAAGCCTTAACATCCGAAACATTTAGAATAAAATGGAAATAAGGCTGACGAGAAAAAGAAGGTAATTTTGCTTTTTCAGTCCTTGGTATATAGGTAAAAAAGTTGTTATTCTCAATAGGAGTTACTTTTCCTTGTATTCCTAAATTAGCACTATATTTTCCTATTTTTATCTGAATTGGTTCTTTATGAATGAGTTGAAACCCTGTAGTTCTTAACTCATTTGTGGCAAAAGGATATACTCGCAACTCAACTTGATTAAAATTAGAATAGTGCAAAATCCCTGGGTCTCTTGACTTTCTTTCATTCAATATACTTTGATATACCCATTTGGCAGTTTTTTTCTCTGCCAAAATTCCCATTTCTCTTCTGCCATTCATATCCAAATAGTAATTAGTAATATACGCTCCAGTGGGCAATGAAAATGCCTGATGATATTCAGAAGCGGCAGTTTTCCCATTCTTTAAAGATAAATGAATCCATGATTTCCAAACTTTACTTTTATTATCATACACACTCTCAGATTTTAGCTCTTGAAGTGAAACTCTAGACGCTAATTCCACCTCATCAGTATCGTAGGAAGGATAGCCCAAAAAGATTGCTTCAAGGTTATTTAATTTGCGGCTTGACAAGGTCAAATTATCCATCACTAACCAAGAATAATAAGAGTCAATGTAGGGAACCCACTGAAAATTGGATGCTCTTACCCTTCTAGTCTTGTTAAGATGAGTCGCAAGTTTTCTGATATTGGAAAATGAGATATCGGGTTGTTTTTCATAGTTAGGCGTATACACATAATCAAGTGTACTATGTAAATCATTTCGGACGAGTAGAAAATTGATTGTAATGATAGTGGGAATGATGGAGAAAGAAACTAATCCGCTAACTATCAACATATAAGGCTTGTAATATAATTTTAAGCTCTGATAGTCTGCCAACAATTCAGCACCATGGACAAAAAATAAAGCTAGGGGCGTTAGCATGAGCAAGCCAAACACCACTGTAAAAAGCAATAAAAATGAAAGCGGCGTGTAGGGTAAAAATACTACAAAAAAGTAAGTTGTGTAGCTGAACGAGAAAGTACGTAATATCCAAATTATAAGACTCGTATAAGGGTTTTTAAACCTTGGAAGACAAACAATTATTCCATTTATAATTGCTAAAATAAAGAACCAATAATTAGTAAAATCGCCCAACAAGCCTCCAAAAGTCATCAAGGTAGCATAGAGGCTCAATCCTAACAATGGAAATATTAGCGCAAATATCAGTTTCCAAACCAGTGGAGAAATCCTTTTGACCAGACCTTTATTAAAAATAAGGATGTAAAGTGCTCTCAGTGCAAAGTAATAAAAGCTCATCATCACTGTCACACAAAGAATCCATAGGAATAATTCCATATAATCAGCTAAATGACTTGGATGATACACCGAGCCAATCATAAAGAAGAAGAAATAAAAACCTATTGGTATAGCCATTGAAAATCCTAGGTTTTTGAGGAAACTTGCCTTTGTTACATCTGGTGTATTTACTATAATTAATACAATTAAGGCATAGAGGATACTAGGCATTAAAAATGTATATACGTAGATAAACTTATTGCCATCAAACATCCAAGCAGGAACGTTGTTCGGAAGAATCTCGTCGGAGTAAGTTGTATAAAAAATTATGCCTAAAAGATGTACAAATAAAGTTAACAGGGCATAAGCCGAGGAAACGTATTTTCTTGCAAACCATTGATACCCTGCATAAATACTTTGTGAAAGCAGAATAGTGACTATTACACCAAAAACAGCCAACCAATACACTTTGGTTTGAGGTGATAAAAGTGTATGAATAGTTTGCCATTCAATCATCAAAAGAGATAGTAGAACTGAAATTGGTAGTGTACTTGTCAGGAGAACCCAGTACGGCTTAAGCAGATTTTTCATGAGCTGTAGTTGTTTTGAATAGGTATTGAAAAAATAGGAATGTAATAATTAAGAATAGGATATTTGTAAATACACCAATCCCTTGATGAACCATTTCACGATAAGGAATCCAAAGACTGGGCAGTTTAGTTGAAAATAAAATGGAGAGAATAATCCTGACAGAATTGCTAATTATACATACAACATAAGTCAGAATGCAGGCTAGTATCCATGCAAAAAGTTTTGAAATATTCTTCCTAAACTGCAAAATTAAATAGGATAGCATACTGAAGCAGATCAACAGCATATTATAGCCAGAACAGGACTTTTCAATACAGATACCATGAGAGGGAAACACATAGCCAGACGAATCATCCCAATACATTTCAGCATTGGTGAGCAATGAAATCCAAATAGCCACTGGTTTGACAAGCCAGAGAAGTTGCGAGATATTGGCGTATTTGTAGAAAATTTTGGCACACAGAAACAGTGTTCCAAGCACGAACAAGGTAGAATATTTACTTTTCACGAACTATTTACTTTATGTAAAAGGATGTTATTAGTTAACAGTATATCTGTTATTAGAATAGATTCATAAACAGGAGGATATATTTAATGTGTATCGTAGCCGTATTATTAATTTATTCTATTCTGTTACTTAACATCATAAATTTTATGTCGTGAAGATAGAAAAGCTAAATCAAAATAAAAATTAAAGATTGAGAAATATGACTAGAGCGTAAACATTTTACCAAAACAGCTCACACTCTAGCCAAAACTTATCATTCTATTTCATCCAAACTTCTAAAAGTCCACCTTTTAACAAATCTTGATGTGCGATTTCAATGGCTGAAAAAGGTTTACCATTCAATTTCATTTTGTCAATCATTGGGTGACTATCCGATTGATTATAGGTTTTTATGGTAAAATACTTACCTGAAGGTGTCTGAATTTTCACTTCATCAAACATCGGACTACCAAGGGTATAGCTCGGAATTCCTGGGCAAACTGGGTAGAATCCCATCATGCTAAAAACCAGCCAAGATGACATTTGTCCACCATCTTCATTACCACTCATTCCTCCAGGACTGGTATCGTATTCCTCTCTAATAATTTTGCGTAACCATTTTTGAGTCTTTTCCGCCTGACCCGCATAGGGATATAGGTAGGCAATCTGATTATTCGGCTCGTTGCCATGCCAATAATAACCTTGTTCGAAAAGTGTATCTAGCTTTTGAATAAATCGCTCCTTTCCTCCTACTTGCGCTATTAATCCTTGAATATCATGTGGCACATAAAAGGTATATTGGGCTGGAGAACCCTCGGTTATAAAACTTGAACGTTGGGCAAATGGGTCAAATTTCGTAATCCAAGAACCATTTGCATATCTTCCTCTTGCCCAGCCAGTTTGTGGGTCGATGACGTTTTTGTAGTTTTTAGCCCTTTGTGCAAGTATTTCTGCATCTGCTTTTTTCCCCAACTTTTCTGCCACTTTTCCTAAAACAAAATCATCATACGCATATTCGAGCGTACGTGAAACCTGCTCGCGCTTATGAAATGCCTGCCAAACAGAATCCTCTAATGGAATATAGTTGTACTTGAGATAGCTTGTTAAAGCTCTTCTTCCTTGACCTTGCTCATAACTTTTGGCGTCATGATTAGGCTCAAAAGCATTTTTACGCATATAGCGATAGCCTTTTTCGATGTCAAAACCTTTAATTCCTTTGATATACGCATCTCCTATGGTGGATATTGCATGGTCACCAATCATGGCAGCCGTATATTGATTCCAGCATGGGAAGATAGGCAACCAACCACCTTGTTCGGCCTTAACAATCAATGATTGCATCATGTCTGCGGTACGTTTTGGCTCTAAAATCGTATGAAGCGGGTGAACAGCACGATAAGTATCCCAGAGGTTATAATCTTCATAATAGGTAAATCCTTTGGCCGTTTCGATCTTTTTGCCACCTGCAAATTGAGGGTATTTCCCGTCATAATCTGAGAAAACTCTTGGTGTCAATTTAGCATGATAAAGTGCTGAGTAAAATAAAGTTTTATCATTTTCTGACCCTTTTACCTGAATTTTACCAAGTGCCATATTCCATTGATTGGCAGCACTTTGCCTTACTAAATCAAAACTCCAATGCGAAATTTCTGACTTCAAATTTTTACGTGCACCCTCAATGCTTGTAAAAGAAGTACCAATACGAATGTTTACCTCTTTTGTGCCAAATTTGACAAAAGCCCCTACATTTTCACCAACTGCTTTTCCTTGAGCAAGCACTTGTTTGGGGGTAATAACATTTTTCAACCATGTTCCGAAATCAGTAACATCTGAATCAAATTGTATGACAAAATAACCACTAAAACCTGCTGGCTGGCCAGAACCTTGGTAGATTCGATGAACGGGATTGTAGCCAACAATTTCTCTTTTTTCTGGAAAAACCTGTACAAACCCGACTCCTTCATCAGAATTGGGTTCTACAATAAGATAGTTCGCTTGCTGATTAGGATATTTAATTTTAAAAAATCCACTTCTACAAAGTGCCGTCATGGCTACTTTGATACCTGAACCTTCGAGATCAACTTGATACAAGTCAGGTCGTACGATTTCTGTTTTTCTGGAGTAACTTTCTGCCCTTTTATAAGGATTGATCTCTACTCCGCCTACTTGTGGCATAAGAGTCATCGTGCCATAATCTTGCACACAACTCCCATTCATCCAGTGACTTGCACGAAAGCCCTGAATTTTCCCGTCGTTAAAATAATAAGGAGGAATACATTTTTGTTCGGTGGCTCTGGTTTGAGGTGTCCATGTGGTTAGTCCTTGAGGAACACCAATCATGGGCACCACTTGCCCTTTGAGTTCTGAGCCAGCCTCGCTATGTTTTTGGGCACTCGGCGTGGTACTAGGAGCCGACCCAATCAAGGGATTGACATAATCGAGTGGTTTTTTCTGAGCAAACAGAGAGGTTGAAACTAATAAAATAAATAAGATTTTTTTCACAATTGAATTAAATTAGTAGAGACGTAGCAAGCAACGTCTCCAAAAGATTTAAGGGAATAATGTATCTATTCGTAAGCCTGTTCGATTTTTGAGAAATATTTATCAAACAGTTTTTGAGCTACTTGATTTGGACTTCCTTTTGGCGTAGCCATAAAATCCTTATGTGAAGTCACCCATGACCATTCCCATTGTTTGATTTCCTTTTCGAATGCGTCATGCTGATATTTCTCTCCTTTTTGATGCGCTGTAGTCAAGGCATCGAAGAATTTTTTCCAACGAACTTTGTAAAAATCCTTCATCAAGCCATTCCATTGGCGATTTGAATATTCGTGTAGTGGCGAATTGGCATCACCCCAAAGCGTGATTAAATCTCTGGCATTTTGCTCATACAAGTCTTTTTCAGCTGGGGTAAAGCCACAAGCACGGGCTTCTTTAATCCATTTACCCAAAAGAAAATCCTGACGAGTTCCCAATAATTCGTCCATATCGTCTATCAAAACCAGATATTCCTGAGCATATTTTTGGAAGTTAGTCCAATCATTATTTCGGTAAGCGGTTACCCATTTTTTCTGTAAAGGCAAGGCATAATTTGCTAGTACCTGTCTCGAAATATCAACTAAATCATACTGAAAACCCTCTTTTGAACCATTCGTTGTAATAGACTTTATCATCAATTTCCATGCTGGCAATAGCTCTTTGGGAGGATAATTCAATTTGGTTCTTGTCCAAATAGTTGTTGAATCAAAGGTTGGACGACCCGTCAAAATAGACTCAGCGCCATCTCGAATCGTTGTTCCATTGTAGGCAGTCTTTTTAAGAATTTGCCAAACTTCACGGTTTTCTGGCGTCACTTTTCCATAACGATTTCTGATATACCCATCTAACCATTGATCTAAATCCAAAGGCGAACTATCCCAAGCATGGCGCATTGTCAAGGCATATAATACAGGGTTTTGCTCAATTGCCTCCATGGTTAAACCCAAGCCTTGTAAATTTCCTTTGTTAGGGTCATTCAGCGCTTGAATGGGGCCATTGGCAACTCCTTCAATTCTACCAAAAAGATTGACATTGCCCCCAAAATTATGCAACATATTCCAAACCCAAGGTTTACCGTAATAGGCTTGAGTACGTTTCCAAACAGGTTCAATTTCGGTTGCCAAATCTAGCAATAACATCTTGTCGTTCGGCACCGCTTCCAAAAGAGCCTTTACCTGTGGTTCTTTCCAGAATTTTCTATCAGAATAAAACAACCAAGCTTGCATTACCCATACGGCTTTGGGATCGGCTTGCTGCATTCCTTCATAAACTTTTGCACTCAGTTTTGATAAAAATGCCGGTTCATCCGAAGGCGGTTCGTTTTCGTTGAAAGTATCAGCAGAGTAAAAATGGTCTGTACCAAACATTTTCGTTTGCTTTTGCAAGAACTTTTTACCTAGCTCAGCAAAAAGTGGGTCTTCAGCATCTAGAATATAGGTATCAGCAAAACCATTGGTCCAGTTAGTAGCTTTGAGTTTGGCTTTAGGGAAATGCTTTTTAAAGGCTTCAGGCACGTGTCCTGTGAAGGCAGGCAAAACAGGTTTCATTCCCAAGGCTCTTTCTCGCTGAATTATCTTCTTTTGTAATTCATGATGGCTTTTCATCCAGCTCAAAGGCAATGGACCACCCCAGCCGTCAAGATTTCCCATCCAAAACCATGAAAAATATGCAGGACCAGAGAAAAACCCTTTCAAATCATCATCGCTAAAGCCCATTTCCTTGTAGACTTCGTACCAAGTATATTCTTCGCCAGTGATTGCTAAAGGCATATTGATGCCGTGAAGCGCCATCCAGTCAATTTCTTTTTCCCAACGTTTCCAATCCCACCATGACATACTATAGTTGAATGTACAATAGTTGAGATAGTATCTGTAAAGAAAATCTGAGTTCTTTTTAATGGGAGTTTTGAGCGTTGGCAACACATTTGGTAATGCCAAGTTGGAGCCATTCCATGTGATTTGGCAATGACAATATTCATTCAAATAGTAATTAAACGCCGAAGCGATACTTACGCCTGTACTTCCTTTAAGGATAATTTTGCCGTTTTTCGAACTGATTTCAAAAACATCCTTTCCGTTTTCTTGCGGAAGATAACCCACTTCAAAGGAATTGGCTCTGGTCGGGATTATTCTTTTAATTAATGCTTTAGACTCTCCTAAATCGATTTGCGCCGATAGTTGAAAAATACAAAACAAGCTTACCAACAACGTTAGAGATACTTTTTTCATGTTATGTTAATTAAAATTGGGTAATTAAGAAGACGTTATTAGTTAATAGTATATTCGTTATTTGAAGGTGCTCATAATCAAAAATTTACAGCAAAATTTCACCTACGATATACTATTTATCCAATCTTTTCTACTCCATAAAATCTGTTTTTTGAAAAGTTTAAATAGCTTCAATAATTAGAATATTACATTCACAATTCTCCACTCACAATTCAGTATTAATACTTATGACCTATATTTTCAAAAATAATTTATTTCTATACAAAAAATACAAGCCCGCTAGTTGTAAAAACAAAACGCCTGTTGCAATGCCGAAGTTTTGGGCATCCACTGTTGCATTTTGTAGGATTCCATCTAAAAAATAATGTGCTGTCGACTCAAAATTAATGATATTATGAACCGCCAAGTATATCGTAATGGAGTTGGTACCAATCCAAATAAAAGGTTTTACTACTGATTTAAAACCCAAAATATCTACAAACCAATAAAAGAAAGCAAACAGTAAAACACTTATACCACCTGTGATTAGCACAAAAGAGGAAGTCCACACGATTTTGTTGATAGGAAAAAACAAGCCCCAAAGCTCGGCTAAGGCCACCAGACCCAATCCTATCAGCACTAAAGCCCCTAAAAGTCGGTTAGTAGTTAAATTTAGAGGATTTTTCAATAAAAATCTTGCGGTAAAAGCTCCCATCAATGCATTACAAATAGCAGGAATCGTTGATAATATTCCCTCAGGATCATATACTTTTCTATGTAATTTCCCCGGTAAAAACAATCTATCAAAATAGGCAGTAACATTGCCTTCTTTTGTAAAATTGTATACTCCAAATTCGGGAACTGGATAAAATCTAACGACAAAGAAATAGCCTAATAAAATTCCTGTAAAAGCAACTATTTGGGTACGAACAGAAGTATACAATACCAAAATCCCAGCTCCCAAACAAGCTAATGCAATTCGGGCAAGAACACTGGCAATTCTAGTATTCTCATAGCCTTGAAATTTGAAAAAACCATTCACAACAACCCCGAGGATTATCAAAATGACTGTTCGCTTTAGCAAATGCCCTAGGATTTTAGATTGCGGATTGGGATCAGCAAGTTCTCTTAATTTTTGAATCTGGCTTTCAAAACTCAAAGGCATTGAAAAGCCTGCCATAAAAATAAAAAGTGGGAAAATGCAATCGTAAAAGGTTAAGCCATTCCAATCACTGTGATGCAACTGGGAGGACATCCAAACGGCTGGAGGCCAGTTCGAATAGCTTGCCCATGTATGGATAAAAGCCTCGCCACCAATAATCCAAAACATATCAAAACCACGTAGGGCATCTAAAGAATCTAGTCGTTTTTTCAACATAAATATGCTACTTATGAGTGCGTTATTGTTTTAACGTAAAACCAAATTATTTTAAAAACTACTCAATCAGACTATCCATATCCCCAATTACACACATTGCCAAAGTTTTTGACTTTGGCAATGTGTATGCTAGGTATTAGTGCTGAATTGTGAGTGGTGAATTATGAATATAAAAATCACATTATCAACACTTTACATCTCCAATTTATCAAATTTAATTTCGCATTTATACTGATATTTTAGAGCTAAATTGTAATCCTTCCATTTCGGATTGTGGATGTTGGATTGCGGTGGGATACTTCCTTTTTTTACTATATTATCTTCTACTTCAAACATTAGAAATCCCAAATCAAATATTACCTTTCCAATCCTACCTCAAAATTCAGTCCTCCAACTTAAGGTTTGGTACAAAATAAGATTTAAGATTTTCATTTTAGGGACAAGGCAACAGGCACAAGGCAAAGAGTGTTAAAATGTTTTTTAGTAACGATAGATATATTTTACCGAATGCTCAGAGCCGAAAGCCGAAAGCTCAAAAATTAAATTCTATTTTGCCTACTAACTTAAGTAATCGTGCAGAATTAGATTTAATTTTTGTGTTTTAGGCACAAGGCAACAGGCACTAGGCAAAGAGTTTAAATATGTTTTTTAGTGACGATAGATACGCTTTTTTCGAATGCCCTGAGCTGAAAAACGAAAGTTCAAAAATTAAATATTATTTTGCGTGCTAACTTAAGTATTCGAGCAGAATAAGATTTAAGTTATGTGTTTAGGGACAAGGCAACAGGCACAGAGTGTTAAAATGTTTTTATTAACCACAGCCATGCTTTTTTACAAAGCCCACCGCCGAAAGCTGATACCTGAATGCCTTGGGCACAAAAATTAAATTCTATTTTGCCCACTAACTTAAGTAGGTGGGCAAAATAAAATTTAATTTTTGAGCCTTTGGCTTTCAGCTTTGGGCATTCGGCAAAAACATATCTATCGTGAATAAAAAACTTTTTAACACTCTTTGCCTTGTGCCTGTTGCCTTGTCCCTAAACACATAACTTAAATCTAATTGTGCTCGATTACTTAATACCCCGGATTTTGGGTAAGTAATCTGTTGACTTGCAAGGCATTTGTTGGAATCGGGAAGAGACGTTTACGAATATCACTATCTGTTTTCACACCCCATTTATCCTCATATTTTCCAAAACGAATCATGTCATTGCGGTGCCATGTCTCCCAAGTAAACTCACGAGCACGCTCTTCGTATAAAGTTTGTAAACTCACAGATGTCCAAGCAGGAGAAGTAGTACGTTTTGCGCGAACCTCATTCACCAAACTTAAAGCAGTCTGTCCATTGGTGGCAGTTCCTCCTCTTAAAATTGCCTCTGCCTTCATCAATAGTACATCAGCATATCTGAAAATTGGAACATCATTATTTTGATTACGAGTAGCGGAAGTTGAGTCACAGTAAAATTTGTTATTTCTATAACCCATATTCCAAGCTTTTTCGTCATTGCCAAGGTCGAAACTTGCCGCATTTTTAATTACTACATTTGGTGTAATTTCCACCTGATAATTTAGCGTAGCAGAAGCATCAGCACCTTTGTAGTCTTCGTCAAAACCTTGTTTTGTCGTGCTCACCATTACTGGATTACCTTTATAGTCAAATTGTTTTCCTGTAATCCATTGCTGATTTCTTACGTCTTTTGAATCGTTGAAATACGCATAAAACTCAGGTAAAGTACTACAAGCAGCACTAGGCGTAAAAGGCAGACTATATTTCGCTCTCAAGGATCTTGGCAAGGCATAACGCGCATAGAACATGTAACCATTCGGAGCAGAAGCATCATAAGGAATGGCATAAATAAATTCTTTAATTTGCGGACCGTTATTGATAAAAAACATTTTTCTGTAGTCTGACTCTAGTGCAAACTTTCCAGAGCTGATGATTTTATCACAAGCCGCAATGGCGTCGTTCCAGCGAGCTGTACCAGTGTAAACCTCAGCATTCAAATACATTTTTGCCAAAATCGCATACGCCGTAAACTTAGTTGGGCGACCATAGGTTTCTTGTCCAACAGTTTCGCTCAACGTTGGGATACTTTCATTCAGCTCTTTTTCAATGAACTTAAACACATCTGCACGCGCCGTAGTTTTGGCTGTTGTGGTATCGCCAAACTGTGTGGTAACAGGTACATTGCCCCACAAATCCATCATCATAAAATAGCACATCGCACGCATCGTTCTCAATTCGGCGATTGACGTCTTTTTGGCGTCAGATTCGGCAGCCTTAGAAATCAAGAATATATTTTGGTTACTGATTGAAATGGTTGAGGTTAACCAGTTCCAAGCCCCTTGAACGTGCGCATTGTCACGATTCCACGTATGTTTATGGTGTTGTTCATATCTGCCACCATCATACCAGTTACCACCACGAGCTGGTAAAATGGCCTCATCGGTACTCAAAGACTGTAAAAACCAATACTCTACAGCAAAGCTTTGACGAAAACTATTGTAGGTTGGCCCTGCAGCCTGAACAAACTGAGCGGTAGTTTGAGGAAATACGTCAGGGGTTAGCTGAGTAGTTACTGGTACATCCAAATCATGGCAGGAATACAGCCCGATTGCACCAAAAAATAGAATAAATATATTTAAAAATCTTTTCATCGTTTTCAAAATTTGAATTGAACCTAAAACTTTTACTGTGTAAATTTTAAAAGTAAAACAGGGGATTTTCTTTTAAAAAGACGCATTTACACCAATTAAGAAGGTTCTAGTTTTAGGATAAAAATTATTGGCATCTACACCTGGCGCAAGACCACCTTGGTTGATTTCAGGGTCAATTCCTTTATAACCAGTAATGACAAACAGGTTATTTACAGAGCCATACACTCTCACTCTTTTGAAATTTTTTCCTAAATTTTTGAAAGTATAGGCTAAAGTGGCATTATCCAATCTCAAATAAGAACCATCTTCAATAAATCTTGATGAATAGCGGTATGAGTTGAAATCAGCAGCCGATTCACCTGCTACTTCTACAGGAATATTGGTAAAGCGAGCAGTGCTTGGTCTAAACAAATCTGCACGGGTTACGTTCATGATTTTATTCCCAATCACCGAACGGAAGAATACATTCAAATCAAAATTTTTGTAGGTAAACGAGTTTGTCCATCCTAACAACAATTTTGGTTGAGCGTTTCCGAGCATACGGTAGTCTTTACCAATCTCAGGACGGGTTGTCAACTCGCCGTTTGCTTTGTAGTATTGTGAAATACCATTGGCATTTTTTCCAGCGTATTCGTACGTATAAAACTGACCGATAGGCATACCAGCCACGATAACTTGTACTGTTTCACCTGTTTGACCTCCGCCATCTGGCTGTACAATCTTTACAGAATCTGTTTTGAGGGTAGAGTTTGACAGGCTTTCAATTTTGTTGCGGTTATGTGCCAAGTTCAAAGTTGTATTCCATGAAAAATGTTTTGTTCTAACAGCAGCTACATTTACCGTTAACTCTGCACCTTTGTTGCTCATTTTACCTACATTGGCAGTCAATGAACCATTAGGATACAACACTGTACTCACTGGATAAGTCCAGATTAGGTCAGAAGTAGTTTTGTCATAAACCTCCAAACTACCGCTCACTTTTCCTTTTACCACAGCAAAATCAACTCCTATATTGGCTGTAGCTGTTTTTTCCCAACCTAAATCAGGATTTTCATTTTGTAAAGCACCAATGGCAGATTGTTGTGTTCCGTTGTAGTAAAATGTACCAACATTTCCATAAATCAATTTGGTAGTATAAGGACTGAAACCCAAAGAGTTACCTGTTACCCCATAACTTACACGCAATTTGAGTTCATCAAAAATCTTCTGATTTTCCATAAACGACTCATTGTCTACACGCCAAGCCAAACCAACTGATGGGAAATACCCCCAACGTTTATTGGTTCCAAAAACAGACGAACCATCACGACGAACAGAAGCCTGTAACAAATATTTGTTTTTGAAATTATAGTTCAAACGAGCAAAATCAGAAATCAAACGCACCTGTTGATAGTTATCGCCTCCGTAGTTTACACGGAAAGAAGGGATAGCGTATGGGTTACCCATACCAAGATTGTTATAACTGACTGCATCTACTGGGAAGTTGGTACTTGTTGCCTGAAAACCATCTCCGTTGATACTTTCTTGCCAAGAATAACCTAGAACAGCGTTGATGGAATGATCACCGAATTGTCTATCCCAAGTCAAGTAAGTTTCTAGTAGATTCTGACGATTCTCGTATGAGTTGCGGGTAGCAAAACCATTTGTACCAACCAAATTTATGAAAGATGGGTTACCTGGGGGTTCTGGCGTGCTTCTGATATTGTTGTAGTATTGTGTATAATAACTGTTGTAATATGCCCCATAGTTGGTTTGAAAACTTTGATAAGAAAGTTTCAAATCATACGTTAGTCCGAAAGGTAATTTCACCTGTGTGAAGAATGTACCAATGAGACTTTTGTATTTCAATTTTTCAGTACCATTTTCAATTAATGAAACAGGATTATAATAACTACTTTTGTTGAAGTTATCGAACCAAGTACCATTAGGATTTTTAATTGGCGAAGTCGGTAAATACGTCAACATTTGTGCAAGCACGGTATTTCTATACGGAACCCAATCAGCGTCACTCATAGAGTTGGTTACAGACAAGCCGAATTTCAATTTATCATTCATTGCTTTTTGCTCAATCGACAAACGAGCAACCACACGGCTCAATCCAGAAGATTTTATGATACCTTGTTGGTTGAAATAGTTGATACTGGCATTATAGACTGTATTTTCTGTTCCACCACCAAAAGATAAATTATGGTTTTGGGAAAATGCTTCGCGACGTTGTACTGCATCTTGCCAGTTGGTATTAGCTCCCTTGTCGTCGTCGGCAGTTAAAGCCTGTCCATTGGCAGAAAGAAAAGATTTCAACTGATTGGCATCCATCATTTCATATTTATTCGAAACTTTATCAACTGCCATATATGCTCCATAAGACACCTGCATTTGTCCTTTATTGGCACGCTTAGTAGTAACCATAATCACACCATTTGAAGCACGGTTACCATAAATAGCCGTTGCAGCGGCATCTTTCAATACATCCATAGTAGCGATATCATCTGGAGCAATGAGTGAAATATCTGCACCAGGCACACCATCAATTACAAAAAGTGGTGATTGCGCTCCGTCACGAAGTGTGGAGGCACCACGTAAAATAATAGCCGCAGAACGGTTTGGATCGCCACTACGAGTAATATTTAAGCCTGGCACTTTACCTTGGAGCAACTGTCCAACATCTGAAATAGCCCCTTTGTTTAGGTCTTCAGGCTTAATGGTAGTTACCGCAGAAACCAAGTTTTTACGAGACTGTGTACCATAACCTACAACCACAACCTCTTCTAAGTTTTGGTTTTCAGGTTGTAGAGAAAGCATGATTTTGCTTCGACCAGCCACACTCACTTCTTGCTTTTTATACCCAACAAATGAAAAAACTAATACCGCATCGTTATCTGGCACTGCAATTTTAAAATTACCAGATCCATCTGATGTAGTTCCTCTTGTACTACCTTTTACCAACACCGATACCCCAGTCAAAGGCTGACCTTTTTCGTCAGTTACTTGTCCTGTTACGTTTATATCGGCGTTTATTACGTTTGGGAGTTCTTTCGTATTAGTCGCTTGAGGAACAATTTCTATTTCCTTTTTACTAAGTACGATTCTGTTACCAACGACTTCATAAGAAATATTTAAAGGAGTCAAAAATTCATTAAGAATCGTTGACAAACGGTTATTGTCGAAAGAAAGGTTTACTTTTCTCTCTGATTGAATCAAATTTGGACTGTAAATAAATTTTACGTCAGCAAGTCTTTCGATTTGCGTTAAAGCTCTTTTAACTGTGATTGTTTCTGGTTTCAGAGAAATACTCTTGTTGAGTACCTCTTGAGAAAAAGCATCGTTTGCTAGGGTTATCCCACAAAACACAAACGACAGCAATAGCTGGGTCAAAGTGATTCGCATTGCTTCGGAGAGAATCTTTTTAAATAGTACGTTTTTTTCATAATTTTAATTGTTTTTAACTGTAACTGGATAAAAACATCCCCTGATACCCATTGCAGTGGGTACTCGAATTGCAGTTCGAGCAGGAAATGCACCTACGGTGTTCGCGCACTGTAGGTTTTTTTATTTACAACCTGAGCCGTAAAGAAAAATAACGGTTCCTCGTTGTTCATAGCTGGCATTCACAGCCTTACAAACGAGATTTAATTGCGTATGAAGTGAAAGGTCGTTGATATCTCCTGTAAAAACACAATGTTCAAAAGCATCACTTTCTATCTCAAAATCAATCATGTAACTTTCCTTTAGGCGTTGCAGCACCTGTGAAAGCTGAGCATCTTCAAAAATGAGTTGGGTTGGTTGTACGGGAGGCACTATCACAACGGGCTCTTCGACTAGACTTGGAATAATTTTTTTGGATTCTTTTTCAAAAATCACTTTTTGATTTGGAGTTAGAATCACCCCATTTTTTCTAGTATTTTCTGCCTTAGTTCGCTCATAGACAGACACTTTACCTGTGCGAACCAAAACCTCTATTGCTTTGGCATTCTCGTAGGATTTAATGGTAAAACTCGTCCCAAGAACTTCAGTAACCAACTCACCTGTATGTACCACAAATGGCTTGGCTGGATTTCTTTTGATAGAAAAAAACGCTTCCCCTTTGAGGTATACAGTTCTGGTTTTTTGTCCAAAATGTTCAGGGTAGGATATCGTGGAATTAGGGTTTAATTGAACTTCACTCCCATCCTCCAAGGTTAATTTTTGGACTTTGGTAGAATGATTGGTTAAGTCTATAACGCCCCAATTGCTTGAGGCAATTGACTCACGGATAAGATGTTCGGGGCTATCCTGCCAAGTGTACCATTTTATTCCTAGACCTATCAGGAGCACAATACTCGCGGCCAAAGCCCAAGGCTTCCATCGAAAAGGTTTAATGCCTACAGTTTGTTGGATTTTTTCCCAAAGTTGTGTTTCCATTAGTTGTTGCTCGCTCACACTCAGCGGTGAGGTTGCCATGGAAAGCATATTTTCAGACCATTGCTCAACAAAAGCAATCTCCTCGGGGGTACATTCCCCGTTCAGATATTTTTCGAGTAATTGGTCAAATTCAAATTGATTCATGTTCGTAAAAGGCTAATTAGATAATCACGCTAGGTGTTTACATTTCAACATAGTTTATGATTGATGGTAGGCTTTCAAATTTTCTCTTAGGAGTTTAAGAGATTTGGTAATATGATATTCTACCGCTTTTTCAGAGAGGTTTAGTTTCACTGCGATGTCCTTAACAGATTGGTTCTCGAACCGACTCATTCTAAAAACCTCACAAGTTTTTTCTGGAAGTTTTTTCATGGCCTCTTCTACGGCCTCTGATAGCTCGGTAAAATGTACAACCTCCTCTGTGGCATGGGATTGTCGCAACTCACTAAAAATGAGATACTCCTGATATTTTCTATTGGTAATTTGGGACTTTATAAAATTTGTACTCAGATGTTTGATAGACACAACAAGGTAGGCACTCAACATCCTAATGTTGAGTTGATGACGGCGATTCCAAAGACTTTCGAATAAATCGTGGACTAGCTCTTCGGCCTCTTCCCTTGTGCCTATTTCGTGATAGGCCACACCAAAAAGTTTGTACCAATAACGATGATAAACCTCCTCAAAGGCATATTTATTATCCTCCATGATTAGCACCACCAACTGCTCATCCGTTAACTTTTGATATTTCATAGATTTGATTCAGGGTATATTACTGTATAGTCAAACAACAGGACAAAATCCCTAATTGATTTTAAATATTCTTTGAAAATTTATATTAGTATTTCAACAAGTTGTATGGAAGAGGCTGATATTATCTTTAATAAAGGTGTAATTTCTGAAGCAGAAGAATGATTTGAGATGTATTAATGCAAAGATAAGCGTATGAAAAGATATTTAAACAATTTTATTAAATATCCGAAAAATACAATTCACAATTTGGTTTAAAAAACTAGGAATAAGTGAATAGAATACTAAGGTCGAATCAGTTTTCCATGAGTTACCAATGCTTCAAAGTCAATGGCGTAGTCTCAAAAACTAAAAAAGGCACAAAATGATTGAGGTTTTTCATACATAAACCCTTAACCACTTTGTGCCTTTAAACCGACCTTATTCTAACTAAATACTCAATTGCTTGGCATATTTTTGAGCTTTAATCGCTAATTCGGTGGCTAAAAAACAATGCTCTTGAGACATGGCAGTTTCAGTGCGATTCACCACGTCATCTACCAAAAGACGACCATATGGTAATTCCACATCATTACAGTCGATATGTACTGTTTCTTTTTGATTTACAAGAAACAAATGATTAGCACCTTCTTTACCTGCAATATCTATATTTTTACGAATTTCGATATACCCTTCAGTACCTAAAATAGTCAAGCGACCGTCGCCCCATGTTTTTAAGCCATCTGGAGAAAACCAGTCTACCCGAATATACCCAGTACCTTTATCACCACGCATCATAACATCACCAAAATCCTCAAAGTTTGGATATTGTGGATGGTTCACATTGCCAACTTGTGAAGTTACAATTTCAGCTTTGGTAGACCCAGTAAAAAACAAAAATTGGTCAAATTGGTGAGAAGCAATATCACAAAGAATTCCTCCAAATTGCTCCTTGTTGAAGAACCAAGCAGGACGAGAAGACAAGCTAATACGGTGTGGCCCCATACCAATGGTTTGAATCACTCGGCCAATCGCGCCTGCTTTTACTAATTCACCAGCTTTAACAGTAGCCTTATTCTCCAAGCGTTCACTAAACAAAATTGAATAAATTCGTTTGGTTTCTTTTTGGACTTTACGAACTTCAGCTAATTGCTCAAGGGTAGTAATACCAGGTTTGTCAGACATAAAATCTTTACCTGACTTCATCACACGTATACCCAAAGGCGCACGCTCATTGGCAATAGCAGAGCTTAATACCAAATGAATAGACTTATCATTCAATATCTCCGCCTCGGAACTTGCTTGCTTGACATTGGGATAACGTTTGGCAAATGCAGCCAACAAATCAGCTTCTTTGGCATAAAACGCAACCAATTGACCTCCTCCACGAATAACAGCCTCGACTTGACCGTAGATATGCCCATGGTTCATACCAATTACGGCAAACTTAATCCTAGGTTCGGCATTCATTGATTCTGCGCTTGAAGTATTTAAGGCAGTTGCAGCCTGATTAGCTAGTACAATTCCAGCAGCGGTACCGAAGGTATTTCTTATAAATTCTCTTCTATTATTTTGCATTGACTGAATTATTTAGGGGAGTTTTCACTAAAACTATTTTGTTTTTTGAGCAAGCTTCAAAGCCTCTGTTGTTGTGTAATATTTTGCCAACATATTAGGAACCTCCCAAATAGGCAACTTTCCATCTTTCAGGTATTGCATGTAGCGTTGCGCCACCAAACCAAAGTGAGCTTCATGCCCGTCTTTGTACTTATCAGGAACAATTACATCCCAACCCTTTGCGTTTTTTTGGACTTCTATACCGGGAAATTTCTGTGCAATTTTAGCAACTGCCAAAACAAGCTTTTGCTCAAAGTCTGTTGAGTTTTTGAGTGGTTCGATAGATAAAACAGGTTGGTATTTTTGCTCTGCTCCTTGACGAATAACAAGATTGGCTTTGGTTCCACGCATAATAGAGTAATGCGTATCGCCACCGCCCTCAGGAGCTTTATAGGCCCAAATCACAGAGGCCTTTGCATGCACTCCTTTAATGGTATAATTAATTTCTCCATTAGAATATACCTTCAAAACATCACCATTTACATCCTTTTGTAAGTATTGAGGAAACTGCTCCAACTGAGTAATTTCCTTAAACTGTGTCAATGTCATGTCTGTTGACCATCTTTTTGCAGAAGTGAGCTTGATGTCTTTTTTATAATCTATAACTTGTTCTGGAAAACATTCCCATTGAATCAAATCTACCAAGTGCGTATTGACATCTACGATACCTTCACCTTGCTGTGCTACATCCATAAACCAAGCTGGACGAGTGAGCACACTTCCAGAAACATATTTCCAAAAATGGTGAACACTTTCCTTAGTTACAGCAGGATTTTCAGGTGTTCCTTTTTGTAGTGTACCAAAAACCGAAGCATCCATTGAAAATTCCCTTTGAAGCATCGTAGTAATCTCGGAGCGTTCGGTCATAATGTCGTAGAGCAAGACACCCTTTTTCTTTGCTGATTCGAAGGCAGTCTTCAGCATATCAAAGTTTTTAGGCTCAATGACCATTGGCTTATCCGCGAGAACATTAAATCCTGCATCAATAGCTTTTTTGATATATTCGGTTTTCTTTTTGTTATTTCCAGCCATTACTACTACGTTTCCTGCCTTTTCTGAAACCATTTTCTCAAAAAAATCAGGTGAAGTATACAGAATTTCCTTCCAAGCTGTAGGGTTCTGCGCACGAGTATTGTAGCCGTTGATACGAGCCAAGTGCATATCTATGTCTTTCCCCTGAGGCGCATAGACTTTCACTTCGGCGCTTACGTTAGGAAACATATTTTTTTGAACCAAAGCCGCATGGAAATGTCCGGGGTCGAGGGTAATTAATTTGATTTGCTCATTCCTTTGAGCAAAAGTTTGAGAAAATCCCGCCATCAACACGGCAGCTAACAAGTATCTTTTCTTCATTTTTGAAAATTTTATATAAATGATTATCATTTATGCCGTTTACGCCGTTGCTGGAGTTATCTCCAGCAACCATGCGTCAGCAACAAATGCGGTAGATTACCTCAAGAATAAGTTATATTGAAAACAATCAGCTTGGTGTGTGAGACGCAAGCATTGAGTCTTTACATTATCGAACTGCATAGGCTGCCCTTTGAGGTCTCGACAACAAAGTATTTGCCTCTGGGTCATTCAGGAATTTCTCATTTTTAGGATCCCAATACAAACGACGTTTGAGCTTCATAGCCGCATGATGCAATAAACAAGCACTACATGAGCGGTGACCGATTTCGGCTGGAGCAATAGGATCTTTTCGTGAAATAATACTTTCCAACCAGTTGCCATGATGGTCTTTACTTTCGGTCAAATGAATTTCATTCGGCCCAATCACCGATTCTAAAATCTTAGGATTTTTGCCGTTGCTGGAGTTATCTCCAGCAAACATGCGTCAGCAACAAACCCACTCAATTCTATTTTGCCGTTGCTGGAGTTATCTCCAGCAACCATGCGTCAGCAACAAATGCGGTAGATTACCTCAAGAATAAGTCCTATTGAAAACAATCAGCTTGGTGTGTGAGACGCAAGCATTGAGTCTTTACATTATCGAACTGCATAGGCTGCCCTTTGAGGTCTCGACAATAAAGTATTTGCCTCTGGGTCATTCAGGAATTTCTCATTTTTAGGATCCCAATACAAACGACGTTTGAGCTTCATAGCCGCATGATGCAATAAACAAGCACTACATGAGCGGTGACCGATTTCGGCTGGAGCAATAGGATCTTTTCGTGAAATAATACTTTCCAACCAGTTGCCATGATGGTCTTTACTTTCGGTCAAATGAATTTCATTCGGCCCAATCACCGATTCTAAAATCTTAGGATTACTAGCATCAATCGCCTTGGCAGCTTGTTGTTTGGCAACAGGGTCCGATGAAGTCACGGAAGCATCCCCACGAGAAACGAAAATCCAGCCCTCTGTTCCTTCGAATCGAATACCGTTAGCGATTTCATTCGTTACCACCATTTTTACTCCGTTGGCATACATAGCCTCGGTTCTGAATATCCCGTGAACATCCCACAAACCACTTTTCGGAAAATCTGCACGTCCCCACACTTCTACTGGCCCCGAATGCTCCATATTCATAGCCCAGTGAGCACAGTCGATATGATGTGAACCCCAACCTGTAATCATCCCAGCCCCAAACTGCTCGCAACGCAACCAACCCGGACGGTCAAAACCTACTTGAGGATGTACCCGTTTTTCAGTATAATATACTTCTGGTGTTGTACCCAGCCACATATCGTAGTTGAAATTTGATGGAATCGACATTTGAGGTTCAACTTCGCCCCCCGGGTCACCCGGCAAGCCCACATATACAGTTTTGAGTTCGCCAATCCTGCCATTTCTTACTAATTCGGCAGCATATCTAAACTGCCAACTCGAACGCTGTTGGCTACCTACTTGTACTATTCTTTTGGTTTGTTTTACAGCATCCGCCATGGCTCTACCTTCTGAAATAGTCAAAGAGGCTGGCTTTTGCATATATACATCTTTTCCTGCACGAACAGAACTAATCACAATTGGCGCGTGCCAGTGGTCAGGAGTACTGACCAAAACAGCGTCAATATCTTTGTTATTAAGTAATTCACGATAATCAGTGTAAACATTTACCCCATCGTAAGGTTTTCCATTTTTCTTCGAATAAGTATCCACTACCAAATCTTTGGCCAATTTGGCACGGTTGCTGTCGACATCGCAAACTGCAATGATCTGGGCATTATCAAACTTCCAAACTCCTGGCATATCGTGACCACGTGAGATACGACCTGTTCCAATCGCACCGATGGTAATACGGTTACTTGGTGCATTTTTACCAAACACAGAGGCAGGAACAATCGTCGGAAAGCCAGAAATGACAGCAGTTGTTGCTATGGTTGATTTAATGGATAAGTCGAGAAAACCTCTACGACTCATACCATTGTCTTTTTTTCATTCATGATTAAAATAGGATTATTATGTTTGGGAGATTTTAATCATGAAAGCCTTGTGGGAGTATTTTTTTACTCGAAATATTAATATCGAAGGGAAAAATTGTAAGCAATATCGAAAAACGTTCAATGTCATCGGTCAATATGGAAAAAAAATCTAAAATCCTATAAATAAACAAATGTTCATTTATATTTGTACTATGAGATTAAGAGATGAACAAAAAGAACTATTAGTCAGAACAAAAGCCCTTGAGTTATTGGTAGCAGAAGGCTTTAATGGCTTTAGTATGCATAAATTGGCCAAAGCTGCCAATGTTTCTCCCGCTACTTTGTATATCTATTTTCAAAATAAGGAAGATCTCATCATGCAATTAGGCATTGAGGTTGGGCAAAAAATACAGGAAGTCACTTTTGAAGATTTTGATTTTGAGGAGTCATTTGAAGCTGGTTTGTGGAAACAATGGAAAAACCGAGCGAAATATGTGCTTGAAAATCCTATCTCTGCTGCTTTTATTGAACAATTCAGAAACTCTCCTTATAAGAAAAAACTTGGGGAGGAATACTTTCAAGAATTTAGGATTAATATGACTAAATTTCTAAAAAGCGCTATTAAAAAAGGTGAGTTAATTCCTCTCCCTAAAGAAGTTTTCTGGACCTTGGCATTTGCCCCTTTATATCAATTAATTCACTTTGCCCAAGATGGTCATAATATGGCAGGCGAACCATTTGAGCTTACAGAAGATGTAATGTATCTTACCTTTAAACAAGTCATTAAATCACTTCAACCCTAAAATTTCTCTTAATAAATACAATTATCTATCTCAATGGAACAAGAAAAAATCTTTACTAGCTATCAGAAATTCATGATTGCGGTACTTTCATTTATTCAATTCACAGTCGTGCTTGATTTCATGGTTTTGTCACCTTTGGGTGCTATCCTCATGCCAGAACTTCATATTACGCCACAACAATTTGGACTAGTAGTTTCAGCCTATGCGTTTAGTGCAGGAGCTTCTGGATTACTGGCAGCGGGATTTGCCGACAAATTTGACCGCAAAAAATTCCTTTTATTTTTCTATGTAGGTTTTCTAATCGGTACTGCATTTTGTGCTATGGCTCCAACGTATGAGTTATTGATGGCTGCTCGTATTTTTACTGGTATTTTTGGCGGTGTAATTGGCTCCGTATCGGTTGCCGTTATCTCTGATATTTTCAAACCTGAAGTTCGTGGGCGTGTTATGGGATTTGTCCAAATGTCTTTTGCAGCTAGTCAGGTACTAGGATTACCAATAGGCTTGCAACTCGCCAATATGTTTGATTGGCATGCCCCATTTTGGATGATTGTGATGGTAGGTATCCTAGTAGGCATTATTATCTTAGTTAAAATGCAGCCTTTGACAAGCCATCTAGCCCTACAAAAAGATGGAAATCCTTTTGTGCATCTCTTTCATACCGTATCAAAACCGCATTATTTAAGAGCATTTTCTAGCACGGTTTTATTGGCTACTGGAGGTTTCATGTTGATGCCATTTGGGAGTGCTTTTAGTACCAAAAACTTAGGATTAACGCTCGACCAACTTCCTCTACTATATGCAGTTACAGGTGTGGCAGCCTTGTTTTTTGGGCCGATGATTGGAAAATTAAGTGACCGTTTTGGCAAGTATAATATGTTTGTAATTGGTTCTGCTATCAGTTCATTATTAGTGGGTATATTTTGTAATCTCGGAACAACTCCACTTCAAATCATTATGGTTATCAACGTGTTCATGTTTGCGGGGATTTCTTCACGTATGATTTCAGCTTCGGCTCTAATGACATCCGTTCCAAACCTTGAAGATAGAGGTGCATTTATGAGTGTCAACTCTTCTATTCAACAAATTTCGGGTGGTTTGGCTTCATTATTAGCAGGCGCAATCGTTATAAAAGCGCCAGATGGACATTTGGAACGATATGATTGGTTGGGATATACCGTAATTGCAAGTATGGTTATTTCGGTAGTTTTGATGAAATGGGTAGATAATTTTGTCAAAAATAAAGAAGCAAAATAGGTTATGAGGGGTTAGGATTTAGGCTATCAGCTATTGGCATTAGGCGATATTTTCTATTAAGATTATCTTTTAACTAAACCCTAACCCCTCTTTCAGTATAAATCTAGTAAAATGCTCTTTTGAGAAAAACTAGATCTAATATTGAAGGATGATGAAAAAACAATTAATGCTCCTAGGACTTCTGGGAATGACTTACCTCTCTTCTTATGCACAGAAAGTTAATCGTAAAGCGGTTGTCGAACGACACACTGTTTCTGTTGCCTCATTTGACACATTAGCCTCACTCTCAGTCGGAAATGGTCGATTTGCCTTTACCGTTGATGCCACTGGACTCCAGAGTTTTCCAAGTTATTATACCAATGGTGTACCGCTTGGTACACAATCTGTTTGGGGTTGGCACTCTTTTCCCAATAAAGAGAATGTCAAATTCGAGGAAACTTTAAAAGAATATACCCTCAACGGACGAAAAGTTACTTACAGCGTACAAGGTGCTAAAAATGCCAAAAGCAAGGAAGCTATTAACTATTATCGTGAAAACCCTCATCGATTACAGCTTGGGAATCTTGGTTTTATATTCAAGAAAAAAGATGGTAACACTGCACAGATAACAGATATTGTGGTTCAAAATCAGCAATTAAATCCCTATACTGGACAAATTACCAGTCATTTTACCTTGGAAGGTCAGCCCGTAACTGTACTTACGGTTTGCGACCCAAATCAGGATGTAGTTTCGGTAAATATTCAATCGACTTTATTGAAAACTGGGCAAATTCAGGTTTTTCTTAAATTTCCTTTTCCAAGTAATCAATTTTTGGATAGCGGTACTAATTACAAAAATCCAGACCAACACCAATCAGCCATTGTGTCAGCTCAAAGTCAATCGGCAGTTGTAAAACATCAGTTAGATGCAGACCAGTATTTTGTCAGATTAGACTGGAGTAAAAATGCGACTATAGCAAGCCAACAAGCTCACGAGTTTATTTTAACGCCTAAAGTTGAAGATGGTTCGTGGGAATTTTCGGCTAATTTTTCAGAAAAAAACCTACGACAGCTAGTCATTTCCCTGCTATTAACCAACGTAATATCTCGGCTTGGAAAAGCTTTTGGAATAGCGGTGGCGCAATCGATTTTGAAGGAAGTACAGATGTCCGTGCAAAAGAGTTAGAACGAAGAATTGTGCTTTCTCAATACTTAACCAAAATACAGTGTGCTAACGAACAGCCTCCTCAAGAAACAGGATTAACGTACAACTCTTGGTATGGAAAACCGCACCTAGAAATGCACTGGTGGCATGGTATCCACTTCGCACTTTGGGGAAGAGTTGATTTATTAGAGAAAAGTTTGGATTGGTATACAAAAGTATATCCAAATGCGGTGGGAATTGCTAAACGCCAAGGCTATGAAGGTGCTAGATGGCAAAAAATGACCGATCCTGCTGGAGAAGAATCTCCGTCGTCGGTAGGGGCTTTTTTGGTTTGGCAGCAACCTCATTTTATCTATTTTGCAGAGCTAGTTCGTCGCCAAAGACCAACGAAAGCAACCTTACAAAAATACAGTAAGTTGGTATTTGCCACCGCAGACTTCATGGCAACATATCCGCATTGGGATGAGCAAAATAAGCGTTATATTTTAGGAAAAGGGCTTATACCAGCGCAAGAACGATTTAATCCAGAAGAAACGTTCAATCCTACCTATGAATTGGTCTACTGGCATTGGGCCTTGAAAGTTGCACAAGATTGGCGCAAAGCCATGGGTTTGAAACCCAACGAAAAGTATGATAAAATCCTTCAAAATTTATCAAAACTACCTGTAAAAGATGGCGTATATCTAGCCACCGAATCGGCACAAGACTCTTATACTAATCCTAAATTTTTGACAGATCACCCATCGGTTTTGGGAGCTTTGGGTATGCTTCCGCCAACACCAATGCTCGATATGCCGACAATGCAACGTACTTTTGACAAGGTTTGGGATGTATGGCAATGGCATGATACATGGGGGTGGGATTTCCCAATGGTTGCCATGACTGCCGCACGCCTAGGACGACCAGAAAAAGCCATTGACGGATTGATGATGAATATCAGAACCAATACTTATTTGCCAAATGGACACAACTTTCAGGACGAACGTCTACGTTTGTATTTGCCTGGAAACGGTGGTTTACTAGCAACGATTGCCATGATGTGTAACAGAGATGATTTACCAACAGGTAAAACTTCGTTTCCAACCAATGGACAGTGGAAGGTTAAATGGGAAGGCTTCAAAAAAATGCCATAAACTCAGCACGAACATGAGTCATCACTAATTGAGTGATTTAGTGATTGAACGAATGAGTGATTATGTTAAAATTTGTATTCTAGCAGTAGAGACGCAATGATTGCGTCTTAAGCCGAGTCAGACATCGGATAGTAGTATCCAAAAGCGGTCGAAGATTGTTTTTCGACCGCTTTTTTAATGAAACCATTTTACTTTTTGTTACGGGTGAATAAATTCACCCACTAATTGGAATTTTCAATCATGAGGAAGGCATGTAGTTAATGATCACACCAAATACCCGTTAAGCCTCAAGCATCTTTTTTCCTCAAAATAAAAATAACGCCCTCGTTAGACGTAAAACATTGCGTCTCCGCAAGTAAAATATATATTCAAAATAATCACTCATTCGCCTAATCACTAAATCACTCAATTAGGAATGACTCATGTACATCCCCGAAAGTCTATCCAATTGGCTATTTGTGAGTATTTTAGACAAAAATTTGTACTTTAAAAAGTTATTAATTAGAATCAAAAAACATTATTGAATTATTCCAAGATTTTTCATCACTAACAGGATGAGGCATGATGGTTATAGATTAAGTTTCTTGTTATTTTACATCGACAATACAAGTAATGTATTAGCTAACCACCCCGACACAAACAGAGTAATAACCTTTAATAAACCAATTTAATCTTATGGAAAAACATATACCTTTAACGAAACTACACGTCTTTCATTTAATGCGTAACAACAAGCTTTCCTTCCCTATTTGGCGTGTAACCAATCTTTAACTTCATTTTTGTTCGCTTAATACATCTGTCAAATAATACTTGAGTAGAGTAAAAATTTGGCAAATGTGTCAATTCAACACTTTTTGTTTTTTAACACTAAATAACAAAACTCGGTATGCGCGTGCTACCTATCAGAGTAGTTACCAATCCAAACGGCAAAAGCAAACCAATAAATCCGATAGAATTAATCTATTAAATCAGTAAATCTCAAATTCAACAATAACGCATGATGCATCGATACTCTATTCGCTACTGGCTGGTACTGAGTGTGCTCATCAGTACTTTTCTAGGTAGTTGTACCAAAGAAGAGTTGGATATCTACAAACGTCCTGAGACACTCGAACCTCCCATTTATCAAGTACTTTCGAAACGAGGAAATTTCAAAACCTTGTTGGGTGTCATTGATAAAAGTGGTTACCAACGTACTCTATCTAGTGCGGGGTACTGGACCTTTTTTGCTCCAAATGATGACGCCTTTAATAAGTATTTTACCGCTTCGGGGCAAAGCCTCAACGCTATGGATTCAACCAAAGCCCGTGAAATTGTTCAGGGCTTATTGGTATTTAATGCTTTTGACAAAAACCGCTTGGCAGATTATCAGGCACCCACTGGATGGCAAGATTCACGTGCATTCAGACGAAAAACTGCCTACTATACAGGCTTTTACGACGAAAAATCTATTGATGGAAATTCATTCAAATCTGTAGCAACCAACCGTCAGAATGGCAATTATATCGTTGGCGATAACAACAACAAACATATTTCTTATTTTACAGATGAGTATTTGAGTGCTCGTGGTCTTACTGCTGCCGACTACAATTATTTTTATCCCAATGTAAGCTATAGTGGCTTCAACGTGATGAACTCGAAAGTAATTACGGCTGATATTTTTGCAGAAAATGGAATGATTCACGAGATAGATGATGTACCAACGGTACAGCCTTCCATTGATGAGTATATCAGAAACAAACCTGAGTATAGTGTATTCCGTAACCTCATTGAGAAATATGCTACGACATTCGGTTTGAATGATGCCATGACTATCAAATACGCCAACTTGACTGGTAAAGGAGATAAGGTTTATGTGAAAAACTATAATAAACAAGCTAGTTCGGGCAAGTTTTTAACGTTTTCGCCCAACTGTGAAAATTTCTTAAAAAATGCAGAAAATGATGCTCAGCTAGATATGTGGAGCATTTTCGTTCCTACCAACGATGTGCTTACACCCTATATAAATAAAGTATTATTGGAAAACTACAGCTCATTGGATGCGATGCCTCCAGGTATTATCATCGACTTGATTAATGCGCATTTGTTTCCATCAACTGTTTGGCCAACAAAATTTCAAAACTCTTTCAATGCTTTGGGAGAGGAAGCGCGTTTTAATGCAAATGCTAACGTAGTAGAAAAGAAAATCTTGAGTAACGCCATGTTCTACGGAACAAATAAAGTTCAAGAATCTAACCTTTTCTCATCAGTATATTCAAAATCATACTTGGATCCAAAGTACTCGATGATGACTCGAATTTTGGATATGGACTGGAAAAATACGATCCTGAATCCTAGCGTAAATTATGTTTTGTTTATGATTAGTGATGACCTTTTCAATGCGGCTGGATACGATTATGATATATCAAAATCTGTGTCAAACGTAGCCAATAGTGAATGGGGTTATACAGCACCAGGTACAACAACGCGTACATCAGGAACTTCGATTTTGGCCAACCTTCAGCGAATTGTTGCAACATCGGTTATTTATACCCCTAACAAAGAATTGGACAACCTTTCTGGATCTGGCGTAATAGATGCCATTAACGGTGAATATATCCGCTTTGATGGAAATAAGGTTTATTCCACAGGTACTAAAACAGCACCTTTGACGGTTTTGAGTAGCAAAACTGCGGCAAATGGTAAAGTATATTATACTACCGGTGTGCTCAATTTTGCACCTGCTAATACCATAATAGCAGACCCAATCGGGAAGGATTTGGCAAATCTAGCTCCTACCCTAACATCTGATTTTGGTTACTTTTTCGAGTACTTGAAAAACTCTACCGTGTACACTGCTGCAACAAATGCCATTGCAAATGTAAGTGAAGGTTCTTTCTACACATTATTTATTCCAAATAATGCTGCCATTCAGGCAGCAGTAAATGATGGTGTTTTGCCGGGTATAGGAACAGGTGCAACAAAGACGCCAGTATATAACCCAACCAGTTTATTGGATAAGAAAAAAGTAGAGGATTTTATCAACTACCATATTTTGAACAAAAAGGCTGTAGCAACTGATGGTAAAGAATCGGGTGCGATGGAAACGCTCCTAAAAGATGCAAACGGCGATGCAGTAAATATCACTGTTTTAAACAGCAAGGGTGCCATGAGTTTATCAGATGCTAAGTTGCGTAAGGCCACAGTAATTGTTAACAAAAGTAACAACTTGTCGAACCGTGCCGTGATTCACTTAATTGACAATTACCTAAAGTCGAACTAATTCTCCAACCAAACTTACATAGTGAATAACTATGTTCACAGCCAATGAAAATATTAACCAAAATACTCTTAATATGTGGCTTGGTGCTGACAGGAGTTAGCTGGAGCCATGCCCAGTCCCCCAACCTATTTACGGTTCGAGGGAAAGTAGTTGAAGCAAAGGATAGTTCGGCGGTAATTGACGTTACAGTTGCCGAGCTTGACAAAGACAACCGTATCGTTAAAGGTGTGACTACCGATGTTGAGGGAAACTTCGTTATCAGAGTTTCAAACCAAAATAATACCCTTTCATTTTCAAGTATTGGTTTTAAAACTCAAAAAGTAGCGATCAAAGGCCGTAGCAATATCAAAATCTGGATGGAATCTAGTTCGGCGGACTTAGATGAAGTTGTTGTAACAGCCAAACCAACAGACAACGGTTTGATGACGGTTTCTGAAAGAAATACAACCATTGCTGTAGCTAAAATTGATGCAAAGGTATTGGAAGATATGCAAGGAACCTCTATTGACCAAATGCTTCAAGGACGTTTGGCAGGGGTAGATATTACAGCTGCCTCTGGTGACCCAGGTACAGGGATGCAAATTCGTATTCGTGGTACTTCTTCTATCAACTCTTCGGTTGATCCCATGATTGTAGTTGATGGTATGCCTTACGAAACATCCATTCCTTCCGATTTCAACTTCGGTACTGCTGACGAAATGGGTTATGCTTCTTTATTGAACCTTGCACCTTCGGATATTAAAAATATTGCTGTTTTGAAAGATGCTGCTGCTACTGCAATGTGGGGCTCACGTGCTGCCAATGGGGTGGTTGTAATTAATACCAAACGTGGTGCCATTGGAACACCGAAAGTAACTTACACTTTTAAAGGCTCTATTTCAAAGCAACCTAATGCTATTCCGATGCTTTCGGGTGATCAGTACTCAATGTTGATTCCAGAAGCATATATGAACAGAAATGGGATTCCTTTGAATACACAAACGATCAAAGAATTCCAATATGACCCCAATGACCCCTATTGGTATAACAATTATAGTCAGAATGTCAATTGGGTAGATGCTATTACGCAACTGGGGTATTCTCAAGACCATAACGTATCAATTATGGGTGGTGGTGAAAAAGCGAAGTATTATGCTTCGACAGGGTATTTCAACCAAGTAGGTACTACCATCGGGACAGGTCTCGACCGTATCAATACTCGTATCAACTTGGACTATAACGTGTCCAATCGTATTCGCTTCAAAACTGACCTTTCGTTTACTCACTCAGTAAACAATCGTAACTATGTGTCTTCATTGACAGGAAACAGAGATTTAGTTCGTTCGGTAGCTTACAGTAAAATGCCTAACATGAGTATCTATGAATACAACGATTTAGGACAATTGACAGGAAACTATTTCTCTCCATTGACCAACATTCAGGGTACGTTTACAGGTTTGACCAATGCCACTTACAACCCCGTTGCCATGGTAAAATCTGCGAAAAATATTATTATCTCAGAGCGTATTATTCCGCACTTCCAAGTACAGTACGACCTTGCTCCAGGCAAATGGGTAGCCACTTTTGACGTTCAATTTGACATCAATAACAACAAGACAAGCTCGTTTTTGCCACAAGTAGCCACTGGACAAGCCTTTACAAGTTCGTTTGTAAACGTAGCGACAGATGGCGATGCTGATGGTTTTGCGGTAACTACCAAATCAACCTTGATTTATACCCCAAAAATCAAGAATACCAAGCATGATTTCACTTCGCTTTGGGCATTGAATACCTCTGATGTAAAATCGGTTTGGCAGGAATCTTACGTAACCAATACAGCATCATCTGACTTAACCGATGCCTCAAACCCAGCTCGCTTGACTACTTCTAGATTAGCCTCTGGAGTTTCTCAAACGCGTAATGTAGGTTTACTTTGGAATATTCATTATGGATTTTTAGACCGCTATATCATTGACTTGGGAATCAGAGGTGATGGTAACTCACGCTTTGGCCCTGCCTATCGTTATGGTTTGTTTCCTAGTATTTCTGCCAAATGGATTCTATCTGACGAACCATTTATGCGTCCTTTTGAAAACATTTTCGAGCACCTTGGTATACGTGCTAGTTATGGTCAAAGTGGTAATGCACCTCGCTATGATTATTTGTATTATGGGAAATACAATACTTTGGGTTGGTCATATTTGGGCGATGCGGCTGTAGTTCCACAAACCATGCAACTGAACAACCTTCGTTGGGAAAAAATCGTTGGTCGCAACCTAGGAATAAACATTATTACTTCGAAAAGAAAATTGACTTTGGATGCTGAATTTTACCAAAACAGTACAAAAGACCTCTTCTTCGAAAACCTACAAATTCCTGCATACACTGGCTTCAGCAACGTACAAATGAACGTTGGTACCATGGAAAATATGGGTTGGGAATTGAACATGATGTATAATCCTTACAAAACCAAAGATTGGAATGTAGATTTCAACTTTAACATAGCTCGTAATACCAACGTAATTCGTGAAATTTCTGATTTATATCCTCGTACAGGTGGCAACGCTACTTTGAACGGTGCTTACATGACCTATATGCAGGTAAACAATCCATTTGGCTCGTTCTATGGGTACCGATATTTGGGTGTTTACAAAGACAAATCTGCCACTGTAGCGAAAGGAAAAAGCGGAGAGCCAATCGTAACTCCAGACGGGCAATCGGTTTATATGCGTTTTAATTACCCTAATACTGACTACACTTTCCAACCAGGCGATGCCATGTACGAAGACGTCAACAAAGATGGTAATATCAACTACATGGACTTGGTGTATTTGGGTAACTCAAACCCAGCTTTTACAGGTGGTTTTGGTGGAAGTGTTTCTTACAAATCTTTCAAAATAACGACCTTCTTCAACTTCCGAAATGATTACGATGTAGTAAACGCCACCAGAATGAACACTACCAATATGTTTGGTTTTGGTAACCAAAGTACAGAAGTACTGGCTCGTTGGAGAAAAGAAGGTGACGTCAGTATGGTTCCGAGAGCTCTTTTCAACTCAGGATATAACTGGCTAGGGTCAAGTCGCTATGTAGAAGATGCTTCGTTTGTACGTTTCCGTACGGCTACTTTCAGCTATACTTTCCCTAAAAACGTATTGAAGACCTTGCACTTTACTGCACTTCGTGCCTACGCAACGGTAGAAAACTTAATTACTTGGACAAAATACACAGGTCAAGACCCAGAAGTTCAAATGAGAGGCAGTGACCCGTTCAGAGTGGCAACGGATAACTCGATGACTCCTCCAGCCAAAACTGTCACTTTCGGTTTTGCAGCAACATTCTAGTGTAGATTCAACCCTTTATTTTATAGAAAAATGTTGAAAAAAGTATTTATACAAACCATCGCCCTCAGCGCTCTTTTGCTAACTACCTCATGTGATAGTTGGTTAGAACTGCGACCACAAGACGGTATTGTTCAAGATAGATTTTGGAACAATAAAGAACAGGTTGCTTCGGCAGTTGGCGGTATTTACGCATCAGTGATTGATGTGATTCCAGAAAAAGCTTTCGTGCTGGGTGAAATTCGTGCCGATATGATTAGTCCTTCTTTTCGTATCACAAACAACGAATTAGATATTCTCAACTCAAACATTTTGCCAACCAATCCCTTAACCGACTGGCGAGATTTTTACAGAATTATCAACTATTGTAATACTGTTATTACGTTTGCGCCTACGGTTCTTGACAAAGATAAAACCTATACGCCAGAGGCCTTAAAAGCGCATGTGGCGGAGGCAAAAGCCATCCGTGCTTGGATGTACTTTTACATTGTGCGTTTGTATGGCGATGCTCCCTTGAAAACTACAGCAACCAGCAGCGATGATGAAATTGTCCCAATTGCGAAATCAGCTCAAAAAGACATTCTTGCTCAAATAGAGAAAGATTTACTCGAAGCTGAGCCTGATGCTCCAACCACCTATGGTACAAAAGAAAAAGATCACAGTCGTGTGACAAAATACATGATAAACACCCTCCAAGCTGATGTGTATTTGTGGATGGAGAAGCCAACTGAAGCGTTGGCAGCCACCAATAAGGTGATTAGTAGCGCCAAATTTGGTTTGGTTTCTAACCCTGCCACTCGTAGCAATGCTTGGTTCAGCACGGTACGTTCAGGTAACTCAAACGAAGGGATTTTTGAATTAGCCTACGGCAGCGATTATACCATTCGTTTCGGGATTACGAATTATCCGATGTTTGCCATTTTTGGACTTGGAAACTCTTCTGCCTACAGACGTTACCAAGCTTCTGCTTACGTAAACGAAGAAATCTTTTCGGAGGATTTACTTGACCCAACCAATTTTGACACACGTGCAGATGAGTCATCTTTAACCATGACCACTGGGGTTATTAGAAAATACGATCGTACCGCTGGCGAAACACCATTTAATATAGTATTGTATCGATATGCCGATGTTTTGTTAATGAGAGCTGAAGCATTAGCCATGTTGAATAGAGGCTCAGAAGCCCTTGCTATTGTTAACCAAATTCGCACAAGAGCATGGGCTATCGTTCAAACTGAAAAATCACCTGACCCAGCTAATATCGATGGTGTGGGTGGAGTACTCGACTATATTTTGGACGAGCGAGCTCGCGAATTTGCCTTTGAAGGAAAGCGTTGGTTTGATGTATTAAGAAATGCCAAACGAGCCAACTACAAACGAATAGATTTGCTGGTCAACCTAACGGCTAGAAGTGTTCCTTCTGAACGTCAACAATCAGCCATTGCTAAAATCAAAGACCCTAACAGCCATTATTTACCGATTTTCCAATACGAAATTCAAACGAATAAATTATTGGTGCAAAATCCATTCTATAAATAATGCGTCTGTCACTCACAAAAAATTCCATTGAGATTATGAAAAATATCATACAATCAATTTCGGCATTTATCCTAACAATGATGTTAGGACTCGGCCTGTGGGGATGTGCAGATATTACTATCGTTGAAACAACCACTGGCGATGCCAACCTTTACAGTTACCTCCTAAAGTATCCTGACAAATATGGAGATTTTGCTAAAATTGTAGAAAAAGCAGGTTACGATAGTTTCCTAGATGCTTATGGCGCGTACACCATGTTTGCACCAAACAATCAGGCGGTTCAGAAATACTTGAGTGCTGTTGGTAAGCAAGCCACAACATTGACAAAAGAAGAAGCTCAAGGCATTGTGAAGCTTCATGTAATCAGAGATACCTTGACAACAAGTTCTTTCAAAGATGGGAAACTTCCTTTGGTAACCATGTACGGACAATATCTTTTGTCGGGTGTAAGCAACGCTACTACGGGCTCAAGTTATACGCTCAACCGTCAAGCGAATGTCATCGAAACCAATGTAAAAACTGGAAACGGGATGTTGCACGCAGTGGATGCTGTATTGACACCAGCTACAAAATCAATTGCAGAATTAGTAGCCGCCAACTCGAACTATTCCATTTTTGTACAAGCACTGAAAGAAACTGGCTACTATGATAGTTTGAATGTATTGAATGAAAATTTAGACAAAAGATTTACCACACTAATTGCTGAGTCCAATACTGTTTTGAGTAAAGCAGGATATACAGATTTTGCCAAATTAAAAGCAAGGTTTTCTCAGACAGGTAACCCAAAACTAAAATCCGACAGTTTGAATATCTATGTTGCCTACCATATTTTGGTAGGTGCCAAATACCTCGGAGATATTATTACGGCAAGTTCACATTTGACAAAAGTAAGTACCGAGCCTACCGTAGTAAGTTCAAAATTAGACGGTCAAACTATTCTCATGAATGATGACGTATTCAATGGTGTACGTGAGCCAGGTATTGAATTGGTGCGTACTGAAAGCGATAATACAGCAACTAATGGTGTATTACATGCTGCATCGGGTCATTACAATATCAAATTGCGTCTTCCAATAAGAATCGACTGGGATGTTTGTGATTTTCCTGAATTGAAAAAACTTTCAGCATTTTATGGAAAAAGAACTTACAGTTTCCCTGTAGGTACAGTTATTCAAGATATACAATGGGCCAATGCCTCATTCCCTCCTGTGTATGTGTACGATGGTGCCGCCAACGTAGCAAAACGTGATTACTTACAAGTCCCAATGGGTGTGCCGAGCCGTAACCTTTGGTTAGATATGAGAACGCCTATTATCCCTAAAGGTCGCTATAAGGTATGGATGTGTTACCGTCGTCAACGTACTTCTAACAGTTTTACCATCACTTGTACAGGAGCTATCGATGGCGAGGTTTTAACAAGACCATTCTTATTTATCGACCAAGTACCTAATCTTGGGGCTGGTGAATTGGAATCATTAGGTTGGAAAATTTATATGGCACCAGGCACTGACATCAATATGGCAGGTAGATTATTAGGAACTGTGGACATCAAAACCACTGACAGACACATGTTTAGATTGCAAGCCATCAATGGTACGCATTCACCAAACAACATCGACATGATTCAATTTATCCCAGTTACTCAAAATCAGCTTTCTCCTCGCCATTTACCTGACGGCTCGCTGATTAATGAATAATTTTTCAACATTTTAACTTGTAAAAAAATGCGTTCAAAAAATATATATGTCCTTTTTCTCATAGTTTGGAGCTTGGGGATGGTCGCCTGCAAAAATTGGGATGACCGCCTAGTTTCTCCCAGCGAATCATTGGGGAAAAACCTTTTTGAGCAGATTAGCACACAAGGTAATCTGAGCACCTTTAAGGATTTATTAATCAAAACGGGCTATGATAAAGTGTTGGGCTCCTCAATCAATTATACTGTTTTTGCACCAAGCAATGACGCTTTGAATGGATTGAGCACAACTATTTTAAATGATACTGCACAATTGAAAGCATTTGTAGGGAATCATATTGCCCTCATGAGCCATAATGTACCTGTAAGTGATGCTGCTTCTGAATCTTTACAAATGGTAAATGGCAAGTATTACACATTGAGTAAAACAAACTTAGGTTCGGCAACGATTGCTTCTGCAAATGCTTTCGCAAGTAATGGTGTTTTACATACGCTTTCGCAACCAATTGCGGTATTGCCATCTTTGTGGAAATACATCAGCGCAAACCAAACTGGCTCAGCACAAAATACGGCAATTGCCAACTTGACCTTTCAGGTATTCAATGCAAGTAAAGCAACTATCGACAGTATTAGTGCCACGACGGGTCAGCCGATTTATCGCCCAGGAACAGGTTTTGAAACGGTCAATGCTTTCACCCAAAATGTATATGACCTCAATTTAGAATCCAAACAATATACTTACTTCCAATTGAGGGACGCATCATTTTTAGCAGAGGTTGAAAAGTTGAAACCATACTTCAAAACAAGTACTACAGATAGTACCTATCGTCAATCAGCATTTGCGACGATTAAAGATTTAGTATTTGAAGGAAATTATACAATTGATCAAATTCCATCTGTTTTAAAATCAAAATTTGGCGTAAATGTTACCATTGATAAATCATCAATTAGTCAAACGGTAAAAGTGAGTAATGGTGTAGTTTATGTGTTGGACAAAATCACAGTTATTCCAACGGAGAAGTTCCCTACCCTAGTCGTCGAAGGAGAAAACTTTGTAGAGCGTATGCCTGTTTCAATAGGTTCGGCCGTCATTGCGGTTCGCAACCGTTTGAACCCTGTGACTAATCTCACTTCAAACTCGGTCTCAGTTATTGGTCATGGAAACGCTGGTTTTTGGTTACGCTATCAGCTCAACGATGTGCCATCTATCAAATACAAAGTGTATTGGGTGGTTATCAATGATTTGTACAACACTAATACCGCCGTGGCAGAGGCAGCAACCTTTAACATTAACCAAAAGCTAGCCATGGCGTCTTTGAGTTCGACCACTTTTGCCTATCCAACTGCGGCACTACCTGTGAAAAACTACACAGAACAGTTGCTCGGAGAATATACGGTGAACTCTTTCGGAAATCTTAATATGTACTTGGTTGCCAATGGTACCAATGCCATGAGTTTGGACTATATCAAATTAGTTCCTTCATTCTAAAAGGAACTAACTCATTTGACGATAACGACATTTATCCATGAAATATATCAAAAATCCATTCGCAGCAATTCCCAAAGTAACCCTCATGGCACTGACGGTTTATGGGACTATGCTCGCACATTTCGATGTTGTTGCACAGGAAAAAAAGCCCACGGAAGTGGTCAAAGTGCAAGTGCAATACAACACTCAAGTTAGTGGGGTAATTATCAGTACCTCTACTGGAAAGCCAGTATTAGGGGCTCGTGTTTTTTACAAAAATATGACCTCTACAATTACTGGAGAGGATGGTAAATTTAAGTTAACCATTCCAAGTTCATCGGTAGCCGTCAATGTTGAATGCCCAGGTTTTGTTTCTGTCGAGATACCTGTAGCAAAACGCTCCCAGTTCAATGTGTACTTGCAAGATGTATTAGGAACAGAAAGTAATATTACCCTCCCAACGGGTGCTATTTCAGAGCAGCGTTCTTTAGGAGCAGTAGCTTCCTCTGCGGCAGCAGAGGCGTGGTCTCAACTAACAGAATCTGCTGATACCTATCTGCAAGGTAGAATTGCAGGTTTAAATAGCACTCGCTTTTCTGGTTCAACTAATATAGGTTCGTTTTTCACGATTCGTGGTTACAACTCTCTTCAAGTAAGCAATCGTCCTTTGATTGTGGTTGACAACGTTATTTATGATTCAGGAATTTACGGAAGCTCGTTAAATAGCAATTATTTCGATAACCCTTTAAGCTATATCGACATCAGAGATATTAGCAATATTTCGGTATTGAAAGACGCCTCCGCAGCGGCACTTTATGGAACAAAAGGCGCCAATGGTGTAATTATGATTACAACTTCTAGAGCTAAAGAATTAGGAACTAAAATCGATTTTGCGCTATACGGTGGCGTCAATATGGCTCCAAAAGGCTTGCCAGTAATGGGCGTAAATGGCTACAAAAGCTACCTTTCCGATTTGTTGTCAAGTCAGGGATTGAATAGTAATCAGATTTCGGCATTGCCATATATGAACGATAATACCTCAAATCCAGAGTATTATACCTATCATAACAATACCGATTGGCAAAAGAAAGTATATGCAAGCAGTCCGCTTACCAATATGTTTTTGAAAGTAACAGGCGGAGATAACATTGCCAAATATGCCCTTTCTGTCAACTATTTGAGTAATAAAAATGGCGTTATTGGTTCGACTTTGGAGAAATACAGCACTCGTTTCAACGCTGACATGAACCTGAGCCGTAAACTTACTGCTGCTGCCAACTTGAGTTTTGCCTATAATGAAGCAGAAACCAAAGATTTTGGATTTGCCTCTAAAACAAACCCAATTTATCTAGCATTGGTAAAGGCTCCATTTTTGACGGACTATCGTGTATCATCTCAAGGGATTTTTTCTCCTGATTATGCAGATCATGATATTTTCAATGTTGGCAACCCGATTGTAGCGGCTAAAAACACTTTGGGTGGCAATAAAGCATATCGCTTTTTTGGAGTATTAGATTTCAAATATGCCTTCAATGAAAATCTAAAGGTAGGAACTAACATTGCTGTTACTTTTGACAAAATCAAAGAAAACAGATTCATTCCTAATTATGGTTTGGTAGCTGACACTTTGAAAAACACCTTGGCACTCAACCAATTGAGCTCACAAACCAAACGTCTTTTCAATATTTCAAATGAAACTTTTGTGAGTTATGATAAAACTTTCAAAAATGTTCATGAATTATCGGCTCGTTTAGGGGTAAGATTTATCAGTTCACGAGTAGAACAAGATAAGTTATTGGCATATAACTCTGCTACTGACCAATTGATTAGTGTTGGAAATGGATTGGTACTGTACAACAATATTGAAGGAGGTATTGGAACGTACAACTGGCTGAATACCTATGGCTCGGTAAACTACTCCTATTCTGACAAATATTTCTTGGGCCTGAACATTGGAATGGATGCTTCTTCAAGATTTGGAAAAGAAGCTTCAACCTTCAAAGTGGGAGGAACTCCAATCGCTATTATGCCATCTCTTTCAGCAGCATGGTTGCTTTCAGCTGAGCCATTTTTAGCCGATGGCCCATTTGATTTATTAAAACTTCGTGGTTCGATTGGTCGAGTTGGAAATGATGACATCGGCAACTATTCTTCAAAACAGTTTTACGTAGGTCAAAACCTTTTGGGTTTACAAGGATTGGTTCGCGGAAATATTGCGAATCCAAGTTTGAAATGGGAAACTGTTGCAAAATCTAACTTAGGCTTAGATCTAGCGGTTTTGAAAGAAAGAATCAGTTTGAGCGTAGATATTTTCCAAAACAAAACCTCTGACATGCTTGTAGCGGAAGTACTTCCTACTACGGCGGGTTTAGGATATGCCTTAACGAATAGCGGCGCTATGACGACCAAAGGTTTTGAAGCGAGTATCAATTTCAAGGTATTAAACAAGTCTTCAGTAAAATGGGATTTGGGCGTAAACCTTGCACACGCCAAGTCTACTATCGACCAATTACCTAACGGCAACGCTGACATCGTTACTAATATCGGAGCTGGAAATATTGTTACTCGTGTAGGCGATGCTCCCAACTCTTTCTTCGGAACCATCTACAAAGGAGTATATGCAACTGATGCTGAAGCAACTGCTGAAGGTTTACAAACTCGTTTACCAGATGGAACACTTCGTGCTTTCCAAGGCGGTGATGCAAGATTCGCTGACTTAAACGGTGATAAAATTATCGATGATAAAGACCGTACCATTTTAGGTAATCCAAACCCTACTATTTATGGTGGTATCACCAACCGTGTTGTATACAAAAACTGGACTTTGGATGCTTTGGTAAGTTTTGTTTCTGGCAATGATGTGTACAACTATACTCGTCGCAACATCGAGTCGGGGGATTCTTACAACAACCAATCACGCGCTGTGGAAGGTCGCTGGAGAGGCAATGGTCAGGTGACAAATATCCCAAGAGCTACCTATGGTGACCCATTGCAAAATAGCCGTTTCTCAAGTAGATGGATTGAAGATGGTTCTTATATCCGTCTTCGCTCTGTGGGCTTATCGTACAATTTCAATGTTGACAAAGGTATTTTGAAATACTTAACGGTGTATGCTAATGCCAACAATGTACTGACATTCACCAAATACTTGGGTTATGACCCTGAGTTTAGTGCTACCAATTCTATAATTGGTCAGGGAGTTGATAATACGCTTGAACCGATTCAAAAATCTTTCAATTTGGGCGTAAAACTCGGTTTGTAACCTTAATACCTTTTGGGAAAATTTTAATTTGACAAAAAATGAAATCAACGATAAGAAAAATAACGCTGAACATTGGACTAGCTACTGGCGTGCTTTTGGGTATGTCAGGTTGTCAGAAAATGTTCGATTTGGCACCAGAGGAAGCATTAAGTACCAAACAGATGTATCGTGACATTTATGATGCAGATGCTGCCATTATTGGTCTTTATGGTAAATTCTCTACTCTAGCAAAACAATATGTAATTCTCAATGAATTGCGTGGAGATTTGTTGGATGTAACAACCAATGCTGATTTGTCGCTTAGAGAAATCAATGCTCATGCCGTTTCTGAAACCAACGAATATGCCAACCCTAGAGCCTATTATGAGGTAATTTTGAACTGTAATGATATTTTGAAAAACTTCAAAATCATGCTAGATCAAAACAAAATCAAACGCGCAGAATATTACCAACGTTCGGCGGATGTATTGGCTCTTCGTAGTTGGATTTATCTTCAGTTGGGTATCCACTATGGAAGCGTACCCTATGTGACTGAAAGTGTAGAAACAGTAAATGATGTCAAAGCTTTGGCAACCAAAGCTCGTGTACCTTTGGCTGATATTGTCAAAGAATTGATTAAAGAATTAGAAGCTATTCCTGCCAGCTATCTCGACCCATATACCTTGGATAACACCTTGGTTTCGGCCAATGTAGATGGGTATTCACCCACTACTTTTTTCATTCAGAAGCATTTGCTGTTGGGTGATTTGTATCTTTGGGACCAGCAGTATACTAAGGCGGCATCGATGTATAAGTATATCATGACTACTTCCGACCGTTTGGGTTTTGAAGCTACTGATATTAACGTTTGGTATCATTTATACAAAATTACAAGAGGACAAATTTCATCAGGAATGGGACCAATTGCAGTAAGTTATAACTCTGATATCAACGATGTTAATAACTTATTGGATAATAATACAACAGGCTGGCGCTCAATTTTTGCACGTGACCGTTCGAATACTAGCTTTAATAGTACTTCCAATACTTCAAGTATTTCCCGTGATCCTGAATGGTTGTGGTTGTTGCCATTCGATAACAAATTTTTGCCTGAAAATCCATTTGTAGAATTGTTCTCAAATGTTGGAGGAAAGTATTTATTACAACCCTCAAAAACAGCAATTGATTATTGGAATGGACAAACACAAACCAACAATTTTGCGTACGATGCACGTGGTGTAATGTCTTACAAAAACATCAATGGTAATCCAGTCGTATTCAAGTATTTGTACAATTTCATGAACCCAAACTCTTCTGGCTCTATTTACTCATTAGTCGGAAAAAGTTTGCAAGAGAAAAACGGACGTTGGTTTTTGAACCGTGCTGCCAATGTTCACTTAAAATTTGCTGAGGCTGCCAATCGTGACGGTCGTCGTAAGTTGGCCTATGCTTGGTAAATGCAGGCGTAGCGAGTACTTATAATAACACTGCTATTTCGAATAAAACTAACCTGATGAATACCTTCGATTCACCTCCTTATGATTTTGATGCTCGAAATGGCGATGCTCCTACTCGCTATCGTTCATCATGGCACTTAGCTACAGGAATTCGCGGTCGTGCGATGGTCAGAAGTAATACCGTGGAGGGAGATAGTACATTGTCCATCGAAAACTCAATCATACAAGAAGGTGCTTTGGAATTAGCTTTTGAAGGACATCGTTGGGGAGATTTGGTTCGTGTGGCTCTCAGAAGAAATGACCCTTCATTTTTAGCAGATAAGGTTTATGACAAACTTCGTAAGTCAAATAACCCTAATGCAGAAGCTGTTAGATCTAGATTGATGAACAAGGAAAATTGGTTCCTTCCATTCAAAATTCAGTAGTTGTTGATTGTTATTCGATAACAGTATATCTGTTAGGTTGGAATGCATAATAACTACTAGTTGAAAGGCTCAATATTATTTACATCTAAACCTAATTACCAACCCTAAATAAAAAGCCCCCATTCACATAATGTGTTTGGGGGTATTTTTTTGAGGACTGTTCTTCCCTAGTTCGAGACTTCCCGCCCTTGTTGGTGTTTTTCACCAACAAGACTCGCGTCAGCAAATCGACCAACTAAAAAAGCTTCAAAATGGTCAGTTAAGACTCCAAACTTTTAATGTTTATATGGTTTATCTCCAACGAGGGCAAAATGCAAGATCATTTCTCCAAAATCTCTTTCAAACTGTGCAACCCCATTGCCAAATCTCCACCGATTTTTTTATCAATTCTTAAAAATACTAAGAGCAAATTAAAGGGATATTTCATTTTGCCATGAAATTGCCAATAGACTTTGGTTTGAGCGTCTCCAGCATTTTTGACACTCATCTGGGCTATAGCATCTCCTTTGAAGGGTTTCAAAAACCGTAATTCTGAAACAATTTTTACATTTTCTTCTATCTCCAAAATCTCTTGTTCTCCACTCCCTACATCCTTCATAGGACTATCCCATGCCGATACAAAACCCACTTGACCATCGGAGCCTTTGTAGGTTTTGGTCATATTGGGGTCCATTTTGGCCCAAACAGAAAAGTGGTCTTGATTTTTGAGCAATTTCAGATACGAAAAAACCGATTCAAGGGGTTTTTGAATAATTACCGAGCGAGAAACGGTGTATTCGGTTTTCATCAACAAAGCAAGACCTAGCCAAAGTGCAAAGAAACTGGCCACGCCAATCAGGATAGTAGTTAAGGTTTCCATAAAGCAATTAACATTTTGGTGAAAAGCTATAATACAGTTAAAAGAGGTTTGAGGTTATGCCTATTTACTCGGTTAGCATAGCAATGCTTAAATTGACTATTTTAAATTATATCTCAAAGCAAAATTCTCATTTTTTTAAACCCTCCCAAAACCAGAAAGGTCATGATGATTACCATGACCTTTGCTTATTTGCACCAATATGAAAATCCATTTGGACTTTCCCCCACCAGAGGTGAGGGAATTGCCCTTACATAGTTTATTTAATAGTAAAGTTTCCAACACTTACCCACGTATGGGTAGGTTTGTCATATTTTAAAGTGCTATCTGGCCATTGAATGTATTGATTCATGCCCAAATACTCATCTACATTTCCTCTTTCAATCAATTTATTAAAAAGAAATTGTCCTTTTTCTTTTACCTCCTCCTCTTTCATATGTGGGGTATTTACAATTTCTTCAAACTCAGTAATCTTATGTGTGTTTGGGTCTAATTTCATTTTTCCTAATACACCTCTTCGGTACACTGGACTCGACCCTACTGGTCTAATCATAAAAAAGTAAGCATATCCGTTATCAGCCTCGAAGTAATTTTGTAGATAAAAACTAGGTAAACTTTTAATGTAGAAAGGTCTGTACTTAGCTTCAAATTTGGTTTGATTATTGGAATATGGCGCAGGAACATACACATAGGTAATCATATCTGTCAGTAAAGAATCTCTTTCACTTTCAGAGAAATACTGTAAAGGCTCTTTCTTGGAACCGCATTGTGTGAAGAATAAAAGGATAAATGTGAAGGCAAATAAATGTTTCATATTGGTTTTTGTTTAAATCATCCCGAGTCAAAGTATTCGACTCGGGATGTACTAAGTAGGTGGGCAAAATAAAATTTAATTTTTGAGCCTTTGGCTTTCAGCTTTGGGCATTCGGCAAAAACATATCTATCGTGAATAAAAAACTTTTTAACACTCTTTGCCTTGTGCCTGTTGCCTTGTCCCTAAACACATAACTTAAATCTTATTCTGCACGAGTACTTACTTTCTTATTGAAAACTTTAGTATTTCAGATTACTTGATGTAAACAACTGATTGTGGAGTAAATTCAGTCCAACCAGCAGTCCAATCTGAATCTTTGAATGCACTAACATAGTCAGTTCTATCAAAGAATGAAGGAAGAGTTGAAGGCAAGTTGTAGCCAATTAATGACTCAGCAGTACCTGTTGTCAAAGTAAATGTAGGACGGCCTGTTGACCACAATGTTGAACTAATACCAGTTTTAGAGAAATCTGTCAAGATTTTGTTACCAGTTTGAGCTTTGAACCAATCTGAAGGCGTTTGAGTACCAATCAAAATAGCTGGAGCAGCAGTAGTTTGTTCTACATCAGATACAGGAACACCTCTTGGGTTTGTAGCAGCACCAGTTCCCCAGTTATTAGTACCCCAGCCAGCAACACCTGCCAATACAATGTTTTGCAATACGATATCACCGTTAGCAGCATTAGCTTTTGCATTACCTCTCTGGCTATCGATATAAATACCGTATGGATAACCTGTAAAGAATGAGTTATAGATTTTCAATTTGTTGTTACGACGCAATTGAGCACCATTTTGGAACAACGTAGAGATAGAAGTCTCAGCGTTTCCTTTAGCGATGATTGACATGTTAGCAAAAATTGCAGAAGTAAAAGGAGTATTGTTTGAGCCGTTAGCATCGTTGTCAACTTCAAACCCGTTTGAACCAGATTGGTCAGCTTGTGTAGTACCACGGATACCGATACCATATTGAACATAACCAGAGTAACCATTATCAACATCAAAGTCATCATCCAAACCTTTGTAAGCTACCAAGTGTTTACAGTTTACTGTACCACCAAACCACTCAAACGAGTCATCCAAACCAAATGAAGCCTGAACGTAGTCGATTGTAGTTCCGTTACCTACAGAACCCATTGTCAAAGAGTTGACCTCTTGGTTCGGGTTGATTGGTACACCAGCATATTCGATACGAACATATTTCAATGAACCAGAGTTATCTGCTGCATCTGTGCCACCGTGGAAACCACCATAACCACCTTCTAATTGTCTGTCGTTAGCATTATCAGGCAAGTTGTTTGGCGCTTTACCACAAATGATAATACCAGCCCAGTCACCAGCTTCACGCTCGCCTACTTTTCTTTCCGAAGTAAAGATAATCGGATTTGAAGCTGTACCATTTGCGATTAATTTAGAACCACGTTGCACAACCAATCCTCCTTTAGTAGCACGGTCACCAATTACTACTGTACCAGCAGGAATTGTCAAAGTAGCTGTTTTAGTGATACTTCCGAAAGTAGCTTCTTCACCTACTCTTACAAAACCAACCAATTTGTAGATTTTTGTAGCATCCCAAGTGATATTACCTTCTAATGTACCTTTTACCTCAACAATAGTTTTTGGTGGAACAGCAGTAACAGTAACTGGCAAAGTTGTCAAAGTTGAGTTTTGGTTTTTCATATCAGTTACCAAACTGTAAAGTTTACTACTGAGTTTGCAGAAAGGTTGTCGATTTGGTAATCTTTTGCGTATTCGAAAGTTTTCTCTCCATTTTTTGTAACTACATCAAACGCAGCACCGTTTTTCAATACAGTGATAGTTTTGATACCTTCTGGAGCGTTGATAGAAGCTTTCAATTGAACTGTAGTACCAGGGGTACCAGCCAAGTTAGAAGCTACAGTTAAAGTTGGAGCTGGTCCAATTTCTTCGTCTTTTTTACAAGCGTTTGTCAAAACAGCCATTGAGAGCATTAAGGCAAATACCTTAACTACATTCATTTTGAAGAGTCTCATTTTTTGGTAAAATTATGTGTTTAAAATTGAATGATTTATAAAGGCAAAAAGTACTGTTGCCTGTGTTTCAAAAAAGACATACCACCAATATCTAGGGAAAGAAAGTAGCTATGCCAGAAAATTTTACAAATTTTATCTTTGGGTCTTCAGGTAAAAATCTTGTGTATTTCTTTACCTGAAGACTGAATATTTTTAGCTAACTATTATTTAATTGTATAAACTACACCAAGCGAATACACACTTCCTGGTTTGTAAGATTGAATCACTTGGTCTTCTTGACTATCAAATTTATTATCCTGATTACCATCTTGTAAGATGTAGTTGGTCTGGTTTAAAATGTCAGTAATACCTCCTTTAATTAGTAAGTTTTTACCAATACCTTTTGAGAAAGTTAAGTCAACAACATTCCTTGGCATTTCGTACCAGTCTGGATACGCAAATCCATAGTTGTTACCTACTGCGTAGATACGTTTGCCGATCACGTTGAATAGCAAGTTTACTTGTAGGTTTTTCTTAGTATCATTGTAATTCAAACCTGCGTTGACAATATATGGTGATTGTCCTTGCAATGGACGATTATCTGATTGAGTAGATGCAGTAGAAGGATTCAACGACACACGGCTATGAATAAACGCAGCGTTAAACACTAAGTTCAGTTTTTGAATAAATGGAGATTTTGACACATTTTCCAATGATTTTCTTGCTTCTAATTCAATACCTGCACTGTATGCACTCTTTGCGTTATCAAAACTCAAGTTCGGGTTTGAACCACTCGCAAATACCACCTCTATTGGCGTTTCGAAGTACTTGTAAAATGCTGCAATACTCAATACTTCTGCTGGTGTAGGATAGTACTCATATCTGAAGTCTACGTTGTGAATATTAGCATTCTTCAACTGAGGATTCCCTGAAATATTACGATTGTTTACGAAATCATAGAATGAAAACGGTGCAACTTCTCTAAACTCCGGACGGTTGATGGTTTTTCCGTATGCTAAACGCAACAAAGCTTTTTCAGAAAAGTTATACGTCATGTTTACAGATGGAAGCAACGATGTCTGGGTATTATTATAATTCAATGGTGCGCCTACTAAGTCAAATGAATTCAATTTCTGCGCGTTGTTTTCTACTCTCAAACCTGCAATTACGTTGAATTTCTTCGTTAAAGAATAGTTTCCTGAGATATACGCGGCATACAAATGGTTATTAGCGGTGTATGAGTCATTCGGGTTAGTTTGTTCGTCAATTTTCACCCCGTTGGTACTGTTAATATTTTGTGGAGCGAAAATTTCCTCGATAGGTAAATTACCAATATTGAATAACGAACTGTTAGCTTGTACGTAAGCTAAGTTACGAGCTTTGAAGGTACGCTCTTTTACTTCGGTGTAAACCCCTGCTTTCAATTCTAACTCTTTATTATCTTCAGCCTTCGCTCCTTTTTGCAAAACAACTTTCTGTACTAAATTAACTCCACCAGTGATAGCATTTTCGTCCATGATAATGTTAGTACGACCTAAGTTGAAGGTTTGGGCTGCTCCTTGTGGTACTAACAAAGTTCTTTGTCCATTCGCAATATTATATCTAAAACGCTTGTAATCAGGCTGATCACGGAAAGATTGGTTATAACCAACTACCCAGTCAACTTGTGTGTTTTTATTGTTAAATTGGTGTTTACCAACCAATTGTCCTGTATAAATACCACGGTAGATTTGGTCAAATGAACGGATATTCCAATCTGTACCGTTGTCGAAACCAACACGGTCTACAAACTGAGAATTACTCATTTGGTTAAACAAGTTCTTGAATTCAATCGTATGGTTTTCACCAAATTTCACTGCCCAGTTGTGCATTACACCCAAACGAATGGCGTTGCTGTATTGAGTGTCTTGAAAGTTAAAAATAGGATCTGGTTCTCCAGTACTCTGAATACGGCTATATCCGTAATCGTTGCGAGCCATATTAAAAAGCGTTCTTGTATTTGAGTAGTTGATCGCCGTGATATTACCGATTCTATATTTTTCTTTTTCAATTTTGAATGCACCTGTCAAAGTAAATCTCAGATCAGGTAAGGCTGTAGATTGAACAGGCGTCCAGTTATTTTTGAGAGACTGACCAATTTGTTGCAAACGAGTTGGGTTAGCGCTAATCAACTCTTGGCGTGTAGCAGGGAAAAATTTTGGTAAATCGCTATAACCATCGTTGAAACCTGTCCAGTAACTTGAACCATGTTGTGGAGAAAAGAAGTTTTTTCCAGTCGTACCATCTCTGTAACCTCCTCCAAAATCGATGGTAATGCTGTTTTGTTCAGGAATTGATTTTGTGAAAATTTTCACAACACCCCCTGCAAATTCACCAGGAAGTTCAGCAGCAGGGCTTTTAAATACCAAAATACGGTCAATTTGGTTAGAAGGAATGATATCAAATGAAAATGAACGTACATCTGTTTCCATTGATGGTGTAAAGGTATTATTGAGCATTACACTGTTATATCGCTCATTTAAGCCTCTAATATTAATAAACTTATCGCCAAAAATAGTTACGCCTGGTACACGTTTCACTACCTCAGCAGCGTTACGGTCAAGTGTTTTTCCGATTTGAGCAGAAGAAATACCACTTACGATTTGTTGTGCTGCCTTAATTTCTGATATTACTGAAATTTCGGTGTTTGTAAGTTTCTGTCCAACAACCTTTACCTCACTTAAGGTTGACCCCTCTTCTTGAAGTAAAACATTTACTTCTGTTACCTTCTCAGCTAAAACTTGAACTTTCTCAATCACCTTAACATTAAAACCAACAAACGAAACCTTCAACGTGTGTGTACCAACTGGAACTCTATTCAAGGAAAAGAATCCATTGATATCAGCCGCAGCCCCTTTGTTTTGTCCTTCAATGATTACGGTTGCTCCTACAAGATCCTCCTTGGTAACGGCGTCTTTGATGGTACCACGAATAGTGCCAAATTGTTGGGCAAGCGAAAAAGTAAAACTAGATAAGAATAACAGTGCAGTAAAAAGTAATTTGTGCCTCATATTGGAATTGATTAAGAAACGATTTTGGGTTGAGTGGTTTATTCCTGCGTTTCTATTTGAATGATGGCACAAAAGTAAGTCGGTCATTTAACCGCAATATTACCTACCGATTAAACATGATTGAACTTATTGTTATCCCAATATTACCAATGTTAAATTTGTTATTACGAACTTGATTGAGCGCGGAAAAACTACATTATTACTCTCGAACTCAATACATGAGAGTTACTCTATGCTAGTAATTTATTAGAATTAGAAAATAACCTATCAAAACCATAGAAAATATCTATAACCATTTACATCATTTTTTACCGTTAAAAAGAAAATACCTTTTCAGGGCATTTTTAGACCTCTTTATCCCTAAATTTGAAAAAAAAATTAAACAGACAAAATGGAATTATTGCATCACATCCTTGGAGATGATTTAGGAAAAGCATTTTTGATTATTGGAAACCTTGTACTAATTGAAAGCTTATTATCAGTAGATAACGCCGCTGTTTTGGCAACCATGGTGATGGACTTGCCTAAAGAACAAAGAGAAAAAGCCTTAAAATATGGTATCATTGGAGCCTACATATTCCGTGGTATTTGCTTATTGTTTGCGGCTATGCTCGTGAAAGTTTGGTGGCTAAAACCACTAGGCGGACTCTATCTCTTGTATTTGTGCTATGATTATTTCAAAACAGAGAAAACTCCAGAGCATGAGGATGATACCTTAAATAAAAAAGAAAATTGGGTTTACAAACATACAATCGGTCGCTTCGGTATCTTCTGGTCAACTGTTATCATGGTCGAAGTGATGGATTTGGCATTTTCGATTGATAACGTCTTTGCTGCAGTAGCCTTTACAGATAACATCTATCTTATTTGGATTGGTGTATTTATAGGAATTTTGGCAATGCGATTTGTAGCTCAGGCATTTGTACGCTTGATGGAGCGATATCCTTTCCTCGAAACTTCGGCTTTTGTGGTAATTGGTGTGCTAGGATTAAAATTGGCACTTTCAGCCGTATGTCATTTGTACCCAGACAATGCATTCTGTCATTTTATGGAAGGCGAAACTGCCGATTCTTATATTTCTATATTGACTGTAGCCATTTTTGCGATTCCGATCATTACTTCTTCTGTGTTTAATTTCCCTAAACATGAAAAGTAAATATCACATTGAGTGGTTGAGTGATTTAGCGAATGAGTGATTATTTTAGTGTAGATTTTACTGGTCTTGATGTAATAATTGCTTATAAAGTCAATTGAAATCTCTTAAGTTTTCATCAAAAAAGGGGGCGGAAAATATTTTTCGCCCCCTTTTTTGATGAAAACTTGAAAACAATCTTAATTCGAGAATTGCGATTGAATCACGTTTAATACTATTTTTCGAATTTATACCTCTTTAGACGCAAGCATTGCGTCTCTACTAAGTTAGTGTGTAAAATCAAATTTGATTTTTTAGCTTTCGGCTTTCAGCTATGGGCATTTAGCAAAAACATATCAATCGTTACTAAAAAACAGTTTAACACTCTTTGCCTTGTGCCTGTTGCCTAGTGCCTAGGCATACTCAATTAAGGAATGCCTCATATTTCTACGGTATGAGTATTTTTCTAAAAAATTGACTTTTGACAACAGTTAAATAACTTAAATCAAACATTTATGGCATTGCCCAAATCAAACGAAACAACGAAATCCTATTTAATCCCTTTTATATTAATAACAGTATTATTTTTTCTGTGGGGATTTGCACACAATCTCAACCCAATTTTGATTCCACATCTAAAGAAAGCTTGTCAACTTACCGACCTTCAGTCAGCCTTTATTGATTCTGCCTTTTTTGTTGGATATTTTGTGATGGCCATACCAGCGGGTTTGGTGATGAACAAATACGGTTATAAATCAGGAATCATTCTTGGTCTTTTGATTTTTGCTGGAGGAGCATTTTTATTTTACCCAGCCGCAGGAACACGCACGTATGGCTTATTCCTTTTTGCATTGTTTATCATCGCCAGTGGTTTGACATTCCTCGAAACGGCAGCAAATCCTTACGTAACAGTTTTGGGTGATGAGCATACAGCGACGCAGCGATTAAATTTATCTCAATCCTTCAATGGTTTGGCGGCTTCATTGGCGCCATTAGCAGGCAAGTTCTTTATTTTGACTGACACAACCATTTCAGAAGAGCAGTTAAAGACTATGTCGAGCAGCGAGATAGATGCACTTTTGACGCACGAAGCACAAAGCGTTCAAATCCCATATATCGTTATTGGATTAGTGGTTTTAAGCGTGGCTGCGATTTTATGGAAAACAAATTTGCCAGAAATCAAAGAAAGTTCAGACGAAAATAGCGCAACAGAAAAAGGCAGTATTTTCAAGCAAACCAACTTAATGTTGGGCGTTTTGGCGCAATTCTTTTATGTTGGAGCACAGGTTTGTGTATCGAGTTTCTTTATTCGTTTCTTGGGTAAAACAGCAGGAATTGGCGAAAAAGAAGCTGCTGGCTATTTGGCTTTTGCCTTATTGTGTTTCATGTTAGGACGCTTTTTGGGTACATTCTTGATGAAATATATTGCCCCAAATCGTTTGTTGGCAGTTTATAGTATTTTCAATATCGGTCTTTTGGCTGTTGCCATTATGATTGGAGGATTTACCTCCATCTATGCATTGATTGGCGTTGAGTTCTTCATGTCGATTATGTTCCCAACCATTTTCTCTTTGAGTATTCAAGGCTTGGGTTCACAAACCAAATTGGGTTCATCTCTAGTGATTATGTCAATTGTTGGAGGCGCTATTTTCCCTGTAATCATGGGACGTATTTCTGATATTAGCTCAATCCAAACAGCTTACATCGTTCCATTGGCATGTTTTGTTGTAGTACTTTTCTTTGCTTTGAAAACAAAATCATCGAAGGGTGCCATTACAAATGCAGGACACTAATAATTGTAGATTTGGGATGTTTGATTTTGGATTTAAAATTTTCCAAGAACGATCTTAAAAATCTGAGATTAAAATTCAATCTTAAGCATTGACCAAATTAAGTAATCGTGCAGGATAAGATTTAAGTTATGTGTGTTAGGGACAAGGCAACAGGCACAAGGCAAAGAGTGTTAAAATGTTTTAACGACCACGGACATGCATTTTTCTCATAGCCCACCGCCGAAAGCCGATACCTGAAAGCTCAAAGCACAATCTTAAACTTTATTTTGCGTACTAACTTAATAATAAACTTTTGACTACTTTACACGATTTGTCGTCGTGTTAACAAACATAAAATAGTAAAACATGAATAAGAGATTTGCCCTAGCGCTCGATTTAGTGGACGATGAGCAGTTGATAGCTGAGTACGAAAAATATCATGAAGCGGTTTGGCCAGAAATATTGCAAAGTATTGCTGGTGCTGGAATTACCCAAATGGAAATTTATCGTCTGGGCAACCGCTTATTTATGATTATGGAAGTGGATGATTCTTTTTCATTCGAAAGAAAAGGACAAATGGATGCCGAAAATCCAAAAGTTCAAGAATGGGAAAAATTGATGTGGAAATACCAAGATGCATTGCCCATGGCACAACCTGGCGAAAAATGGTTGCTAATGGACAAGATTTTTGATTTGAAAGCGCAGTTATCTCAATAATCGAAAATCATTTTATTTCACAAAAAACGAGTCATGCCTAATTGAGTGAATCGTGATTATTTTAACATTTGTATTCAAGTAATTGAGGTGCAAGGGTTGAGTCTTAAAGTAATTTAGGTCTATCATATTAGTAACATTAAGGCGTTCGAAAGTAGTTTTTCGAACGCCTTTGTTGATGCTATCTTTCAAATAGTACCTCAGTCTATGAAATTATTGCGTCTCCACAACAGTAATATAATCAGTCAATTTGGGATGCCCCATAATAGTTGGCGAACAACCTTCATGCGCTAAAACTCATTCATCAAATCCTGAAAACGGTCGACATATAATCCAACATGATATCCATCTACCAAGGCGTGATGCACATGAATAGAAACACTCATGCTTTTTTGCCCATCTATTTCGGTCATTTTACCAAAAGATATTTTCGGACAGCTATCTGGAAAAGAAAAACTTCTTGCATGAGATATTGACGTAAAATCAAGCCAAGGAATGGCAGAGTAATGAATCAAGTTCTCACCCGAGATAGCAGGCATTAATCCAGTAGTACTATGAACTCTCTCAATTTCATTCTTTGCGTTTTGATAAAACTGTTCTTCCGACTCATCATAATAAACATGCCCAAATCCAAAAGTACCATTAGGACGGCTAATAGTTGGAGAAGCGTTTATAATGTCGAAGCAGTAAGGATTATGGTCAATGATTCGATATCTAAAATTTTCTATTTCATTGGCTGCTTTTAGAGAACGGTACAAGTAATACCAGAAAAAAGATTGTCCCTTTTCTTTGGCATTTTGATAGGCAATAGTGCAGTCTATTTTTACGGTTACCCCGTAAAATGGCTCTTCAAATTTTGAGAAAAAAAGGTAATGCTCCTTTCTATTCCACTCCTCAAGATTAATCAATTGTTTCATAGATTTTTGACTTTTCAGTTAATTAGAAAACTTCATTTAAACCAAAGTTGATGCTCATAGCTCCTTCCGTTCGGTCTTTTCTATTAACTTTGTTTTTCTTCTGCAAAAATCTTAAGAAGCAAATACATTAAAAAGGACATTTGTCCCAAGGCAAGATGTTACGAACCAATCAAAAGTTTTTAGATTACATACAAGGTATATACGATAGTCCACGAAATCAGAGTCATATTTTTCAAAAATCTTTTCAAAAAGGTCAAAAACTACTTTTCCAGCACCAAACCACTCCTAATGTCCTCCTGATTCAAAGTGGTATTACAAAATGTTTTTTTAACGAAGAAAATGATAAAGAATTTATTGTAGAGTTTTTGGGAAAAGGTGAAATCGTTGGAGAAATTGAGAGTATCAGACAGATGCCTTGTTTGTGTAGCGTAGAAGCCATCACCGATGTTTCAGCACTTGTGATTCCTAGTCCTTATTTTCAAGAATTATTGGGGCAAGATTTACAACTAAACAAATTATTACTTGAAGCCTTTGCCGAAAGAATTGTGAATACATCAAGTAGGGCAGCGTTTCAACAATTATACACGGTAGAACACAGTCTATCAAAGCTACTGGAACTTCAACAAAAGCAAGAAATTCAACTGTCAAAGGAGGAAATGGCTGCCTATTTGGGCATTTCGGTACGGAGTCTTAATCGGAGTTTGAAAAGTATGAAGTTGTAAAACTGAGGTTTTCAACATTTCGGGTTGTATTGAATAAGTAATTCTTTGAATGAACCTATTTGCTAACAGCAGAAACTCAATAATTGCGACCGAAGTTAAGTCATATCTCACGGGACATTCAACAAAAAAGCGGTCGAAAACTGTTTTTCGACCGCTTTTTTGTTGAATAATTGCTAGATTTCACTCGGCTTAAGACGCAATCATTGCGTCTCTACTGCTAGAAGACAAATTTTAAAATAATCACTCACTCACTCACACAATCACCACTCACTCAATTAAAAATGCGAGATATTTATCCTGATTAAATATGCTTCAAAGGGCCATTTCCTCCTCCTAACTGATAATCTTTTCCTCCTTCGATAGACTTTATGACGTACTCGGTTGCTCGTTCTACTGCGTATTCTACACTAAATCCTTGTGCTAAGTTTACTGCGATCGCCGACGATAATGTGCAACCTGTTCCGTGAGTATTGTTTGAATTTACCTTTTTATGATCTAAAAAGAAGATTTCCCCAGTAGATTTGACCAGACAATCTGACAATACTTCCTCTTCCAAATGACCGCCTTTTAGCAAAACACTCTTAGCACCAAATTTCAAAAGCTCCTTAGCAGCTTCAGGCATTTGGTCTTTTTCTTTGATTTCTTTGCCTAATAACCAACTAGCTTCTGTAAGGTTGGGTGTTAGCACAGTGACCAAAGGAAAAAGTTGCTCTATCATCAATTGTAAACCTTCTTCGTCCAGTAATGGATGTCCGCTGGATGATAAAAACACAGGATCGAGTACGATTGGGATTTTAGGAAACTGACTTAATATATCGATGACTTCTTTTACAATCTCAAATCGGTGTAGCATACCGATTTTGATAGCAAGAGGTTTTATATCTGTTAAAATTGCCTCTACCTGTTCTCTTACTGCCTGTGCTGGTACAGGATAAATACCGCTAACGCCTAGGGTATTCTGAACTGTAATGGCAGTAATCGCCGTACAGGCATATCCACCCAAGGCAGCAATGGTAATCAAATCGGCCTGAATTCCTGCGCCAGAGGAAGGGTCAGAACCAGCAATGCTTAAAACAGGAAAGTACGTTTTCTTCATAACAACAAATATACAAATTGCCTACACAGCATAAGACACAATCTTCATACTAATTGTTTCCGATGGTTTTACTTTCTAGGAAAATTTATTTTTGTTGTCGCTATTTTACTAATTCTTGTGTAAGAGGTGATTAGAATATCCTTTATTTGGGACAAATAGATTGCATTGTTTCGAGCGTCTTATCTTGATTTTTGAATCTGTAACCTTATATTCTAGTTTTATAACTTGCGATCCCGAGACCTTAAAGTGGAAGCCTATTCTTCGAAGCTACCTGAACAAATAGTGCTGAGATGAGAGGAAGTTTTTTAAAATTAGTAGGCTGAAATAAATCCATCCGCCAATCAAGTTTTTCTATGACTGCAATTAATTGAGGGTTAGAGGAAAAACTTTTTTTGATATTATGCCTTGTCAATGGCTTTATATCACCATAGGCGCCATCGCTGAAGTAATAAGAAAAAGAACTTAAATCTGTAGCATTTTGTACTCTGTAAACCCAAAGTCCTTCTGTCGAAACGACTTCATACGTTTTATTTTCTGTAAAACGCCATTGTCTTCCGTTTAATTTATACCCGAAGGCATTTTCAGAAGAGTATATCGTTTTGGAACCCTGATTTTTTAAACTAACAGTAGAAAATCGCTCGTGAATTTTTGAGTTTTCTGGCCTAAAGGCTTTATTCTCAATGAAATCCGCAGCTGTCAAAAAGACACCATCTTGGGCTTGAGAGGCAAGCGATATGAGTAAAAAAAGTAGCGTATAAAATTGATTCATGGTTCTCAAATTTGTTTTCACAAAGGTGAAAATCCAAACTCAACCCATGATTAACGAAAGATTAATTGAATATTAAATGAGATTTGAAAATCGGAAGACTTGGTAATGATTTGGTAATATTGATTAGTGAGCTTTTATTTGATAGGAGTATATCTGTTATCACCAATCACTAGTTTAAGACTTAGTTTTGGTCTTGTTTATTTACAGTTTTAAAACTGAATCAACAACTAATCCATGTACGAAGGATTCTAAAAATGACTATTTCGGATGTGGTATATAGAAAGTGTAATCTTTTATATTTTGAAAAAATAAAGGTTTTTTCATTATTTCCGAAATCAGAAATCTCAAATCCGCCATAGTTGGAAATCCTTCGTACAGTTCTAAATTGTTGTCGATAATTGAATCATTTGGTATTTTCTACTGAGAAAAAATCTCATTTATCCTTTTTTCAGCATAGCCCGGTGAAGTAGTCATACCCTTCCCTCCGATTCCTGTGGCAATATAAATTTTGTTATCAAGTTGATGCTCATAGATACCACCATCAGCCGTTTGCGAATAATAACCAGCCCAATAATTTTGAATATTCCAATTAGGGAGTTTCATGATACGCTGTGCTTCTTTTAATATCAGTTGATTAATGTCCATATCAATACCAAAATCAAGCGTGGCATTTTCATTTACCCCTGCATACTCATGCGAATCACCAATGATAACTGAACCATTGAAAGCTTGTTTAAATAGAATATGAATTCCCCAAGCGTTATAAGGCTTTTGCCATTCTGGTTGTGAAATTTGAGGATATGAAGCACAAGATTTGAAGCTGTCATAACGACGAATACTCAACCCAGACAAGATATTTCCTTTTATTTGAACATCTTTCAAAGGATAAGTCGACATCATATTAAGCTTACTTACCTTCATGCCACTGTTTTCAAACAAGGTTGGAAACAACGCTTTGAAATCTCGACCATTACAAATGGCGACTTTCTCTGCATAAAATTTCTCTCCTTTAGCACTCACGACTTCACAGATCCCATTTTTGATATGACAGTCTACGATGGTAGTATTATTTACAAAATCCAAATTCCATTTTTTGATGAGAATTTCACGCACACGGTGCACCATCGTTCGGGGTTCTACAGAAAACTCATTCGGAAAAAATAACCCTAGCTTGTAATACTCGTTTTGTAACATGGGCATACGCTCGAAACAAACTTTTCTGTTCATGAGCTCACAAGCATATCCTCTGATTTTGAATAAAGCACGTGCCTCCTCCAACAACTTTGCCTCATCATCATCCGAAGCAAAATAGTACGAACCATTTTTTCGGGCAGTAATATCAGTCAAACCTTGTAAACTTTGGTAAATTTCCAAAGAACGACGACCATATTCAAACCAAGTATCAAGCGCTTGACCAGAGGGTACTACTTGTCCAAAATTTCTCACAGTGGCTTCCATCGGCTCTGAGTCTTTTTCAATCATCAGTACCGATTTACCCATTTGTAAAGCATGGTAGGCATGGAAAGTCCCAAGGTTTCCTGCTCCTACTACAATCAAATCATATTTTTTCATTGGTTATAATTTTAGGGGCAATAGGAGTGTTGAATTATGAATTAGTGCTGTACGAAGGATTTCAAACATTTACAGACTGGGAATTTCTGATTTCGGAAATAAAGTAAAATACCTTTATTTTTAGAAAATAGAAGATTATACTTCCGAAATCCAACATCCGATATCTGAAATAAAGAGTTTCCATAATCCTTCGTACAGTACTAGTTATGAATGTAAAATATTGACAACCATAATTTTACATTCACAATTCAGCATTAATACTTATTTGCCTCTCAAGTTTTATCTATTACGATACAAGGCTCTTTTCTGAAATCTCTTCGATGATTGGTTTCAAGGCCAATAGATTTGGCAATAAGCCATCATTTCTATGGATATTTAATTGGCTACGTGTATGTGTACCGTTAGTTACACCCAAAGACAAACGTACACCAGCACGCAATCCTGACTTGAGGTCAGATGGAGTGTCTCCAATATTAATTACACGTTGTGGATCCTTTACACCTAATACCTCCATGGCTTTCTGAATCATAAATGGCTCGGGACGACCTTTGAGCACGTCGTCTGGCGTAATAGAAACATTGATTATGCCTGTTCCGTCACTTTTATAATGTTGGTCAAGACCTTTAAGCCAGCCTAATTTTCCCAAGATAATATTGGCCACTTTTCTATAGAAACCAGTTGTTAAAGCAATTTTTATATCCTGAGTTTTTAGATATTCAAAAATCTCTAAGCAACCCTCTGTCGGATAAATATCGTGCTCCAGATAATGATCCTCCAAAATCGAGCAAAACTCTGTGTACGATATATCTACATACTCCGACAATTCTGGATGCTTTTCACCCAATAATTCTACCCACAACATCTCAAAAACTTGTCGCTTGGCATAACCTTGTAAGGCCAAAACTCGCTCAGGCGTTACACTCAATCCTGTACGGGCTGCCGCTTGCATAAAGCATACTTCTACCTCATGGCGGTCGGTAACTGTAGTTCCTGCCATATCAAAAACGACTAACTCAATAGGTTTCATAAGAGACGAATATTTTATTATTAACTAGAAACATCTATCAGAATGGCGGTGCCAAGTCTGTACTTCAAAGGTAACAAGAGTACTTTTAAGCAAATATTAAATGTCCGTTAAGCCTAATTAATAGACTGAATTACAAGAAGTTTTATTTGTATTCTTGTCAAAAAAAGTTCTTGGCTTGCCAGAAATTTTTCTGATAGTCAATTTGATCAATCACCTGAACTTTCGTCACATAATACTTTAATAAATATCTCATTTTTCATGCGTGCGAGTTTACAATCATTATTAAAAAAGAGTTCTCCTTTATTTAGAGGTATATTTTTGGGTACTATGGCTTTTAGTACTTATTTCTGTATGTATGCCTTTCGTAAGCCATTTTCAGCAGCAACATATTCAGATTTGACCTTGTGGGGTATCGACTACAAAATTGTATTGGTAGTGGCGCAGGTATTGGGCTATGCTACTGCCAAAGGTATGGGTATAAAAGTCGTGGCAGAGGTAAAGCCACATCAAAGAATGCTGTATATCATAGGAATGATCTTGTACGCTGAAATTTGTCTTTTGTTATTTGCCCTTGTACCTGCCCCCGACAACTGGATGTTTATGTATCTCAATGGTTTGGGCTTAGGAATGATTTTCGGTTTGGTTTTTAGTTATTTAGAAGGTCGCAGAATCACGGATTTATTAGGTGCAGGCTTAGCGGTTAGTTTTATCGTTTCTTCAGGTATTATTAAATCAGTATCCAGATGGGCTTTATCTTTTGGTATAGATGAGTTTTGGATGCCATTTGTGGTTGGGCTTTGCTTTTTCCCTGCGCTAATAATATCTGTTTGGTGCATGAATTTGGTACCTAAACCCGACGAACAGGACAAATTGGAACGTGTAGAAAGAGTGCCGATGTTTGCCAAACAACGTCGAAAATTCATGAAAAAATATGGTTTGGGTATGGTTCTACTGGTTTGTATTTATGTTTTGATGACTGTATTTAGAGATATACGAGACAATTTTGGAGTTGAAATTTGGCAGGAATTAGGTGTGAGCGACATTAAGATTTTTTCAGAAACCGAAATCCTGATTGGTATCGCCATTAGTCTTATGACCGGAGTAGCATTCTTAATCAAAAATCATAAAAATGCACTATGGTTCAATCATGGTTTGATTTTCGGAGGTTGCATACTTATGCTATTGGGTACTTTATTGTACAATGGAGGCTCGATTACAGGCTACTGGTGGATGGTCTGGAACGGACTCGGGCTGTATATGGTTTATGTACCTTTTAATGGAATATTGTTCGACAGACTATTAGCAGCGCTCAATGAGCGTGGTAACGTTGGATTCCTATTTTACACCGCAGATTTTTGTGGATATTTAGGAAGTGTTTTTGTATTACTTATTAAGAATTTCGGGAAAAATCCTATTTCTTGGCTCGACTTACTCAATGCTTTTGCCCAACTTTTACCAACACTTTGCATAGTATTAGTAGTCTCATCTTACTTTTATTTCAATCAAATTTTTCAACAAAAGACAAAATCAGGCTTGCGTTTCTTGGGGGCTTAAATCTCAATCCACAGCAATTAATAGCCGATTCTCTCAATTTTATCTACGCTTAATACTTTACTAACACAAACAGCGAATATAGCACATATTACACCTCTAAAGTTTAATCAAGCTTAATACAAGCTTGAAGGTAAGGTTATTTTTTGATTGTAGGTTTGCATCGTTTTTCAAAAGGAAATTTCAGCGAATCCTTGGTTTTGTCCTAACCCATAAAACTCAAATCCCTAGATTCGTTTTACCCAATTTCTTTCCTCTATCACAAAACAAAACACACAAATCAAATGAAAAAACTTTTACCCATGCTAGGGAGGTTCCAACGTAATTTTACGTGGTTTATGACTTCAATGTTTGTCCCAGTTTTAGTGCTTTGTTGCTCAATGACTACAATCGGACAAATCTCTGGTAAAGTAAGTGCTGCAGACGACAACTCTCCACTTCCAGGAGTTTCGGTTCGTGTAAAAGGTAGCGAAAAAGGTAGTTCAACTAGCGCAGATGGTGGCTACAAAATCAATGCAAAACCATCTGATGTTTTGGTTTTCAGTTTTATCGGTTACGCTTCACAAGAAATTGCAGTAGGCAACAAAACAACCATCAATGTTAGCCTAGCACAAGAATCTAAGATGCTCCAAGAGGTTGTTACGACAGCTTTGGGTATTTCGAAAGATAAAAGAACGCTTACCAACTCTATCCAATCCGTTCAAGGCGTTGAGTTGATCAAAGCTCGTGAACCAAATGCCATCAACTCATTGAGTGGTAAAGTAGCAGGTTTGACAATTGGAGCTTCTGCAGAAATTTTAGGCCGTCCAAACTTAGTGTTGCGTGGTAATACCGATCTTCTATTTATCGTAGATGGTGTACCTATCAACTCTGATACTTGGAATATTTCGGCAGATGATATTGAAACTTATTCGGTATTGAAAGGACCAAACGCGGCAGCTTTGTATGGTTTCCGTGGTAAAAATGGTGCAATTTTGATTACGACGAAGAAAGGTTCTAAAGATAAACGTGGTTTTTCCGTTGAGTTTAACTCTTCAACGATGGTAGAAAGTGGCTTCAACGCTATTCCGAAAGTTCAGGATTTGTATGGACCTGGAGACCACGGAGTATATGAGTTCGTAGATGGTCGTGGTGGCGGTAAAAATGACGGCGACTACGACATCTGGGGACCAAAATTTGAAGGTCAATTGATTCCTCAATATGACTCGCCTATCGTGAATGGTGTTCGTCAAGGTACGCCTTGGATTGCGCGTGGTAAAAACAACTTGACTCGCTTCTTGCGTGATGGTTTGCAATCAAACAACAACATTGCCATTTCTTCAAGTACTGAAAAAGCTGACTTGCGTTTTTCATTGTCAAATAGCTACCAAAAAGGTATCGTGCCAAACACACAGTTGAATTCTATCAACTTCAACATGTCGGCAGGTGTTAATTTCTCGAAAAAACTTCGTTTGGAATCAAATATCAACTTCAACCGTCAGTCAACACCAAACGTACCAGATGTAAACTACGGACCAAACTCTTTGATCTACAACATGGTAATTTGGGGTGGTGCAGACTGGGATGTTGACCAATTGCGCAACTACTGGCAGCCAGGCAAAGAAGGTATCCAACAAATCTATGCTGAATACCAACGTTACAACAACCCATATTTTGTAGCTTACGAATGGACAAGAGGTCATTACAAAAATGATATCTATGGTTATGCTTCATTGAACTACAAAATAAATGATAATTTCGAATTGACAGGTCGTACTTCAGTAACTTCTTATGATTTATTCAGAAATGAAAAATTACCATACTCTGCCACTACATACGGTCGTGAGGAAGCTAAAGGTGATTATCGTGAAGACAAACGTACTTTGTTTGAAAACAACACTGATATCTTGTTGAAATATAGCAAATTGTACAACAATGCCTTTGATGTGAAAGTATGGGCTGGTGCGAACATTCGTAGTTTTAGCTATCGTTCAAGTTTTGTAACGACTGACTATTTGAACACTCCGGGTGTGTACACTTTCGCTAACTCACTTCGTCCTGTGAAAGCATTCAGTTTTGCATCAGATATGGAAGTTCAAAGTGCTTATTACTCAGCTGACTTAGGATACAAAAGCTATATCAACTTATCTGCAACGGGTCGTGTTGACCACCTTTCTACTTTACCAAAAGGTAACAATACTTTCTTCTATCCATCTTTTGGTTTGAGTACTGTCATTTCCGATTATGTGACATTACCATCTGCTATCTCATTCTTGAAAGCACGTGCATCATATGCAAACGTAAAAGACGGTTTGACTCGCTCAACAATTGGTTCAACTCCTAGTGGCTCGTTCCCTGTAGGCTATGGTGTTGACTATGCTTCTTCTTATGATGGTCCAAGTTATGCCAACTCAGTAGGATATACTATCGCACCAGGCTATAATTTGCTACCTTCATCTTCATATTCTGACAAATTGGATAATGCAAGCTTAAAGCCGAATACTACTGAACAAATTGAAGCAGGTCTGGAGTTGAGTTTCTTGAAAAACAGACTTTCAGGTGAAGTTACCTATTTTACTTCAAACGATGGCCCACGTATCTTCAACCGTGATTTATCACAAACTACAGGTTATACCAATGCAATCGTAAACGGTATTCGTACTCAAAAAACAGGTTGGGAAGTTTCATTGAAAGCAACACCTGTAAAGACTCAAGCTTTCAAATGGGATATCGTATTGAACTGGTCAACCTATAAAGAAGTATTGAAAGAAATCTACGGAAACATTTCTTCATTGCCTTCTAACTACTTTGTAAGTGGTAACCCTTCAAACATCACCCTTAATACTGGCGACAGAATCGACCCAGTAATTGTTTCAACTTATGCTCGTACTGCTGACGGTCAAATCATCAACGATGCAGGTGGTCGTCCGATTGTTTTACCTCGCTCTACTTTCCAAGGTTATGCCAATCCAGACTGGGTTTATGGTATCAACAACAAGTTTAGTTACAAAAACTGGTCAATGAATATTTTATTAGACGGTCGTGTAGGTGGTGTAATCGAAGACTATATCCGTCGTCAGTCATTCCGTGGTGGACGTAATATAGAAACAGTTGAAGGTGCTTTGGGTGCTGCTCGTGAGCAAGACGTAAAAGGTATCAAATCATACATTGGTGAAGGTGTAAAAATCGTAGAAGGTACACCAACTTATGACCCAACTACTGGTGCAATCACTAACATGAGCCAATTGAAGTTTGCTTCAAACGACATTAAGACATTCGTACAGGATTATATCAGCCGTTATTATTCAACATCTGAAGGTAACATGATGAGTAAGACTTTCTCAAAAATTCGTGAGATTACGATTTCTTACAATGTTCCTGCTCAATTGTTGAACCGTACTCCATTCAAACAAGCGTCTGTTTCATTTGTAGGTCGTAACCTATTCTACTTCGTAGATAGCAAACACTCAGGTGTAGACTTAGACCAATACACAGGTTTGAGTACAAGTACAGGTCTTCAAACGCCAACTATGAAGCGTTTCGGGGTAAATCTTAACTTAGTATTCTAAAATACCTTGAACAAGCGATTATGAGTGATGAGTTGGGAGTAACGAGTGATGAATTTTAAATACAAATACTGATTTTCAAAAAATTAAACTCATCACTCTCAATTCATCACTAATATCTAACTTTTAGCAGTTTTAAATTCTTTAGCATTTACAACAATGAAAAAATATATAGCAGCACTTTGCGTGGTTGGTTTACTTTCGAGCTGTAATGATTATGCAGTTTTGGAGAAAAACCCCAACTTACCAACCTCAGTTCCAGCTGAACTTACCTTAAGAACAGTTCTTAGCAATATGAACGAAGGCGCTTGGAACGACGCCATGCGTAGCAATCAATTTTACTGTTCTAACTATAACTATTACAGCAGTAACGAATACAACTGGTCAGCAGCTTCTTTGCAATTTACAACGTTGAAAAACGTAATTAAAATGGAAGAAGAGGCTATCCGTAGTGGAGCAAAAGCGGTGAATCCATACGCAGCAGTTGGTAAATTTTTGCGTGCATATTACTACACAAAAATGACTTTGGCCGTTGGTGATTTACCAGTAAAAGATGCCTTAAAAGGACTAACAGTTGACCAACCTACTTACGACACCCAAAAGGATGTTTTTGTACAAGTATTAAAGTGGTTGGAAGATGCAAACACTGACCTTACAACCTTGATTGCTGCAAGCGATAAGTCATTGACAGGAGATATTTATTACAATGGTGATTTGAGCAAATGGCAAAAAGCCGTTAACACTTTGAAATTGCGTGTTTTGGTTCATTTAAGTAAAAAAGCGGATGATACTGATTTGCAGGTTAAACAACAGTTTGTGAACACCATCAGTAACCCGACTAAGTATCCTTTGATGACTTCAAATGATGAAGCATTACAGTACGTTTGGAGTAGCAACAATAAATACCCTCGTAACCCTGATAACTTCGGTAACAACGCAACGCGCGAAAATATGTCGAAAACTTATATCGACATTTTGAAAGAAAACAACGACCCTCGTTTGTTTATCGTGGCAGAACCTGCTGAAGCAAAAATTAAGGCTGGTATTCCTGCTACAAGTGTCGCTGCATACGAAGGTGCAAGTTCAGGCGAAGATTTGGCAGATATGTCAACAAAAGTATTGAAAGGAGAATACTCTTTCCAAAGCCGTAAGCGCTATTACAGCAACTATGTAGGTGAAAACACTTTCATTTTGAGTTATTCTGAAATGTGTTTTAACATTGCAGAAGGTATCAACCGCGGTTGGGCAACTGGAAACGCGCAGAACTGGTACGAGCAAGGTATTAAGTCTTCAATGTCGTTTTATGGTGCTGCTTTACCAGCTAATTATTTGACTCAATCTTCAGTACAATATAAAGGAAACAATACTGACGGTTTGACTCAGATTTTGAAACAAAAATATGTAGCATTTTTCCAAAACTCAGGATATGAGGCGTTTTATAACCAACGTCGTACTGGTATTCCAAGCTTTTTGATTGGACCAGGAACAGGTAATGGCACAAAAATCCCAAAACGTTTTCAATATCCTCAGTCAGAATTTACCACTAACAAAACTAACGTTGAAGCGGCTTTAAAACGTCAATTCACAGATGGTAAAGATGACATCAATTACGATTTCTGGATTTTGAAATAGTATTAAATTCTTATATGGTGAATTCATTAACCTGAAGATTATAGTCGGAGGAAAATTGGGAGTTCATAAAATATCGCATAACAGTCGTTATCGAGTAATAACCTCCAACTGAGTGGTTAATGATGCGTAGAAATAGTGAAGCCCTGCTTCACTATTTTCTTTTTAAGGGTATTTGAAGTTTCTGATTGCAGATATTGGATGTTGGATTTCGGAAATAAAAATTACTCAATAATTCACTAAATGATAACTCATTACTAAAATGAAAAACAACCCAGAACAAATCGTAGAGGAAATTTTCGCCTTATTTGACCAACAAGGTGGCAACGAATATATTGGTGAACCTGTCACTATTCTTGAGCATAGCTTACAGGCTGGTCAACTGGCACTCGATGCCAACGAAGAACCCTTGGTGGTATTAGCCTCTTTTTTCCATGACATCGGACACCTTCTTCCAATGCAAGCATCGGAGGATATGGAAGGAATGGGTCATTTGAGACATGAGGTAATAGGCGCTGACTTTTTGGTATCAAAAGGCTTACCTGAAAACATGGCTATTTTGGTAAAAAACCATGTGCAAGCCAAACGTTATTTAACCTACAAACATCCCAAGTATTACGAGCAACTTTCGGAAGCAAGTAAAACAACCCTCAAATACCAAGGTGGTGTCATGACTCCAGACGAAGCAGAGGCTTTTGAAAAACACCCTCTTTTCAAAAAAAGCCTGCAATTGAGAGCTTGGGACGAACAAGCCAAACTTACCGACTGTGAGGTACAACCATTAGATTTTTACCGAAAACTTTTATTAGAATTTCTCGTTACCCAAGTATAGTTAAGATGTTATTGGTTAATTGTATATCAGTTGTCAGAACCTTAACATGAGAAATACACTTAAGTTAGTAATAGAATGCTTTAGGTTCACAAAACAAAAACCTTTATATAAATGAAAAAAATAAACGTAATCCTCCTCCTATTATTGGGTACTTATTTCTCACAAGCCCAACATAAAACCGAAAAGGTTATCTTGATTACCACCGATGGATTTCGTTGGCTAGAGGTATTTAATGGCTTAGATACCGCATTGCTCAATCAAGAAAAATATACCAAAAGCAAACGCGATCTAGTTGACCGCTTTGGAGGTCCTCCGCAAGCTAGCCGAGCCAAAATGTTGACATTTTTGTGGAATACGATTGCGACAAAAGGGCAAATCTACGGGAATCGTCAGTACAAAAACTTTGTCAATGTCACCAATCAACAATGGTTTTCATATCCTGGCTATAATGAACTCTTGACTGGGGCTCCTGATGATGAACGAATTACCAGCAACGACCAAATAGAAAACCCTAATGAAACTGTATTGGAGTATTTGCATAAAAAACCTGCCTATAAGGGTAAAATCGCTGCTTTTTCGACATGGGATTGTTTTCCTTTTATCATTAATGAAAAAAGAAGTAAAATTCCTGTAAACTCAGGAAAAGAGTTAGTAAAAAATCCTAATCCGAAAGAAAAACTACTCAACGAAATTCAGCAGACTACTCCAAGCGCTATTGCTGACCGTCATGATTTCATTACTTATTTTCTTGCTAAAGAATACCTTGTAAACAAAAAGCCAAAGGTTTTATTTATAGCTTTTGATGAAACCGACGATTATGCACATGCAGGAAATTATGACGCTTATATCAAAGCTGCAAATAATTTTGACCGATATTTAGCTGATCTTTGGAAGACAGTTCAATCAATGCCCGATTATAAAGACAAAACGACGCTAATCATTACCTCCGACCATGGACGAGGTCAATATCCTAAATCAGGCTGGACAGACCATAGCTTCAGAACAGCCTATTCAGACCAAATTTGGTTTGCGGTTATAGGACCTGATACTCCTGCAAAAGGCGAAATAAAAACAGCTGGGCAATTTTACCAAACACAGTTTGCCAGCACACTCGCCAAGTTTTTAGGAGAAAACTATGCTCCTAATGATAAGGTTGGCAAACCCATCGAAGAAGTAATGAATAAGTAAAAATAAAACCCTCGCACTGGTTCAAGTCTTAGACTTGGACCTTTTTTTGTAATAGTTTTCAAACTACAATCATCCAACACACGAACCTTTACTTCCGCTCGATTTTATAAATTCTTTACCAATATTTTACCGCTCAAAAATGTTAATCTACACTTAATATAAGAGTAACGATGAGGTAATTTCTGGTTGATAAGTTTGTGTCAAAATTTGAGAAACCCAATTTCTTATCATCTCAAACGACAACATTATTAGTCCTAGATTAATTACTTATGATCGACATTTCTCTTAAAGTACTGGTAGTAGATGACGACCCAGATATCTTAGAATTACTCCAATACAACCTTGAAGGCGAGGGTTATCAGGTGTTCACGGCTGAAAACGGAAAAATTGCAGTAGAAAAAGCCAAGCAACATATCCCTGATTTGATTGTGATGGACATTATGATGCCGATTATGGACGGAATCGAGGCGGGACGTATCATCAAGCAAATGCCAGAGTTAAACAAAACATATCTTTTGTTCTTGACCGCTCGTGCTGAGGAGTATTCTGAAATCGCTGCTTTTGACATTGGTGCCGACGACTACATTATCAAGCCTGTAAAGCCAAGAGCTTTATTGAGCCGTATCAAAGCCATGTTGAAACGTGAACTAGCAGAAGGTACAGGTACAGAAAAAATTGTTATTGAAGATTTAACTATCAACAAACAAAACTATTCTATTGCGGTAAATAACAACTCTTGGGTATTACCGAAAAAAGAATTTGATTTATTGATGTTCTTCGTAACCAATCCCAACAAAGTGTATTCTCGCGACGAAATCCTTTCTAATGTTTGGGGTAGAGGTATTCACGTAACTGAAAGAACCGTTGATGTGCATATTCGTAAAATCCGTGAAAAAATTGGTGATGATTACATCAGAACTATCAAAGGTGTAGGGTATCTTTTTGCCAACGCCTAAAAAGAAACAAAACCGAGTATCCATTCCTACAAAACTTTACTATACCAACAGATTAGCCAGTCGTTTTTCAAAACCTTTCTGGTCTTCCTCTATCTAACCTGCCAATTTTTACTGGCTAGTTTGTTGGTTTCCTTTCATTATCGCCTCCTCTGCAACAATTAACAAAAGCATAACATACACACAACCATAAGGTTAAAGTAATTCCTCAATTTTGGTCATAGTTAAAACAAGGCAGAAAATGCACTAAACGACTATCCCTAAATATCGTTTCTGTCTTCTTGAATTGGATTAGATACGTATATGAAAACACCAGCTCAATATAAAACCATTATCATTTCAGATTTACACTTAGGATCTGAAGGCGCAAAAGCCAAGGAGGTTGTGGCATTTTTGAAATCAACTTCTTGCGAAACGCTTATCATGAATGGCGACATTATCGACGGCTGGCAACTCAAAAAAGGAGGTTCTTGGAAAAAGAAACATACCGCATTTTTTAGGGTAGTGCTCAAAATGATTGAAGAACATGGTACCAAAGTAATTTATCTAAGAGGCAACCATGACGATTTTCTTGACCAGATTATTCCTTTTCAATTAGGAAAGCAATTTAGTATTAGAAAAGACTATATTCTTAAATCTGGGAAAAAGCAGTTTTTTATCACGCACGGCGACATTTTCGACTCCGTGACATCCAATATGAAGTGGTTGGCACACCTAGGCGATATAGGTTATACCTTCCTTCTGAGCCTTAATAAGCTCTATAACCGTTATCGCGCATGGAGAGGTATGCCATACTACTCCTTTTCACAAAAAATCAAACAGCAAGTAAAAAAGGCCGTCAATCACGTGTCGGATTTTGAGGAAAAACTAGCTGAGTTAGCCCTAGCAAACGACTGCGAAGGCATTATATGTGGGCATATCCACAAACCAGAAATTAAAGCCATTGGCGAAGTCACCTATATGAACTCAGGCGACTGGGTTGAGTCATTAAGTGCACTCATCGAAACACACGAAGGTGCATGGGAACTGATGTATTACGCCAATGAAGCTCTGCTTTTGAGCGAAGAAGATACCAACGAATTGATTTTAAACGAGAACAAAAACTAATGCTTATCTCAATAAGCATGATACCAAAAGCCACGAAATGAGTAAATTTTTGTTTGTTGTACAAGGCGAAGGTAGAGGTCACTTGACTCAGGCGATCTCACTTTCTGAAATATTAACTTCGGCTGGTCACGAAGTGGTAGCAGTATTGGTGGGCAAAGGGAATAATCAAAAATTACCTTCCTTTTTCCAAGAAGCTATTCAAGCACCTATTGAGACTTTTCCAAGCCCATCGCTCGTTTATGGACAAGGAAAGGCCTTGAGAGTTTGGGATACCATTAGCACTCATTTACTTAAATTTCCTTTGTATTGCAAAAGTGTGAAGTACCTGAAAGAGCAAATTGATTACTACCAGCCAGACGCTGTAATCAATTTCTACGAGATGATTTGTGGTTTGTATTTCAGCACGTATCGCCCCAATATTCCTTGTATTTGCATTGCGCATCAGTATTTGCTATTGCATGAGCAATTTGACAATATTTCTAAACATTGGTTTGACCGTTTTTTACTCAACTTCAATACCAAAGTAACAGCATTGGGTAGTACGCAAAAATTAGCATTGTCATTCGACAAAATGGAGAATGACTTAAATCGTAATATTGCTGTAGTGCCACCTTTGTTGCGTACAGAAGTGAAAAAACTTAATCCAACAAGTAAACCATTTGTTTTGGCATACATTACACATCACAAATTGGCGGAGGACATTGCCAATTGGCACGAAAATCACCGTGATGTGCAAATCCATTGTTTTTGGAATAATCCAGATTTTTCAGACGAATGGGCAGTAAGAGAAAACCTTACATTTCATCAAGTAAACGCTGAGAAATTTTTAACCATGATGGAAAATTGTTCGGGATTGGTGTGTACCGCTGGTTTTGAATCAGTGTGTGAAGCCATGTATTTGGGCAAGCCAATCATGATGGTTCCTGTTCCAAATCATATCGAGCAAATGATCAATGCGCACGACGGGCAACGTGCCGGCGCTGGAATAGCCTCAACAGAATTTGATTTTTCTAAATTTTTGGCATATCTACCCCAACACCAAAGTATTCAAACCGAATTTATCGACTGGCAACATGAAGCCAATCGCCTTTTCCTGCATTATCTCGAAACCTTGACACAAAAACCAACTCAAATTTTCACTTTCAAACCGTCAGGTTCAAGACTTGGCTCTTGGTGGAGACAGTTGGCTTTTAGATAGTAACCTTAATTAGCACTCTCTCAAAATCCCGTAACGAGATACCATTCGTTACAATATCTTTAGCATTTAGAATAGTTATCATCAAAAGCCAACTTCTTTGAGGTTGGCTTTTTTGTGACCCTTCAATAAATTTAATATTGAACCTACCGACAGAATTATAACTTTGTACAGAATATCCCTCATTATTTAACAACAATTAGACTTTTCAGGGTAGTTTTTGCTGATGGCAGACAGCCAACAGAAAAAGCTATTTAGAAAATATCACCAATATGAGTCCATTTTAATTACATAGTTAAATGGAATTTAGTTTAAAAGGCTGTGATTGATAATCACAGCCTTTTTTGGTAAGCCTACTTGACCAATACAATCTTTCCAATATGTGCCGAGGATTCCATTAATCGATGTGCTTCTGATGCTTGGGGCATTGGGAAGCTCGCAAAAATGGGCACTTTGAATAATCCTTGCTCTAAAATCGGCCACACTTTTTCATAAATTTCAGTAGTTAAACTTGCCTTGAAACTGACTTCTCTTGCACGCAAAGTACTGCCTGTAATTGTCAATCGCTTTTGCATCATTTTCAGAATATCAATCTGGACATTCTTCCCCCCATAGCATTGATATACACCAATCGCCCGTCAGCTTGTAATAAATCTATATTTTTTGAAAAATAATCACCACCAATCATATCCAAAATGACATGGATTGACTCCTCTTTTAACACTTCTAAAAAGTCCTGCGTTTTGTAATTCACAAAACCATCTGCGCCAAGTTCTAAACACGCTTTTCCCTTTTCCTCATTGCCAACAGTTACGAAAACCTTTGCACCAAAAGCCTTCGCCAACTGAATCGCAGTTGTACCGATTCCACTACTTCCTCCATGAATCAAAATACCTTCACCAGCTTGCAAGTTTCCTCTCTGAAAAACATTATGCCATACCGTGTAGATCGTTTCTGGTAAACAGGCTGCTTCTTCCAAGGAAAAACCAGTAGGAATGGGCAAACAAACCGACTCATGAACATTCACCTTTTCGGCATATCCTCCACCAGCAACCAAAGCACAGACCTCATCGCCTAGCTTCCAGCGAGTTACCTTTTCTCCTATCTCAATAATTTGTCCTGCAACCTCCAAACCAGCGATATCGGCAGGCGCTCCTTCGGGTGCGGGATAATGTCCCTTTCGCTGCAATACATCTGGACGATTGACACCCGCAGCATATATTTCGATAATTACCTCTTCAGCACCACAAACAGGATCGGGGTATTCGGACCAAATCATATTTTCGGGTGCACCAAACGCAGTTATTTTTACAGCATTCATGTTGTTGATTTTTGAAGTGAATAAAAGCAAAGGTACCAAATTGTTGGGTTTTCGGCAGTCGGCTGTGTGCTTTAGGTGAAAACTGGTTCAAATACGAGATTCTGCAGGTTTTTAGACAGTTTCAATCTGTAGATTGTTTTTTTCTGATTTCGTGTCAATTCTGATAACCGATACACTTCTAACCGATAACTCCCAACCTACCTTAACAATTTAATAATCTCCTAAAATTTGAACTTTTTCAAGAAACCAGTAGTTTTATATTCAAATACAAAGCAAAAGCGTTTTGTGATTTGTTAAAACAATTAATTATTAGTCAAGCAATTACAGAAACAACTTTTGCATATATTATTTACTAAAACAAATAAAAATATGGCAAAACAAAGTTGGAGTGCATTAAACCGCCACACAAATTGGCGAGCACACAAAGCAAAAAAACAAGACAACCCTCGCTACATGCACACGTTTCAGAAAGGCGAGAATCAAAATCCAGAAAATGACAAAGTGTTGTATGACTGGATTTAAGATGAAAAATGAGTTGCAACCCGATCTTATGATTGGGATTTTTTGTTTTTAGAGGGTTCCATTTCCCTAAAAATCACGCAGTTTTGCTAAATATTCAAATTCCTCTTCAAGTTTTTCTGTCAATCTTTCAAACAAACCATAATACGCCTGATACTTTGCATGATTGTCTGAATTAGGTAACCACTCTTGGTCAAAATTCAATGATGCTGTCGCCGTTTGCAAATCGCTAAAAATTCCCATTTGTGTCAGTGTTAACAAAGCAATTCCTTGCCCAACTCCATCGTAGGAAAGATTTGCAGTGATTCTTTTTCCAAAAATATCAGAGAGCATTTGCACACATAAAGGGTGCGAAGCAAAACTCCCATTTATTCGAATTTCGTCTATATCTCTAAATTCTGCCAGCATTTTTCCAATACTGTACACTCCAAACAAGATACCCTCCAAAGTCGCACGTGCCAGATGTGATTTAGTATGGTTGATGTGTAAACCAAAATACGAGCCTCTTGCATTGGCATTCCAGATAGGTGCTCGCTCGCCTAGCAAATAGGGCAAGAATACCAATCCATCAGCACCTAAAGGAATAGATTCTATGCGTTGAAATATTTCATCTAACACTTCTTCGATGTAAGCGTGTTCTGAAAAATCACCGAATTCCTTTGCGAACCATTCAAACACCACCCCTGCGTTGTTGCCTGGACCTCCGCTGATATAACAATTGTCGGTCAACAGATAATTAAAAACTCTTTGTTTTTGGTCTTTTAATAGCTCCTTTCCTGCAATCCTGACCGCCGAACTGGCACCAATAGAAATTACGGCTTTTCCTTCCGAAATAATCCCTGCACCAAGCGTTGCCAAGCAGCCATCAGTTGCTCCAAGGATAATTTGAGTATCTATAGGAATACCCCAAGACTTTGAAATTTCGGGTTTAAGCATCAAAGTACTGTCCATCACCGAACTAACTTCGGAGAGTTGGCTCGATGAAATATGGGCAAAATTCAAGGCTTCTGTCGACCATTTTTTGGCAGTAATATCAAATAATCCTGTCGATGAAGCCATACTTTCATCCACACGATATTGTCCAGTCAACTGAAAAAGAACATACTCTTTTAGCGAAATATATGTAGCCACTTTTTCAGAAAAAATACCCTTATTGGACTCCAACCAAGCTATTTTCATCAAAGGCGACATCGGGTGGATGGGCGTGCCTGTTTGTGCATACAGACTAGTATCAAGTCTACTATCTTGAAGTTTTTTAACTTGATTTTGTCCACGATTATCTGCCCAAATAATAGCTTGCCCCAAAGGAATTCCTTTGGCATTGACAGGCAAAACACTGTGCATCGAACCACTGAAACCAATCGAAACTATCTTGATTTTATTGGGAAGCACAAATTCATTCATTAAGGTTTTGACAACAAATAAAGTCGTAATATACACCTGTTCAGGGTCTTGTTCGCTCCATTCTGCAAAGGGGTGAAAAGTAGGATACGAACCTTGTTTTTGATACAAAGCTTTCCCACTCAGGTGATACACCTGCACTTTTACAGAGGTTGTATTAATATCAATTGTCAGAATGGCTTCCATAATTTTTTCGTATCGATTGTTGAGAAAGTATGTGTGGTTTATATATGGATTTTACGATAATCTCTCGGCGTGTATCCTGTGAGCTTTTTGAAGGTAGTTGAAAAATGTTGTGATGAGTAAAATCCCGTTTCTAAGGCAATATCTGTCAATGACTTATCACTACTTTTGAGCAATCTACTTGCCTCTGCAATACGGATATTAATAAGGTAGTTGAGAGGAGAAAAACCTGAAAAGCGTTTTACTTTTTCCGAGAAAGCTGTATTTCCTAATCCTGCCAAACCAGCCATTTCCTCCAAGGTCCATGGGTGTTCCAAATTAGCTCTTAGGGTTTGTTCCAGCTGTAAAAAAGTCTGTGAAAAATCTTGGTTATTTCGTTCGGTTTTACCCAAGGTTCTTGCCCAAGTAATCAGAATTTCATCCACAATTTGAGGCACTCTGGTACGATAACCAAAAGCTTGCTCTTGTACCTCCTGCCCCAATTCCATGATTAATTGTCCAATTGCAGGATTACGAGGAATGATTGGCTTGGCATTCGACAAAAACAGTTTTGAAATAACCACTTGTTCGCTGTATGAGATTTTGCTCCAATCACCCAAAATCAAATGTCCCTCATTTGTCCAATGACTCGGCAAAATACTCAATTGCATAAAAGCACCAATCTCCAAATATCCCCTCGGATTGCCAAGCGCCTGCCAAGGTTGAACAATCAAGGAATCGTTGGGATATAATGGATAGGTTTTATGCTCCAAACTCCATTCGTATTTTCCTTCTGTAAAGCTAAAAATACCAATTCCAGCTCGCTGACCAACCTCCCAAGAATCAAGAATGATTTGCTGTACTTTCTGTGAAAGCAAGCAAGACACAAAGGGAAATTCCTTTAATTCGGGCGATTCGTTTTGTATATAGTAAAAGTTGGAATTCATGAGATAATCACAAGATATGGCTGAAAAAACCGTCATGTAATTTAGGCAGGTTCATTGGTATTGGACATAGCAACGAGGCACAATTTTTTACTTTTCTACTAAAAATGAAAGAAAACTGTATTCTTAAAGCAGAGGATTTTAGTTTTCGTTTTCTAAAACCCTCATTTCTAAAGAGTTCGAGTTTCAATTAAAGAATTGTGACCAAATAAATATTTCAAATATTTCACACCGAAAAAAAATGAAAGTTTTAAACAAAATAATACAAGAAATTTGAGCCATAGATTTAAGTATTCATGCAGAATGAGATTCAGGTTATGTGTTTAGGGACAAGGCAACAGGCACAAGGCACAGAGTGTTAAAATACTTTTTTACAAAGCCCACTACCGAAAGCCGATACCTGAAAGCCGAAAGCACAATCTTAAATTTTATTTTGCCCACTAACTTATAACGGATATACAAATCACGAATAACGTTTTTACAAATTACTGAGTACAGTACACCTTATCATTTATAAACAAAATATCCCGAAACTTTTAACAAATAAACTTATGCAAATTGGATTGGTAGGCTTAGGCAAAATGGGTTTTAACCTTGCGTTAAATTTACACAGAAATGGATTTGAGGTAATAGCCAATGACGTAAACCCCGATTTTGTAACTCAAATTGCGCAACAAGGTATCTCTACAGCTTCTAGCTTAGAAGATTTGACGACCCAACTTACAGGCAGAAGAGTCATTTGGTTGATGGTGCCTGCTGGTGAAATTGTAGACGCTGTGATTGAGCAATTAATTCCTTTATTGAACCCTTCAGACATAATAATAGATGGCGGAAACTCTTTTTACAAAGATTCTTTACGTCGTTACGCACATTTGAAAGACAAGGGTATCGACTTCCTTGACTGTGGTACTTCGGGCGGCACCAGCGGTGCTTTGCAAGGCGCTTGTACCATGATTGGAGGAGATACCGATGTCTTCAAATATGTAGAGGAAGTTTTTCAAAAAATATCTATCCAAAACGGTTATTTACATACTGGTCGTGCAGGAAGTGGACACTTTACCAAAATGGTTCACAATGGTATCGAATATGGTATGATGCAGGCGATTGCAGAAGGCTTTGAGGTTTTTGAGCGCTCGCAATTTGATATTGATTTCCAGAAAACAGCCGAATTATTCAACCATGGCTCGGTAGTGAGGGGTTGGTTGATGGAATTGACGGCAAATGCTTTTGCAAAAGATCCACAATTGGACGCAATTAAAGGAGTAATGCACTCTTCAGGCGAAGGCAAATGGACTCTAGAAACGGCTTTGGATATGGGTGTTCCTACGCCTGTTATTGCCCTTTCAGTGATGATGCGCTATCGCTCACAGATGGAAGACACATTCTCTGGGAAGGTTGTCGCGGCTCTTCGTAATGAATTTGGAGGTCATGCCGTAGAGAAAAAATAGGCGTGATAAGCATCTGTAGAATTTAAAACTGAATGCTTATGGCGCATTATTATGCGGGTATTGATTTGGGCACGACTGCCACAAAAGCTGTAGTTTTCAATCAAAAAGGAGACGTTTTGTATCAGGTGAGTCGGGAATACCCGATGTATCACCCCCAACCAGAATGTAGTACCCAACACCCACAAGATTTACTTACAGCAACCAAAGAATGTATTGAAGATATTCTTGCCAGATTTGAAGTTCGATTTATCAGTTTTAGTGCAGCAATGCAAAGCTTGATTTTGGTAGATGAACACCATCAAGCGATGACAGATTGCATGATTTGGGCAGATAATCGGGCAGCAGATATAGCAGATACCTTAAAACAAAGCATAACAGGTCAGCGGTTTTATGATATTTCGGGCATTCCGATACATAGTTTTTCGCCTATGACCAAGATTGCATGGCTCAAGGAACATGAACCATCCTTGTTAGCTTCGGCTCACAAGTTAATCAGTGCCAAAGAATATATCTGGTATCACTTAACCCATGAATACACAATTGATACGACCCTTGCCTCAGGAACTGGGCTGATGGACATACATTCGCTGCAATGGTCGGAGGAAATTTTGAACTATCTTAGTATCCAAAAAACACAATTGTCTATAATAGTAAAATCAACCCATCGAGCTTATTGTAAGCAATATGGTCTTGAATTAGTAAGTGGTGGTGGCGATGGAATTCTGGCTAATTTAGGCTCTGGAGCTATTACTCCCGACAAAATGGCGCTTACAATAGGCACAAGTGGAGCAGTTCGAGTGGTTTCGAGTCAACCATTTATCGACCCTCAAATGAGGACACAATGTTATCATTTGTTTGATACAGAATACCTCAAATTAGGAGCAGTAAACAACGGCGCAGTAGTTTTACAATGGCTTAAAAATAACATTCTTGAAACTGTTGAGACATACCAAGAATTATTTGAAAAAGCAGAGCAAGTACCTGTAGGTTCCGAAGGATTGTTATTTGTGCCTTATATCTTGGGTGAAAGAGCACCCATTTGGGATGCCAAAGCCAAAGGCATCATGATTGGCTTAGACATGCAACATACCCAAGGGCATATCATTCGAGCCAGTATGGAAGGTATTCTATTTGGGTTAAAACAAATTGCAGAGGTATTAGTCCCTCAAAAAGAGACCTTATCCAATATGACTTTGATGGTCAGCGGAGGCTTTGCCAAGAGTAATTTTTGGTTACAAATGACCGCCGACATTTTTCAAATGAAAGTAGAAGTTAGTAATACGATTGAAAGTTCAGCTTGGGGCGCTGTGTTACTAGGTTTCCAATCATTTGGAATAGAGTACAAAAACGAAATAAAAAACGAAATAGTTTTTTATCCCAACAAAGGAAATAGTCGTGTTTATCAACAAGGGTTTGAGCGATTCAAAAATGTTTATACACAATTTTTGAAAGTTTAGCTTACATAACCAAACCCATTTCGAATTTAGCTATCACTATCTATCCCCCCTAATAAACGAAAAGGCTTAATCTCACGATTAAGCCTTTATATTTTTATCTGAATGCCAATACATCTTTATGTTTTTTGAAGACCTTTTTCAAAAAGTGGTCGACATACTCAACCGTTGGGTCAAACCACGGTGTAAACAAACAAAAAGAATGTGGAGAATCTTTAAAAGTATGTACTTCTGAATAAATATGATTAGCCTCCAAAATTTTACGATAATCATCTCTTCCTGCGTGCATTCGTTCTACACTACTATTAATAAACAAAGTGGGTGGCGTATTTTTTCCTGTATAAGTCAAAGCAGAACCTTCTTTCCATAGCGCTGGATTTTGGTCTTTACCATACCCAAACCAATAAGTTGCAGCCGAGGTTCTTTTGGAATCGTCTCCCTCAGCAGATTCTGGATGAATAAAAGCCACAATGCCATCTATGTCGACAATCGCCTGAACATCACTCGAAACTCCTGTAATACCTTCGTTTGCCTCAAAAGTCTGAACCCCATTGGTATTACCCACCAAAGATGCCAGTTGTCCGCCAGCCGAAAAACCCAAACTTGCTATCTTATTTGCATCTACATGATATTGTGAAGCATTGGCACGAATCCATCTTACCGCAGCTTTCAAATCTTGTACTGCAGCAGGATATAATGCCTCTGTAGAAAGTCGGTACTCAGCTGTAAAAGTAGCATAACCCAAAGATGCCAGCTTTTGAGCCAAAGGAATATGTTGTGCCCTATTGCCAGAACGCCAACCTCCGCCATGAATAATCAAAATAGCGGGATGTGGTTGATGAGTTTTTTCTTTTGGGTAAAAAGCGTCCAATTTTAATTCCCTATCACCAATTTTGGCATACACCACATCACGTTTTTCTGTAACATTAGTATACTGATTTTCAATAACTAAAAGCGCATTGGGATGCGTTTTTAGCGTTGTCTTTAAGGCCGAATAGCTATTATAGGAATTGTCCCTCACGCCCGTGACTCCGATGGTCGATTGAGCCCATGAGGAAATAGATAATGAAACGGAAAGAGAAATGGTCAGTAGAGTTTTCACAATATTTATAAATATTTAAAGATTTTTTACTCTTATTTCAACAAAGATAGAAAATCTTTTATTTATCCAACCAGAACTTTGATAATTCTTGTATTATTTTTCCTGCAAAAATCTCTGATTTACTGTAGGTTAAGGCTTCTGCCTTGGTCAAACTCTTCGACCATTTTACACGTTTTGTTTGGTTTGCACCTTTTCCAGTTGTATTGTATTCAGCATAAAATACAGTATTTTCAGTTGAGGGTCTGCCCCAGTTATTCCACCCTTCAGGTACTATATGACTGCCTACTTCGCAATCGATAAAAACAGTTTTGGCAAAATCTCTCCAAGGTCTACCCAGATACACTTTGGTCACGTTGGCATCAGCAGTGAGTTTACAATTTTTGAAAACATATCCATACACCACCCAATCAGGTGTCGATGCTGCCGAAACGTATCCATCTGCTTTTGAGTGAATATGGCAACGTTCAAAAAGTGCTGTAGAAGAACCAAAAATAAAATCGACTGTCCCTTCGATAAAACAATCTTCAAAGAGTTGTCGAGAGTTTTCACCAGAAGCAAAAATGGTATCTTGATTTCCTAAAAAGCGACAATTCTTAAAAACGCATCTATCTCCTTCGACATGCAATGCCACGGCTTGCCCTACCCTTCCTGCAGTGTTTTCAATGGTTAAGTTCTCAAAAGAAAGGTTATTGCCCATGACTCTCAAGGTATAAGAATCAAAGGTTTCCATTTTACCTTTTCCAGAATAATCATTGTAGCTGATAATGGTGCTATCCTTATCTTCGCCAACAAATTTGATATTGGTTAAGGTGCTAGGGATATCCAATTTCTCAACATATTTACCTTTTTTGATTTTTATGGTGATGCCTTTAGGAAGATATACCCTGACAGCATTTATGGCATCTTGAATATATTTAAAATCGCCAGAGCCATCTTTTGCTACCACCAAATCATGCTGAACTTTTAGGGCTTGAGCATTTACGCTACTAATACTCAGAGAAAGAATGAAAGCAATAGAAGTGAAAATTCTTGGGAACATACATTAATTAGATTACAGGTTTTTACATGAATTTCTTTTAAAAGAACCTGTAAGTATTTTTTTACTGGAAAGTACAGCTTGTAAAATGGTGAAGCCCTTGAATAGTATGATGCCAGGCTTGGGAATGTTGAATTTGTGATGTACGAAAGTTTGGCTATTCCGTAAAATAAAATTGTTGTAGCGACAACCCTTACGATTATCATGTTGAAAATGAGAATGATTATCTGTTATCCTTCATCATTAGAAGTAGATAGGCGCGAAGAATTTTATCTGTTGCAGTACTTTTTCCAAATAGCGGTCGACTTAAGTCGCCCGCTATTCGAAAAAATATCTACACCGTTTTGACGAGTCCCATCGCTGGATCGGTGAAACTTGATTGCCCTGTTTCGACATGACCAGCATATCTTCTTAAAAAGATAGAATTGTCTTTCACTTTTACAGAGAAATCATACCAATTGTGACTTTTAGCAAGATTCAGCACTAATTTTTGAGATTGACCAGCGGTAAGATTTATGGTTTTCAAACCTGTTTCATACGACTCGTCAATAACTTCGACAACAATCGCAGTCTTTGAAATATTCTCTAAATTTAACACAACATTACCAGTAAAAGCATGACTCTTTGAGGCTGACTCGTAGGTTAAACTAGTTTTTAGAGAATCTGTAGCATTTCCATTGAAAGTTCTAAAAAAACCATTTGGGGCATAAACGTCTACTGCATATTGTCCCGACTCCGATTCAGATAATTTCCATGTATCATTGAGTTGATCACCTGCTTTTATGGCATAGTCTCTTGCCAACATAGACTCATAACCCAAAGATTTTCCTTCGGCATCTTTCTTTAGATAAGGAATCGTCGAATAGGCTTTGAAAGGTGAACCTTTGGTCTTTTTGCCAAAAACGGTCGTGCCTGCCTTCATTTTCAATTCAAAAACATCACCTTTTACCTGACCATCTACGTACAACTCGTAAGGAATTGCACAAGCAGGTCGGATACCCTTTTCTTGCTGAGGCATCCATTTTGCTACTTGAGGATTTTGATTGATGGCCTCTTGTTCAGCTTCAGTCAAAACTTTATAGCCCGATGGTAATTCTTTAAACTGCGCTTGGTGAACAGCCTGAATAAAGGGTTCTTTCTCGACAAAATTAGGTAGCGGAATATTCTCACCATTATAAGGTTGAAAAACAGAGGTCAAATCCCCACAGACTGTTCTTCTCCATTCGGTGATATTGCTTTCTTGAATATTCTTTTTTGTTTTTTTCGAAACAAATTTTTCCAAAAATTGAATTACAGAAGTGTGATCAAAAACCTCCGAACATACACGTCCGCCACGAGTCCAAGGAGAAGCAATCAAAAGTGGTACTCTAAATCCCAAACCAATAGGTCCTTTACGAATATCCTTGTAAGGGCGCTGTTGCTCATGAGTAATATTTACGCGCTCGACCGAGGCATCTATACCTTGCGAAACCTTTCCAGAATCTTGCGCCTGATGGTCGGGTGCTACGTAAGGAGGAATATGGTCAAAATAACCGTCGTTTTCGTCATAAGCCAAAATGAAGATAGTCTTCTTCCAAACCTCAAGATTTTTGGTCAAAATATCCATCGCCTCTGACAAATACCAAGCCCCATACCAAGGCGCACCTGGATGGTCAGAAAAGTTCTCAGGCGCTACCAACCATGAAACGGTTGGTAAATTATTGTTGTTTACATCTTCCCTAAACTGATACAAGACATCGCTTTGTGGCACTGCCATTTCACGCTCTTTTCCATCAAAATCGTATTTGATGTGACTTAGCTTTCTGTAATTGGGATCTTTTCTGTTATTGGTAAAGGCACGTTGGTGAATTGCCTTTTGGGTATCCGACAATTCATTAAACTTGTCAGGATGATAAGTTACTAAGTCAACTTTGATTTGTGCCAACCAGCCTTTTTTCGATTCTAGTTGTCTTTGTGCTTTTTTATATTCAGCGCTTGCAGCATCTAGCGTAGGGAGTTTCTTCTCTAAATTGCTGATTTCTTCAGGCAAAACTTTCTCCAATTTCTGGATAAACTCGTAATATTCTGGTGCAAACTTTACCTTGTAATTCTCAAACCACTCAATAGGGTTATCAGTAAAATTAGAAAGCCAAGCATCCTCCTCACCTTCTAAACCAGATGGCAAACTAATTTCATTTTGGTATATTTTCCAAGGTACATTTGCTTCCTGAAGTCTTTCAGGAAATGTTTTCCATTTTGCCCACTTTTCATAGTCAATATCCTCATTTTTGACATTGGCTTTGGTATTGAAAGAAGCATTTTCACGAATCGTACCCGACCATAGATACAAGCGATTGGGTGTTGTACCTGTCAAAGAAGAGCAGAAATTTTGGTCACAAATCGTAAAAGCATCTGCCATGGCATAATAAAACGGAATATCCTCACGATTGTAATAGCCCAAAGTCAAGGGCATATCCTTATAATCCTTGTTTCCAGATTGTTTTGCGCCAAGCCAGCCGTTATTTTTTCCATTATTGAGCGCATCTATTTGGTTTTCCCACGAGTGTGGCAACGAGCTCATCCAAGTAGCTTTGGAATCTTTAAGATTTAGGCGAAAAGGTGCGTAAGTTTTGCCGTCTTTAGTAGTTTGTAGCCAAACTTTACGTTTATTTCCATCTGTCAATGCACGAGGGTCGTTGAACCCACGTACCCCTTGAAGGGTTCCAAAACAGTGGTCAAAAGAGCGGTTTTCTTGCATTAAAATCACCACGTGTTCGGCATCCCAAAATGAACTACCTTGTGGAGGATTGATTTCCAATGCGCGTTGAATAGATTGAGGTAGAGCGCCAAAAAATCCAGCGCCGCTAGCTAGAAAGGAGGCTTTTTTGATAAATTCTCTTCTTGATTCCATAAGTTTTTGTTTCAATTGGGTAAGTATATTTAGCCAACAACTGTCATTTACAAGTACATCGTCATAATGGCTAAATTAGCTATACAATTTCAAACTCCTGTATCATATTGTTATCATTTTCAATATGGTACAGGAGTCAAAATACAAAACAAATTTAAAAGAAGCAGCTTAACGTTACGATAAATTTATGATACCATTAAATTATCGGCAGGACTTTTGGAGTCAGGTGAATAAGGGGAGGCTTTTCTAACAATTTCATGAATGATCTCATCCATCTCACGCGCTGATACGTCTACACACGAAAGCAATTCAGCAGAAGGTAAATTTCCTTGTGAGTCGTGCATAAGTAAATCTACGGCCCCGAGTATTCGAGAAAGTGGCGCACGAACAACATGTGATTGAATCCAAGTAATCTCACGAAGCTTGAGGTTTTGTTCTTCAATGGCGCGAACATATTTCTCTTTTTCGGTGATATCCTTGGAAAAACATGATACACCAATTATTTCATCATCGCGATAAATGGGATATAAATTGATTTCAGAAATCTCATATTCACCACTAACTGGATTGAAACCAGAAACCTCTTCAAAGAAAGATTCTCCTGCCAAAGCTCGATCGTACAAAGAATTCCAATAGGTTAATTCCTCCTTTGACCATTTTTCATTGAGAGCCTCTGACCCAACCTGAGGCTGCTCTCCTATCTTTTGGGCTAATCTTTGTGCAAAAATAGAGTTGAATGTCACAAGTTTTTTTTCACTATCAATTGACCATATATAATTATCGGTATTGTTAATCAACAATTCCAAATTAGACTTCATTTGCTCAATCTTATTCTCCTGTTCTTTCAATGTAGAAATATCACGATACGAAATGGCCATGCCATCATTGAGTGGATTACAGCTAACCGAAAGCCATTTTTTGGAATGCTCTTCAAAATCGATAAAGCTATGTTCTCTACTTTCATCTTGAGCTACCACATGTTGCATGAAGAAAGGATGATAAGGATGAATATTAAAAACTTCCCAGAGATACATACCCATGTGCGACTGCGAATCCAAATCAAAAAGCTGTTCAGCAGCTTGATTGGCATACTGAATCCGCCATTGATCGTTTACCATAAAATACCCATCTGTAATACTTGACAAGATTCTACCACTATTTTCCGCCTCTAAAAGATATTGTCGTTTCGCCGATTGTTCTTGGGTAATATCTTTTCCAATAAGATAAGCAATTTCTGTATTGGACTCATAGGTCGCGCTCCACTCTATCCAATGAATTGTACCATCTTTGGCCACACATCTGTTAGTAAAAGTTGAGCTAGCATTGTTAGAAAACATCAAATCTAAATCAAATCTCGCTGCTCCTAAATCCTCTGGATGAACCACTTGCAAAAATGGTTTACCATAAAATTCCTCTTTTACGAAACCAAGTTCTTTACAAAAACGAGGGTTGACCTTGATAAAACTACCATCAAGACCGATAGTACAGATATAATTATTAGAATGATTAAAGACATTATCCCAATCTTTCAGCGCACTTAATTTAACTATTTTTAACCCTAATATATCTGCCACACTCTTACAAAACGAGGTATGTTTTTTGTTGATCAGAGTCACATCCTGCGTGCAAAGCGATAAAATTCCGACTACTTTGTGTTTACTTTTGAGAGGTAATATAAAGGAATTACACTCAATAGCTTTTCCACCATTTATTTCTCGCATTTGCTTACCTCGCATGGCTTGTCCATGACGAAATACCTGTACTTCCCAGTCATCGGCCGAATGCTCTAGCCGTATAGGTGATGCCAAAGAGAGGCTTTCTGGAAAATTATGTGTTCCTAAACTTACGTTTTTGAGATATTTACCTGCGCCATCCACAACCCACAAGGAGGCAGTTTGATAACCAGCTAGTTCGCAGACGCGTTTAAGTACCATTTCAAAAGGCTCATTGAAAGTTTGTGTTTGACCCAACAGTCTATAAATTTCGTTCAAGCAAAGTGTCTCTTGATTTTTCTGATAGTTATCTGTAATATCTAAAATCGTGGCGAGATGATACCCTCCAATGAGTTTTTTATGTAATTGATAGCTTGCTATGAGTTGGTTATTCTCAAAATCTCTGATTTTGGTAATTCCTTTGGCTTGATTATGCTCAAGAAAAGTTTGCCAGATTTGACCAAATGATTTCTTGAGACCATCCGTCATCAAAGGCTGAATTTTTGAGACTTTCAATTGATTATTGTATGCACGGAAAAGTTTAACCGCTGAACGATTCGCATCGATGATTTGTCCATCGTCATCAAAAACCAAAATTGCCTCTTGAGTTTTATCGAAAATGGTTTCAAATTGGGAAAGCGACGAGCGCTCACGTTCTCGAGACTCGATGAGTTGGGTAATATCCGTAAAAATCACCAACGAGGCAGGATACTCGTTTACAATGATGTTATAGGCCGAAAACTCTATATACAGGGTATTATTTTCGGGCAAACACCACCTTACAACAGTCCGTTCACCTGTTCGAGAGGCCATATTCCTTTCCATACGTTCCATATCGTCGGGATGACACAACTCCGTGATGTTCATCTGGGTGAGCCATTCTTCCTTTGCCGAAATGGTATCTTTTGTGGCTTGGTTTACCATCACAATTCGATTGGTATATGCGCAAGTCACAATCATCGGTATGGCTGAACTGGTAAACAAATTATTATATAAATCGATATATTTAGATAATTTTTGTTTACTCTCTTTCTTTACTTCAAAAGAACTCAACACACGCTCTATCCAATCTTCGGAAAGTTGGCTATCGAGCAGATAATCTTCATATTTAATCTCATTCTGAGATTTTAATTCGTTTTTATTGTCTTTAGGAATTATTAAAACTATGTAGAGAGGAGATGACTGCTGGCGGTAGTCGTTGTAAAGCTGTATTTCTGGAGATGCAAAACTTGGTAGGTAATAAAAGACAATCGGACGGGGTTGAAAATCGAGTGGTTGGGCTATTTCTTCGACAGGAAGATACTTGTATTCAGTACAGAGTCGCTGAAAGATCTCAGTTATGGACTTCGGTATGTCTGGTACTGTTTTAGTGGCGGTAAAATTTTTGAATGAATAAAGCAACATAAGGATTCACAATTATGAGAGAGTAGCTAAGATGCCATTTTTATATATTTTCAAGTAACAATAATGCTCGATGTAAATATAGAAAAATATGCCATCATGACAAAAGATTCTTCAAATATTTAGGAATTTCCCCATGTAGCTAAAATTATCCGCATTTAATTAAATTACTATGATACCCGCCTTACCCAAAAAAGCCTCAATCTATTGACAATCAAGCCTTAAATTTTCTTTCCTTTTTATGATATTGCTTAGAAAGAAAAAAATCATTGGACATACCCTATAACAGCGGTCAGGTATTATCAACCGAAATTGTTTGTCATAAATCCAAAATAGGTATGAAAGAGCAAGCTAAATTCACGCATGCACACTTCACTAATGGTAATAAATGCATGTACCTACAAATAAAATACTCATTTGATTCTTGAATTTTTTAATTTTGAACCGCATAAAAGTTATGCCCAGTGCTTCAACTGGAATCAATATTTATTAATACAATTTTAGTGCAATGAAAGGTGTAGAAATCGTAAAGGCCTATTACAATAGCTTCAATCAAAAAGATTGGCAAGGAATGTTAGACTTGCTTGATGAGAATATTCGTCATGAAAGCAACCAAGGCGATGTGCGTGTGGGAAAAGAAAAATTCACTGCATTTCTTCAAAAAATGGACGAAAGCTATGAAGAAACGCTCACTGATATGGTTTTTTTGGCAGAGGAGACTGGGACTCGTGTAGCAGTTGAGTTTGTGGTAAATGGTATTTACAAAAAAGGAGAAGAAGGTCTTCCTGAAGCACACGGACAAACTTATGTGTTGCCTGCTGGGGCTTTTTTGGAAGTAAAAGATGGAAAAATCACCCGTGTAACAACATACTATAACCTTACACTTTGGATTGAACTAGTTTCAAAGTAATATGGAATTTATCAAAAAAGTAGGCAAAGAAATAGAAAGCATTTTTGAAGATTTGGCAAAACTCAGAATCGAGGTATTCCATGACTATCCTTACCTATATGAGGGAACATTGGACTATGAATTGGAATATTTAAAGACATATGCTAATTCGGAAAAGGGCTTTCTATTTGCCGTTTATGACCAAGGTAAAATGGTTGGTGCTACGACCGGGATTCCACTCAAGGATGAAACGGAAGAAGTGCAAACACCATTTATAGAACAAAATTTTCCTTTGGATAAAATATTCTATTTTGGCGAAAGTATTTTGTTAAAACCGTATCGAGGCATGGGACTTGGACATCGTTTTTTTGATGAAAGAGAGACTTTCGCAAAAGATAACGGTTTTCAAATTACCACTTTCTGTTCTGTTGACCGAGGAGAAAATCATCCTTTGAAACCAATAGACTATCGTCCCAATGATATTTTTTGGACAAAAAGAGGTTATTCCCAACAACCTGATTTGGTTTGTGAAATGAGTTGGCTAGATATTGGCGAAACGGAAAGTACCCAAAAACCACTCAGATTTTGGCTTAAAAATCTGTAGTTTTAAGTTAGTAGGCAAGATAAAATTTAAGATTACACTTTAGGCTTTCCGGTTACGGCTTTCGGCGGTGAGTAATAAAAAACATTTTAACACTCTGTGCCTTGTGCCTATTGCCTTGTCCCTAAACACAAATCTTAACTCTTATTCTGCGTTATTACTAGAGTTAGTGGGCAAGATAAAATTTAAGATTACACTTTAGGCTTTCCGGTTACGGCTTTCGGCGGTGAGTAATAAAAAACATTTTAACACTCTGTGCCTCTTGCCTGTTGCCTTGCCCCTAAAAACAAATTTTAAATCTTGTTCTGCGTTATTACTAGAGTTAGTAGGCAAGATAAAATTTAAGATTACACTTTAGGCTTTCCGGTTACGGCTTTCGGCGGTGAGTAATAAAAAACATTATAACACTCTGTGCCTTGTGCCTGTTGCCTTGTCCCTAAACACATCGCTTAAATTTTATCATGCACGATTACTCATTTTATCAGTAATTATTCAAATTTTAATCCATTCGTATGAAAGTTCGTGTTGCAACCGCGCAATATCCCATCACGCAACATAGCTCATTTGATGCGTGGGCAAGCCACGTACACGAATGGGTGGCGGAGGCTAGTGCTCAAGAAGCCAAATTGTTGGTTTTTCCCGAATACGGTGCCATGGAGTTAACTAGTATTTTACCAGCCAATTTACAATCTTCTCTTCAAGGACAGGTAATTGAGTTGAGTAACTTACAAGACAAATTCATAGATGTTTGGACTACCGCAGCACAGCAAAATAAGGTAACGATTGTTGCTCCAAGCTTACCAGTCATCATCAATGGACGTCCTGTCAACAGGGCGATGGTTTTTTCTGAAAAAGGCTACGTTGGGTATCAAGATAAATTTTTCATGACGCGTTTTGAAAACGAAGAGTGGGGAATTTCAAGTGGAGAAAAAGTGCTCAGTATTTTTGAGGCAGAATGGGGAAAATTTGGTATTCAAATATGCTATGATGTCGAATTTCCTATTGGCAGTCAGCTGCTTGCCTCCGAAGGTGCTCAACTCATTGTGGCACCAAGCTGCACCGAAACCATCAGAGGGGCTACGCGTGTACACATAGGGGCTAGAGCCAGAGCTTTGGAAAACCAAATTTACACTGCGGTATCACAAACAGTTGGCAATGCTCTATGGTCGCCAGCCGTTGATATCAATTATGGATATGCGGCTTTTTATGCTACTCCCGATAAAAATCTGCCAGAAGAAGGAATCATTTCCTTAGGCGAAACCCAAAAACCAATATGGCATTATCAAACCTTAGATTTTGAACTTTTGGACAGGGTAAGAGCAGATGGCCAAGTGTTTAATTTTAGAGACCAACAAGGTATCGCTACAAAACTATTGTATCATAAAATAGATATCAAAAAAGTTCAAGTTTAAACAAGTGCGAATTTTAAGTTATCGTGCAAAATAAGAATCTGGTTGTGTGTTTAGGCAACAGGCAAAGCGTGTAAAATGTTTTTAATAACCACAGAAATACTTTTTCCCAAAACTTACCGCCGAAAGCTGATACCTGAAAGCCTTAAAAATTCTATTTTGCCCACTAACTTATATTGCTTTCTTCAAAACGTTTAATCTTGATAGTTTTACTTCAGGAAACAAGACTATGAAAGGTTTAATTTCCTGAAGTATTTATACTCAGCAATTACTGCTTCAAATACCAGCTCCAAGGTCGCTACAAAATTTCTATCGCCTAATTTTCTCACTCATCTTCAAAAACTAACAAAAATCATCCCTAATACTAGGGATTTTATAGCTTTTATTAGGGAATTCTAACTAGAGTCATTTGTTTTTGTTCTTCAAAAATATAACTTGCCACTGCCTTCAACAATAAGATTATTGCCCCGAACTCATCTTCTGCTTAAACGAAAACTATTTTAAGAGAACTCAATCGATAAATAGTTGAAAATCATCCATTTTAAATGGTAAAATAACTACCTCAACCAGCACTCAATTTATGTTGTAATCCGTCTGAGAAGACGGAGGTAAGGAATTATTAGATAACCATTAATACACTAGTACTATGAATCACGTGAAGATTGAATTATTTGAGGAAGTAAAAAATCATCCAGCATTGTTTGATTGGATGATTTCAAACAGTTTTACCGGCTTGGGGTTCATGCAACCCAACGAAACAGATACGATTTGGTTCAACACTGCGCTTGTCGATTTCTTCCAGAAAAACACACTCGCTGTATCAGAGTTAAAGGCAGAACTCCAGAAGTTTAAGCCATTTTCAGTAGATTTTTTTCGCATAACACTAAGCAATTCAAATCATACAAGTTTTGCGGTTGATACAAAATTATTTCATTTTGATGATTCAAATAAAATTGCATTCGGATTCTATGTTGAAGAAATTTTAAAAGAAGAGAAAATAGATATCCTGTCTTCCATCATCCAAAGTCGGGCTTATTATGTAGTTACTACAGATTTATTCGGGAATTATAGTTTCGTAAATGAACACTTTTGTGAGGTATTCAGCTTTACAAAGGACGAAATTATCGGCAAAAATGCCTTATCTAATATTATTCCAGAAGACCATCAAAAGTGTCAGGATACGGTTGGACTATGTTTTCAGTTTCCTAACAAACCTCATCCTGTCATTTTAAGAAAACCTGACAAAAATGGAGAGGTCGTTGTAAATGCATGGGAATTTAGCGGTCAAACAGATGCACAAGGTAACGTATATGAAATTCTTTGCACAGGATACAATATCACAGACCAAATCAGAATACAAAATGATTTGAGTGTATTGGTATCGACTATGTCTGATATTTTGATGGTAGTAGGTACCGACTTCAAGATAAAATATCTCTCCAACAGTTGGGAAAGATTATTAAACCAATCTGTGGAAGGTTGGCTGGGCGCAAACTATCTGGCACTAATTCATGAGGCTGACAAAGAGAAACTTACAATTGCTGTTCAAAGCATCGGGGAATCGCAAACACAAACATCCGTTGAGTATCGCATATTGAGCTTTTCTGGAGAATGGATTTGGCTTCGATCTTCGATCAACTATGATGAGGCTACTAAAAATTTAGTCTTTACAAGCCAAAATATTTCTGATAATAAAGAGAAAGAGGAAAAGCTCAAAGAGTTGGCCTTGGTTGCCTCCCAAACCACAGATGCGATTATTATAGCAGATGCTCAAGGTCGTATAACTTGGATTAACAAAGCATATCAGGAACTAACGGGCTATTCACTGGAAGAGGTATTAGGTCGTAAACCTTCAGAATTGATTCATGGCCCACTGACTGACCAAAAGACCATCGAAAAAATAAGAGAGGCCATCAAAAATCATGTCCCAATTTCTGAGGTAATCTTGAATTATACCAAAGACAAGCAGACCTATTGGATCGACATCACAATCAATCCTGTTTTTGATGAACATAATGTTTGTACCAACTTTATAGCAGTTGAAAGAAATATATCGGCAAAAAAATTGCTGAAGATGAATTACGTGCCACCAAAGCATCACTTCTGCAAACGAGTGAGGTAGCGCTTGTGGGTGGATGGGAATTAACCCTACCTGACAGAGCTTTGTATTGGAATGAGATTACCAGAAGTATTTTTGAAGTTGAACCTGAATTTAGCCCCGCACTTGAAAAAAGCGTCAATTTTTACACACCAGAGTACAGAAATATACTGATGAAATCGCTGGATGATTGTATCAGTAATCATAAAAGCTTTGATATTGAAATGGAAATCATTACTCAAAAAGGAGCTAAAAAATGGTTACGATTAATCGGTAAAATGGATACTGAATCGACTCCACAAAAAGCTTATGGTGTGGTTCAAGACATTACAAAAGTGAAAATAGCTGAGGCGGAAGCAAAAAAATCGACTTTGCTGCTTCAAAAACTATCCAGTCAAGTACCTGGGAGTTTGTATTTGTATGAATTTTCGGAAAATACTGGAAAATTTTCGTTCCCGTACGTCTCGGCGGGTATCTCTGAAATATATGAAGTAACACCTGAAAAAATTATTCAAAACCCCGAAATAATATTCAACAGAATTATCCCTGAAGATTTACAAAGAGTTATTGATAGCATGAAGCTTGCTCAAGATGCTTTTACACCTTGGGAACAGGAATTTAGAATTTTAGATTCAAAAGGAAACATCAAGTGGTTAAGTGCAGCCTCAACACCCGAAAAAACCGAAGATTCGTCGTTGTGGCATGGCTATTTACAAGATATTACTAAGAAAAAAGAAATTGAAAATGAAATAACCAACTCCGAGAAAAAATTCAAAAGTTTATTCGATTTCAGCTCAGATGCGATTTTCTTATTTACAGAGGATGGCGTAATTGATTGTAACGATGCTGCCTTAAAACTTCTAGGGATGACTGCTAAAACACAAATTCTAGGTCAAAATCCAGCTGATTTTTCTCCAGAGTTTCAACCCAATGGCCAAAAAAGTATAGATGCTATTCATGAAAAACTTGAAGAGCTTACAAACCGAGAATTTTATAATTTTGAATTTGTTCATAAAAGATATGATACTGGAGAAAATTTCCCTTGTGACATTTTATTAAACACCATCGAGCTTGGTGGAAAAAAAGTGGTGCAATCGGTGATAAGAGATATCACGGCTAGAAAAGAAACTGAAGCACATCTTTTGCGTGCAAGAGAACAAGCAGAGGCAGCAAGTCGCTCAAAATCTGAATTTTTGGCCAACATGAGCCACGAAATTCGTACGCCACTCAATGGCGTGATAGGATTTACCGATTTATTGTTGCGGACTCAGTTGGACGAAACCCAACGACAATATATGTCCACGGTTCATCAAAGTGCCAATGCATTACTCGATATTATTAATGATATTTTGGATTTCTCTAAAATAGAGGCAGGAAAATTGGAATTAGCGCCAGAGAAAATTGATTTACTCGAACTAGGGGGACAGGTAGCTGATATGATTAAGTTTCAGGCGCACCGAAAAGATTTGGAAATGCTTTTGAATATTTCACCATTAGTCAATCGATTCATTCACGCCGATCCAGTTCGTTTGCGCCAAGTGCTTGTCAATTTGTTAGGAAATGCTGTAAAATTCACCCAATCAGGAGAAATCGAATTAAAAGTCGAAGTATTATCATCGAGTTCCAACAACCCAACTTTATTTAGATTTTCGGTAAGGGATACGGGGGTAGGAATAGAGCCTAAAAATCAGCAAAAAATCTTTGAGGCGTTTTCGCAAGAAGATGCTTCGACCACACGAAGATTTGGCGGAACAGGCTTAGGTTTAACAATCGCCAATAAACTGTTGGCCTTGATGAACAGCAAGTTGCAATTGGAGAGTACTCCTGGCAAAGGAAGTATTTTTTACTTCGATGTTGCCTTTGAAACCGAACAGGCAGGACCTATTAAGACTAATTTGCCTTTGTCAATTCAGAAGGTACTGATTGTTGATGATAATGATACCAATCGACTTATTATTCACGAAATGTTGGCATTGAAACAAATTCAGTCAGTTTGTGTAAAGAGTGGAATAGAAGCATTGGATAAATTAAAATCAGGAGAAAAATTTGATGTTGTTTTGATGGATTATCACATGCCTTACCTAGATGGCATTGAAACCAGTCGAAATATTCGTAAAAAACTAGCGCTCGATGCCGATCAATTGCCAATTATCTTACTTTCGAGCTCTTCTGATGATGATAGTTTACAGCAGATTTGTCAAGAATTATCCATTCAACAAAAATTGGTAAAGCCAATCAAGATACAGCAATTTTATGATTCGCTTGCCACTCTACACGCTAGTAAGGATACGAATTTGTACAGACCATTAGACAATTTGGTCACCAATCAAGACGAGTATTTCCAAGCTAAAATGGATATTTTGTTGGTCGAAGATAATCCTGTAAATATGCTTTTGGCTACCACATTCTTGAATAAAATTGTGCCAAATGGAACCGTCGTAAAAGCCCATAATGGCGCAGAAGCACTCCTTAAATTTCAGGAAAAACGACCAGATATTATGTTTTTGGATATCCAAATGCCAGTGATGAATGGTTATGAAACAGCCACAGCTATTCGAAAATTAGAAGATGGTAAAAACCCTGTTCCTATCATTGCTCTGACAGCAGGAACGGTAGTGGGCGAAAAAGAAAGATGTTTGGAAGCAGGTATGAGTGATTATATTACCAAGCCAGTTTTAAAGGTAACAATTCAAAAAATGATTGAAAAATGGGTATTAGAACAACCCAAAACTGAAATATTAAAAGCGCAATCGGTAGAAAGATTAGGAGTACATTTTGATAAAAACGAGTTGATTGAAAGAACAGGAGCCAATGGCGAACTGATAATACAACTCCTTGATTTGTCATTTGAGCAAACAGATAGCTTTTTAGTCGAAATACAACAAGCTATTTTGGTTCAAGATTGGGATTTGGTTCAATCACTAGCACACAAGCTTAAAGGAACTGCTTACTCTGTGAGTTTTCTAAAACTCGGAAAAATCGCTGGAGAATTAGAGGAAATAAAAGAACCAACTCTTGAAAAAGTACAGGAACTAATCCAAGAACTAACACAAGAAATAGCCTGTCTGGGAGCCTTAAAACCAGCAATGCTATTGCTCAATTGATTCATTCCAATTGGGCTTGTTCTCGAAGTTTTTAACAAAAAAGCGGTCGAAAAATAGGTTTTCGACCGCTTTTTGATGCTACTGTGCTAGATATGAATGGCTTAAAATCTAATTTGACATACACTACTCACAATTCAGAACTAGTACTCACACTAGGTTTTTTTGAAAATTCCGAAAGAACTCCAAACTCTCTGGGTTGCGAACCGCACCAATATTTACTGCTTTTTCAAACGGTTTTCCTTGAATAAGCTTTTTGACAGGTAATTCTAATTTTTTACCTGAAATTGTATAAGGAATTTCTGAAACCTCAATAATTTGATCGGGAACGTGTCTTGGCGAATAGGTATCTCTAAGAACTTTTTTGATTTGCTGTTTTTGAGCATCATTCAGTTTATTACCGTCATTAGTTACCACAAACAATGGCATGAAATCTGTATCCTCTAAATGAATAATCAAAGAGTCTTTCACAAAATCCAATGCCTCAACAGCTCGATAAATCTCGGCAGTGCCTATCCGAATACCACCGCGATTGAGGGTTGCATCAGAACGCCCCGCAATGACCAAACCACCTGTAGAAGTCAACTTTACCCAATCTCCGTGGCGCCAATAATTAGGGTATTCTTCAAAATAACTTGCTCTATACCGTTCAAAATCAGGATCGTTCCAGAAGAAAACAGGCATAGATGGAGTTGGTTGAGTAATCACCATCTCCCCTATTTCCTCATGCAAAGGTGCTCCGTTTTCGTCCCAAGATTGTAAATCAACGCCTAACCCTATACATTGAATTTCGCCCTCGTATACAGGTGAGATAGGATTTCCACCTACAAAAGCTGTACAAACGTCTGTCCCGCCAGAAATAGACGCCAGCCATACCTCTGGATTTACTTGGTCATATATCCAATCAAAACCTTCGGGAGACAAGGGAGAACCTGTTGAGCCAATAGAACGCAGATGTTCAAACGTATAATTTACCCTAGGACGTACCTGCTCTTTCATACAAGCATGAATAAACGCAGCGCTAGTACCAAAATGATGAACAGGTGCTTCAGCCACTAATTCCCAAAGTGTTTCCATGTTTGGATACCCTGGACTTCCATCGTATAATACCAAAGTAGCCCCAGAAAATAACACCGAAATAGAGAAATTCCACATCATCCAGCCAGTCGTCGAAAACCAGAAATAGTTTTCATTTTCTTTCACATCATTATGAAAAAGAAGATACTTTTTATGCTCTAATAATATTCCCCCATGACCATGAACGATTGGTTTAGGGATACCTGTAGTCCCTGAAGAATAAAGAATATACAACGGAAAATCGAATGATAAAGGCTCGAAAGTTAATACGCTATTGCGATTTGCCACAGTTGTATTCCAGTCAATTGTGTTGGGCAAAGTATTACCAATTGACATATAATCAATCAAGATAGTCTGTTCTAAACTTGGCAAATTTTCTTGGAGATTGGCAACCACAGCACTGCGATCAAAGATTTTACCTCCATAAGAATAGGAATTGACAGCAACCAATACTTTGGGGGCAATCTGACCAAAACGCTCTAGTACACTTCCCCCTCCAAAATCTGGCGAAGCACTCGACCATATGGCACCAATTGACGCAGTCGCCAAAAATGCTATTACCGCCTCGGGAATATTAGGTAAATAAGCACAAATGGTATCGCCTTTTTGAACTCCAATTGAGCGTAAATATTCGGCAAAAGAGGCGGTTTTCTGTTGTAATTCCGCCCAAGAAATAGCACGTAGTGAGGAGGTTTCTGACTGAAAAAGAATCGCTGGACGAGTATCCGTTGCAAAGGAAAATATATGTTCGGCATAATTAAGTTGGATTCCATCAAACCATTTAGCATGAGGCATTTTTCCAGATACGACCTCTTTATATTGTCCAGTAAATTGAATACCTGAATAATGTAAGAATATATCCCAAAACTTGGCGATATCCTTTACCGACCATTGCCATAGTTCTTGATAATTATTGAAATGCAAACCATATTCATGCGAAAGGTAATCCATAAATCGCTTGATATTGGACTGCTCGATTTGTTGCTCGCTAGGCGACCAAAGAATTTTCATAGTTTTACGGTTGAGATTGAATTAGCAGAGAGGCAAAATATCCAAAATAGCGCTATTTTCAAAAGAGATTTTCTAGTAATAAAGCCAAGAGGCAACTCAGTCTCTGCATTTTGACTGAATTGCCTCCTATTTTCTACACTGATTCTACTTCCACTTTATTCTCTAATTTTTCCAACGCAATAGAATATAATTCGTTTGCGAGTAAAGTTCTACCTTGGTGTTGTGCATGTAATTCGTCTAAAGCTTTGTAAATCGTTTCGGAAACATCCTCAAAAATCCCCTCATCAGTCACCATCGCCGAGTCGCTCATTAAGTAGGCAAATACACGAGCCATACCACAATTTGCCACAAAATCAGGAATCAAAGCCACTTTGTTATCTGCCAGTTCCATAGTCGGACCATAGAAGATTTCAGGATCATTGAATGGTACATTGGCACCACAAGAAATTACTTCGAGACCATTATTTACCAATTTTTCTACTTGCTCTGCACTTACGATTCTTGAAGCTGCCGCTGGAATAAATATCTCCGCTCCTACTTCCCAAATTTTGGCATTCGTTTCCTCAAAACTCAACATATTTTCCGCATAAAGTGTGTTTTGTTTTTTGTTAAAGAAAAGGTCTTTTATTTCTTCCAAACCTAAACCTTCGGGCACAACCAAACCCCCATTTCTATCAATGATACCTACAATTTTGACACCCATACGCGCCAAATTGAGTCCCGCAGCGGCAGCCACATTTCCCCAACCCTGAATAATCGCTCTTTTTTCTGACAAATTGCCACCCCACAACGAGTAATAATGCTTCACAGCCTCCGCAACTCCATATCCTGTAATCAAATCTGAAACAGTATATCTATGAATGTTTTGCGTTGAAGTCGGCGTATAATTCCAATCTTCAATGATTTTAGACACACCTTGACGCAACTGACCTATCAAGCGTATCTTTTGTGCCTCAGAAGCGTGAAAATGCCCGTTTACGATACCTTCTTGTGGGTGCCACAAACCATATTTTTCAGTCACAGGAATCACCTCATGAACTTCATCTACATTCAAATCGCCACCTGTTCCGTAATAGTTTTTCAAAAGTGGCGCTACTGCTTTATACCAACGCTCCAAAACACCCTTTTTACGTGGGTCGCTTGGGTCAAAATTGATACCAGATTTTGCTCCACCGATTTGAGGACCTGATACCGTAAATTTGATTTCCATGGTCTTAGCCAACGATTCCACCTCACGCTTGTCGAGTCCCTTACGCATACGAGTGCCTCCCCCTGCAGCACCTCCACGTAGGGAGTTGATGACTACCCATCCTTCGGCTTCCGTTTCAGAATCTTTCCATTCAAATACGATTTCTGGTCGTTTGTTTTCAAATCTTTTGAGTGCTTCTTTCATTGGTTTGTCGCGAGCTAATGCCCTAATATGTTAAAATTTATCGTACAATATCAAAGGTTAATTATTGCCACAATATTAGTTGTTTTAACAAATATTAGCAAACAAACATTAAAGAATAAATGAGATAAATGTTAGGGCAAAATACATTTTTATTTTTGGGCTTTCGACTTTCGGCAATGGGCTTTCAGCAAAAATATTCCCCTTGAATTCAATTAAGCATTTAAGCATAATGCCTAGAGCGTATTAATGCCATTTTATTCTGCGTTAATACTTCAGAAATCGTGCAAAATTAAGCTGGAGAAATCAAGCAGATAAAATATTAATAATCAAAAATACACTCATAATTCAGCATAAATACTTATCTGTCAGAGTTCGAAGAATAAGTTATACCTTTAATACTTTTCAAACTTTTAAAATTTCCCTAATTTCATTTTTAACTACTTGAAGGTTCTTCCGTATTGGACGTAACACCTAAAATAAACTTACTAACGCCATGTTCTATTCATTAAAAAAATTGCATCCAACCTTGAGGTTTTTTATCCAACTCGGTTTTGTTTACATCCTTTTTCACCTGCTATTCCGTTTAGGAATATGGTTAATGGAAATGTATCCTTATGAGCCTCCATTCGCAGAATTTAAGGTCTCTGATGTTTCTCAACCTCATAGTTTTGTAGATTCCGTTTCTTCTTCAAAAGGTTCTTCACACTTAGTAATTCTGTTAAAAATTACAGGAGAACTAGACGATAGTGCTGAGGTATCCTATGGAGTTTATACTTTCGAAAAGAAAAAAGGTAAAAAAACTTCAAAATTTGAAATGCTTGGTACAGAAAAGCTTTTTAAAGGAAAAATAAATATTGATGTCCGAAATGACTTTTATTCCAGCGATACGGTCCATGTTTTCTTCACTCCAAAAGGTTCAAAAAAAGGTTGGGTGAAAATACGAACCTCCATTCGGTGATAGTCATTTAATGAGGGGCAATTGAGTGATTATTTTATGAAAAGATTTTGCCATCTTCAAGTTTTTCCAATAGAGGGCGACTTAAGTCGCCCTCTATTGGAAAAAAGCTTGGGAATGTAATTAATTTGACTGTAAGATTTCAGAACATTTATCAAAAAGGGGTCGAAAAAACAATTTTCGACCCCTTTTTGATTTTGTAATGCTTGATGACTTAGCCTTAGACGCAAAGCATTGCGTCTCTACACGTAAAATATATATTTCTAAAATAATCACTCAACCATCAATCATTAAACGTAAGGATGGCTCCTATTACTATTTATCAGCTACTAAAATCATCAGCTTTACCTTCCTTTTTCCATCCGTTAATGTTAAACCTATCTTTTCTAACTCCTCCATACAAGCGTTTGGTTTTTCGGGATACCAAGGAAAAGACAAATTGTATTTTTTCGTTAGTCCCGTTTCATCAATAATAGGTTTACTGAGGTTGTCCTCTAAAAAAGATGCTAGATTTTCCAGTCCTCCACTTTTCATTTCAAGTCCATTTGCGGAGGTAGAAACAGAAGGTGTACCATCACTCTTGGCTTCTTCCATTTTAACAGTATCACTTAATTTTGTCAAAATTTTTACATCTATTTCTCTTTCTTCAAACTTCACCTTCACAGGAGCAATACCACTCAAATACCCCAGTATGGCGCTTGAGGCTTGTTCTTTAGTGAATTTAGGCGCATATATTTCCAAACCGATTGCTTGGTCAGGCGCACCCTATCCACGGTAATATGATTTTGGATTTTCCCATCTCGTCCTAGTTCTGTTGGGATAATTATACAATATCTCATAGATGGTTGAGTATCCCATATTGATAAAAGTGAGTCTTCCATTTTTAAAAGATTTATACACGCTATAAGCATTCTTGTCAAAAGGTTTTTGCACCATTTGAACATCTGTTTCTCCTTGCTCTGATCCAATTAGATTTTCTATTTCCTTCTCTACTCCATCTGAGTATTGCGCGGTTACTTTTTCCCCAGCAATAAGTTCTTTAATATGCTTCTCTGTAACCAATCCTGCGGTGGTAATACTTTGTACCATTCCACTCTTATCAATAAAGATGGTATGTGGCACAGCCTCATGAGGGAAATACCTCACATATTGTTGGTCATTAGTGTCCAAAACTACAGGCAATGCCAGTTTTCTATTCTGGAGGAATTTGACAATTCTTGCTTTTTTGTCTTGAGCAATCGTAATAATTTTCAAGTCCTTCTGATAATCCTTTTGCCACTTTTCTAATTTTGGAAAAGCTTCGATACAGGGTCTACAACTAGTCGACCAAAAATCAATGATGACAGCCTTCCCCTTAAAATCAGAAAGCTTATATCCTGTCTTTGAGTCATTGAGCACCTTTTTAAATACGATGTCAGGAGCTGGTTTGCCAATGAGTTTAGAGGACTGAGCAGATAGGTTCAAGGTTGCTAGAAGACAAAAAGCAATTAGGATTAATTTTGTGTAGGTCATTGGTGTGCATATTTATGTGAACAATTTCAATTATTTAATCAAATTTACATTTATTATCAAAATTTAGTTTTTACTCCTTCAGAGGTAGATTAGGGTTCTTGCCATGAATCAACAAATCAATATCTTTATCATTTAGCTTATCTCCTGAAGTTATACTTTTCACAAAGCCTTTTTGGTCTATGATAACGGTATGGGGTAATTCAAAATGTGGGAAATACTTTCTGTATTCGCCCAAAGAGTCCATTACTACAGGAAGTTCTAAAGGTTTAATATTAAGAAACTTTTGTAATCGACTTTTGACATCAGTTGAAATAGTAATAATTTTCATAGCCTTGGAATACTTTTTTTGCCATTTTGCTAGATGTGGCAATGAGTTAATACAATGTCCACACCAAGTAGCCCAAAAATCAATAATAACCACTTTTCCTTTAAAATCAGAAAGTTTGTAACTGGTTTGTGTATCGTTCAAAACATCTGTAAAATGAATATCAGGAGCAGGTTTGCCTATGAGTTTAGAAGATTGAGCAGATAGGTTCAAGGTTGCTAGAAGACAAAAAGCAATTAGGATTAATTTTGTGTAGGTCATTGAATTGTGTAGTTTGTTTTTTGAGAATACTTATCAAGTAAATGGTAAAAGTCATATTCTTTCAACGAAGAATATTGTCAAAAATTACACTCACTTACTTTTATAAAAATAAAAATCGGAGTTTCTTTAACAAAATATTCTGCTAAAAAAACTCCGATTACGCGTTAAGTTAATGACTTATGACATTTCACCTGCCAATGGTTTCTTCAAAATGGTCTTTATTTCGTCTAATTTATCGGTCTTTCCTAATGCATACATCATCTTAGTTACTGCTGCTTCTGTAGTTAGGTCTGCCCCGCTAACTACCCCAACTTCCTGTAGGAAATGACTTGTCTCGTATCGTCCTTGAATCACTCGTCCGCCATTGCATTGTGACACATTATAAATGACAATTCCTTTGTCGATACTCTGCTGAATCAAATCTAAAAACCATTGTTCGGTTGGGGCATTTCCAGAACCGTAAGTCTCCATAATGACACCACGCAAACCTTCAATTCCAAGAATACTTTTAACCACTTTTTCAGAAATCCCTGGGAAAAGCTTCAATATCACGACATTCTCGTCTAGTTGGGTATTGACTTTCAATTGGACATTCTGCTTAAAATGACCAATAAAGGGGTAATTGTATTCTATTCGCACACCTGCTTCGGCGAGTGGAGGATAATTCTCAGATTCAAAGGCATTGAACTGAACACTCTCATGCTTACGCGCGCGATTTCCTCTCAACAAAAGTGAGTTGAAATAAATACAAACTTCTGAAATAATAGGTCGACCGTTTTGTTTGGCTGCCGCAATTTCAAGAGCCGTAATAAAATTTTCTTTGGCATCTGTACGGGCTACACCAATAGGCAATTGCGCACCAGTCAAAATTACAGGTTTATTGAGGTTTTCTAATAAATAACTCAAAGCAGAAGCCGTATAAGCCATAGTATCCGTACCATGAATAATGACAAACGAATCATAATCCTGATATTTTTCACCAATAATATCAGCAAGTCGAATCCATAAAGCTGGCTTGATGTTGGAAGAATCCAGCAGATTTTCGAAGGTTAGCACGGTGATGTCAAAATCTAAACGTGCCATTTCGGGAAGGTTGTCGGGAATTTGGGCAAAATCAAAAGGTACTAGGCTATCAGAATGGTGGTCGTAGGCCATACCCAGCGTTCCACCTGTATAAATCACCAGCACCCTCGAATTACCCGAGGATTTAGTTTTAATCTTAATTGTTTTGTACATATTTAGTTTGGGGGATGAATTGTGGCGCAAAAGTACTGAATTACACCAGCAATCAAAACGCAAACAAAGAATCAAGCTATTGTTGAGGTATCTGACAAAAAGCGAAAAAATGAGGCTAGAACAGGTTTTGAAGGAGATTTTCCCGAGGTCGCCAAAATGATCTAGACTATTTTACGGTAAATTAGGGAATTGTCGGAGAAAAAAAGATTTACATTTTGCTTCAGTATTTTTTTGAAACTGCAGCAATTGTCAAAAAAAAGGTTCAAGTGTGAACTTGAACCTGAGTAAGTCAATATTTCCGTTTGGTTACGAAAATTCTATGCAACTTGAATCCTTAGCCTAATAAAGCTTTGGCGTTTTGTGTGGTTTTTTCCAACACTACAGTAACGTCGCACTGATGCCAATCTGCAATCTTTTGGGCGACTAATGGCAAATACGAAGGCTCATTTCGTTTTCCTCTGTATGGAACTGGTGCCAAATATGGCGCATCTGTTTCCAAAACTAATTTATCAATCGAAATATGCGGAATCACTTGGTCCAAACCTCCATTTTTGAAAGTTGCCACACCACCAATACCCAACAAAAATCCTAATTCAACAGCTTTTTGAGCTTCTTCTAAAGTGCCAGTAAAGCAATGAAAAATACCTTTTAAATTAGGATCTCCATTTTTTTCAATCAATTCTACTGTTTCCCAAAACGCATTCCTTGAATGTATATCTATCCAAAGATTATGCTTTTTTGCCAAGACACATTGCTGTAGAAATGCTTCCTGTTGTTGTGCAAAAAAGGTTTTATCCCAATATAAATCCAAACCTATTTCACCAATGGCAATGAATTTTTCTTTAGCCAAATAATCTTCGATGATTTGTATTTCTTTCTCAAAATCTTCCTTCACATAACACGGATGTAAGCCAATCATAGGCAAACATTTATCAGGATACTCCTTTGCCAAAGCCATCATACTGTCAATGGTTTCATGGTTACAGTTAGGCATCCAGATTTGTTCTACGCCAGCTTCAAAGGCACGCGACAACATTTGTTCCATATCCTCATTGAATCCTTCATCGTAAATGTGTGCGTGGGTTTCTATAATACTCATTGTTATAAATGTTAATGGTTATCTCCATTTTCAGGAGTAAATTCTTCCTTTCCAGTCTATTTTAATTGGGATTGCGTAAAATATCACCATTGTAATTTGCCACCAATTGGCATATAATTCGTAGCTCAATAAATGCCTTATTAAATGAATCTGTTTGAGTTTTAGAATGGTTGGCAAAACCGTTATAGTTTGTCCGAGCCATTTGGTTAGCCAGATTCCGAGTGCAATTTTCCAAGAAAAAACACAGGAAATCGCCACAAGAATTGGCAAAAATAGCGCTTGACAATACAGCAAAAATACAATCCACCAAGGACATTGCAAAGCCCCTACCATCCAACGTTTTCGTTGATGTAAAAATTCCTTAAGGTTAGTCATTGGCAAAGTTTCGGCAAAAACTTGTTGATTAATAGAGTTTTTAAAACTATATCCTTGCTTTACCACTTCATGAAATAATGCAAAATCTTCAGTAATCGAGAAAGGGATTTTGGCATAGCCTCCCGTAGCTTCATAAGCCACACGAGTCATACCTGAATTATTCCCTAAACCAGTCAATGGTAGATTAATTAGTGCAGCTGTTCGCAATAAAGTAAGCGCATGTAGCCAGTCGATGGATTGATATTGGTGCCAAAGTGATTTGCCTCTAACCGCAGTTACTCCAACCTGATGCCCCAACTTTGGATTGGTTTCAAAACCTGCTATCATTCCCTCTATCCAATCAGGATTTACCTTGACATCGGCATCGGTGATCAAAAAATATTTTCCTTTTGAATACTCATACAGATTTGCCAGCACATTCGCCTTTCCTCTTTGCGCGTTAATCGTTTTCTGAACAGAAATCAGTTCAAAATAAGGTTTATCTTGAATATAATCTGAAACTAAACTTGCAGTTTGATCGGAGGATTGGTCATCGCCAATTAAGACTTGCAATTGATTTTTAGGGAAATTTGTCTTATGAATTGACTCAAGACATTCAATAATATTTCCCTCTTCGTTTCGAGCCGCAATCCAGATGGTTACCAAAGGTTTTTCATCATTACTTAATGTATTCTTGTCTACTTCCATTTACTCAACCAATTAAATTTCAACACCTTACACCAAACTTCTAAATTCGAATCCTTTTTCCTTAAAATGCGCTAAATACCTTGGCAAAGCATAACTCATATTTCGATTGGCTTTAATACTGTCATGAAAAACAACGATTGAACCAGATTCTGTGTACTGAATACTTTTCTGCAAAACGGTTTCAGGACTAAGATTTTGAGAAAAATCTCCTGTCAGCACATCCCACATTACGATCTCATGTGATGTCAATATGTTCTTGGCTTGTGCCTTTTTGATTCTTCCATGCGGTGGGCGAAACTTTGGTTTTTGTCCTCTGATTGCTCCTTGGTGCTGATTAATCCACGTTTCGCATTTCAAGAAATTCTCATGATACAGTTCATTTTCCGTTTTCCATCCTCTCAAATGATTAAAGGTATGATTGCCAATCAAATGCCCGTCCGCAATTACCTGATTCATGATTTCTGGATGCTTGAAGATATTGTCACCAATGCAAAAAAGCTAGCTTTCGCCTCAAACTGCTTTAACGTATCCAACACAAATTCAGTCACTTCAGGGATTGGCCCATCATCAAAAGTCAAATAAATCACCTTGCTTTCTCCAAGATTAGACTTAGAAATTCGCCAAGTCATTTCTGGATAAATAGCACGAAAAAGAAAGTTGCTTTTATGTAAAAACATATGACAATTAGGTTAGTGATGAATTTTGAGTTGTGAATTGTGAATGTATTTTTTATTATCACTATTTTTTATTCACAATTGGTTAAGTCTTGTTTTGCACAATTACTTCATTCTCAAACAAAAAAGATAAAACCTTTTAACCATCTTCAAATCAACAAATTCTCAAATCTTCAAATTAAAAGTGTTTTCTTCCTTTCCAAACATATCCTTTTTTCCAAGCAGAAATACCAAAAAACACAACATAAAATGGATATAAAATCTGAACAAAAGGAATATATTTAATGTAGGAACCCTTCTTGAAAAAAGACAATATAGGTACTAAAAAAAAGTATTCTGATAGACAACGAACCAGCCAAAGTACCATAAATTGAGTGGTTGTCAAATCGTTTATTAGCCATAATAATGGACTCAAAAGCATGCCAAAATTAAGACTAAAAATAGCGATTGCCAGAAAAGTAATTTTCCAATCCTTATAGTGATTCCATTTGCTTGCCCATCGTTTGCGTTGTTGGACAAAAGAACGAAGATTTCCTTGAGCTTGGGTGTAAACAATATTGGGTTGATAATGAGCAAAAACAATTTGATTTGGATATTTCTCTGCAATCTTGTGCATTAAAAACTCATCATCACCCGAGGCAATATGTTCATTTCCTTCGAACCCGTTCACCTCTTCAAACACAGCCTTGGGATAGGCAATATTGGCGCCATTGCACATATTGGGCTTACCAATCATCATGGCGCAAGCACCAGAACCAACCAAACTGGCAAACTCAATACTTTGTAAAATCGTCCATAAACGACCATCAGGTATAAACGTAACTCCACCACTGATAAGCTTGGCATTTTGGCCTTTGTATAACTGTTGCATTCCCAATACCCAAAACTCCCCCACTCGACAATCGGCATCTGTACATACTATCAGTTCGCCTTGCGCTTGTTGAACCCCAATTTTTATAGCATTCTTTTTACCTCTAAGGTCAAAATCTTCCAAATGAATAATATGAATTGGAAAATCTAATTCTTCACGTAAGTTTTCAATCTGAAAAACCGTATCATCTGTTGAGTGATCATTGATAATGATGACTTCCAAAAGTGCTTTTGGATAACGTTGTTTTGCCAAATCTCTCAGTAGATAAGGAAGGTTCAAGGCTTCATTTCGTGCAGCAACTAGCACCGAAATGGTGGTATCTTTAGGCACTTTACGCATAAAACGTTTGCCAAAAGTGACTTTTTTAAGCCACACTCCTGCCAATGTAAAGGTAAATACGGCGTAAGTCGCCACCAAAAAAAGTAATAGACTAATGAGCATTTTTTCGAGTAAAAAGTATCCAAATACTGCCAATAAGTACAGGTATGCCAATATTTAAGAGCCAAAGACTAAAAGTAGCTGTAATCACCTGATTGACATCGACAGCGTAATGTCTCATAAAATAAATAGCAGAAAGTTCTCGCACTCCCAAATCACTGACAAAATTTAAAGCTGGAATGATGGTTTTTGCCAAGAAAACGCTGTTAATCACGGCCAAAGTATCTGTGAATGGTAATTTGACACCTGCCCAGTTAAACAACAAAGCAAACTGCGAGATAAAAACTAAATGGCGTATCATGCCAATAGCAAACAGGCGCACCCACTGTTTTTTTGACAAGCTAAATATCGCAGTCAAAACCTGTTGAATTCTTTTATGTTGAATCAATTTTAACTTTTTCGAGTACCAAAATAGTAATGATGCTACCAAACCAAGCGTTGGCATAACAAACACCAAATAGCTCTCAAGGGTATTTTTCAAGCAAAATTTTTGTACTATAAAAACCAAGCCGACGTAACCAAAACTTAAAGTAACAATGGTTTGAATAATACCACTCACAATACCTGCCCCTATTCCTTCGGTTTTCTTTTTCAGCTCAATAATTCGTCCAGCCACATCACCCGTTCCGCTAGGCAACAGCATACCTAGCGCCAGTCCTGTCAAGACGGATTTAAAAGCCTGAGCTATTGAAATAGGCTCAATGTGCTCTAAAAGGGTTCTCCATTTCAATGATTCTAAAGTCCAATTCAGCACCATAAGTACCAACAGGGATATCCAAAAATAAGAAGAAGTGCCTCGCCATGAACTCAAAAACGTAGCCATAAGTCCTTCTATTCCTTGGGGTTGGTTCTTGATTGTATGAAAAAGCATATATATCACCAAACTAAAGAGCAGGATTCGAACTACAAAAATGAGTTTTTGACCAAAATATTTACTCAAAGCTTCTTTCAAATTCTATAAAATTTATTGATTACCTTTGTATAGAATCAATTTTGAAACAAAGTTACACTTTACATGGCAGAGTCGGTTGAGAAAATCATTTTAGGAGTTGACCCCGGCACCCGATTTATGGGATATGGGGTTATATTGGTGCAACGTGGAAATATCTCAGTTTTGCAATACGGTGTAATCAATGTGAGCAAATATGCCACACAAGAGTTGAAATTGAAAAAAATCTTTGAAAGAATCATAGGTATTATTGAGGAGTTTTCGCCAGACGAAATGGCCATTGAGGCGCCATTTTTTGGAAAAAACGTACAATCTATGCTCAAACTTGGTCGTGCGCAGGGCGTTGTGATGGCTGCTGCTCTTTCTAGACAAATTCCGATTGTAGAATATTCTCCCAAAACGGTCAAACAATCAGTTACTGGCAACGGAAATGCGTCTAAAGAACAAGTCGCAAGTATGCTTGACCATTTGTTGAAAATGAAATTAGAACCTGAAATGTTTGATGCTACTGATGCCTTGGGTATCGCAGTATGTCATCATTTCCATGGCAATAATATTATGTCAACTAATAAGGGTACAAAAAAAGGCTGGGCTGCTTTTATCAATGAAAATCCAAATAGAATTAAATAAAGCATGCAGTAGGCTTTCGGCCTTCAGCCGTGGGCATTCGGCAAAAATATATTTATCGTTACTAAAACATTATAACACTCTTTGCCTTGTGCCTGTTGCCTTGTCCCTAAAATAAAAAACTTCAATAAAATTTCACATGATTACTTGAGTAATATTACTTTCTGATAAACTCTATCGCCTCTGAGTATTTTTTATCGGCATAAAGTAATATTTGCTCCTTTTTGCTTCCGTTCTCAAACGAAATTGCGGTTGTGTTGGCACCCTCAGTTCCGGTATTGACCGAATAAACCGTTAGGATATTTTGCCCAACAGGACTCATAGGTAATTCAAGCACTTTTGGTTTTTTGGTCAAAGTGTAGTTTTCAATCAAATATTTTCCATTCCAACAGACCGATACAATATCTCCATCTTCATTTTCGTGGTCATAAAGAGATAATAAAATGGTAGTTTGAGAAATCTGGAAGCGCTTCTTGATTACTACTTTACGTTGTATTTCACATAGAGATTTCGCAATAGGCTTTCTTGCTTTTTGTAATTGAACCACAGGTAATTCATAACTCATTTGGAGAGAAATTATGCCTGTGTTTTCTCGAAGTGTTTGTCCTGCAACAGGTTGATTTTGAGCATATCCCACAAATTTTGTTTCAGAAATTGCCTGATATGGAATGCCAAATCGTATCCCAAAATTCAATGCTCGACCATCGTCAGCGGGTCGCCAATAGGTTTTTCCGATTTCTACAAAAAACAAATAGCTATTGGGTTTTGTAACAGTATTTTGTAAAGTAAATCCTCTCCCATCATAAATCCATGTGTCAGAGTCTTGCATAGATTTTGACTGAAAATTCATGGATTGAACACCGAGTTCAAGGTAATTCCGTAACTCGCCAAAACCTCTCCTTCCTTTGGAAATAGAGGAATACATCAAACTTCCCCAAAATCCTGTATTGCTGATGGTGTTTACCCAAGAACTAGCCTCTTTTCCCTTGATAAAAAACTTGATATTATCATCAAGCGCATAGCTATGGGGAGACTTGGTATAATGAGCACCGACTTCAAGTCTAAAAAGTCGATTGTTTCGAAATAATTTTTGATAATTAAGTCCAAGACCAAAAGTACCAACCAAGCCAAATGCCTCAGTTCCACCATTTTTATTGACCGTAAAATTGATAGGTAGCGGGAAAAATGGTTTGGGAATATTACTAAGAGCACTCGAAGAAAAACCATCCGAAACAGGAATACTTTGCGGTAGTCCCAAGGAGACCAAACTAGCCATAGGTCTGATACCCAATTGGGCGCTTCCTTGCTTACGACTCAATTGGGAAAACGATTGACTAGAAAAGTATAGTAGAAAAATAAGAGTTCTAAGAAATAGGTTTTTCATAGTACAATAGGTTTTTGAATTTCTCCAATTTAAGGAATAAAAGCCGTAAAATAAAAATGGTCAACCTTTGGCTGACCATCTTTGGATTACAAAATCTGTTCCCAAGCCTCCTCGACTGTTTGAACAGGTCGTCGACAAGCTTTGTTGAAACAAACATAAATATTGGTTTGTCCATTAAAAGCCGTACGGTGTTCGAGTAGTGGAAGCTCACTCTTATCTTTGGTAGCTGACAGGACTTTATTGGGAAAATACTTTTGATCTATTTTAGCTCGAAAATCCAAATAACTCTCTCCAACAATAGCGATTTCTACAGTTGGGTTCACCAGTTGTGATGCTAAACAAGCCCAGTTTGTCAAATAATCAGCATTTTTGGTAAGCATTTCTTTCATTTTACCCACCATCAATTTAGATAAATCTGTAAAATCTTCTCTATCTAAAATCAAACCAAGTGTATAAAAATTCCTAGCCATCATAGAGTTCGAACTAGGAATGACATTGTCAAATATTTCCTTCTTACGAACAATCAAAGCCTCTGCATTTTTATCAGTAAAGAAAAATAATTCATCCTCCTCATCCCAAAAATTAAGATATACATAAAGTGAAAGCTTTTCGGCTAGATGTAACCATTTTTCCTCAAAACAAACTTGATATAAACTTGTAAATCCGTCTATTACAGCAGCGTAATCTTCTAAAAATCCTTGAATTTTAGCCTCTCCGTTTTTGTACGAATGCCACAACTGATTGTCATTCAACAAATGTTTTTCAATAAATGACGCATTTTTCAAGGCTAAATCTAAGAACTTTTCTTCGCCGAAAACTTTATAGGCATCTACCAAACCTTTGAGGGCTAAGCCATTCCAAGAACACAACATTTTATCGTCGAGTCCTGGCTTAATTCGCTGATTTCTATGTGCCATCAAAAGAGCAATTTCATCAGCAAAATCAGAATTCAGGAATGTATGGTTTTTCCAAAGGATATTAACCCCATGCTCCCAGTTACCCTCCATACTCACCTGATATGCACGGCAAAACTTATCTGCCTTTTCCCCTAAAATCTGGTGTATTTCAGCATGAGTCCACACATAATATTTTCCTTCTACTCCTTCTGAATCAGCATCTTGTGCCGAATAAAATCCACCCTCAGGGCTTAACATTTCACGTTCTAACCAATCTATTGTTTCAAATACAACCTGCTGGTAAAGAGGCAATTCTGTCAAGGAATAAGCTTCAGAATATAAACTCAAAAGTTGTCCATTATCATAAAGCATTTTTTCGAAGTGAGGACAAAACCATTCTCCATCAACCGAATAGCGAGCAAAACCTCCCCCTAGTTGGTCATAAATACCACCTTTGGCAATTTTACTCAAGGTCAAACGTAAATGCGCTAAAGCCTCCTCTTTTTTCTCACCACCTGCTTGAATATATCTCAAAAGAAATAACCAAACCGAAGGCATAGGAAACTTAGGAGCACGTTCGAATCCGCCCCACTGAGGATCGAAAGTACCTGAAAGTTTTTGGTACATCGCCTCTAAATCGTCAATATTAAAACCAATTTCATCCGACTGCAAACCGTATTTTACTGACTCCAAGAAAGACATATTTTCTGTAAATCCTTCCGCAGATTTTTGCAAATCAGGCAAATGATTTTGAAATCCTTCACTTACGGCATAAAGAAGTTTTTTCCAATTCATAGGCGGAAAATATGTTCCACCATAGAAAGGTTTTCCATCGGGCATCAAAAATACGTTGAGTGGCCAACCACCCTGAATACCCATCGCCTGCACAGCATCCATGTATATGGCGTCTACATCGGGACGCTCCTCTCTATCAACTTTGATACTAACAAAGTGCTCATTCATTATGGCCGCAAGTTCCTCATTTTCAAAACTTTCACGTTCCATCACATGGCACCAGTGACAGGCTGAATAGCCAATACTGACCAAAATTGGCTTATTTTCTTCCTTTGCCTTCTCTAATGCCTCTTTCCCCCAAGGAAACCAATCCACAGGGTTGTGAGCATGTTGTAATAAGTAAGGAGAAGTTTCTTTAACTAATCGATTCATAATAATATTTGATATAAAAATGGTTGTATTGTATATGTAAGTTAGTAAGCAAAAGAAAATTCAACAGTTGGGCTTTCAGCTATGAGCATTCGGCAAAAACATATCTATCGTTACTAAAAAAACTTTCACACTCTTTGAGTTATGCCTGTTGCCTAAAACTCAAATCTAATGTTGCCACTAACTTAAGTGCTTGAAAAGATTTTACCATTTTTAAAATTAAGGTGGCAAAAATAAATATTTCTCTTCAAAATGTGTTGGCATAACACTATTCCTAAGCAAAACTTAATTATTCGTCAAAAACACTTTTTGCTCCATCAAATGTCCTTGGTTATTCACCCTCAAAATATAAACACCAGTTGGTAATTTAGGGTTTAGAACACGTCGGTTGGCAACAAAACTTTCGTTGGGCAAGTCAGCCCAATTGGCTTCAAATCTTATATTTCCCATTAAATCGTACAACTGGACTATTCCTGAAATTGACCCCGACCCTTGATACTCAAGATTGATAGGACCAGCACTTGGATTGGGATAAACTAATATTTTTTCTGTAAACTTTTCCAACGTAAAAGCCTGTAAAAAGGTTTCTTTTCCCTTTAGGACAATACTCTTGCTCCACGAACCAATCCGAATAGTGAGGTTAGTCGTTGCGTTATCATTAGCAAACTCGTTGATGGCAGCTACTAAAACACTGTCTCCTTTGATAACCGCACGCCAAATAGGATCATAATCTTGGAAATGTTGATGAGCTGTTTTAGGAATGTAAAGGGAATAATCTCCTGTAAAAAAACCTTTGTATTGAGACAAACGATAGAGACCATTGACAAAATATTCGTATTTATTCAGGTTCATGGTATCCTGTCTGGCAATTGGACCTTCCCAAAGAAAAATCCCTTTTGCTCCCGAAAAATAAGGCATAATAGCCTGTGCTTCAACCAAATGCTTGGGAATTGCCTGATCGAAGGCATAATTGGAGTTTTGGCAACGATTATAACCTAGCCATTCAAACAAGATAACATCTTTATTGCTACGAGCACGATTAGCCTCCACTTGAAATAATTGATAGGCAACATTGCTATAGTTGGGAAAATTACGATACTCATAACACAAATAAGCTGAGGGAGTCAAGTGTGTATTTTGTGCATAAAATGGTCCGCCTACTTTCTGAGTAAGTGAATCTTTCATGTAGTAATTTAGCGGACTAGGATCTTCCAAAATAGCCTTCCAAGAGTAACCAATAGGAAATTCTTGATTTTTGATAGGTGCATCACTGTAGGAAGCAATTTTTGTAGTTTTGGGAAAACCAATATCCCATAAATAGCTCATGGGTTGCGCATACAAATTCATAATATCACGCTTATAACGCTCAACAAACGCCGAATCTGGAAGGTTTTTATAATTTTGCGGCACACCCGACGATTGCTTCAAGGTCAAAATACTATTATTGTTAGGTCTTTCCCTTTCGATATCCAAAACTAAAAAATCATATTGAGGAAATGCTTGGCCTCTAGTATCATTAAACTCATTGGCAAAATTTTGCATGCTTCCTTTCCAATACGACTGATACGATGCAAGATTATTCTCCCAAGGGCTTTCCAACTCATACCAAGGCTGCCCACCAATACTTGCTACACCATACCAAAGAAAAGCACGATTTTTTACAGGTAAATCTGCGTCAAACTGATTATATCTTGCCAAATGACTAAAGCCATGCTTCAAGGGTTCTTGAATATCATTGGCGACTCTTGGCCCTGTATAAACATTCAAAAATGGCAAGGAAAAGTTCGGAAATTGTTGCCAATTGATAGTTCCTTTGCTGGAAGATGGTGTAAAAACAAAGCTATTTTGACCAAACGAATGGGAAAAAAACTCATCACACCCATCCAACAAAGTACCATCATGGGAAGCTTATTTCTCAATTTTCTCAGCATAATCTGTATTTGGTTTATTTTGAACTTTTCTAATAATCAGAAAGCATATGCTAGGTTATTTAGGTTCTATATTTCAAAGAAAACGATGAAATGAGAGAAATTTTCTGGTCAGCTAGTTTCTTTTTTTGAAAAACATCACAATTCATCAGTTCTCACCAAAAATGCCTACTGAATAAGGAAACATCGTTCTTTTTTTGTTATTTTGTAAAAAATTTAAGGATAAAAACCTTACCAAAGATGAAAAAACAACTTTCTCTGGTATTAGAGCCAGAAATTGCATTTGACCAAGATAACTTCGTTAACAAGGTAAAAAATATTCTTCAGGTTTCTACCACTGAAGAGGCTCACGTTCGGGCTATTAAGCGTTCGATTGATGCAAGAGGTCGTCAGGTTAAAGTCAACGTTGAAGTGGAAGCTTTCATCAATGAGGCGCCTACATCCATGATTGAATTTACAAGGGACTACCCTAATGTATCTAACGCTCCCCAAGCTATAATTGTTGGCGCTGGACCCGCAGGGATGTTTGCCGCTTTACGTTTGATTGAGTTGGGAGTTAAACCCATTTTGATTGAAAGAGGAAAAGACGTCAGAAGTCGTCGTCGTGATTTGGCTGCTATCAACAAAGAGCATTACGTCAATCCAGAATCGAACTATTGCTTTGGCGAAGGCGGTGCGGGTACGTACTCTGATGGTAAACTTTATACCAGAAGTAAAAAGCGTGGTGATATTCGCCGTATTCTTGAAATTTTTGTCGCACACGGTGCCACTGAGGAAATTTTGGTAGATGCGCACCCACATATCGGAACCAACAAACTCCCCAAAATTGTAGCTGAACTTCGCGAGAGCATTAAAAATGCAGGAGGTGAAGTGCATTTCGAAACGAAGGTTACTGATTTTATTCTCGAACAAAATACGCTGAAAGGTGTTGTTTTGGGAGATGGTCGTGAAATAAAGGGAATTGGAGTTATTCTGGCTACAGGACACTCTGCTAGGGACATTTTCGAACTTTGCCAGCAACGAAATATTTACATTGAGGCAAAGCCTTTTGCTATGGGAGTACGTATTGAGCACCCACAAAGTTTGATCGATTCGCTCCAATATCATCGTAAAGAACGAGGACAATATTTACCTGCCGCATCATACAGTTTGGTGGCACAAACTTATTTTAAAGGTGTTCAAAGAGGGGTATTTTCTTTTTGTATGTGTCCTGGCGGTTTTATTGTACCTGCAGCTACTGCACCGGGTGAACTTGTGGTAAATGGTATGTCTCCTTCTCGAAGAGATTCAAAATTTGCCAACTCAGGAATGGTTGTGGCAGTAAACGACATAGACATTGAGCCTTACAAAGAGTATGGAGCTTTGGCTGGATTACAATTACAAAAAGAGCAAGAACAACGAGCTTGCCAAATGATGAATGGCACACAAGTGGCTCCAGCGCAATTAGTGGGTGATTTTTTACAACAAAAAGTATCTAAAGAACTTCTTGAAACCTCGTATCAACCGGGCTTGAGTAGTTCAGATATGCTTGATGTGTTGTTTCCTCACATTGGAAAACCTCTTCAGGATGGTATCAAGCAGTTTGGTCAGAAAATGAAAGGCTATGGTACTAACCAAGGACAAATCATTGGTATCGAAAGTCGTACTTCTTCTCCAGTCCGTATTCCGAGAGATAAAGAAAGTTTAGAACATGTTATTGTGAAAAGACTATATCCTTGCGGTGAAGGAGCTGGTTATGCTGGTGGGATTATGTCGGCTGCCATGGATGGCGAAAGATGTGCCGAGCAACTTGTATCGAGATATGCCCCCAACAGTCATTACAGTTTGTAAAAATATAAAACCAAAACTCTAATCGTTTGAAAGAAGGAAATTTACAACTTTTTATTAAACGGTTAGAGTCTATTTTAAGCGTTTGATTTTCAATCAAAAGGCAAGAAAATCAAGGCTCACATTTTAAAAAACCGAAGATTAAACGAGTAGGAAATTATATTATATTACCCATGTGACATTGCTAAAGTTTGTATATATGCCTATTTCCTACTAATTTATATCAATTTTATACATTCTATTTAATAACGAAACAATCGACATTGCTATTGAGATAATTTATGACTGACTTCAATCACTTTATCGACAACTTGAGACAGCGCTTCACATTGCCCCTTCCGGGTGAAAGTGCCCATATTCGTATGGCATCAAGTTCGAGATTAAAGTTTAAGTTAGGTCCTAACGAAAAAACTCGACAAAGCGCCGTATTGATTTTGTTCTACCCACATGAAGGAAAAATATATCTTCCTTTGATATTACGACCAGCTTACGATGGAGTTCATGGAGGACAAATGGCCTTTCCTGGAGGGAGAAAAGAGCGTGAAGATGAAAATCTGATTAGAACAGCCATGAGAGAAGCCCAAGAGGAAATTGGGGTTCGTCTTACGGATGTAAAAATATTGGGTGAAATTTCTAAACTATTCATTCCGCCTTCAAATTTCTATGTACAGCCAGTGATTGGTTACATGGAAAAGAGACCAGAGTTTTACCCAGACCCACGAGAAGTTGACCAAGTAGTCGAAGTATCGCTTGATGAATTGCTTGACCCTGCCATCATAGGCAAAAAGATTTTGGATGTAAGAGGCACAGAAGTTGAGGCGGCCTACTTTGACATTCAAGGGCATACTGTATGGGGGGCAACTGCAATGATGATTGCTGAAATGATTGATTTAATTCAATCTGTCTAAATCCACCCCTAATTAAACAATTGTTCTCCTTATGAATCTACTAAGAACAAATAACTATCTCATTACCTTACTCTTTTTTACAATCTTTATCGTAATACTTCAACAATACTGTTACAACTTTTTTTTTGCTGATGATTACCACTTACTAAGGTATGTCACAGACTCACAGAATACGAGTAGTTTTAAAGAACAAATTTCATTGTTATTCGACCTTCACAATGAGCACAGAATTATATTTCCACGTTTGTTTACCTTATTAATTTACAAGTTTTTTGGTTATATAGATTGGAAATATTACAACCTTATTTCCCTTTTATATTACCTAGGTATTTGTTGTATTTTCCAATCGTTTTTTAACAAAACAAAACTTTCCTATTATTACTTTTTGCCTATCCCATTCTTGTTATTTCAACCGATTGCTCATGAAAATATTTATTGGACAATTTCCATTTTACAACAAGTTGGGAATCTTTTTTGGGCAATGTTATTATTTTGGTTAATTACAAATCCCTCACGTACATCTTTTTACTGGTCTATTGCAGTTGGAATTATTCTAACATTTACCCACGGAAATGGATTATTTGGGTTGATCATCGCAGGGGTTGTATTATTTTTGATGAAAAGAAAAAAAGAGCTTAAAATTTGGTCTTTTTTTGTGGTTGCCATAATCGGAATTTATTTCTTCCAATACAAAAATGGTCAAAACTCTAATCTTTCTGAGAGCTTGAGGCATCCTGATATGCTTATCAGGTGTTTATTAACTTTTTGGGGAAGTATCGCTTGGCAAATTACCAATCGCTATGTCATTTCAAATATTTTAGCCGCTTGTCTTGGGCTTATCATTGTATGTGCACTCTTACGATATCTTGGTAAATACTTACTAATAAAATTGTTCAAGAGTGATCAGAAAACTAACGATCAAAACATCTTTCTATTAGCATGCTTTGGGTATTTATTCATTACTTCCATTTTGGTTGGATTGAGCAGAGGATGGATAGGCATATCAGCTGGTTTGGATAATCGATACGCGCACAATTCCTTGTGGGCTATTTCCTTACTTTATTTAACCATTCTTATAAATATTAACAAAACACATGTCAAAATACTTAGTTTTTCCTCACTTTTATTGGCGATTTTCATTAATCTCTTTTCATGGTATTCCGCTTCGTTAAAGCTAAAATATCAATTTGATAATCAACGAGCCGAGTCATTTAATTATCGAAACCATCAGTTTATCTTGAAGGAATCTCCAGTTTTTAATCACAATATTTCATCGACGCTTGCTGTATCCTACCAAATAGGTATTAGTAAATATACTGATACAGACTTGGATGTTCTGAAATCTCTACCAAACAATCAGGTGAATATAGTTACCGACAATGAATACCGACTCCGTATAATACCAACAACCACAATAGTACAGGACGCTCATCATCCTGCAACGCTCCAGTCTTACCTTATTGAAGCGTTGAATATCAATTACAATCCTGATACCTTTTTGATGTTATTTACTGGTAAAAATAATTATTTGATTCCAGTAGAATACACTCATTCAAAAAAATCAGAATTGTTACTCAAAGCGAAATATTATGGCAATGGTTTTTATGCTACGTTCGTGACCAGCAACCTTCCAAAAGGGAAATATCAGTATGCAATTGTTCAAAAAAATGACAAAACTTACAAAATCACACTTCTTGAACAATTTTTAGAGATTTAATTTTCACCAAACCAACAAATTACCCGTTTTCTTAGTCATTTCTTCAAAATACAGACCATATAGTTATTTTTTTACCCATATTTTTTCGTAAATTGGGGTTTTGTAAAAAAGCAACAAACGTAAACTTAGGGCTAAAGCCGTCAAACTAGAATTGTATTAAATTTGGTCTTAAGTCTACTTTAAAAATTTTGAGAATACGCTGTAATGGAAAACACAAATCAGACAGAAGATTTCGACGAAAACAAGAACACGAAAAGCGAAGAGGCATTACATGAGCAAGTGGCAGTGGCTGGGTTGTACGAAAACTGGTTTCTGGAGTACGCATCGTATGTAATTTTGGAACGTGCCGTACCAGCAGTAGAGGATGGTCTTAAGCCTGTACAACGCCGTATCTTACATGCCCTTAATGAAATGGATGATGGTCGCTTCAACAAAGTGGCCAATGTAATCGGTCAAACCATGCAGTATCACCCCCACGGGGATGCTTCCATCAATGAAGCATTGGTAAACATGGGTCAGAAGGATTTATTGTTTGACTGTCAAGGTAACTGGGGCGACATTCGAACAGGAGATAGCGCTGCAGCAGCTCGTTATATAGAGGTTCGTCTTTCAAAATTTGCCCAAGATGTAGTATTCAACCCACAAACTACCGAATGGCAACTATCATATGATGGTCGCAAGAGAGAACCGATTACCCTACCTGTAAAATTTCCACTTCTATTAGCTCAAGGGGTTGAAGGTATTGCTGTTGGTTTGGCTACCAAAATCATGCCTCACAACTTTGTGGAACTGATAGAGGCCTCTATTGATATTCTCAAAAATAAGAATGTAGAAATCTATCCCGACTTTTTAACGGGTGGTTTAATCGATGTTTCTAATTACAACGATGGTATGCGCGGCGGCAAAATCCGTGTGCGTGCCAAAATAGAAGAATTAGACAAGAAAACACTCATTATCAAGGAAATACCTTTTGCTACTACGACAACCAGTTTGATCGAATCCATCATTAAGGCAAATGATGCGGGTAAAATCAAAATAAAAAAAGTAATAGACAACACCGCAAAAGAAGTAGAAATCCAAGTTCAATTGGCGCCAGGTACTTCTCCTGACGTAACAATCGACGCTCTTTATGCTTTTACCGACTGCGAGGTTTCTATTTCGCCCAATGCCTGTGTTATCATCGCAGATAAACCACACTTTGTTGGCGTAAGTGAAATCCTAAAAGTTTGTACACGCCAAACCTTAGAGCTACTCGGACAAGAACTCGAAATTCGTAGAGGAGAGTTATTAGAGAAATTACTCTTTAGCTCACTTGAAAAAATCTTTATCGAAAACAAAATCTACCGCGATATTGAAAACTGCGAAACGTTTGAAGAAGTAGTAGCTACTGTAGATAAAGGATTAGAGCCTTACAAACCACAATTCTATCGCGAAATTGTTGAGGAAGACTTACTCAGATTATTAGAAATTCGTATCAAACGTATTTCTAAATATGACTCCTTCAAGGCCGATGACTTGATGATTAAATTGCAAGATGAACTCAATGAGGTAAATGACAACCTTGCCAACTTGGTACGTTACGCAATTGACTATTACAAAATGCTCTTGAAAAAATATAGTAAAGGGCGTGAACGTAAAACAGAAATTAGAAACTTCAATACCATTACTGCTGCTGTTGTAGCAGCTGCCAATCAAAAACTTTATGTGGATCGTGAAGGTGGTTTTATTGGCTACAGTCTCAAAAAAGACGAATATGTAATGGATTGCTCAGACATAGACGACATTATCGTATTCCGAAAAGATGGTTCTTGTGTAGTAACCAAAATTCAAGACAAGGTATTTGTAGGAAAAGATATTATTTACTGCTCTGTCTTTAAAAAGAATGATGATCGCAAAGTCTACAACTTGGTGTATTTTGATGCCAAATCAGGGACAAGTTATATCAAACGTTTCAAGATTACAGCAGTAACCCGCGACAGAGTTTATGACCTCACAGCTGGAAATCCAAAATCGAAAGTATTGTACTTTACAGCTAATGATAATGGAGAGGCAGAGGTAATTCAAATAAATCTAACGGCATCTTGCACAGCACGTGTCAAACAATTTGAATACGATTTCAAAGACTTACTCATCAAAGGTCGTGACTCAATGGGTAATGTTTTGACAAAGTATCCTGTTCGAAAAATTGTTCAAAAATCTGCTGGAGTTTCTACCTTAGGTGGTCTGGATATTTGGTATGATCCAACGATTGGTCGTCTAAACCGTGATGAACATGGTAAGTACTTGGGTAACTTTGAAGCCAAAGACCACATTCTTGTAGTTTACAATGACGGACAATATGAGTTAACTAATTTTGAGTTAACCAATCGTTATGAGCCAAAAGACATTGCAGTATTAACCAAATTTGTTCCTGAAAGTGTTATTTCTGCAGTATACTACGATGGCGCTAGCAAATTGTACTATGTAAAACGATTTAGAATTGAGACTACCACTGTTGATAAGAAATTCTTGTTTATTTCGGATGAAAAGGGCTCAAAACTATATTTTGCATCAGTTGATATTTACCCTCGTATCGAACTAACCTTCAAAAAAGATGAAAAAGGTGCACAGCTTGAACATGAAGAAATAGCAATCGACGAGGTGGCAGAAATTAGAGGATGGAAAGCATTAGGAAGTAAATTAAGTACTCATAAAGTACAAGGCATAAAACCTTTAGAGCCAAAAATTGTTGAAGTTTCTGTTCCAGAGAGTAATGAAGAGGAAGACAAAACAGAAACCGAAGAAGCAGTAGCAGCCAAATTGGTTGAACCAGAAGAAATTGAGTTTCCCGAAAATTCTGATTCAGGAACTGGAGAACAATTAGGATTATTCTAGTTTTTCCACTATTTCTAAAAAGTCTGATAAATCATCATTGTACCCTACAGTACGGTGTGGTTATCAGACTTTTTTTTTATATATTAGGGAAATACTTTCAAAATTAAGTAAATATTAAGGCTAAAACTTAAACTTTTTCGATAAAAAATTTAATAATTCCACCAACATATCCTTTCGATTTCAACGTTATCTATTTGAATGCAATATCTTTAAAAAGCAGATTGATGATTCATATACAAATGTTTGATCGTATTTTCGGAAAGTCAGGAGGAATAAGTAAAGTTGTACCAAAGCTATATGAAAAGTACCCTTGAAATAGCGATTCGAGAACCACTTAACTTCACCCGATTTATCAAACGGGTTGTTAAGGGTCTTATTGCGTTGGGATTCATGGGCATTATTCTAGTTTTGATGAGTAATATTTGGATCGTTTTTTCTACAGAAAATTATAATTATTATAATATCGAAAATCTTCCATCCAATGATTTTGCCTTAGTACTTGGAACCAGTAAAAATGTTACTCGAGGCAAGGAAAATCTCTTTTTTCGCTATCGTATTGAAGCCGCTGCAAGATTATACCATGAAGGAAAGGTAAAATATCTCATCTTGAGTGGCAATCATGATTCTATCTTTTACAATGAACCCGCTGATATGCGTCAAGCACTCCTTAAACTTGGTGTGCCTTACGAGGTAATGATTTTGGATTTTGCAGGTTTTAGAACTTATGACTCAATAGTACGTTGTAAGAAGGTATTTAATCAGCAGAAATTTACGATTGTCTCACAACCCACGCACAATGCTAGAGCTTTATTTTTAGCGCAACATCTCGGAGTAGACGCAGTTGCCTTTGCTGCTCAAGATGTCCCTTCTGGCTACAAAACCTATCTTCGCGAATACCTTGCTCGCCCTAAAGCAATTTTGGACGTATACTTCTTGGAATCTCAAAAATATAACTAAGCAGATTCTAGCAATTAAATTTGTAAAGATATTAAAATTGAAAAATTTATTCTATATGTCCTATAGGAATAAATACAAACCAAATAATTCATCATAAACTCTTCCTAAAAGTTGCTTATATTTACAAAAATTGAACAAAGCCCTCATTTAACCATGACGCAAAAAAGAAGAAACTTTTTGAAAAAACTGATTGGCACAAGTGCTATGAGTGTACTTGGGACTGAAATTGTTTTTTCCAACAATATGCCCAAAGGCTACTCCCCTGTCATTCTAAATTCGCTAGATGATAACGCACTTGAAATGCTCAAAAAAAATAAGGAAATGACCATTTTGAGCGATCGTCCTTGGAATGTAGAAGCACCCGCACACCTGTTAGATGATGAAGTGACGCCTCTCGACAAAATGTTTGTGAGAAATAACGGAAATCCTCCTGAAAATATCGACATCAAATCTTGGACGCTAACGATTGAAGGAGAATCTGCCAAGACGAAAAAAACCTTTACTTTAGAGCAACTCAAGAAACAGTTTAAACAGTATACCTATCAAATTCAATTAGAATGTGGTGGTAATGGCAGAAGTGGTTTTGTACCGCAGGCATCAGGCAATCAATGGTCAGAAGGTGCTATTAATTGCGCTGAATGGACAGGCGTGCGCCTTAAAGACGTACTAAATTCAGTTGGAATCAAGGATGATGCAGTGTATATCGGCTATTTCGGAAAAGATACCCACTTGAGTGGCGACCCCAAAAAAGTTACGATTTCTCGTGGTGTTCCGATAAAAAAGGCTCTTGAAGATGAAAGTTTGCTAGCTTGGGCTGTCAATGGACAAGAAATTCCATTGATGCACGGGTATCCCTTAAGATTGATTCTTGGCGGATGGCCAGCTTCTGTTTCTGGAAAATGGCTAGAAAAAATCGTTGTTCGTAACAAAGTACATGATGGTGAAAAAATGGATGGGACGCACTACCGAGTGCCTTTGTACCCGATTGAACCAGGTGGAAAAGCACCAGATAGTGATTACAGAATCATAGAGTCTATGCCTGTAAAATCGGTGATTACCTATCCCAAAACAGGTGCTATGATTGATGATGGCAAAACGCTCAGTTTAAGAGGACATGCTTGGGCTGGCGATTTGGAAGTAAGTCAAATGGAAATTTCGATTGACTTCGGTGCAACTTGGCAGAAGGTGAGTTTACAAAAACCTAAGAACCGATTGGCTTGGCAACATTGGTCAACTGAAGTTAAATTTCCAAGAAAGGGTTATTATGAGGTTTGGGCAAAAGCCACAGACGCCAAGGGAATTGCTCAACCTATGGTCATTCCAGCATGGAATCCAGCAGGTTATCTCAACAACTCATGTCATAGAATCGCCATAAAAGTGGTTTAATCCAAGTATACTCTTATGAAAAAAATCATGTTAGTAGCCGCATTGCTTTCTATGGTTTATCTTGCTTCCCTAGGAAAAATTACGCCACACCCATATAGTCAAAAAGCCATCCATGCTGACTCGACCAAAGGATTAGATCCTGAAACAGGCTTGGTAATTGCTAAAGAACTAGATATGGTCAAAGCCCAATGTACAGGATGTCATTCTAGTAAAATGATTCTACAATTCAGAGCTTCACGAGAAGGTTGGTTAGAAAGAATTCGATGGATGCAAAGAACACAAAAACTTTGGGATTTAGGAGAAGCCGAACCCGTCGTTCTTGATTATTTGAGCAAATATTATGGTCCTGTCAAGCATGCACAGCGCCGTCAGCCCCTTTCAAATATACAATGGTATAAATTAAATAAATAGGCAAAATATTTTTACTTCTCAAAAGCCGATGTATTAAGATATTTGTTGAAGCGTATATCTTATTATATCGGCTTTTGGTCGAATATTTCACCAAGACTTAGAACAATTTTAGACGAATTTGTATTATTAATGATGAAACGGCAAATGTTCATCTCTCGGACATACCAACATTCAATCATTATTCATCCAAAACTCATCGTAGAAAATGAACAAACTTTGGCTATCTCTCAATCTCCTTGTTGTTAGCATAATGGGGTATTTTGCTGCAAAACCCATCGAACAACCTGAAAATCAAATTACAGTTTGTCATGCACCAGTATCAGGCGATATGGCACAATTCGCGAATGACCCAAATTTTATTGCTTTACACCCAACTCCAGTAGCCATCAAGTTTGTAGCAGAAGGCGAATCAATCACTTATCCAACTGCCGATGGTAACACAGCGAGTGCCTATATTGTCAAAGCAAAAAAGAAATCTGACAAATGGCTTTTTGTATATCAAGAGTGGTGGGGACTTAACGACCATATCAAACATCAGGCAGATGTTTTTTACAACGACTTAGGAGGAAATGTCAATGTTATAGCCTTAGATATGTATGATGGAAAATCAACCACAAATCCACAAGAAGCAGGAAAGTTGATGCAAGGTGTAGTCGAATCCAGACTTGAAAACATTGTAAAAGGTGCAATTACCTTGGCAGGTCCAAAAGCTGAGATAGCGAATGTAGGTTGGTGTTTTGGTGGAAGTTGGTCGTTAAAATCAGCCTTATTGGGCGGAAAACAAACCATCGGTTCTGTAATGTATTATGGAATGCCCGTAAAAGATGTTGAAAAACTAAAAACCTTACATAGTGATGTTTTGGGCTTGTTTGCCACAGAACAATATATCTCACAACAGGTAATTGAGGATTTTGCGGCAAATATGAAAACTGCAAATAAAAAATTGACTTACAAAATTTTCAATGCAGTACACGGATTTTCAAACCCAAGTAATCCTAAGTACGACGAAGCAGCTAGTAAAGAGGCTTACGGTATGGCGATCGGATATTTGAAGGAGAAGTATAAGTTGTAGTCATCTATATATATTTTACATGAGTCTTCTCGAACTTTTTGGTTTGGGATTACTCTCAAAGTTTTTATCAAAAAGCGGTCGAAAATTATGTTTTCGACCGCTTTTTGATGCTAATGACCTGGCTTAAGACCTAATCATTACGTTCCTAATGATGGAATACAAATTTTTCTTAATCACTCACTCGCTCAATCACAAATTTTGGGATAACCCTTGTATTATGTAGCAAAATATGAGTCCTTTTACACTCTCGCGGTCATATCAAATTTTCTACTTATAATAAATCCAAATCGAAGAATAAACTGATGTATATGAGTGATAAACAAACAAATACATTTTGTCTTTCCCATCTACTAAATCGTATTTTGGTGCATACTCCTCATAATTCTCATACTTGAATGTATCTTCAATACCCTTAGGAGGTATGCAAAGAGATTTACTCAATCTGTTATCGATATCGAATGTCTCGAAAAGCTGAATTGGTCTACTTTCTGTCTCTTTTGTTACAGGGATAAACATTGGCCATGCTCTACTCATAACTTTACTGACATCAAGTGTGCCCGACAGAGAAGAATTTTTAAGGAGTGCAGCTATTGAGGGTTCTACTCGAAAATCGGTTGATAATAACCTGTACATCTTTCCCGCTGATGAAACACTAAAAGCTCTTAAATTCAAAAGATTGCTGGGAGAATCAGTTAAATTTTGATACTTGGAAAGATTGGGTTTAATCGGTAGCAATTCGCTTTGGACCAACTGAAAATCTTCCTTATTGATAGTCATGGTGTACCCTGTGCTAACAAAAAATGGAGCATTATAAATACGACTCAAATCTTCAAAATAAATTTTATTACCATTAGTAAAAGCATACAATTGCCTACTATACATGCTTCTAAATGCAGATGTATTAAGAGATTTTAATTTAGATATGGTCTTAGAAGTCATATTAATTCTAAGCATATTAATCGCACTTAATTCTCCATTATATCCGATACTTTGATTCACCAGATAAATATAACCCTCAGCAGCAAAAACAATAGCGCCATCGTCAGTATTGGTATTCTTGAGACCGTAATCAGCATAATTAATATTAATTACCTGTGTTTTGTAACTGTTTAAATCATACTCATAAATCGACAATGATTGCGTTGGGATGTTTTCTTGATACATATAAAATTTACCATCATAAAAAAAACATTTATCATCTTTTGCAAGCAATGGATTAGCTATTTCCATGTAAGATCCATTCTCAAAAAAACCAAACATTTTTTTATAATCATACGCTCTCATTGGCGTTGTATAAACGATGTTATTGAACGCATAGGAAAGAGTACCATAGGCAGGCATTATTATATTTTGCCTACTTAGACCCACCCATTTGTTATGTGCTCGATCAGGAATTACAACAGGTGTAATTTTGGAATCATATACTACGCCAGATTTACCATATAAAAAGGCTTTAACATAAAATCGCTGATTCGCATTTAATACATCAGTAGTAAATTTGATAGCATCTGAATTTGTAGTGGTGGATTTAATATAATATGTTCCTTTTTCTAAATATAAGGATGACGTGTCTTCAGAAACCAACACTCCAACCTTCAAACCTGAATAAACATCAGGATGACTGTAATCTACCTGAATTTCGGCGTTTCCTTCAGAACTAACTGACAGGATTTTAGCAGAAACCACATTTTTAGCATCACATAAATTAGAAAAAGTCTGTAGTCTTATCAGTTCATTTTCGTTAAATTTCTTTTGAATATCAGGCACATAGAATGGATACATCCATGATTCTTTGTCATTTGAATCTTTCAATCCCAAATACTTTCCCAAATAATATACATAAGCCTGAAGTCTTGCATCTCCAGAGGACATTACTGATATCTTTATTAACGTCGCATGAGGAGTCAAAGAGTTGAATCCAACACAATTATTACAATTGCTCGTACTATTTGCATTAAAAATTCTTCCTCCACTGGTCATGGAATAAGGTTCTAAAACACTTACATTCTGATCTTCAAAACGAATATTGGCTGAGGTTGACAGTGGAGTCGGTTTCAGATTTATTCTAGGATTGACCTCATTGATAACATTAGCCGCTTTGACTAATATACTTTTTGATAACTCGTTTTTATAATCAGGAACAACAAATGCATTCGTAATTTCCACAGAATTGTAAAATATTTCACAGTTTCTCAGGTTTTCATTAAAAATAAAATTAGTATTCATTGATGGAGCAAATGAATCAGGAAAAGCCTCTAAAATCTCATATTTTTTACATGAATATAAAAGCGAGGATAGGACAACTAAAGTTATTAATATTGTGCGCATAAATTACCAGAGATAAAATGTTAGACCAGAGGAAATAGAGTTGATAGCTGAGCTTTCAAGCTTGGTATAGTAAGGTGTACTAAAATCAATAAAAGCGGCATCCTGAACATTAAAGTCTTTAAAGAAGTTTTGAAGACTTTTTCGATATTTTACAAAAAACTGAATGCCCTTGCTATTTCTTAGTCTATAGTTAATAAAAACACCTAGGGTACCGTTCAAACTCAGCCGATTGACATAATCCATGTTTAAAGAATTTATATCCATTTTATAGTAATATGAGTACTTAAAATTATCCAAATAATAAGCACTTACTCCCAAAGAAACACCCATACTTAATGTTTTATAGTAAGGTGTATTGACAGGCAGGAATTGCGTTTCAAGTCCAACTCTATGTCCGCTGTACTGAAAAGTTTCAAGCTTGACTCTTTGCTCGCCTTGAACTAAAAATTGAGGAATATATGTATAAAACTCTCTATTAAGATAAGTGTAGTTTAGGGATACTCTAAATTTACTGCCGATATTACCAACACTTAAATCGATTCCTGGAGTCGGAGATTTCTGTACTACCCCAATCTTTGGAGACTGGTCTACATCAAAAGAAAAATCAGGAAACAGATACTCGGACTCCAAAAATAGTCCCAATTTAATGGGGTATAACTTCGGTTTAAATCCTATGTCTTTTTTCTTAAATGATGCTATAAATAACGAATCTTTTCTAGTGAGTGAATCTTGAAATCTGCTGATAGAATTATTGGTACTATCTTGTAGATCTTTCTTAATTTTAGCTAAATACGACTCTTTTTTCTTTTCCAGTTTACCGCTCATCTTCAGATACAAGGTTGTTGAATCCAACAGACGATCATATCTTAGTGAATCTAAATATTGTTTAGCAGTTCTGAAGGCTTTTCTACTAATCCCAATTCTCGCAATATCCTTGGCAATTATTTGACTTATTTGACGTAATTGAATATAATTTGAATCAAACTTATTTATTTCCTTGAGCTGAGTGTATGCATGTAACCCATTTGATTTTAGTACTGCCGTATATAAATGATTGTATAATTTGGCCTTTTTCTTAAGCTCTGAAATCTTCTCGATAACATCAGTCAATGAATCCTTATGAGTAGTTTTAAGTACAAACTTTTCTAGGTAAAAAGATGCTTTCTCAAATTTTTTCTTCTTCTCAAATTTTTGGCTTTTCTTGATATAATAATTTAATTTATTGTTGGAGTTGTTAGGTTTCTGAGCTTGACAGGTGATACAAACCAGAAGGAACAGATAGAAGGTGAATTGTATTTTCATAATTAGTTAGATAAAGTAAATCAGCAAAATAATTCTCTATTTATGGTATACCCACAGCGTAGAGTGATTTTTATAATTAGTGGCAAGAAAGTAAATTTTATCCCCTCCATCTATAAATCTAGGACGAAATGACCCTTTCCATATATCACCTTTAAACATAGCCTCGAACGGTACTCCTAGTGTTTTTACGCTTTCATTTACAGGGTCATACACTTGAAATAGATTCCTTACACTACCTTTATTCAGGTCCGTCAAATCGGATTGAATTGGAACAGAGCTGCTGAAATAATCATTGTAACTGTAATAATCATCAGTGAAAGAATAAATTAGATAATCTAAATCATTTTCCGTGTTTGACAAAAATCTATAAATAGACTTATCAGAAATCGTATAATAGATTGAGCTATTGATGGCAATTTTAGAATTTACATCTGTATTTGTGATGGGTATGCTTTGGATGTAACTTAATTTAGGTTTAACTGTGACAGAGGTAGTCTTTTGTATCAAATCAAAATTAAGCACCTTGACTACTCCGCCATAATTATTATAAACAACTGTACTGTTAGCTGATTCGGGAGATGTCAAAGGAGAAGTGAAGTCGTCATTGCCTTGCTCAATAGGAGCCTTACCAAAATCTTGAAACGTAAGCTTTTCAAAGTCAAGTTTATAAACGTTACTAAAATAAGTGCCCGCTACACCATTAGTAAAAGAATGATAGGGGATTACATATATTCCAGAGGGATTATTAAAAAATAGGATCCTCTTATAATCTAAGGCGCCTTGTACAAAGTTAGGAATTGGTACAGGTATGGATGACAAAACTCTGGTATCTAATTGAAACTTGTAACATCTGAACTGAATATTCGACTCAAAATGAAGAATATAGATAGAATTATTCAAAAAGTACACCGTATTGTTTCCTTGCGGAACTGGTAAATAAATTTTTTCAATAATTTCTCCTGTTTGTTGATTTATCTTCAATACATATTGTTCATTTGCTTTTTCGGTAAAATGAAGGTCAGAGTAAAAATAACCATTGAACGCAAACACGGGTTTATCTTTTTCAGGAATGTATCCACTAAATAGAGTTTTTGTCCACTTGTTGTGCTCTCTGTTTGGGATGGTAAACTTTTTTGTTTGGCTTTCCGTTACAACCCCATTATTGCCGTATAAAAAACCCTTGTAATAGTAGGTAGTATTTGCGTTTAAGGTTTGAGTTGACAGAATAACAGTTCCAGTGGTCGAAGTTACCTTCTCACAATAATAGTCCGAATGGTTTACATTCAAGGAATCAGGATTTTCTGAAATGATAACTCCTACCTTTTTGATCTTGAAATCTTTAGAAAATTTAAAATTAACACTTAACCCTACTGTCCCATCCGCTAAAATATTTGGAGAACTAGTACTTGTTACCTCATCGCCAGTTGTACATTGACTAGTAATCTGTTGTAGAAAGCTTAATTCATCCTGAGTGAATTCTTTTTTTACTCCTGCTTCATAATAAGGATACATCCATGACTGTTTATTACTGTTTTCAGGCAAACCAAGCATTCGTCCTAGTGTAAATATATAACTTTGATAACGACGTTCGGCGTCAAAAGTTTTTAAGGTAAAAGCTCTAAAAGCAAAATCACTCCTCCAATTAAGTCCTTTATATACAATTTCATTCCAAGCTAGAGGGTATACTCCAGAGTCATACGTTGCACCTGAAGGATCATTTGCCAATGAGGCATTTCCAACCGAAAAATAAACATTACTTTCAAAAATATAGGGTGTTGGTTGTAGGTTAATCGAGGGATTGATTTTGTTAAAAAGTTCAGCAGCTTTAAAAAGCAAATCATTACTTATTAAATTCTCTTTTTTTGAAAATATAATTTAATCAACTCCTCGCTGCTGTATTTGATAACACAAGAACGATCCTCCGTTCTTAACGATACTCCATCTGGAATATGAAAGGTGGTTCGCTCAGGAAATGCTTCATCTAATTGTATAGGCTTACAACCGATGAGAATTCCTACCAAAAAGCTTAATTGTAGTATAAGTCTAGTCATTTTAGAATATAGTGATTAATAGGCCTGTTTTAATAGTGTTCAATTTTGAGTCTTTTACAGGTTCTAGTAAAGAGTTAGGTCTGTTATTAATGAGGTTACCAAGGCCGTAAGAATATCTAGCAAAAACTTGCATACCTCCAGATTTAGGCCATTTGTAGGCATACATCAAGCCAAAATCTACTCTGGTTTGTTCCAAAAAAACAGATTGATTCAAAACATCAGAAGTATTTAGCTTTTGTGTGTACATGAGTTTATCAAACTTATGATATTCAACTCCTGCAACAACCCCAAGGTTGTAAGCCCTGAAATAATTTTTGAAAGGGGTAATATATAAGTTGAATCCAACTGCTTTTGAAGAGTACTCAAATCGTTCAAGCTTTATATTTCGTTCTAAAAGTGTGTCATGGTAGTACGTCGAAAAGTTACCTTTAGCCAATCGCATCGACAAACCGTACCTAAATGTGGCTCCCAAACGTCCTAGGCTAATTTCAATACCTTGATATAGATTTAGATTATCCGATGTAATCAGTAGTGAGTTACCTGATGTCTTTATGACTTCTGGAAGTTGTATTTCATTCCCTATTAACAGGTTTACATGTAGAGGAAATTTCCTGTAGCGATGAAAATTATTTTGAGTAAGAATTTTATTTTGAAACAAGGAATCAAGTGCTCGTAATGAATCTCTTAAATCTTGTTCAGGTGTTTTGTTATAATTAGGAGTTTTACTAATTAAGTCTTTGATAGAACCTTCAACCTTTGCTTTTCGAAAAGCAATCTTACTCCTTAGCTCTATAAAAAATTTGGAAGAATCCTTCGGAAAATCATGTTGAACAGTATCAAGTGTAATATTCCCAGAAGCAAATGCTTTATGCTTGATAGCTCCATGGATGAACTTCGAAAGAGCTCGTTTAGAATATAAGCTTTTGTTTTTGAAAATTGTGGAACTGCTGTCAATCTTGAGCGTATTGTATGCAACAATATAGTGTCCATAGTCGAATGCTAGATTTGAAGCTTTTTTTCTAGTATCAAGATTTGAAACATTCTTTTTATTGCTAAGTTGATTGTTCAGAATAATTTGATCTTTTATCCAGTCAATAGTATCTCTGTTTATACACAACTCCAAAGCCTTTATATAGTCTTTTGAGGCTTTCAGATATTTTTTCTTCAAATGCTTGAGCTTGGCATTTTTAATCAATTTATTATACTCTTTAACTCTTACACTAACAATGCTACTCTTTGTAGCTGGAATAGATTGTCCGTAAGTGAAAATAACTGGAAAGAGTAATGTTAAAAGAAGTAAAATTTTCGACATAGAAACTGTTTAGATTATAAAGCATTATTTTTGAGCAATATATATTAAAAATTGAACATTTTTAATATACAAATAAAAAATCCACCTTCAGACACCGAAATTTTTCGATTACACCGAAGATGGATTCTATACTAAGAAATATATTATTTTAATAATCCGCTAACTTACTCTTCCAGATTATACCATTTTTGCTCTCAAATTTGTCAATGTATCCTCTTTCGTACAAATCGTCCAAGGTTTTTTCAGTATCTTCTACCGATTTTTCACTCAAAAATGAAAACTCTTTATTGGTCATAGTCGAAAAACAACTGAATAAGAAAACAGGATCTGTATTCAAATTTCTTTTCTGTGCATTAGGAATTAATTGATGAATAATGTCTTCGAAATACTCATATTCTTGATACCCTTTTGCAATAATTGTTTTGTTGTCTTGATTAGTAAAAATCAAGGTTGGGAATACGCCAACTTCCATATTTTGTGCCAAAATCAAATCATTTCGAAATGCCTCTTGCGCTTTTGTTTCGTAATCTTTGATAAATTTGGCTGAATCTAGCCCTACTTCAAAAGCTGCATTTTCTAAATAATTGAGATCTACAATATTCTTTTTTTCTAAGAATAGCATCTCTTTGATTCTTCTCAAAAACAAAATGGCTAAGTCTCCGTCTTGCATCTGAGCTGCTTTAAAAGCGATAGAAGGTGGATAAGATGAAGGCAGTGGATCTTCTAACCAAATATCTCCATCTAGTGGTATGCCATGAATCATGCACACTTCCTCCCAATGCGATGCAACGTCTGAAGGCTGAGTAATTGGTCCACGTTGATAGTCTGTCCAGGAGGGTAAAAGTCCTCCCATACGATAGTCAATATCGAAATATTCACCATACTCCAATTTCAACCTACGTAACATCGGTTGAACCACCCAGCAAGTTGAACAAATAGGGTCGGTAAAATATTGCACCTTTAGTGGTTTATCTCCTTTAACATCTGATTCTTTTTTAGAAATCAGCGGTACCACCATTTTATCACCATCTATTTTTTCTGGGTGCATAAAGAGCTCTTTTAACTCTCTCCCCAAATAGATATGTTTAGAAATCTCATCTTTACGAGAGGCATAATATTGCTCAAAAGCCAACTCAGAATTGCCAATTTTTAGCAACAAATCTGTCAATGTTTTTGCATCGATGATGGCATTGGTGGTTCCTGCACTCGTAAATGGCAGAGCCAAATGGGCAGCATCGCCTATCAATACGACATTTCCTTCATGGAATTTAGGCAATAGTCCAAAATCTCTTGTATTCCAAATATAGCTCGTTGAATAGTCGTTGGTAGCAAGCAATTCATTAACAATTGGAGGAAAATCACTCAATTGAAAATCACAAAAAGCCTTTAATTGCTCAGGTGTTGACTTGTCACAACAATCTGCTTCTACGGCATTATATTGCATAAACCAAACAAAATCAGAGGCTGACACAGGAATCATACCAAAACTTATGCCTCTGGTATCGCTCTGAAATTTGGTAAATACGTTGGGTAACTTAGAGGCCAAAGTTTCGTTTTTACACAAACCCACAACTTCCTTTACTTCTACTTTTGTAAACTCAACAGATCCCAATATGGCTTCACGAACTGACGAATTACTGCCATCCGCACCTACAAAAATATCACCATACTCTATTTCTCCATTGCTGAACTGAGCCGCAACTGCCTTGCCATTTTCATAAATAAAATGTGAAAAAACACGACCCGTTTTGATAAGTCCTTCAGGAATCAATTGATTCAAAAATGCAATTAAGTCTTTTCTCCTAATACAACGCCAAAGATTGAGCTTTTGACGCTTTACGGGTTCTCCATTGCTTTTATTAAAATTAAATTCCCCAATTTCGATACCCGGTAGAGGAATATTTTTTCCTTCACTCAGCTCTTCTAGGATAGACCATCCGTCGAGATGCATGAGAAAAGCGTGACCTCGGGTATGAAATTCGGTCATTTTTTCATTAATGACTACTTCAATATTTTGTTTGTTTAACAACAGGCCAAGTGACAATCCAGCCACTCCCCCACCAATTATTACAACTTTCATAAGTAATTAAGTGCGGTTTTTATATAATTAAGTGCGTTAGAAAGAATTCCATTAGATGTGGCAAAACTTAACCTGATATAACCCTCTGCTCCTGTTCCAAACCATTGTGGTAAACCCGGAACAACTGCTACTTTGGCTGTTTCTAGTAAGTATGCTTGTATTTCGGCGCTGGTTTTTCCAGTGCCTGTAATATCTGCAAATGCGACATAACAACCTTGTGGTGCGATACATGACACCCCCTTACTTGCATTGAGTTCAGATACACATAAATCACGCATCTGTTGGAGATGCTGAATAAAGCCCTCTAGCCAAGGTCCACATTCGTTTAAGGCAGTGGTTGCAGCAATCTGCCCTAAAACGTTTGCTCCATGAACCGTAGATTGATGTAAAGAAGCTCTGAAAAGAGTATCAGCGTGGTTTTGATTAAATGCCACCAGCGAACCAATGCGCAAACCTGCTAAACCATAGGATTTGCTATATCCCGTCACGATAATGGTTCGTTGACGGATACTTTCATCAAGACTAGCAATACTGGTAAATGTGTATGGTTGATACACAATATCACTCCAGATTTCATCTGATAAAATAATAAGATTGTGCTTACACGCTACCTCGCCCAAAATTCTTAACTCCTCTGGAGTAAAAACTTTGCCCGTTGGATTAAGAGGATTGCAAAGGCAAATCATTTTGTTTTGGGAGTAATTAGGGTTTCTAGCTCCCAAAAATCTACAAACTCTTGACCTGGAGGAATACCATAAGAAATGGCACTGGCACCAACCGTTTCAATTGAGTATTTAAAAAGGAAATCAACAGGGTTAAAAATAATCGCCTCGTCACCTTTTTCAAGGAAGGCTTTGCAAATGACATAAATTCCAAAAGCCGCACTGTCTACAGGAAAGGTAAATTCGGGTTTGGCTGGAACGTTTCGTTTGTTGTGAAAAAATTGGGCAACACTTTCTTTAAACTGAGGAAGTCCTTCGGGTGGACCATAACATAAATAGCGGTCTTTGATAAACTTGGTTAGGGCATCTGCTATTTGTGGTGCACTCGGGAAGTCTGGATCCGCCGCGGTTAACGGTATCACGCCTTCAGGAACTGTCGCCCAGCGTAAGTTATAGGCACGCTCTTTTAGGATGCCTACATTTACAGTTGAGTCATCAAACATAGGATAATCTTAAGGGTATATTTGTAAATTTTATGGGTAATTCGATATGGCAATAACTATAATTTTTCTTTGTGTGCTAAATATGTACAATAAAAGTAGAAAAAACAATTTTATATCTAAAATTTCTAGAATAAATATTCCGTTAAATATGTAATCGGTATTTTGTATTTATTTATTTCTCAAGCTTTAGAACCATAATTTGAGCTTGTTTCAAAAGATGTGATTTTAATCTTAGTTCCAGTATGCTACAGGATGCTTGTGTTGTTTTTATTTTCTATCTATGTATCTTGAAAAAATTAAAATAATCATATCAAAAATGAAAATTATGTCTTTTACAAAATTAGAAAATCAAAGATTGGCCAACTTTAGAAGGGTTTGTTTGCTGATAACTTTTTTTCTGATTGGAATGTTTACTACAAATGCACAAAAGTATGATACGCATAAGCCTTGGGCGTATTGGTGGTGGATGGGCAGTGCAGTAGATGAAGCAGGTATCCGTAAAAACTTACAAGATTATGCTCAAGCAGGCTTTGGCGGTTTGCATATTATACCGATTTATGGTGTAAAAGGAAACGACGCCAACAACCTAGATTTTTTGAGTCCTAAATGGAATCAAATGTTGGCATTTACTGTAAAAGAAGCCAACAACTTAGGATTGGGAATAGATATGACCATGGGTACTGGTTGGCCATTTGGCGGAAAGCAAGTAAGTGAAAATGAGGCAGCTAAATATTTTGAAGTTTTTACAGAAAATGGAAAAACTAGCGTCAGAGCATTACCGACTAAACAAAAAGTCAAACGTGCCGCTCCCGGGGGTGAAGGTTTAGTTCTCGACCACTTCAACAAGGAAGCGTTAGAACATTATATGAAGCCTTTTCAAACACTATTCCAGTCACCAGAATATGGAGTACGTGCGCTTTACAACGACTCATACGAAGTGTATGGTGCCAACTGGACAAGTAATTTTTTAGAGGAATTTCAGAAAAGACGTGGATATGATTTAACGCCTTACTTGAGTACTTTGGCAAAAACAGAAACAAAAGATCTTCTCGAAAAAAGAATTTTTGGTGACTATAATGCCACGATTGCTGACTTGTGCAGAGAGGCCTTTACTAAAACTTGGGCAGAAGGCGTTAGGAAAATGGGCAAAATTTCAAGAAACGAAGCTCATGGTTCTCCTGGCAATATGCTCGACTTATATGCACTTTCGGATGTACCAGAAACTGAATACTTTGGAACAAAATATTTTGACATTCCAAATTTCAGAAGAGACCCCAAATTTGAAGAAACTAGATACGGTATTCCAGATCCTTTGGTAATAAAATTTGCCACCTCAGCGGCTAATACAGAAAATAAAAAATTTGTGGGCTCAGAAACCGCAACTTGGTTGGCAGACCATTTTAAGGTGTCACTATCACAGGTAAAACCCATTATTGATGAGTCTTTGACTTCGGGTATCAATCACATTTTCTATCATGGTGTGCCTTACTCTCCTCCGCAAGATGCATATCCGGGTTGGTTATTTTATGCGTCTACTAACTTCAACCAACAAAGTCATTTCTGGAATGAATTACACTTTTTGAATGAGTATATTGCTCGTTGTCAGGCACTTTTGCAAGAATCAAAAGCACAAAATGATGTATTACTCTACTTCCCTATCCACGATATTTGGCACGATGCGGGAGGAAAAGAACATGTACATTTGTTATCTGTACATGCCAATGCACAGGAACTTTTATTCAATAATTCGTTTGGACAAGTTGCTAAACTTTTACAATCGAAAGGTTTCAACTATGACTATATTTCTGATTTACAGTTGACTCAGTTAAAATATGCAAACGGAAAACTACAAAGTCATGGAGGGTTGACTTACAAGACCATCGTCATCCCGAAAACACAATATTTACCTACAGAAACCCTCAAAGCCTTGCAAACATTACAAAAGCAGGGGGCTCCAATTTTGTTTATTGACCAATTGCCTGCCAATACTGCGGGCTTTAGAAATTGGGAATCAAACGAAGCATTATTAGCCAAATTCAATGCAAGCTTAAAGACTACCGATATTTCTACCCTTCCAAATGCCTTAGCAAAACTTGGAATTACCTCAGAGGAAATGGCGAGCAAAGGAATTTCTTTTATCAAGAAGAAAAATAGCAAAGGCACCTTATACTTTATCAGTAATTTCTCTCAAAAGTTTCAAGAAGGTAATTTATTACTGGGTGCTAAGGGCGAAGCTGTGGAAATATATGACCCGCTCCATCAAACAAAGGAATATATCTCTTTAAATAAGAAAGGAGCTTATACCGAAATCAAATTAGCCCTTTTGGCAGGAGAAAGTCGTTTTGTTCAATTTTTTGACAAAAACCTGCTCAGATTATTGCTAAAAATTTGACTGCCCAACCTACGCATAAAGTAGAAATCAATGGAACATGGAAAGTTGACTTTTTGGAGGGGCAACCATTTTTACCAAAATCTTACCAAACTACGAGACTAGACTCTTGGACGAGCGTTGGAGATTCTACGAATCAATATTTTACAGGAACTGCCAAATATTCGGTAGATTTTGACTGGAAATCTGTAAAAGAAAGCGTAATTTACTTGAACCTTGGTAATGTTCGTGAGTCGGCAAAAGTAACCTTAAATGGTCAAAGTTTAGGAACACTTTGGTGTTTGCCGTTCCAAGTAGCAATTCCTACCAAGTTGTTAAAAGAAAAGAATCATTTAGAAATTGAAGTAAAAAATCTTTCAGCCAACAGAATGCGATATATCGACAAACAATCACATAACTGGAAGAAATTCAAGGACATTAATATCGTCGATATTCAATATAAAGCCCTAGAGCCATCGACTTGGGAACCCGAACCCTCTGGCTTATTAGGCCCAGTTCAAATACTTTACTAAAAACAAGTCAATGAGTATGGCGGATTTTAGATATGGGATTTCGGATATGATTTTACAAAAACAGAATCCGAAATCTCAAATCTGAAATCCCAAATCGAACCGTATTTTTCCACTTTTTGCTACATAATTCAGTTTACAAGCCCTTCTTCACCAAGAAGGGCTTTGTTTTTGAATCGGCTAAATTATTTGTTTTTCAACACCTAAAAAGCTATTTTAGAGAAAAACTCAACACTAAAATATGCGCAACTTACCTCATCAACGAATTCTAGGAATAGCCTTGGGTCTAGGATTATTTTTCCAAACTCAAGCACAAACATTTGAAGAAAGAAAACAGCAAGTTTCACAAGCACTTCCTTTGGTAGACCAATTATTTAAAGAATATGCTGAAAAAAATCATTTCCCCGGCATGAGCTACGGTATCGTTTTAGATGGTAAATTGATTCATGCCAAAGGAGTCGGCATGGCGAATCTTGAACAAAATATTCCTGCTACACCACAATCTGCTTTTAGAATTGCAAGTATGACCAAAAGCTTGACGGCTATGGCCATCGTCAAACTTCGTGATGAAGGCAAGCTTCAGATGGACGACCCAGTTTGGAAATATGTACCTGAAATGAAAAATCAGAAATATGCTACAAAAGATTCACCTACTATTACGGTCAGAAACCTTCTTACACACTCGGCTGGTTTTCCTGAAGACAATCCATGGGGTGATAGACAGTTAGGTATTTCAGAAAAAGAGTTTACGGATTTCTTGAAAAAAGGAATTAGCTTCTCAACCGCCGTTGATACTGAATACGAATACAGCAATTTAGGTTTTGCGCTATTGGGTGCTATCATCAAAAAAGTATCAGGAATAGCCTATCAGGAATACATCAACCAGCAAATTTTGAAGCCTTTGGGTATGAATCATACTTATTGGGAATACACGAAAGTTCCACAAAAAGAACTAGCCTTAGGCTACCGTTGGTTAGATGGCAAGTGGATTCCACAACCACTAGAACACGATGGCGTTTATGGCGCTATGGGCGGACTTATCACGACTATGGAGGATTATGGCAAATATGTGGCCTTTCATCAAGCTGCTTGGCCAACAAGTGATGCCCCCGAAGTGGGACCTATTAAAAGGAGTTCGGTACGGGAAATGCAAAAACCTTGGCAGTTTAATAACCTCAACGCCAACTACCAATATCAATCAGGGAAAAAATGTGCGATGGTAAGTGCATATGGATACGGTTTACGTACCTCTGTTGACTGTGAAGGTCGTCGAATGGTAGGACATAGCGGAGGGCTGCCGGGCTTCGGAAGTCATTGGTATATCTTACAAGATTATGGTTTAGGCGTTGTTTCTTTTGCCAATAATACTTACTCACCAATGAGCTATATCAACATTCAAATTTTAGACACGCTTTTGGCTACAACCAAACTTGAACGTTATCCTATTCAACCTGCTAAGGTATTAGAAGAGAGATATGTACAGTTGGTAGATGCTGTCAAAAATTGGGAAAATGCTAAGAGTATGAATATTTTTGCTATAAACTTTTTCGACGATTACCCGATGTCAATTTTAGGAAAAGATACCAAAAACTTCCAAGAAAAAATTGGCAAGGTGGTCAAAATTCATCCGATTAAACCTCAAAACAAACTGAGAGGTAGTTTCATCGTGGAGGGAGAAAAAGGTAAATGCGAAATCAGCTTGACACTTTCACCAGAAACACCAGCCTTGATTCAGGAATATCATTTTAGGGTTTTGTAAGTAATCATGCAAAATAAGATTTAAGATTATGCTTGGGGCTTTCAGATATCGGCTTTCGGCGGTGGGTTTTAGAAAAAAGCATGGCTGTGGGCAATAAAAAACATTTGAACACTCTATGCCTTGTGCCTGTTGCCTTGTCCCTAAAACACAAAACTTAAATATAATTCTGCACGATTACTTAAGCTGGTTTATTTTAAATTGAGTGAATTGAGAATGAGTGAATGAGTGATTATTTAACATTTGTATTCTAGCTGTAGAAACGCAATGATTGCGTCTTAGGCTAAGTAAATTTTGGTATAGTAGAAACAAAAAGCGGTAGAAAGATATTTTTCTACCGCTTTTTGTTGAAAAATTACGAGGTTTCAACTGGCTTTAGACACAAAGTATTGCCTCTCTACCAGTAAAACTCTTCATTATTTCTCAATATTTATTAACTCATTCTATGGTTTAAGGAATCATAATAACCTTTAATGCAGAAAATCGTTTGAGAAATTTCTTTCTGAATCTCAATAAATCAGGTAAATTACAATTACTTTACGAAACAACGTTTTTTATCTATATCCGAAGTTCAGTTTTTTTGTATCAAAATTAGTCTTCTTGCCACCCATAAAAAGAAACTCCGCCATGACACAAGCTCTTCACGACTATTTTCGTCATTTTATTGCTACCGTTTGGCTACTGAATGGGCTTTATTGTAAAATTTTAGGGCAAGTTCCTAGACATGAACAGATCGTTGAAACTATCCTAGGAGCTACCTATAGTCATGAACTAACTATCCTCATTGGTGTACTGGAAATATGCTTGGGAATCATTATTTATCTGAATATTCAAGCGAAATTTATCGCGATTTTTCAAATCGTGATCGTGATGACGATGAACCTTCTGGAATTTGCGTTAGCTCAAGAATGGCTATTATGGGGTGCATGGAATCTCCTTTTTGCCTCAATTTTTTGTCTACTGATCTATCTACATGCCTTTGTATTTAAACCTATCGGCAAGCAAATATGAATATCTTCAAAAAGCTTCAATCACATCCTTTTCCTGTAGAAGCATTTTTCAATAAGTCAGTAGTTGTTACTTGTGCCGTTGAAAAGAGTATGCTGGAGAAATTAATTCCAGCGCCATTACAGCTTGATACGTTTCAAAACCATTGGGGATTTGTAGCCATGGCTTTGGTAGAGACAAAACATCTTCGCCCCAAAGGATTCCCAGCTTTTTTAGGAAATGATTTTACACTTATTGGTTATAGGATTTTTGTGAGATATACTAACAAAAAAGGCAAAAACTTACGAGGTTTGTTTATTCTGAAATCAGAAACGGATAAAAGAAAAATGGAGTTTCTGGGAAATATTTTCACCAACTACAAATACGAAACCATTTATATTCAGAATACTACACGACAAAATAGTATACTTTTTCAATCTAAACTTGGAGGTTTTAAAATACAGTATCATGAGGAGGATGCATCAAATATTGTATTACCTTCAAACTCTCCTTTTGCCGATTGGAAAGAAGCCAGACGCTTTGCGGGACCATTACCATTTACATTTTCGGTGGATGATGTTAATCGAGAAGTAATAATTGTGGAAGGAAAAAGATCATTTTGGGAGCCTAAACCCATAAAAATTCAAGATTTTTCCAGCGAGTATATTAACCAACTAACGAAGAACCAATTTCAATTAGCCAGTGGATTTATCGTTAAAGATATTCCTTACGAGTGGAAAGCTGGTAAGATAGAAGCGTACTAAATTTAGAATAAACTTCTCAAAAACAGGTTTTTATGTAACAATTATCACTGTATGACATTGGAATAATCGGGATATTTATGACATCAATTCAAACCCTCTTATATTCAACTAAATATTTCATACGATGAAAAAGAACATGGGAAGTACCGACAAATTAATTCGTGTCATAATTGCGATCATTGTTGCTGTATTGTACTTTACTGGAACGCTCACAGGTACCATTGGCATCATAGCACTGGTCATTGCTGGTGTATTTTTTGTGACAAGTTTAGTCAGTTTTTGTCCACTTTATACCATTTTGGGCATATCTACTTGCAAGAAATAGAAAACAAAAAAGCCCTCCATCACGAAGGGCTTTTCTTTTATCACTCAGAAAGAATTATAATTCAAGTTTGTACGCCAATTGCTTCAAATTAATTTCAGCTAGTTTCGCCGAGTAACTCAAATTATTCAAACGATAGCCAGAGTTTTCGAAACTTTGCTGAGCTAATTTCACATCCACAATCGTTGCTTGACCGAGCTTGAATTGGTTCATCACCACTTTAAGCAAGTTACTCGCCAATTCATAGTTTTGCTTTTCGGTTTCCAACAATTTCAAGGCATTCGTGTAAGATTGCCACGCTTTTGTAGCATTGGCCTGATAATTTTGAATAAGCGTTTCCTTTTGGATTCTCGCAGTTTGAGTATTGATACCCGCAATTTGCACCTGACGAGAGTTTACAGAACCCGTGTAAATTGGAACAGTCAAATTCAGTCCAAGAGAAGGTCCATAAGTTTGGTTCAACAAAGTAAAACCTGCCGCATTTTGACTTCTAATATAGCTTACCCCAGCGTTTAGATTAAGTGTTGGAGACAAACGTGCTTTCGTCTCTTTTTCTAAAAATTGATTAATCGTAATCTGTTGATCAGCCGCCATAATGTCAGGATGCGAGTTGATACTTGTTTTCAGCGCATCCCAGTCTAATTTCGCATCTACCAAAATGGTATCTTGAATCACGATATTTGATTCTGTCTGTTGGGTCATTGCCCTTAACAAGTCGGTTTTGGCTTGTTCTATCACCAACTTTTGAGACTGAATAGACTGAAGTTGCGAGTTGACATCCAATTTTGCTTGAATCAAATCAGCATCATTTGACATCCCAACTGAGCGTCTTGATTCAATAATTGACAAACGTTGCTTAGAAACCTCCAAAGATTTTTCAAGAGTTGTTGAAAAATTTTGTTGCTGAACTACCGCATAATATTTCAACATTACATCAGCCAAAATTCCTTGAATAACACTATTCAACTGAGTTTGACTAAGTTTTTGAAGTTCGTCCAATCGCTTTCTGGTGGTCATAATTCTGTTGCCATTATACAACACCATTGTTCCCGTAATATTTACGTTAGTGTTATTAGCTGCCACATTTGGTCGATTTGTTGAGGTTCCATTACTCAACTCCTGGTTCAAACTTGTTACCTGTTGGGTATTGGTTGCACTACCATTTACCGTTGGCAAAGCCCCTGCTACACCTCTATTATTATTGATGGTAGCAATATTTAAGGCATTTTTGGCAATTTGTATATCCAAACTATTCTTTAGCGCAGTATTTACCGCATCTGACAGAGTCACGCGGTCTTGAGCCATCATCCAAGTTGGAAGACAAGTCGCTAAAAAGATATAAGAAAGTCTTTTTTTCATTATTATTTCAATTCACATGAATAGGAACTAATTCGTTTGTATGAGTGAAATCTAAGCTTGTAATGCTTCCTCCTCGTCTGGCTCTGGTTGATGATCCTTTTTACCTGAAATAAAGGTATAAACTGCAGGAATCACCAAAAGCGTTAGAATTAGCGAGAATAAAATACCGCCTACCACTACAATACCCAAAGGAATACGGCTGGTAGCAGCAGCACCTAGAGACATAGCAATTGGTAAAGCACCCAAAGAAGTTGCCAAACTAGTCATCAAAATTGGACGCAAACGTTGAGCAGAGGCTTCTACTACGGCTTCGAAAATTGATAAACCTTCGGCACGTTTGTGATTGGCAAATTCAACAATTAGAATACCATTTTTAGTCACCAAACCAATCAACATAATCATACCGATTTGAGAGAAGATATTCAAGGTTTGATTAAAAATCCACAAACTTAACAACGCTCCTGCCAATGCCAAAGGTACCGTCAACATGATGGTCAATGGATCTTTAAAGCTTTCAAACTGTGCTGCCAAAAGCAAATAAATCAACACTAATGCCAAACCGAAAGCGAAACTGGTATTTGATGAACTTTCAGCATAGTCACGTGAAGGACCATTAAGCGCTGTTTGGAAAGTATTATCTAAAGTTTTACCTGCAATTTTCTGCATCGCTTTCACACCGTCACCAATGGTTTTACCCTCTGCTAAGGAAGCAGATACAATCGCAGATTTCAGACGATTGAAGTGATAAATAGTAGAAGGGTTACTACTTTCTTCTAACTTCACAACGGCACTCAACGGAATTCTCTCAGCACGAGAATTAGTGACATATACATTTGTGATATCCAAAGGTTGCTTACGATCTGTTCTTTCCACTTGTCCGATTACTTGGTACTGGCGTCCGTTCATTGTAAAGTATGCCAAACGACGACCAGAAAATGCGCCTTGTACTGCTGAAACGACATCTTGTGTGGTCAAACCTAAATCTTTGATTTTGATACGATCAAAGGTCATTAAGAGTTCGGGTTTATTAAACTTCAAGTTTACGTCAACGTTCTGGAAAGTTTTTTCATTACGAGCCTCTTCCAAGAATTTTGGCAATACCGTTTTAATCTTGTTCAAGTCTACGTTCTGAATTACAAACTGAACTGGCAATGAGCTTCTTGAACCAGAACCTACTGAAATAGTTTGTTCTTGTACCGCAAAAATACGTGCATTGTTAAACTGTGAAAGCTTCTCGTTGAGGTCTTTAGCAATTTTTTGCTGGCTTCTCTTACGTTCGGTTGGAGGCACTAAACCTACACGAGCAATCGAAGAGTTGGTACCACCACTACCCCCAAAACCTGGCACTGCATTAAATACAAAGTCCATTTCTGGCACCGAATCGTTGAGGTAAGTCGTTAGTTCCTCTGCTACATTTTTTGTAAAGTCAAAACTCGAACCTTCTGGTGCCGTAATGGTAAAACGTACAGAGCTTTTATCTTCCATTGGTGCAATCTCAGACTGAATATCTTTTCCGATAAACCAAATGATTCCTGCACAAACTACTACTATGACCCATGCCATCCAACGGATATTCATAAATCCTTTTAGCATTTTCTTGTAGCCATTTTCCATTTCCACAAAGAATGGTTCTGTCTTAAGATAGAACCAGCCATAAGAATGCTTCTTGCGACTCATGACTACATTAAGTACTGGTGTGATGGTTAGTGAAACAAAGGCCGAAATTAATACAGCACCTGCTACCACGATACCAAATTCACGGAATAAGCTACCTACAAAACCTTGCAAGAAAATCACTGGTAAAAACACAACCGCCAAGGTCAGGGATGTAGAAATAACGGCAAAGAAGATTTCCTTACTACCCTCCAAAGCCGCCTTTCGAATTGGCATACCTTCTTCGAGTTTACGGAAAATATTTTCGGTAACAACAATACCATCATCCACTACCAAACCTGTTGCCAATACGATACCCAATAAAGTCAATACGTTGATTGAGAAACCTGCCCAGTACATCACAAAGAAAGTGGCAATCAATGAAATTGGGATATCGACCAAAGGACGAATAGCAATAAGCCAATCACGGAAGAACAAGAAAATAACGATGATTACCAAGCCTAATGAAATAATCAAAGTTTCTTCTACCTCTTTCAAGGAGTTACGAACGTTTTTGGTGTTATCTATCAATAGTTTAAACTCAATATCCGATTTGTTTTCCTTTTTGATTTCTTCTAATCTTTTGTAAAACTCATCTGCGATATCAATATAATTTGCACCTGGTTGAGGAACAAGCGCCATACCAACCGCAGGAACACCATTGAATTTCCAAGAAGTTTCTAAGTTTTCAGGTCCTAATTCAATTTCAGCGATATCTCCCAAGCGGACAATTCCATCTGCATCCTGACGAATAATCAAATCACGGAATTGTTGCTCTGAAGTCAAACGCCCCATGGCACGTATCGTCATTTCTGTTCCAGCACCATAAATTTTACCTGCTGGAATCTCTACGTTTTCACGAGAAAGGGAAGTCTGTAAATCAGTAAATGAAATGTTGTGTGAGTTCATCAAATCAGGCTTCAACCACAAACGCATTGCGTAACGTTTTTGACCTAAAATATTAATCCCACTTACATCATTGATAGTTTGGAAACGTTGTTGTAAAACGTTTTCCGCATAATCACTTAATTCTAATAAGCTTTTTGACTTACTCTGAATCGCCAACAATAAGATAAAATCAGAGTTGGCATCGGCTTTCGAAACCACTGGAGGAGCATCAATATCCTGTGGAAGGTTACGAGAGGCTTGCGCAGCCTTGTCACGCACGTCACTGGCAGCAGCTTCAAGGTCAGAGCCGAGGTTAAATTCGACCGTAATCGTACTACGACCAAGCGTACTTGAAGAGGTAATAGAGCGAATCCCAGGGATACCATTAATCTCTTTTTCGAGAGGTTCGGTAATTTGGTTTTCGATAATGTCGGGGTTAGCACCTGTATAAGAAGTCGAAACCGTCACAATCGGGGGGTCAATCGCAGGATAATCCCTCACCGACAAAAATGAAAACCCTACTGCACCAAAAAGTACAATCAAGATATTCATCACGGTAGCAAAGATGGGTCTCTTTAGTGATAATTCTGAAATATTCATAAAATTAATCTAATGCTTTAGTAAACAAATCATACTGTTGTTTGGATGAATCACGGGGTATTGTTTCAGCGTAAATTGATTATTTATCTGATCTCTCAACTTTTCTTACTTTTACCTCTTTTCCGTCACGAGCAAACAATACTCCACCAACTACCACAGTATCACCCATACTTACACCACTTTTAATTTCTACAAATTCTTCTGTACGTACCCCCGTTGTTACATCTGTAAATACGGCTTTACCATTTTTCACTAATACCAATTTCTTATTTTTATCATCTGGAATTACTGCATTGGTTGGAATCATAATACTGTTTTTATCTACAGCACTATTAATATAAACCTTAGCAAATGTTCCTGGGTTGGCATTGCATTTTTGAAGAATTGCACGCACTTGAATATTTCGAGTAGTCAAATTGATTTGTGGCTCTACAGCAATAACATTTGCTTTGCAACGGGTTTTGCCTCCAGCATCTATTTCCACATCTACAACAGAGCCTTTTTTGATTGCAGTAGAATATTCTTCAGGTAAAGTAAAGTCAACTTTTAGCACAGAAGTTTGTTGAATCGTAGCAATAATGGTCGTTGGAGTTACGTAGGCACCATTACTTACTTTTCTCAAACCAACTGTACCAGCAAAAGGAGCTTTTAGGACAGTTTTCTCTAAAAGAGCCTGCGTATATACCATATCGGCTTTTAAGGAATTAACGGTATTCAAGGCTGCATCAAAATCGGCTTGATTGATACCATTTACTGCCAATAATTTCGACAAACGTTGTTCTGTTTTCTCAGCCAATTCCAACTGCACCTTTTGCTTTAGCAATTGTGCCTGCAAATCGCCATCATAAATTTTGGCAATGATTGTACCTTTGGCAACAGTTGTACCTTCTGGAACATTGAGGAAAGTTAGGCGTCCACTAATTTCAGGATGTAGTTCTACGTATTCATTTGCAACCACCGAACCGTTTGCCTCAATAACGTTGGCAACTGACTCTGGATAAGCCACTACGACATCTACGATTACAGGCTTATCTTCTTTCTTGCCTGATTCCTCTTTTTTCTTGCTATGACAACCAGCCATCAGTAAGCACAATGCTACTGCAACCTTTGGGGTTAGTGGAGAGAAATGTGTCTTCATATTTGAATGTAACTATTTATTTGGTCTTTTAATTTGAGGGTCTATTATATAAGTTTTGAATGATGAATGATGAGTTTCGAATTGAGTATAGTAAATAATAAACTCAACCCACGCCATACCATCATTGTAAAGTTTCTTTTTTACTTTTTCTTCTAATTACGCTATCTATTTAGTCAATTTTAAAACTCAAAACTCCCTACTCAAAACTCCGTATTCTTTGTTTAATTTGTCCAACTTACTAAATTTCAGGAAACTTACTGACCGCTTTTATACGAAATTGAGTTTTATTTCGCCCAACGCCTTATAATATCCGACATGATTTTAGCAAAATCGTTTTCAAACCCTTAATCCCCTTTTTGCCATACTTGGGCTTTTACATAGCCATTCATCCATTCCTCGGAATGCGTGAGTGTGAGCTTATTTTGCGATAACAATTTAGGATAGTCAGCCAATTCAGCATTGGTTACACCGCTAACCATTCTAAAAAAAGTGTACATTATTTTGGTAAGGAAAGTAAAAAACAAATGAGAGGTTGGGAAAAAATCCACCAATAACCAAAATCCTGATGGCTTAAGAACAGAAATCAAGGGTGAAACAATATGTTTATCAAGCCATGGCTCAGGAAATAAATCTAAGAAAAATGGTGTAAAAACGATGTCAAAACTTCCATATTCTTGAAACTGCTCTTCTCCCCCACATACCCATACAATAGGGCTGTTGGTGGATACCTGTTTTTTGCTCGAAGAAATCATTTCGGCAGATTTTTCGACATATACTATTTCAGAAGGCTCGCAAATCTGAAGTAATTCGGGTAAAATCCAACCTGTACCACCACCTACCAAAAGTATCCGTTGATGTTTTGGTATCTTGGACAAAAGACTGATTTGGGCTATACGTAGCCTGTCACCAAAGATTAGTTTACTTAAAAAGTCATAATAGGGAGCGATAAAGTCAAAATTTTTGTTTTTCATCCAATGAGCCTATTAACGAGATAGGCATTAATTTAGTGACGGAATCTCCTACAAGGAACCATTTTAATCAAGATATGACAAAGGTATATATAAAAAATATGGTTTGTGACCGCTGCAAATACGTTGTTCGACAAGTGTTTGAACAAGCCAACGTATTTCCAGTAACGGTAGAATTAGGTTTGGTCGAAACCGCTCAATCTTTGACCTCTGAAGAGCAACAACATATCTTCACAAAGTTGGAGGAATTTGGTTTTGAGATATTGGCCGATAAGCAAGCACAAACTATCAGTCAAATCAAGGCATTTATCACCGATTATTTACAAACCGAAATACCCGTAGATACAACTCTAAAGTTCTCAGTATTGTTGGCTGATAAAATAGGAAAGGACTACAAAGTGCTCAGTCAGCTATTTTCAGAATCTGAACATCAGACGATTGAGCAATATTTGATAGAACAAAAAATCCAAAAAGCCAGCGAACTCCTCACCTACAACCAACTCAATATTAGCGAAATAGCCAACCAATTAGGATACAGCAGTGTACAGCATCTATCAAATCAATTTAAGAAAGTGAAAGGTGTTACACCTAGTGAGTTTAGGAGGGAGGGGAAGTGAATTTGAATCAAATATGAAAGTTTTAGAATGCATTATTTACTTACCAGAGAATATAAAAAGTTCGTATACACGAATATCACCTATTACAGGTAAACAGATGAAAATGAAAAGCATAAAAATAATTCTGGCGATTCTGGTTCTACTTTCTTGTGAGACAAAAAAGTCTGGTAAACTTAGAAAGGATATTATTGGAGAATGGACTTTTGTAAAAGAGGTAGATGCTAGATTATCAAATAATGATAATTTACCTCCTCCTCTCCCAATTCCTTTAGGATTTATTTTCTTCCCAAACAATACTTGTGAAAATAAATTCGGGTTTTATAAGAAGTTTGATCACGACCGAACAAAGATCTATTATCTTGGAAACAGAACACGTTATAAAATCGATGGAAATAAACTGAAGATATTTGATTTGTCAGGAAACAAATGGTACATCCAAAAAATCGTTTCGATAATTGAAGACACTTTGACAGTTCAAGTTAGAGATAGCGTATTTTCAAAGTTTGTAAGAGCAAAATATAAAATCGATCCCAATGAAAATTATGATAAAATTATAGTCTCAACCTCGGGCTGTATGGGACCTTGTCCTCAACTAGATATTAGCATTGAAAAAACGGAGATGTGTTATTTTTGGGTAAATTTAACACTACAGTACAAGGAATGTTTTATTCTAAGATTACAGCGGAGGACTATTCCAATATTGAAGAAAATTTTAAAAAGGCTGACCTAAAGAACATAAGGAATAATTATGAAGCAAATTTGACAGATGATGAGACAATAACAGTTACTTTTATTAAAAACCAAAAAATTATTAAATCAATTACAGATAACGGACGTCAATCTCCACCCTTGTTAATTTGGGCATATACATCAATTAGATATTTATATCAACATATCAGGCTAAAACCCTTTCAAAAAAAGGTATGATTATGCCAATCCAGCCCATACTTTTCGAAACTAAAAAACAAAGTTGTGACCTAACCAAATCTGAAAGCTTTTACCTGTTGACAGAAATTCTTAGAGGAAAAGTAGTTAAGGCGAGGTTTGAGCCAAAGTATATGATTAAATTTTGGAACGCTGAAGGTAAAAAAGAAGTATTGTTGACTGATGGTAAACTATTCAAGCGCAAAGAGAAAACTATTGATATCGGATATAATTTCATCGAACAAAACAACTTGAAATTTACCATTAAGAATAACTAAGAACAAAGAGCAACAGAAATATCCATAAAAGAAAAGACTCGCTAAAAGCGAGTCTTAAATTCTTAAACTTGGTTACGTTATCTGAAGACAAGAGGCTTTACCAAGCATCACAGTACAAATATATCACCTTTTTCGTAAAAATATCAATGAAATATGTAAGTTTTACGACCTATTTTTCTTCACCTAGAACTGGTAGGTACTTAATTGCTTGTGCTAATGACACAAAAAGATGTATCAAACTTTATAAGGCAAATCTCAAAGTAGCTCAGGCTTTTCATCCTTTATTAGGTTGTTTGGAGGTAGTGCTCCGAAATGGAGTAAATGACCAATTAACAACCCATTTCGCAGACCCTAACTGGATAATCAACCAAAAAAATGGTTTTATGGTTGATCCACTACTCACACATACCAATAAAAAGACTGGTAAAATTACAACAAACAGGTTTATCCTAAATTCTGTTAAGAGCGCAGAAGATAAATTACGAAAAAGAGGAATTGCTATTACAAGTGGGCGGGTAATCTCTGAACAAACCTTTGGCTTTTGGACGGACTTATTTGAAAATCACCATTACAAAATATTGAAAGGTCGACCAATAAAACTTTTTAAACATCTTCCCTCTGGTTATGGTAGAACTCAAGTATTAAATGAACTTACAAAAGTTCGACAATTTAGAAATAGAATTAACCATAATGAACCCATTTGTTTTGTTGGGGTGTCGATTGACTTTTCTATTACTATAGGTGTCTACAATTCAATTTTAAATCTTTTGAAGTGGATAGATCCTGAGCTAATAAATTGGATTAAGGATATCGACAAAATAAATGCGACTGTAACCAAAGGTCTGAAAATATAACATCATCTTTACTTTTGCTGGATTCCAATCCAGCAATCAATTTCTTTAGGATTTTATCCTAAATTTGGACAAAGCCATTCTGAACCCAAATGAAATGTAGAATTTTCTATATTTTGTTAATTGAAAAACTTCAAGGAAGGGTTGATTTGAGTTTTATAGTATTTCATTTTAAACAAAAATCTACAGTAAAAAAAACGATTTTTACAACCTTAAACCGACATGCATAATTGTGAATTGGATAATCAGAAATACCCGTAAACTCAAATTTCATACAAATTTAAAAGTTTTGTTGGAGCCTATTCAGGATGAAATTAGTAATCTAAAGTGGCTAATCTCAGATTTAGAGTTGAACACTGACCAACTAAAATATCTACCAATTAATCATGACAAAGACTGGTTTTTAATCTCTGCAGAAGAAATGAATGTTCTACGTAAAACAGAAATTCAAATAATTTGGGGCGTATTTGTCGGACTCCTTAAAACTCAAGAAATTGAGCCTTCACAAATTGATTTACCTTTTGCTGATGGGAATGGTCAAATATGGAAAAATGGTAATCTACAGGTGGAGCAGGCAAAGATTGAAATAATTGCTTGGGATAGTTCATACACTATCATTAAGTTCACTGACCCTAGTATGTAAAAATTTAAAGCCTATTTTCAGGAAGCAATCGAGTTAGAATGGTATAATTGGAAAAACTAAGTGTGTTGTATCCTTTCTAACAAAGAACTTCACTGTATATCCTATTTATGAAAGCATTCTTTTGCAAAATTTAAAACAATATAACCTTTAACAATTTAACTCAAAAATTTATGGGAGCTTGGGGATTCAAGTATTATGAAGATGATGATGCCTTTGATTTTATGGACGAAATCGAAGCATCCGAAAATCCAAAAGAACTAATTGAAGATGCCTTAGAAACTGCCTTAGAATCTGACTTTATTGACTCCACGGAAGGAAATGCGGTTATTGTTTCTGCCACTTATATTGACAGTCAGACAAACGGCACAAAGTTCTCTGAAAGTGAAACGGGCGAAATATTAGACGTTGACTCTTTTCCTGACAGAAATCCAAACATAGACCTGTCTGACCTAAAAGAGAAGGCGGTGATTGCCTTAGAAAAATTACTCGGAGAGGATTCTGAACCTAAGGAACTTTGGCAAGAGAATGAAGAGGATTATCCTTTTTGGAGAAAAGGGATAGAAAAACTCATTGAAAGATTGAATAAATAGTATCTCCTCGCTAGTGCTGGATTCCTATCCAGCACTCATTTTTCTAAGGCTTCAAGCCTATACTCTATTTCTCTTTGGTTATATCTATTAATCTCAATCCCTCAAATCACCTTGGCACTATATTTTTCTAATTACTACACGTTCTTAGGCTTAACTAGAATCCTCTTAGAAAGCATTTTGCCAGCTTTAATTTTATTTCCATTTCTCCTACTTTTGGCAAAAAACCAAACGAAAGTAAAGTCCATTATTATCCTTGTGCTTATCTTTTGGGTCTATCAAATTTTATTGAAAGCTCCAACCCAAACTCAGCATATACAAATCATACATAGTAAATGGAATTGGACAGGTAAAATCTTTACAATTACTTTTGGAACTTGCATATATTACCTAATTAGAGAAAGGCTAAAACCATTTGATTTTATTGGATTTAAAAAGGAATCAATTTTTCTCAAAAGACCACTCATAGTAGCAAGCTTACCTATTTTATTAGCTTTCTTCTCTTATTTTAATCCAAAAACAGAATATGACTTCGAAACATTATTGTACGAGTCAACGATGCCAGGGATTGATGAAGAAGTCATGTTTAGAGCTGTCTTTTTAGGTATTATGCTGAATGCCTTAAAAGAAAGAATTTCTTTTTTCAACCTATCTATTAGAAATCCAAGTCTCATCCTAAATGGACTGTTATTTGGTTTGGTTCATGGAGTTCAGATTACAGAAGAACTAGACGTAAATTTTGATTACCTAATGGGGTTAGGCACCTTTTTCTATGGTTATTTGTATGGTTGGCTAACTGTTCAAAGCAGGAGTATTTTGTTGGGAGTGTTTTCTCATAACTTTAGCAATGTATTAATACACCTCATCCCAATGATTAAGTAACTAAAGAATTTCAAGCGTTTTCTATCAATAAAAACCTATTGGAGATTAAAAATACAATTCAATATTAAAGTAGTTTTGGTCTGCGATACAAAAGAAATATCTTTAGTACCTAAATAGAGTATCTTATTATTCAACATAAATCACGATAAACACACTTATTTCTTATGTCTCAAGTAGCAGAGTTTGATTGGTTAAATTGGCTTCTAAATCTAGTATTAGCGTATTATATAGGTAGTTTCATTTGGGAGTTTCTAAAAAAATATTTTGTAATGGTACGTCTTTTCGATATTGAAAAAGGGAATCAAAATGAATTGATTCATTTTGTAACCATTTCAAAACAACAACTTGAAAATATTCAAACCACATATCAGTGGGAATCCTATGATGAATACGACAATCGAGTAACAGAATACATGGAATTGCTATTCGATAACCTAACTCAAAAACATAAAGGAAAAGAGAATTCAAATCTATTTTGGAAAGAGCTTACCAGAGGACAAAAAATCTTTTGGTCCTTTTTAGCATTTTCGGGAGAAGTAGATAATGGTGGGGTGAACCAATTTTTACATAACAAGGGCGAACATTTGAATGCGGTCAGACAAGTGATGGTTGAGCTAAATCAGACAGAGCTTTTGAAACTCTATGATAATTTCCTAGCAGAACTTAAGAAAAATAGTTTAAAAATGAATTGGTACCTTAGCTTATCTCAAACTACTATTCTGAGTAAAAACCAAAGACACAGAGCCTATTTGAAAAGTCTTGAACTACTAGATTCTCCAGAAGAGCTAAATGACTATTTTTATTCAGACGAGTGCAGACTCCAGTGGGACAAGGCGATGAGTGACTATATTGAAAGTAATTTACGACAGTTTGCCCTCATAAATTAATAGGAGATAATAAATACCTTTTACACGCAACAGTTTTAGGCAGTAAAAAAGAGGAAGCATTTCAATAAATTGAGGAGGTTGATGGCTTTTTTACTGTCTGTTACTAACAAATCACCTATTTATTAAATTATTCGTTCTCAACACTAGACAGATTCCCATTTCGATATTTATTGCTAATTTTCCAAAGTTCTTATTAATTCCTCAACCCATTCTGTCAGATGAAATTTACACCTTATTCTTTATTTGCCATTACTTCAACGCTTTTATTGGGTCTTGGTACTATATTTGCCTCGCGAACATTTGATATTATCTTACACGATTCCTTTTACGTAATAGGATATCTTCCCATCTCCATCTCATTTAGCCTCATTTCAGGATTGATGGCGCTAATCTATTTTGTACTAAAAAAACAGGAAAACGTGTAAATCAAAAGATAGGATTTTGGCATTGGAGTCTTTTTAATTTTGGATGGGTTCTTTTAGCCATTTCCTTCAATTTGGAACAACTAATCAAAAATTATAATGTAGTCGAATATGCAATTATTGTGTTATTGTTAGGTGGTTTGACTACGTTTTTGATCAGTTTTCTGACCTTCGCTTTTGGCGTTTTCAAAGCTTTTAGAAATAAAGATATTTAAACTTTTTCGCTTCGGTTGAATAAACTCATCGCTAGTGCTGGATTCCTATCCAGCACTCATTTTTTCTAAGGCTTCAAGCCAAAACAAAAAAATTTTGAATGCGTTCTATAGCACTTTCGGGGTCGAATCCCTTCTAATCCAAATTGTAGATTAATTATTAGTTTTCTCGCAAGATAAACTGATTAACAGTATCTTTACAATTCTCATGAATAGTAACGGGTGTCGGGAGTTTCAAAACGGAATACCTAAAATCTACCATTCTCTAAATCCTTCATGATCTTGCAAACTCATCGGAATTCACGAATCCAACTAAATGCAGTGCAGGCAATTTGACACACATTTGGTTGATTCAATTACATAACAATATACACTTGTATCATTTCACACTCCACCATAAGATGAAGAACGTACTATTACTGTTTTTTTTTCAATAATTATTTTTTCATGTGAGAAAGTAATTACTGAACCCACAAAAAGTTCTGCTAAAAAAATTGTATCCTTTGAGATTTCAATTTCAAATCAACGATACCAAGCCTCCATTGATAGCGTTAAAAATACCATTACACTTTATTTACCCTTTGGCTCAGAAGTAAATCAACTTGCGCCTTTGATTACTCATTCTGAAAATTCAATAATTTCACCTGCCTCAAATGAACCTCAAGATTTTTCAAAAAATATAATTTATAAGGTAACCGCCGAAGATGGAAGCACTGTAAATTATAGTGTCATTATTGTATTTGGGCCTCCTAAAAGTAAAGAAAAAGTCATCAACTCAGGCATCTTACCTATTGATAATCAAGAAATTAAAATAGACATAGATACGATTAAACAGACATTAAGTGCTGTCGTACCATACGGTACAAATATTTCAAGCTTGAGCCCTAAAATAAATATTTCAGACAAAGCCAGTATAAACCCTGCTTCTAGTAGTCAACAAGATTTCACCGCCCCTGTCGCATATACGATTACAGCAGAAGATGGTTCTAGTGCTGTTTATACTTTTGTTATTAAAGTCAGCAAACCAAGCTCTTCAGATTTGCAAAAAATGTCGAACAAATGGGAAAATACAAGAGATCTAAATTTTAAAATGATAAATTTAGATGTAAACGGAAATATCTGGTGTGCAAATAACAAATATGGAGGATTTGCGGAGCTAGTTAAAATTCAAAATGGGAAAGAAATTATCATTGATTTTTCAAAGTTTCAAGCACAACAAATAAATAATATTCTAGAGTTTGATCATTCAATTTGGGTTGGAACTACCAATGGTATCATAAACATTAGTGGCAAAGACACCACTAAATATAATCTACCCAATAACGACATTAAATCGTTACGTATATTTGACAATCAACTTTTTTGCTCAACAACAACTTCGATTTATAAATTAGAAAACTTTAAATGGACACTATTAGCGACGAATCAGAATGAAGTTTTTATTGATTTTGTCGTCACTACAAATAATATCTACCTAATCACTGCAAAATCTTTGTTAAAATACGATGGGACTTTTAAGAAAGTTAATCATTCATTAAAATACACTGATTTTGAAACCATCCAAATAGATTCTCAAGGGGTAATTTGGATTTCACATTGGTCAGGGATTGTAAAATATGAAAATGACAATTTTACCTATTTCGATTATTCTACAATGACTGGCATGCCAGATTCAGGATTGGACAGCTTCATTATTGATAAATATGATAATATTTGGATGGCATGGGGGAAACATGGTGTGATAGTATTTCATAATGGTGCTATTCTACATACATTTAATAAACAAAACTCAAATATTATATCAGATAATACATCTAATGTGGTTTTAAAAGACAATATTATTGCAATTGCCTGTTTTGACTACCGAGGTCTAGGCTTTCCAACATATATGGGTGTGTCGAAATTAAAAATTCAATAATTATCCCATTGAAAACAGTTGGGTTAAATTCTTCAATGCTAGTGCTGGTAGTTAGTCCAGCACTTTTAATAACTGTGGAAGTTAAATTCTGAAATCCTTGAAACAAAAATCTAACACCTTGAAAACTATTATCTATCCATTGGCACTTCTTCTAAGCTCCTGTTTACAAGATAACTACATCGCCAACCCAAATGATTATCCATCTTCATGGATACCTAATATCTTGGATAAATTTCGAGAAGGTCGAAATCGATTTGAAGCAACAAGTATGACATTTCCAGAAAACTTAATCCTATTTTCTGGTACACTCTCGGATAGCCTACATTTTAGTCTGAACAGCATTTTGCTTTGCAGACAACCAGCAAGCAAACCTCCTTTCAAACAAGATGCCCTTAAAACAGGACTACAAATCACCGTATGTCCGACACAAAATCTGGGTATGTTTGAAGATTTTGATTCCATTCCTCCTGCCCCGCAATTCCTTGAAAAAAGTACAGAAATCGACAGCCTTGCCACGATTAGGGATTACAACAAATGGATTTCAAGAAAAAGGAATTTGATACAAGCAATTCCAGTAATCATTTGTAATGCAGGAGTTGAAAAAATCTTACTTGAACAACAAGATAAAAAACTGACGATGATTCAAGAAGCCAAGGATGAATTAGGTAACTGGAGACCTATTGAATATTGGATTTTTCCAAGGTGTGATTATAGCCGTGCACCTATTGAACTCTTGCCAAATGATTTGATTTTAACCAGAATAATTCGTTATAAAGGTGATTTTGAAACAGATATTCGATTAAAGTTAAGGAGCAATTTGTATTTGTATTATTCTAATAGCTACCGCGGGACAATTCATAAAAGCCAATTCAATTTGCCCGAAAGAGTACAGCGAAATTATTCGGAAGATGGCAAGATTGATAAACACACCTCAGATATGTTTTTTCTAAATTATTAGGTAGTTTTACAAAGTTGCTTCTATGTAATTTTGAAGGTAACCCAAAAAATATTTTTACCCATTCGATGACTGATTCTATTTTAACAAAGGACACAAAATCAAAAATCGAAAGACGAGCCTATTATCAAATCATTGGAGGCTTTTTCGGCACACTCTTATCTATTTATTCAATTATCAAAAGTGAGTCACCAGTCAGTTACATCTATTTTTTGGCAGCAACGCTTATGGTGTTTAATTTATTCACTATTTTTTCTGGTCAGCAATTAATAACAGGTAAAGTTAAAAGAGGTCTTTTACTTTCATTAATTTGTCAAATCCCACAAAATATCAATTTTACTATAGCTGGATTTGGATCCACTTTAGTTTCTGGAATTCTGATCTCAATCGGCGTTGACTATACTCAATCATTTAAGTTGGTTATGAACAGTGGCTTCTCAATGTTAGCCTTCAATTGGAACAATCAAGATGCGTCGATTATCTTCAACATAAATATTGTGGCAGCCTTCTGGACTGCACAAATTGTAAAAATTCAAGAGGAGATTAAATATAGAGAAAGGTTGCTTGATGGGTTGACTTTGTAGGGTAAAAGTAAGCGAACAACATTAAATTAAAATATGAAATATTACGCATTGTTTGATAAAGCTCCCTTTTTTCTTCCTGTTGTTGCTGAACATACTTATATTCATGCAGTAGATCGTGTGGATCTTTTTTATGGCAAAAACACTGAAACCAAATTTGTAAAACCGATAGGAGTATATACGTCAGAGTTCTATGAATTCATGATGGATACAGATATTGGGGATGGTAGCTTTGTTATAAATGAAGGAGTGAAAAATATTCTGGAAAAATATAACATTGATAACCTAAAATTCTATGAAATTGCTGTTTTTGTTGGTAAGGAACAGCAAAATTGGAAAGAGTTTTCACAGATTTCTGATAAATTTTATTACGTCACAATACAAAAATATGACTATTTAAGTGAGATCAATTTTCAGATGTCTCGTTTTTTATTAGGACCTTCCTATAAAAGAGAAGATGAGCACTTAGCAATAGAAGTTAGGGATTTAGAAGACTTAAAGAGAATTAGTAGAGAAAATTCAGATATGAATATAACTGCAAAGAAATTATTTATTCATGATAGTTCTATGAAATTTGATATAATCAATTTTAACCTAAATGGTTTAAATTTTTATCATTTTAGAAATCCACTAGGTATATCAGAACGATTAAAAGAAATTTTGAGTCTTCATAACGTAAGTGGCATCGATAGATACAGCTCTGAATTCGTTTGTGAGATCTTTGATAAATTATGAGAGATGGTGTTCATGCGGTCGCTGGTGCTGGATACCTCTCATGTACTCTTTTTCTTGGGATTTTATCCCAAACCTTTAGTAGAGGTGGACATCAATGAAGATTTAAACCAATGGCTCTATGGATCCACCCTTGACACCATTTCATATTTACAAGAAATGTTTGAGTCTCAAAAAAAGTAGAAATAATTGAACAAGTATGCACTGGATGTAGTAGTATGATTGAGTTCATTATCAAAGACATAGATGACCATGCCGTACAAACAAACTGGTTGTTGGTTGAATGTGTTACTTGTTCAGAGTTAAATTTAATTCCGACTGGCAAAAATATTAGGCTACAAAATTGCGGTACGTATCTAATAAAAGAGCAGCTAGATGGAAAGGACTATAACCAGAACAGTGCTCTCGATTACTTAGCACATCTCAAGCAAAATCGAAGTTAAACAATTTGTCTATAATGCACTGAAATTATGAGGTATTAACTTTATCTTTTCCATGCTCATATAACTCCCTTTCCAATGAAATATCTTTCAATTTGCCTCCTGATTCTGATTACATCATGTACATTTGGACAACAAGAAACCTTTGATGAGGTGCTAAACTATTACCAAACTAAGCAAAACTTTAATGGAACGGTACTTGTATCGAAGGGTGGTAAAATAGAGTTTTTACAAGGCATTGGTATTGCTAACCGAGAGACTAATTCAAAAATTTCTAAATTTTCAACTTTCAGAATAGCCTCTATGACTAAAGCATTTACGGCAGTTTTGATTTTACAACTTTACGAAAAAGGTAAAATAGATTTGAAGACCCCTTTCGGCAAATATTTCCCAACTTACAAAGGCAATGCAAAAAATGTAGCAACCATCGAAAATTTACTAACCTACAGCTCAGGAATTCCTGACAAATTGGGTAATATTGGCATGCAACCCTACAAGAAGCGGTTGTCTCTCGATGATTTTATAAATCAATATTGTAGTGAAGATATCGTCGAGAAACCAGGGGAGAAAAGTATCTACAGCAATGTTGAGTATATAATTTTGACTAAAATAATTGAGAATATCACCCAAAAATCCTTCTTGAAAGTCCTCCAAGAGCAAATCCTAATACCTTTAAAAATAAGTCATTCTGGATTGATCAGTGATAAACACAAGCCCAAAGATTTAGTAGATTCCTATTCTATCAATGACAGCACCAAAACCTTCAAGAAAGATGAACCGTATTTTGCCGAAAATTTCTTTGGTGCGGGTGCCATGTATTCAAGTGCGGAAGATTTATTCAAATTTGATCAAGGGATTTTTCAAGAGAAATTACTCAGCACCGCTAACACAAAACTACTTATCAAACCAAACCCAAAACTTGGGAATGCTGCTTTTGGCGTATGGTACGCCGATGGATATGGGACATTCAACAAACCCTTTATTTATCGCACTGGTGGAATTCTAGGTGCAAACTCAAATTGGATACATACCCTCGAGGACCAGCGCTGCATTATTGTCTTAAATAATACCGATGGGACGAACCTTTATGGCATGTCAGAGCAATTCTATTTAGTAAGTAAGGGCCAAAAACCCAGCATGATAAAAAATTAATAAATCTTAGCGAGTCTAAAAATATGATGGAATTTATTCAAGAAATAAAGAATCGAAATGAGGTCTTATTTTATTTTGGTCAAGTCTGCCTTTGGTTTGGAGTTGTATTTTTATTGTTATCGGCAATTTCTTCATTGAAAATCTACGGCATAAGCGCATGGTACAAACCTTTTAAATTTGCTATTTCATTGGGCGTATATTCATGGACGATGGCATGGTATTGTCATTATTTACCCAATTTTAATTTGAGTTTGTTCAACTGGACTGTCGTAGTTCTATGGAGCTTTGAACTTATTTATATTACATTACAAGCAAGTAAAGGGCAACTTTCACACTATAACTTATCGACGCCAGTTTATACGATACTGTATGGTCTAATGGCCATTGCCGCCACTGTTGTTACGCTATACACAGCATATGTCGGTTTTTTATTTTTCAAAAATGACTTCCCAATGTTACCTACATATTACCTTTGGGCAATCAGACTGGGCATTGTACTCTTTGTGATTTTCTCATTTGAAGGTTTTGCTATGGGCTCACGACTCAATCATAGTGTAGGAGCGCTTAACGATAACTCAAATTTATGGATTATTGCATGGAGTAAAACGGTGGGGGATTTGAGAGTTGCACACTTTATCGGGATGCATGCTTTACAAATATTACCAATCCTTTCATTTTATTTCTTAAAAGACACCAAACTTACAATAGAGCTTGCCCTCATATACGGGCTTCTCTCTATAAGCACACTTATTCAGGCTTTACAGGGAAAGTCTTTTCTAAAAAGCTTTTCCTAACTTAATTTAATCGATAAACGGTGCTCTATATATTTTGCCATTACAACAGCTCGAAGTTTTCCAATATTATGGAGCTTTTGTTGAAAAGAAATAATTACTTAGTTAACTTGAATGCAGTTAAGTAAGTAATAAACCTCTTATCTTCAAAACCTGTATGATTTCTTTCAAAACAACAATCACATTTAGCCTATTCATACTTTTATCCTCTTGTTTTGGGCAATTAAAAACGCAAGAAAATAACTCAGCTCCAACCGTCGTAAAATCCTTCAAAACAACTGGATTGGCCCCTGATTTTGATACCACATTGGTAAGTCAGTACATCAGAAGTATTTTTCAAGATTCGAAAGGTAATTTGTGGTTTGGCACCATCGGTGATGGTGTAGTTCGCTATGACAAAAAAAACTTGCAATACTTTTCAACCCAAGAAGGATTTATCTCAAATAGCGTTTTTGCCATCAAGGAAGACCATCAAGGGAATATGTGGTTTGGAACAGACCAAGGTGTTTATCAATATAATGGCAAAACCTTTCGAAACTTCAATCAAAAAGACGGACTTCAGCAAATAGATATCAGTCGCAGAAGTATCCTAGTGGATAAATCTGGTAAAATTTGGGTAGGCACTCATCGAGGTGTGTATCAATATGATGCCGAGGCTGACCAACAAGGGAAGCCTAGCTTTAGTGTATTTTCATTACTACCAGAAATCAACACAGCCGATATATTTGAAGATAAATCAGGAAATATTTGGTTTGCGACGTCCAATCAAGGAGTTTTTAAATATGATGGAAAAACAATCACAAATTTTAATGAAAAAGCCCAACTAGGAGAAAACTATGCAGGAGGAATTGCGCAAGATCCAGCAGGCAATATGTGGTTTGTGTTCAAAAATGGAATCTGTAAATATGACGGTAAAACATTTACAGAATATACCGCTAAAGATGGCTTAGGAGGAACTGAGTTTTGGGGCATATTGATAGAGAAATCAGGGATTATCTGGATAACTGCCAGAGGTAGCAACACCAGATATAATCCATCCATTTCATTACCAAACCCTAAAGCATTTAGTGTATTTACTTCGGCAAACGGGTTTACCTGCTGTGTGCAAAGCATGTTCCAAGATAAATCTGGTAAAGTATGGTGGGGTACTGGTCAAGGACTCTATAATTTTGATCAAACAAGATTTTATCAGGTAAAACGAAGCGGTCCTTGGCAAAACTAAGTATTGTCTGTGCTGGATTACGACTAAACCGCTAGTGCTGCATTCACCCACTGGTGCTGGATTCCTATCCAGCACCGACCATTTCTTAGGATTTTATCCGATTTGTATAGCCATAATTATTTCGCTGATTCTGTTATCAATTCATTCGTTAATTTTTCTAAATTAGTGCAGAAATTAATACTTCTACCGATTAAAAATCAATTTTAACCGTAACTCAAATGAAAATATTTCTTACACTTAAACATTGGCAACTTTTCGCCATTACCTTCGGCCTACCTATTATTATTCAAATACTCGGAATTGTATTTATACTTGGAATGGATAAGCCCGATAATATTATTTTATTCAACTATCTATTTCCTATTTTAACTATTGTATTCGCCTGTATTTATTTTGGTTGGTTTTATTCGGTTGGAACAAATTTACATCATAAATTACCTCCCTCTGTAAAAATGAATCTAGTGCTTTTCAAATCCTTTTTGGTTTTTCCTATCATTTATATCGGATTTATATGCATTTTTATTTTTAACATGTCTCAGTTGAGGGAACCTAATTTTATGCTATTCACTTTGATTTTTCCTCTTCACTTAATTTCGATGTTTTGTGTTTTCTACTGCTTATATTTTGTAACGAAGGTGATAAAAACGGTAGAAAGACAGGAAAAGGTAAGCTTTGGCGATTGCTTGGGGGATTTTTTCCTGATATGGTTTTTCTTCATTGGCATTTGGATTATCCAACCAAGAATTAATGCGCTATATCAAAAAGATGTAGCATAGAAAACAAATTACCAACCAGAAGGGTATTTTGTGCCTGTTTCAGTTTTAAAACTGCTGAAAACACTAGTCCAAGACTAAGTCTTGAACTAGTGTTTTAACTCAGAAAATATCATCGACCTCGTACTCCAAAACCTCCAATCAAATATATTATGAATAAAATCATCCTCTTTTTGATAGCATTAAACCTCATTGGCTGCCAAAAAGAAAAACAGAATCCCGAACAAAAGATTTTTGATAGAATCTTATTTGTATATCATTTAAAACAAACCGTGGAAGCTGAAACGTGGAAGACATTCAATGCTCCTCAATATGATGTTCCATTGGTTTATTTTACAGATTCTAGTTCGTATATAGCAAATCCCACCGAAAAATTTCTAAAAACATTCAAGTCTGAACTTTTAATGGAGGATGGTAAAGTTAAAATTTACAAAACTCAAAAAAGAGTGGATGATTCTCCCTTTCACATGGAGACAGGTATGACTTTGGGCGACCCTACCCCTGAGTTTAATTACCATTCGCCTTTTATGATGTGTAGTAGCTTCGAGGAGACTGTCAAAACCATCCCTGATGTTGGATCCACGGATGAATGGACCACCATGATTATCCACGAATATTTTCACGGTTTTCAATATAAGCACAAACCCTATATGGAGTATTATGAAAAAGAAATCGTACAAATCCAACCAGATAGTTTGAGTGCTTTTTACAAAACCGTTCCTTGGTTTAAAGAATCTATTGATCTCGAAAATAGGTTTTTGTTGGAGGCTATCTCAGAAAAAGATAACATTAAAACTGCTAAAATCCTTCGTGATTTTTGGGTTAAAAGAAAGCAAAGAAGGCAAAAATTCCAAAAGGTATTCAAGTTTGATATCGACAAATTTGAAAAGTGTTATGAAACCATGGAAGGTACCGCAAGATATGTTGAGTTCTCATTATACAATCATTTTACCCAAAGAAAACCAGATGAAAGCTTATTAAAATCTGACAGCTCTTTCAAATCATTTGCAAAATTCAAGAACTATAATCTTCAAAAGGATCAATGGTTGTATCTGAGTAACAAAACTACATACTTCTATGCAACGGGTTTCAATATGGCTCGCCTCCTCGACAAACTAGGCATTGATTACAAATCAAGACTGTTTAAAGACGGAAAAATCACTTTGGAGGATATCTTGCAGGAAAAGCAGTAGAACCTCAAATATGTTTCCAATTGTGATTATGTAATCGTGCTGAATAAGATTTAAGTTATTTGTTTAGGCAACAGGCAAAAGACAAAGAGTGTTAAAATGTTTTCAGTAACGATAGATATATTTTGCCGAATGCCCATAGCCGAAAGCCAAAAGCTATAAGATTAAAATTTATTTTGCCCACTAACTTAAGTAGATAGAAATATGCTTTTTCATCTACTTAAGTATTCACAAATAGTTCTATCTTTCCGTCCCGATTAATCTCGATGCTTCAAATCCAACATAATTATGCGAAATCTAGGTGTCAAAGTAGTAAAATTTATCATAGTCTTCAGTATTGTTATGCTTTACCATGGATTAGCATTAGGACAAAAAAACGACGTTTGGATACGCTATCATGATAGAGCCAAGAATTTATACGGCTACAAAGATTTAAAAGGTAAAATTAAAATTCCCGCCAAGTTCGAAAAATATTTTACCCAAGCTGACTCATTTTACAATATCATCTCGGTAAAAGAAGAAACCTTACATGATTACAAGACTTATTATCTCCTTAAAAATGGGAAAAAAGTTGGTTTAGACAGCTTATATATTTTAGACTATGCTGTTGATTGTGAAAGTGAAGGCAAAATCCGATTCCAGAACAAGAAAAATGACAGAATTGGCTTTTTAGATAAAAATGGGAAAGCTGTCATACCTGCCATTTATAATTATGCAACGCCGTTTTATAATGGTGTGTCCAGAGCACTTATAAATGCAAAACGTACGTGCTGGGATGAAAAGGAGGATACACTAAACTGTGAACATCTAGCTTGGAAAGGAGGAATCAAAGTTTTAATTAACGATAAAAATGAGATTTTGGCTGATAGTCTTCATAACCTTCCAGATAATATTAATTGGTATTCATTAAAAACAAATCAAGCCGACTTAGACACGAGTATTTGGTTTACTATTAAGGGGAAAAATGGGAATACCTATTCATTTATAGACTATCAAAAAGAGTTCAGACATTGGTTTGATACGGAGTTTTTGCCCGCCCTAAAATCCACGAATAAAGAGAGTTTGAAACGGCTGTTCTTTTCAGATTTACAAATTGAATCGTTGAAATTAGGGACGAGTAATCCCCATCAAAAAAATTTCAATACTTTTGTCCGCAAAATAGTTACACCCGAACGATTTCAAGCCAATGCTGTAAAAGAAATCCATATAATGAATGTGGATTTAATGTTCATGAACTCAGAAAAACCTATTTATAAAAAATATTTTGACGCATGCGGTCGCCACCAAAAAGAGAAGTTTCCTACTTTTTTAATTACCATCGACTACTATATAAAAAGAAAAGAAGCACTTACTCTAAAGAGTTTTCCTCAGGTAGATGCAAATTGGAAACCATCTGAATTTGATATCAATTTTGAACTTGATTATCAGGAAAGATTTGAATTTCTTAGAACCTCAAATGGGTATAAACTCGTTGATGTGGAAGTAAAAAATTAAACAATTCCGAAATTATATGGTGATGCTACAAATCAGTTTTCTGTAGGTTACGTTCATAAGAGTCAGTTATTCATAATGTAGGAATAACTAAACATTTGAAAAGTGAAATATTTATTTTGTAATACCATAGACTTTTACAAAACCAGACAATTACCTTCAAAATCATGAATAATTGTACAAAAGATAAATCAGAAAAATGTCAACCTATTTCAAAATCATAACATTTGTTACAACCCTAATTGCTTCGATTACAGCATTAGCACAAACACCATCTTTCGAAAAAAACCTTAATGACGCCTTCATAAAGGCTAAAAAATCAAATAAGAATTTATTGATCTATCGTTATGATTCAACTTCAATTTATTTAAGTAAGACTAATAAACAAAATACAGATGATTATCTGTTAGATTCTCTATTACGTGTATCTGGTGAAAAGAATATTTTCACTAAAGATTTTGTTCTTTTTCCTTTAGAAATTAACAGCGATAAAAAGGATGAAAAAGAATTCCGAAGCGAGTTAATTCTGGATTTTACGCCTGATTTTTACGTGTTTTCACCCGATAGTACCTGTTTAGCTTACTTAAAGACTTATTTACAAGGTCAAGAGATTTCAAAAAATATTATCCAAGAGATTAAAGATAGCATAAATGCAAATAACCAGAATCGGATTTCCTTTGAACAAAAGTTGTATACTAATACAGTTTCTAAGGAAGAATTACTCCAGATTATAAAAAAACGGTTCCTTCTAAAATTAAGCTCACTTAAATTGCTCAATAAATATGCCTCAATGGAGGAAAACCTTACGAACGATTTATATCAATTTATAGAGGTAGAATATATTACTACCAAAGATCGTATAGTACAAAGTTTCTTGCATGAACCAAAGGATAGTTCTTTTCAAGATCAAAGAAAAATGCTCAACAGAGTGATTGCTCAAAGAGTACTAGAAAATGCAAAAGAAAACCCAGATAAAATTGAATTTGAAAATGCGCTAATGATGAATCAAAATGCTTTTTCACGTTCTTGTGCTATTTCATTGGCAGAAACACTAAGCACAAATAGCTATTTACAAAATGAATTTATACAGGAGCAACTAAAGTCTGCATTTGAATATTATAAATGGATAAATGACACATTGAATATTATTGATTATGGTACAAGATATGGTAATAATATTCTCAGGAGATACTGGTCTAAGCAGAAAGAGTATTTGGATTTACATTTGCTTCAGTCTGATTTTGTTTCAAATCTTAGAATGTACTCTAATGATGATGAAAGAAAAGCTGCGATGAAGGAAAATGGAAAAAATAAGTTGAAAATGATAAAGCAACTTGGTAGAGACTATAACGAAGCGTACTCAAAAGATTTAAATAAAATTGCTTGGAAAATTTATCAATCAACTAAAAAAGCTTCGAGTTTAACAACTGCTTTAAAATTTTCAAGGTTTTCTATAAATCTTTGGAAAGCACCAGAACAATTGGACACCTATGCTCACTTGTTATTTGCATTGGGCAAGACAAAAGAGGCTATTCTTTATCAAGAAATGGCTGTAAAAGATGCAAAAAAATCTACCAAAATGTATAATTCCATAGTCGAAGAGTTTGAAAATGAGTTAAAGCGTTTCAAAAAAGCAAGTATAACACCTCACCAGAAGAACATCTAGTTACAAAGATTTGATATTCCACCTTTTCTCCAATGCAAAAAATAAAACTCTCTAAATCATTTTTATATATCGCAACCATTATTGTCATCGGGTTCTGTATTCCTCAAAACCTCAAAATGCCTGTTGCAGAAGCCACAAAGGATAGCTACAACCAACAATCCTTTTGGTATTATCCATGGGGAAAATCGGTCACTCATAAAGGGGTAGATATTTTTGCTAAAAAGGGGACAAAAGTCTTTTCTGCTACTAAGGGTATTGTGTTATATCAGGGCGAAATTCCCATAGGGGGAAAAATCGTATTTGTACTCGGACCAAAATGGAGGCTTCATTATTATGCACATTTGGACAAAATTACGGTTCATGTTCTAAATTTTGTAAACCATCAATCTGTGATTGGAACAGTTGGGGATTCTGGCAATGCTTCAGGCAAAAGCCCGCATCTGCATTATTCTATTGAAACCATAATTCCTTATCCTTGGAGAATTGATAAAAGTCGCCAAGGATGGAGAAAAATGACTTTTTTAGACCCAACCGTATATTTGAACGAATATTTCTCCAACCGCCATCATGAATAGTAAGCGGCATCTGTTTTGAGAAAACTCGAAGACATTACCCTATATTCAATTTTAAAATTCCATAATTAAAACACTTATTCAAAACATGAAAAATACCATTTTAGCTCTTACCCTATTGACGTCGTTAAGTCCTTTTGTTTCTTATTTCGCTGAGGGTTTTCCTTCAGAAAATTATTCAAATAATTTCAGACAAGGAGTCATCACCATTATACATCCTGATGGGGTACATACAGTAATTCATTACAACGGTCAAATGAAATCAATTATTCACCCCAATGGAAGAATGAGTACGGTAATGGATACTCCCTCAACCAAAATAATTACGCATCCAGATGGTAGAGTTACTACCGTTTACAAACAAGGTATTCAATCGAGTATAATCAATCCCGATGGTTCGATGTCGATTATAAGTCACTATGGTCTCAATAACGTTATCACCTCCAGCAATGGAACTCAGGTAACGATTTATGATAATGGTACTACCAAAAGTGTTATTGGACCAGACGGAATCTGGCTCAACCTTCACGTAAGTAAAAGTGATAAAAGTTTAGACGATCCAGATGCTGCCGAATTAATTGTAATTACGAGCGAAGAAGCAATAAAAAAGAGCAAATCAATACCTCAACAAAGTGTTTCTACAAAGCAAAGTCGGAGACACGCTCAAGAAAAAGAGGAAGACAGTTTCTTTGATTTTATCTACGATTCTTTTTCTAATGTGGTGAAAAACTCATTAATTCCATATTTTAAAATTGTAGAATAGATATTCTGCTTTGATTTCGTTACTCTTATTTAAGTCATTGAGATAGTGCTAAAATTGGATTTTAAAATCATAAATAATTTTGGGAATGAGGTTTTTAGTTTGGATGGATTCAAAATTATCATTAGCAGTTTTGATTGTCTGCTTTATGTCTGCCTGTAGGAATGAAAACACAAAAAATACAGCGAATGAATTTTCCGAAAACTCCCAAAAAGTTCCTTTTGAACTTCCTCAACCTTTGGGAAAAATTTCAATTTCCTTACCAGAGCGATATGATACAGTATTTCACTGGATTGATTATTCGGATTGTCCCTCTTGTCATCACATAAAGTATCGAGCACAACCAAAGCATTTTCCTATTTTAAATGAAACTGGATTTATTTCAGTAGAAGAACCACAAGATTCGATTGAAAGATTTACGATAAAACATCCTTTATTCCTTGAAAATCTACCGATTGAAGACTCGATAAGTATTGTAAATTTGCATTGGAACTTAAGGAGAAATCATAATTTATGGCGCGAAATATGCACAGAGTGTAGCCAAATAAAGCTTGAAACTATCACCAAAATAAACAATTATACCTTCTCTGTGTTTGGACTAAAGGGTTATAATTCAAAGCAATGTAGATGGATAAAACTACTTATCGCTCAAACCAGCCGACATGGGAGCCTGTTGGAATTCAGATTTGAAATTGCTTACAAACGAGATAATCAGCATACACATGATTTCTTTCAAAACTCGATGTCATATCTGAAATCTATTAGATTCGAAAATCATTAACTTTCTAAAGCTTAACCAAATTGCTGGTCTAAAGGCCAATAATGACAAAATCAAAAGGATTTAGTTGACTCAATTATGAAACTAAACTTATATCAGATAGATGCTTTTACTGACCAAGTTTTTGGAGGTAATCCTGCATGCGTTGTACCATTAGAAACATGGTTACCCGACGACATACTCAAGAAAATCGCTCAAGAAAATGCGGTGGCAGAAACTGCTTTTTTTGTTCCTAAAAAGGATGCTATTCATTTAAGGTGGTTTACTCCAGAAATCGAAATGGATTTATGCGGTCATGCAACTTTGGCTACAGCGCATTGTCTCAAAACAATACTTAACTATCCTTCCAACACTATTTTGTTTGAAACCTTAAGTGGAGAATTAAAAATAGAGGTTGATGGTGATTTATATCGAATGGATTTTCCCTCGAGAATGCCGATTAAAGCCGAATTACCTGCAATAATTGCCCAATCTTTAAATATTCAACCAAAGGAGGTTTATAAATCGAGGGACTATTTACTTGTCTATGAGAGCGAGGAAGACGTTAAGAACATCAAGATTAACAGGCAACAATTTGACTTGGTTAACCTCGACCCAGGTGGAGTAATTGTTACGGCGGTGGGAACAAATGATGATTTTGTATCCAGATTTTTTACCCCACAAGCCTCTATTCTCGAAGACCCAGTAACTGGTTCTGCCCATTGTTCTTTGATTCCATTTTGGGCAGAAAGACTAGGTAAAAACATACTTAAGGCATCTCAGATTTCGGAAAGGGTTGGAACACTTTATTGTCAAAACCTTGGAGAAAGAGTCATCATTAGTGGCAAAGCCAAAACCTACTCGATGGGCTCACTTTGGACAGTATAAAATCAATTATCCTGTTGTTTTTTTATATTTAAACCTCTGTCAACCAAGCTCTTCATGAACTAAAATGAGATACTTCTTAAAAAAATATGCAGTTTTATTGTCTTTAGCAATAGCCTCAATTCTTATACTAATCGCTACACTTCAATATGCTGGTGGAACGATTCAAGAAAAAAACACGATCGGCTTCGATTGGTCAAGAAATTTTTTCAGTAATCTATTTCAAGAAAACTCTCTGAATGGATTACCGAACTTAGGAAGGATATGGGCCATTTCCGGAATGATATTTTATTCGTTGGGAAATGGCGTATTTTTTATCAATATGTCCAAGAAAATCAGCGATAAACAAGCCACTTTGGTTTTGAAAATCGTTGGATATAGCGATATTCTATTCAATTTTTTGATAGCGACACCTTTACACGATAGCATGGTAGCAATAACAAGCACGCTAACATTGTTGGGCTTATTTTATATTACTATATTTTCATTCAAAACTTCTATCCACTTATTAAAAATAGGCTGTGTGTTATCAATGCTTGTTTTCTATTATAGCTTATTTTTGTACGGCACAGGCGATTGGGCTATACTGGCCATCATGCAAAAGGTCACCATTATTGGAAATATATTGCTGGTAATCAGTATTGAGCATTTTGTCCAAAAAGCAGATTTTCATCTAAAATAAACCCAGCCTCTAATTAAAATAGCAAAATTATGGAAACCGAAAAGATTCAAACAATGCATCCAGACCCAACAAAATCAAATAAAAAGATTTTGTTGCAAAAATATCAAACCATCAAAACTACATTACTTTCTATTTTACAAGTTTCAGAATTAACACATACCGATTTAATGGAAAAATTGTATCAGGAAGTAAAAGATACTTTCGAAGGTGGTGTGCAATGGTATGGAGAGGTTGTAAAACTTGATTTAGAAGCAAGAGGAATTATCGAAAGAACGAAGACCAAGCCAGTTCGGTACAGATTGAAAAATGGCTCTATTGAGTAATAGTTGATTTTTTACCACCTATTTTTTCAAGTAAGGCATTTTAACTTTATAAGCAACCATGGATACCAAGCACTTATTTAAGTTTTCAATTTTATTATTCATCTGCAATTGCCTAGTTATTCTTCCACTTATACATATCTCCTTACTTCTCATTTCTGATGGTGCCTATATTTTCTTATTGGGGAATAGCCTCCTGATTACAATTTTAACAAAGATTTTAGGTAAAATTCAATTTTCAGAAGCTGCTTTTATTGGAGTATTGCTATCCTGTCTGAATTTGAATTTAGCCTATATATCTTGGCATTTAGGTGTATTCATTCATCCTTTTTATGGTTTTCTCCTATTCTTGGTAGCTTCATCCGTACTATGGTTTCTACTTCTTAAATCAAAATTAGTCTATCATAAAACACCCTTTAACCTTATTGCCGTATTGGGGTTATTTCTAATTCCCTATTTCGTAGGAGACAGATTACCAAGTCTTCCTGAGAAAAGAAATACAGTGATGACCGAAATTCTCATGAGAAATTTTGCTAAAAAAGATACCATATACAACATCGTTGAAATCAGTTATCTTAGACAGCCCCTATTTGGCTTACGGCAAACTCAAACAATCCAAACATTGCGCACTAACGCAAAAGGCAGTTTTAAGATAAACCTTGCCTCTGTTTTTGATATTAAAATACAACTTACAGACGATCTAAACAGGGTGCAAACCTTCCATATCCCAAGCAATCAGTTAAAAGTGCAAAGAAAGTTTATATTGGATGCTAAACAATAAATGAGAGTCAAATGCTTTACAACTTTCGATTTACTTTTTCATTTTTGATCGCAATCCCAGCTACTTTATTTCTGTACTTGTTTGAGGAAACTAAAAATAGGCCTGAAATTAGCGTATACAATAAAACAGGGTATCAACTCGATTCCCTAGAATTTGAAGAACACTACTTTCAACTACAGCCAAATGATTCTATAATTATCAAAAATTGTAAAAGCTTTTCTATGCAGGATGATTTACCATTTGGCTTTCCACAGGCCAAAATCAAGGGTATTAGCGTCAAGAACCCTCCATTCTTTATCTGCGGAGTAGGAGTCTCAAAAATTGTGCATGGAACCTACCAATACGATCTTATACTTATTAAAAATGTAGATTTTCCATTTCTGATTTGGCAGAATCATAAGTGATAAATCAAAATCATAACCCTTTACAACTATGGAGTTTTCACCCTTCAACCCAATTGTCAAATTATGCCTACAAGGCATGGAATTAGAAGCTCAAAATAACCTCGAAAAAGCCTTAAATACTTATACTCAAGCTTGGAATGAGGCAAGTAATGACTTTGAAAAGTATCTTAGCTCCTACTATATCGCCAAACTTCAAGAAGACAAGCATCAAAAGTTGTCTTGGTTGGAATCAACTTTATCCTTTGCCCTAAAAGCAAATAGTCCAGCGGTAAATACGGCATTGCCATCTTTATACCAAACTCTTGCCAAATGTTACGAAGCATCGGGCGAACTTGACAAAGCGAAAGAGTATCGTACTCATTCTGAGACACATCGATGTAGCCCATCAGACAATGGCCCTTTTTACCATGGCACAAGAGCGGACTTATCAATTGGCGATTTCTTAGTGGCTGGGGGAAAGTCCAATTACCAAAGTAATCTTAAAATGAATCATATTTATTTTACTGCCTTGGTAGATGGGGCTGGTTTGGCAGCAGCATTAGCAAAAGGTGATGGTGTCGAGAGAGTTTTCATGGTAGAACCTACAGGTAACTTTGAAAATGACCCCAATCTCACAGATAAAAAATTCCCTGGGAATCCAACTCGCTCCTATCGTTCGGAAGCTCCACTGAAAATCATTGGAGAAATAAAAGAATGGAATCGTCGTAGTCCTGAGGAAATACAGAAGTTTAGGAAAAAACTTGATAACAATAACGGAGAAATTATCAATTAAACTTTGGTAGAACATCAGAACATAACAAGCATTCATAATCAAAGTTCTTCTAAAAAGCGCTTACTTTTACAGGGTATTTCTTACAATACCTAATGCCAACACAGGATATGTCAAAACTAATCTAAACCAATACAAGATAATACAGAACCTACTCTACTTCTGATGTATTTTTGATAGTGTCCTAAAGTTTACAATCTCTAAAACCTGAAACATTCAATATCTATGAAAACCAGAATTCCCATCCTACTTATTCTCCTATAATACTGTGCTTTATTAATCAAAATCATGGTATTCAAAGACTTACCAACCATGACAATCGGTGGTTTGATATTAAATTTTTCAAGAACAATTTTAGGGCATGGTCCGAAATTTAGTTATTCCAACCTATCCCCAGAATTATTCTAAAAGTAGATAACACCCTATTCTTTAAAATAAACCCAAATTCTATAATCAATTGATAATCAAACATAAAATCAAATGAACAACCACAATTTGAGTACGAAGCCTCACTTTCAAATTATTGATGGGCTTCGTGGAGTAGCGGCTATTATTGTCGTATTCTTTCACCTTGCCGAACCACTTGCCAGCAACCACCTTGACAACATCGTAAACCATGGCTACTTGGCGGTTGATTTCTTCTTTCTCCTTTCGGGTTTTGTCATTGGATATGCCTACGATGACAGGTGGGACACATTAACGTTTAAGGGCTTTTTCCGTCGCAGGTTGATAAGACTTCAGCCTCTTGTCATTTTAGGTATGACTCTTGGTGGCATTACCTTCTATTTTACCGACTCCACGATTTGGCCGATGATTCATACGATTCCACTATGGAAACTCATCGTTGTAATGCTAATCGGGTACACCATTTTACCCATACCGCTTTCAATGGATATTCGTGGTTGGCAAGAAATGCACCCCCTAGATAGCGTTGGTTGGTCGCTTTTCTTCGAATATATCGCCAAATAGGTCATGTCGTAATAATTAAATAATTTAACCATTGTTAGTCTGGTGAGTAACAAAATATGAGAATGTAACTAAAGTAAATTTAGCTACGCCTGTGTAGTTTCCAACAAAGTCATGGCTTCAATAATGTTGGTGGCCTTCTCCATCTTTTTGATTGGTGACAACCCAATACTTTTTCTTGCAGTATTAATTGAATCAGTATCAAACTGCTGTACATTACGAATTTTAAGCAACACCGCAGTTTTAAGCGTGGCTGACTTGATACGTATAGTGAAGGGGGAATATCTTGCGGGGTGAATATGCACATATCGCTCAGGCTCATTACCCCATAAAAATACCCACTTGGAAGTATCCGATAACTGAAAGGTTGCATAACCCTGATGTTTCTCCAAAAAGACTCGATAATCCTCCTCAGAAGTAATCCCCTGCTCTTTTAAAAAATATAATGTCTCTTCAAAAATTGCATCTAAGGATAAACGACCTATGTATAAATCCATCAACGAATCGCCCAATTTCGACAAATTCACCTCCGAATCTACGGTATGATTTGCAATAAAATCTATAATGCTGGGTAAATGGTGTTTGAGTGTGTTAAATAAAATCATAGTTTTTAAGGAAAGGGATACAATTCTTAAAACTGCCTAAGTGAGTGCCTAATATTAAAGATTTTCAGTATTTGCTGGTCTTTTCTTTCATTGTTGATAAAAAACAACAATGGCAAAACTATGAACTACTTACTCATTTTCTTCTATCTCAAAAAATAGATTTTTAGCCTCTACAAAATCATAACCAGTAATTTGCTTCTCTTTAATCATATCAACCAATTTTTCGGACATATATTTATAACCCACATGAATATTATTGGCAAACAAATCATATTTAGGCATTTGACTCATGAAGTGGTATTTGATATTTATTCGAAAATCACCTCCATATTTTTTAAAAATCTGATACATTTGACCTTCTGATTCAATCTTACCATTTAGGGATACCTCTTTTGTACTCTGATCAATTAGTTCATAGAAACTCATCTCTCGGTCTATAAATTGATACAAATCAACAAAAAATGAAGCCAGTAATATCCTGCTATTTGTTCTCCTTTATGCATAACTTTAATTGGATGATATTTATGAGGGGGTAAATGAAAACCTTTTAATAGCTCCTTCACTTTGTCATTTAAAAAAATCCCGAATCCTTGTGGACTACCATCTATAAAATCTGTTAAGAAAGCTTTCTTGTGAAGGGTTATTTGTACCTCTGGATTAAAATCAAGGAATTCTCCTTTTGTAAATCTACCACTATATGGGGGCTCATGTAGCTTGATAGGGAACACTACATCTTCAGTTTGGTGGTAATGACCAACCTCTTTTTTATTCATTGATGGTGCAAAAATGTAATATTTCATAGCTGTGAATATTTTGGCACTATTTAAGGGTTTACTATTTGTTTAAATTTAGCAAGTTGTGGTCTTTTGTCCAACAATGGCAAATATGCCTCTATAATACTAATAAACACACAAATTTCGTTGCTTTGTAAAAATTATATGCAACAACATGAACTCCATTCTTAGAACCGCAGGCTTTATTCTTTTATGTGCTTTCACATTTCAATGTACCTCTTTAAAAAAGAAAGATTTTGATACGCGTCAGGTCTATAAATCTGATAAACTAATCATTCTTCAACTGGCACCAAATTCATATCAGCATATCTCCTATCTCAAAACGAATGATTTTGGTAATGTGCCTTGTAATGGTCTTGTGGTAGTGGACGACAAAGAGGCAATCATTTTCGATACACCGACGGATGATAAAGGTTCTGAAGAACTCATTCTATGGTTGACTGAAAACCAAAAATGTAAGATTAAAGCGATTATTCCTACACATTTTCATGATGATTGTTTGGGAGGTTTAGGAATATTTGAGAAATATCAAATACCGTCTTATGCCAATGAAAAAACCATTACACTGGCAAAGGAAAACGATTCAATTTTACCTCAAAATGGCTTCAAAGACTCACTTTCGCTGGCGTTAGGTGATGAAAAAGTTACAGTAAAGTTTGTCGGAGAAGGACACACAGTTGATAATGTAGTCGGATATTTCCCAAAAGATGAGATTATGTTTGGCGGATGCTTAATCAAGGAATTGGGAGCCACGAGAGGATACCTCGGGGATGCAAATTTGAAGGCATGGTCTTCAACCGTTTTAGAAGTAAAAGCCCGTTATCCAAAAGTTAAAATTATAGTGCCTGGGCATGGAGATGCAGGCGATCAAAAGTTGTTGGATTATACAGCAAGATTATTTAAGCCAAAAGAATAATTATTCCTCTTAGGGTGCGACTTAAGTCGCACCCTAAGAGGAAAAGTTGTCTATTGCACAAATGATGGCGACATCTCGATTTTTGGGATAAGTTTATCAAAAAAGCCTTCGCTAGTGCTGGATTCCTATCCAGCACTCACAAATTCTTAGGATTTTATCCTAATTTTTAGTGTCAAGCAATATTGGTTATCTCAAAACCTGCAGATTCTACCACTTCTTTGATTTTATCAATTGAAAGGTCTTCTCCCTCAACGGTCAATATTTTCTCAAGAGTTGAGGTGTCAACCTTCCAGTTTTCGATTTCTTCCACCTGATTTAAAAATGGGCTTACTTTGCTTACACAGTTACCACAATTGATGTTCGTTTTAAATTGTAATTTTTCCATGATTATTGTTTGTGTTATTTAATCTTTTCGAAAATCATTCTCCTTATGTTACTTTTTCAATCTTAAAGAATTTGTAACTACTGATACAGAACTAAATGCCATGGCAGCGCCTGCCAACATCGGGTTCATCAAGAAACCATTGATCGGAAACAACACGCCAGCAGCTATCGGAATTCCGATGATGTTATAAATAAAAGCCCAAAATAAATTTTGCTGAATAATGGACTGCGTTCTTTTAGATAAGTTTATTACTTCTGAAATTTTGGTTAATTGATCTGAAATCAAGGTAATTTTGGCTACGTCCATCGCTACATCCGAACCTTTACTCATCGCTATACTGACATCCGCTTGTGCCAAAGCTTCTGAGTCATTAATACCATCACCCACCATTCCGACAACATTACCTTTTTGTTGAAACTCTCTGACAATCTTAGATTTATCACTCGGCAACACTTCTGCTTTAAATTGTGTTATTCCAAGTTCAAGCGCCACCTTTTGAGCAGTTTTAAGATTATCTCCCGTTAGCATGACTATCTCGATACCAGCCTCTTGGAGTGTCTCAATCGCTTTTTTAGCATCCGCTTTTATCGTATCCTCTAAGGCAATTCCAGCTATTATTTCTTTCTCATTTGCTAAAAACACAGTGGTATATCCTAAGTTTTGCCAATTATGATATAATTGATTTTCTTGATATATCCCTAATTCCCGCATCCATTTGACACTTCCTAAAAAATAGGTTGTTTCTTCCAAAACAGCTTTTACTCCTTTCCCTACAACATTTTCAAAATGGGTCAAAGTTTGAGTTTCACCATTTTTTTCTTTCAAAAATGGAATAATAGCTTGTGCTAAAGGATGAGAGGAGGCTTGTTCTACACTCAAAAATAGGTCAATTATGTGACTGTCCTCTAATCCAAAACTGTCTTTGATACTTGGTTTTCCTTCTGTTAAAGTACCTGTTTTATCCAAAACTATGGTATCCAAACGATGTGCTAATTCCAGACTTTCAGCATCCTTGATAAGCATTCCCTCTTCGGCTGCTTTGCCTATTCCGACCATGATTGCCGTAGGGGTTGCCAGTCCTAATGCGCAGGGACACGCAATCACTAACACCGAAACAGAGGTAATTAGCGCATAGGAAAAAGCATTCGTTCCACCAAAAACCATCCATGAAATGAAGGAGATCATCGCTATTCCTAATACGACAGGCACAAAGACACTGGCAATTTTATCAACCAGTTTTTGAATGGGCGCTTTACTGCCTTGCGCCTCTTGTACTCGCTTGATAATTTGGGATAATAAGGTTTCTGAGCCTACTTTTTCAGCTAAAAACTTCAAAGTTCCTTGTTGGTTGATAGTTCCAGAAAAGACTTTTGTTCCCTTCGACTTTTCTACTGGAATAGGTTCGCCCGAAATCATACTTTCGTCAACAAAGCTATGTCCGAATAGGACTTTTCCGTCCACGGCAATACGTTCCCCAGGTTTAACAACCACCCTATCCCCTACTCGAATTTCGTCTATAGGCACTTGTTGTTCTTCGCCATTAACGATGAGCCAAACCGTTTTAGGTTGAAAACCTATAAGCTTTTTAATGGCGGAAGAGGTATTGGATTTGGCATTTTCTTCTAATAGTTTTCCTATCAATACAAAAACAATCACGATGGCAGATGCCTCAAAATAGATATGAACATGCAAGCCTCTATGGTGCCAAAACTCAGGAAAAAGTGTTGTAAAAACGCTAAAAAAGTAGGCGACACCTGTGCTAACCGCCACGAGGGTATCCATGTTGGCACTACGATGAAGCGCTTGTTTCCATGCGTTGAAAAAGAAGTTTTTCCCAAAATATAAAACTACTGGTGTAGACAAAATCCAAGAAACCCAAGGAACCCACGGTTCGTTCATAAAAAACATACCTAGTATAGAAACAGGTATGCCCAAAATTGCCGAACCAATAGCTCTGCGTTTTAAAGAATCATGTTTTTGAGTTTTATATGCTTCAACTTGAGTTCGGGTATCATCTGAAGGCAAAATCAAATCATAGCCGACCGATTGCACCTTCGATTGAAGTTTTTCTACAGAAGTTTTATCGCTATCAATCGTCAATTGAACGGTTTCGTTCGCAAAATTGACAGCACAATTTTCAACACCCTCCTGCTTTTTTAAGACTTTCTCTACACTCAAAGCGCAGGCTGCACAGGTCATGCCTGTCACAGGGACTTGAATATGAATTATAGTATGTTCCTCTAAATTTCCCATGTCATATAAATTTCTTTGACACAAAATTAGAAGATGTGGTGGGGAGAATTGTTACAGAATTTTCGAATAGATGTATATAATTTTCTTTAGATAGAATTCAAAGGAGCACCATTATTTTAATTAAAGGTTTGGACACTATTAAATAAAGTATGGGCTAGTATTCATATGGCAGATGTTCTGGCCGTTTATAAGCTGTAACCTTAAATCCTGGAAAATTGATTAAATCCTTCACGAAAGCATCGTCAATGCTTAGCGCAAATTTCCGATCAGATAGCAATACTACAGGTATATGATCCCAATCTTCCTGATTACAGGTTAACTTTTTCTCTATTTTTTTGTAAAATAAGTTGTTCTAAAGTACTCGACCCGAGTGTTTTCTTGTGATTGGATAAAAAAGCGAAAAAGCTGATTTTTGTAGTTACGACACAAACAAAAAAACAGCTTTTTCTATGGCACAGAGTCCATCTACAAATATATATGAAATACTTAGAAGCTTAGGCATTGTCAAGCATAAAAAGCGACAGGAGTTTATTTGTGATATAGTAGAAGGTCTCATAGAGAGTCGTTCGGTACATTTTTCACAGATAGCAGCCAAGATAAAAGGCAAAGCCAAAGTCGCCTCTATAGAGCGAAGGATACAAGATTTTTTTCAAAAGGTATCCTTTGATTATTTACAGTTGGGAGTATTCTTCATGGGTTTTGTGCCACACCAACGAGTAGTAGTCAGCATAGACCGTACGGAATGGGATTTTGGAGGCACTCAAATCAATATTTTGTGTGCAGTCGTGAGCATCGGCAAAATGGCTATACCTATATACTTTGAGATGTTGGACAATAATAGTGGGAATAGTCATACAAATGATAGAATAGCGTTATTGAAGTCTATCATTGCTATCATAGGTACGGATAGGATTGCACTACTGGTTATGGACAGAGAGTTTGTTGGTAATAAATGGTGGGCATGGCTACAAAAACAAGGCATAAACTTTTGTGTACGTGTCCCTGCCAGTCATAAGATTACGCTCATAGATGGCTCTACTGCCACGGCAGAAGAGTTATTGCAGGATAAAAAGAGCTATTATGCAGAAAACGTAGTCGTGGATAATGTACGAGTCAATCTATCACTAAGCTACGGTAAAGACCAAAAACTCTTGTTATTGGTAGGAACTTTGCCATATAGACAACTCCAAGAAAGCTATCAACGTCGATGGGCTATTGAGACTTTTTTCCATGCCTTGAAAGATAGGGGCTTTCATATTGAATCCTCTTGCCTACAATCTATTGAGAAATACAGAAAGTTATTGGCTATCGTTGCTATAGCTTATACCTTGTGTTGGGCAACGGGAATCGAAGATGTAAAATGTAATCCTGTCAAAAGAAAAAAGCATGGATACCCGCAATATAGCGTATTTAGAAGAGGACTTAACTTGATAAGAGAGTTCTATAAACAGAAAATGATTGAACCTTTTACCAAGGCCATTCAATTAGCTATTCAACGAATTTTAATAAATCTTAAAACAATCGGGTAGTGTAATCATTCAGAATGGAATCTAAACAAAATTACATTCGTATTACTAATATAACTATTTTTTGAATAAAATATTTTGTAAAAGACAAATAAGTTTGGAGTTTTGAATGATGGGTTTTGGATGTATATTGTTGGATATGAGATTGTTACCTTTAAAAATAACTTCGAACCGACTTTTATGGATGTAATAGATTGATAACTAATGCTTTGCAATCATTTCTCCTAATTCTACACTAAAACTAAATACTGATGGACGCAAATTACTTTGTTCTGATACACTTTTCACTTTGCTTCTTAGCCTTTACCTTTGTTTTCTTATTTCTTACCGAGGACTACAACCAACCATGATTGAAAAAAAATTATTAGCATACTGGAAAACGTGTTTGGCGCAAGCCATGAAGGCAAATATTGATGTAGAAGTAAACGAAAAGCTTCGTTTTTCTGCCGATGTCTGGCGCTTGGGAATGATTGATGAACAAGTATGCGAAACATTTTTTCAGGAACAAGAAAAAAAACGCAACCACGAAAAAGGTATTCGCTCAGACAAAGATCCCAAATGGGAACGTCCTGAAGTGCTACAGTTGCTGGTTGCGCCTTGCTATCTTGAACCCCAGCGAGAGGAGCACCTATTTTTTACACCAAAACCTATTTATCCTTTTTGGTTTCCGATTTTACTTCATCGCGGAGGTCACTTTTCGATTGTGGATGAATACTTTCCAGTAGTTCCTCGTGAATGGATGAGTCCAGTGGGGAATGAAGATACTGATTTCGTTTTCTGCCAATTAGATTCGCTCGAAGAACTTTTATCCAAAGACAGAAATACTTTTTTACGTTGGGAAAATTATGTAGAATATCTCGAAGAAAGCTTTTTCGCTTTGAGAGAACAATCCATAGAAGAGTTTTCTGAGGACGATTATCGTGTGGTTTATGAAACTACGATTGTTGTTCCCGAAAAGGATATGCAAGCGGGCGCCGCCATTGTATCCTTGTATGAGCACCTCGAAAATGCCAAGCAATTACCTTCTTTACTGAAGGATATGATTGGATTGAAGGAACAAAAAAAGCTTACCTCTCCCGTAAAAATTGCTCAATGGTTAGAAACTCATTTACAACATTTGGGTCAAATGGGCGGTGCTTTTCCCTTGAGTATTTCGCAACGAAATGCCTTGGCAACGCTCAGCCTAGAACGTAAATCGAGTGTATTTGCGGTAAATGGCCCTCCAGGAACTGGTAAAACAACCCTAATTCAGAGCATTGTTGCCAACCAAGTAGTGCAAACTGCCATTCAAGGACAAGACCCTGCGATTATGTTGGCTTGTTCTGCCAATAATCAGGCTGTGTTGAATATTATTGAGAGTTTTAAACCGCAGCGCGCCGAACGTTTTCAGGATTTGCAAGATCGCTGGCTGCCTGATTTGGAAGGATATGCTACCTATTTGCCTGCAAGAAATAAAACCGAAAAAGAACTCGTCCATATCAATTATATGAAATTGGACGATTCGGGGCTATTTGCTCGGCTGGAAGAAGAGGCCTATGTCGAAAAAGCTGAAAGGTATTTCCTCAACATGGTCGAGCGCTATACACACAAGCGAACTGATGATATTTCGGAAGCTTATTTTTGGTTACAAACTGAGATTAAAAATCTCCAAAAATCACTCGAAGAAGGCAGGATTTTATGGAAAATCGTTTGTGAAAAAATGGCAGAATTTACCCAGCGATCAATAGACCCCAAGCACTGGGCTGATTTGGAAGAAAATCAGGATTACTGGTTAGCCATCGAAAATAGCATTGAAGACCAACTGTATCATATTCAGGCTACTGCCAGACCGATGATTCGACAAACGGTTTTGAATTTAGAACCACTAAAAGATACATCCAGAAGTCGTTTAAAAAGTTTTTTTGAAACAAAATTAAAGTTGATTCAAGAAGTCATAAAAGCTTGGGCTATTTGGGAAAAATGGAAGCGTCAGTACGGTATTTTTTCGAATCCTTGTACAGATGAGGAAAAAGTTTGGGAAAAGGATTTTTTGAAACTCCGACAGTTTAATAGTCGTAATCAATATTTTTTTGATGAAGTAGATACTCAAATTAGATATAAAGCCTTTTTGTTGGCAATCCATTATTGGGAAGGACGTTGGATAGAAGCTATCTCCGACCAGCTCAAAAATGAGTCGCCCAACAAAGGGTTGGCTGGTCGTAAACTTATGTGGCGTACCCGTGCCATGCTTACACCTTGTTTTGTAAGTACCTTTTTTATGGCGCCTCGTTTTTTCTCTTATCTCAAATTTGCAGGAGAAAATGAAGACGGGAGTAAAAAATGGGAAACACCACCCATGTTAGAATTTGTTGATTTTCTAATCGTTGATGAAGCAGGACAAGTAAGTCCAGAGGTGGGTTTAGCAAGCTTTGGTTTGGCCAAACAAGCTGTCATCGTTGGTGATATTCAGCAAATTGAGCCAGTTTGGAATACTATTTTTAAAATAGATTTAGGGAATTTACTGAAAAACGAATTGATTGAAAATGAACAAGATACGTTTTTAAGCAAGTTGCAAGAAAGAGGTTTTACAGCGTCCAGTGGCTCAATTATGAAAATGGCTTTGGAAGCGACAGACGTTTTTGATCCGATTAGTGAACAAAAGGGAATTATGCTGTTGGAGCATCGTCGTTGTCATCCTGCCATTATTAGCTATTGTAACGATTTGGCTTACAAAGGACTTTTGAAGCCTATGAAGTTGTCTAATGTCTCCCAACAAATTTTCCCTCCAATGGTATTGCTAGACCAACCAAGTACTTCGACGGTGAGGAATAAGGAAAGATTTAACGAAGAGGAGGCGGACGAAATTTGTCGTTGGTTATTGGCTAACAAAGGTACTATTGAAAGGCATTATACGGAGAAAGCAAAACAATATAAGCGCATTGAAGAGTTAGTTGGCATCATAACACCCTTTAGAGGTCAACGAAAAATTTTATACAAAAAACTAAAAAAATAGGGATAGATACTCACCTCATGAAAATAGGCACGGTTCATGCTTTACAAGGTGCAGAGAGAGAAATTATTTTGTTTTCTCCTGTATATGCCCCAGACGATGCAGAAGTATTCTTTTTTGATAGAAAAAATCGTCCGAATATGCTAAATGTAGCTGTATCAAGGGCTAAGAGTAGTTTTGTAGTGATAGGGAATGCTGGGGTTTTTCAGAAAAATCCAACTGCACCCTCAGGAAAACTCTATCAGTATCTTTCCAAAATTTAACTTTTTTGCTTTGCTTATAGCGGATTGGTTATGAAGTGAAAACTGAATTATGTTGAACTTTGGAATGAAATTTTTGTGTCAAATAATGGAGTGTGACTATTTTTTCAAGATACCTTACATTTGAAAATTAATAGCGCTTGCCTTTAGTAGAAAATTTTGTTAATCAAATGCGTCCAAACGAATGGCTTTTTCGTAGATATTACCTAAGCAAGATTTCGTAATCATACAACCACTAATACCTCGATACGAAATTTTCGAATGGGCTTTTTCAGCACCGTATTTTGTTAACCAATACACTTCGTGCTTCAAATCTATATGAATCAATTCAATCAACATAACGACACTCATCTGACTTCAACTACAGGATTTTCAGAGTTTGTCTATGAGTTTTTTATTAAAGATTTATGGACTTGCTCAATTAATAATCTTGATAGCTTTTGGTTTGCACCCCAATTAGTCAAATTTTTGGGTTATGAGAGTGTGCAAAATTTGGCTCATCATCCCGAAGCATTCCATCCTGAAGATAAAGAAGAATCTAGAATATCTTTAAAGCAGTTTGTTGAAACCCTACAACCTGTGCTTGTTTTGGAGTTTAGAGCCAAACATTTTTTTGGTGATTTGATCTGGATACGAGCAAAATGTGGTTGGAATGACAATGCCGATGAAAAGGAAATCATTGTTCACTTCGAAAATATTACTTCCCTCAAAATTCAACAAAAAATCCAAACGAATTTAGTACTCACGAGTCAGTGGGGAGACAACGAAGGACAATTACAGTTATCCAAAGAAATCGTTACAAAAAGTAGCCAAATGGCTAGCATTGGTGCTTGGCAAATTGAGTTGCCTGGCTATCAAATGAAATGGACGAAGGAAGCAAGAGAGATATTGGAAGTACCTGCCGACTTTGACTTGGATGTGGAAGGTAGTTTGAGTTTTTATAAGGAACCAAGAAGTAAATCTATTTTATTTGAAGCGCTCAAGTCAACAGTAGAGACTGGTATTCCATTCGACATAGAACTAAGTATTGAGACTTTTACAGGTAATAAAAAATGGATACGAATCATTGGAGAAGGAGAATTTGAGGGGAAAAAATGTAAAAGACTTTACGGTACTTTTAAAGACATTACCAAAGAAAAAGAAAGTGAAGTTGAAATTAGAAATGCCAATAAACTCTTTAAAAAGCTTTCTAATCAAGTTCCAGGCGGATTATACCAGCTAAAACGTTACAACAATGGGCGTATGACCATTGTGTATTGTTCAGAATCTTTATTTGACTTGTTTGAAACTTCGGTAAAATATAAGGAAACCAGTTATGAGGAGGCTTTTTCAAGAATTCATACCAAAGACCTAACAGGTTTACTGGGAGCTATCGAAGAGTCCTATCAAACGTTAGGAGTGAAATCTATTGACTTTCGTTTGGTATTACCTCAAAAAGGCAAAATTTGGGTACGTAGCGAATCCACACCAGAACGTGTGGATGATGGGGTAATTTGGCATGGTTATTTACACGATATTACTAAACAAAAAGAAGCAGAATTAGAGATTGTTCGTTCGGAAGCCAAGTTTCGTGCTTTGTATGACTCCACGAGTGATGCGGTTTTGGTACTTTCTCAATATAGATGTCTTGATTGTAATCCTGCAGCTATTCGACTTTTCGGAGCTAAATCAAAAGAATCTCTTTGTCAAAAATCGGCGTTAGATTTGTCTGCCAGTTTTCAAAAAGATACTGAAAATATTGCCGAAACGCTGAATGAACATGTGTTACAATGCCTTCAAAATCAAAACCATCAATTTGAGTGGATTTGTCAGAAAGAGGATACTGATGAAACCTTTTTGGCAGAGGTTTTATTGTCAAAACTCAATATTGAAGGTGAGCAATTGATTCAGGCGGTGGTGAGAGATATTACTTCTCGTAAGCAAATAGAGCAACAATTGCACAATGCAAGAGAACATGCCGAGGCAGCGAGTAGAGCCAAATCTGAATTCTTGGCAAATATGAGTCACGAAATTCGGACGCCACTCAACGGTGTGATTGGGTTTACTGACTTATTAATTCGCACGGGTCTGAACGAAATGCAGAAGCAGTATGTGTCAACAATTCATCACTCGGCACATTCACTGTTGGATGTTATTAATGACATTCTTGATTTCTCTAAAATAGAAGCAGGCAAACTCGAACTTTCATTTGAACATATCGATGTTTTCGAATTAGGAAGTCAGGTGGTGGATTTAGTAAGCTATCAAGCGCATCAAAAAGACTTAGAGGTATTGCTTCATATTTCGCCTGCTATTCCGAGATACCTGAATGCAGATGCAGTGCGTTTAAGACAAATTTTAGTCAACCTTTTGGGCAATGCAGTTAAGTTTACCCATCATGGTGAGATAGAGTTAAAGGTAGAACTTGTGGAGGCTGTAGAGCTCAATCATAATATTCTTAGGTTTTCGGTAAGGGATACAGGTATTGGAATTGCGCAAAAAAATATTGTGAAAATTTTTGAGGCCTTTTCTCAGGAAGACGCCTCGGTTACGAGAAGATTTGGTGGAACAGGTTTAGGATTAACAATTTCAAATAAATTGTTGTCCTTGATGGGTAGTCAACTACAATTGGAAAGTGAATTGGACAAAGGAAGTACGTTTTTCTTCGATGTGGCTTTTGAAAGTTATGAAGATGAAAACATTGCCTTTGATTTACAAGGTACCTTCTCGCACGTGTTGGTGGTAGATGATAATGGAAGTAACCGTGCCATTTTAGAAGAAATGCTGGGTATATCTGGTATTTATGCCAAATCTGTTGAGTCTGGTACAAAAGCTATCCAATTCTTGAAGGAAAAACCAGAGGATGCTGAGCTGATTATTATGGACTACCATATGCCTGAAATAGACGGCTTGGAGACCATCAGAATTATTCGTCAAGAGCTAGGTTTGGATATGCCAATTATGCTTTTACATAGTTCTTCAGATGATGATTTCGTCATTAAGACCTGTGAAGCTTTGAACGTTGGAAAGAGAATGGTGAAGCCAATTACCATTCATAAGCTATATGAGGCAATACTTCAAATAAGTGGACGTTCTAAGGATAATAGCCTTAATTTTGACAGAGTAAATAATGCCAATAATCTGATGAAATCGGGTGATTACACAATTCTGATTGCAGAAGATAATAATGTAAATATGTTTTTGGCATTGACTGTCCTAAAGGCTGTGCTACCAGATGCACATATTATCACGGCCGAAAATGGACGAGAGGCCGTTGAGATGTACGAAAAACACGCACCTAATTTGATATTGATGGATATTCAGATGCCTGAGTTGAACGGCTATGAAGCGACCCAAATTATTCGAAGTAAAGAATTTATTAAACACACCCCAATCGTTGCGCTCACAGCAGGTACAGTTAAGGGCGAGCAAACCCGATGCTTAGAGGCTGGCATGGACGATTATATAATGAAGCCATTCGTGAGGGATACCCTCGAACGAGCGCTAAAAAAATGGCTCAAGATAGAACAGAATATGAATAATCCAATTGAAACAGCCTTACTTAGTTCGATTGATACCCAACATTTAGATTTTGCCGATTTGTCTAAAAGAATGGGAGAAGACCCCGAACTTGCTAAAGAGGTACTAGAAATGGTATTGATGCAGTTTGAAACTATTACAGGTCAATTCCAAACGCTAATTGATGATGGTAACCTAATTGCGCTCAACAAACTAGGTCATAAAATGAAAGGGACTGCGCTTTCGGCAGGGATGCGAGAGCTTGGTACCAAGGCAGGAAAAATAGAAAGTTTAAAAGTATTTGATAAGGAAAAATTTAACGAGCTTTTAAGCGAGTTTGATGCTGAAATTGAAGTAATAAAGCCGCTCATTTATCAGATTCTTAATGGCTAAAATAAGCATTCTATTGCAAGGCTATCTCCAAAAGAGATAGCCTTTTTTATTTGTATGCTCTGGTCTGTGAATTTTTGTTTTCAATCGGAAAGTCTTTAAGTTTGATGTACAAAAATCATTTTAACAAAATACCACCCATGCAAGAACAAAATTTTCAAAATCATTCCAAGTATGTAATTGGTTATCATGTCATTACCTCAGTATTGCTTCTTGGTGCCCTAATCACTGCGATTATTTATACTGTAAAAAATATTGGAGAGAAGACATCGCTATCCCTGACGCTTCTTTTGACTATTAGCGCGCTTTTAGGGGTGTTTTGGTACGCAAGAGTTTTTGCGTTACGTGCACAAGATAGAGCCATTCGAGCAGAAGAAAATTTGCGCTACTTTGTACTGACAGGCAAACTTTTGCCATCAAATTTGCGAATGGGACAAATTATCGCCTTAAGATTTGCACCTAACGAGGAACTAATAGCCCTAGTCGATCGCGCAACGAAGGAGTCTCTTTCTGCCAAAGATATCAAACAAGCTATTCAAAACTGGAGGCCAGATTATCACCGAGCGTAAAATATTACTAACGTGTTAATGCCCAATGAGGTAGATTAATAGTTTGAATATATCTCTCAGAAAACCATAAATTCATTTTGCCGACAGCCCAATAGAACCATTTTATTTTACCCAATTTTTCAATTCTATAATTACATATGAAAAAAATATCAATGACTTGGCTGCTTTTTTCGCTTCTATTTACGATGTGTATAGAAGGAAAAGCGCAAAAAAAGGTACCTCTTTTTAATTCGGAACAACTAGAGATTTCGTGGAAAGTTACCGATAATGCTTTTGAAGGAAAGAGACAGTATGTCTCTGTTTTTACCCTAAAAAATACAGGCAAACAAGCACTCCCAAAATCAGGTTGGAGTTTGTATTTTAACTATATCCGAGATATTGACCCTAATGCTATTTCATCAAATGTTTCGATTGAGCATGTCAATGGAGATATTTTTAGATTGAGTCCCAAAGCTAATTTTGCTGGCCTTGAAGCTGGGAAGACATTAGATATTAGCTTTATCTCTTCCGAAATTTTTGTCAATATTGCTGATGCACCATTTGGCTTATATTGGGTCAACGAGCAAAAGCCTGAGGAAGGAAAAACGATTCAGAAATACAAAGTAATTGCTCCTACAGAGGATAAAGTTGGCTATTTGACCTCTGCACAATTGTATGAGAAAAATACCTTAATTCATCCACTCAATGCTAGTGATTTGCCCCCGATTTTTCCAACGCCACAATTTTATCAAAAAAGCAATGGAAACTTTGAGGTAAATGCCACAACTTCTATGGTTGCACCCTCAGAATGGCAACATGAAATCAATTATTTTCAGGAGGATTTGCAAAAGGTTTTAGGTAAAAAATTATCAGAAACTTCTCAGGCAAGTACCAATGCAATTGTATTTAAAAAGCAAGCAGACTTGGCAGAAGAAGCATATCATTTGATTGTTGCTCCAACACAAATCACCATTAGTGCTTCAAGCAAAAAAGGAGCTTTTTATGCTATTCAATCGCTTAAGAACTTATTTCCTGTGGCAGTTTGGAAAAATAGCGTGGAAAAAATCCAGATTCCATGTTTGAAGGTAGAAGATGCTCCTCGTTTTGGTTTTAGAAGTTTGATGCTGGATGTGGCAAGAAATTTCCAAAAACCTGCCGAGCTAAAGCGAGTTTTGGACTTAATGTCAACCTACAAACTAAATGTACTGCATTTACACTTTATCGACGATGAAGGCTGGCGATTAGAAATCACTGGTTTACCTGAATTAACAACAGTCGGTGCCAATCGTGGACATTCCTTAGATAGCAAAAACTTTCTTCCTGCATCATTCGGGGCTGGTCCAAATGTTGGACAAAGTTCAGGAAGTGGTTTTTATAGCAGAGCCGAGTTTATTGATATCTTGAAATATGCCACCGAGCGACATATTCAAATCATTCCTGAAGTGGAATCTCCTGGGCATGCCCGTGCTTCTATCAAAGCTATGGACGCTCGATATGAGAAATATAAAGCGCAAGGAAATATGGAAGAAGCCGAAAAATATTGGCTTCGTGACCCAGATGACAAGTCACAATATCGTACAGCTCAACTTTGGACGGACAATGTTATTTGTGTAGCTCGTCCATCAGTGTACACTTTTCTCGAAAAAGTAACCGACGAAATTATTGCTATGTACAAAGACGCTGGCGCACCATTGACAACTATCCACTTTGGTGGAGACGAAGTGCCTGCTGGTGTTTGGGAACAGTCACCACTTTGTCAGGCGTTGGTAAATGCAGACCCAACGGTTGACAATATCGATGATTTATGGTATTACTATTTTGGGAAAATCAACACATTCTTGAAAAAGAAAGGGCTGTTTTTGTCTGGTTGGGAAGAAATCGCCATGCGTAAAACGCAATTGATGGGACAAAAAACGATGATTCCTAATCCTCGTTTGGCCAATGAAGGTTTTCAGGTAAATGTTTGGAATAATATGATTGGTTGGGGTAATGAAGATTTACCATATCGCTTGGCAAATGCAGGCTATAAAGTGGTCTTATCTTGTGTCAGCAATATGTATTTTGATTTGTCATACCAAAAAACTTACGAAGAGCCTGGCTATTACTGGGGTGGTTTTGTGGATGTTGATAAGCCATTTTATTTTATCCCTTTTGATTATTTCAAAAATTCAACAGAGGACAGAAGAGGAAATCCGATTGAGCAAAGTTATTTTATTGGTAAAGACAGACTAACAGATTTTGGGAAAAGTAATATCGTAGGCATACAAGGTTTGCTTTGGAGTGAAAATGTTAAGTCACCAGAAAGATTGGAATATATGTTGCTGCCAAAAATGCTAGGATTGGTAGAAAGAGCTTGGGCTCCTGACCCTCAATGGGCGCAAACTGCCGATACTCAGTTGTCCAAAAAGCAATATCAAGAAGCTTGGAATGTGTTTGTAAATACGATTTCGCAAAGAGAACTTCCTAAAATAGAGGCATTATCGGGAGGCTATCAGTTTAGAATTCCTACGGCTGGTGCAAAAGTGGAAAATGGTAAGGTATATGCCAATATCCAGATGCCTTCATTTGAAATTCGCTATACTATAGATGGAACCGAACCTACAGTACAAAGCAAGTTATACACTGAGCCAATTTCGGAGAAAGGAACAATCAAATTAAAGGTGTTTACTCCTAATGGAAGAGGAGGGAGAAGTATCGAAATTAAAAATTAATTAGCTCGTATTTAGGGAGTTATTCGTTATTAGTATATCGGTGAATGGAATAATTTCAGTGTCAGAAGGGTGCCTAATTTAGACCTTTTTACTGAATTTTGTAAAACAGTTTTAAACTGTTGAAAAAGTGAGTCCAAGACTGAGTCTTGAACTAGGAACTTCAATTTTGTCTAGTGACAGATAAATTCTAGCTGTAGATATACGATGCTTTGCGTCTCTACAGCTAGAATATAAATTTTAGAATAATCAAGCAGCCACTCAAATAGCACTTTTCTATTAGCTAGGAATCGTTTCTACCAAAATCTGATTTCCTTTTTTGTCGTAATATATGCAAGTCATATCTTCAAGTGAGACAATCCATTTTTCAATGCCAGATTTGGCACAATCTTTACAAAATTGGAAATAATCAGTTTTGCCTGCTTGATGCGCTTTGAGGTCTTCTGCAAAAATGCTCGGAGTACATTCGTCTTCAATTACTAGAGCATCGTAAACAGCCTCAGACGAGGTTTCGAAGTTATCCTTACCCCAGTAGTTCGTATGGCTATCAAATACCCAAGTTTCAAAGCCTACAACGCCGAATGACTTGATTTCTTGAATGTAGGATGGAAATTCTGCACCAGATTTTACCTTTGCATGTGCTTCTTTGATTTGTTTTACCGTAAACATAATGTTTTGTTTTAAGTTTGATAGCACAAAATTCAGCATTTGATTTTTCCAGAAATTGTAAAAAATCGTTGATTTTAGGTTTTTGGAGACCTATTGCCAAATAATACTGCATTAATTCCCTGTGACTATGAACTTTTAGCTTACTGCCTATCGTCGATTATTTATTCATCTCTAATTTGGCCAAAAAGTCACTAAACATCAAGTAGTTATCAATTTGAGTATAAACACGAATATTTCTTCCCTCGTGATTATATTGATATTGTCCATCCGAATTGATTTTTGGAGCCTGTTTTACCGCATAAAAACTCGAAGATGGATCAGCTTCAAAATAAGATTGTAGCGCAGTAAAAAGCACTAATGGGCTATCGCCCAAAATATATGTTTCGCCAATGCGCCCAACGCGACTCATGAGCCTATGGAGTTCCTTGTACAAATATTCCCCTAACTTACCTTGAGGTTTGACTTTAGTCACCAAATGCGAATAGGGAAACAGCGCCTGACGATATACGTTTCTTGGAATTTGCCACAGTTTTACCGCCGTTTTGTTAAAGACAGCCATGGCAGCCTTTGGGTCAATATTGAGGTTATATTCTACTTTTGAATAACCAGGAGGTGGTAACGCAATATCGGAATGTTCTGGACCACCAATCCAAATCAAGGTGATTTTATCCGCAATTTCGGGCTTTGTTAATAGCGCCGAAGCTATCTCTGTGAGCCCTGCGCCACAAAGTACATAAAGAGGTTGTTTAGTGTCGGTGCGCAATGCTTCGTTGATAATCAAATCTACACCAGCACTTTTTACAGGCGTATTCTCGTCAGTCATACCTGTGTTAGAGCCTGCCACTACAGCCAATTTTTCTTCCAAATTCATGATTTTCAGCAGTTCTTTAGCTTTTTTTGCTGCATTTTCGGCTTGTGTGGTAGAAGGATCAAAACCATCTTTTACACTCAAATGCGAACCAATAATTCCACGAATTTCAACCGACGGCGATAACAATAAGTGCGCCATTTGAAACAGTCCATCGGGGTCACCACTAAAGTCATTGTCAACGATGACACGCATACGAGGTTTGATTTCTGAGGATTGCGCCCAAACTATATTTTGGTAAAAAACAGCGCAGAGTAGCAAAATAATAAAAGGGATTTTTTTCATCGATTAAAAAGGTTTTATTGCCAACTTAAATTTTACTCGACCCGAGTGTTTTCTTGTGATTGGATAAAAAAGCGAAAAAGCTGATTTTTGTAGTTACGACACAAACAAAAAAACAGCTTTTTCTGTGGCACAGAGTCCATCTACAAATATATATGAAATACTTAGAAGCTTAGGCATTGTCAAGCATAAAAAGCGACAGGAGTTTATTTGTGATATAGTAGAAGGTCTCATAGAGAGTCGTTCGGTACATTTTTCACAGATAGCAGCCAAGATAAAAGGCAAAGCCAAAGTCGCCTCTATAGAGCGAAGGATACAAGATTTTTTTCAAAAGGTATCCTTTGATTATTTACAGTTGGGAGTATTCTTCATGGGTTTTGTGCCACACCAACGAGTAGTAGTCAGCATAGACCGTACGGAATGGGATTTTGGAGGCACTCAA
>NZ_NJFZ01000185.1 GCF_002270355.1 Flectobacillus sp. BAB-3569 | reverse complement strand
CGTGTCCGAGTTGAAAATAAGAATTTTACCTAATCCCCAACGAGTTACATACAGTTTTCCTGATTTATCACATTTCATGCCATCCAAACCACCGTCTTTGAATGAGGTAAAAAGACGTTTGTTACTGATATTTCCCTGAGCATCCACATTCAAATGCCCAGATATTTCGCTGGATACTTTAAAGCAACAGCCGCTAGTGAATTTAGTATTAAATTGACATGGGATAATATCGGTGGAACCAATACCTATCAAATTGAAAAAGAGCTGGCAATAATAAGTTTTCAAAGTCTTGACCAAACGATGTAATACCATAACTTCACAGATACTAAACTTGAAGCGAATACCACCTATAATTACAGAATTAAGGCTTTTTCAAGTTTCTCTGAATCTAATTTTTTTTTTTTTTTTAAAAACCCCCCGGGGGGGGGG
>NZ_NJFZ01000184.1 GCF_002270355.1 Flectobacillus sp. BAB-3569 | reverse complement strand
AAGCTAAAAGAGCTAAAAGTGACAAAATAGAAATTTTTTCGCTTAATGCTTACAGCCTAAAACTTATATCAGTTTTAAATTTAGATTAGATGAAAACCTTTGGTAATTGTTCTTAAGCATAATTGAKTAGACGAAACAATTATTTTTTTTACTTTTGCCAAAACGTTATCACCATTGCGATTGACGATTTATTATGCAAACAAGACATTTATCCTACATATTAATAACTGCTCTAGGGG
>NZ_NJFZ01000179.1 GCF_002270355.1 Flectobacillus sp. BAB-3569 | reverse complement strand
GGTCAATATTGTATTTTTTTAGTGTTGCATACAGGGTTCGTAGTGTTTCAGGAATAGATTCCTCTTCGTTGTATGCAGGGATAACTACACTTAATTTCATTTTTATGAGGTTGATTTATTTGGCAAATGATCTATAATATTAGCTAATCTTAGAAAGCTCTGTCGAGTCTACTTGTTGTATTAATTCATGATATTCCAATGCTGGAATAAATGCTTTGAGTACGATAGTTTAATACGGTAAAACCAAAAAAGTGAACTCAAAAGGCTTGGAGTATCACAATTACTGCTGTTGAAACAAGCGTTGTTGCCCAGCCAGGTGAGGCATAAGGAGTTGTAAGACGAATAATGGATACAACCAATGCTACTAAGATAAACGAATCTTATGAATAATAGTACTGGATACTTTGTCTTTTTATTTCATACAATATTACAAAAGTTTAATTAAATAATCTTATTCTAGTAACATACTTTTATGTACTTATTTGATAGTTGCAATATTTTGTATGTCACCGAAGAATATAATTTATTATTCGGTAGACAGTAGTGA
>NZ_NJFZ01000178.1 GCF_002270355.1 Flectobacillus sp. BAB-3569 | reverse complement strand
GGATACTGATTCGTATCACAAATTTCTGGCATGTTTTCAAGAAAAGCGGCAACTCACAGAAAGTAAACTTGATGACCAGTTTGTGCCATTTACCAAAGACTTAGTAATTGTTGCATTGGTCATCGAAAGTCTACCTTTGACAGAAAGTTTGGTTCAAAAACTTACTTCAACAATTCAATGAAGTTTTAAAGTTTTTGTTAATTAAAGTCCTTTACCTCTGGTCTAGGACTTTTTGTTTCAGGAATATTCCCAGAAAATACAACTTCAACATTTCTACACTTTACTTGTAGCAAACCGTATTTTCTTCTGACATTTTTTACACAATCTGCAATATATGTCCTACCAGATTCAAAAAAAGAACTTTTTGCAAGATATGTACTAGTATTTGCCAAATGTGTCCTAACAGAATCGAGCAAT
>NZ_NJFZ01000011.1 GCF_002270355.1 Flectobacillus sp. BAB-3569 | reverse complement strand
CCTGTAGAATCAGCTAAGGATGCTTGGGAAATATGTCATAGCTACATGCACCGATGGAATATCGAACAGGCGTTTAGATTCGCCAAAACTGAGCTAGCTATTGAATCTCCTAGGTTATGGTTCTTCGAAAATACCCTCAAACTATTAGCCATCGTCACGCTCATTTACGACTTCTTGATGAAACTCATCAGGAATTGGCCATCTATTATCAAGATAATCATCAATCAATTTGCTCATAGAACAGGAAATCGGTGCCAAAATGCTTTGACACCGATTTATCGATTGAGAACGGCCATCCAAAACATGCTATGGTGCTACTTCGCACAACAAAATTCGGGATGACTCATGTTTGATACTAAAATACTAGATATGACTCATTTTAAGTTAGTACTCAACATAAAACTTAAGATTGTGCCTTAAGCTTTCAGGTATCGACTTTCGGCGGTGGGCTTTGGGAAAAATGCATGTCTGTGGTCATTTAACACTCTTTGCCGTCTGCCTGTTGCCTTGTCCCTAAAATAAAAAACTTAAACCTTATTTTGCACTAATATTTGACTGATATTACTTACTTGGAGCCAACACCATAGCTGTAACAGGTTGGTTGGTCAAGTAGTTTTTTGCAAAGATTTTATAGTTATCAAAAATTTGTCGTGTTGCCGAGCGAAGCGCCTTTTCATCTATATCATTGGTTTTCTCTTCGGCAATCCCTGCAGCATAGCCCATCCAAATAGGGCGATTAGAATCATTTTCGACAAACTGTAATAATAGCGTTCCTTTTCTGAGTTTAATTCGTTTAAGTTCTTCGCTCATATTTTCTTTTCCCAAACCTCTAAAAGAGCGTTGAAGAACTGACAAATTGACTTCTGTTGGAAATAGTGCATAAAATACAATCAAATTTGGACGCTCTTTGGTGTCTTGATACCCTCTGAGTCGCATCTGAGTATCAATCTCATCAATTACAGCATCGAACCTGTAGGTGGTATCGACAAGAGTGAGCTGTTTTTCGATACAAGTAAAAGATTCATAGTTTGGTTTAAAAACCTCATCTTCAATTTCTCGATGACAAGCCGTACCAATTTGAAAGTCGTGGCGATTGCACGCACTCAAAATAAACATAGCAGAAATAGCGATGAAATAAACTTTCCTCATAATTCTCAAAATTTAGCGTGATTACGGAGTGCATAATCACATTTGAAATATAACAAACAGACTAAACAATTTTTATAACTATTTGACTATTAGATTGTTTCAAAAAAGAATTACTAGCAAAAAACAGGAATAGGAATTTAATGAGGCAGATAGGTGTTTTGATAGTAAATAAAATTCAAGAAAATGAATCAAGAAAAATCGAAAATCCGTATAGATGTAGTGTCAGATGTAGCTTGCCCATGGTGTTACATCGGAAAACGTAGAATTGAACAGGCTATTGAAAATACGCAAATTTCTGATAATGTGCAAATTATCTATCATCCTTTTCAGTTAGACCCCTCTATTCCCAACGAAGGGATTGACTTTAATACATACGCAGAAAATCGCTTTGGGGATGGCTATTTACAAAAATTTACACGAGTCGAAAATGCTGGTAAATCAGTAGGACTTGATTTTGAGTTTGAAGCTTTACCTAAAGCTATCAATACCTTCCATTTGCATCGCTTCTTGACGATTGCTGCTATGGAAGGCAAGCAAGCCGAACTTAAAGAACTTTTTCTAAAAGCTTATTTTGTAGATCGTATCGATTTGAGCAAAAAGGAGGAATTAATCAATATCCTGAGCCAAATAGGTTGGTCTGAAGATAAAACATTAGCGCTTCTTAATTCTGATGAGGCTACCGATAGTGTAAAAGAAGAAATGCACTATTTCAGACAACATGGGGTAGGAGGAGTTCCTTTTTACATTTTTAATAAAAAGTATGCGCTATCAGGTGCTCAACCGAGCGAAGTATTTGAACAAGTATTCCAACAAATCTTGCAAGAAGAAGGAATTACAGTTCAGGCTGAAAGTAATAGCTGTGATATCGAAACGGGTGAGTGCTAATTAATCTCTCCTCAATAATATCCAATATGACATAAGTGTCTAATAATCTTTACAAAAGGAATATTTTTGATTTGCCATACAAAGTTTGACATCATCAGGTCAGATTATTAGCAAATCCGAAGTATTCCTTTTTTATTTGTAAAACAAACCTATCTTAATAGCTTTCCTAAATACGCTAATCACCCGATTTAACTATTCTTTCAATTAGTACCATTATTGAATGAGACGAATTACTTTTTGTTGTTTACTAGTGTCCTCGCTCACGAGTTATGCACAATCAAAAATTGATAGTGCGTTATCCACGACCTACAGGACTTTTACTGGTAAAATAGGTTCAACGTCATTTAGAGATGACTTTATTAGCCCATTAAGGTATGATATACCTGCAATTGGGTTAGAATTTCAACAACAACTTCAAAAAAACAAAAGTTATCCACATTGTTATCCACAATGTCTTTAGGCATTCCTTCTCGTATAAATACCTTAAAAGTCGCTACAGCAGAATTCAATATCTACTTTGCCAAGCAGTATGATGTGCTTCATTCAGCTAATGCCCATTTATATTTAGGAGGGTTTACTGGGCTCAATATTGCCACAAGATTTTCGGATATTTATAACCTTGGCTACGGAAATAATGAGGTATCAGTAGACGCTGGTTTGCGAGCTGGAGTGGCCCTAAGTTATTGGAAATCAATACGTATTTTTCATAGAAAAGTACAATTCAGAAACTTTTTTATGATGCCTCTAATCAGTGTACTAGGGCGTTCAGGATACGCACATGATGCTTACTTCAAAGAAGAGTTATGGAAGTACTTGGGAAACTATATATATGTAGGGAGTATCAATAAGTACTTCTTTTATACTAATCGAGCTACTTTGTATTTTGGAGAAAAAGAATATGCCAACGCTAAGTATCCCAACCGAAAATCCGCATGGCGTATCGGCATTGAGTGGAGTTTTAGGCACTATTCAGCTCCTTCAGAATTATCACTTGGAAATACATCTTTGACAGTTGGTAAAGTAATTACATTTTAATTTTCTATGAAAAAATTCATTCTATTAATACTAGTGGGATTCACATTTTTGAGTTGTGAAAAACTCTTTATTTCTCCAAACCCACCCAATACTCCTACCGAAAACTTTGATTTACTGTGGAAAACGGTCAGAGATAAATATTGTTATTTTGAACTAAAGGGAATTAATTGGCAGAGTATTTATGACAAATACAGACCAAAAGTAAATGACCAACTAACTCAAGAGGCCTTTTTTACCATTGTTAGTCAGATGATGAATGAGCTTCACGATGGTCATGTCAATCTACAAATTCCCAATACTCGATATAGTTACACGTATTATTCGTCTTTGGGATTGCTAAGGGGCTATGCTCATAATTTTAATGATAGTATTTTAACCAACCAATATCTCAAATTCGGTTATGGACAAAAAGTAAGAAGTAGTATTTTGAATGAAAACATAGGCTATATCTATTATGGAAGTTTTTCGACAACCCTCGACGACAATGGTTGGAATAGTATCATCAATAGAATGGTTATCACCAAAGGTTTGATTATTGATATTAGAGATAACAACGGTGGCTCGGTAGAAAATATTAAGCGCCTTATGCAGCATTTTGTTTCCCAAAAAACCCTTATCGGATATACAAGAAGCAAAAATAGCGCAACTCTCAACGATTTTAAAGATTATACACCTGTCTATGTAGAACCCAGTGGTTCGTTTTACGGGAAAAAAATCGTGGTACTAACGAATAGACGGGTGTTTAGTGCAGCCAATATGTTTGCATCAGCTATGTCAGAGCAAAGTCAGGTGACTTTGGTTGGCGATCTTACGGGAGGAGGAGGAGCTGGACCTATCGGTGGTGAATTACCTAATGGCTGGTTATACCGCTTTTCGGCAGTGGCTTTTTCAAATACCCAAAAGGAGGATATTGAAAACGGTATCAAACCTGATTATCGAGTAAACATTACTACAAAGGATGAGACAGCTAAAATTGATACAATCTTAGAGAAAGCGATAGCGCTCTTGAATTGAGTGAGTTGAGATTGAGTGATTGTTATTTATCACAATTGTCTGAATGCAAAAGATTGCATTTTATTGATCAAAAATAACAACCACTCATTTGCTCAAGTACTAAATATATTTCATCAATATTATCAACAATATATCCTGATAACTGATACACTATTAACAAATATCAAAAACCTTACATATTTACTAAAGCATTACCTCTTAGCACAGGTAAAACATCATATAAATCATGTTGTAAACAGTAAGCAATATCTTTTTGAATACCTAATCTTTGCAAACGACGAACGTGAGATGAAGATGCTACATAAGACAATAAGTCATCTTTTGCATTTTGATATTGACGTAAGGCCATTAACGCAGCATCCTCCTCAATCATAAACGACTCTTTCAATCGCTCCACTAAAGCTCCAGCAAATAAGGTATCTTCCAAGTTCGGCTTACCTTTCCAACCAGCACATAAAATCAATACATCATACTGTTGATCTTTAAGATAGGTTGCTAAAGCTCCTAGGTTAAGGAATGAGCCAACCATTACTTTCACCGCAGATTTTGATTTGGTAATAGCCAAAGTTCCATTGGTGGTTGTCACACAAATTGTTGCATCTTTCACTTTATCGACCATATAACTAAATGGCGAGTTATCGAAATCAAAGCCTTCTGGCGTTTTTCCGTCACGCTCAGCAGCGGCCAAATAGCCTTGTTGTTGATAAGCAACACATTCGTCAATGGTAGCAACAGGGATGATAGACCCCACACCGTTGGCAAATGCTGTTGTCATACAAGATGTGGCTCTGAAAACATCCACAACCACAACGATTGAGTTTTCGATATTATGAAGATGTAATAATTCTGGCGTTAAACAAACATCAATGGTTTTCATGATTGGACAAAATGTTTCGAGCAAAAAGCCCTAAGACTTCTTGCTCGAAAAGGTTAAGTTTCTGACTTGATATTATTATGCTTTAGGCTGTAAGCTATATGCATTAGGCAAAAGAGTTCCTATTATTCTATTAGAAACAATTGTAAACTTTTTGCCTTAAGTAAAAGGAAAGATTAAATTAATAACATATCTGTGGCAAAATTTGACTATAACCTTTTGATTATGAATATCTCCAAATAACCAATATACTGTTAACTATTAACGCTTTCCTACTTATGCTTACAGCTTTTTACCTAGAACGTAATTACTTATTTAAGAAATGGTAATTTTACCACTTGAGCTTTCAAATATTTGTTACGGATATTGATGTAAATTTCTGTACCTAATTTACTGAACTCCTTAGCTACATAACCTAATCCGATACCTTTATTCAATGATGGCGACTGAGTCCCTGAAGTAACTTCACCGATGATATTACCAGTTGCATCCATGATTTCATAGTGCTGACGAGGAATACCACGATCTACCATTTCAAATGCTACCAATTTCTTAGTAGGGCCATTTTCTTTGATTTGTTTATGGAAAGCAGAGTTCACAAATTCTTTGTTGAACTTGGTAATCCAGCCCAAACCAGCTTCGATAGGAGAGGTTGTATCATCAATATCGTTGCCATACAAACAATAGCCCATTTCAGTACGCAAAGTATCACGAGCACCTAAGCCTACTGGCACGATACCAAATTCTGCTCCTGCTGCAAAAATAGCATCCCACATGATTTTGGCATCCTCATTTTTTACATATACTTCCATACCACCTGCACCAGTATAACCTGTTGTAGCAATTAGTACATTTTCGATACCTGCTACTGTACCTTCTTTGAAAGTATAGTACTCCATAGAACCAAGATCAAGGTCAGTCAATTTTTGCATGGTAGCTACCCCTTTCGGACCTTGAACAGCAAATAGACTGATTCCATCACTAATATTTTGCATCTCTACATCAAAAGTATTGTGGCTCTGCATCCAGTTCCAGTCCTTTTCGATGTTAGAAGCATTTACTACCACAAAGTATTCGTTTTCCGAACGGCGGTAAATCAACAAATCGTCTACGATACCACCTTTGTCATTTGGCAAGCAAGAATATTGCACTTTGCCATCATACAAAGCAGCTACGTCATTTGAGGTAACATACTGTAAAAATTCAGTCGCACGCTCGCCCTTTACCACAAATTCACCCATGTGAGATACATCAAATACCCCAACTGAGTTACGAACAGCAAGGTGTTCTTGAATCAAGTTGGTATATAAAACTGGCATTGAATATCCTGCAAAAGGTACCATTTTGGCTCCTAATGCGACATGTACATCGTTGAGAAATACGAGTTTTAATTGTTCTGTTTGTTCCATTTGGTAGTTGGTTGAAAAAGATGCACAAAGGTACAGAAAGTATCTATATCCATCGAGTGTCAAAAGCAAGGCTTTTGCATTTATCCACAAAAAATCCCAAAAAACACGAATCTGCATTTTTTGGGATCATCAAAATGCTCCGAAAAGCACTATTCTTGATACAAAGCTGTCAAAACTGTTTGACCAACAGCTTTTAAAGTATTTTTATCAATTACATTCATATTGTCATTATGAGTATGATGATATGAGCCAAAAGTTTTAGGATCATTTGGTCGAAGCTCTACAATATCAATCATTTGAATTTTACCAATATCGTTCACAAAAGCATGATCGTCGGTTAATGCACCACCATCAGCATCGATGAATAAATTGCCATATCCTAGCCTGGAGGCTATATCCCAAATACTTCTTGTTAAGATAGGAGCATATTGCATTGATAATCCTTCATGTGGAAAAACAGCGCCTTTTGCACCAACCATATCTAACAAGATACCATAATAGGCTTGATAATTCGGCATATGCTTGTTGGCTGCCCAATATTGTGAGCCTAAGCACCACCATACCTGATTACCAGAATCGCCACGATATTCGTTTGGCTCACCATTGTCTTCGGCATCAAACAAGATAAAATCAATTCCAACATTAGGTTTGTTTTGGGCATCTTTAATAGCTCTTGCAATTTCTAACAAAACGCCTACGCCACTTGCACCATCATTGGCTCCGTCGATTGGCTTATCCTTATCTTTAGTGTCTTTATCTGCAATAGGTCTTGTATCCCAGTGTGCTGCCAATAAGATTCTTTTGGCTGCTCCAGGGTTATAAGTCCCAATGATATTTACAGCATTAAGCTTTTTGCCATCGTAAGTTGTTGCCACAAAGTTTTGATTGATCACCTGACATCCATAAGCTTTCAATTGGTCGGCTAACCATGCTGCACAAGCTTTGTGAGACTTTGTATTAGGAACTCTTGGACCAAATTCAACTTGCTTTTCGACAAACTTATAAGCAGAATCGGCATTGAAGGTAGCGGCTGGTAACAGCCCTTGATCGGCTGTTGGGGCTTGGGTACTTGCTTGCTCGGTTGTTGAACTAGATTTTTCTTGACAAGATTTGAGATAAACTCCTACGCCAGAAAAAACAAATATGCCTAGCAAAACAAGAGCGATTTTAGACGTTTTCATATACATATAAATAAGGCACCTTTGCAGATGCCTTGGAGGAAATTTTATTTTTGAAATATATTGGCTATTTCAGCTAATCCCAAAATCTTCATGGTGAGCTCACCGCTTGGCGAATAGCTTGGATTAGACGAGGCAAAAAGTTGCTCGACTAAGGTATTCATTTCTTGGTTTGATAAACGAGACATACCAAATCTTCCTGCCGAACGTTTTGCCATCGATCTAGCTAAGTTTTCAACTCTGTCGAGATGCAACTCCGATTCGTTGCGCTTGAATTGCTCCAATAAACCTTCAATCAAAGCTTGTTCATTTTCATCAGGCGAATCTGCTGGAATGCCATTAACAATAAATGAATCATGACCGATAACGCTTAAATCAAAACCAAGGTTACGAACTTCGTCTTGGATTTCGACTAATAAATGAAAATCCGCAGGAGTTAACTTAATTGTTGATGGAAAAAGTAGTTGCTGCGATGTTCCATTATTTTTCTGAAGATATTGTACAAATTTCTCATACAAAATACGCTCATAAGCTGCACGCTGATCAATCAATAACATTCCTGATTTTACCTGAGAAATAATATATCGGTTGTGAATCTGGAAAGTTGTCGCATCTGAATCCTGCGAACTGCGTAATGGTCGAGACTCCAACAAATCATTGGCTTTGCTTTTGAGTGTGAAAGGCTGAGACTCAGGATAATCTTCTTCATTTCTAAAATTGAAAGAAGATTGTTCTACTCTTTTTTGCTCAAAACTTTCGACGGTATTGTCTAGTCCTTCATACAATTTGTTCCAATTTGAAAGATTACTTTTTTCACGAGACGACATTTCTGGCTTCGCAAAAGGTCTTTCACTGTCAAAATCAGCTTGGTTCATTTTGCTCGGAACAGCCGTTGACGTTGGAGTAGGAGCATTATTAAAGCTAAAAAACTGATTAGAGTAATTGATATTGGTATCAAAGTCGAGTGATGGCGCCAAATTATGTTGGCTCATCGATTTACGTACAGCAGCTTGCACGATGGCATAAACGGTACGTTCATCATCAAATTTGATTTCTGTTTTAGTAGGGTGTACGTTTATATCAATATGGACAGGGTCTATCTCAATAAATAAAACATAAAAAGGATGAGAGCCTTCGGGAATTAATCCTTCAAACGCTGACATTACCGCATGATTGAGGTAACTGTTTTTGATAAAACGATTATTGGCAAAGAAAAACTGCTCGCCACGAGTTTTCTTGGCAAACTGAGGTTTTCCCACAAATCCGCGAACTGTCACAAATGATGTTTCTTCCTCACAAGGCGCTAATTGCTCGCGATAGCTTTTGCCAAATAAATCCACAATACGACGGCTTAATTTACCAGAAGGCAAATTATAAATCTCGGCATCGTTATGATACAATGAAAAGGCAATATCAGGATTAGCCAAAGCCACACGCTGAAACTCGTCGATGATATGACGCATTTCAACAGGATTGGACTTTAAGAAATTACGACGAGCGGGAACATTGTAGAAAAGGTTTTTGACCAAAAGGTTGGTGCCTTCAGGTGTCGATATAGCCTCTTGTGCTTTTAGCTCAGACGCTTCAATTCTTACCATCGTACCTAGTTCATCTGTGCTACGTCGGGTTTTTAGCTCTACCTGAGATACCGCTGCAATTGAGGCCATAGCTTCGCCTCTAAATCCCATGGTACGGATTTTAAACAAATCGTCGGAAGTACGGATTTTGGAAGTAGCGTGGCGCTCAAAGCACATTCGAGCATCGGTTTCGGACATACCTTTACCGTTGTCGATAACCTGAATGAGGGTTTTGCCTGCCTCTCTCACAATCAATTGAATCTGAGTGGCTTCGGCATCTATAGAATTCTCTAACAACTCCTTCACCACAGAAGAAGGTCTTTGAACTACCTCCCCAGCAGCAATCTGGTTCGCAATCGAATCAGGAAGCAGTTGAATTATATCTAACATTTGTATCAGCTAAATTTTTAGGGTTTGAAAACTCATGTCCTTAAAACATTCATTTTCTACAATCACTCTACTAAGTTCGGCATTATCGGAGGGATTCCCAACAAAAAAACGACATTTGAACTCGGAGTACTTATAAATTAGGTATCTTTTTTCAGGAAAAAACTTTACAAAAATACGATAAAATCTCATTTTTTGACAGAAAAGATTCTCATTAACAATACATTAACCTGATTGAGTACCCTTTATAAACACAAGAAAAACACCTTTATCAAATACAAATTTTAGTTTATTATTCAGTAAATGTTCATCTCTCTTGTCATTCTTCCTTCAATTAGTCTATAGTCTCATTATCAGATTCTTCCGTAGGATTTTTACCTAAAATCAAATTTTTGAAAGAAAGCATTGGCAATTATCAAACTTTCCAAACTAATTTTGGACATCCTTTGTTATAACAACCATAATAGCTAATCAAACTAAACAGGCATCATGTTAAAATCTCAGATATTTATTTATACAGAATCAACTCCAAACCCTAATTCAATGAAGTTTGTGTTGAACTTTGAATTGGCACCAGAAGGTGCTTCTTTCGATTATGCAACACCTTCAGAAGCAATTTCGGAAGAGAAAAACTCTCCTTTAGCGGTTGAGTTATTCGGTTTTGATTTTGTAAAAAGAGTATTTATTTCTTCCAACTTTGTGACTGTAACCAAGGATGAAGAAACTAAATGGGAAGATGAATTATTCAATTTGAAGCAGTTTTTGAAAAAATTCTTCGAGGATAAAAAAGAAGTTTTTGCTCAATCAACCATAAAAGCACACGAAACAAATCCTTCGGGCGAGCCTGATTCGGATACTGTTATCAAAATCAAAGCTGTTCTTGACCAATACGTGCGTCCTGCCGTTGAATCAGACGGTGGCGCTATTAGTTTCCACTCATTCAACGAAGGTACAGTGAAGGTATTACTTCAAGGTTCTTGCTCAGGGTGTCCTTCTTCAACGATGACGTTGAAGGCTGGTATCGAAAACCTTTTGACAAGAATGGTTCCTGACGTAAAAGAAGTAGTAGCTGAAGGAGTCTAGTAATTGTGGAGTTTTGAGTGCGGAGTTTTGAATGATCAAGGCTCGTAGAGACGTAATACTTTACGTCTATTACTGAGTCAGACATAAGTCATCCCGAATTTCGGAATTGAGATTATTCGCCAAGCTTTCACCAAAAAAGGCGTTCGAAAAACTAATTTCGAACGCCTTTTTTATACCTCCATGCTAGATTTCACTTGTATTGAGACGCAATCATTGCGTCTCTACTGCTAGGGAACAAATTTTAACATAATCACTCATTCATTAAATCACTCAATTAGGAATGACTCATGCCTATTTTGATAATCGTCTCAAAGTGAAATTTAACACATTTTCAAATCTTCAAATTGACACATCTTCAAATTAGCCCCTATTTTTCTCCATCGCTTTTATAAATACTAATCGGTTTTTCGAGTTCTAGTGCTAAAACTGTCATATAAGTATCATTTACTTTTGCAGGAACATCAATGAATACAATCCCTGGCACATTACCCCAAGTCATTTTGCTTTGTACTTGATGAGTTAGTTCGTGATTTGTTCCTACGACCCTTATTTTATTGATTTTATTGTTCAATCCTTTCAACATAACTTGCCCCGAAGATTGTGGTTGTAAAAACAAATACAAAGTAGTTGAATCTTTAGACAACGTAGTTGGTCCATAAAAATGACCTGCTTCGATACCTGCAATGGTTCCAAAAACAGCTTCCTCGTGTTTCTTATTCCATTTTCCTAGTTCTTTCAAAATATGAACTTGTTCGGCGGGAATAGTACCGTCCTCTTTAGGCCCAATATCAAATAGGTAAACTCCACCATTGCTAATCACATCCGCAAAGATTGAAATAACCTGAAATGGAGTTTTGTAATTGGTATCATCAGGGTGATATCCCCAGTTGAGGTTAGAAGTCATGCAAGCCTCCCAGTAAGGAAATTTCTTTGGTCGGGTAGGAGGGATAGTTTGTTCGTAAGTTTCATAATGTCCAAAATCTAAGAGTCGGTCGTTGGCAATTGCCCAAGGTTGAGCTTTTAGTATTTTATCTTTGATTTTTTCAGATTCCCATTCCTTCGAACTATGTTCCCATTCGCCATCAAACCACCAAAGATCTGGATTATAGTTTGCCAACAGTTCATCTATTTGGTTATGTGCAAAGGTTTTGAAGCGTCCCCAGCGCGCCAAATCATCTTGCATTTTATATCGATTGCTATCTCTCAGAATAGCGGGGTAATCAGGGTGACTCCAATCAATTAAAGAAAAGTAGGCTCCTTTTTTAATACCTTGTTTTTCTAGAGCTGTAAAAAATGGCTTTATCAAATCTCTTTTGGCTGGAGTGTTTTTTACGGCACTAAAATGTTTTTCTTTAGTTGGCCAAAGTGCCACACCATCATGATGCTTGGTGGTAATAACAGCATATCTTGCGCCACTTTCTTTAATTAAAGCTGCCCATTCTTCAGGATTATATTTACTTGCTGTAAATCCATTGAGCTGAGCCATATAGTCTTTATAGGATATTTTGTGGTTGTGAAAGCTCCAACTTTCGTCGACACCTTTTACAGAATAGATACCCCAGTGGATGAAAACTCCTAATTTGCCATCCTGAAACCATTGCATTCGTTCTTGCAAAGAATTGGGAGAGGTGCTTTTCTGAGCCTGTAGATTGAAGCTCAACCAACAGAGTGTTGATAAAATTGTTAATAATCTTTTCATAGAAATAAACTAGTTAATGATTGAAAATTGAGTGCTAGCATGCCAAGAATACCGTGTGAATTTCTTAAAAAATCTTATAGTCATAGTCCTTCTTTGCAAGTCTCCTATATTTAAGTATAACTTTGCTATTTAATAATCAACATCTTGTTATCCACAGTCATCAGTCCATGGTCGAAAAACGTTGGAATTATAAAAAATTACCATCTTCAGAAATAGTAGATACCCTATCAAAAGAATTAGGTGTTAGTTATGAAATTGCTACGTTGCTAGGTCAGCGAGGCGTTGGTACATTCGATGAAGCTAAGCATTTTTTTCGTCCTAGCTTATCTGATTTACACGACCCGTACTTGATGGCAGACATGACCATCGCAGTTGAACGATTGAGTAAAGCCGTTGAGCAAAATGAGAAAATACTAATATATGGTGATTATGATGTAGATGGTACTACTTCTGTTGCTATGTTTTATGGATTTTTGCAAAAGTATATTCATCAGAATATTGAATTTTATATTCCCGATCGCTATGCCGAAGGATATGGCGTTTCGCAAAAAGGGATTGAATATGCCGCCGAAAATGGTTTTGCCCTCATCGTAAGCCTCGACTGTGGAATCAAATCTGTTGATAAGGTAGCTTGGGCAAAAGAACATGGCGTAGATTTTATTATATGCGATCACCACCGACCAGGCGACGAGTTGCCAGATGCGGTAGCGGTACTAGACCCCAAACGTGAAGACTGTCTATATCCCTTCAAGGAATTAACAGGTTGTGGCGTGGGCTTCAAGCTTTTGCAAGCCTACTGTCAGGTAAAAGACATAGATGTCAATTTATTGCTGCCTTATTTGGATTTAGTCGTGACGAGTATTAGTTGTGATATTGTGCCAATTGTGGGTGAAAATAGAGTTTTGGCTTTTTATGGTTTACAACAACTTAATACCAATCCAAGAACGGGGCTAAAAGCATTGATTAAATCCGCATCGCTGGAAGGCAAAATGGATATTACCAAAGTAGTATTTGGATTAGGTCCAAGAATCAACGCAGCAGGAAGAATTCGCCATGCGTACGATGCTGTTGACCTAATGTTATCTGAGGACGAACAAAAAGCTGAGGAATTTGCCCGTGTGATTGGTCAACATAATACCGACCGCAAAGGACTTGATTCATCGATTACGGCCGAGGCGTTGGAAATGATTGCTCAAAATAGTGATTTGGTGGCGGCCAAAAGCACGGTGTTATTCAATGAAGCTTGGCATAAAGGTGTGATCGGAATTGTAGCAAGTAGATGTATCGAAAAATATCATCGTCCTACCATTATCCTGACAGAATCTCATGGCAATGCTGCTGGTTCGGCTCGCTCAGTGCCAGGGTTTGATGTTTATGACGCCATTGAAGAATGTTCGGAGCATTTGATTCAATTTGGTGGACACACTTTTGCGGCTGGTCTGACGTTAGAGCTTAACCAAATTGAAAATTTTAGAAGAAAGTTTGAAGAAGTTGTTTCTCGTAAAATCTTACAAGAACAACTTTCTCCACTAATAGAAATAGACTTGGCATTGCCACTATCGGCTATTACCGATAAGTTTCATCGTATTATGAGTCAGATGTCGCCATTTGGTCCTCAAAATATGACACCTGTTTTTGTCAGTCATAAAGTACAACTGTATGGTACTCCGATCAAAATGAAGGAAAAGCATCTGAAGTTTCAAGCATTTCAAGAGGGCACAGCGGCTTTTACCTGTGTAGGCTTTGGCATGGTTGAAGACTTTTTTGATAAATTACTAGAAGTTCAAACTTGCTCTATTTGTTATACCATCGAAATCAATGAGTGGCAAGGGAAAAAGAGTTTTCAACTGATGTTGAAAGATATTAAGTTTGAATAACTAAAAGCACAGATGCTTTCAGTTTGTGTTTGTTTCTAAATATCGTATTCTATTTTAATTCATAGATAAAAACGGCAGGGTTACTTCAAAGGATTTTGCCACAGCAATTATGCTACTAAGAACAGAAAATCTTGTAAAGAAATATGGTCAGCGCTTGGTCAATAACAATGTAAGCTACCAAGTAGAACAAGGCGAAATTGTAGGTTTGCTCGGTCCTAATGGTGCTGGTAAAACGACTTCGTTTTACATGGCAACAGGTTTGGTAAAGCCTAATTCTGGAAAAGTATATCTCGATGATTTGGATGTGACTAACTTGCCCATGTACAAGCGTGCACGTTTGGGAATTGGCTATTTGGCTCAAGAAGCATCTGTTTTCAGAACACTATCGGTTGAAGAAAATATCTTAGCAGTATTAGAATTAACTAGCCTGTCTAAAAAAGAGCAAAAAGAAAAAACAGAGCAATTACTGGAAGAATTTTCATTGACTCATGTTCGCAAAAACCTTGGACAAGTACTATCTGGAGGCGAGCGTCGTCGTACCGAAATTGCCCGTGCCTTGGCTGTTGACCCAAAATTCATTTTGTTAGATGAGCCTTTCGCCGGAGTTGACCCTATTGCTGTAGAGGAAATTCAAGGTATCGTAGCCAAGCTCAAATATCGCAATATTGGTATCCTTATAACCGACCACAACGTAGACGAAACATTGTCGATTACTGACCGTGCTTATTTGTTATTTGAAGGAAAGATTCTAAAATCAGGTACACCCGAAGACCTTGCTTCTGATGAACAAGTGCGTCGCTTGTATCTTGGTAAACACTTTGAATTAAAGCGCAAAATCTAGTGCAATATCTCTTTGAGAACAGCCAAAGATTTTATCTCTCCAAATGTCTCTAAATGTATTTTGTACCAGTGTAATAGTATCTCTACCATTTCATTTCTTGAATGACGATCTATTCTTGGTACTTCTCCATATTCCAAACCCCAAAGGAGTTGAAGCCCAGCTTTAGCTCCTTTGGTTAAAGGGTATCCGTACAAGCTCAATTCCTCTTCCATCTCTTCAAGTGTTTCAGGCAAAAAACCTAAATACGCTGTCATTGACAATAAAAACTGAATATGAAAGCACTCAAAGTGCTTATCTGCACCGTCTAGCCACAATATCGATTGCTCTACAAACTCGAACAGTTGTTCATTCGGGGTTTCTTCACGCAGTGTTTTGGTCAAAATCTCCGTGACAAAAATCGCTACCGATGATTTGGCTATCTCATAAGGAATCGATTCGAACGGATGATTACATTTGATTTCTGTAATACGATGAATATCCTTTCCTTCCTTATGGTATATCACAAGGTCGAGTAAAGTGAGTGGCTGAAAAAGTGCTATTTTGTTTTTGGCTCTTGCACTTCTTACCCCATTCTCAATGTACGATTGTATGCCAAACTCCTTGGTGTAGACTTTAGCAATAATCGAACTTTCCTTATACTTCACGTAGTTGATGACAATTCCCTGAGTTTTGCTTAGCATAGTCTTATTCTTCTCTTCTCCACTTCAACTTTTCGACTGGTATTTTTTGTTCTATCTGCTCACGCAAAATATCCATCATCTCTTCAACTGGCATATTGGGGTCAAATTGAATTGGCTCTTTGAATGTAACCGAAAGCGTTGTATTACGTTTTTTAAATAAAAGTCCTTTTTTGTCAAAGGCTCTTCTAAAACCGTTGATTACCACAGGAACCACAATGGGATTATGTGCTTTTATCAAGTGCGCTGTTCCTTTACGTAGAGGAGCGTAAGGCGTAGTTGTTCCTTGCGGAAAACTCACTACCCAACCGTATTTTAATCCTAATCCTACCTTGTCGTTTGCGGCAGTATCCAATTCTCTTTTTACGTCATGTCCTTTGGCTCTCCACGAGCGATTTACTAAAATAGCTCCTGCTTGTGAGAATATTCTCGGCAACAAACCTCCTTCTTTCATCGTCTCTGAGGCTGCCACATAAAATAGGCGTGATCTAGGTGCCAATAAGTAAATGGGAAAGTTTATCGAATTTTTGAAGCCCCATTTGATACTAAAAAAAACATGATACAAGCAAATCACATCCATGAAATAGGTTTGATGATTTGACAAGAATAGGACTCCCGTTTGTGGCAAATTTTCGAGGTGTTCTGTCCCACTAATTTTGGTTTTATTATAAACTCTCAATCTTCCATAAGTTATCCAGCCTAAAGTAAACATGATGATTCTTTTCAGAAACATCGAATTACCAAAAGGGTCTCTCTCCACAATTCCAAAGACATCAAACATGGATAAAAAATTTCGGATATGTAATTTCATTGCTAGCAGTTTTAGTGTCTTAGACGGTATTTCTGTCTAAGAAATAGTTTGGTTTTTGAGTCGTTTTAGACAATACTTAATTGGTCGAAGATATACATTTTTTTACAAATAATATCAATCACTATTTGGGCTCTCGCCATACCTAACCTGTGTTTATAAATAGTTTAGCCTATCTCATTTTATGAAGAAATTACCAGAAGTACTACTATTCGAACGTTCAATCAAACTATTATATTCTTTATTTTTTATTCAAAAAAGCACTATAATTTGTTTCTATGGTTAGTATATACTCGCCAAATTTGTGTTGTAGGTTTTAGCTTAATTTGCAATCATTACCTAAAAGACAATAAATTAACTAAAAGGATAATATAAGTTTTATTTATCCTTTTAGTTAAACAACCGAACGTTCAATCAAAAATCAAAAACCTGATAATCAAAACATTATCAATCATTAAATTTCAGCATAACCATTCTATTCATTTTCTTGTTTACTTTAATGAAGGATATTTTTACTTCATTTTGGCATTACAACCTTTATTTTATTGTAAAAACCTAAACTAATGAACATACTAATCACTGGAGGAACTGGGCTTGTGGGCACACGGCTTACCAAGCTCCTCACCGAACAAGGTCATTCGGTTTGGCATCTGAGTCGCAAAGCTCAACAGAGAGGAAACGTAAAAACTTTCGTTTGGGATATAGACAAAGGAATCATTGATGAGGAGGCTCTTCGCAGAGCTGACTATATCATCCACTTGGCAGGTGCAGGGATTGCAGATGAACGTTGGACACCAGAACGCAAAAAAGAAATCATTGATTCTCGAACAAAATCAATGGCACTGATTGCACAAAAACTCCAAATGATTCCACACAAAATTCAAGGGTTTGTATCAGCATCAGGGATTGGATTTTACGGCGCAGATACTGGGAGTGCTATCATTACCGAAGAGTCTCAAGCAGGCAATGACTTCGTGGCAGAGTGTTGTATTCTTTGGGAAAAAGCCGCTGACCAAATAGCAAATCTCGGTATCAGAACGACCAAACTTCGTATTGGTATTGTACTTTCAGAGAAAGGAGGAGCACTGCCCAAAATGGCTCTGCCAACCAAATTTGGCTTTGGATCACCACTTGGTACAGGCGAACAATTTCTGTCATGGATACATATTGATGACCTTTGCAGACTCTTTATCCATGCACTATTTACCCCTACTGTTCAAGGTGTTTTCAATGCAGTTGCAGACAATCCTATCAACAACCGAACGTTCAATCAGATTTTGGCAAGCGTATTGAATCGCCCGTTATGGCTACCAAATGTTCCGTCTTTCGTACTAAAAATCATTTTTGGAGAAATGGCTTCTATTGTACTTGGAGGTAATAAAGTACTCAACAATAAGCTCAAACAGGATACTTCTTTTACATTTTTGTATGATGACCCAGAAGCGGCTTTACGTGATATTTTCAAAAAATAGCTATCATGAGAGTTTAAAAACTGTTATTTTGTGGGACTTTATTCAACAATAAACATTTTTTTGAACACTCTGAACATGAAAAATATCTTGGTGTATTGCGGAGCATCTGTTGGCTTCGATGAGATTTATAAAAATACAGCTATTGCCGCTGGCAAGCTTTTAGTAGAAAAAAACAAAACGCTTGTTTACGGTGCCGGTAGCGTTGGTATTATGGGGATAATCGCCGATGCAGTACTTGAAAATGGGGGAGAGGTGATTGGCGTAATTCCTTCTTTTATGGAAAAATTTGAGGTTCAGCATAAAGGCCTTACTCAAATTCATATCGTGGAAACTATGCACCAGCGCAAGCAATTGATGGCTGAAATTTCAGATGCAGTGGTAGCATTGCCAGGCGGCTGGGGAACGCTCGATGAGCTTTTTGAAATACTTACTTGGAAACAATTAGGACTTCACCAAATGCCTGTTGGCCTGCTCAATGTCAATGGTTTTTATGACCCCTTGATCGAAATGATTCATAAAATGGTGAAAGAAGGTTTCTTAAAGCAAACCAATTTGGATATGTTGATGATTGATGACAACCTTGAAAGCCTCATCAATCGTATGGAACAAGCTGAATATCCAGATTTCCCTGTTGGTAAATGGGTGAATAAAGCCTAACAATACAAGGACAGCTTTGTTCGTTTGCCTATGATATAAACCCTTTAATATTGGCTATTTTCATGAAAACCTATACTTCGTTGGCTATCGTTTTGTTGTGTATCCCATCTGCATTCTTGATGGCACAAAACAAACCCGAAAACCTTGGTACTGCCATTAATACCGAATATTCAGAATTGGGACCCGTTATGTCTCCAGACGGTAAAACACTTTTTTTTGGACGCAAAAATCACCCTCAAAACAAATATGGTGTTAATGGTTCTGAGCAGATAGCTGGCTCCCAAGATATTTGGTTTTCAGAAAATACGATGGGTGCATGGACACCTGCAAGACGTATGTCCGAAAACCTCAACAGAGATCAATACAACAGTATTCTGAGTATATCTCCCGATGGGCAAACTATTCTCATGAAGGGTGCTTATTTGAATGGACAATACGAAACACGAGGTTTTTCTATCGCCAAAAAACTTGAAGGAGGCTGGGGACTTCCGCGCAAATTAGAAATTCCTAAATACGAAAAATTAAGCAGAGGTAAAAACGAACATGGCTTCTTATCTGCCGATGGAAAGGTTTTATTAATGGCTTTTTCAGAAAAGAAAAACTCCGACGAAGATGATATCTATGCTTCTTTTTTAGAAGATGATGGAACTTGGTCTGAACCCATGAATTTGGGTGATGATATCAATACCAACTTTACAGAAACAACACCTTTTTTGGCTGCCGATGGTAAAACTTTGTATTTCTCTAGTAACAGAGAAGGTGGAAAAGGTAGCAATGACATCTATGTTTGTAAACGTAAAGACGAAACTTGGGTCAACTGGACAGAGCCTCAAAACATCGGCGAACCTATCAATACCGATGAATATGATGCCTATTACACGATTCCAGCCTCTGGTGATTATGCTTATTTTATTTCTGGCAAAAGCTCTCTCGGTAAAAAAGATATTTTTCGTTTAAAACTAGACGCTTCCGCTACTTCGCCAATCCAAGCGGGTAACGACCCAGTTGTCGCAACCAATAAGCCTTCTACTAAAAACACCAAAAATCAACCCGCACCCGATGCTACCAAATCAGAACCTGTTGTCCTTGTAGCAGGGAAAGTGATTGATAGCAAAACAGGGAAAGTACCTAAAAATGCCAAAGTCATTTATGAAGATTTGACCACTGGAAAAGAATTAGGTCAAGCCAGTCCAGACCCGCTGACTGGTATTTACAAAATTGTTTTGCCTTATGGTAAAAACTATGGTATTACAACCAAAATCGATGGTTTTGTAGGGACTTCTCAGAATATTGACTTGAGTAAAATTTCAGGAAAATACCTTGAAATAGAAGGAAAAGATATTACCGTTGCTCCAATCGAAGCTGGTACGAAGATAACGATGAACAACATTTTCTTTGAATTTGGGAAAGCAGCTCTTCAGTCTGAATCAACTCCTGAATTGAAGCGTATCGCTGACTTTATCAAAAAGAACAAAATCAATGTTGAAATCAGTGGGCATACTGATAATGTGGGTAGCGATGAGGTCAATAACCGACTTTCGCAAGAGCGTGCAGATGTAGTGCGTAACCAACTCATCGCTTTTGGTGTAACTCCTGAGCGAATCATAGCAAAAGGATATGGCAAAAATCGCCCTAAGGTAGCCAACGATACTCCAGAAAATCAGGCGACTAATAGACGTGTAGAGTTTGAGATTTTGAAGAATTAAAAACTATTTACTCTTTTTTACAGTTATTTTTGTGAAATGATTGCCACAAAGGCTCAAATATTCGGTATTTGAGCCTTTGTGGCTAATTGTGTTTTTCAGAACTGAAAAACTCTTACCTTACGATAAAAACAGACTCTAGCTTTTTTTCAACCATGCTTGTTAAAGATTTCCTGAAGCTCTACCGTGAAGATGGCGTTGTGCAAACTATTTCGGAGCAAACCAAAAACCGAGAAAAGTATCCTCATATTCAATTAAAAGGGCTTTCTGGTAGTCTTGATGCCGTTATTGCCTCAGCAATACATCAACTGAACCCCAAGCAAGACCATTTATTCATCCTTGAAGACCGTGAAGAAGCGGCATATTTCCTCAACGACCTCCAAAGTTTACTGGGCGAAGAAGTTCCTATGCTTTTTCCAATGTCCTACAAAAAGGCCTATCAATACCAAGATATTGACAATGCCAATGTATTGATGAGAGCAGAGGTTTTGAGTAAAATCAACAACAATACCAATACAGGACAAATCATTGTTTCGTATCCTGAAGCACTTTTCGAGAAAGTTATCAACAAGCGTTCTTTGATGAAAAATACGCTTACTGTGTCTTTGAACGAACAGTTAGATACCAACTTTTTGGCAGAGGTTTTATTAAGTTATGACTTCGAAAAAACTGATTTTGTGTACGAAGCAGGGCAGTTTTCTATTCGTGGAGGTATTGTAGATGTTTTTAGTTTTTCGAACGAACTCCCTTATCGTATTGACCTCTTTGGCAACGAAGTCGAAAGTATCCGCACTTTCGACCCTGATTCACAACTTTCGATTGAATCAGTTTCCAAAATCAATATCATTCCCGATGTTCAAACCAAACTAATTCAGGAAACTCGTGAGCCTTTCTTTCAATTTTTATCGCCCGATACACGCCTTTGGTTTAAGGATGTTGAACATGCTTTAGAAATTGTGGAAAAATGCTTTGAAAAAGTAGAGCAAAGTCTACAAGAAATCTTAGCAAAAAGTGGAGGAATTCAAATTGTATCTGACCCTAATCAACTGTTTGAAAGTCGCCGTAGTTTTTTACAGTTAGTCAAAGGATTTGGCTCTATTGAATTTGGAAGAAGGTTTTATTTTAAAGATAAAACCGAAAAGCTGACCTATCAAGCCAAATCTCAACCTTCGTTCAACAAAGACTTTAAACGTTTGGCAGATAATCTTCGGGAATATCAAGGCTTTTATTTTACGAATATTATCACTTCCGAATCACAGCGTCAATTAGAACGACTGACCACGATTTTTGAAGAAATCGACTCCAATGTGCGTTTTCAGCCTATTACCATTGGACTTCGCGAAGGATTTATTGATGAGCAAAACAAAATTGTTTGTTATACCGACCATCAGATATTTGATAGATTTCACCGTTTTAAAGAGAAAAGTAAATACTCTAAATCCAAAGCCCTTACGCTCAAAGAGCTCAGAACCTTGCAAGTAGGCGATTATGTGACCCATGTCGATTACGGAATTGGGCGTTTTGCAGGTCTTGATAAAGTAACAGTCGGAGAATCTGAGCAAGAAGCTATCCGTTTGATTTTTAGAGACAACGATGTATTGATGGTCTCTATTCACTCTTTGCACAAAATTTCAAAATTTTCGGGTAAAGAAGGGGGACCTCCAACAATGTCAAAATTGGGTTCGCCAGAATGGGAGAATAAGAAATCACGCATCAAGAAACAGGTTCAGGATATTGCCAAAGAGCTTATTGCTCTTTATGCACAGCGTCGTTTGGCGCAGGGATATGCTTTTTCAAGAGATAGCTTCCTACAAGCCGAATTGGAATCTTCGTTTATCTATGAAGATACCCCAGATCAGGCAAAAGCCACAGCTGATGTAAAAGCTGATATGGAAAAACCAAACCCTATGGATAGGCTAGTTTGTGGTGATGTGGGTTTTGGAAAGACCGAAGTGGCTATTCGCGCGGCATTCAAAGCTGTTGCAGACTCCAAACAAGTGGCGATTTTGGTTCCAACTACGGTATTGGCCATGCAACATTTCCGTACTTTCCGTGATCGATTAGAAAATTTTCCTTGTCGTGTCGAATATATCAACCGTTTTAAGTCGACACAACAAATTAAAGAAACGCTAAAACGTGTTGCAAATGGCGAAACCGACATCTTGATTGGTACGCACCGCATTGTGAATAAAGACGTTTCTTTTAAGAATTTAGGCTTAATGATTATTGATGAAGAGCAAAAATTTGGGGTAAAAGTCAAAGACCGCCTCAAAGAAATGCGCGTCAATATCGATGTGCTAACGCTTACGGCTACCCCAATTCCTCGTACTTTGCATTTTTCACTAATGGGTGCTAGGGATTTATCGGTAATTGCTACGCCTCCTCCAAATAGACAGCCAGTAACTACAGAACTGCATGTATTTAGTGACCAGTTGATTCGGGATGCGGTGAGTTATGAGTTGAAACGCGGCGGGCAAGTCTATTTTGTACACAACCGAGTGGCAGAACTTGAAAGTATTGGAAATACGATTCTGCGCATGGTTCCAGATGCCAAAATAGGAGTCGCACACGGACAAATGGAGGGCGACAAACTCGAAAAGGTGATGATGAACTTTATTGAAGGTCATTATGATGTCCTTGTTTCTACGAATATCATCGAGTCGGGAATTGATATACCGAATGCAAACACGATTATTATCAACCATGCCAATCATTTTGGACTTTCTGATTTGCACCAAATGCGAGGTAGGGTAGGGCGTTCGAACAAGAAAGCATTTTGCTATTTGTTAACCCCTGCACTTTCTCTATTGACTACAGATGCTCGTAAGCGCCTCAGCTCTTTGGAAGAATTCTCTGATTTGGGCGATGGATTCAAAGTAGCTATGCGAGATTTGGATATTCGTGGCGCAGGAAATTTGCTTGGTGCAGAACAAAGTGGCTTTATCAATGATTTAGGATACGAAATGTATCATAAAATCCTCGACGAAGCAGTTCAAGAACTAAAAGAAAACGAATTTAGAGCCTTATTTGAAAATGATTTGGCCGAATCTGCCAACAAATTAAAAGTAGATTGTCAGATTGAGACCGACATGCACGTACTTATCCCAGAAAATTACGTAACCTCTATTTCTGAAAGATTATCGCTTTATACTCAACTCGATGATATGAAATCGGAAGAAGAGTTAAAGAATTTTCAAAGAGCTATTAACGACCGCTTTGGGCCAATTCCGCCAGAAGTGAAGGATATGATAGAAATCGTTCGAGTTCGTTGGAAAGCAGAAGTTTTGGGAATTGAAAAAATTATGTTAAAAAATAATAACCTGCGTTGTTTCTTCGTTTCCTCACAGAACGAAAGGTACTATAAATCAAGTGTTTTTGGCAAGATTCTTGATTATGTGAAAGTCAACCCTAAAAAATGTTCGCTCAAAGAAGCGAAAGGGCGGTTAATCCTTAGCTTTGATAAAGTCACTTCTATTGACGAACTTCAAACAATTCTGACTGACATATACTCTCGAGGATAGTTTTTTGGAAGTATTTTCCCAAACATCGTTCAAAAGCGCAAACAAATTGGGTCGCTTCAGCGCTTTTTATACCAAAAACACTAATTTTGTGTTTAATCAATAACTCGATTTTAGTATTAAATATTTATACAACGACAATCCAAGTATTTAAGAAATGAAGTTGTCTATCAAATCAGTAGCTGTTTTATTACTAGGGTTAGCCCTTGTGAGCAGTTGCAAAAGCAAAAAGCCGAATAGTGTTAAGCTAGGTAAAAACAGTACTGCTACTGGTATTACCTACAACAAAAAAGGAGGATTCCAAGTTGATAAAAAATTCAAAGGCCAACCTACAGGTCCTAATCTCGTGTTTATCGAAGGTGGACGCTTTACGATGGGTGCTCTTGAAGAAGATGTTATCAACACTCGTGACAACTTGGAAAGAACCGTTTCTGTGCAGTCATTCTATATGGATGAGACAGAAATTGCCAATGTTCACTATCTCGAATACCTCAATGCTATTCAAAAAGACTCTTCACAAGAGTTTTATGAATCTGCTCTTCCAGATACATTGGTTTGGAAAGACGAATTAGCGTTCAACGACTCTTATGTTGAGCAATATCTTCGTTATCCAGGTTTCCGTATGTATCCTTTGGTAGGTGTTTCTTGGACTCAAGCGACAGACTATTGTACTTGGCGTACCGCGGCGGTTAACAATGACCTAGCCATGAAAAACCAAAAAGGCAAGAAGTCAACTACCAAAAGAAAGGGAAAAGCTGCTGGTGCTGAAGTAAAAGCCGCTCCTGCATTCTCTGCTGGTCAGCGTTTACCAATCGAATCAGGAATTGTATTACCTGCTTACCGTCTTCCAACAGAAGCTGAGTGGGAATATGCTGCAAAAGCTATGATTGGAACGCAATACGAAGATGAAAACCAAGTAAATCAACGTATTTACCCTTGGGATGGCCCTTCAATGCGTACAGCTAGAGGCAAACATAAAGGTGAAATGTTAGCAAACTTCAAACGTGGTCGTGGTGACTATGCTGGTATTGCTGGTAAGAGTAACGATAAAGCCATTATCACAACTGAAGTTTATTATTATCCAGCAAACGATTTTGGTTTGTACCAAATGGCTGGTAACGTAAATGAATGGGTATTTGACTTGTATCGCCCACTTTCTTACGAAGACATGAACGACTTGAACCCTATTCGTAGAAATGATTTCATGGATAATGCTAAAAACTACGATAGAAAAAATAACAACTCTTTAATTGACAACCATTCAAGAGTTTACAAAGGTGGTTCATGGGCAGATGTAGCTTATTGGTTAGCTCCAGGTACTCGTAGATTCCTAGACCAAGATTCATCAACATCGACTATTGGATTTAGATGTGCGATGATTCGTGCTGGTACTAATAAATAAGAATATTCATTTTGAAAAGGGCTTAAAATTTCGATTTTAAGCCCTTTTTTTATTGTTCTGCACATGCAAGCACCATAATAGAGATTTCTTTCGGATTTACTGCCTTTATGGCATCAAAACACGACTCTATTGTGGCACCCGTAGTCAAAGTATCATCCACAATAACGATTCTTTTATTTTCAAGTATTTCAGGAGTTATCACCTCAAAGAGTTTTTCCACATTCTCGAAACGTTCCATACGCTTTTTTCTTACTTGTGATTCCGTGGCTCTTACGCGTTGAACAGCATTTTCCAACACAATACCTCCCAAACTTTCTGCGAGTCCTTCTGCAATACATGTTGCCTGATTGTAGCCCCGCTCTAATTGTCGTTTTTTATGCAAAGGAATGGGAATATATACATCAAAAGTATTTGCAAAGCCTACTTCATTGAGATCGGCTCCAAACCATCTTCCAAGCATTTGACCTAGTTCTTGATTGCCTCCATATTTGATGGCATGCATGATATGTTGAACATTACTGGCTTTCTTGAATTTGAGATAGGCAAATTGATGTTGGGGCATAATTCTACCTGCAAAACGATTTTCCAAAACATGATAAAGCCCTTTGTGAGAGTCTGTTTTGGGTAAATCAAACATGCAGTCGGTACAAAGATGTTTTTCTTGGGCTACCAGTGGCTCCTTGCAAGCCACGCATACGTCAGGAAAAAGCAATTGTAGAAATGCTTTGAACATGTTAGGTGTCATCGGTGTTGAGTATTAGGTGTAATAGACTTTGCGCTTTTTATTAGTAAATTAGCGTTCTTTTAAATGAATTAACGATTTTTTTCAGAAACAAACAATACCATTATGAGCTTAGTCACAGAATTTAACGACTACAGAGCTAAAATGAACGAAAAAATTTTAGCTGGTGATAATAAAGTAATCAAACGTATTTTCAATTTAGATACCAATACTTATGCAGAGGGTGCATTATCAGAAAAAACTAAAGAGATGATGGGCTTAGCTTGTTCTATGGTTTTGCGTTGCGACGATTGTGTCAAATATCATTTGGGCAAATGCTTTGAGTTGGGCGTAACGGATGCTGAAGTTCAAGAAATTTTCTCAGTAGCTACTTTGATCGGCGGAACAATTGTTGTTCCTCATTTACGCCGTGCTGTTGAGTATTGGGAAGCTTTACAACAAGAACAATAAACAGAAAAACGGTTCTGACATAAATCAAACCATATTTTCTCAATACCATGGATATAGAATTAGAAAACCTGTCTCAAGAATGGGATATTCTTCTGGATAAACTGGAAAGAATGATGGAAAAACGTCCTTCTGACCTCAATTCGGTGTTATTTCTGATTGGTGTACAAGAGTTAGGAAAAGGACATCGTTTTTTTACTAAAGAAGAAAAACAAGACTTGATGCACATTGCCATTTGTAAAGTGCTTAGTTTTTCGGGTATATATGAGCTTGAAGGTACAGACCAAGATGGCTGGCCACATTGGAAACTGGTTCAACCTTTGCCTTTTGTGAATCTATTGGAACAAGAAAAGCTTTTAAAGGCTCATGTAATTGAGTATTTCGAAAAAGAGGTTTTTAATAGTTAAGGTATTAGGCAAAAGGCATCAGGCAAATAGGTTAGAAATAGCTAATGCCTTAATTCAAAGAATACCCAAAGTTTACCTACTATAGGCATTAAGCTATTAGTTGTGAGCACAAGATAAAAGTATTTTTCAGGTAACCATGAATATGCTTTTATCTTGTGCTTTTGGCTTATAGCCTATCTATTCTGTTCCAACCAATTTGCTATATGCAAGCAAATTAATCTGAGGAATAGTAGCATTATAGGTTTGATTGATGGCTTTTATTACCTCATTGGCAATGACCGCTTGACCAATAGCTGTAGGATAAATACCATCTGCTGAAAAGAAGTTTCCTCGTGTTCCTCCGTCGATTTTAAAACCATCAGCCGAAACATATTGGTTGAGGTGGATTTGATAATAAATTTTCTCTAAATCTACAGTTGCCAATCCTTTCTCTTTTGCCAAAGCCCTAATTCTGTCGTTATACAGTTTTATAAACTGGGTATTATTGTTCAATATCTGAGTATTCAAGAAGGTGGAAGTGGGCAATACTGTAAACACATCATCGCCCTTTTTAAGATTTCTGAACAAAATATCTACTGTTTGGCTTGGGATAAACAGCATATCTGTCGAAGTTCCATTGATAGAAATGCTTTTTGCCTTAGTTTTTAAATCTTCCAAGGTGTACCAATTAAAATATGCTAAATCGGTGATGATTGGCCATGTAAAAACTACTCCTTTGTCCGCTTTAGCTTTTTCTTTTAGCAACTCAATAGTACTTCGCAATACGTTGGGGCCAATGCTATATTTTTCATACCCAAAAGAACTTAAAGCATTTCCATTGTTTTTGATGAGCGAAATCAACATATCACTATCATCTTCCAATAGATAAAAGTTAATAGGCTGTTTTAATATTTGTTCTCTTAATGATACTGATTTATCATCAATGCCATCAGGTAAAATTCGACTAGCAAAAACTCCACCTATACTCCATCTATTTCCAAGTAAATCAAGCGTTTCGGTATTAACTACTCTGCTTGCAATGGTAAGTCCACCATTTTCGGGTAACCCGTAGTTTTGCGCTGAATTACCTTGATATTTAGTCAATATTGGAGGCGTACCAGCTTTTACCGTTGTTACATTATTTTTTACTTCCTTCCAAGTAGGATAGGAGGAACCATCCTCTACAAGGGCTAAATATCCTGTTCCATTTGCCTCTGAAGCAGAAAACAAAGGGCTTTGAAAATTATTCATTCCCATTTGCCATGCTACAAGATTGGGAAACGATGTCATTTGTGCAACCCGATACAATCCACCATTGCGAACGCCTGCAGTCAAGCCTCCACCCATAGCAATCAAATTTAGCTTTTCGCCATTATTGACGATAGTGCCTAGGTTAGGAGTATTATTTCCTTGAAAAAAGGCAGAAATATCTACATTGGAAGTACCAGAGCTTTCTTCCTTGATAAAGTAAGATTTATCAGAAAATGGATATAATGGCGGTAATAAAGTCTCATTACCTGTCGTACTTGGAGGATTGACCACTGGAGGTGCTGGCTGAACCTCGACTTGCGGAGGTAATACTTCAGATGAACAACTTGCTAAAATAGCGATGGTCAATAAAGGTAGAAATCTAATGATCTTTTTCATAGTCGGTGTTTTAAGATGTAAGCACTTGTTTTGTAACTCTTTAATAGTCACAGTTTATTGTAATTCATAGGTATGAAAGAGATGTTGGGTAATACAATTGGGATGAAAAGTGCTTTCTGCATGGAGTAGTACTCTAGGGTATAGCCAAAAATTATCAGAAAAGCATCATGTATGCAAATGTATGCAAAATAGCAACCCTTAGTTTGTTTATTTCCTACTTAGAATATAATAAAATTTCAGTCTTCATTTTCCTCCCAAAAACTATCCTTTCCAGCATAGAATATTGCGGCTTTGCCATGATTTAAGGTTATCTTTGAGATAAAATGTTTGTTAAATCAGCATATTCAACAACAATATCCTTTTTGTTTTATGAAAATCATTACCTACAACGTCAACGGAATTCGTTCGGCTATTTCCAAAGGCTTTATTGAGTGGCTTCAGGCTGCCAATCCAGATATGATTTGCTTGCAAGAATTAAAAGCAGAAGAGCATCAAATAGAAAAGCAACTTCTCACAGATTTGGGATATCACTTATATTGGTATTCTGCTCAGAAAAAAGGCTATTCGGGCGTAGCAATCTTTACTAAAGTTTTACCCAAACATGTAGAATATGGCTGTGGCATAGCAGCTTATGACAATGAAGGACGTGTCATTCGTACTGATTTTGAAGATTTTTCGTTAATGTCTGTATATATGCCATCAGGTTCGAGTGGCGACGAGCGACAAGGATTTAAGTTTCAATGGCTAGATGATTTTCAAGGATATATTAATGATTTGAAAGTACAAATCCCTAATCTTATCGTTTCGGGAGATTACAACATTTGTCATCAACCGATAGATATCCACAATCCCAAATCCAATGCCAATAGCTCTGGTTTTTTACCTGAAGAACGTGAGTGGATGGGGCAGTTTTTAGAAAGTGGGTTTATCGATACCTTCCGTCATTTCAATTCAGAGCCTCATCATTACACTTGGTGGAGCTTTAGGGCAGGAGCGAGGTCCAAAAACTTAGGCTGGCGTATCGATTACCAATGCGCAACTTTACCATTGAAAGACCGTTTAACTCGTGCCTATATTTTACCCGAAGCCAAACATTCAGACCATTGTCCGTCTGTTGTGGAGTTAGATTAAGAATTCTCCACAGAAAGTTATCCACATTTTATAAATTTGTGGATAACTTTCTGTGGAATACTTACCAATTTCCATTTCAGCATGATTATTGGACTTATAATCGTCATATAATCCGCAAAATGATTTTATTACTATGACAAATTCTCCTATTGCCGCACTTTCGTCACGCATTGAAGAATATAAACGAAAGTTTTACCTCAACCGATTAGTCAAAGGATCTATATTTTCTTTGGCTGTTATTTTGTCTGCCTATCTGGTATTCAACACCTTAGAATATTTTGGACATTTCGGCTCATTTTTCCGTGGAGTACTTTTCTTCGGTTTTATTCTCGCATTTGGGTTATCCACATTTTTCTGGGTAATCAAGCCATTGCTATTTCTTTATGGAAAAAGAACTCCCTTGAGTGATGAAATTGCCGCTAATCAAATCGGTAAATTCTTTCCTGAAGTATCAGATAAATTACTCAATACTCTACAGCTCTCAAAAGCATTGAGTCATGAACAAAATGAATTATTGATGGCCTCTATTGCTCAAAAATCGCAGCAATTAGCCATTATTCGTTTTGCCGACGCCATCAAAATTGATCATAACAAACGATACCTCAAATATATGGCGGTACCAGCTGTCGTAATTTTTGGATTATTGTTGATGTATCCTGCCTTCTTTTCAAAGAGTACTGAACGCATTGTCAACTTTAAAAACGAGTATCAAGAAGAAGCTCCTTTTAGCTTTGAACTAGGAAACAAAAATTTGAAAGCGTTCAAAAATGAAGACTTCACGGTAAATCTGGCGCTTCGCGGCAACACCATTCCTGATGCAGTTTATGTATTGGTCAATGATAGAAAAATGAAAATGGAATCAATTGACAGCCGTCATTATTCTTTTACTTTTTCTAAATTACAAGACAATACAGATTTCACTTTTGAAGCAGCTGGCTTTAAATCTGGCAACTATGAGATAGAAGTTGTGAATAAACCAACCCTTGGGTTCTTCGATGTAACTCTTCATTATCCTGCATATTTAAACAAACCTGATGAGCAACTTCAAAATATGGGTAATATCACAGTACCTGAAGGCACGCTTATCGATTGGAATTTTACAGTTACAGATACCGATTCCATTATCTTCGCTTTTGATGGAGATAAAAAGAGATATTTTGCCGAAAAGAAAATACTCGGTGGGGGATATGACTTCAGATTAAAAGCAACGCGCTCAAGTGCCTATCAGGTTTCTCTCAAAAATCAATATTCAACCTCAAATCAAGGGATTGATTTTAACCTGAATGTTATTCCTGACAAATATCCACAAATCAGTCTTGAGCAATACAAAGATTCCACCCTTTACAACTATATGGTTTTAGGAGGAAGTATTGCAGATGACTACGGTTTAAGTCGTCTGGCTGTATTCTATAAAATTTTGCGTGATGGAAAGCCTAATAACGGCAATTATCGCAGTTTCAATATTCCAGTCAACAAAACGCAATCGATTCAAGGATTTTATCAACAATGGGCCATGGATAGCCTTAAATTAAATCCTTCGGACAAAGTCGAGTACTATGTTCAAGTTTGGGATAATGATGGCGTAAATGGCGCTAAATCGACTCGTTCGCAATTATTGAATTATACTATTCCGAGTAAAAATGACATCAATAAAGAAATTGATAATTCTATTGATAAAACTGAGGCTCAGCTAGATAAAACACTTGAAAAAGCCCAAAAGCTTCGCAAAGAATTAGCTGCGCTCGAAAATCGTTTGAAAAATAAGAAAGACCTAGATTTTCAAGATAAAAAGCTCATCGAAGAAATTGCCAAGAAAAAAGAAGACTTGATGAATGAAATCAAAAAGCTTCAAGAGCAAAATCAAAATCTAACAGATAAGCAACAGCGATTCAATGAGCAAAAGCCTGAAATGCAACAAAAAATGGAAGCATTACAGAAAATGATGAATCAATTGATGGATCCTGAGACGCAAAAACTTTATGAAGAATTGAAAAAAATGTTAGAAAAGAATCCAGAAGACAATCATATCAATGAGCAGATGGATAAACTTCGAAACAAAGAGCGTAATACTGAAAAGGAGCTTGAGCGTATGCAAAACCTTTTCAAGAAACTTCAGGTAGAACAAAAACTAGATAAAGCCATCAAAGAGCTTGAAAAGCAAGCCGAAAAGCAAGAAAACTTAGCTGAGAAAAACGAAGACCTTAGTAAAAAGCCTCAAAGTCAAGATAAATCTCAACAAACAGAGGACTTGAAAAAAGAGCAAGAAAAACTTAGCAAAGAGTTTGACGATGTGAAAAAGGACTTGAAAGATGCTGATAAGCTTAACAACGAGGTCAAAAATTCAGATCCGCTCGATTTAGATAAGCAACAGCAAGAAGATATCTCTGAGGACCAGAAAGATTCTCAGCAGAAGATGGACAAAGGCGATAACAAGTCTGCCGCAGCAAAACAAAAGAAAGCTGCCAAGAGCATGAAAAGTATGGCTCAGAAGCTTGCACAGATGAAACAACAAGCTGAGATGAAAGAAAATGAGGAGAATATTGAAACACTTCGTGAAATCTTAGAAAACCTCGTTAAACTCTCTTTTGACCAAGAACAACTCATGAAGGACTTTAGAGGAATTATGCCTTCAGATCCAAGATTTGTGAAGTTATCGCAGGAACAAATCAAATTGCAGGACGATGCCAAAGTAATAGAAGACAGTTTATACACCCTTTCTAAACGAGTGTTGCAAATTGAAACTTTTGTAACCAGAGAAATGGGTAATATGAAAACCTATATGGGTGAATCTGTTAAGCTTATTAAAGACCGTAAAATGGCGATGACTGCTTCCAAGCAACAATTTGCCATGACATCGATGAATAATTTAGGTCTTTTGTTGTCTGACGTTCAAAAGCAAATGCAGCAAAATCAACAAATGATGATGGCTGGCTCAGGAAGTGGAAAAGGTAAGAATAAAGGCAACCAAAAAGGAATGGGACAAAGTCAAAAAGATTTGAACCAGAAAATGCAACAAACACTTCAAAAAGGTTCGCAAAGCAAAGGTGGTATGTCTGAGGATTTGGCAAAGCTAGCTCGAGAACAAGCCCAAATTAGAAAGATGTTGCAGGATATGATGGATAATCAAAAAGGTACAGAGATTGGGAAAAAGCTAGGAGATGAAGTAAAAGACCTTTTAAAGAAAATGGAAGAAACCGAAACTGATTTAGTCAACAAACGACTTAATCCCGATTTAATAAAACGTCAACAAGAACTTCTAACTCGTTTGCTCGAATCTGAAAAAGCCTTAAAAGAACAAGAGGAAGACCAAAAACGTAAAGCAGAAACAGCTAAAAACTACGAAAGAAAGGTTCCTCCACAATTTCAACAATATGTAAAGGATAAGCAAAAACAAACTGAATTGCTAAAAACGGTTCCTCCTAATCTTAATCCTTATTACAAACAACAAGTTGATTACTATTTCAAAAAGATTCAATAAACATGAGTCATCCCGAATTTTTCGTGAAGACTTTTAAAAAAGAAACCTCCTTGTTTACTTTGTGAATTACGACAAACACAAACAAACAGGAGGTTTCTATGCATAAAGCATTTCTACAAAATAATGACATAAAATCGAGTAAGTCAAGACTCTCTCATTTACTTCTTCATAAACTTGATCTTTATCTTGCTGACGTCCAGTTATCGTTAGATTCTGTTCTGGATAAGCGTTTAGTTCGTACTTTTTACGATTTAATAGTTGCCATTTTATTGCATCGACACAACTCTATGGGCTTATTGCTTAGTGAGTTAGGTGGCTATATTTGCGGTTTTTCACATGCTCCCGCTGGGACAAAACGCATTAGTAATCTGTTACGTTCCAAAAAATGGACATCTACTATCATTGATAATTTTCTCTTTAGTCAAACTCGAAAAAGGCTAGAATCGTTAGTAAAACAGGGAAAACGTCCGCTAATGCTTTGGGATGATAGTCGGCTAGAAAAGGCTGAATCTTGGTTTTTGGAAGGGCTTTGTAGTGTAGAAAGCTCAAAGGCAAAACGACTAACACGGATAAAAAAAGGATACTATTCTCCTCCTAATAAACGTATTTGTGTTCCTGGTTATCATTGGACAAGTACGTTGCTCTCAGCTTTGGGTGAGTCTGTAAGTGTATGTCAGATGAGTTGGTGGACTACCAGAGGTAAATACAAGGAATATGGTCGAAACATTATGTTTCGGATG
>NZ_NJFZ01000176.1 GCF_002270355.1 Flectobacillus sp. BAB-3569 | reverse complement strand
TAAAACTAAAATCATTGTATAGAGTTAGTTGATTTAAAGGCTTGTTGGTGCTGCAAAGTATTTCGACAAGTCCTTTTCCTCAATATCATTTATACAATCCACTAGCAATATTGATTTTATCTCATTAAAGATTGCTAATTAACCTGTTCAGTATAGTTCTGGCACCCATTTTAAACAATATTATTGATAGAAAGTTCACTTAAATGATACCAGTGGTTAATCTAAACCTCGGTCGGAACTCTAAAGGTATTTATCAACTTTCTATGATTGATTCCACAGCAGAACTTTTCGACAAACAAAAGATTCAATATCCAATACTGAGTCGAGCTGTAAAATGTTTGGTATCGGACAAAAATGGGAGGCTTGGGTAGGTACCAATGGGTTTGGATTATATGCCTTCGACGGGGGCAGTCCGTTCGTTGTATCAGAACTGGCCTATGAAAATATCAACGCTGTTTTTCTGGACAACAAAACTCAAACTGTTTGGGTAGGCACCAAAGGGGTATTTGTACTATCCAACATTGATTTTAAAACAAAGCAATATCAACTCAAAAAGTTGTCAGTAATTCAAGGTTACCAACCATGAA
>NZ_NJFZ01000175.1 GCF_002270355.1 Flectobacillus sp. BAB-3569 | reverse complement strand
AAGATATTGAGAAACCCTAAGCTGTAGAGGYWGACGGAAAGCTACCAAGAAAAAATTGAGTGCTTAACTTGGAATTATTAACCTGAGGCCATCCAGATTGGATGGCCTTTTTGTTTGAAAAAACGTCCTTGAAATACTCCATCACTACAACATATTTTGTATCATGGAGATCAAAACCCACTACTTCAATACCTTGAAGGTGAAGGTACACGCCTTGAAGAAAGAGTAAAGACTCGWGTWAAACTTTCTTTTTCGGCACTAAAATCGAGGGATTTATCGCTTACAAAATTGCCTCTGGTTTTGCCATTGCTTTGGGTGAGCCCGTCTGTGAAGATTCTCCAGAAAGTATGCGC
>NZ_NJFZ01000061.1 GCF_002270355.1 Flectobacillus sp. BAB-3569 | reverse complement strand
ATTGTAGTACCCAAATCAGTCTGGAAAATCATTGTAGTACTACCTGTAGGTCAAAACGATTTGTATCGAATTGGCACGGATACTCGTGTAATTGCAGTGAATATTCCAAATACCAACCAAGCTGGTGCTACTAATTGGCGTGACCATCGTGTATCGGTAGATGCCTTGGAAAACTCACAGGTTTGATTTCCTTTCAGACGTACCAAAAGATATTCAAAGTGTAATTGAAGCGAGAGTGGATAATAACTAAGATGGCTTTAGGCTGTTTAAAGGCATGAGTGCTGATTACTGGACAAAACGAGAAAGTGTCATTCAGGTGTTTGTGCTTTTTCAATGAACTTTGTAAAACAGTTTCAAACTGTTAAAAAATGAGTCCAAGACAAAGTCTTGAACTAGTAAATTCAATGTTGTTCAGTTAACAGGCATGAGTGCTGATTACTGGACAAAACGAGAAAGTGTCATTCAGGTGTTTGTGCTTTTTCAATGAACTTTGTAAAACAGTTTCAAACTGTTAAAAAATGAGTCCAAGACAAAGTCTTGAACTAGTAAATTCAATGTTGTTCAGTTATTGGGCATGAGTGATTTCTTTTAACCTAAGGTAATCACTCATGCACTCAATCACCAATCACTCAATAACCACGCTCTTCTCCCCTCTCTTCCAAAAATAC
>NZ_NJFZ01000060.1 GCF_002270355.1 Flectobacillus sp. BAB-3569 | reverse complement strand
TTTTGAAAAATTTGTTGTGCAGAAATTCTCTAAAACCTATTTTTCTGTAAAAGAATGGCGTAGCGACAAATTTGTGAGTGGACACTATGCACGWMRGTRCTTGCCCAGTTTGACTGGAAGAAGCGCTCCTGAGTTCCATCCAATGCCTCTACTTTAGCTTTGTTGATACCGAAGTTTAAGTTTACAGAAAAATGAAGCATCTGGCTTGTCGATAATATATCCTGTCAATGACAATTCAACCCCACGGTTTGAAGTACTTCCCACGTTATTCCATTGTCTGGTAAAACCAGAGCTCGAAGGAATGGCAGACTGCAATAATAAGTTGCTAGTTTTATGATACAAATCCAAACTACCAACCAAGCGTTGTTTAAAGAAACCAAAATCAAGACCTGCATTTTGGTTGATAGTCGTTTCCCAAACTAGGTTCGGATTATACAATGTGGTTCCTGTTGGGGTATAATACACATTGTCGACGTTGCCAAAGCCAGGCCCACGTAAAGTTGTTGCTTCAAACAAGAATTGAGTAGCCGTTGCATCGATACGGTCGTTACCTGTTGCACCGTAAGAGACACGCAATTTCAATTCATCGAGGTCACGAACTTGTTAGHAGTMGCTWCTGTAACCGCAGGATTAAGATGTGCCGCCGGACTCCCAAATGCCGTAGAGACAAAGATTCCAATGGTAACTGCCATTGCCCAGCCAGTGGTAATGACCATCCAGCCAGCGTTTTCGCCTTTAGAATGTTTAAGCAAAACATTG
>NZ_NJFZ01000174.1 GCF_002270355.1 Flectobacillus sp. BAB-3569 | reverse complement strand
GGCTTAAACTGAGGTCGGCACTAACTCCGCTAGTTCCTCCAGAGAAACTTACACAGAATCCTTTCTCAAGACAATCATCCACCATGCTGTTATTTTTGAAATTTGTTGTCATTTTTTAGAAAATCTGCTTTTGTATTTTTTGCAAACTTAATTCGAAATTTTGTTTTTTCAAAAAAGTTTTCAAAAAATACAAAAATGATAGAATAAAGGCATTAATCTTACTTTTGAGCACTTTAGAAAACAGCTTTTGTTGCTGAAAACTTATTGCCAATAGCTGAAGACCAATATCTTACTCCAAGATTCCAAGGTAATTAAACGGAGAAATACGTTTTAATTCATATTTCACTTTATCGCTAATCTCAAGCGAATCGATAAAGTTTGCAATTGTTTTTGACGTGATTTTTTCGTTTTTATCGAGTCAAGGCTTTCAATGCCTCATAAGGTTGTGGATAACCTTCACGACGTAAAATCGTTTGAATCGCTTCGGCTACAACGGCCCAGTTATCTTCAAGGTCAGTATTGATAGCATCTTGGTTCAATTCCAATTTGTTCAAACCTCTCAATAAGGCCGTCAATGCAATAATCTGATGT
>NZ_NJFZ01000173.1 GCF_002270355.1 Flectobacillus sp. BAB-3569 | reverse complement strand
AAAATTATCATGCAAATTCAGCCATTTTCACCGAAAAATCCCAACCTAAAAATGACAATTTAGCTATCACCAGCTCAATTGCGGTGCAGTTTTAATTTTATCAGGGACAAAGGGAACAGGCACAAAGTGGCAAAGTATCTAATAGATTTTCTTCACTTTGTGCTTCGTGCCTTTAWTRSTGYTCMYKATTAAATACCCAAATCAGACTCAATACGAATATGGTCAATAAAATAACCCCAATACACCAAGCACAATGACATTGACAGGAATTGATTGATTTTTTAAGCTATCGGCCTTGGGTGGGGTAACCACAAATAAAA
>NZ_NJFZ01000172.1 GCF_002270355.1 Flectobacillus sp. BAB-3569 | reverse complement strand
CAACACCATCTACCGCTTCAGATAGATCTGCAAAAGTTATGGCTTGTTGAAGAGGGAATGTTGCAATCGTTTGATTTAAAAACGAAAGAAATTATTAGCTATAGTAGTACCGATGGACTTCCAAAAGCCGAAATCAAAGACCTTGTTGTAGGAACTCAAAATGTATTTTTGGCTACCCCCGAGGGTCTTGTTGTATTCGATAAAAAAAGAGATGTTGCTAACAAAACCTCTCCCTTATATAGCCATTCTGTAGCTACTTTATTAAGTCTTGTAAAACAAAAATCTGCATCGAGCATGCACAGAAAATCTGGCGAGGAGTTAAAGAATATATTGAGCTCGTCTTCGGCTTTTCTTCTTGATAAATCTACCCCAATTTGCCTTGAAACGTTATCAAAAATCTGTATCGTTCGATATATGTTCTTCTGTTGAGTAAAAGCAGAAACCGCAATGACTTGTCCACGAAACAAAATGGGTAGTGCTACTCCCGAACGACAATCTAATTTATCGATAATACGCTTTTCGGTAGATGGAATAAAACCATTAGATAAATCCCATTCCTGAATACGCTGAGTAGCCCAAGCCATTCCAGGCAGAAACTCTCCTATTTTGAGATCTTGGAAAGCCAATCCTGTAAAATCCAAGGCTACAGACTCATCAGCAAACCAGTTAGCGTGAAGGTTGAGTTTGGAATGATTAAG
>NZ_NJFZ01000010.1 GCF_002270355.1 Flectobacillus sp. BAB-3569 | reverse complement strand
AAAAACACTTTGCCACTTGTGCCTCTGTGCCTTTGCCACTTCKAAAAAAAACACTTTGCCACTTTGTGCCTCTGTGCCTTTGCCACTTCAAAAAAAACACTTTGCCACTTTGTGCCTCTGTGCCTTTGCCACTTTAAAAAAACACTTTGCCACTTTGTGCCTTTGCCACTAGACGCTGTGCCTCTGTGCCTTTGCCACTCTCCCTCAAAACCCAAACACTGCCTTAACTGGAATAAAAGGCACCAATCGCTCTTCAAGAGGATTATTTGGAATTTGGAGTAAATCTGCTACTTCTTTTCCTAATAAATGACGCATAAAAGCACTTGGGATAGGCTTAAGTAATGGGTTGTCAATAAATCTTTCTAAAACCTTCAATAGTGCTTTGGTTAAGTTGATACCCTCTTCGGAGGTACGAAATTGACGTTTTACAATGGCTTTTGCTAAAACAAATGCTTCCCGAGGGTTTTGGGGTAAAAGCTCTATCTCCACACCCATCATGGCATTAATAACATTCCAAATATGTAGGTATGCCTCAGCTTCTTGATCGGTGAATAAAAGGTTATTTTTGCGCATCCCTACAATCACAATATAACTAAATGCCAGATTTGTGCCTGCCATATCTTCCTGATTTACAGGCAATCCCAAGGCCTTTGTATCCCAAGTTTGATGATATAAGGTAAAAAATCGAATGGATGCGTGCATCAATCGAACTTTCAAAATACGTAGCATCGCTATTGGAATGCCTGCTTCTGAGCTTTTCCATTGCTTGGGATTTAATACCCCAAAAACAAAATTTCCCGTTTCTTCTAATCTCTTCTGTGTATCTTTGCCTATTCGCTCCGACATCCATAAAACCTTCGCTCCATCTGCGCCTGCATAACAATAAGGCAATGATAAGCATCCGAGCATTAGTGCAATATCAGCCTGATGCTTTTGGGCAAAATCTAAACCTTTTTGAAATTGTTTTTCTTGGTAAAAAGAAGGAAAAACAGCATTATCCTGAAAATACTTTTGCACAAAATCTAACTGACTTTTCCAATCAAAATCTTCCTTGACTAACCATTGGAAAAAGGTTCTCAAGCCAGTCATCCCAACTTGTTCAAATACCGATTGAATACAAACATCTGCCAGTTGGTCGCCTCGTTGGCGGGCGTCGGCTAGTATTTGATTAGAAAAATATCTGGCAGGTTTGATGGCTTGTTTTTTCATGAAATTCTAATCTATTGGACTATTTTGAACCAAGCTATCATCGCTTTGGTTATCTCAATAATTTAACGGACTGTAATCCTTTTTTGTTTAAAGGTATTCATAAAAGGAAAGTTTGTAATTTTGTATCGCCTTCGGGCAATTGAATCTGAAGCATTTTTCATTTAATAAATTTTTATCACATGAACATTTTTGAGCGTCAGCGTGCACAACTTCGTGAAGTATTAGAAAACGAAATCGCTAGAGGTAAGGCTTTTTTGGAAGAAAATAAAAAAAGACCAGAGGTTATCGAAACCGCTAGTGGCTTACAATATGAAGTATTGGTAGAAGGTACTGGTCCAAAACCATCGGGCCCGACTGCCAAAGTTTTGACACATTATCACGGTACAACTATCGACGGTGTTGTTTTTGATAGTAGCGTTTTGCGCAATGACCCAATTTCTTTCGGATTGCACCAAGTAATTTCTGGTTGGACTGAAGGTTTGCAATTGATGCCTACAGGAAGTAAATACAAATTCTATTTGCCACATAACTTAGCTTATGGCGAACGTGGTGCAGGTCCAGATATCCCTGGTGGTGCAGTATTGATTTTTGAAGTTGAGTTGTTGAAAACCAACTAGCATTTTTTAAATTGTGAATGAGAGAGTTGTGAATGAGTGATTATTTTTAATTTAGTTTTCACCATTCACAATTCATCATTCAAAACTTCTTCCCTCCCTATCTTCCGCAAATGCGTTTGAAATCGCAGAAGGTACAAATATCTCTATCTTCTGTACGAGAAAATGGGATCTCAGGATTAAGCAGTTTTTCTAAAAATTTAGCCAAATATTGTTCTGACGAAATCATAAATTCCTCTATTGTCTCATCGTCGGAAAACTTAAAATCTTGTTCTAATAAACCTGCCTCTATATTTCGGAAAGAGTAAATTCCAGACACCACTTTATTTTCATCTGCCTTCAACCTTGTTCCTCTAATACTCAAGCCATATTGTGTCATCATCCTTTTCAGAATCATGTATTTGTACAGCCATAGTTGACGGAGTTTACCTTTCTCTGATTCCTCTAGTAAGACTTCCTCTATCAACTCAGTTTTGACTTTCAAATCTTCGGGTTTTACCAAACCTGTTTTGTAGTCAATCACTCGCACTGTTCGCCCATGAATTCTATCAATTCTGTCGATACGTCCAGCCAATTTAAAGGGAATGGTTTTGCCGTTTACTTCTACTTCTAGGCCAACTTTCAAGGTTTTCTCAGCATCTAATAATTCAATAGGAAAGGCTTCGTTGGCGATTTGAAATTTCAAGAACTTCTTGACCAAGGTTTCGCCTACTTGATACAAAATATAGTTTTCGCCCTCAGTCATTCGAAGTCCGGGATTGGTTTGTTCAAATGCTTTTTTCAAATAGGTATCTATATTTTTCAGAACAAACTCCAAATCTGATTGTTGGATAATACCATCCGTCTTTTCGATTAAATCATCTCCTTTTAAAAATGCTGTATCTATATTTTCAAAAGTTTTGTGGATCCAGTTACCAAATGAATCAGAAGCCAATTTTTCGGCGACTTCCTCCTCTGGTGCAATACCTGCCACTTTGTTGAAATAATACTGCATCGAACAATCCACAAACTGATTAATATGCGAAGGATAGATACCACGCTCGTTGATTTCCTGTTCAATCATCGCGAGCATATCGGGAGTTTTTTCAATTTTCAGTCCGCTTTCCTCCTCATCTTCCGTAATCTCAGTTTCGAAATTGACTTGATTTTGGGTTACATTCAAGTTTGGATTAAGGTGACGAAGTTCGTGTTCTATTTGCAAAATAAAGCGACTTTTTTCGGCTGCGCCATACGTATCTGATGGCAATACATGCACCAATACCACTTCTTTAGCTCTTTGTAAAAGTCTAAAAAAGTGATATGCCATAACAGCATCCGCGTGATTATGGGTTGGTAAATTAAACTGTGGGTCAGAAAGCGCCTCGTAGGGAATTAAGGTGTTTTGTCTTTTTCCTTGTGGTAAAACGCCTTCATTGACCGATAAAATAATCAAGCGTTCAAAATCTAAGGTACGTGTTTCGAGCATACCCATAATTTGCAAACGTTGGTCTGTTTCGGACTCGAATGGTATTTTGGTTTGTTTGATTAGCTCATACAAAAAGGTCTTGAAACTTTTGATAGAAACGGACTCTCCTCGTTCTGCCAAAATCATTTCCATACGTTGTAACAGCAAATAAAACTGATACAAATATTCATTTTCGACCGCATCCTGACGCTCACGATATACCTCACGTAACAAATCGATAAGGGCATAAAACTGTTCGACAGCTTTTTTAGGTTTTTGTTCCCAGTGATTAAAGACGATATTAAAAAGTCGGTCATCTTGTCCCATTTCCTTCAATTCTTTCGAGCTCAAGAAGACTTTATTATGAACGGTTATATCTCGAAGGGTCTGTCTGATAGGGTTTTGCAATTGCTCATTTTCGGTAAGCTCCTCTACCAAAGGATAATGCATAGCCTCGTATCTTCTCACAAAGGGGTGATTGAGAATACGAACTACTTGTCTGTACGAAAACTTAGGAATACGTTTGGTTTCTCCGTCTGCATTTTTGAACTCCACCAAATTGCGTTGCATCTCGAACATGGCGTCGATGAGGGTAAAAAGCATCGAATTTTTGAGCGAAAGCCCCATCGTAATATTCAGATTGGCAACATCTTTTCCCAGTGAGTTCATTACTGGAACCAGCAAGTTTTCGTCGCCCAATACAATGGCCGTTTGAGTTTGCCCTTCTATCTGTTGATTCCAATCGGCATAGATTTTCCCTGCGACTTTAGCCTGCATTGAGGCATTGGCAACGCCTATGATTTGGACATTTTTTTGACCTTTTAGCAACTCATTTGATACCCAATTCCACTCATTGTTGAACAAAGGCAATTGGTCGGGCATATTGTTACCTGTACGGTAATCTCGAAGCCAATTTCCTGCCCTTTGGTCCTTGTTTGTTAAATAGTAAGCGTCTGAATCCCATAGTGTTTCAGCAAAAAAATCATTTCCTTCTTTTCTTTTTAGTAAGGAACGAATGATTTTTTCTTCCGCATTAGAGAGCGCATTGAAACCCACAAAATAGTATTTTTTATGTTGCGGATTATCCAACAAATAAGTATCCACGTGTTCGGCTAATTCACGATATGCCATTCCACGATAGACTAAACCTTTTTCACGCAAGCGAGCTTGTAGAAGGTTGTATACCTCATGAATATTTTCAAAAAGTTTGAAATATCGGTCGGTACGTTCGGTGCTTTTAAGACGGTCACGTTGAGATTCGCCCAATTGCATTTGCCAGCGTTCCAAAGCTTTTGCCTCGGACATAAAACTAAAAAGCTTTTTGGGTTCGACCAGATATTGATCTATTTTATCGAAGTCATTCAGTAAAGTGGGAGCCCAAGTCATAAAGCGTTCAAAAACAACGAGCGGATCAATTGTTTTGAAAACGTCATATAGTTCAAAAAGCAAAGCAACGGGGTCTATTTGCTTAAGTCCCGTTACGTTCATCACAAAGTCGTCGATTGCCATCACATCAGGCGCCAAAAATGGAGCATCTGCCTGATTAGCAAGAGCTTGCTTGAAATACAAAACCCCACGTCGAGACGGAATAACGATACAAATATTACTGAGTTGATGAATACTGTGCTTTTGGAAAATATGAGAGGCAGCTTTTTCGAGAAAGGTTTCCATGTAATAGCCTTTAAGGTTTTTTAGGTGAAATCGGAGAGTTGTGAATGATGAGTTGTGAATTGTGAATGATGAATTTTGAATCAATACTGTACGAAGAATTAAGTTTTATGTTTAAAATAAAATTGTGGTAGCGGCAACGCTTGCGGTTGCCCAACTCAACATGGCAACCGCAAGCGTTGCCGCTACTGCAAAAATGTTCATGAAATGAACTCTTCCGAACAATATAAAATCCTTCGGACAATCCTAATTCATCATTCACAATTCATCATTCACAACTTAAAACTCCACTAATGAACTCTATCACCACGAAGTTCTAAATTCGTAATAATATTGGCTTCTATTTCGAGCCACTCATTCCAACGTTGTTTTACATATTCTGCTGGAAGATATTCCTTGGCGAGGTCTATAAAATTGACATAATGACCTGCCTCAGAAATCATTAACTCATGATAGAACTTTTTCAAAGATTCATCCTGAATTTCTTGAGACAATATTCTAAAACGCTCACAGCTACGGGCTTCGATGAGCGCATTGATAAAAAGTCGCTCTCCCAACTGTTGATCTTGAGTTCCTCCATGACGGATACTAGCATTCAATTGGATTACGTATTCATCTTTGCGTGGCTTACCAAGAGGCAGGCCTCTTTTATCGAGCTCCCGAATCACCATGCGAAAATGTGCCCATTCCTCCGAAACTACGGGCATTAATACTTCTCTTAGCTTTTCTCTTTCGGGATATTGAATAATCAGTGAAATACAGGAGGAGGCCGCTTTTTGCTCACAATAAGCATGGTCAACGAGAATTTCTGCGATATTTTTTTCAGCAATATTTACCCAACGCGGGTCAGTCGGAAGCTTAAGTCCAAGCATGGAAGTTTAAAATTAAGATTCTTTAGTAATAGACGCTATCTGTTAATTGTATATCGGCTATTAGATGTCAGGTAAGAATGAAAATCTAAAATCAACTATTTGACATTTGGCTTTCTGCAAAATACTTTTCAAAAATTCATATGTGCCTTTGCTTAATACCTACAGCTGATAGCCTGAAGCCTATAAAATTTAATTTGGGAATTCTATTGTTAAATTAATCAAACAACAACCATCTAACACCAAAGCCAAAAGTTCTACCTACACCTGCGTATCCTGGCGCGATGTAATAGCCCCTAGAGCCCAACAGTCGATGGTTAGCATGTGATAATTTGAAAAATACCCGCACACGATTGATACGCATATCCGCAAAAATATCTGCCTGGAAGTTGCTGTTCAAATACTGATTGTCTTGCAAATAAAATTGTTGAGTAGCTGGCATATAGGCATCGCCATAATAGCCCGACTTGTAATATAATTCCAAACCTGCTTGAATATAGAGCACTTTGGCATACAAAATATCGAGTGCCAAACGAGAATTTATCGTAACGGCTGGCATACGGATTAAATCAGAACTTTTGGTGTATGCCCAATAAATATTGTTGGTATTCGTAAATTTCCCAGACTGAAACCCTACGGTTCCTCCTGCTTTAAAAATCGCAATCGGACTACCCGTAGATTGCTGAATAAGAGCTTTTTGGTCAAAGTAAATATAATTATCTATGGTCTGAAAACTTGCAAAAGGACTAAATACGAAGTTTTTGATTTTCAAAGTACCATTAGCATAAAAACTTAATACCTGTAAGTTATTCAATTGGTTGGCTTGCTTAATGGTATCGTTTGGCCAACGATAAGAGCTATTGTACATATACTGTTGCGCCAAAGTAGGGACATTTCTAAAAAATGTTCCTCCAAAATTCAGCCATTTTCCTCTCAATTCTGCATTCAATCGATAGCCACTTCCTACATGGTATTCACCTTCGGCGAAGAATCTAGTACTATCTTTTAAATATTGATTGAGCCAAATACCCAAGAAGTTTTCACTGCGGCTCAATTTTTCGTTATTCAATAAATTGGTATAATTTAAGATTCTTTGTCGAAAATGGAGTCGATAGTTAAACCCTCTATAAAATCCTTTTATCCCTGATTTATGTTGAAAAGTCGTGGCACTAAACCCATTGTAAAGGGTGTCGGTTGTCGTAGGGCTTTTCAAATAGCTCATATTGTAAAACTTATTTGTCAAACTGGTAGAATATCCTTTGTCGACAAACTGAGTTTTTCTACTTTCAAAATCTAAGGTTTGAAAAATTTGAAATGCTTTATACCCTGCATATTCATGATATATATGTATGTTATTCCAAGTATCACGACTATTGGCAGCGGTCAAAATAGCATTGTTATCATCATACAATAGTAATGAATCATATGGAACTCCATTTCGAGCGACGCCACCTTCATCAATAATATTATGGTCAAATCGGTTTAGATAGCCCATAATACTGTATTTCTTGTTTTTACTTTGATAATTAGAATGAAGCATAAACTCCCAGTGTCCTATAGCATTGGGAATAGTACTAGTGGTAGTACCACCTACGAGAGGTTTGGTAGAAGTAATTCTATGTAAAGTCAGACCAACGTTCCAAAGCGAGTCAACATTTCGGTTAAAGTCAAAATTTAAAATATCTTGCCCCTGACCACCAGTCACGTAGTAAATATCCGAATAAGGTGAGCGAGTATTGTAATATTTTACATCCTTGGGTTCGATGGCATAAAAAGTGTATGCATCATAGCCAATCCTCGTTCCCAATTGGTCAGGTGCTTGGTAAAATAATGGACGTGAAGCTGATCCTAAAATACCTAAATCAACCTGCGTGTTGTTCCGTTGTAAAATAGGACTATAATTATGAAAGCCCTTCAGAAGGGTATCAATGGTATAGAGTTTTTTTCTATTATTAAAAACGTCTTCTTCTAGAAAATATCTACTTGAAGTTGGCCCATAGATTACTTTTGTGGAATCATCTAATCCGCCTTTTTGATTGGTCTTTTTTTGTTGGGTTTGGGCTGGTGGAAAGCCATTATTATTCCCTAAACCACCTGTAGAAAAGGTATTACTGGTGGTAGTTTGGGAAAAAATACTGCCTGAAATCAGCAGTGTAAATACGAGTATAAGATATTGCGATGTTTTCACCCTGCAAAATTAATCCATTATCCGAATCCTTCGGCATAATATCTGTGAGAATTAAGACACGTACATTTGACAATGATTCAAAATCAAGTCGTCAAATTGCTTTTTCTGATTGACTTCAAAGCCAATTTGAATAGGTAAATAATAGAAAAGATGCTGTTTATCAGGAAAATCAACCAATAATGGCTTTATTTTCACCATGTCTTTTTCTGTCATCAAAACGCCTTTTGCGCCTAATTCAGCCTTTTCTAAGATAAGCAAAATTTTTTCAACATCAGCTCTGGTATAAGAGTAATGGTCGGGAAAGGTTACGTTTTCGATGATTTCAAAGGTATCTCTAGCATATTTTTCAAACAGTTGAGGTTGGGCTATCCCTGATACCAAGACTACTTTTTGAGGTATTTGAAGCACCCAATCGTCTATGCAAGAAGTAACTTCACCATATTGTATTGTTGAAAAAAACACGGGACTTGTTGGGTTTAGATAGGGCTTCAATTTTTGGATAAAACCTTGTTGTTGGGCTTTACCAAAGTTGTCAGGACATTTGGATACTATCACAATATCTGCACGCTTGAGCCCACTTCGGTTTTCTCTTAATCTTCCTGCAGGAAAGGGAAAATCATGAAAAATGGGTCTTTGAGAATCAATTAAAACGATATTCAACGAGGGTTTAATAGCTCTATGTTGAAAGGCATCATCCAATACAATGACTTCGGGATGAACACCTGTTATGAGCTCAGATACGCCCAAAACTCTTTTTTCGGAAACTGCTACAGAAATCTGGTGTCCAAATTTTTGATAAAACTGCATAGGTTCATCGCCCAAACCTTCCGCAGTTGAATGCGGATTGGCTAGTAAATAGCCCTTGCTTTTACGACCATAACCTCTGCTCAAGGTTGCAAGTGAATAATGTGGTTGTAGCAACCGAATCAAATATTCTACATGAGGGCTTTTGCCTGTTCCGCCAACGGTGATATTACCGACATTGATGATTGGGAAATCAAATGATTTTGACGATTTTATTCCCCAATCAAAAAGTAGATTTCTGAAAGTTGTAATCCAACCGTATAATATCGAAAAAGGTCGCAATAGACCTACTAGTATAATATTCATAAGTTAATTGAACATCGATTTTTAAATAAATTCAATTATTTGACTGATTTTACAAGACAAAATTCTGAAAGAGTAACGACTTTTTACTAATTTCACCTCCCTTTTAAGAAAGTTTAACGAGTATAGGGCAAAACAATTTTAGACAATATTCTAAAAGTCAATTCATTACAAAGTAAAAAAATCGTAAATTGTTTTTTAATTTTTACTTTGTTGCCACGCCAAGTAGATTTTCTAAGGGCTTCTAAAAGAGCTTTATGATAATTGAAGAATTTATTATGTAACCTCTAAGGTCTTCACATTATCTGCCTTAGCGTAAAGGCTAATGCCCAGAGCAGGTAAAATAAATTTTATTTTGCCTACTAATTTAACAGTCATCAACCAAACGGAGCATCCTCCTATTTGCGTCCTTATTAATACATAAAAATGAGTCTCAAAGCGGTCTTTTCAAAACATACACTCAACTTCAAGTTTGAAGCAGGAACGTCGAGGGGTGTTCTAACAGAAAAAGATAGTTACTTTATTAAAATTTTTGATACCGAAAATCCTAGTGTCTTCGGTTTAGGAGAATGTGCGCCCTTGAAAGGATTAAGCATCGATGACCGTCCAGATTTTGAGCTTCAGTTATTGAGTATCTGCGAATATTTTAATACACTCGACCTCGAGGTTTTTTCTTGGAATCTAAGCATTATTTTAGATCAAGTTCTTGACAAATCCTTCCCTTCTATTGTTTTTGGTTTCGAAACGGCCATGTTGGATTTGCTCAATGGCGGAAAAAGGGTCATTTATGACAATGGTTTCCATCAAAACCAACGCAATTTGCCTATCAATGGGCTAATCTGGATGGGAGACAAAGAGTTTATGCTTCGTCAAATTGATGAAAAACTAGCGGCGGGTTATACAACCATCAAAATGAAAGTAGGTGCGATTGATTTTGAGAAAGAATGTGAGTTGTTAGGTTATATTCGCAAGCATTTTTCCAAAAATGAAATTACACTACGTGTAGATGCCAATGGTGCATTTGGTTTTGATACAGCCCTAGAAAAACTCAAGCGCTTATCGGAGTACGATCTTCATTCTATTGAGCAGCCGATCAAGCAAGGCAATGCCGAGATCATGGCTGAGCTATGCCAAACAACCCCTCTCCCTATCGCACTCGACGAGGAATTAATCGGTATGATGGAATATCCTGAGAAATATAAATTACTCAAAAAAATCATGCCTCAGTATATTATCCTAAAACCTTCATTGGTGGGAGGATTCCAACAATGTAGAGAATGGATAGAAAATGCCAACCGACTCAAAATTGGTTGGTGGATGACTTCAGCGCTTGAATCAAACGTTGGACTCAACGCTATTACCCAGTTTGCTGCCGAATTTGCCAACCCTCTTCCGCAAGGATTAGGTACTGGTCAACTTTATCATAACAATATTCCTTCGCCCTTAGTTATAGAAAAAGGATTCATGACTTATCAAGCCGATAAACCTTGGGATTTGTCTATTCTCAACTTTTTGGTGTAGACGATTCTGCGAAATTTTTCATTTTATGCTATTAGGTTAAAGGGCATTTGTTATTTTTGTGAAATTTCTTTTATCTCAAGTATATAAAAAAACTTGAAATAACCCCCCGAACCTAGTTTCGGAAAAAGTCAAAACACGAAACATTCCCAACAATGGATTTGCAAAAATTAGACGAAGCTTTACTAGCCCTATTCGAGAAAAGAGTAGAATTGAGCCAAATGGGCTACGACCACGCTAGCTATGATGACATTGAAGAAGAACTTCACGATTTGGAAGATGACTTCAACGACGAATATGGAGACTTTTTAGAAGGAATCTTGAAAGAAGTACACGATGAATATTGTCCAGAGTCTGACGTATTATTACCAACAGCTTACCTAGCGAAGAAATTCGTAGTAACTGCCGATGGTGCGATTGAAGTCGGAAGAGATGCAGGTGTTGAAGTAGAGTTTGTTGACGATCCAGCCGCAAATGCTCGTCTGATATTGTTACCTAGTCCTACTCGCATCGTATTTATCGTAGGAAAACAAAAGAAAATCGTTTGGAAAGCAGAATAGAATATTGGGTTACAATGATGAGAAGAATTAAAATTTATTTTTTAAACAAAGCAGATTCCCATTGCGTAACTTCAATTTAATCAGCACTTTAGTTGCTTCTATTTTCCTGACAACAGCATTTATGGTAGAGGATTTCAAGGCATTGCAGTTGAAATATGACCGAGTACAAACCGCTTATGACCAAAAATCAGAAGCGGTTTTTGCTTTATTGGTGTCTAAACATTTACAACCCAATCAACTAGAGTTGTATTTCAGAGCAATTAAGAACGAAAAAACATTAGAGATTTGGGGTAAAAACCGCACTGATGCATCATTTCAGCATATCATGAATTATGCTTTTGCGGGCTACTGCGGATCATTGGGTCCCAAAAGAAAAGAGGGAGATATGCAAATTCCCGAAGGGCTTTACCATATAAATCGTTTTAATCCTATGAGTAGTTTCTACCTCTCCTTAGGACTAAACTATCCGAATCAATCAGACCGAATTTTAGGAAATAAGTCAAAACCAGGCTCTGATATCTTCATACATGGCACCAATGTCACATCAGGTTGTATTCCTATTACCGACGACAAAATAAAAGAGGTATATATCTTGGCCATTGAAGCTAGAAATGCTGGTCAAGAAAAAATCCCAGTTGATATATTCCCAGCAAGACTAGATGAGAAATCTTTTGAGGAATTAAAAGCTTACAGTAAAAGTCCAGCATATATTGAATACTGGCGTCCTTGGCTCGGTAATAAAGTCATCAATAGCGATGCCATGCAACAATTTTGGGCACAACTCCAACCTCGCTATCAATATTTTGAATCTCACCGACAACTAAAATCATTTAAGGTAACTGGAAATGGGAAATATGTATATTAATGATTTGAAGATTTGAACTAATGGCTAATATTAATTAAAAAGGGCTGTTGATTTCTAAGAAATCAACAGCCTTTTTTAGTACTATCGAAAGTTAGTTATCATTTTTAACAGACTATCTTTCAAATTTTATAATTCAATTATAAAACATTTTCAAATCTTCAAATCATCAAATTTTCAAATCACCCTACACCCATTCCATTCCTTTTTTCAACAACGAAAGGGTACGTTCTTCTTCAGAACCCTCTTCGGCTTGGTAATTGTACACCCATTGAGCCATAGGTGGCATACTCATCAAAATAGACTCTGTACGACCGTTAGTTTCCAAACCAAACTTCGTTCCACGGTCATGCACCAAGTTGAACTCTACATAGCGACCACGACGAAGTGCCTGAAATTCCTTCTCACGCTCGGTATATGGAATATCTTTATTCTTGTTCATGTAATGGGTATAAATCGGTGCAAAAGCCTCTCCTATTGACTTTACAAACTCAAATAGCTGATTTTTATCTCTTGTTTCATCAACTTTTTGGTAATCAAAGAAAATACCGCCGATACCACGAGTCTCGTTTCGGTGAGCATTAAAGAAGTAGTCATCAGCCCAAGTCCTAAACTTAGGATAATACTCTGCATTGTGCTTATCACAAGCATCTTTTAATTGCTGATGAAACCACTGCGCATCTTCGTCGACAATATAATGCGGAGTCAGGTCAATACCACCACCAAACCAGAATACCCCGTTACTCATTTCGAAATAACGCACATTCATGTGAATAATTGGCACCATTGGACTTTGCGGGTGAATAACAATAGAAACGCCAGTAGCAAAAAAATCTACTTTTTCTTTCAGACCCATCGAAGCCAGCATTTTTTCATGTAGATCGCCCCAAACTGCCGAGAACATAACGCCACCTTTCTCGATAACATTCCCTTTTTGAATTACTCGACTACGACCTCCGCCACCAGCTTCACGAATCCATAAATCTTCATGAAATTTGGCAGCACCATCCGCTTGTTCCAAAGCAGCACAAATTTGGTCTTGTAAACCTTCGAAGTATAGTTTTATTTCCTCTTTAGTAACCATTTTATTGTTGTTTTTACAAAGGTAATAGGCACAGAGTATTTTTTAGCCAGAAACTAAAAATTACCCTGTGCCTATTTATACTTTGTTTCATAAACTTGCATCTCAACTTGTAATGTAAGTTTATTTAAGTGTTTTAGAATATAAAATCTTTGATTTTAGTTCGTCGAGTCAGGTTTTACTTCGACACCACCACCAGAACCTCCACCCAAAGAGTCTGTAGAAACGGTAGTACTATCATTGCTAGAACGACTTTCTCCCCACCAGTTTCCAGTACAGTTAAACTGTTTGGTAAATTTCTTCTGATCCAATTTTTCAAAAGGCACAGGATGATATTGTTTTAAATCAGGATCACCTTTCACTTTAAGCATAAATCTTCGATACAGCGGCATTGCAGTTTTGGAGCCTTCTCCGTACGCACCCGTTCGGAAGTGAATAGATCGGTCGTCACCACCAACCCAAACGCCCGTTACTAGGTTTGTAGTCATCCCCATAAACCAACCATCAGAGTGATTCGAGGTAGTACCCGTTTTACCTGCAAATGCTGGCGCATAGCGATTTTTTTCGGGTAACAACGTAGCCCCATCTCCCCACAACAAGCTACTACCAGTACCACCTTCATAGATTGTTCCTTGTAGCATATTGAGTAATAGCTGAGCTGATTCCTTTTTAATTACACGCTTGATTTGAGGATCAAACTGTTGGATTACATTACCGTTTTGATCTTGAATTTCGGAAACCAATAAAGGTTCAGCATGAATACCTTCATTTACGAAGGCTGAATATGCACCCACCATTTCATATAATGATACATCAAAAGAACCCAAACCAATAGAAGCTACTGGGCGCAATTGACTTTCGATACCCATTTGTTTGGCATAATACATAACAGTATCCGCTCCAACCTCATCTGTTAGTCTTGCAGTAATAGAGTTAATAGATTTTGCCAAAGCACGTTTGATTGGCATAGTCTGATAACTAAAATGTCCATCAGCGTTGTTTGGACGCCATAGCTTCATTTCTCCTTTCTCCTCTACTTCAATCTCAAATGGCTCATCTTTCATTGTATAACACGGAGAAAGATCTTTTGGACCATCAATAGCAGCAGTATATACAAAAGGTTTGAAAGTTGAACCGGGCTGACGCTTCCCTTGTTTGACGTGGTCGTATTTGAAATATTTGAAATCCAAACCTCCTACCCAAGCTTTGATATGTCCAGTGAATGGATCCATGGTCATCATCCCAGCTTGTAAGAATTTTTTATAATACTGAATCGAATCGTATGGTGTCATTTCTAGTTGCTCTTCGCCACCAGTATTACGAGAATATACCCACATTTTGCGTTTTACCTTCTTCATATAGTACCAAACAGAATCTTGATTGGTCGGAAAACGCTTTACTAAAGACTTATAATATTCTGTACGTTTGGCAACGGTATCTATAAACCCAGGGATTTCCGTTCCTTTTTCGTCCACCCATGGATTTTTACCAGACCAGTGCCCATCAAATGTTTTTTGAATATTACGCATCCCCTCCGATACAGCATCCTCAGCATAAGTTTGTAGTCGAGAGTCAATGGTAGTGATAATTTTCAAGCCATCACGATACAAGTCTAATTCAATTTCATTTTTTGCAGCCCATTCATTTAAGTATTTCGCAACGGCCACTTTAAAATAGTTACCAGTACCATCATAAGGTGACTCTTCATGCTCTTTCAACACAATTGGCAAAGTTGATAGTGAGTCATATTGAGCTTGTTTCAGGAAGCCATATTTTACCATTTGAGACAACACTACATTTCTTCTTTTCCAAGATTTATTTTCACCCAAAGGTTTATTTCTGTATTTGATTGGATTATAGGTAGTTGTAGCTTTTTGCATACCAACCAACACAGCTGCTTCTTGAACATTTAGACTATCGGGTGAAGTGTTGAAATAACGTTTGGCAGCCACTTTAATTCCGTAAGAATTACTACCAAAATCAACCGTATTCAAATACCACAAAATGATTTCATCCTTAGTATAATAACGCTCTAATTTGATGGCAGTAAGCCATTCTTTAGTTTTGATAATCAACGTTTTTACCCCTGGAATAACCCCAAGTAAACCTTTTTTGGCGATACCTTCTTTTTTACGAGTCTTAAAAAGGTTTTTGGCCAACTGCTGCGTGATTGTACTACCACCTCCACGTTCGCCACCTTTCAAAATACCAACAGCCACACCAAACATAGCACGGTAATCAATCCCCGAATGCTCATAAAAACGAGCATCTTCGGTGGCAATCAAAGCCTTTACTAAGTAAGGAGAAAGCTCTTTGTAGTTTTTAATAGGGGTTCTATTTTCTTGAAAAAATTTACCTAACAAAACACCATCAGCAGAATAAATCTCTGATGATTGGGAAAGTTTGGGATTTTGCAATTCACCTACTGAAGGCATTTCTCCTGTAAGCCATAAAAAGTTGTTTTCAATCGTGAAAATAAAGAAAACACCAGCAAAGACCGTCCAAGCAAAAGCCTTCCAAAGTTTACGAACCTGAAGATAATATTGAGCTTCTTTATCTACTCCGAGAGAGTCGAGCAGTTGATTTTTCTTTTCTTCGTATTGTTCTTGAGCAGAGTTAAATTGTTGATAGAAAGCAGCGAGTTTCTGTTTTCCGAGTACTTTCTCCAACAAAAGGTTTGGCAGGAACCAAATCAGTCGAAAAAGTTTAACTCCAAGATTTTTAAGGAATTGACCTATTTTATTTATCATATACTTTTCTGTCTGGGAAAAACGAATGACAAGTTACAATAAAAGTGGTAATACTTCCAAGTCCAAACGTGGCATTGAGGGTATAATTTAAGCTCCTTTTAAGCTCATTTAACAAGATTATATTCATTGAGCAAAAATCCTCTTTACAAACATCAGAAACAATCCTGAATAATTCTGCTAAGCACTGGAGCTGATACAGTCAATTTTGGTGCAGAATCGCTACAAATAGGATTAAGTTTTGGAAAAATCATGGGTTAAACCAGTGCTGAAAACATTTTTTTCGCTTTTTTTTCTGCCCTTATCTTCCTGAAAATCAAAGGTAGGAGAATTTTCTTCTTATTTTATTTTACTTTTTTTGCAAAACGAATTTGGAGGCAAAGTAAAAAAGTACTAATTTTGCATCATCAAAACACAGAGAGCTGGCAGAGTGGTCGATTGCGGCAGTCTTGAAAACTGTTGACTGTAACAGGTCCGGGGGTTCGAATCCCTCGCTCTCTACCAAGAAAAAGCCCACCGTCACGGTGGGCTTTTTTGTTTCTATCGCTTTGCCTTTTTTACAGAAGTATAAACTTTCGAATCTAAATCCTTACTATATAATAACATCACTTGGTTCATAGTTCGATTGCCATTAGATGTCCAAAAAGTAACACTTCTATCCGCCATATACTTTATAGTACTATCTGAATATGGCGTAACTACCCGAATAAACCTATCTCCATAATTTCGATACACTTTATCTCCTTGTGAATAACCCCAGAGTCCTTCCTTCGATATTTCTTTACGACTTCCATCTCGCATCACCAATGTGATATTTTTATGAAAGATGATCCCATTTTTGATTGTCTTCAACGACGCTAAAGTATCACCTTGTTGCGTTTTGAATTGCACACTGCTATAATATAAGACATACGGCTGAATCTCACGCTAACAGGCGCTAAATACAAGTCCTACGAGCACAATAGATAAGTAAGCAAGTATTTTCATTTGTTTCTATATTTAGGTTGACACGCTAATTTTTTGAAGGAAGCAATAGCGTTCGTCTTCTACACTAATTTATTGCATTTTAAATAAAATATAATTAAAACTTTAAATTATTACAATTTATACTCTTCATTTAAAGGAGATGCGTATTTTCCTTTCGAAAAAGCAAAAAACAGTTGCAAAATAATACCGAACGGTATATTTTTACTTCATAAAATTTAATAAGTATTTGCTTAGTCATGGGGAAAGCCGAACGAACCAAACAGTTTATCATAGAGAAAACCGCAACTCTTTTCAATACCAAAGGTATTGCGGCTACTTCTTTGCAGGATATGACGGAGGCTACTGGGCTGACTAAAGGAAGTATTTATGGCAACTTCAAAAATAAAGATGAAGTTGCGCTTGAAGTATTTCGCTATAATTTCAAAAAGGTTACCAACCTTGTTGCAGAAGAAATGGCAAGAGAATCAACCTTCAGAGGCAAGATTCTTTGTTACCCACGAATCTATACTTTATTTAATGACCCTAGGTTTCCTGTGGGCGGTTGTGTGATTCTTAATACCGCTATCGAGGTAGACGACACACTTCCATTTATGTGTGAAGAGGTTAGCAAAGCGATTAATTCTTGGAAAAATACCCTAATATTTTTAATCAATGAAGGTATAAAAGCAGGAGAATTTCGTTCAGAAAACAAAGCAGAAGATTTAGCGCTGCAAATTATAGCCATCATTGAAGGAGCTGTTATGCTTACCAAAGTCAGTGGTAAATTAGACTATATGCAAAGTCTGATGAAGACTGTTGAAAATTTAATAAACTCGTTATAATTTTTTTACACAAAAATATACCGAACGGTACATTTTTGTAAAGTATTCAAATGAAGCTTCAATATGAAGTAGATGTTGGATTAACCAATTCTTTATTTCAACTTTATCTTCAATCACCAGAACAGGCATTTACTGCCTTAAACTCAGCATTATGAAACGTGTAGTAATCACAGGACTCGGTGTTATTTCTCCTTTGGGAAATGATGTTGCTAGTTTTTGGGAAAATAGTCTCAAAGGTATTTCGGGCATTGGCCCCATTACCAAATTTGATGCAAGCAAATTTAAAACTCAGATAGCAGGTGAAGTTAAAAACTTTAATCCGCTCGATTATTTTGAGAAAAAAGAAATTCGTAAATACGATTTGTTTACTCAATATGCCGTGGCAGCGAGTGAACAGGCGATTCAACAATCGCAATTGCAATTTGCCACAATGACTGAAGCCCAAAGAGCCGAAATAGGTGTAATTTGGGCAACTGGTCAAGGTGGTATGCAAACATTTGAGGATCAATTACAAGAATTCTTTACAGGCGATGGCACGCCTAGATTCAATCCATATTTTGTTCCAAAAATGATTGTAGATATTGCGGCGGGCGTTATTTCTATCAGAAATGGTTTGTTAGGACCTAATTACTGTACTGTTTCTGCTTGCGCCTCCTCGAATACTGCCATAATCAATGCACTTGATAATATCAGACTGGGGCGTGCCAAAGTAATGATTGTTGGTGGCTCGGAAGCAGCTATTACGCCTGGGACTATTGGTGGCTTTGGGGCAGCACAAGCTTTATCAAAAAACAATGTAAGTTCAGCCTCACAACCATTTGATGTTAATCGTACAGGATTTGTAGCAGGTGAAGGCGCAGGCGCCTTAATCTTGGAAGATTATGAATATGCTGTGCAAAGAGGAGCAACTATCTTGGCGGAAATTGCTGGAGGTGGCATGGCCGCTGACGCCTATCACCTGACTGGTACATCGCCAGACGGCTTGGGCGCAAAATTGGGAATGCTCAATGCCTTAAAAGATGCAGGGTTAAACCCCGAAGATATTGACTATATCAATGCACACGCCACCTCAACAGGTGTAGGCGATTTGAGTGAAATAAAAGCGATTTCTGCCATTTTTGGCAACAGCAACACGGCCATTTCAGCTACAAAATCTATGACTGGACACTTATTGGGTGCTGCGGGAGCTATTGAAAGTATTTACTGCGTAATGGCTGTTCAGCATGATACTACCCCTCCTACGATGAATGTTACGGACTTAGACCCAGAGATTCCTCAACATCTTCAGATAGTTTTAGGAGAAAAATTAGAGAAGCCAATTCGATATGCTTTAAACAATTCATTTGGTTTTGGAGGACATACAGCCTCCTCTATTTTCAAAAAATTTGAGGCATAACAAGCATTACTAGCGAGTTTTTAAGTACTCGCTAGTGACTATTTCAAAAATATTTTCATTTTTTTCAAGATTTACCCCTCCTCGTAATATTCTGATTACGAAAATACTACTAAAACTTTAAGTGATTTCTTAGGAAATATTTCAATTGAAGTTTCAAAAAAAGTTTGCATCGTATTGTCCAAAAGACTAATTTTGCATCATCAAAACACAGAGAGCTGGCAGAGTGGTCGATTGCGGCAGTCTTGAAAACTGTTGACTGTAACAGGTCCGGGGGTTCGAATCCCTCGCTCTCTACCAAGAAAAAGCCCACCATTACGGTGGGCTTTTTTGTTTTTAAGTCCTAATCCATTATTCTAGGTTTGAATAGATAAAAACTTAGGGCTTTATTAGAATTTACCTCTACTATTTTATATTTTCAAATTTCCAAAAGAGAGTTGATTTCTATGCTCATCTCCTACATGGAAATATCTTCCAGTAAAATTTCAGCTTCGATTCTAGTGCGATTTCTATTTTATTATCTCTAAAAAAAATCAAGATGAAAAACCAAAATGTAAATTTTCCGATGCTACTTGTTGTCATCATTATTGGCACTGGTCTTTACAAGGATTTCGACTTTGCGACCTTAACCTTTAAAAGACCCTATCTCGACATTGTTTATGGTATTTCCTTGACAGCGGGATTATACTTTCTGTTTAAGGGCAAAAAGGAAAATGAATAATAAAGCGCTCCATTTCAATACATTTTTAAACCGACCTTTATGAATACTTTAAACCTTAAACCTTCAAATTCTCAACCGCTGGCATTTTATCTATAACAATGTCTACTCGGCTTTACGACAGATTTGTTTTGAAGCTAATTCTAATTTTCCTCTTCCATTATTAAAACCTGTGTAACCTATTACTCAGGAGAATTTTCATTTTCCAAAACTCAAATTGAAACACTATGCTTGAAGAAAATTGTAGAAACTGCAAAGAAGCCATCACAGGAAACTTCTGCCCTAACTGTGGTCAAAGAAGATACAAAAGAATTAATCGAGCTTACGTCTTAGAAGAGATTCAAGACATTTTTGTAGATGTCAACAAAGGCTTTTTCTATTCAGTGTTAAAAATTCTTCGTAATCCCGGCAAAACCGCTCGTGAGTACATGGAAGGCAACCGAGTCGACCATTACAAACCTATCGCTCTTACTTTTGTGCTAGCTGGTATTTCAATTTTTGTATCAGTAAGTTTATTGAATTTAAACGATATCATGAAAAAATATACCGAGCAGCAGCACATTAATTCAAAGCTCATGTCGGATATCTTTGCAGCTATTTCAAGTTATTATGCAATACTCATGATATTGCTATTACCCGTTTTTGCTTTTATTACCCGAATTCCATTCAAAAAGCTGGGACATAATTATTATGAGCATATCGTTATGAACTCGTATGTAGTGTCTTATTACACCCTAGTAAGCATAATTGTCTTGTACCCAATACTCTTTCTTTTTAGACAAAGTCCAGAAAAATTGATGCTCGTTTCACAAAGTTCTTTTTTGATACTTCCCTTTATTTTAGTTTGGTTTTTCAAAGGTTTTTACAATCAGATTCCTCTCAAAAAGATTATTATCAAAATTCTTGCAGTGATGGCACTTACTTTGCTGGCATACATACTTGTTGTTATTGTGTCTACGGTCGCATTCATACTTTATGGATTATTTGTAGATAAAGCAGTACTAGAATATGCCAAACCAAAATAGAGTACTATTGCTGAATAATGAGTTTTGAATGTAATTTTCTAATGATTGCCACTTTGTGTTCACGGTTAGTTAGGCTATGTTTCATAAGCAAAAAGCACAAATTATTTCTAATAAAATCATGACTATATTTTCAATCAATACCTAAACTTGTAAAACAAAAAACCTGATTCAACAAAATTGAATCAGGTTTTTTGTTAAAAATTAACTGATGCACCACCATCCACAGGTAATACAACACCTGTAATATATCGCGCGGCATCCGAAGCTAAAAATACCGCCGTATGCCCTATGTCGGCAGGTGTACCATAACTTGGCATGGCTATGCGATTAGTGATTTTTTCTTTCCTTGCTAAATCTGCATTGATGGCATTCAAAAACATGGGGGTTTCTATCCAACCTGGAGCAATGGTATTTACTCGAATTAAATCCTTAGAATACTCCGTTACTAGATTTTGCATCAAACCTGTCAGCGCAGCCTTGGAGGTTCCGTAGGCAGAGACACGGTCTATGCCAAATATCCCTGCCATTGAACCAATAAATAAGATGACTCCGCCTTTGCGTTGCGCCATGTATTTGGCACATTCTCTAGTAAAGGAAAAAACGGATAACAAATTGGTCTGAATGATACTTTCAAACTCTTCATCGGTTGTTTCATTTGAAAACTTTTTCAAGTGTATACCTGCATTATTAACCAAGATATCTATGCCACCAAATTGGGTCTCTAAATCTTGAATAAATGCTGGGATTTCCTTTTTGCACGTTATATCGAATACCCGATAGCGTACATTTTGGCCTAACTCCTTAAAAGCATCTTGCAGGACTTCCTCCCTTCTTCCTGTGATAACAACCTCCGCACCTGCTTCAATGAAGGCTTTACTGATTCCTAAGCCAATACCTGTGCCTCCGCCTGTAACTAAGGCTCTTTTGCCTTTTAATGAAAATATATTCATGTCTAAAAAATCAGTTCTAAGGTATCATCGACAAAATTGAATCCCCAGCCTGCTCCTTGATGTGGATAAGCAAAGCCATCTTTTACCGTCATCGGATTATCGATTAATGGGTCAATCCAATCGAAGGACTCTACGCCTACTCCATTTGGAATAGAACAAACCAATGGCACATCATAGTCTTTGTAATAGTGAGGTAAAACAGGAATATGATGACTATTAGCCAGTAAGGCAGACTCACGCCAAGCTTCTACTCCACCAATTCTGAGAATGTCAGGTTGCCAAATATCCAATGCATTTCGCTTCAATAACTCCACCAATGGTAAGGTATCATATTCACGCTCGCCCATCGCTAAAGATATACCCGCTTGTTGTTTGAGTGCCTTATATCCTTCAAAATCCTGATGGTGAAGCGGTTCTTCAAACCAAAAGATATTCAAATCTTGCGCTGCTTTTGCCAATTGTAATGCAGAAGGCAACTTCATCCCCTGATTGGCATCCATCATGATATTTACCTGACTACCCACTGCTTCTCTAACTATTCTCAATCGCTCCAAATCTGTACGCCAATCAGGATTGCCCACTTTGATTTTTACAGCCTGAAAACCACGAGACACATAATCTGTTACTTCTGCAACTAGCTCGTCAATCGTATAGGAAAGCCAGCCCCCACTGCCATAGATTGCACATTTATCACGATAAGTACCCAAAAGCTTGCCAACAGGCTGATTCAAACATTTTCCCCAAGCATCCCACATGGCGATATTGACAGCAGCCTGCACCCAGCGATTGATACCTTGATTTCCAAAATATTCGTTGGCTTCGTCTAATTTTTGGTAAACTTTTCCCGTTTCATACGCTGCATAGCCTTTTACTAGTGGCAATAAATCTCTAAAAGCCCCTTGAATGGCATAAGGAGAATATTGAAATGAAAGCAGATAAGATTCGCCAATAACACCATTTTCGAGCTGTAGACGCAATACCAAAAACGAAATTTCGTGTAGCGTATGTGTCGCATCAGCAATTGGCTTTTTCAAGGGCGCAACCGCCTTGTACAATTTAAAATCTCTAATATTAACAGAAGAACTCATGGTTTTTACTTTTTGATTTTTCACAAAAGTAAAAAGCGAAAATTGACAATATGACACCATTTTTGGTTATTCTATCGCCAATTATTTCCAAATAATGTATTTTTGGAAAAGTATTCTTCAAAACAAAAAGCCATGTCTCACAAAGTATTTATCCATCTTGAATCCAATCGGGGTTATAGTCGTGATTTGTTGCGTGGCATTTATGATTACAATAATCAGATAAGTCATTGGGATATTATTTTTGAACCCGCTTATTTTCTAAAAAACCATCGGGCAAACAATAGAATCAATCTGATTCAATCGGTACAACCAGATGCCTGTATTTTAGAAAATAGTGAAGATATTGCCCAAATGGCACCATTGGGCATTCCCATGATTCAGGTTACCTCTGTCAATCATGTGGAGGGTATTCCGTATGTAAAAGGAAATTATTTATCAGATGCTCAGTTAGCCATCCAATATTTTACCAGAAAAGGATTCAAAAGTTTGGCTTTTTTAGGAATAGAAAACCTAGAATGGTCTTTACAAAGAAGAACGTTTTTTCGGGAAATGGCTATTTCTTCAAATGCTCAGTTTAGTTCATTTTTGCTCAAAGGCAATGAAGAAGATGTACTTTCGTACAATTTTGAGCACTTAGTTAGGTGGATAAAATCTCTTCCTAAACCCACGGGTGTTTTATGTTGTAACGATGATTTTGGACAAATTTTAATCAATGCCTGTTCGATGGCACAAGTAAAAGTACCGCATGAAATAGCAGTATTAGGGATAGACAACGATGAATTAATTTGTAATATTACCTATCCTAACCTTTCGAGCATTGCTCGCAATCATCAAAGTACAGCCTTCAACATTTGCTCTACACTTAGTGATATGTTGCAGGGAAAAGTACCAAATCAACAAATTATTTCGACCGAAGCCCTAGAAGTTATCGAACGAACCTCTACAGATACTGTGGCTATTACTGACAAGGAAGTAAACAAATCAATACAATTTATTTCTGCTAATATTCACAAAGCTATTGAAGTACAAGACGTTGTACAAGTAAGTAATAGTTCTGTAAAAGTATTAAATCAAAAATTCCAAAAAGCCATCGGGCATTCGATTTTTCAAGAAATACAAGTACGAAAACTCTCCCGATTCAAGCAATTACTTTCCACCAATAAGAGTATAAAAGAAATTGCCTTTGAGTTGGGTTTCAACGACCATAGTCATATTAGTCGATGGTTTTCACAATCAGAAGGTATAACGCCTCTGGAATGGCGAAAGAAAATGGGGGGATAAATAAGAGGGAACAGGCAACAGGCACAGAGTGATTGAAAGTAAAATTTACTTTGTTTAAAAAGCTCGTAAAAGATTCTGAAAATACTATGTCACTTTATGCCTTAGTGCCTGTTCCCTATTTTTACCCTATTTTTCCCTCGACATCATCATTTTCCCTCAAAAATCAAGTATCTTCGGGCTTGATTAAGCATCCCTTTTGCATTTAGCCCTCTTCATCGACTATGTGGATAGAAAAAGACCAAAAATTACAACGTACTTTTCAGTTTAAGGATTTTTCAGAAGCTTTTGGCTTTATGACCCGTGTGGCACTTTTAGCCGAACAACATAATCATCATCCGTGGTGGTCGAATGTTTGGAATACAGTTACCATCGAGCTTACTACTCACGATGCTGGTAATACCGTTACGGAGAAAGACCATGCCTTGGCTAAGGCAATAGATGCACTTTTATAAAGATTATTATTGGACATTGAACTAATGAGTAAATTGTATTTAGTGCCAACTCCCATTGGCAATCTTGATGATATTACCCTTCGTGCTGTTAAAATACTACAACAAGTAGATGGTATTTTGGCAGAGGATACTCGCAATTCTGGTATGCTTTTAAAGCATTTGGGCATTTCTAAGCCCCTTTTTGCACACCATGCCCACAACGAGCACCACAGTACCGCGGGTATTATCAAAATGTTGAAAGAAGGGAAAAATCTTGCCCTTGTATCTGATGCGGGCACACCTGCCATTTCAGACCCTGGTTTTTTATTGGTTCGTGAGTGTTTGAAACAAGGATTAGAAATTGAATGTCTCCCAGGAGCCACGGCATTTGTTCCTGCACTCGTCAATTCGGGACTACCGTCTGACCGCTTCACTTTTGAAGGATTTTTACCACATAAAAAAGGACGCCAAACGCGCTTACAAAATCTTCAAAACGAAGAGCGTACGATGATTTTTTACGAATCTCCGCATCGTTTAATTAAGACCCTTGAACAACTAGGAGAATACTTGGGTGCTGATCGCCAAGCTTGTGTGTCACGAGAATTGACCAAAATGTTTGAAGAAAATATTAGAGGCACCTTGGCAGAAGTTTTAAAACACTATCAAGAAAATCCAAATACGATTAAAGGTGAAATCGTTTTGGTAATTGCAGGGAAAGAATAATTTTTCGGTAATTACCTGTCATTTGGTTTCTATTTTTCAGTAAATATTAATAATTTACAGAAACCAAAGCCAAAATTAAATAGAGTCTATTCCTTTTGAGTTGTATTGTTAGAATTGAACCATCTGGTTTTTATACAACTCTTACGGGTGTATTTATCGCCATTGCAAAACCTCAACTACATGAAAAACCTCAACATTCTATCTAAAATTATTTTATTATTTTGTTTTCTGGGTAGTTGTTTCCTGTCAGCCAATGCTCAGAAACTTTCAGAAAGTGCTAAAGTAAGTGTCATTACAATCGACCCTGGTAAAGAGTTGAATGATGTTTTTGGGCACTCTCTCCTATGGATTTATGACCCAGCTAATGGCATTGACCGTGCCTATAATTGGGGCGTATACGATTTTAGCACCCCTAACTTTTACTGGAAATTTATCCAAGGAACGTTGCCTTACAAAATGGAGTATCGTCCTATTGGTGATTACATCGCCTACTACCAGTATATGAAGCGTGGCATGAGCGAGCAAGTATTGGATATGGCTCTAGCTCAAAAACAGCGAATTCTTGATGAGCTGGACAAAACCTATAACGACCCAGCAAAACGCATCTATCAATATAAATTCTTTACCGACAACTGTGCCACTCGTGTACGTGAAGCAATTGTAGTAGCATGTACTGACAGCGTACACTTTGCAAATTTGCAAACTATGAGTGATACGACATTCAGACAATGGATGAATAAGTCACTTTATGCTGGAGATATGCGTTGGCCAGCAGTCGCGATGAATATAGCATTGGGTTCTGAGGCGGATGAACGCACGACTCAATTTGAAGCAAATTATATTCCTGCCAACTTGCACAGAAGTTTAGGCGCAGCCAAAAGAATGACCCACAGAGTTCTTCGCTATTTAGTTGATACAGAGGCACCTTTATTTCCATTAGTAAAAGAGGAAGTAAAACCAATGCCGTTTTTCTTACAACCTGCATTCTTTTTCTTAATGGTTTTATTGTTTACCTGTTGGAAAACTTACGACCATTGGAAAAGACGACAAAAAGGTTATAAATTAGATAAAATACTATTCAGCATTGCTGGTTTTATTGGTTGGATTTTAGTATTTTTATGGTTCGGGACTAATCATGGAGTAACAGAGAATAATAAGAATATTTTATGGGCATTGCCTTTTCATTTGCCTCTAATTTTTAGATTAAGAGAAAAAAATGGTGAGGATTGGTATGTGTATTATTTTGTAGTAACGGGTGTGGCCTCAGCACTAGCTTTGGTTTTCGTAGCTCCTTACATGATTGAATTAGTACTTATTGTTCTTACACTTTTAGTAAGATCCATGTATCATGTAGGCTTCGAACGTGAACACCGCTTGACAATGAACAAATTCCGTAAGGTTATCAAAGGTCGCAAGATGCAGGTAATCAATTACGACAGTGAAGAATAATTCAGTCTAGGTCAAGGACACATTTCCCAAAAACTATCAAAGTTTTAAGGGATTAAGGACAAAATCCTTAATCCCTTTTTTATTGAGTGAATTGTGAGTTAAATTTTTCGTTTAGCTAGATTTAAGTGCTAGGCTGTAAGCCGTAGGCATTAGGCAAAAAGTCTTTATAATTTAATAAAAATCTCTTTGTTTTCTTTAGCTTTCGGCTTTCAGCTATGGGCATTCGGCAAAAATTTATCTATCCTTACAAAAGAACGATTTAACACTCTTTGCCTTGTGCCTGTTACCTTATGCCTTCAACAAAAAACTTAAATCTTGTTCTGCACGATTACTTAATTGTATTTTCGAAATACACTTTCACCATAACTCTCTGATATACAACTAACCAATAACCGATAAAAACAACTAACCAATAACTTATTTTACCAACTATGAAAAAAATCCTCTTCCTACTATTGTGTGGGCTTGCTAATTGGGCTACAGCTCAACAAAAATTTTATCATCTTGGCGATTTCAAACTCGAAAATGGTCAAGTTATTAAAGATTGTAAAATTGGCTATCGAACTTTTGGTAAACTGAATGCAAGCAAATCCAACGCTGTATTAGTCCCTACTTGGTTTACAGGAAATAGCCAACAGAAATCTTTCGTAGCCGATCCCAAAAGCTTCGTGGATAGTACCAAATATTTTGTCATTATAGTAGATGCCCTTGGCAACGGTGTATCGTCTTCACCTTCTAATAGCACTTCACAAAAAAATCAACTTTTCCCGACTTTCAATATTCGAGATATGGTAGTGGCAAGTTATAAATTGAGTAGCGAACACCTCAAACTATCTCATTTATACGCAGTCACAGGTATTTCTATGGGTGGTATGCAAACTTTCCAATGGATGCTCAGTTATCCTGATTACATGGATAAGATAGTTCCAATTATTGGTTCACCCCAGCAAAGTAGCTATGATAAACTGTTCTGGAATCTTCAATTGAATCTGATTGAACGAGGCAATTATAGCCCTGAAGCGATGGCATCGGTGAACGCGCTACATCAAATGCATCTTTGGACACCTTCGTATCGAGCCCAGAATACGCCAACCACCACCTATCCAGAATTGATTGGTAAATTAGAAAAAGAAGCCCAAACACTCAATGCTTATGACTGGGCATCGCAGTTACGTGCCATGCTCCAGCAGGATATTTATCAAGGCAAAACACCACAAGAAATAGCTCCTTTGGTAAAGGCTAAGGTCATGATTTTGGTGGCTCCAGAAGACCAAATGGTCAACCCGTTAGCTGCTATTCAGCTTTCAAAAATACTCAAGTGCCCATTGGTTTTGTTAGAGGGCAACTGTGGACACATGGCAACCTCCTGTCAATCAGATCAAATGATTGCCCACATAAAAGGTTTTCTGGATAAATAATCCCTCTATTTACCTTATAGCCCCACAACATTTTATTGAAGGAATAGCTTAAATTCAGGAATGAAAAGCTATTCCTTTTTTATTTAAGTCAACTTTTTTCCTCTACCCCATTTTATAAAACTAGAAAATAAACTCCCAATTTTCAAAAAGATGAATTTGAATATTACTTCCAACAAATCAAGAACCTATGATGCCATCGTTGTTGGCTCTGGGATTAGTGGTGGCTGGGCAGCAAAAGAACTTTGTGAAGCTGGTCTCAAAACGCTTGTCCTTGAGCGTGGCCGAGAGGTTAAGCACATTGAAGACTACCCAACTGCCATGTACAACCCTTGGGATATGCCCCATCATGGTAGAATTCCATTAGCAGAACAAGAAAAAGACCCTATCGTGAAGCGTTGCTATGCGTATGACGAAGCTACTTCACACTTTTTTGTCAAAGACCACGAACATCCGTATGTTCAAGAAAAACCATTCGATTGGATTCGTGGCTATCAAGTTGGCGGAAAGTCTCTGATTTGGGCTCGTCAGACACAACGTTGGAGTGATTTTGAGTTTGAGGGACCAGCTCGTGATGGTTTTGCGGTGGATTGGCCAATACGATACAAAGATTTAGCTCCTTGGTATAGCAAAGTTGAAAAATTTGTAGGAATTAGTGGTAATAAAGATGGCATTGATAGCCTTCCTGATGGTGAGTTTTTACCTCCTTGGGAACTCAATTGTCTCGAAAAACATATTCAACAAAGAGTCAAACAAAACTACCTTGATCGACAAGTAATTATTGGTAGGTGTGCACACTTGACTCAGCCTAAAGAAATTCATCTGAAGCAAGGCAGAGGGCAATGCCAAGCTCGACACTTATGTTACAGGGGATGTCCGTATGGTGGGTATTTTAGCAGTAACTCTTCTACCCTACCTTGGGCTGCCCAAACAGGTAATCTCACCTTACGACCTCACTCGGTAGTTCATTCAATTATTTATGATGAAAAAAAACAAAAAGCTTCGGGCGTGAGAGTCATCGATACTCAAACCAAAGAAATGACAGAGTTTTACGCTAAAATAATCTTTGTCAATGCTGCTTGTTTAAATACCAATTTGATTCTATTAAATTCGACCTCGAATCGCTTCCCAAATGGCTTGGGCAACGATAATGGTATTCTTGGGAAATACGTAGCGTTTCACAACTACCGAGGCGCTGGAGGCGGCACCTATGAAGGTTTTGACAAAGAGTATTATCTAGGCAGACGTCCAACTACGGCCTTTATACCTTCTTTCAGAAACTTGCGTAAACAAGAAACTGATTTTCTCCGTGGCTATATGGTCGCTTTTTCCGCTTATCGAACTGGCTGGAATCGTGACATCCATAGCGATGCATTTGGTTCTGACTTTAAAAGAGAATCTACCGAAATAGGTCCTTGGGGCGTATTTATCATGATGCAAGGCGAAACCGTTCCGCAGGAGCAAAATCATGTGCGCCTATCAACTGAGCTTAAAGATGCTTGGGGAATCCCTCAATTAATTACCTCTGTGGGGTACAATGAGCCTAACGACACTAAGATGGTGCAAGATTTTCATCATCAAGCTAGTGAAATATTGGAAAAATCAGGCATAAAAGATATTTTCATGTACGATACCAAACAGTCTCCTGGGCTAGACATTCACGAAATGGGTGGCGTACGTATGGGAAAAGACCCAAAAACATCTATGCTCAATGCTCATAATCAATTACATCACTGCAAAAATGTATTTGTAACAGATGGTGCAGCAATGACGTCGGTAGGCAATCAAAACCCTTCGTTGACCTTTATGGCGCTAACTGCCAGAGCTGTGAATTTTGCTGTCAGTGAACTTAAAAAGAAAAATTTGTAAAGCTCTTTATAAAAACATCCAAATAAAAAACTAAGATAAAACCTCCAAAAACATGTTAGATTTAGGAATTGTAAGTGCCATTTTAGCAGATAATACCTTCGAACAAGCCATAGATTTTGTGGCAGCAAACGGATTCAAATGTGTTGAAATTATGTGCTGGCCAGCAGGCAATGCCGATGCTCGCCGTTATGCAGGCGTTACGCACATTGACGTTGAATCTTTAACTCCAGAAAAAATTGACTATATCAAACAATATGTAGCTGCTAAAGGAATCTATATTTCTGGTTTGGGTTATTATCCTAATCCATTAGATGCTAATGAAACGCAGGCTAAGTTTTTTCAAGACCATATCAAGAAAATCATCTTGGCGGCAGCGCAATTGGGAGTTCCTGTAGTGAATACATTCATAGGAAGAGATATTTCGAAAAATGTTGCTTACAACCTTGATAAATACAAGGAAGTTTGGCCAGAGATTGTCAAACTAGCAGAAGATAACGGCGTAAAAATAGGGATTGAAAACTGTCCAATGTTTTTTACTGACGACGAATGGCCAGGGGGCAAAAACCTTGCTACCACTCCAGCTATTTGGGACAAAATGTTTACCATTATTCCTTCAGCAACGCTAGGGCTAAACTATGACCCTTCGCACTTGTTATGGCAACAAATGGACTACTGCCGCCCGATTTATGATTACACTGAGCGCTTACATCATATTCACTTGAAAGATGCCAAAGTATATAAAGAAAAACTGGACAGAGTTGGCATTATGGCAAATCCTTTGGAATACCATTCTCCAAAACTCCCTGGACTTGGAGACATCAATTGGGGAAAATTCATTTCAGCACTCAATGATGTTAGATACCGTGGACCGATTGTTATTGAAGTAGAGGATAAAGCCTACGAAGGTTCAAGTGCAGATATTGAAAAAGCTATTCTAACTGCAAGAAACTATCTAAAACAGTTTTTGCCATATTAGCAGAAGATACACGATAGCCCTTCTTTTAATTAAAAATCCCCACAGGACAAATAAATTTTGTTCTGTGGGGATTTTTAATTTGGGATAATGAAATTGTGATAAAATAATCACTTAATCATAAACCCTAACTCACTAAATATTAGTTTGCTGGAATCATTTTCACCGTTGCATCAGTTGAAGGAATACCCAACTGAGGAATTGATGCAGTACCTGTAAAGTCGAAGTTAGCATCCTCTAAGCGAGTTACTGTAATCGTACCAAAGTTGATTCCTGCAAAGTTGATTCCTGAAATTTCGATTTGAGTCTCGTTATTCACAAATTTCCAAGTACCACTTGTCGAGGTATTTCCATTGTTATCTACACCGCGAATTGTTCCGTTTGTAAGAAACTCCAAACGTACTTTTGATAAATCATATCCATTACTGGCCAAATCTCTTTTGTACACTACTACCAAGCCTCCTGTTGAAGAAACTTCGGAAACCATCCATACTTTGGCAGTCAATTTTTCAGTGTTAGTTTTTGTAGAAACGTTATTCTTTTTACAACTAGATGAGATAACTAATAACAATCCTACGAGGACAAGGGCTAAATGCTTCATAAAAAATTATTTGATTTGATATTTTCTTGTAAACGGTAATTAGAAACTTTTAGTACAAATATAAGTAAATTAAGACAACTTCCCGCCTCTCAATTCTTACAAGTTTTCACAATACTCAAATTTAACAATTTGATAAACAATACAATATCTTTAAAATACCCTTTCACTAACTTCTCAAGTTATTTATCCAATAATAGGATTTTGTTAGGATGTAGTCTCTTTTCCTGAAGTATTTATAACTGAGTAAGGTTGGCTTTTTTGCTGACCGTTCTCATACCTCCTATCTCAAAATAGATACAACTTTGCCTCAGAAGATTCGCTTATTGATCATCAAAAACATCTCAAATCTTCATCCAACTGAATAGCAACTGACTTTTATTCAGGCGTAACATTAGCATCATTGTACCCAAAACCATTATAAACCATGAGTACCAAAAAGCATATCACCGAATTGCACACAGAAATCAATGAGTGGAAGAGCAAAGTAAATTTTGTAAAAGATGAGTTAAAAACATTTCAAGATCAACTTGCTTCTGTTTCAGCACAAAATACCGCTCAGGAAATCAAAATGAAGGTAGGCCACTTTGAAAGTATTTTTATCAGACAGGACGAAGTAAACGATGAATTATCGCACGAGTTACAAATTACAGATAACAATTTGGGAGATAAAGTAAAAGGCAATCCTGCTGGCGACCGAGTATTGTTTGATGATTTGGTTGAGCTCAGAGATAAGATAGCAGTCTTTGAAAAAATTTGGTCTGAAAATAAAACAGATTTCAGAAGGTTCTTGTCAGAGAGTTTGTAGTAAATACAAAAAGAAAGTCACTCCTAAGCTAGGAGTGACTTTGCTGTATAAACCTCTTTAAACTTCTCAATCAAAAAGTCTTTTGCCGTGACCTAATCTTTACGCTTTTTGAGATAAATCTCATATTGCTCTGGTGTCAAAACGGCTTTAAAATCATTATCTTTATCTGCCTTCATTTTTTGCATTTGCTCACGAAGTTTAATCCGTGTTTCATCTGAAGGAGGGGTTGTTCCGTTGTTAGTAGCCTTTTTTATCGCTTCATACATGTCCAATCGCTGGAAAGCATATTTGATGTTGATATCTTCGACTTTCATTTGTTGCTCCTCGTTCAAACTCAATTTCTTGGTCATCCAACGAGTTTCCTCTTCTGCAATTTTTTCTGGGTCTGGAGTATTATCTCTTTTTCGTTCATCGCCTTGACCAGCCTGCGGAATACCGCTACCAAATCGACGACCACCAAAGCCACCGCCGTATCCACCACCATAGCCTCCGCCATATTGGGCGTCAGCATCATTTGTTGAGCATATAAACAAGCCTGCTCCCATCAAGAGCGCAGCGAGTACTTTTTTTGTAACGGACATTGTTTTGTTCTTGTGATTATTGCAATAGAATCAGTAGCAAAAATATGTATATACAGTGAACTTTCATATAGTATGCGACAAAATCGCATAAAAAAAAGACTAAAAGCCCCTTTTTGCAGTTTCTTCTTTTGTTTTCTATTTCTAAAACAAAAAAGCCATCTGCTTTCACAGATGGCTACCAAATTATCTTTGTCTAGAACTTCACATTCAAACTAGCTTGGAAAGTAGTTCCTAGCTGGCTAAACTGTGAACCATCGTAAGTAACATTTGAATAACGACCATTGAAGGTAATCAAGTTAAATTGCTCGAAATACTTTTGAGAAGGTACGTTATTGCTAGCATCGTAGCGCGTTCTAACACCTGTTTTTAGGTCGATAAAGTCCCATTTTGGCATTACATTCAAGATATTGTTTACGTTGAAATTGAAAGTAATATCTTTTGAAAGTGGCAACGAGATAGCTAAATCCGTCAAAACAGCAGGCACAAATTCTGTATCGGTATTTGCGTCCAAACCATTTTGGTGGAAACGAGTTGTACCGAACAAAGTATTGTTCAAGTTAACATTGATACCTTTTACTGTGTAATCCAAACCTAAGATTGTTTTGTATTTTGGTCTTGATTGGAACAATAATGCATCTTGAGTTCTATCAAATACAGACTTACCTGCATCTGCAATCAATTTAGTATTTGTGATAGAAGTGTACTTATTTTCAAATGTATAGTTACCAGCCAAGTTAACAGCCAATTTACCCGAACCCAATTCGATATTGCGTAAAGACACGACATAGTCCAAACCAGAAGTTACTGTATTCAAGGCATTAGAGAAGAAACTTACTGCTACAATACCATTTTTCACCAAAATCTGGTCTAAAGCTGTATTTCCACTTGCTGTTCCTGCAATCTCAGAACCTAACACAATACGGTCTTTCACGACGATGTTGTAATAGTCAAGCGTAACACTCAAGTTCTTGTTTGGCTTATAACCCAAACCTAATGTAAAGTTTGTTGATTTCTCAGGCGTCAACTTTGGTACACCTAATGCAAATGCTTGAGGAGATACGTTGTTTACAATACCTTTTGTTTGAATACCTTGTCCAGGCACGAAACTCGCTTGAGCTTGTTGCTGATAGATTTGGTGCAATAATGGTGCACGGAAACCTGTTGAGAATGAGCCACGAAGCGTAATTTTATCATCATTGAATTTATAACGTGAGCTTAGTTTGTATACGGTTGCATCTCCAAAATCGCTATAACGTTCTTGACGTATAGTACCATTAACCAAGAAATCTTTAGTGATATCATAACCTAAGTCGATGTAACCACCAAAGTTGAAACGAGAGAAAGTACCTGCATTATTTGGCGTTGTACCTGGGAATGAATCTGCCCCTGATCCTACATAAGAAGAAGTATCACCAGCATATACTGTGAATTGCTCCATACGGAACTCAGAACCAAAAGCAAAGCTTAATTTATCTGATAGTTGTTTAGAAACGTCAATGTTTCCTACATTGTGAGTAAACTCATAACCACCTGGTTTGAAATAAATTGGTGAGTTTTTACCCAAACTTCTGTTACGAGTATTTGAAACTGTGTACAATTGTTTGTTTCCACCTGTTGTAAAACTCAAATCTGTACTCCAACCATTATTATCACTCTTCACACCAACTGTTGCATTGTAGTCATTCAAATCACCTTGAAATGTTGGTACATACCCCATATAAGGTTGTCCTGCTGGTGTCAATAAACCATCATCAGTAGTTCTCCAATATGGTGTACGATAGTTAGCAAATGAATTTACTTTTTTGTAAACATAAGCCGCATTGAAATACAATTGAGATTTTTCTGTCAAAGGAATACCACTGTTAATCAAAAATTTAGCAGCTGTGTTTTCAGGCTGGCCGTTGATATTACCTGCATCTGGTTTTTGAGCCAAAAAGCTTTTAACAGTTGCTAAAGGTGCATCAAAACCTAAATTTGCATCTGCCTCAGCTTCAGCACTTACCATTCCGGGACGGTTAGCTAATGAAGTTCTATTAAATTCGATAGTGTAGTTAACATACCCTTTTTCACCAAAAGAAGCGCCATTGTTAACCGCAAAACTTATGCTATTTCCATCTCCTTTGTGAGTAGTCCCCAAGCTTAATGTAGCAGAACCATATTCAAATTTATCTTTCAAAATAATGTTCATTACCCCTGCAATCGCATCAGAACCATATTGTGCCGAAGCTCCATCACGCAAGATTTCCACACGTTTGATAGCCTGCTGAGGAATAGCAGCGATATCTGCACCACTTTCTCCACGACCTGGTGATGTTTGGATATACATCAAGGCTGAGGTGTTTTTACGCTTACCATTAATCAAAATCAAGGTACGGCTTGGTCCCATGTTACGAATTTCGTAAGGGTCAAGCAATGAAGTTGCATCGTTTACTGGAGTACTTACGGTATTAAATGAAGGCACACGATATTGCAATGCTTTATCAAATGATGTTTGTCCAGTAGTTTTCAACTCTTGTGCCGACAAAATATCAATCGGTAATGGCGTATCAGTAGAAGTACGTTGAGATGCGCGGCTACCTACAACAACTACCTCTGCCAGTTGATCCGTCGAAGGATCCAAGCTCACGTCTTCAGTAACATCCGAAGCCGAAATTGTAATAGACTTAGTTACTGAGCCATACCCTACAAATGAGTATCTAACCTGTGCTGTTCCTTTGCTGAGTTTAAGCACATATTCACCACCCGAACTTGTAGTTGTTCCAATAGCTTTGCCCACTACCGATACTGTTACACCCTGCATTGGAGCATTAGTTTTGGCATCCTTTACGATACCTTTCACGCTGAACTGAGCCATTACAGCATTTGTTAACAGCATTACAAACAAAAGAGTAAAGAGTCTTTTAGTCATGTTAATAATTAATTTAGTTAAGATTATAGTATGAATGATAAATGATTCCAGATTACTCGGTAGCGTTGGGTAACAACATGGCAGATTGGTGTATTCAATGATGAAAAATTAAAAATAGAAACCTCATAGCTTCAAAATTTGAAGCTCGATTATTCAATTTTTTCAACAAGAAAATCACCTAGCCCAAAGCTAGAGTCGAAAAATAGCACTTAAAGCCATTGATGAAAATCAATGAATAGGAATCGAAAAACGGAATTCGATTATATTAGAGATAAGAATTGAGAAAGATAAAAGTTAACTTGCCAAAAGTTTAATGACCGAATATATACACCACTGTACAGTTGAGTAGAAACAAAGCTCCCAATCTGGAATACAATATGAATTTGTACTTATTTGGGGTTAATTGAGTAGTTGGTAAAGTGTTTATCATATAATTTAGAAAAGGTTATATTAAAGCAAATATTAAGCATCCATTAATATTCTTTCGCAATTACGTAAAATTTCAGAATATTAATCAAGTAAATCAGTAAAAAATTACTGCAAAAATTTCGTGAAATGTTTCAAACAACCAAATAATCTAAATTATTATCTAGTATGTCCAAATTAAAATTTATTTATTCGGCATTTCACAGTTTTTTATTTTACAAACATTGGTTTTTTGCAAAAATAACTTAATTTTATTTGGGTGATTCAATAACTCATAAAATAATTAAGCATTTATACTTAAAGGTTCCATGAGCTTTTAATCAAAAACAATTTTCCAACTTAATCCTAGAAACTTATGCTAAGTCGAGTTGCTAATTCTATCTATTGGATGAATCGCTACATTGAGCGTGCCGACAATTATGCTCGTTTTATTTCTGTAAACTTCAACTTGGCGCTTGACTTGCCTCCCAATGTACCTGAACAATGGGAACCTTTAATCATTGCTACTGCCGACCACTTTATTTTTAGGGAGCATTACGACGAACCTACGCGTGAAAATATCCTTTATTTCATGACATTTGATGTTCGCAACCCGAACTCTATTCTTTCATGCTTGCTAAATGCCCGCGAAAATGCTCGTACTATTCGCGAGAGTATTTCAAAGGAAATGTGGGAATATGTCAACCAGATTTATTGGACTGTCAAAAATGCTACGCACGAAAGTAAATCTTGGGAGTTATCGCAGTATCAAGGCTTTTTGGAAAATATCAAAACAGGTAGTCAATTGTTTTACGGAATCGTAGACTCCACCATTACACGTGGCGAAGGCTGGCATTTTGGTCGCTTAGGTAGATTGATTGAACGTACTGATAAAACTACTCGCTTTTTGGACGTAAAATATTTTACCTTATTGCCAAGTATCGAGTCGATCGGTTCGCCTCTTGACTTGATGTTATGGTCAGCGGTACTACGTTCGGTGAGCGCCTATAATATGTTCCGTCAGCAATACCCAGTGATGAACCCTACCAAAATCGTTGAATTTTTGTTGTTAGATAAGCGATTCCCTCGTTCTGTGATGCATTGTTTACGTCAGGCAGAATTGTCTTTGTACGAAATTTCGGGAACATCAGTAACAAATGGTTATTCTAACGAAGCCGAAAAAGCTATTAGTCGTTTGCGTTCTGAAGTAGAATTTACAGAAATTGAAGATATTTTTGAAATAGGTTTACATCAATACTTAGACGAATTCCAGACCAAAAACAATGGTGTTGGTCGCGCGATTTTCGAAACCTACTTCGACTTAAAACCCGTTGTAAGCGAATAATACATCCGAGTATTAGTGCTTAGTCTCAAGTTTTTTTATCTTTGTCATGCTTTTAAGGGAATGGCTTCTCATTATGCATCTGTAAATCAACCAAATATCTTCTTGTCTACTAAAAAGCAACAGAAAGATATAGGAGATACATTTTGTAATTTGCACTCATAAATAAAATCATAGAATTATTAATACCAGAATCTTTTGACATAGTTATCTGACTCATTATCAAAACTTAATCTCTTCATTCTGTATCCACAATTCATTGTTTTTAAGATACCCATTCAAAGGCTTTTGAGGAAAACTTGAGACATATTTAACCACAAAACATTCGTTACAGAAAGTTGTAACAATGTTTATCACTACAAATCAAATGACATACTGTTTAGGAATTAAGGTCCGAGGCGGACTAGTGGCAATTGCTGATACAAGAATCACTGCGGGAACAGAAATGTACTCAAACAAAAAGGTATCAGTACATGAGGTTGGGAAACACTCTTTGTTCATCATGACAGCGGGTCTGCGTTCGGTACGTGACAAATCTATTACCTATTTTAATAGAATGACCGAAGAACAGGGTGTAACTTTCGACTATATGTTCGAAGCTGTTAATGCTTTCGGAGATATGTTGCGAAAAGTAGCCAAAGAAGATAAAGAAATGTTGAAATCGGAAGGTTATAACTTCAATCTTCACTCAATCATCGGTGGACAAATGTCTAAAGATGATGAGCATAAATTGTTTTTGGTCTTTCCTGAAGGAAACTGGATTGAAATCAATGAAGGACTTCGCTTTCAAATCATCGGTAACTCCAATTATGGTAAACCGTTATTGAACCGTGGACTTACTTACGAAACGTCTTTGGAAGATGCTATCAAATTAGGCTTCCTGTCGTTTGATGCTACTCAGGTGAGTGCAACAGATGTAGATTATCCGATTGATGTAATTGTATATCAAAAAAATAGTTTCCATTTAATCGAACATCGTCTTGAGAAAGAAGAAATGGAAAGTATCAGTAAGCAATGGACAGGCTTGTTGAAAGAATCGATGAATAGCCTAAACGACAGTTGGGTTCAAAATATCATGGATAAATCCTTGATTTCGCAAGAACAGTAAGAGTATATTTAAAAATTTTATTTAGCATTTGTTGAAAAAACAAAATTTCTCTTCTCAACTCCTTACTTTTCTTGTCTTGACACAAGAAAAGTAACCGCGCGGCGGCCGCAAAAGAAAGTCAAGAAATCCTAAACTCGCCTTCGGCTCAAACAGTAGGATTTCATAGAGATAAATACAAAATTTTTCATTTTAATGACTGACTTATAAAATTTAAACATGCTCTAAAACCATTTCATAGAACAAATGTTGAAAAAGAGTAAAATACTTGAATCTGTACTTTCTTGTATTTTACTCTTTTCTTGCTAAATAAGCCCACTAAATTATTATTGATTCATTTCATCAAACAATCTTATGAAACTAGCGATTACCCACACTTTGCTGTACGATTATAGTAATGATGTTCGACTCGAACCACATTATTTATATCTGCATCCCAAGCAAGGGCCCTATCTCAAGGTTGACCAATATTCCTTACAAATTTCACCAACACCCGACTTTATTTCAAAGAATGTCGATTCGGCTGACAATATTCAACATATTGTATTCTTCAATAATAGCACCCGACATCTGAGCATCAAGGCCGAGTCTATCATTGAAGTTACCGAGTTTAATCCGTATTCATTTATATATCATCCATTTGAATCTAGCAGACTACCCATAAAATATGCCAACGATTTGAATGATTCCTTACAATCATACCTAAATCGAAAAGGGGTAACTACCTATGTAGACCAAACTGCCCGACAAATTGCGGCAAGTGTTAACTGGGATACTAGCAGTTTTCTTTCTGAACTCAATAAGTTTATTCACTCTTTTGCCTACGAAATTCGTGAAGAAGGTGATGCCTATTCACCCGAAAAAACCTTATTGGAGCGTAGAGGTTCTTGTCGCGACTATTCGGTGTTGTTTATGGCGATGTGTAGGGCACTAGGTATTGCTTCTAAATTTGTGAGTGGCTATTACTTTAGTGACCCCAATCAACCTCAGTATCTTCATGCTTGGGTCAATGTATATTTGCCTGGTGGTGGCTGGAGAGGCTACGACCCTACACAAAACTGTTTGGTTTCGGGACGTCATATTCCTTTAGCTACTTCTGCAATGCCCAATCTGATTTCGCCAATTCATGGTACATTTAGAGGCAGCGCCCAATCTGTATTTAAGGCAGAGGTCTCAGTAAGAAAAATAGAAGAGTAATAATAATCACCCAATTCATGCAAGAGTTTATTTATTTGAATAATGCCTTCGTAAAGGCTGAAGATGCCAAAATTCATGTTTCTGACTTAGGATTGGTACGTGGATATGGAATTTTTGATTTTTTTAGAGCTATTGACGGTAAAGCTATTTTCCTAGAAGATCACCTAGATCGTTTTGAAAACTCGGCTCGTTTGATGGGGCTTCCCATTCCTGCCACTCGTGACCAACTTCGAGCTATTATTTTAGAAAGTATTCAACGTCACCCACTTCCTTTATTGGGTATCAAAATGATACTAACAGGTGGTTTTTCTTCGGATGGCTATCTTCCTGCCGAAACCTCCAATCTTATCGTTACAGCTAAGTCTTTTGAGTTCAAGAATCCTGATAAAGGCATGAAGCTCTTGAGTTTGGAATACAAGCGTGAAATACCTGAGATTAAAACCCTCAACTATATCGTTCCTATCAGAATTCAACCTCAACTCCGTACTCAACAAGCAGACGATGTCCTCTATCATCGCGATGGGATTATTTCGGAGTCTTCGAGAAGTAATATATTTATTGTCAAAAATAACACCATTGCCACACCCAAAGATGGAGCATTGTTTGGCGTTACGAGAAAGCATGTCATCAAGTTAGCCTCTCAATATTATAAGGTAGAAGAAAGAGATATTAGTTTTGAAGAATATCTACAAGCAGACGAGGTATTTACCACAGGAAGTACCAAACGTATTGTTCCTATTGCTCAAACCGATGAAGTGGTTTTTAATAATGGACAAACGGGGTCAGTCACAAAGCACTTGCAAGAGCTGTTTTTAGCTTACGAAAAGCAAAATGGATAGCAAATTCAACGCACTCGAAAATCAATTTTCGAGTGCGTATTGTTTTTAAGCGTATCTATATCTAATTGTTTACATCCGTAGTAATATGTCTCTACAATCAGCCCATTGGGCGAATAGTTACTCAATTATTTATATTTTAGGCTAAATATTACTTATTTAGATACAAAATTCAACAAACCTTTTGTGTAATTTATGAAAAAGACCTTCCTATTACTTTTTTCATTATTAGGAGCATCGGCGACACAAGCGCAACAACCACTGCTTTTGCGTCATCCGAGTATCAACAATGATGGCTCTGTGGTAGCATTCTCCTACCAAGGCGATATTTGGACAGTACCAAGCACTGGTGGTCAAGCTACGCGCTTGACAATTCATGAGGCTTATGAGAGTAATCCAACCTTTAGTCCAGATGGAAAACAAATTGCTTTCTCTGGTGCAAGATTTGGCAATAACGATATTTTTATCATGCCTACTACTGGCGGAATGCCAAAACGTTTGACGTTCCACTCAAGCCAAGATAATATCGCTAGTTGGACGCAAGCAGACAAAATTCTATTTTCAACTTCTCGCGAATTCCGTCAAATCGAACGTCCTTCTGAAGTGTATTCTATTTCTCCAAAAGGAGGAACCGAATCAAGAATGTTAGATGTCCTTGGTTTCGAGCCGACTGTTTCACCCGACGGACGTTTTGTGGCTTTAGTTCGTGGCGATATCAACCCTGTAGCTCGTCAAGCATACACTGGTAGTTCTAATCGTGAAATTTGGATTTTTGACACAAAATCAAAAAGCTATAATAAACTTCCTTTATTCGCTACCAACGACGTTATGCCTCAATGGAGTAAAAACAATACGCTTTATTTCTTGAGCAGTAATGATGGAGCATATAACCTTTACCAATTGAAAATTTCAAATGATGGTAAAGCAGAAGGAACTCCTAAAAAGTTGACCAACTTCAAGGATGAATCTATTCGTCATATCAATATCTCTACAGATGGCAATACCATTGTTTTTGAACAAGATATGAATCTTTACACTTACAAAGTGGCAAATGGTTCTATCCAAAAAATCAATGTTACTATCAATGCAGACGATAGATTTGATGCTTCAGAAAGCAAAACATTTACTTCTGGTATCGAAGATTTTAAGGTATCTCCCAATGGTAAATTATTAGCTTACGGCATCCGTGGTGAAATTTTCGTCAAAGAAGCTGATAAAGAAAAAGCTCGTAGTATCAACGTTTCTTCACACGCTTTTCGTGATGTAGAACCAGCTTGGTTAAATGACTCTACTCTACTTTTCACAAGTGACCGTACTGGCGGCAACTTCGAAATGTTCATGGTACAGTCAGCAGATGCTTCAGAAAAGAACATCTTCAAAACTTTAAAGCATAAAATTACACAATTGACTACTACCCCAGACGACGAGTCAAATCTGGTAGTTTCAAATGACGGTAAAAAAATTGCCTATGTGCGTGGTAGAGGCAAATTTGTCGTGGCTGATATTAGCGCAGATGGAAAATTGACTAATGAAAAGGTTATCAATGATAGCTGGGCATCACCTAATGACATCGCTTGGAGTCCAGACAATAAGTATTTGGCATATAGCTTAACCGACTTGTATTATAACCAAGAAATTTTCATCAAAGCTTCTGATAATACAGGTAAAGCGGTAAATGTAACCATGCACCCACGCCGTGATTCACGTCCTTTCTGGAGTGGTGATGGTTCAAAATTGGGTTTTGTTTCAGAACGTAGTTCTGGTCGTAGTGCAGACGTATGGTTTGTTTGGTTGAAAAAAGAAGATTGGGAAAAAGAAGCGCAAGACTGGCAAGAAAAAGATTCATCTCCTGCTGAAGGTGCAGCTGGCAAGTCAGATAAAAAAGAAAAAGGTGTTAAGCCAATCGTTATCGACTTCGATGGTATTCACAACCGTGTAGTTCAGGTGACCAACTTCCCAGGTTCTGAATCTGATTTTGTTATCTCTAAAGACGGAGAAACATTCTATTATGTAACCAATAGTAGCTCGGCAAAAGGTCGAGATCTATATAGCATCAAATGGGATGGTAAAGATTTAAAAGAAATCACCAAAGGTGGTAGTAACCCTGGAGGTTTGTATTTGGATAAAGAAGGAAAATACATTTACTACAGCCGTATGGGCGGTTTTGGTGGCGGAGGCTTAGCTCGTATCGATACCAAAGCTGGTCTGCCTGAATCGTTGCCAGTAAGTGCCAAAATGAAAGTAGACTATACTGGCGAGCGCACTCAAGTATTTGAAGAGGCTTGGCGTACAATCCGTGATGGTTTTTACGACCCACAATTCCACGGAAATAACTGGGCGAAATTGCACGATAAATACAAAGAGCGTTGTATTAATGCTAGTACCTCAAGTGATTTTAGAGATATGTTCAACTTACTTTTAGGCGAACTAAATTCTAGTCACATGGGCTTAACGGCGCCTGAACGTGCCGAAACTCAAAGAGAAATAACAGGTTTATTAGGAACCGAATTGACTCCTACCGCAAATGGAATGAAAGTGTCACACGTTGTGCCAGAAACTCCTGTGACCAAATCAAAAAGTATCATCAATGAAGGTGAAACGATTGTAGCTATCAACGGACAAGCTGTTGGGCAATCTGACAACTTTTATGAACTATTGAATGGTTTGGCAAATGAAAAAGTTATCGTCTCTGTAAATGATGCAACAGGTAAAACTCGTGAGGTGGTTGTACGTCTAACTAATAGCATTAGTAGTAATCTTTATGATGAATGGGTAGAAAATCGTAAGAAGTTAGTAGAAAAATTCTCTAACGGTCGTTTGGGATATATCCACATCAAGAGTATGGACTTCCCTAGCTTTGAAGTGGTAGAGCGTGAGTTTACAGCAGCAGGATATGGCAAAGATGGTATCGTGATAGATGTACGCTACAATGGTGGTGGTTCTACAACCGATTACTTAATGACTATTTTGAACTATAAGCAACATGCCTACACTATTCCAAGAGGCGCTAGTGAAAATTTGGAAAAAGACAAGTTGAAGTTCCGCGACTATTATCCAATTGGAGAGCGTTTGGTTTATGCAGCTTGGACAAAACCGTCAATTGCATTATGTAACGAAGGAAGCTATTCGAATGCTGAAATTTTCTCACATGCTTATAAATCATTAGGCATCGGTAAGTTAGTAGGTTTACCAACAAATGGTTCTGTAATTTCAACAGGTGGTAAATCATTGATGGATGGCTCATTTGTTCGTCTTCCTGGTCGTGGATGGTACACTAAAACTACAGACAAAAACCAAGAACTCGGACCAGCAGTTCCAGATGTTATTGTAGAAAACGAACCAGAGTGGATTTCAAAAGGTACAGACAACCAATTAAAAGTAGCTGTGGAAACATTACTAAAAGATATTGATTCAGCGAAAAAATAATTAAAATTTATTACATAATTAAAGGGCTTCTGATTTGTTTCGGAAGCCCTTTTTTGTATTTTTAGGCGCCCTAAAGACGTTGAATTATTTTATTTCACAAAATTGTGACTTCTTGCCCTGTTCAACGTTTAGAGGTAGATTAATTTAAACTTAAATCAAACTTATACCGCTATGGGACTTATGTCTTTCTTTAAGGGTGTTGGTGAAAAAATTTTCGGAAACCACACTCAAGTAGAGCCAGCAAAAGCTGCCGAAGTAGAACCTCTAAGAGCTAGTGCTCTTTTAGCACACGTAAAACAATTAGGTCTAGCCTACAATTCATTAACTATCCGCACCAATGGCGACACTGTTTCAATCATTGGAGAAGTTGCCAAACAAGAAGATGCAGAGAAAATTGCATTAGCAGTAGGTAACGTTGAAGGAGTAAAAGTGGTGGATAACCAACTTACAGTAGACGAACCAGAAGAAGAAGCACAGTATCACGAAGTAGTAAAAGGTGATTCATTATCAAAAATTGCTCAACACTATTACGGTGACATGATGAAATATCCTGTGATTTTCGAAGCAAACAAACCGATGTTGAAAGATCCTAATTTGATTTATCCGGGTCAATTGCTTAGAATTCCACCATTGAAATAAAAGTATTAAGGCTAGTCAAAACTGACTAGCCTTATTTTTTATATCGCAAACCGACGAGCTTCTATTCCCTTCACATCTACTTTGCACCTAAATACATGCCCACTCATTGGATAGGTCAATAATTCGTGCTCATCCAAACCTTCTCTCGCAGTTGTAATCACCAATTCACTAAAATCTGGTCCTATCCAATTGCACGATGTTACATTAGGAACAGGAAGCTTTATTTCGGCCAGCTCCTCCCCTGTTTTGGTATTAATACAAGCTACCCTAAAACCACCCCAAAAGGCTACCCACAAATTCCCCTCAGCGTCCATACACATTCCATCAGGTAGTTCACCACGATTTTTAGATTGATAGATTATTTTTTCTTTGGTTAGAACCAAAGCTCCCTCTTCATTTATGACAAATCTTCGAATATTTCTTTTAAGTGAATCTATAAAGAAAAAAAATGCTCCATCCGAGCTCCAAGCCATTCCGTTGGAGATACCTAATTTCGACAACAAATGTATTTGCTCTCCAGCTGTGGAAATACAATATAGATTTCCTTCATTCCGCTGATTTTCTATCTGCATAGTTCCTACCCAGAGTCGCCCTTTTAGATCTATTTGTCCATCATTACATCTATTATAGGTCAAATGCGCCTCCATAGGCTTCCATAGCTCTAATGCTCCAGTTTTGACATCATACCAGCATAAGCTACCCTGCAAGCCCAAAAGCAACTTATAGGGTGATTCGGTCAAGGCAACCATGCCAATACGTTTGGAAATAGCACTAAAATGATGTACCTGAGAATCCAATAAATACCAATTAATCGTTCGACCCTCAATATCAACCCAATAAATCGCATTGGTTGACGAACACCATACTGGTCCCTCTCCCAATCTACAGCTCGATTCTAATAGCACCTCAGCTTGATATACTTTTTTCATAGTAAGTTGGATTCTTTTAAAGGTTTTTGATGAGAGAATAGAGAGATACAATAATAGTTTTTTTCACAAGCTATTTTGCGAAAAACCGCAGATATTTTTCATAATGAATATACTCATTAATTACCAGATGTTAATATAAGTAAAACTACTTGTAGCACTCTTACAACGCACTTGATTTTATACAATCGTTAATCTTGTAAAAATACAATTAGTTGAATAGAGAGTAAAAACATCGAAAATTCATGCTATTTCCCATAATATATTCTTTAAATAGAGTCGCTGCTAAATAAAAATAGCTGTAAATACATCAATTTTTCCAAACACTTTGCTACAATTAGTAGTTACTTAATACACTGGATATCAATACATTTTTAGAAATACAAGCAGTAAATAAAATCTTCAAAAAATCATATTTTATTTTTTTGAGTAAATATGCACCGTTTATGTCCTTTTTATGTTAAATAATTGAAAAGCCTTTAAAATTGAAATTTGAGGCACAATTTAATATACTATTATAAAGAAAAAATATAAAGAGAACAAGAAAGTAATTATTATTTGAAAGGAATTGTGCAATTTTAAGATTATTTTTTGTTACCTATTCGAATAAGTATAATATAACTAACGAGATAATTTTTTTGTGAGAAATGCGTAAAAAATTAAAGAGTGCTGCCAACTATTCAGATGTTGTTTTGATTGGGGCAGGCGTTATGAGTGCGACGCTCGGGGTGTTGTTAAAAGAGCTTCAACCTGATTTAAAAATTACTATTTTCGAACGTCTTGATTTGATTGCAGGAGAAAGTTCGGAAGCTTGGAACAACGCAGGTACAGGTCATGCTGCATTATGTGAGCTGAACTATACTCCTGAAAAACCAGATGGTAGTGTTGATGGGTCTAAGGCTTTAAAAATTTATGATTCATTCCAACTTTCACGCCAATTCTGGGCATATCTAGTCGAAAAAAATATCCTTTCACCTGAGGACTTTATTCAATCTGTACCTCACATGAGTTTCGTTCATGGTGAAAAAAACGTAAGCTATCTTCGTAAGCGTTTTGATTTATTGACTCAATATCACGTTTTCAAAGATATGTTGTATACTGAGAATCCAGAAGAAATTAAAAATTGGATTCCCTTGGTGATGGAAGGTCGTGATGCAAATCAACCCGTAGCAGCTACTTACACCGATGCAGGAACTGATGTTAACTTCGGCAACTTAACACGTATGTTGTTTGATCACCTCAAAAACATGGATGGTGTTAAAATCCGTTTGAAGCATGAAGTAACCGATTTGGAACAACTAGAAGACGGAAACTGGTGTATTACCTTAGATAACCTTGCTACCAAAAAGCGTAATAAAAAGAAAATCTACACAAGTTTTGTATTTGTTGGTGCTGGAGGCGGTGCATTGCCATTATTGGAGAAATCTAAAATTGAAGAAGGTAAAGGTTTTGGAGGTTTCCCTGTAAGTGGACAATGGTTAAAATGCAACAATCCTGAAGTTGTAGAACGTCACAACGCAAAAGTATACGGTAAGGCTGCAGTAGGTGCTCCACCGATGTCAGTTCCACACTTAGACTCTCGTATGATTGATGGTCAGAAGGAACTTCTTTTTGGTCCGTATGCAGGGTTCACGACTCGTTTCTTAAAAGAAGGTTCTTTATTAGACTTACCTTCTTCTATCAAATTGAGCAACATCGTACCAATGATGCAAGCAGGTTTGCAGAACATCGACCTTACGAAATATTTGATTGAGCAAGTAAGACAATCACCAGAAGACCGTTTGGAGGCGTTGAAAGAATACTTCCCGAATGCACGCATGGAAGATTGGGAATTGCTTGTAGCCGGACAACGCGTACAGGTAATTAAGAAAGACCCAGTAAAAGGTGGTGTGCTTGAATTTGGTACCGAAATTGTTGCAGCTTCTGACGGTTCAATTGCTGCCTTACTAGGAGCTTCTCCTGGAGCTTCTACGGCGGTTGACATTATGTTGAAATTATTAGAGCGCTGCTTTAAAGAGGAATACAATACAGAAGAATGGCAAAGTAAATTAAAAGCAATGATTCCTTCATTTGGACAATCTTTGATTAGCAATGATGAGTTGTTTAATCAAATCAATCATTGGACAAATGATGTACTTGGTCTTAAATCAGCTGAATTAGCTTAATTTTAGATACTATTTCTCACAAAAAAGCCTTTCCTTGATACAAGGAAAGGCTTTTTTGTGTTGGCTTCTTTTGTTACAAGTAAAGTTCGGGAACTGTTACAAAACAAAAAAGCCTAACTCAATGAGTTAGGCTTTGTCGGGATGGCAGGATTCGAACCTACGACCTCCTGCTCCCAAAGCAGGCGCGATACCGGACTACGCTACATCCCGAATTTCCTATATTAATTAACATTAACTAGAAAAGTATTTTGTAAAAGATTCACTCTACTGTGTATCTTATTCTCAGGTGTGATTCCGTCAGGATTCGAACCTGAGACCTACTGCTTAGAAGGCAGTTGCTCTATCCAGCTGAGCTACGGAACCGGAATAAAAAAGGATTCTGATTCCAGACGGAACTGAAAATTCACTTATGTCAATCTTCAAAATCCTAAATTATGGTCGGGATGGCAGGATTCGAACCTACGACCTCCTGCTCCCAAAGCAGGCGCGATACCGGACTACGCTACATCCCGAACTTTTGGCCATTCCACTTTAAAAGTGGCGGAGAGAGAGGGATTCGAACCCTCGGTACCGTTACCAGTACGACAGTTTAGCAAACTGTTCCTTTCGGCCTCTCAGGCATCTCTCCTTAACACTTAAAGTATCTCGTTAGATACCTCCCTTGTGTTTAGGTGATGCAAAGGTACGGCTTTTTTTGATTAAGATGCAAGTCGGAAATGAAAAAAAAATGCATTTTCTTGAAAGTTTTTCACAACATATACCATACAATTCTGATTAACAATTACTTAAAACAACCATTACAAAGGCACTTTTTTTGAAAGTTTTTTTATCCAAAAACCACTTCTACTTGATTTTAGACGCATTTTCAGATTTATCTAAGATTTAATATTTCAATCTAAAAGTTCATCATCTACGTATATCTGAAAATATAATCCACAAAAACTTTGAATTGCCTACAATATGAAAAAATCATTTCTACTATTCACACTTTGTAGCTTCTGGGGTATCCTGTTTTTGAGCGCCTGTTTTAAAAATTCTGATGCCGAGCCGTTAGAAATTTTTAAAGTTTCGACCCTTTTTGTTTCTAATGCTGAAACGACGATTAATGCCAAAAACTTGCAAATTTTCAAACCAGCAGACTCTACTATATTAGTTCCTAAGGTTGAACTAAACAATGGCGCGCAAGATGGTAATGGAGTTTTATTTGTTGCAAGTAAAAACTTTTTGTTTCAAATAAGTAGAGCACAAAAAAGTATTAGGCTTTACAACAATGCCTCTTCTGTATTTGAGGCGTCTTTACCTAATAATATCATTATCGACTCTACCCTATCTAGTGGAAGAGAAATCGCCTATGATGAGACAAATGACGCATTATTCGTAGCAAACAATACCGACAGTACAATTAGAGTCTATGAAAAAGTTTCGACCTTAAATGGAAAGTATGTGGGGAAAAAACTTAAACTAAGTGGCGAGCCATGGGGAATTACGTACGACAAAAAGAACAATCGACTATTTGTTGTGATGGATAAAAATGCGCTTCGAGTAGAAATTTATAACAATCCTTCTGGCATAGAGGCAGGAAAAGTTGCTGCCAGTCTTAGATTTTTTATAAATGGATATAAAATCAATGGAGCAACAGCGCGATTACATGGCATTGCTTATTCATCACAAAGAGATATGCTGTTTGTAACAGAAATTGGAAATGCTTCTGGGACAAATTTTGATAAAGATGGAGGAATTTATATTATAGATAAAGTCTCAAAGATTACCAATAACAGCTCAATCCTCGCTAATAGAGCCATTTTTGGCTCAAATACTGGCTTAGGAAATCCTGTAGATATTGCCATTGATGATCGTAGTATAAAAGGGTTTATCTATGTAGCAGAAAAGGCTAATAAGAAAATTCTTGTTTTTGGTTTTGGAGATAATGGAAATGTCGCTCCTATTAGAGGATATACTTCCACATTTTCTCCCGAGGCTATTGATATTGATTACTGAGATTTCAATGATAAAACACACGTTTGAAGCCAATTATCAAGCGTGTGTCAGCATTAATTGGGTGAATTGAGATTGAGTGAATGAGTGATTATTTTTAAAATTTACCTTTCACAAGTAGAGATGTAAATTGTTACGCCTAACGATAAGTTATCCAGCATGATAATATCAAAAAAGCGGTCGAAAAACAATTTCCGACCGCTTTTTTGATAAAAATTTGGAGAGTAATCCCTCAGGATAACTCCTACTATATGCTGAGTGACTCATCTTTAAAAGATAATCACTCATTCACAATTCACTCAATCAGAGATGAATCACTACACTACAGAGAATGTAGACACCGCTTTAGCTTCAAGAATTGAAGAACCTTGAAGATAAATATCTGCTTGACGAGCAGCTTCACGACCTTCAGAGATAGCCCAAACTACCAATGATTGTCCACGACGCATATCCCCTGCTGCAAATACTTTATCTACAGATGTCTTGTAATTGTTAGCTTTTACATTTCCTCTTTCGTCAAACTCAAGTCCTTTTTCTTCTAATTGAGACAAAAGGCCTTCACGTTGTGGATGTAAGAAACCAGCAGCGATAAGGGCTAATTCGCAAGGAATTTCACGCTCATTTGTATGAACTTGTTGAGCTTTGCCGTCAACAACCTCCATAGCAATATCCGCGATTTTAATACCTTTCAAATTACCATTTTCATCACCTACATATTCTTTCACGGCGATAGACCATTGACGATCAGCTCCTTCTTCATGAGATGTAGAAGTACGCAACATCATCGGCCAGTTAGGCCATGGAGTTTGAGAAGCACGTTCTGCAGGAGGCATTGGCATTACCTCTACTTGAGTAACAGATTTTGCTTTATGACGATTTGAAGTACCAACACAGTCAGAACCTGTGTCACCACCACCAATCACCACAACATTTTTGTCTGTAGCCAACAATTCACCATTTGCATAAGTAGCACCACGGTGATCAAATTGACGATCAATACCAGCTACACGCTTGTTTTGTTGTGACAAAAATTCCATCGCTGGGTAAATTCCTTTCAAGTCAGAACCCGGGATAGGCAACATTCTCGGAACTGTTGAACCACCTGCCAACATAATCAAGTCGAAGTCTTCCAACAACTCTTCACCTTTGATGTCAACACCTATATTTGTTGAAGTTTTGAAAACTATACCTTCTTCTTTCATTACCTCAACACGACGCTGAACTACCCATTTCTCTAATTTGAAATCTGGAATACCGTAGCGCAACAAACCGCCTGCTTCGTCAGCACGTTCAAATACTGTAACTGAGTGACCAGCTTTGTTTAATTGTGCAGCAGAAGCCAAACCAGCAGGGCCAGAACCAATTACTGCTACTTTCTTGCCAGTTCTTTTGGTTGGTACATTTGGTTTTACTAAGCCATTTCCAAAAGCGTATTCGATAATCGATTTCTCGATATACTCGATTGTTACTGGAGGCTTATTGATACCTAATACACAAGCAGCTTCACATGGCGCAGGACAAATACGACCTGTAAACTCAGGGAAGTTGTTGGTTGAAGATAAAATTTCGTATGCATAAGCCCAGTTTTGGTCAAATACTGCATCGTTAAACTCTGGGATAATGTTGCCTAGTGGACAACCATTATGACAGAAAGGAACGCCACAGTCCATACAACGACTCGCTTGTGCTGTTACTTTATCTGTTGTAAAATCAATATCTATTTCTTTGTAATCGCCAACACGTTCAGCGACTGGTCTTTTCTTTGGAGTTTCTCTTGTTACCTCTAAAAATCCGGTTGGTTTTCCCATTGTCTTAATTTGAAAATTTTAGGATTTAAAAGTCTGAAAATATTGCATGAATAGATTCAGACTTTCAAAATGGATTAGTGAGCAATTTCAACTTGGATGTCCTTGTAAACCACATCTTTATTTTCAAGAACCTCTGCAACTGTAACGTTACGAGAAGCAAGTGCTTTTTTGAAGTCTTGTGGCATTACTTTAACAAATTGCGCAAGTGATTCAGACCAGTTGTCTAAGATTCCCTTAGCTACATCTGAGTTAGTATATTGCAAATGTTGCTCAACATATAGTTTCAAGATTGACTCATCTTCTTGGGTCAACTCCTCGATAGCTACCATTTCAGGGTTTACTTTAGAAGCAAAATCTCCTTTAGCATTCAGCACATACGCTACACCACCCGACATACCTGCTCCGAAGTTACGACCAGTATCGCCCAAAATCACGACCAATCCACCAGTCATATATTCGCAACCGTGGTCACCGATACCTTCTACTACTACTTTAGCACCCGAGTTACGTACGCAAAAACGCTCACCAGCCATACCACGTAAATAAGCCTCACCCGAAGTTGCACCGTAGAATGATACGTTACCTACTACTGAGTTTTCAGAAGGATTGAATGGCGCTTTTTTGTTTGGATAAACAATCAATTTAGCTCCACAAAGACCTTTTCCGATGTAATCGTTAGCATCACCTTCTAGTTCAAATGTAATACCATTGACAGAGAATGCTCCAAACGATTGTCCAGCTGTACCTGTAAACTTGAAGTGGATTGTATCATTTGGTAAACCTTTTGCACCGTATACTTTCGTAATTTCGTTAGAAAGCATGGTACCAATCGTACGGTTTACGTTGATTACTTCAAATTCACCATATACTTTTTCTTGGTTGTCAATAGCTGGTTTCGCAGCTTTTAACAAATCCCAGTCAACTTGTACATCCAAACCATGATCTTGTTCTTCTTGTTTGTATAATGCAACATCTAATGACATTGGCTGTTTGAACAAGATTGGAGAAAGATCTAAATGTTTGTATTTCCAGTGTTGGATATTTTCTTTCATTTCTAGGCGATCCACTTGACCAACCATTTCATTAACGGTACGGAAACCAAGTTCAGCCATTAATTCACGAAGCTCCTGTGCCAAGAAATAGAACAAGTTTACTACGTGATCTGGGTTACCAGTGTACATTGCACGCAAGCGTGGGTCTTGAGTTGCAACCCCAACTGGGCAAGTATTCAAGTGACACTTACGCATCATGATACAACCTGCTGTAACCAATGCAGCTGTTGCTACACCAAATTCTTCAGCACCTAATAGGGCTGCGATGGCAAGGTCACGACCTGTTTTGATTTGACCATCCGTTTGTACAGTCACACGACCACGCAATTTGTTACGAACCAATGTTTGGTGTGTTTCAGCCAAACCAAGTTCCCAAGGCAAACCTGCGTGACGGATAGAAGAAAGTGGCGAAGCACCAGTACCTCCATCGTGACCTGCAATCAAGATATGATCAGCATGTGCCTTAGCAACACCCGCCGCGATTGTACCTACACCTGCTTCTGATACCAATTTAACTGAGATACGAGCAGCACGGTTTGCATTTTTAAGGTCAAAAATCAACTGTGCTAAGTCCTCGATTGAATAAATATCGTGGTGAGGAGGAGGCGAAATCAAACCTACACCTGGCGTTGAGTGACGAGTTTTACCAATCCAATCATCTACTTTGTGACCTGGCAACTGACCACCTTCACCTGGCTTAGCGCCTTGAGCCATTTTGATTTGTAGCTCTTGTGCGTTTGTCAAATAGTGAGCAGTTACACCAAAACGCCCCGAAGCAACCTGCTTGATAGCAGAGTTCATAGAGTCACCGTTAGCCATTGGCTCAAAACGGATTGGGTCTTCACCACCTTCACCTGTATTTGATTTACCACCAATACGGTTCATGGCAATAGCCAAAGTAGTGTGAGCTTCGTAAGAAATAGAACCGAATGACATAGCTCCCGTAGCAAAGCGCTTGAAGATACTTTCAACTGGTTCAACTTCTTCGATTGGAACAGGAGTACCTTTTTTGAATTTCAACAATCCACGAAGCGTCATCGCTTTCTCCGTTTGATCATCTACAATCTTCGAGTATTTCTTAAACAACTGATAGTTGTTTGTTTTAGTAGACTGTTGTAATAAGTGGATTGTTTCTGGGTTGAACAAGTGAGCTTCACCACGGTGTTTCCATTGGTACACACCACCTACTTCTAGTTTTGGATTAGCTACTGGTTGTTCAGGATATCCATTTGTATGTTTGATTAGGGCTTCTTTTTGGATACCTTCCAAATCGATACCACCAATACGAGATACAGCTCCAGAGAAATATTTATCAACTACTTCTTTTGCCAAACCAACGATTTCGAAGATTTGAGCACCTTGGTAAGATTGAAGTGTTGAAATACCCATTTTAGAGAAGATTTTCAACAACTCACCATTTACCGCTTTGATGTAGTTTTGTTGTAATTTTTCGTAAGGATAATCTACTTGCAAAATACCTTTGTCTTTCATACCACGAATAGTTTCGAAAGCCATGTATGGGTTTACTGCCGAAGCACCAAAACCAATCAAGGTAGCAAAGTGATGTGTTTCCCAAACGTCACCAGCCTCAACGATAAGACCTACTTGTGCACGTTTTCCTTTACGAATCAAATGATGATGAACCGCAGCTGTAGCCAATAAAGAAGGAATTGGCGCGTGTGAGCTATCTACACCACGATCGGTCAACAACAAAATTGCATAACCATCATCTACTGCATCTTCAGCGTATTGACAAATTCTATCCAAAGCACGCTTCAATTGTCCTTTCTCGCCATTAGCTCTGAAAGTTGTATGAATCGATTTTGTATGGAAGTTTTTGTGATCAATCCAACGAATTTTCTCAATCTCAGCATTGGTTAATACTGGTTGACGAATTTCGATTTGACGACAGTGTTCAGGCGTTTCTTTCAACAAGTTTTTCAAACCACCAATATCCGACAACAATGACATTACCGTACGTTCGCGGATAGGGTCAATTGGAGGGTTGGTTACTTGAGCAAACAATTGTTTGAAATAGTATGATAAATGTTGCGCTTGGTCAGACAAAATCGCTAATGGGGTATCTACACCCATTGAGCCTAATGCCTCTTTACCAGTCTCAACCATCTGTGACAATACTACACGAAGGTCTTCGGTGGTGAAGCCAAATACTTGTTGACGCAACAACAATTCTCTTTCGAATGGAGCACGGTACTCAGCACCAGCAGCAGGAAGGTCTTCAACCTTAATTTTGTTAGCCTTCAACCACTCTCCGTAAGGTTGTTGTTTACAGATTTTTTCTTTCAATTCATCGTCAGGAATAATACGACCTTGTTCCATATCGACGATGAACATTTTACCTGGCTGTAAACGACCTTTTTTGACAACTGTAGATTGGTCAATATCCAATACCCCAGCCTCAGAAGCCATGATTACGAAATCGTCGCTAGTTACCCAGAAACGAGATGGGCGCAAACCATTACGGTCAAGCGTAGCACCAATGATTTTACCATCTGTGAAAGAGATAGAAGCTGGACCATCCCAAGGCTCCATCAAAGCAGCGTGGTATTCGTAGAAATCACGTTTGTAATCTTCAATATGCTCGTTACCATCCCATGCTTCAGGAATCAGCATCATCATTACATGAGGCAATGAACGACCCGACAAAGTCAATAATTCTACGGCGTTGTCAAGTACAGCCGAGTCAGACTGACCTAATTGACAAACTGGCAAAATCATATCCATTTCTTCTTTGCTGAACAAGTCAGACTGGAACAATGCAGACTGCGCTTGCATCCAAGAAGAGTTACCTTTTACGGTGTTAATTTCACCATTGTGACCCATATAGCGGAATGGTTGAGCCAAACGCCATTCTGGGAATGTATTTGTTGAGAAACGAGAGTGAACAATTGCCAAAGCAGATGTAAACTCATCACGGCGCAAATCATCAAAATAACCAGGTACCTGCATAGTAGTCAACATACCTTTGTAAATGATCGTGCGAGCCGAAAGTGAAGCATAGTAGAATTTACCTTCCACTGCTTTCACCGTTTCGTTAATTACTCTTGCAGAGTACTGACGGAAAACGTACAATTTGCGCTCAAACGTTAATTCATCTTGGTCTTCAGGACGCTTGATGAACAATTGCTCCATTTGAGGCTCAGTGTTTCCAGACTCAGCACCTTGAATTTCTGAATTGTCACAAGGGACAACACGATAACCCAAAATTTCCAGACCTAACTTTTTAGCCTTTCGTGCAATGATTTCCTTACACTCATTACGAGTAGTTTCATCTTTTGGAAAGAAAACCATACCGACGCCATAATCTAAGGCGGCCGGCAAATCGATGCCAAGTTTTGTACACTCTTCAAGGAAGAACTCGTGAGGAATTTGTACTAAAATACCAGCACCGTCACCAGAGTTAGGGTCGCAGCCACAAGCTCCACGGTGGTCCATGCGAATAAGCATTTGAATTGCATCAGCCACTACTTTGTGTGACTTTCTACCTTTCATGTTCGCTACGAAACCGATACCACAAGCATCATGTTCGAATTCCTTGCGATACAACCCTTGATTATCAAAGTTAGTCATGGTAATGGGGTTTGTTTTTTTAAGTTTAAAATTTAACCTGTTCTAGGTAGCCTTTATTTATTATAGTGGTATTATTATCCTTCTTCTTTTGAAAAGTTGTAAATATTTTAGACGGTTTATTGACAAAATCAAAATTATTTCATAAAATATCTAACGACCTTTCTTTGTGATTATGGCTATATATACTTCACTCTATTTCGCTTTTACAAAGATATACAAAAAATTATTTGGATAAAATAGCATTTCGCCGAATAATCATCGGTATTGAACAAAATCAAGTTTTTGCAAAAAATATTCTTAGTTAGATACAATTCCTGCACGTATAAGTATTTTTACAAAAATCCGATTTTATAACACCTATTTATGCCAATTTAGCAGTATTTGCCTGAATTACACTGAAAATTAAAACCTATTTTAAATGTTTTTACAAAAAAATAACACAAAATGGCTTTTTTCAAAACATTGCTCCTTTTATAAAAAAAACCTTCTTTTTTTTCAAAGAATACCGTTAAATCTACATTTTACTACTGTTTTTAAGCCCTTTTGGAAGCAAAAAATAGACTACAAAACATATAGATTAAATCATCTTTTATCTTCAAAATAGACTAATCACTATTTTTTCAAACTGTAATAAAATCTACTGTTATTCAATATAAAAGGTTAGGATTTTGTAACTTACTGTGTGTGATGAAGTGGGAAAAATGAATCGCTAAAAAATAGGAAAACAAGCAGTTACCAGAAAAAAAACTTTAGTAATGGCAACCTTTCGTTTCCACAACCTGTCGTATAGTTGAAATGTTCTGGTGTTAAATAATTTACTTGTAATTTACACAAACTCTTAAACTATTACAATTGCTCGTCCTAGTTTATCTTACTAAACTCGAAACTACAACAACTTATGAAGAAAGCTTTACTATGTGTTTTTTTACTGTTGGGATGCTTAACGTCAAGAGCTACACATATTGTGGGAGGCGATATTGATTTGCAACGTATAAGTGACCAAGGTTTCACTCACAGACTCTCTCTAAATTTATACTTTGATGCGATTAATGGTCAACCCGGAGCCTTAGATCAGACTGTTACTTTGGGCTTTTTCAGAAAAAAAGATAATGTAATGATGGGTTACGTTGTGGTTCCGCTGATTTCAAATTTGCAAATCCCCTATACCAATCCCGATTGCTCAGAATATGGAAACGTTAGAACGAGACTAATCAAATATTCTTCTTTAGTGACGCTTGCATCTGCCAATTTCAACGATCCTGAGGGGTATTACATAGCATGGGATAGATGTTGTAGAAATGATGTAATCTCAAATATTCAAAATCCGGGCCGTACTTCTTCACTTTTCTACACAGAATTCCCTGCCATTCTTGTCGACAATAAAGAATTTATCAATTCAACTCCCAAATTTAAAGACTTATCGGGCGACTATATTTGTATCAACAGACCATTTAACTTTGATTTTAGTGCTACTGATGCAGATGGAGACAGTCTGGTGTATAGTGTGGTAAGTCCACTTGCTGGATTTAGCTCTGTACAATCTCCTAACCCACAATTTCCTACTGGTAGCTCAAATTATCCAAGAGTTACTTGGGCAACGGGATACTCTAATACGAATGCTATTCCGGGTAATCCAGCTTTGAGCGTAAACTCCCGAACTGGAAGACTCTCTGTGACGGCTAATCAACTGGGCTTATTTGTTTTTTCGGTGCGAGTTGAAGAATATAGGGCAGGAAAAAGAATAGGCTATGCGCTGAGAGATTTTCAGTTGAAGGTGGTAGACTGTCCTATCAATAATGCTCCCATAAGTTTTGCCAAGCTAAAAGGAAGTTTGAACCAGATTGGAAAGGATGAGATTATTACCATTCCAAATACACAAAAAAACGCCTGTTTTGAGCTATACTTTACCGATCCTAATCCATATACTCAAATACGATTAAAAGTAGTTGGACAAAATTTTTCTGATAAAGGTTTTGCTAATATTCCAATTGCTTACAATATCTTATCGAAGGCCGATACGCTCAAAGCCGAAATATGTTTGGATGAATGTTCCCAAAGTTTTGATGGAAAACCCCTAGTTTTTCAAGTATTCACAAGTGACAATGGCTGTCCACAGTCCTTGAGTGATACTCTCACGGTGAAAGTATATCGTCAACCAAGAGATAATGCTAAACCTATTATTAGCACCGACGCCATTAGTCGAACGTTATCTGCACCCATTAACTCTACTTTGTCTTACAATATTTTTGGGAAAGACGTGGATGTAGATTCTTTGAGCCTCCGCGCCGTAGGACGAGGTTTTACGTTATCGCAGGCAGGTATTACGTTTAATGGAAGTTCGGGTATTGGCAATGTCCAGTCACCTTTTACATGGAAACCACTTTGTGACCAAATTAGAACGACTGATTATTTGGTCGATTTTATCGTCTCTGATAGGTATTGTAGTCGAAGCAAAAGTGATACTTTAACGATTGCATTCAAGCCTACCCCTATTCTATCGAACAAACCTCATGTGAGCACCACCCTAAAAGATCAGAATATAACCGTTGTTTTGGACGGAGAAAATGCCATCCCATTAACTTTTGATGTAAATGCAAAAGATCCTGATAGCGATCCCATTCAGCTATATGGCATTGGACAAGGCTTTAATTTAGGAAGTGTGGGCATTAGTTGGAGCAATAAAAATGGTATTGCATCACTAACCTCTCCGTTTCAGTGGAATCTTACTTGCGAGCTATTAGGTCAGGAGAAAGAAAAAACCTTTGTAATCAATTTTGTCACAGAAGATAACTCGTGTAGCCCCATGCGTTTTGACACAACCAAAGTTACCGTTTTAGTCAAGAACAAAGAAACTGCTTATACATTTACCCCACCGAATGTTATTACGCCCAATGGCGATGGAAAAAATGATTCGTTTACGATTACGAATCTTCCCGAAAACTCATGTTTTGACAGATTTGAATATATCCAAGTATTTAACCGTTGGGGACAACAAGTATATCAGTCCTATGACCGAAAATTTGAGTGGTTTGCTGATGAAATAGTGAGTGGAGATTATTATTACCTCTTAAAGTTTACAAGGCAAAATTTTAAAGGTTGGATAAGTGTACTGAAATAAACAAAAAAGTAATGGCTTTCGAAAAATGATTTCGAAAGCCATTACTTTTTTGTTATGTCAAATCTCTAAAGTCAATCGTCATTCCATCTTCTCCTAGAATAGTTTTGTCAAAAACCTGTCTAGCTTCGTCAATAAATGGAGTCAAATCTTTATATCTGGATGAAAAATGCCCAATTAACAAGTTTTTCACATTGGCCTCTTTTGCTATTTGCCCAGCTTGATAGGCGGTAGAATGGCAGGTTTCTTTAGCTCTTTCTACCAATTCATGTAAAAAGGTAGTTTCATGATATAGTAATTTTACTCCCTTTATAATTGGCAATATGGGAGGATGATACGCTGTATCAGTACAAAAAGCATAACTGTCTGGCTCAGGCCCTTTAATAGTGTAATAGTCGCATGAATACAACACTTCACCATTGTCATCTAATACATCTTGTCCTTCTTTGAGGAGTTTAATCTGCTCGATACTAATATTCGCAGGCAATAGCTCTTTTAGAATTTTATGTGGTTTTTCTTTTTCCTCAATCAAAAAACCACAGCATGCTACCCGATGCACCAATGGAATTGTTGTGACCTTTACATGGTCATTTTCCATCAAGAGGTAGGACTCTTCAGCACGGGTTTCCTCAAAATGTACCTTAAAATTAAGACGTGTATCCGAATACTTCATTTGAAGTGTCAATATCTCCGCAAGCCCTTTGGGACCATAGATATATAAATCGTCAACTCTGTGATGCATATTAAGTAATGACAATAAACCAATTAGCCCAAAGAAATGATCTCCATGAAGATGCGTAATGAAAATATATTTGATACGAGTGGCCTTGAGTTTGAAACGAAGCAATTGCGTTTGGGTAGCCTCTCCACAATCAAACAGATACCCTTCTTGCTCCACCATCAAAAAGTGGGAAGTTGCATTACGTGTTACTACTGGGTTGGCAGAACCCGTACCTAGGATAGTAAGATGGAAACTCAAATTGTTATAATTTTAAATTACTGGTAAACAAAATAATTAAGTAATAAAGCACTTAAGTATTAGTGCCGAATTATGAGTTGTGAATTGTGAATGTAAAGTTATAATTATCAATATCTTACATCTCCAATTGATTAAATCTAATTCTGCACGATTACTTAAGTAATCGTGCAGAATTAGATTTAAGTTATGTGTTTAGGCACAAGGCACAGAGTGTTAAAATGTTTTTATTAACCACAGCCATGCTTTTTTACAAAGCCCACCGCCGAAAGCTGATACCTGAATGCCTTGGGCACAAAAATTAAATTCTATTTTGCCCACTAACTTATTACGCTCTAGGCTATAAGCTGTAGGCGTCAGGCATAAAGAATAATACCTATTGCGGGTAAAATTAAATTTAGGGCTTTCGACTTTCAGCAATGGGCTTTCTGCAAAAAATATTCGCTATGAAATTTTTGCTCAATACCTATGGCTTATTGCCTATAGCATATTAATTCAATTTTATTTTGCCCACTAACTTTAGTAGAAGCATTGAATTTGGAGAGTAATTTCATGATTACCAATATTTTATCTCATTAGATTAAATAAATTGAAAGAATCAGATATTGACAATAAAAATTTTACCTTTAAAATTCGCAACTCATATATTCAGCACTAATACATAACGGGGATTCAATATAAAAAAAAACCTTATCAGACTAACGTCTAATAAGGTTTTTTTGTTCGAAAAACAGAAAAATACCCTTTGATGAATACTTTTAAGTCTTTGTATTATACAATTTGATTAATAGTCTTCTTCGCTCTCGCTGTATTCGCCACCGCCAAACTCATCTTCATCTTCTGATTGAAAATCGTTTTCGAGTTCGTTCAAGAATACTGCATCAATTGCCTCTTGAACAGTTGGCATGATGGTTAAATCTTCGATTTTGGCACGATCTAGTTGGTCAATGATTTCATCATTTTTAGTTACGATGATGAACAAGCCTAGCTCGTTTAAACAGATTTTATTGCCTTTACGAATTACTGAAACGCCATGACCATCCAATTCAACAATTTCATCAAATTTTACGATAACATTACCGTAACCAGCACGGAAAAGTTGACGGATAATATTTTCGAAATCAGCGTGATTTTCTTGAGTTAAAGCTGTTTCGTTAAGTTCGATAAGAGCGTATTGCTCGTTTTTTTCAATCTTAAAATTCATCTTTTTACTACTTTATATAATCGCAGTAGATTTTTTTGGAATTAAAAATGCTTTAGGGACTCGCCCCTAGTTTGTATGCTCGAAGGTACAAAGTTCATGGAAATAAGTATTTAATAAGAATACGTTCACTTCACATGACTTACCTACAAATGCTGTGCAATTTAGCAATTTTCACGAAAAAAATTTGTACTTATAACTACAAATAAGCTCCTGCAAAACAAGAGCTTATTCAAGTACAATTTATTACTAAAATGTTTAAAATTTCTAGCGACTATTATCTGTTCGCCAAGAAAGTTAACACGTTTTTCTCAACTCGTTCTAAGACATTATCTGAGACAGATTTTTCGAAAGCTTTACCTGTAACTTTTTCAAAAAGCTCAATATAACGTTCTGAAATTTGATTTACCCACTCTGGAGTCATTTCAGGAACTGTTTGTCCTTCTTTTCCTTGAAAATTATTAGCGATTAACCACTCACGAACAAATTCTTTTGAAAGTTGTTTTTGAGATTCACCACTTGCTTGTCTTTCGGCATAACCGTCCGCATAAAAATAGCGAGAAGAGTCTGGCGTGTGAATCTCGTCAATCAATACAATTTTACCGTCGATTTTACCGAATTCATATTTTGTATCAACCAAAATCAAACCTTGTTCGGCAGCCATTTGTGTACCTTTTTCAAACAATGCCAAAGTATATTGCTCTAACTGAATATAATCCTCTTCGCTTACTAATCCTTTAGCAAGAATATCTTCACGAGAAATATCTTCGTCGTGACCTTCGTGTGCTTTGGTAGTTGGTGTAATAATTGGCTGAGGCAATTTATCATTTTCTTTCAATCCTTCAGGCAATGTTACTCCACAAAGTGTACGAAGTCCTGACTTGTATGTACGAGCCGCATGACCTGCCAAGTATCCACGAACAACCATTTCAACAGGAAAAGCTTCGCATTTGAGACCAGCACTTACATTAGGATCTGGCACTGCCAATAACCAGTTTGGAACAATTGCTTGAGTAGCTTTCAAGAAATGTTCAGCGATTTGGTTCAACACCTGTCCTTTAAAAGGAATCGCTTCTGGAAGCACTACATCAAAAGCTGAAATACGGTCAGAAGCCACCATTACAAGGAGGTCTTCAAACGAATATACATCTCTTACCTTACCTTTGTAAAAGCCCGTTTGATTGGGAAAATTGAAATTGGTACTTTTTATTACGTTCATTTTATGTTGGGTAGTATTAAAAATAGCTAAGTATGAGTGTATTATTGGGCTTTCGGTAATCAGCTATGGGCACTCAGCAAAACGTATTTTGGGTTTCTTAAGAAGCACAAAAAAAATTTGCTTATTGCATAGAGTTTACTGCGGATAAAATTAATGAAAATCAAAACCTTACACTAGCAACATATAATTCAGCACTAATACTTGTACTAATTAAAATCTCTACCGATTGAAGTTACATTTTTTCGATCACAATCGCGGAAGCACCGCCACCTCCGTTGCAAATACCAGCAGCACCAATACGGCCACCTTTATGCGTAAGAGCGCTTATCAAAGTTGTAACAATGCGTGCACCTGAAGCTCCCAGTGGGTGACCCAATGAAACGGCTCCACCCAAAACATTGATTTTATGTTGGGGAATATCCAACAATTTTTCAAATGCCAAAGGAACAACAGCAAACGCCTCGTTCACTTCAAACAAGTCTACCTCCTCTTTAATTAGTCCTGCCATACGAATAGCTTTAGGCACTGCTACAGTTGGGGTGGTTGTAAACCATGCAGGTTCTTGTTCGGCATCGGCAAAGCCAATAATTTTTGCTAATGGAGTCAATTTGAGTTTTTCAGCCTTCTTTTTTGACATCAAAACCAGCGCAGCGGCACCATCATTCAAGGTAGACGCATTAGCTGCGGTTACTGTCCCTTTTTTCTCAAAAGCTGGTTTTAAGTTAGGGATTTTTTCAAAATTGACATTTTTATATTCTTCATCCTCTGAAATCGTTACAACTCCTTTACGAGTTTGTACTTCGACAGGAATAATCTCGTCTGCAAAATAACCTTTTTGTGTTGCCTCAGCACTACGACGGTAAGATTCAATCGCAAAATCATCTTGATCTTCACGAGTGATACCGTATTTACGAGCAGTTTTGTCTGCAAAGATACCCATTGCACAATCATCATAGGCATCAGAAAGACCATCTTTTTCGAGTCCGTCGACCAAAGTACTTGAGCCATATTTGTAGCCAAAGCGAGCACGAGGCACATAATACGGAGCATTAGACATACTCTCCATACCGCCCGCCACGATAACATCGGCCATTCCGAGCATGATACTTTGCGCTGCAAAGATAATGGCTTTTGCGCCAGATGCACATACTTTGTTGATAGTTGTACAGCGTGTTTCGTGAGGAAGACCAGCTTTGAGGGCTGCTATACGTGCAGGAGCTTGACCCAAATTGGCAGAAATAACATTACCCATGAGTACTTCTTCTACTAATTCTGGTTTGATTCCAGCCTTTTCAATTGCGCCCTTTATGGCAATACTGCCCAGATCTGTTGCTGATAAACTCGATAAAGCTCCGCCAAAACTTCCGATAGGAGTTCTAACGGCTGAGACGATATACACTTCTTGCATAATAAAGTTAAAGTTTGGTATTGTAATGGTGGTTAAATAGTAATCTTAAGATTTACCAAGATTGTTTCATATTAGACTTATTCTTCTTGAGTAATCCCTTTTTTGCTGAATATACTGTACTTCGTTGTTTTTCATAGCTTCTAGGATACTCCTAGCCTTTTCGGGAGAAAGTCCGTAATTCTTAAGCGTTTTCAGCATTTCATCCTGCGCATCTGTATGCTCCACTTCAGCGTGATTGGCTCTTGGTGGTGGCATGGATTTAGACTGTTGTTCGGGCTTGGGATCCTCGGAGGCTCCTCGAAATCTAAGTTTTAATAATTCAAAGTTGAAACGGGCAATTTGGTTCTGTGGATTTAGCTTAAGTGCTTCTTTGAAATAGACTAATGCTTGAGCACTGTCTTTGAAGGCACTACTAATTACGCCCAGTTGACAGTAGGTTGTTGAGGACATTTTGTAATCTTCGAGGTGAATCAGCCTTTTGTATAGGCCTTGTGCACGCAAGGTATCTTCGGATAGCAAATACACATGCGCTTGGTTTAGCACAACCTCGGGCGGAGTAAAATAAGAATTGTCCGATATTGTCTGGTAATATTTTACAGCGTCTTTATATCTTTTTTCTCGAAATGCCCTTTCTGACTCTATTTTAGCCAGATTTCGAGCACTTACTTTCGTAAAAGACGCGTTTTCTAAAATCCAGAGGAATATGTAAAAAATAAAATAATTCAACTTATTATACCCTAAGTAATATTTTATGCAAAATTCGTATAAAACTGCGCTATAAAAAACTTTTAACCTAAATTTTCTACAATTGGAAAGCCCTTACTGTAAAAAATACGTCTATGCCTAGCAAAAATAAAGCAACCACCAAAAAGTAAAAATACTTGTTTGCCGTTACCGTGACCGTTCTTTGGTCAATCAAATTGGCAGAAATATTTTCGATTTGTTTGATCAAATCTACAAAACTATCTGACACACTATGTACTTCAAAATAGCCTCCTCTTGTTTCAGCAGCCATTTTTCTCATCAAATCAGGCTCTAATCTTGTCACCACCACATTTCCATCTTCATCTTTTTTGAGCGACTTACCGTCTTTGATAGTACTACCTTCGGCAGTGCCTACCCCAACTGTAAAGAGGTTGACTCCGTTTCTTCGAATTCTGTTGAGTAAACTATAATCAAGATTGCCAAAGTTTTCACCATCACTCATCAACACGATAACTTTGGACTTATTGCTTGTTTTGATTTTGGTAAGTTTATCCAAAGCTAATTCTAAGGCTGGCGTAAAATTAGTACCTCCAGCAGGTAACAGTTCAGAATTAATTCTCGGAATAAATAAATTGATGGCATTATGGTCAAAGGTAAGTGGAGAAAGCATAAAAGCATCTTCCGAAAATACAATCACCCCTATCCTATCGCTTGTAAAATGATTAACAATACGACTAATTTCAAATTTAGTTTTTTCAATTCTGCTGGGCTGAACATCTGTAGCATCCATCGACTTAGACACATCCACCAACAAAAATATATCTCGACCTTCAGCTCGAATAGTACCATTAATTTCACCAAAAGATGGGTCTAGCAGTGCTAAAATGAGTAAAGTAAAATAGCAACTTCTCAGCACAAACTTTAAGATACTCGACCTAGCCACGGTTTTTAATTTTCTGGCAATTAAAAAAACCCTGACAAGGTAAAAAACATATATGAGAATAAACAGGACAATGAACATTCTCTCGGTTTGTCCCAAATCAGCATTCCAGTTCATATCCTAAAATTGTACAGAACTTGTAAGAAAAGCAAATTTTAGCATATCCAAAGCAAAATTCTCATTAACGAATCCATCAAACTCTAACGATTAACTTTGAACGTATGATTACTTCTTCACGCACATAATCATCTGGTTTTTTCATAGCGTCCACTAATAGATTGGCAGCTTTGGCGCCCATTTCATAAGGAAACTGCTCGATACTGGCAAAAGGTGGTTTTTCGAGATATTTACAAAAACTTAAATTTGAAAAACTCACAAAAAATATGTCTTGGTTGATAATTAATCCCCGCTCTTTGGCTATCTGCATAGCGTCGAGGGACATATAATCATGAAAAGCAAAAATGGCTTGTGGAGGGACTGTCAAATCCAGCAGTTCATGTGTTTTCTTGACGGTATCTTCAAAACTCAAATCTGTAGTTTTGATATAAATCGGATTGAGTTCTATTTCATGTAACTTAAGCGCATTGACGTATCCCATCAATCGCTCATTGGACGACTGCATGGTATTTGGGCCGTTTAATAACGCAATTTTTGTCAACCCTTTGTTGAGCAATAACTCTACCGCCTCAAATGACGCCTGCGTAATGTCGGTATAAACACAACTATTAGGAAGGCTTTTCACGACTCTATCAAAAAACACCAAGGGAATCCCTTTGCGATTTACCTCCAAAAAGTGACGATGATTGTAAGTTCCCGAACCCATCGACACGATAATACCGTCGACACCATGTTTCATTAGTGCTTGAATGGCTTGTTCTTCTCGCTCAAAATCATCTCTTGATTGTTGCAAAACAACCCTATATCCTTTCTCAAAAAGTATATCCTCAATACCAGTGATAGCCATTGAGAAAAACTGCTCAGTGAGCCAAGGCACTACAACACCCACGTTTTTGGTAGACTGTTTTTTTAGGTTTATAGCTGTGGTATTAGGGCTATAATTTAGCTCTTTTGCCAACGCCATCACGTCTTCCCGCATCTTCAAACCAATACGTGGATGGTTTTGCAAAGCTCTCGAAACCGTTGAAACTGAGGTTCCTAAGCGCTTCGCTAATTCTTTCATAGTTATCTGACTCATAAGCTTTTATCAATTGTGCAAGCAAGTTAGAACTTTTGCACAAATTGCACAATCGGTTGCACGCTTTTGCACAATCGGTTGCGCAACCAAAAATCTCATTTAAAGCACATTTGAGGCATATTTTGATTGCTTGAGAAAACTATCTTTGTTTAAGGATTAGCTTACCCAATTTCCCAACTATGAAAGATTTGCACATCTCAACCCCTGGCAGAATTTGCTTATTTGGCGAGCACCAAGATTACCTAGGCTTGCCTGTTATAGCTGCTGCCATTTCAAGACGTATTCATATTGAAGGACGAGTTTCAAACACGCCTTCCATTCATATTCAATTACCTGATATTCAGTCGGAGGAATCTTTTCCCCTAATAGAAGCCGTCACCTACCATAAAGACCGAGATTATTTCAAAAGTGTTTTAAATGTATTGAAAAGAGAAAAAGGTATCTCTTTTGAAAAAGGCATTGAAGCAAAAGTGTACGGCAATATCCCTATCAATTCTGGCACATCGAGTTCCTCGGCATTGGTAGTGGCTTGGACACATTTTTTACTAAAAACAGCCAATTATCCTATTGACCCAGTTGAAGTTGGACAATTAGCCTATCTAGCTGAAGTAGAAGAATTTGGCGAACCAGGGGGCTGCATGGACGAATATGCCACTTCGATTGGCAATATTATGTATTTGGAAACCAAGCCAAATATTCTGGTAGAAGCCTATCAAGCACCCTTGGGCAAATTTGTCCTTGGCGACTCGCTTGAGCCAAAAGATACTATTGGAATTTTAAAACATGTCAAATTTGGTATGCTCGATGCTATCAACAAAATCAAACAAGTTTATCCAGATTTTCAGTTGAGCAAAGCGCCTATCGAAAGCGCAGAGCAATATCAATCTTTGCTGAATCCAGACGAATATGCACTGTTTTACAGCAACCTTTCAGACAGAGATATTTTGCGCACAGCCAAAACGATGTTTGAAGGAAAAGATACATTTAACGATGTAAAATTGGGACAGTTGTTGAGCGCTCATCAGGACAACTTAAGAGACGCAAAACGAGTTTCTACACCTAAAATTAATAGAATGATAGAAGCCTCCCTTAATGCTGGAGCCTTGGGAGGTAAAATCAACGGTTCAGGAGGCGGAGGCTGTATGTTTGCCTATGCACCCACCAACACCGAAGCCGTGGTAGAAGCCATCGAAAGAGAAGGAGGCAAAGCCTATATCATCGAAGTAGCGGAAGGTTCAAAAGAAGAGATTTAGTCATAAACAGACAGCAAAATATCATTACCGATTTACCAAATAAGTTAGTGGGCTAAATGGAATTCATTTCATCCGCAATTGGCATTAAGTCAAAAAGCTTTTTTGAATTCACTAGGAATATTTTTGCCGAAAGCCCACCGCCGAAAGCCGATATCTGAAAGCCTAAAGCACAATATTAAATTCTATTTTGCGCACTAACATAACTAATAACAGCTCATTACCATCAAATCATACATCCAATTTTCTATGAAAACGCAAAGAATTGTAATCCTTGCAGGGGGTGCAGCTACTCGCATGAAGAAAGCTGCACCTGACCTAAAAGACCTAGACCCGACTTTGGCTAATCAAGCCGATACGTTGACAAAAGGGATGATTGGTCTGGGGGATTCAGGAAAATCTTTAATAGATTATCAGTTAGAAAATGCCTCAAATGCAGGATTTAATGAGGTTTTGATGTTACTTCATCCAGACGATGATTTTACACAACAGTATTACGAAAAGCTAGCGCAAGAAGGCAATAGTTGGGGACTGCAATTTGTATTTGCACGACAACATATTCATGCAGATAGAGTAAAACCCGCAGGAACTGCCGATGCTGTTTTACAAGCATTAGAGCAACATTCTGATTGGCAACAAGGGCGAATTGTGGTTTGTAACAGCGATAACTTGTATTCGACACAGGCATTTGAAGCACTTTGGCATAGTCCAAACCCCAATGCTTTGATTAGCTATGATAGAGATGCTTTAGATTTTCCTTTGGAACGTATCAAAGCCTTTGCCATTGTAGAACCAGATGAAAAAAATTGTTTACAATATATCATAGAAAAACCCTCAGACGAACAAGCTGAAGCTATTGCTCAACGCTATGGTCGCATTGGGGTAAGTATGAATGCTTTTGTATTTGAAGCCTCAGATTTGTTTCCTGCTTTACAGAAAACTCCTTTTCACCCTGTAAGAAATGAAAAGGAATTACCAACGGCTTTGCTCATCATGACGAAAGAACTAGGAAAACCAATTTCTTGTATCCCAATGGCAGAAAATGTACCCGATTTAACTTCAAAACAAGATATATTAGTAGTACAAGAATACCTCAAAAAAGTAAAAACATTGACATTACATTAACGAAGACTTCAGGAAAGTCGATACCTCATAATTTACCATTTAAACCCAAATAATTGGCAATGAAAAATAATACACTTCAACGACGCGATTTTATTCAAAAAGGAGGCTTAGCCTTAGCAGCAGGACTGGTTTTGCCGAAAGATGTCTTTGCAAAAGAAGACGATAGAAAAGTGCGCCTTGGTTTTATTGGCACAGGTCTCCGTGGGCGAAACCACCTTGCCAATGCCATGGCATTTCCAGAGGTGGAAGTCACTTGTATTTGTGATATTGACCCTAATGCCATAGCAAAAGCTCAAAAAATCCTCAAAGACAAAGGCCGCAAGGAAGCAGTGACTTATGGAAAAAATGAGCGCGATTTTGAAAACATGGTAAAACGTGATGATATCGACGGTGTAATTATTGCCACACCTTGGGAATGGCACGTACCAATGGCATTGGCTACTATGAATGCAGGAAAATATGCAGGTTTGGAGGTATCAGCCACGGTCAAATTGCAGGAATCATGGGACTTGGTGAATACTTTTGAAAAAACAGGTTCTCACTGTATGTTACTCGAAAACGTATGTTATCGTCGTGATGTGATGGCGGTGCTCAATATGGTGCGAGAAAACCTATTTGGTGAAATCACTCATCTAGAATGTGGCTATGAGCACGATTTGCGTCATGTCAAATTCAATGATGGAAAACAAGCGTATGGCGGTGGCGTAGAATTTGGTGAAAAAGGCTTTAGCGAAGCCAAATGGCGTACACAACACTCGGTAGACCGCAATGGTGACCTTTATCCTACACATGGTTTAGGTCCAGTTGCTGAAATGATTAATATCAACCGTGGAAATCAATTTTTGTATTTGACTTCTATGGCTTCAAAAGGAGTGGCATTGCACAAATACATAGTTGACAAAGGCGGTGCTAATCACCCGAATGCGAAGGTCAAATTCAAACTTGGCGATGTTGTTCAAACAATGATTAAGTGTGCCAACGGTGAAACAATCCTCATTACGCATGATACCAACTCTCCTCGCCCGTATTCGCTTGGTTTTAGAGTACAAGGTGATAGCGGATTATGGATGGATGATGGTAACCAGATTTATGTAGAAAACGTATCTGCCAAAGCAGATGTTTGGGAATCGGATGAGGCATATATGAAGAAATATGATCATGGTATTTGGAAAAGATTTGAATCAGAAGCTGTAGGTGCTGGCCATGGTGGTATGGATTATTTTGTTTTAAGGGATTTTATTAATTCTGTCAAAAACAAAACTACCCCTCCTATCGACGTGTACGATGCCGCTGCTTGGTCTGCTATTAGTCCGTTGTCAGAAATGTCGATTGCCAAAGGTTCAGCACCAGTTCAAATTCCTGATTTTACTCGTGGAAAATGGAAAACGAATAAGCCGATTTTTGGGTTTGAAGTGTAGATTTATTGAGTAGGTGGTGATTGAGTGGATGAGTGATTTATTCAGTTTTTAAACTGTTAAAAAGATAAGTCCAAGACTAAGTCTTGAACTAGATATTTCAAGATTTACTAAAAATAAAAAAGTGGTCGAAATTAATTTTTCGACCACCTTTTTCATGATAAAATTCATAGACGAAAGTCACACATCTCTTGTAACCTATTGATTATGAATATTATAAAACAACGAATATTCTAATAACCAATAACATCTTCCTAGAACGTTATTGTATTAACAGTGCTGGAGGTGGAAGTCGTGGTGGTTGATTTCAGCGTCGCGCCAGAAGTAGAATAGGTTCCTCCTGTATATAAACCCCATCCCGATGAACCTCCAACATAACTACCTCCTGTATATGCTCCACCAAAATAGATTTTATATTGAGCTCCCTTAGCCATACTTGGAGTCGAGACATGGAAATATCCCGAATTAATTTTAGGCTTGAAGGTTACAATATCTTTACCGTTAGCATCTTCAATATGAAATAGCGAAGATGTTGCCACCGACGCACTTGATTTGATAAAAAACCCTACTTGAGTAGAAGCTGTTCCCATAGCTTTTGTCATATTACTTGCAGGTTCTGCTCCCATCAAAGTTCCACCATTTACCAAGAAATTTCCGTTTATATCTATATCTTCATTTCCATTAGTTATCACATATCCTCCGCTAATTGTAAAATTACCATTGCTATCTATTGCATCAGAACCTGTTACAATTAACACACCTCCCGTAACTTTCAAATGACTATTATCGTTTGATTCTGTACCACCCGAAACTGTTCCGTAGGATGTATTGATCCCATCATTGCTGGCAGTCAGGTTACATACACCGCCCGCAATGGTAATGAAGATTGACTCCATTCCTTCATACGACTTAGTAACATTTACATTTCCATCATTAATGGTAATTGATGTATTTGACTTTAAACCATCGTCAGATGCTGATATATTCAAAGTTCCTCCATTCATCACAAATGCGCCATCACTCTTAAATCCCTTCGCTTCACTAGTATTAGCTGAGGTATAAGTATATGTGGTACCAGATGCAGTAATAGTGGTTGTTCCACCATTCACGGTTGCGGTTCCATCAATGGTTATCCCTTTTCCACCCTGTCCTGTACTAACAATAGTCAAATCACCACCTTTGATTGAAAGATTTTTATCACAATTAATACCCGCTGGGGCGGCAATATCAAGGTCTGTGGTATTGTAATAGGCGGCACCTGTGGTTGTAATCTTGACTGTACCAGAAGTTAGGGTAAAATCACCTCCTGTTTTGATTCCTTTCGATCCTTTACCAGAAACAGTCAGAGTCATAGCATCGGAAGTACCAATAGTGGTATAACTTTCACTTTTAATCGCATTGCCTTTTTCTCCTGAAGTATTTACAGTAATTTTTCCCCCTTTTATCAAAACATAAGGTGTAATCGAAGCATCTGTCCCTTCATATGAAGCCGTAATGCCATCGTCAACACTCGATACATTGATAGTTCCTCCATTTACTACAATGTAACCTTCATCAGCCTCTATTCCATCACCCGAAGATGTGACCGATAATGTTCCATTATCCATTTGAAAATAGTCCTTGGCATGAACACCATCACTAGCAGCCGATTTGACTACGATAGTTGCTTCACTGATAGAGATATAGTCGTCGGCCGCGATACCATGTTTGTTGTTGCCTGTCACATTCAAAGTACCCGTACCCTGAAAGAGCAATTGTCCTTCGCTAAAGAATGTACCTTTTTGATCTTCGCTACTAGTAGTATAAGTGGCGCCGTCTACCAGCGTATTGGTCGTTCCTGCTACGATATTAATTGTGCCTTTTTTACTGGATTGAACATTAATCGCAGGCCCTACACTATTGGTTAAACTTAGCCCTTTCATGGCAATATTGTATTTGTAATCACTGTACAATTTGAAACTTCCTTTACTGGCAGTTCCTGACAATAAATAGACAATCTCTTTGGTAGTATTTGTCGATTTTACAGTTACATCTGCTCCACTTGTAGTCACGGTAACTCCAGCGCTTTGGTATGGATTACTCACTGAGGCAGTTGTACCCGAATAGGCAATTACCACTGTATCAACCGCTGGAGTAGCCGTCCCCGAACTACCAGCGGTAACTGTAATCGTGATAGTACAGGTCTGTCCACCTAAACTTATATTAAACGTGGCAGTACCAGCAGAAGTTGGTGTTCCAGATATTTTGTAAGTCAACGTACCCGAACCAGCAACAAGCGTTCCAGCCTCCAAGGTAGCAATCAGCCCTTCTACTCCTGTCGAGGATGCTGTGGATACATCATAAGTACCGCCATTCGCACCAGTGTATGCCAAGGTAGCAACACCTGTATAAGCCATGCCACTAACTCCTGATGGAGGAACTACACTACTCAAAGTCAAGCTAGAAAGAGTAGCTTTTGAGGCGACAACTGGCAAAGACAAGGTACACGACTGTCCACCCAAATCAATCGCAAAAGTAGCGGTACCAGCAGAAGCAGGCGTACCAGTGATGACATACAGTGCAGTTCCCGTCCCACTTGTCAATTGTCCTGCTGATAAAGTTGCTGTTAATCCTGTAACCCCTGTGGATGCTACAGGTGTTCCTGCCTGATAGGCAGCACCATTACCACCTGTGTAAGGGACAGTTGCTGTGGCAGTGTAAGATGTACCACTAGTTGCCGTCGCTGAAAATGTGGCATTACTACAATTTAATCCTGTAATACTCGCTGAGGCAGTAATATCATCAGTCTTACACGACTGGATACTTAAGATGAATGTTAGCAATAGGCTAAGCACAATCAAAATTCTATTGGTCATAAGTATGTGTTTTTAGGAAATATATTGGTGCAAAATTTTATTTTATCCTGCTACAACAAATGACCTAAAAAGAAGTAAAAACGTTACAGCTTTACTAAAAATAGTATCCTTTTGAATAACACTATTTAGAAAAATTATAAAATAATAAAGGTATTGTAATCAAAATAAAACGACATGCGAGATACACAATAAATCATTTTATATTATTGAATATCAATACATTGAAACAAAATAAAAACCCAAAAAATTAAGTTTAATTTTTCATATTACATAAAAAGTATAGTTAATTAATAGTCATTAACTTTCTTTCAATTGTAGACAAATACGCATAAAACGTATATTCTTTTATCTACACAAAATGGTATATTTTGAGAGAAATCACTGAGCTAGAGTTGTAGTAAGCAAGTCGAAACACCTAGCTTCTTGACAAAAAATATCTCTAGTGCTTAAGTAGGATTCATATTTTTTTCGGAACTTTGTCCTCATTACTTATTTGAAACAAAACTATTTAGCCCCAAGCTTGAGTCTAGTCAAGAGCAGCCATCTAGTTTAAGGTATTGTAGTGTCGCAAGAGGAGTTTGAGTAAAACCAAATCTAGTACAAAAGATGTAGTGTTAACCAGCCCAAATAAATCAATCCGCAGATTCTCTTTCCCCCAACTTAGGTCCTATTCTTGTCTATTTCCCGCACTAAGACTAAATATTTCTTACAAAAACAATTATGGAAATCCTAAAAAGTAGTCGCCTTGACGCGCTCCGCTACGATATTCGTGGTCCCGTTTATGAGAAGGCTCTCCAATTACAACGTGAGGGCTATAAAATCACTTCTCTAAACATCGGCAACCCAGCGGCATTTGGCTTTGAGACACCAGACGAAATCATTCATGACATCATCATGAATATTCGTAATGCTCAAGGTTATGCCGATTCTAGAGGGTTGTTTGCCGCCCGCAAGGCCGTTATGCAGTATTACCAAAGTCGTGGCGTAAGAAAAGTCGAAATCGAGGATGTATTCATCGGAAATGGGGTAAGTGAGTTGATCACCATGGTAATGACTGCTTTGTTGAATAATGGAGATGAAATTTTGATTCCTTCACCTGACTATCCTCTTTGGACTACCTCGGTAGGACTTGCTGGTGGTACGCCTGTGCATTATGTATGTGATGAGGCTTCGGACTGGAATCCAGATTTGAAAGATATCGAATCTAAAATCACCAAGAAAACTAGAGGTATCGTATTAATTAACCCTAATAATCCAACAGGAGCAGTTTACGAAAAAGAAATTGTAGAAGGAATTGTTCGTATTGCTGAAAAACATAAATTAATTGTTTTTGCAGACGAAATTTATGATAAAATCCTGTACGACGGAGCGGTTCACCACACCACAGCTGGTATGTCGGAGGAGACACTTATCGTAACAATGGGTGGTATGTCCAAAAACTACCGTGCTGCTGGTTTCCGTGGAGGATGGATGGTATTGACAGGTGCCAAACATAAAGCAAAATCGTACATCGAAGGTTTGACTTTTATGGCAAGTATGCGTTTGTGTTCCAACGTAATTACGCAATACGGTATCCAAACAGCCCTAGGTGGCTATCAGTCTATCAATGATTTGGTGATTCCAACGGGTCGTTTGTACAAACAAATGAATTTGACGCACGAAAAACTGGTAGCTATTCCAGGAGTATCTTGTGTGAAGCCTAAAGGTGCAATGTACCTTTTCCCAAAATTTGACCTAAAGCAATTCGACTTCAAAAATGACGGTGATTTTGTCTTAAGTTTGTTGGAAGAACAACGTATTTTGGTTGTAGCAGGAACAGGCTTTAACTTCAAAGAACCAGACCATTTCCGAATCGTATTTTTACCACATTTGGAACAATTAGAATTAGCGCTCGGCAAAATCGGAACGCATTTCGAAAACCATAGAAAAGGTAAACCCAAAAGTTAATTTTTCTGATTTGGGAATTTGAAGATTTGAAAATGAAAATTTTTCTTGCAAAAGCATCTGAGGTTACTCAGATGCTTTTTTTTGTATTTGTCCTATAATTTAATCGATAATACAAAACTCTCTCGCAAACACTTTTAAGCTTTTATAAGTTAAACCTCTAGCTTTCGAACCCTTCTGTTTGAACTTTTACGGGTTTGTTTGTATTTTAGAACTAAAATCTATCTCAATAGTGGTGATTTTACCCTAAAACCAGCAATTCAACTAATAAACAGCTTTATTCTTAAGCGCACTAACTTATGCACATCGAAACTTCGACTTTAGACTCGAAACGTACTAAACTGTATATCTTTCTTTTTGGAATATTCCTTACCAATGCCATCGTAGCCGAAATTGTTGGTGCCAAGATTTTTTCAGTAGAAAAAACTCTGGGTTTTGAACCACTTCACCTCAATACCTTTTTTGGCATTTGGGACTTAAACCAAACCGCTGGAGCGCTCAACTGGCCATTTGTCTTTATTACTTCCGATATTATCAACGAATATTTTGGTAAAAAAGGCGTAAAACGTATTTCTTATTTGACGGCTGGTTTTATCGCCTACAGCTTTTTGATTATTTATGGAGCAACCCTGTTGGTTCCAGCAGACTTTTGGCTGGATGTCAACAAAGGCGACCATAACTTTAATATCAATGAAGCTTTTGCCAAAATCTTCCGTCAAGGATTAGGTATTATCACAGGTTCATTAAGTGCATTTTTGATTAGTCAAATTCTGGATGCGTATGTGTTCCATTCGATTAGAAAAGTAACAAAGGGAGAAAAAATTTGGCTTCGTGCTACAGGTTCTACCTTGGTTTCGCAGTTGATAGACAGCTTTGTGGTAATTGGTATTGCCTTCGTGGTATTTGGCAACTGGACAATAGACCAATGGATTTCTACTTCTTTGAACAATTATCTATACAAATTCTTTTCAGCGATTCTTATGACACCATTAATTTACTTAGCCCACAATCTGATTGATGGTTATTTAGGAAAAGAACTATCCGACCAATTAATTTCTGAGGCAGGTCAGCAGGAATAAATTAAGAATTTTAAAGAGACACAATAATGAGCCTCAAATAGAACCTTAATGGTATCGTTTGAGGCTCATTTGCTTTGGAAGAAATTCGCAACTGAAATCCTCTCTTCATTCCCTTTCCTCAATCCATACTCCCAATTCCCTAAATTAACTTTTGCTTCCTCGGCATTTTCCTAGCATTTTTGTAGGCTCGTTGTCTAAACAAAGCTAAAAAATTGTTTTATGGAAAGAATGCCTAAAGTAAGTATCCTCGTACCTGTGTATAATCATGGTAAATTCATTGCTCAAATGTTGGAGGGCGCACTCGCTCAACAGGTGAATTTTGAATATGAAATTGTCATTGGTGATGATGCTTCTACAGACAACAGTGCCGAAATCATTCAGGCATATAGCCAGCGTTATCCTCAGATTAAAGCGTATTTGCATCCAACCAATCTTGGACCAAGTTCTCCTCGCGAGTTAGGTGGTAAAAACAATGTAGCTTTTATTTTTGGCAAAGCTCAAGGCGAATATATTGCTCTATGTGAAGGTGATGATTACTGGACTAACCCACATAAACTCCAAAAACAAGTAGATTTCTTAGACCAACATCCTGATTTTGCCCTTACGCATCATCAACTTGAAGTTATATATGAAGATGGTTCCGAAAGTCATCCTTTTAATCGCTTAGACCAAAAGGAAGTTTCGACACTAGAGGACTTATATCAAGATGAAGAATGGATTTTGGGCACCGCTAGTACTGTTTTTCGAAATGTTTTCAAAAATGGATTAGCCCCTTGGTGGTGGAAAAGCGCCAGTGGCGACATCGGGATTTTTATACAAGCAGTAAAGTTTGGAAAGATAAAGTACTTCCCCGAAACAATGGGTTGTTATCGTAAACATCGTGGCGGGATGACCAATATCCATACACCTCAAAACTACTTTTTTCTAGAGAATCGAAAACAAATGTTTGAGGCTCTGTTGACTGAATCTAATGAAAACCTTCAAGCAACTTTAACTAAAACCATACAGCGCTACGATGAAATTCTTGAGGGCTTGAAATTATCTCAATAAGCCGAGCATTCATGCGATGAACGAGTAGAAGGTTCAGAGAATCCGAGATTATTTTGTAATTTTGAAATCCAAATTTCCGTCGAGGCTTATTTTTATGATACAAAACATACTTTTTGTGGGTCATGATGCCAATCGTGCAGGCTCTCAAATTTTATTACTTAGGTTTTTGAAATTATTAAAAGCGTATGGTAAAGTACAGTTTTCGATACTTCTCAAGCACGACGGACCTCTCGTTCAAGAGTATGCAGCAGTTGCGCCAACTTATATCCTCCATCAAGAACAGGTCGTAGGACTAAAAAGTCAAATCCTACAAAAAATTAAAACTAAAATAGGTCAAACCAATACTGTGGTTAACCCCGTTTGGCAGACTCTAGCTAGTCAGAAGTTTGATTTGATTGTTTCAAATACCTTTACCAATGGCGATATTTTTGAAGAGTTAAGTAATTTCAACTGCCCTATTTACTCATATATCCACGAACTGCATATGGGTATAGAAATGTATAACGGAACTCAGCAAGCCATAGAAAATACCCTTCGTGGCACTCAAAAATTCATTGCTTGTGCCAATTCTGTTAAACAAAATTTGCTACAACAATTTGGAATTCCTGAGCAAAAAATTGAGATTTTGTGTTCACTACTCCCCGAATCTGCACAACAATATCAGATTTCTAGCACTAAAGTAAATACCCTTAAACAAGAACTTGACATACCGCAAGATGCCTTCGTAGTGGGTGGCATGGGTACGATTGACTTGAGAAAAGGAACCGATTTGTTTGTTCAGCTTGCTCATATTTTACAGGAACAAAACATCTATTTTCTTTGGATAGGTGGCTCGCACTCACAAAATGATTTCAAGATTTTTTCCATTGATGCACAGCGTCTAGGCCTTCAAAACATCAAGTTTGTGGAAGCTGTGAGCAATCCGCTGGATTACTTGTCAGTTTTCGATATTTTTGCACTCACTTCTCGCGAAGATCCTTATCCCTTGGTCGTATTAGAGGCTGCTTTATTACAAAAACCTATGGTTTGTTTTGAAAAGGCAGGTGGCGCTCAGGATTTGATTGAGACAGATGCAGGATTGATTGTTCCCTATTTATCACTTGATGCCATGTCAAAGGCTATTCTTACAATTAAGGAAAATCCAGAACGTCGCATAGAAATGGGTCAAATAGCACGAGAAAAAGTCCTTCAAAGACATTCGACAGAAAAAGCTTTTCAAGAGTTTTTGACAATTTTACATATTTCATAATAGTTCACAACCCAACCCGAAACCAACTTAATTAAACTAGCGCAACATGCCAACAGTTTAGCTGAAAAACGATTATGACATTAGCATTCACCATTTGTTCGATTAACTATTTGGCTCAAGCTCAAACCTTGGGACAATCGTTGCAAGAACAAAATCCTTCCATAGAATTTGTGATTGGTTTGGTAGACAGGCTCGACAAAGTAGAGCTTGAACCAGACAAAATTCCTCCATTCCAAATGCTCGAAATTGACAAAATCAATATCGAATCGTTTGACCAAATGTGTGAGATTTATAATATCACCGAACTTAATACCGCAGTAAAGCCCTACTTCATTGACTATTTTTACAAAAATCGTCCTGATATTCAAAACGTTATTTACTTTGACCCAGACATCATTGTTTTTGACAGCTTGAAACCACTTGAAGATTCTTTGAAAAAATACCCGATGGTAGTGACGCCGCACATATGTTCTCCTATCAACGATGACCTCAATACAAAAGAAACTGACCATTTAAGTACAGGACTATACAACCTTGGATTTATTGCTACCTCAAGAAGTGAGGCGACTTACCACATGGTGAGCTGGTGGAAAGACCGCTTAGAAAAAGATTGTAGAATTGATCTCTGCAATGGACTATTTGTAGACCAGCATTGGATTAATTTTGTGCCTCTATTCTACCCCAATGACGTATTGGTAGATAAATACCCAGGCTATAATATGGCCTATTGGAACTTGCACGAGCGCACTGTAAGCATTCAGGATGGTAAATACTTTATCAATGGTAAGCCTTTGATTTTCTTCCATTACAGTGGATATGAGTTGAAAAAGCCGAACGAAGTTTCTAAATATCAAAACCGTTCGAGCTTCGAAAACAGACCAGATATTGTTCCTCTATTTCAATATTATGCCCAAAAGCTGAAAGATAATTTTAACGATTATTACATTAAAATTCCTTGTTTTTACATCAAACCACCCAAAGTCAAACGTTATAAGCGTGTCAGAAAAGCATTGCAAATGCCTTTTCGCAAAGTGGTTTCTCTATTGAATCGTTAATTTATATAGGTTGGATAGTTGAGCTATCTAATCAATTTCAGACAAATCTTAAAGTAAAAATGGGTATTCAGCGTTTTATCGACCTCTGGAAACATCGCTACAATAAATACATACTTCAACAATATGTTCCAGCTTGGAGATTCATTCAAAGCTATTTGTTGGTGCGTTGGGTCAAATTAAATAATCCCAAGAAACAAATAATTGGCGTACTGCTGGCAGAACATTTTGGAGATATTGTAGCAGCAGAGCCTCTTTCTCGCATTATTAAGCAAAAGTATCCTGATAGTAAAGTTTTTTGGATTGTTAGAAAACCATTTAGAGAGCTCATCGATAGTAATCCCAATATTGATTACACGATTGAAGAAACCAATTTGTATCAAAGTATCCTCACCAGCAGACACCATAACTTTGATATTTTTTATAATCTTCACATGCCTGAGTTGCGCCTTCACATACCAACGCTTACATTTTTGACCAATCCATATGCTGAGCAACTAGGCATTCATGTAAAAAACTATTTTGAATTTGGTAATTTATTGGAAGTGTTCGCCAAAGTAGGTGGCTTACCCTTGAGTCAAGAAACGCCAAAGGTGTATATCAGCGAAAATGATAAACAAAAAATAGACCAGCAGGCTTTACCACAAAAGTTTGTAGCGATCCATTGTCACTCTAACTTTTCGCCTAAAGATTGGCAAACGTATCATTGGGAAAATCTCATTCAACGTCTTTATACACTAGGTTATCATGTTGTTGAAGTAGGGTTAAAAAGTAGTTTGAATCAATCGTTGCCAGGATACATCAATTGCTGTGGAAAATTTAGTTTACTCCAAACCGCCGAAATTATCCGCAGAGCGCAGTTTTTCATGGGTGTAGATAGTGGCCCTGCGCATTTGGCAAATGCTGTTGGAACGTATGGATTGCTATTATTCGGGAAGTTTGTCCATTTTGACAAATATCTTCCTTACTCAGGTGGATACGCGACCAACAATGCCATCATGATTACTGACGGTCAAAAACCTTGTGCTGATTTGCCATTTGAAGTAGTTTGGGAGGTGGTAGAAAAACATATTCAAAGCACTTCAAAATCCTAACATTACTCTATTCGAATATGACACAATTAGTCTATACAGTTTGCTCAATTTCTCAAATACCATTTGCATTAGCATTGGGCGAAGACTTACAAAAATACGAACCTAATACACAATTTGTCATTGGTCTTGCAGACCGCCTACCTAGCGATTTGCCAGCCATAGCATTTCCCATCGTAGCTGCGGATGAACTAGGATTACCTTTTTTATCTGAAATGGCCAATAGATATACCGTAGATGAACTTACCCGTTCATTGAAACCCTATTTTGCTTCATTTTTAGCAAAAAAATATCAAGCGAATAAAATTATTTTTCTTGAAAGTCAAACTCAACTTTTTCAGTCTCTATCAAAAACATGGGAAATTCTCAACGAATATGATATCGTTTTGAGTCCTAATATAACCCAACAACGTAATCCCAAGCACCCAATCAATGAACCATCATTTTTGAATGCTGGACTTTATAATGCAGGATTTTGGGGATATAAACCAAGTACGCAAGCTGAGAGTTTTTTGACTTATTGGAAAGAAAGAACGAAGGAAAAAGGCTATTTCGATTTCTGCCACGGATTTGGGGCAGAACAACTCTGGTTAAACTTCATCCCTATTTTTCAAGAAAATGTATATATACAATCAGAAATTGGCGTTCATTATCACCCATATAATTGGGTCGAAAATCCGCTTACAATGGATGAGAAGGGAAATTATGTCATAGCGCAGTCATTTCCATTACAAATTCTTCAATGGCAAAATTTGTCATTGGCTACTCAAAAAGGCTACTTCAAAAATCAAATTGGAGTTAGCGAGTCCACTCTCAAAACTTTAAAGAAATTACAAAACGTCTATCTCTCAAATCTCAAAAAGTATACTGGCTTCAACAGCTTTGTTCCGAGTATGGGAAAAATAGAACAGAAAGCCTCTAAAAACTTTTTGAGCACTGCTATCGAGAAAGGGTGTTTAAAAATGATTGATTGGATAGAAGAGTTTGAGGTACAATAACTTAATGGAATATGTCGAATAGCATTGAGATTCGGCATGTTTTTTGTTCTTTCCAATCGTTAGTTATTTGCAAAGTAGTAATCAATCTTATAACCTCTACTACGGAATTCACAACATTCCTTAATCCTTACGATGGATACAAATCATTCACAAAATATCCTTGAACCTGAAGATTCAGAAACAGCCTACCGTGCCATGAGAGACTCTATTTTACAGGTTTTTCATTTGGGTACCAAAATCGCTAAAGAATCTAACCCAGACCATGAACTACAAGTTTCATGGGACTTGGCAGATACCTCTTTAATGAATTGGATTAGTGATACTCACTGTTATTTAAGCAGAAAAGGGCACAAACTCCAATTTTTAGCTCGTCCATCTAAGCTTGATATTATTAGTTTTACACTCAATGAAGGGGATAAACTACTGATTTGTAGCGAAAGTTTAAGACAACATTTATCAGACAATGAAATTGATGAGATTTTGCAGAAAAGTGATACTCCAGAAAATGGTATTCAAAATTTGCAAAATGTAGTTGACCCGCAAAAGAAACTAAAAATCAATCTTGTTATACTAGAAGTTATTAATAGTAAAGCCCCAGAGGAGCCCTTAGTTGTTAATTCTTCTCAACCTGTTGTAGAAGCGAAAGTAGAGAAAAAAATCACGCCTGCACCCGTTGTAAGCAAACCAAAAGACAAAGACAAAGAAACTAATTCGCTTATTCTTTGGACAAGTTTGGGCTTAATCGCAGGAGGGATTGCATTCTTTCTATGGTACAACTCTAATAGTCATCGCCTAAATGGCGATTCGGTACCAATAATCGATTCTGTTCAACTTAATAAAGCAAGTAATAGCGACTCTGCTGCGATTGCAAAAGCGAATGCTCAATTAAGCGAGGAATTAGGTATTGACACCAATAGTAGTGATGCAAGTACGCCTTCAAGCACAACCAGCGTACCAGACTCAAAAGAAAAGTCAAGTACCTCAACAGAAAGCTTTCAATCTTCAGAAAAAAGTACATCAGAGAGCTCTTCTACCAAAAGTAGTACTAGAAGTAAACGAGTTTTAACTCAAGACGAAGCTGTTCTTCAACAAGAGTTATTAAATCAGCAAAAAACCAAGTGGACTGCCATCAGAGATGCACTTCAACAAGAGGTTGACAATGGCTCCAAAGAGAGTATTGAGAAGCTTAAAAATAGCGAAATGGTACTTGGTAGAATTGACAAGAAACTCAAAGAAACTGCGAAATACCTTCCCTAACACCATAAAAAAACCTGTTAGCATGCTAACAGGTTTTTATTTTTCATTGTATATCTTAACGAATTTCTAAGGCAGGCTTAGCTAATTTTTTCTCTTCCAAGATAATAGCCTGTTGTTCTTGAATTTCTTTTTGTCTTTTTGCTTCGGCCTCCTCAGCCTCTAGCAATTCCTGACGTTTAGCATTTCTGGCTTTCAATATGTGAGACAGCCACATATATACTCCAAACAAACCTCCTAGAATATAAAGAGAGGTAGTATTGTCACTATTTTTAGTTATAAACAAAAATGCAATCGTTGATACTACAGTAAATACCCAAAGAACCATCGAAGCCTGTAGGTGAGTCATACCACTGTCAATCAAAATATGGTGTAAGTGGTTTCTGTCGCCAACAAATGGGGATTTTTTATCTTTCAATCTAACAATGAATACGCGAAGTGTATCAAAAATGGGAACAATCAATACCACAATAGCTAAGATGGGAGCACTAAACAGCGCATTTGGGTCAAAACGATAGGCAATGTTCAACTGTACAAATTTAATGGCAAACATTGTTAGCAAGAAGCCTACAATCAGTGAACCAGTGTCACCCATAAAGATTTTGGACGTCTTAGAATAATTAAAACGTAAAAAACCAAAAAGAGATCCTGCCATTGAGGCTGCCAGACAAGCCATCGCAAAGTAGCCATTCAAGTAAAACCACAAACCAAACAATCCTCCGCAAATCATCCCAATACCACCGGCCAAACCATCAATACCATCAATAAGATTAATCGCATTAATTAAGGCAATGAAGACAAATACTGTGAGCGGTAGGCTTAGAAGATAAGGAACCTCGTCAATACCAAAAATCCCAAACAAGTTTTCGAGGCGAACATCACCAAATACCACCACTAAAGCAGATGCAGCAATTTGTACATACATTTTCTTTTTGGGAGAAAGCACCAAAATATCATCTTTCACACCGAGGAAAAACAATATTACCATCGCTGAAATAGAAAGGTGCACAAATTCGCCCTCATCTGGATTACTCCAAAGAAAGTAGCTGATCAGCGTGGATGCAAAGATAGCGACACCTCCCAAAGTAGGTGTTTTCTTGATATGGGAGCTTCTTTCGCCAGGCTCAGCCATAAGGTTTTTCAAACGAGATATCTTAATAATTACAGGTATAGCCGCCACTGAAACAATAGCTGCTACTATCGCTGAAACTATAATTTGAAAAAGCCTGTCATTGTATATTTCAGTAAAAATACTATTCATAACCACTTAACTATGTGCCCTAAAGTTCAATTTTTAGCAAGAGCAATTTCGGAAAAACTCCTTAAATTTAATTATCGAATTTACAACTATTCTATAAAACAACAAGAATTACTAGGATAAAATGCTTCGGTCTCTGACTTTAACAGCTGGGTTACCTTGGTATATAGAGTAAGAATCTAAGTCTTTGGTTGCAATAGAACCTACAGAAAGTACAGCATGTGAGTGAACGGTCACTCCTGGACAAACAACCGCTTTTGCGCCTATCCATGCCCCTTCAGCCAATTTGATTTCACCAATCATTAATCCAAAGCCTGAACTTTTGTAATTATGATTGCCCGTCAACAACATTGCTCCTTGTGAAATACAAGTGTGATTTTCCAAGCTTACCCACGTATAATTATCAATCCAGACCTCCTCGCCTATCCAAACAAAATCTCCAATTCGCAAAAACCAAGGATATTTAATATTAACCTTTGGCTTTATCATAACACCTTTGCCAATTTGAGCACCAAACAACCGCAATACCCAAATCTTTAGACTCACAGGAATGGGCAAGTAATTATTGATTACACAGGTATTTACCAAAAACCAAAGGATTATTTTTGCCTTTGACCCAGGTTTGTACCATGAATTATCATATTTAGACAAATCTGTTTTAAACATTGTCTTCCAATTATCTCCAACACTATTTTCGTTTCCCTCCATTTATTATCTTAACTACGAACGAAGGTTCTTATTATACTCTTTTTGAAAAAAGTCAACAATCGCGTTTTTATCTTTTCCAACACGCTGGTAAACCTCATATATTTTGGCATCTACTAAAAAACGATACCAGAAGCCTTGTAAAAAATGCCATACCAAACCTTTAGTTCCATCCAGAAATCCTAATCTAAAAAAATACCTATAGATAAAGTACATGAATGGACGGGTAAATAAAGGTAAAGAAGCATATTTCATTTTCAAATACCTTTTCCTTTGTTCTTGCGAACCCAACAACTTTGGTTCAACCGACTCAAAATCTCTAAAATCATATTTCATATTGAGCAAGTCGATTACTTCTCTAATTGCATACAAATTATGTTTTTGAGTCCACCATGTCAAATTATTTAGATTATGGTCAACAATATCATGTGAAAAGTTTTGAGTAATACCCTCTGTAATTTTGATATGCTCATCCATCCAAGTCTCTTCGCAAACCCCTCGTCCATTTCTCCAAATTCTGAGTAACCAAATAGGGTAATATGCCCCATGACGAATCCATTTGTTAAAAAACATCACACGGCGTTTTACATAAATACCTGAAATCTGGTCATCCAAACCCGCTAGTTTATTCGAAATCTCTTCTGATAACTCAGGCATGATATATTCATCCGAATCCATTCGCATCAACCACTTGGTTTTGTGAGGATTATTCTCAATACCATAATTAAACTGTTGTGCATAATTCACCCAAGGATTGTACTGGACAATTGCGCCTAATCTTTCAGCTATTTCTACCGTTTTGTCGGTAGAACCAGAGTCGACGATAAAAATTTTATGGGTAAATGGCAAAATCGATTTAATACAACGGGCAATATGTTTTTCCTCATTAAAGGTTAGGATAATTACCGATATATCTTGTTGCATATTGCAATGGTTTATTTCATAATTTTAAAAAACTCATTCATGATACGTTTTCCTACGACGCGAATATCATATTGAGTTCTGACCAAATGTTGTCCATTTTTAGCAATCTTGTTTGCTAACTCAGTATCATCAAGAAGACGATTAATACCATTCTTGATAGAGTCAGAATCAAGGTCAACTATAATAGCGGATTCTGTGGCTATGATATTGTCAGCAAAGCCAACCTTATCCGATAATACCGAAGGAGTTCCTGAAACTAAAGCCTCTAAAGTGGCAATTGAGAATCCTTCCGAATGCGAGGGTAACACAAAAATATCTGCATCAGCAAAGGCCGCCAATTTTTCTTGTCCAGTCTTCATACCAATCCATTTGATATATGATTCTGCCTGATGCTGTTTGATGAAATCTTGGGTTGCCTCCAGATACCCATCGTCAGGACCAGCCAAGGCTAAAATAAAATCTTCTCGCTCTTTGGCTAAATCTCTCACCGCTGGAAGTAGCAAATCTAGTCCTTTCTTGATATTGATTCTACTCAAAAATAAGATAACCTTTTTATCTCCTGAAAAACCCAGTTCTTGTGCAAAATATCCCTTGTCTGGTAAATTCTCGAAAGGTTTTAAATCAATACCATTCGGAATCATGACAATATTGGGGTGACTCTCCCCTATAAAATTCGTAACATCTCGATACTCGTCTGCATTGAAAACATGGATCATTTCAGCTTTTTGTAATGCATTTTTCTGAAAAAGCCATCTAAATATTCTCTTTTTCCAATAGCCATTTCGATACGCCCAAGGGTCTAATAAGCCATGTACGGTAATACATTTTACCACTTTCAAATTCAATAAAAACGGCGCTACACTACCAAAATGCCAAATACCATGAATATGTATCACATCGAATTTTTCTCCGTGCTTTTTCAACCATTGGTATAACTCAGGAGAAAACTCGGCCCAAATACGAGCTAAACCGTGTCGCTTACAGCATACAATCTGTGCACCATCAGGTACGGGATATAGTTTTTGACCTTCAGAAATAGGAGTCAATATTGTAACCTCTGCACCATTAGCTAATTGTACAACCGCATTGTCGTAAATCACTTTTGGGGGGCCACCAATATCCCAAGTATAGGCACAAATATGTAAAATTCTTAAAGATTGACTCACTTGAAAATTTTGCTTAAATAAGAGGTTAGTAGTAATTCTAATTTTTTGTGCAAAAACACTGCCACCAAAATATTGATGACCACCACCACATAATTATATATCGACATCTGTAAGGCATCTAAAGTCACGCCAAACATATTGGGAATTCTATTTAAAATCAATAAAAATGGAAAATGTATTAGATACAGAACGTAGGATGCGCTACCTAATAACATTAAAAACGAAGGTGTTTTTAACTTATCTGCCTGTTCTAAGTTTAGTGTTCCTACCAAAATCAAAGAGGCAGACGAACCAAATATCATAATTCTTTTAAAGTTATCATAGTCTCCTACATCATACCCTCCAACAGCAATAATAACCAAAGCACACCCCAGCATTATATAAGATATAATCGGTGTAAAGCGTATTTTATCGAAAAAATGACAGATTATAACACCAAGCAAAAACTCATAATTATAATTGCTAAACAGATAATTGTAGTAAGATAAGCCTTTTGATGGGTCTAGAACAGGATGAAAAATAGAATTATGAATAGACAACAACAGCACCAACACAAGAATTACCAGTAGTTTTCGAGATAGGATTAATAACGAAAATAGCGCATAAAAATATAATTCATAACTCAATGTCCACGTAACAGGATCTACAGCTACGTGATGCGGGAATAAGGTATAAGTACCTAAATGTTGTAGAAAACCACCCGCATATTCTGTTGCAAAGCTTGCCACTTTTAATTGTTTGGACAAAATCCATTGTAACAATTGAATTCCTAGCACAACAATCCAATATATTGGAAAAATTCGAATGATTCTTTTTTTCCAATAATCCTTAAATTTACTGGGCTTATTCAAATAATCCTTTGCCGTAAAATAAATGATAAACCCACTTATTACAAAAAACAAATCAACTCCTGCAAATCCTATTCGAAAAATATCGCCAAAAATAGTTTGGGAATAATGCACTCTCATGTAACCCGATACATGATAAACCAATACCACAACCGCTGCGACACCTCGAAGTATTTGAATGGAATTTATTAATTTTTTTGAGACATATTTGCTGAGAAAGACAGAAAGAGAAGGCATATATGAGATATTTTTTCTCTGCCTTTGGGTTCAATATTTATGCAAGAATAGTTGAATTAGAAATACTAATGGTAAAATATGAGATTATTTCAAACACCGTTTGAATCCCAAATACATCTCTTGCGCAACTTTTTGTGGAGTATATTCCTCAATAATTTCTTTGGAAACACGTCCCATCACTTCGATTTTAGTAGGATTTTCGATAAAAAAATTCAACGCATCTGTTAAACTTTTACCATCATAAGGATTAATCGAAATGCCATTTTTACCATTTTGCACTAAATCTGGCGCACAACCACATTTTTCTGAAACAATTACTGGCATTCCACAAGCCATAGCTTCGTTGACGACCAAGCCCCAAGGTTCTGAATAACTTGGTAAAACCAATACATCCGATAAGGCCAAATATTTTGGTACTTCTCTCCAACCTACGCTTGGCAGAAAAGTAACTCCTTGAAAGTTGTTGTCTGAAATGATTTTTTCTAGCTCAGCCTTTTGCTCTCCCTCTCCCAAGAGTATTAACCCCCAATCGCCCTTAGATTTGCCTAAAGCTTCATTAAATGCCTCAAGCAACAAGGGAAGGTTTTTAAAAGGAATAAGCCTGCCTACAAAAATAAAATTCTTTTTAGCCAATCCTAATTGAAGTTGTTTTTCGGCTCTGCTTAGCTTGGCTTTATCATAAATCGCTCGAATACTTTTGTTATCGACACAGTTTTTATTGACAAGTAATTGCTCTGGTTTAGCTCCTAGGTCAAGCATATATTGAGCCGAAAGTGAGCCAAAATTAAAATATCCATCAAATTGTCGCACAAAAAAAGCTTTGATTTGCTCTTTTACACCTTTGCGCTGATGGTCACCAGCAGTTGACTCATTAGAGAGAATGGTTTTGATTCCAACTATTTTACAGTAAAAAAGTACAACCCAAAAAGCCAGATCATAATATCCTGTGATATTTACTACATCAGGTTTAAAACGTCTGATAGCAGCAAGCATACCTGTAACTCTTTTCTTGAGAGGTACATCCTCTAAAACGCCATCCTCTATCAACTCATACGGGTACTTAATACCAGAACGGTCTAAACTACCCATCGAAAGACGACTACGCTCTGTAGTGGCAATCTGAACGACAAGTAAACTTAAATCTTTGTTTTGATGACTAATCTCTTGCAATTCATCAAAAATCAGAGACTTGTAATGTGCCCATAGCACATTATGAATAATCAAAACTTTCATTTTAAACTTGTGTCGCAGGACTTGTTGGATTGCTGTTTTCTACAGAAGACGTTGTTCCTTTTGGTAATAAGTCAAGATAGGTCACTCCCATAAAACGAATCATTACCGCAAATACAAACCAATATGGCGTATCGTTTGGTCGTCCACCCGTAAAAAGTCCTAAGAAGTAAGTCAAATAAAAATAGGCAAGAAACATCGTGAATGGATTATTTCTAGCTTTCATTGCTTTTAATGATTCCTTTAAAATCAATAAATTCATTAAGCCAAAACTCCACAATCCGATGATACCATAATCCAACAAAGCTTCCACTATTGGCATATCCATGTACCAAAATCGATACCCTTTACCCAAAATCAAAGAATGTGGCTCACCATAGAGTATTGATTTAAAAAACTCTAAGTTTCCCACACGTCCCATGGCAGAATAGTCAATGTTTTTTTCATCAGCCATTCCTGCGGCAGTCAAAACAGCCTTTGTAAGAGCTGTACTTGAGTTCTCATAATAGCTTATTAAAATATCTAACAATTGCTGATGTGTTATAAAGTAATAAATAACTCCAGCAATCAACAAGAGCATAATCAATATATTTCGAGGACTAAAAAATCCTTTTATTGCATTTTTGATACTTGATGGAGATGAGTTAAAATAGACATACAGCGCAACCGCCATAAAGAATGCCAAGAGAATAGTACGAACCTGAGCCATGACTAATACGGCCAGTGAAATGAAGAAATTGGTAATACAAAAAAGCTTCCAAAGAGAGTTTCGAGTTTGAAACATGAAGTAGGAAGCAAAAATACCAGCAAACGCATTCCTTGCATATACGTGAGGGTTACCATTAGAAGCAGATGTACCGTCACCAAACACAACCGTTGCTCTTTGTCCAAGAACAAACAAGGGATTAGTCGCCATTGAGTAGATCAAACATATACTCCCCAAAAACGTCAAAGCTACTGTTACTGGTAAGAAATAATCCTTTACTTCGTTCGAAACAGACACCAGCATAAAGAAAAAAACTCCTATCAAGATATAGTTGGCAATATCTCTTCCCACAATATAGGTATCCGTATAAACATCATTATACGCATAAAAATAAATCAGAGAAACAAGCGTAAAAATCACTCCTAATCGAAAAATAGGCGTATTTAATTTGTAGAATTTCCTAAAAGTATCCGTAGATACCATAAAAACAAATCCAGAGCAAAAACCTGCTAGAGTAAAAGCTGAAGAACCACCAAATCCTAATGTCTCTTTGAAAAAGAATATCAAAGGAGACCCCATAAATACGAGGAAAATACCAATGGATTGGCGTGTATATTTAAAATCAAAAAGTTTCATCTTTGCAAAAATAACGAATCGACCACACTATCTTACCAAACAACACGCAATTTAATACGAATCTGTTAGTAAAGTAAACAATCTCATCATGAACTTCGTATTTGATTTGTTCAAACTTCTAAGTCAATCTACTTAATTCTATTTCTCCCCTTGCCTTTTCATTATCAGTATTGACATGGATTCCTAAGCATAAATGCTAGATGTTGAGCTAATAGTGCAAGAAGGATTCTAAAACTGACTATCTATTTCGGATATCGGATATCGGAAGAATAACCTTCTATATTTTGTAAAAAATACAGGTATTGTACTTTATTTCCGAAATTAGAAATCTCAAATCCGTAATCGTTAAAATCCTTCGTAAAGCTTTAGGTTTAAATGTAATATTACTATTATCAACACTTTATGTTCGCAATCAGTTAGTTTTTACATTGCATTCAGTTTTAAGCTATAGGCTATCAGCAAAAATATATGAATAAGGTCGTTAGAAATACTTTGATTCTTTTTGCCTGTAGCCTAAAGTCTAGTACCTATTACATGTACAATTTATTTAATGTGACCCACTTACTTGCTACATTCCCATCTCTGTTATAGCTTTTCTACAGACAATTGAATTTCAATCAATTACTATTAGTTTATCTCTGTTTTTTTCATAGAAATTGTATCATATTTTGAGTCCTAAATGGTAAATTTGGAATCATCCCCCTTGCTTAGTCTAAAATCCAAGTTAACAACATATAATAAATGAAGAGAGTGACAGGAATCGGTGGTGTCTTTTTTAAATGTAAAGACCCACAACAATTAAAAAATTGGTATGAAGAGCATCTAGGCTTTAACACCGATGAATACGGAACAAATTTTGAGTGGCGTCAAATGGACGAACAAAAAGGCTTCACTCAATGGAGTCCTTTTCCTGATAGCACTCAATACTTCGCGCCATCCAATAAGGAGTTCATGATTAATTATCGTGTCGATAATTTGAGAGAATTAGTAGAAATACTTCGCCTTGAAGGTGTCACTATTTTGGATGAAATAGAAGAACTAGAGTTTGGAAAATTTGTTCATATTTTAGACCTTGAAGGCAATAAAATTGAGCTTTGGGAGCCTTATGACACCGAATATGATAAAATCGTAAATAGCAGAACAAGCTAATAAAATTGTCTTACCCTAGACTGCTGAGTTTTGAAACCTAGGGTAAGACAACTATAATTAATTTACAATCAAGCCATCTTGCATAATGAGTTTACGGTCGGCCATATTGGCCAACTCCTCGTTGTGTGTTACGATAACAAAAGTTTGCTGAAATTGATCTCTTAAGGTAAAAAACAGTTCATGGAGCTCCTGTGCATTTTTTGAATCTAAATTACCCGATGGCTCGTCGGCAAAGATAATCGCAGGTGCATTCATCAGCGCTCTAGCCACGGCAGTACGTTGTTGCTCACCACCCGACATTTGTGAAGGTAGATTATTGATTCTATCTTTTAGTCCTAGCATTACTAATAATTCCTCGGCTCTATCCCTTACGGCTTTATCTCCTTTTCCACTAATAAATGAAGGCATACAAACATTTTCAAGTGCTGAGAACTCGCCTAGTAGGTTATGAAATTGAAAAATAAATCCAATTTTTTCATTTCTAAAAGTAGCCAAAGCCTTCTCTCCTAGCTGAGTTACATCTTGCCCATCGATAATTAAACTTCCTGAGTCTGGTTGATCCAATGTGCCCAATATGTGCAATAAGGTACTTTTACCTGCCCCAGAAGCACCAACAATTGAGACAATCTCCCCTTTATTGATATTCAGGTCTATTCCTTTAAGTACCTGCAAGGAAGCGTAGCGTTTGATGATATTTTTTGCTATTAACATTCTTAACTGCTGTTTTAGATGCCCTTCATATTTTATACGACCTTTCTCTGCATCTTGATTAAAACGGTAAAACCGATTGCTTCATTTTGAGATAGCAAAAAAACGATAATATTTCTGAAAAAGGAAATATCCCTAAAAACAAAAAGCACCAACTCTTAAGAGCTGATGCCTTTTGTTTTAGATAATTCTAGTATTAATATCCTTCATTCTGAACCAACTGAGTGTTTGCGTCAGTTTCTCTCATCGGAATTGGGAATATCAATTTGGGTGAGTTGAAAGGATACACTCTTACATCATTACCAATAGTTTTTACGATTGTTTCCTTATTACGTTTAATATCGTGAATCAAATGACCTTCAAAAGCTAATTCAAAACGACGTTCTTTCAAAATAGCATCTAAAGTCAATGAAGTATATAACGATGCATTAGCACGAGCTCTTACACGGTTGATATCAGACAAAGCTGTAGCACCCACTGGAGCACCACCCAAACGGAAATTAGCTTCAGCACGAATCAAATACATTTCAGACAAACGAATCTGTGGAATGTTGGCAAACTGGTCTGCCCATTTAGCTGTAAAAATATCTCCAGACTCATAGAAGAACAACCCGCGTTCATCACCAGATTCGTAAGAAGCTAAGTGTTTATCATTGATTTTGATATCTCCTCTACCACCATAATCTGGCGAAGCAAAGAAAGTATTATAACCATTATCGTTGTCTTGCTCTGTTTGTTGTACAGCAAAAATATCTTCTGATGAATTTGAACGGTTGTTAAACGCCAAATCAAAAGAAGCAACAAGAGAATACGCACCTGAAGTGATTACACGGTTGGCAGCTTGACGAGCCAATTCGTAGTTGCCTTGAGACAAATATACACGTGCCAATAGTGCAGCTGCAGTAGATTTACTGATAAAAATCCCGTTGGTTGCTGGCAACAACGACTCCGCACTAGTAAGATCTGTAATTACTTGCTGATAAACCTGCTCAACTGTATTTCTTGAAACAAAGTTTGCTTCAGTAATGGCTGCAGTTGGCGTAGTTACAACAGGTACACCCAAATTGGTTTTTGGATCACCATCTACATAAGCTTTGGCATAAGCTCTTACCAAGTTAAATAGCATCCAAGCACGAATTGCCTTAGCTTCGCCTTCAACCTTACTTTTCTTAGCAGTTGTTACTACACCAAGGTTTGCCAATACCGTATTGGCAACGTTAATAGTACGATAGGTATCTAACCAAGTAGTAGCAGCCTGACCATTATCTCTCAACATATTCTTATTGAATATCTGAGCAGGAGCCACAAAAGTACCTTGCCACTCGATATCGCCATTATCACCAATTAGCTCAGCATCACGCTGTGGGTTACCACCCAAAACATCTGCATCACCCATTGAGTCGTATGCACCAATCAAGATTGCCTCCACATCTGCCGACGTCTGTACCGCTGTTGAGGCATCAATATTAGTTACAGGCTTTACGTCTAGTTTGTTGTCGCAACTTGACAAGAACAAGCCAAGAGCGATAGTATATATTAATTTATGTTTCAATTTCATTGTTTTTCGATTTTAAGTTAACCTTTCAACTTCTCTCTAATTAAAAACCTAAATTCAAACCTACCGTGATAGTCTTAGGTTGAGGTGCCGAATAGAAGTCGTTACCAGCAGCTACACCACCCAAATAGTCCGTGTTAACTTCAGGATCCCATCCTGTATATTTGGTAAATGTCAACAAGTTGTTAGCAGTTGCATAAACTCTCAATTTGCTCAATTTCAACTTATTTACTACAGAGCTAGGGAAAGTATAACCCAATGTGATTGTTTTCAAACGTGTATAACTTGCATCTTGCAAATAACGTGAAGATTCTGCAGTACCATTTCCACCCAAATATCTGGCTTGAGGAACGTTTGTTATATCCCCAGGCTTTTGCCAACGGTTCATTTGATCTACAGTCTGATTATCATAGAAATCTCCATTTGCAGACATAAACTTACCAGCACCATTATATACTGAGTTACCATAAACTCCTTGGAATGTGAAAGAGAAATCAACACCTTTATATGAGAATTCGTTTGTAAGACCACCAATCCATTTTGGGTTAGGATTACCAATTACCACATACTCAGCTTGGTTTACATCATTAGTTGTAGCTCTATCTAATGATCCATCAGTATTTTTTGTATTCTTGTAATAAAGAGCATCACCATTTGCAGGATCAACACCAGCGTATTCAGGCCCAACAAAAACACCTAAAGGTTGTCCTTCTACCGCTCTGTTTAAGAAACCTCCCGTAATTACCTGACCTTGCAAGTTCAAGATTTTATTTACGTTTGTTGCAGCGTTGATAGCAGCCTTCCATTTCAAATCACCAAAAGAGTTATCAGTTCTTAATACAAACTCCCAACCTTTATTTTCTAATTCACCAACGTTTTTCAACAATGAAGAATAACCACTTGTACCAGGAACGTTTACGTTAAGTAATAAATCTGATGTTTTCTTGAAATAATAATCTACCTCAGCAGAAACACGGTTGTTGAAGAAACCAAATTCTACACCAATATCTGTTTGCGCAGTTTTTTCCCATCTCAAGTCAGGGTTCGCCAATTGAACAGGTCTTTGTCCTGGTGTACCTACATAACCAAAAGCAGCTGAGTATAAACCATTGGCAGCATTATTATTAATTTCGGCATTACCAGTCAAACCATAGCTTGCGCGCAATTTCAAATAGCTTATCTGAGGAATATCTTTGATAAACTCTTCTTCCGACACAATCCAACCTACCGAGGCAGACGGGAAGAAACCGTATCTATTGTTTGCACCAAAACGAGAAGAAGCATCTACACGACCTGTAAATCCGAACAAATACTTATTGCTAAATTTATAGTTCAAACGACCGAAATATGACAAGAATGAAAAGAATGTTTCAGTAGAGTTAGCATCCGCTTTTGTAGCACCTGAAACCAACATTTTATAAGAGTTACTTGGGAAGCTTCTTGCTGTTGCATCCATATAATTTCTTTTTGATTGTTGGTAAGACATACCCCCTACTGCTTGAATATCGTGCAAGTCGTTGATATTTTTATTGAAACTAAAGAAGTTGTTAGTCGAGTAGTTGAACATCAACGTATTCGTTTTGTATGCTTCTCCGTTTACTGCGGTAGTATTATTTCTTGCAGTTTCTTTACCGTAATATTGCTCTTCGTTTTGGAATAACATATCATAACCATACTCCGAGCGGAAAGATAGAGACGGAAGAATATTCCACTGTCCATATACATTGCCAATACTACGATATACTTCTGTATTGTTATCAGTATATTTTATCGACAACAATGGGTTGTAATATTGAGTAACCACAGCGCCGTTATAGCTATCTGTATACTCTCCTGTACGTGGGTCAATTACTGGTGAAATAGGTGACAAAGCCACAATTTGCATTGGAGTTGAGAACGCGTTATCGTTTGACAAACGAGTATTGAATGTTCTGGCCATGCTAAAGTTGATACCCAATGATACCTTATCAGAAGCTTTGTGGTCAACATTTAAACGGCTTGAAATACGCTCGAAACTGTTTTTAACGATAATACCATCTTGCTTGCTGTAAGAACCTGAAGCATAAAATTTAGTTTTGTCATTACCACCTGTGATGCTCAAATCAAACTGATTGATTTTTCCAGTTCTTAATACTTGCTTCTCCCAGTTTGTACTTGTGTAATTAGCAGAAGTTGGATCTTGCCAACGAGCTCTTTCGCCCAATGCGTATCTATCAAATCTGGTATAACCTCCTGAAGCAGAATAGCCATTATTTACACGAGCTTCGGTAAATAACTCTACGTATTGTGCTGTATTCAAAAACTCTCTATGGCCAGTAGCCTCACTCGACCCTGAGAAGTAGTTGATGTTTACATTTGTTTTACCAGACTTACCTCTTTTGGTTGTGATAAGAACCACACCATTCGAGGCACGCGAACCATAAATAGCAGATGCTGCTGCATCTTTCAAAATTTCAATCGACTCAATATCATTGAAGTTAATATCAGCAATTGGGTTGGTAGGCCCCCCCGTTGATGATTGGTCTGTTGATGTAATAGGAATACCATCAACTACATATAGAGGGTTGTTTCCAGCCGAAACTGAAGAAGAGCCACGAATACGAATCTTTACGCCTTGTCCTACTTTACCGTTACCAGACTCGATAAATACACCCGCTGCACGACCTTGGATAGCTTGTTCGGTAGAAACTACCGGCAAACCTTCAATGGCTTTAGAGCTGATTTGGGCAACGTTACCAGTCAAATCTCTTTTGGCTTGCGTACCATAACCAACTACCAAAACCTCTTCAAGCGCCTTGGAATCTTCTTTCAAAACAACATTGATGGTAGATTGTCCACCCACAGTAATTTCTTGTGACAAAAAACCAACAAAACGAAACGATAATACAGATTTTGAACTTGGAACTGTAATAGTAAAATTACCAGACGCATCTGATTGTGTACCTTTTGTAGTACCCACTACTTGCACCGTCACGCTTGGAAGAGCTGAGCCATCAGCCGAAGATGTAACCTTTCCTGTAATCTTGCGTTCTTGGGCATTCGATTGAAAGAAAATACCAACCACAAGCAGGAAACTCATTAGTAAAAGCTTCTTCATGAAGTGTATGTGTTTAGTTAAAAAATGAAAAAAATAGAAAAATCAGGTTACGTTGAGCACAACGCACCTCACAAGTTTACACCCGTAAAAATCAAAATGAAAGTAAATTCACTAATTAATAGCCATAAAATGAGTATAAACTACTAATAGCAACAAACCTCAGCTTAGTTTAGTTATAATTATGAGAAGAGAAATTATATAATTATTGGTAATATTATATTAGTGAGGCCAAGTTGTAAAAAAATCATTAACAAGTCAATTTTTTCATTCCGAAGGATAAAAATAATTTTTATTTTCAAGCCTGTCTCTGTACCTGTTACGGTTCATTTTAAGGATAAATAATCAACAGACTATAAATATTTAGCAAAGAAAAACACTATGTTTAGAACTTTGTCAGTAATTTAGCGAGCGATTTCTCCAATAACAGTGAAATGCGTACTATTGTTTGTCGCAAATTCACCAGCATTATTGGGTCATTGTCCCAAAAGGAAGCTTTTTCCTGCATTGTACATTAAAGTTTCATAAACAATTGTATATCAAATGAACATTCACGAGTATCAAGCTAAAGACATTTTGAAAAGCTACGGTGTTCGCATCCAAGAAGGCATCGTTGTTGATACACCAGCACTGGCAGTAGAAGCTGCCCGTGAATTAACGGCCAAAACTGGTACCGGATGGCACGTAGTGAAGGCTCAAATCCACGCAGGTGGACGCGGTAAAGGAGGTGGTGTTAAACTTGCTAAAAACCTAGAAGAAGTTCGTGAAAAAGCAGAACAAATCCTAGGAATGCAGTTGATTACTCACCAAACTGGTCCAGAAGGTAAAAAAGTTCACAAAGTTTTGATCTCGGAAGATGTTTACTATCCAGGTCCTTCTGAAATTAAAGAATTCTACCTTTCTATTTTGTTAGACCGCGCTAAAGGCTGTAATGTAATTATGGCTTCTACTGAAGGTGGTATGGACATCGAGGAGGTGGCTGAACATTCTCCAGAAAAAATTATCAAAGAATGGATTGACCCTCGTGTTGGTCTTCAACAATTCCAAGCTCGTAAAGTTGCTTTCGCACTTGGTTTGTCTGGTGAGGCTTTCAAAGAAATGGTGAAATTCATCAATGCGCTTTACAAAGCATATTTGAATACTGACTCTTCAATGTTCGAAATCAACCCTGTGTTGAAGACTTCAGATAATAAAATCCTAGCTGTTGATGCTAAAGTGAATCTTGATGACAACGCTTTGTTCCGTCACCCAGATTTCATCGCTTTGCGTGACACTAGCGAAGAGGATCCTTTGGAAGTTGAAGCTTCGGCAAACGACCTTAACTATGTAAAACTTGACGGTAACGTTGGTTGCATGGTTAATGGCGCTGGTTTGGCAATGGCTACAATGGACATCATCAAACTTTCTGGTGGCGAGCCTGCTAACTTCCTTGACGTTGGGGGTGGTGCAAACGCTAAAACAGTAGAAGCTGGTTTCCGTATTATCTTGAAAGATCCAAACGTTAAGGCTATTCTTATCAACATCTTCGGTGGTATCGTTCGTTGCGACCGTGTTGCTACTGGTGTTGTTGAAGCTTACAAAGCTATTGGTGATATTCCTGTACCTATCATCGTTCGTTTGCAAGGAACAAACGCTGCTGAAGGTGCTAAAATCATCGATGAATCAGGTCTTAAAGTTTACTCTGCTGTAGTTTTGAAAGAAGCTGCTGAGAAAGTAGAGAAAGTTTTAGCTGGAACTATCTAATTTAAGATATACCCAAAACAAAAAAGCTATCCTTCGGGATAGCTTTTTTTGTTTAACGCAATTCCAGATATTGCTGATTTGGGATGTTGGATTTCGGAAGTATAAGCTTCTGTATTTTGTGATAAACAAAGGTATTTTACTTTATTTCCGAAATTCTAAATCTGCAATAGTTTGAAATTTTTCGTACAGTCCTAGTAGATAATTGTAAATGTAAAATACTGAAAATTAAAAATCACATTCACAATTCAAAAATCACCACTTCTCCTAGTTTCTCTGCATTCCTCCCGAACCTGCTGGTCTGTAATATTTTAATGCCTCGGGAAGGAGTCTTTTGATATCAGCAATACGCTGCTCATCCGTTGGGTGTGTCGATAATATTTTTGGAGGTTTTGAGCCCGAACCTAATTTTGCCATTCTACCCCAAAAACCAATCGCTTCGTTAGGATCGTATCCTGCCATTGACATAAAAATCAATCCCAAGTGATCTGCTTCGGACTCTTGTCCACGACCATATGCTAATAAGGTCACTTGAGCACCAATTGGTGCTGCTACACCAAAAACGTTATTCCACAAACTCTGAGTTGCTTGTGGCTTATCTTTCATCGCAACACTAAGTCCAGCCTGACCAACTGCTAAAAGACCTTGAGCAAACATACCTTGACTCATGCGCTCAGCACCATGTTTGGCAATGGCATGCGATACTTCATGACCCATTACTACAGCAAGACCCGTTTCATTTTGTGTTACAGGCAAAATACCTGTATAAACAACCATCTTACCTCCTGGCATACACCAAGCATTTACTTCGCTACTTTGTACTAGCTCTGTTTGCCATTGATATCCTTGCAAATAATTAGGATTACCAGTTTGCTCAAAGTATTGTTGGGCAGCCTTGGCAATTTTATCTCCTACCTTTTTTACCATTGCAGCTTGTTGGGTAGTTGGAGATATTACTTTATTAGTATCCAAAAATTGTTTGTAACTCGTCAAGGCCATAGAGTTCATTTCGTCGTCTGATACCAACAAAAATTGCTTACGTCCAGTAATAGGTACACTACTACAAGCCCAAACTAATCCTGCTACTACAAGCGGAATGTATAATAAGATACGTTTCATAATGATATATAAATTGATAAATAAAAAAATGACGGTTGGCATTTCGAGGCTTAAATAATTGAAAATGCCTTTATGACTATACATATTTTGTATTCAGACGCAAAAGTTGTAAAAAGGTACTAAATTTTCTAGTATTTCGACGTAGTTTTGTAATAAAGTATAACATTCGTCAACCTTGCTAATCAGATAAGAATACATTGTTTGATGATATCATAGCATTAGCTCAATGCTATGACGCTGAAAATCATCGTTTTTGGGTATACTCGATGAAAATTACTTAGAGAACTCCTTCAATTTCACTATTAACGATTTTTTATGAAAATTTTGTGTATAGGTCGTAATTACGCCGAACATATCGCTGAACTTCAAAACGAACGTCCCTCAGAGCCAGTTATTTTTATCAAACCAGATACCGCGCTCCTTCGTGACAATGAGCCTTTTTATATTCCTGAATTTTCGAATGATTTACATTACGAGGTAGAAATCGTGTTGAAAATCAATAAAATGGGTAAAAACATCGAAGCAAAATTTGCCAATAAATACTATGAAGAAATCGGTATTGGGATCGATTTTACAGCTCGCGATGTACAAGCCAAATTGAAAGAAAAAGGTCTTCCTTGGGAAAAAGCAAAAGGTTTTAATGGCTCCGCTCCTATTTCTGGATTCTTTCCAAAATCAGAAATAGCAGATATGAATAATCTAAATTTTCGTCTAGAAATAAATAATGAAATTCGCCAAAATGGAAATACGTCGATGATGCTTTGGAATTTTGACGAAATCATCGCCGAAATTACTAAATATTTTACCCTCAAAACAGGCGACCTAATTTTTACAGGAACACCTGCTGGTGTAGGCGCCGTAAAAATTGGTGACCGCCTTACCGCTTATATTGAAGATAGAAAAATGCTTGATTTCGAAATCAAGTAATTTAGTTTGTATACTCGTCAGCAGGTTCATTCCTGCTGACTTCCTCATTTCATCAACGCTTCAAAGTTAAAATCCTCTACCCTATTATAGAATTAATTGTAGATTCACCTTTTAATAATAGAGTGTTTTGAAGAAAGTCTTATTCCTTTTATTCTGTAGTTTATCTCACATAGTTTTTTCTCAAAAACTTACTTTGCCTTATCCAAAAGGCAGCATGCTTTTTCCTATCAACCCCAATAAATTAAACCATTTGGCTGGTGGAATGGGCGATTTAAGGCATAATCATTTTCATGCTGGTTTAGATATAAAAACTCAAGGACGAGAGGGCTTGCCTGTGTATGCCTCCGATGAGGGGTATATTTCAGAAATGCGTATCCAAACACGTGGGTATGGACATGTAATGTACGTAACCCATCCCAAAACTGGCTTAGTCACTGTATATGGTCATTTAAAGGCGTTCGCTGAGCCAATGGCTTCTTACGTTAAACAAGAACGTTTGAAAAAACAAACCTTTGAAATTTCTGTAAAACCAGCGCCAAACGAATTCCCTGTACAAAAAGGACAACTTATTGCCTATTCAGGAAATACAGGAGGTTCGGCTGGGCCACATTTACATTTCGAGATTCGTGATGGGCGTAACAACCTTCTGAATCCTTTACTTTTTGGCTTTACTGAAATTGTGGATAATACTCCACCCGTTTTTCAGGAGATTGCCATAAAACCCTTGGAAATTGATAGTCGAGTGATGAGTGACTTTGAAACTCACAGATATTCCCCTACTAAGTCCAATGACGGGTCTTATTCCATTGCTGGAGGTGAAATTTTGGCTAATGGCTGGGTAGGAATTGAATTAATGGCTGTTGATCGCATGAATTATACACATCACACAAACGGTTTGAATTGTGTAGAAATGCTTGTAGACAATCAAGAAGCCTACTTTTTTCATTTGGAGAAATTCCCTGATGCATATTCAAACGATATAAACATACATCTTGATTACCCTACCTATAAAAGTTCGGGTAAGAAAATGCAAAAGCTTTTTATTGATGATGGAAATATAAATCTGCCTGTTTATAAACCTTTAGTCAATAAAGGTAAAATATTTGTAAAGGAAGGAGAAACCCGCCAAGTAACCATAAAAATATGGGACACTAATGAAAATATGAGTGTAATGCATTTTACGGTAAAAGGTCAAGCCATCAGCACTAATACTCCAACTCTAACTCCAAGCAATGCCCCAACTCAGGTAGCGACTTCAACAAAAGACAACACATTGATTATCAGCGCCAAAAATCTTAAAAACTCAAACCAAGTTTGTAAAGTAATAACACAGAGTACTGTGGAGAGTCTACCTATCAAATTTGTAAAAAATAATACTGCTATTTATCTCTGGGATTTGAGAAAAGGTATCCCTTCGAGCATACGTATCGACTCCACAGAGTTTCCTCTTGGCATCCAAAAAGCGATTTATTCAGGTGTCGACCAAACATTTAAGACTCTTGGCACAAGTATATTTTTCCCAGCCGAATCGCTATATGATACCTTGTATCTAAACACTAAAATCGAGAAAAATAAAATTCAAATTGCAGATGCGCTCACACCATTGAAGAAGCCAATAACGGTCACATTCAAGCCTTTAATATCTATTATTTCTCCTGATAAAACAGCGGTTTACAATCATGATCGTAAATTCCTTGGGGGAACTTGGAGAAATGGTGAGGTAACTTTCAAAACCGATATTCTTGGCGATTTTCAGGTATTGTCAGACACCATCCCACCAAAAGCAACCTTAGTCAATAAAACCCAAGACGGTTTTTCATTTCATGTTTCTGATAATCTATCTGGAATTAAGTCTTTCAAAGCCACCATTAATGGGAAGTTTGTTTTGTGTGATTACGAATATAAGAAGTCGTTAATATGGTCCGTAAAAAGTGATTCTACTCAGAATTTTATCGGAGACTTGGCCTTGGAGTTAGTAGATAATCAAGGGAATAGTAAAACATATACAGCAGTTATCGACAGCTTAAAAGCACCACAAGCTATTAAAAAAAGCCTCGATAAAGGCCACGAAAAAAATAGAAAAAAATAAGTGTTCTATACTGTTCTAAATAAAATTTTTCTCATATATTTGTGGAATATTCAAATCGTGTCTTTTTGACACCATATATTTAAGCCTCTAGAAATCAAAAACCTACTAGTAGGGGGATTTTTTTCTCGGATTATGTCCCAATATTTCCCGATATTTGTAGTAGAATAAAACCATGAAGATATGTCACTAACAGTAGGCTCAGTAGCTCCAGATTTTGAACAGAAGAATCAAGATGGAGAATTAGTAAAGCTTTCGGATTTTAGAGGACAAAAAGTAGTCCTATACTTTTACCCTAAGGATAGTACTCCTGGATGTACTGCACAGGCTTGTAACCTCAATGACAATTTGGATGGGCTAAAAGCAAAAGGGTACGTTGTATTAGGGGTAAGCGTAGACAGTCCAAAATCTCATAAGAAGTTTATTGAAAAATACGGTTTAGGTTTCACACTTATCTCTGATGAAGATCACAGTGTTGTGGAGGCCTATGGCGTATGGGTCGAAAAGTCTATGTATGGAAGAAGCTACATGGGTACTGCACGTACTACTTTTATTATTGACGAAAATGGCGTGATTCAGGACATCATTAGCAAAGTCGATACCAAAAACCATACGAGTCAGGTAATAACCGAGTAATCGTATGTCTCAAAAAGCATTATAACTTATAACTAATCAATAATGGAAATTTCAGAATTACAGAAAGTTGCTTCACAAGTAAGACGTGACATTGTGAGACAAGTTCATGCATGCCAATCTGGTCACCCAGGTGGTTCATTAGGCTGTACAGATTTGCTTGTAGGGCTTTATTTTGACCAAATGACGCTAAAATCTGACGAATCTGGTAAAAGAGTATTTGATATGAACGGCACTGGCGAAGACTTGTTCTTCTTGTCAAACGGTCACATCTCTCCAGTATTTTATTCAGTGTTGGCGCGTGCAGGGTATTTTCCAGTAGCAGAACTCGCAACATTCCGTAAATTAAATTCTCGTTTACAAGGTCACCCAACAACGCACGAACATCTTGAAGGTATTCGTATTGCTTCAGGTTCATTGGGTCAAGGTTTATCAGTATCTATTGGTGCAGCACAAGCAAAGAAATTGAATAACGACAATTCTTTGGTTTTCTGCTTGATGGGTGATGGTGAGCAAAATGAAGGTCAAGTTTGGGAAGCAGCCATGTATGCTCCACACCACAAAGTTGACAACCTAGTAGCATTTATTGACTTGAACGGTCAGCAAATCGACGGTCCAACTGAAAAGGTTATGAACAACCGTGATTTGGGTGCTAAGTACGAAGCATTTGGCTGGAAAGTTATTACCATGAAAGGTAATGATATGGCTGATGTAGTAAGCGTCTTGAATCAAGCTCGTGAGCTTTCAGGAAATGGTCAACCAATCATGGTATTGATGTACACAGAAATGGGTGCAGGTGTTGACTTCATGATGGGCTCGCACAAGTGGCACGGTGTTGCTCCAAACGACGAACAGTTGGCAGCAGCATTAGCGCAATTGCCTGAAACTTTAGGCGACTATTAATCATTGAGTGAATTAGTGATTTACTGAATGAGTGAATATTAAACTTTTATCACTTTGAAAATCAAAAAATTACATATCAAAAATTTTAAATCTATTGCAGATTTAGAAATCATTGAACCCAATCCATTTACGGTCTTTGTTGGTCCAAATGGGTCAGGGAAAAGTAATATTTTTGAGGCGTTGGAGTTTTATCTTAAGTATCGTGATGAAACTAATGGTATTGGTTTATTTGGTGGAGAAGACAATATATCGAAAATAGATCATCCTCGTATATTTTCTTTTGAAACAGATGACTGGAGTTTGAAAATTGACTCATTTGAAGAAAAAGCTTTTCTAGAATATCTTAATAACCTTTCGGAAAAAGATATTGAAAAAAATGCTTTGTCACTTCAAAGTGAAGAGTTTCAACAGCTTTCTGATGACCACCCAATCAAGAAGGTTATTTCTAAGAATAATTTCTATAAAAAACAATTTTCAAGACTATTCATTAAAAATAAGGATAAACAGAAAGTCAATTATTCTGATAATTTAACTTTATCCTTTTCTGCAAACAATCTTGAAAAAGTCTTAAAAAGGATATTAAAAGAAGAATCTAAAAAAGAAGAAATTCTTGATTGGTTAAGATTATTTATACCTGAATTTGACGATGTTTTTATTGAATCTTCTGATTTAAGTAGAACAGATACTCTAATAGTGAAAGAAAGATTTTCACCAAAATATTTCACTAAAGAACTTATCTCAGACGGTACATACAATATTCTCGCTCTTTTAACAGCCGTTTTTCAATCAGATGAACCTCAGTTTTTATGTATTGAAGAACCTGAAAATGGACTTACTCCCGATGTTATTAAAGAGATGGTTAATTTTTTCAGAAATGCTTGTGAAGAAAAAGGTCATTATATATGGCTCAACACCCATTCGCAATCATTGGTGTCTCAACTCAGTCCTGATGAAATAATCACGGTAAATAAAATCAAGGGTGAAACAAAAATAAAGCAGTTCAAAGGAGAAGATTTTAATGGTTTAAGTATGGATGAAGCATGGCTGACTAACACCTTAGGAGGTGGGTTGCCATGGTAAACATTGGTTTTATTTGTGAAGGTTATACTGAGCTTTTCATTTTAGAATCTAATAATTTTAAGGCTCTTTTGAATCAACTCGGACTTCATTCTGTTGGCGTAATCAATGTCCAAGGAAATGGCAACCTATTACCCCACAATATTAAAAGTCACAGGGAGAATCTTTTCAAAAAAGGTGCCTCAGTTATTTTTATTTTAACAGACCTTGACCAAGACCAATGTATTACTAAAACTCGATTGAGGATTACTGAATCTGAAAATCAAATTATTATCGTAGCTGTTAAGCAGATTGAGTCTTGGTTTCTATCAGATAATTCCGCAATGAATCAGATTTTTCAAGGCGATTATTCATTTGAATATCCTGAAAACGAAGATATTCCTTTTGAAACTATTCGAAATAAATATTTGGAAAAGTTTAACAGAGGACTTGTTGGGAGAAATGAAAAGAAAAGGCTCGCTCAAAAAATGATTAACTCAGGTTTCTCCATTGAAAATGCAGCTAACCATCCCAATTGCCCTAGTGCAAATTATTTTTTAACAAAACTAAAGCAATGTGCCTCGATAAAAGCAATCGAGTAAAAATAGGAAGATGAAAAAATACACATTCACAGAGAAAAAAGATACTCGCTCAGGTTTCGGAGCTGGTATGCAGGTGTTGGGACAAACCAACCCAAATGTCGTAGCACTTTGTGCTGACTTAATTGGCTCTCTTAAACTAGACGCTTTTATTAAAGAAAACCCTGAGCGCTTCTTCCAAACAGGTATCGCTGAGGCAAACATGGTGGGTATTGCAGCTGGTTTGACAATCGGTGGCAAAATCCCTTTCGCTACAACTTTTGCTAACTTTGGTACTGGTCGTGTATATGACCAAATTCGCCAGTCGGTAGCCTATTCAAACAAAAACGTTAAAATCGCTTGTTCGCACGCAGGTTTGACGTTGGGTGAAGATGGTGCTACTCACCAAATCTTGGAAGATATCGGTTTGATGAAAATGCTTCCAGGTATGACTGTAATCAACCCATGCGACTTTAACCAAACAAAAGCTGCGACTATCGCTGTTGCTGAATACGAAGGTCCTGTTTACTTGCGTTTTGGTCGTCCAGTAGTTCCAGTATTTACTCCTGCTGACCAAAAATTCGAAATTGGTAAGGCATGGATGGTAAATGAAGGTACTGATGTGAGTATCTTTGCTACAGGACACTTGGTTTGGGAAGCTATCCAAGCGGGTGAAATCTTAGCTGAAAAAGGTATCAATGCTGAAATCATCAATATTCACACAATTAAACCTTTGGATGTTGAAGCTGTCTTAGCCTCTGTTAAAAAGACGGGCTGTGCTGTATCGGCTGAAGAACACCAAGTAAATGGTGGTTTGGGCGATTCAATTGCGCAAGTATTAGTACAACATCACTATGTACCTCTTGAGTACGTAGGTGTAAACGATTCATTTGGTGAGTCTGGAACTCCTGCACAATTGATGGAAAAATACGGCTTAAATGCTGCTAGCATCGTCGAAAAAGCACTTAAAGCTATCGAACGCAAAAATGCTTAATATTCTGAGATAATTCTCTTTTTTATCTTTCATAAAGAGACTATCTTAGTTGTTAGCCCAATGAAGATAGTTTCTTTTTGAAAGAAATTGCCTACGTTTTCGTTAGTTGATAGACTTCTTCTTATCGACTTTCTAAACAATGAGAGAATTATATGAACGATCACGAGTTAATCGAAAAATTTAACCACCCAGATTCTCGAAATTATGCTTTCAATTTGTTGGTACGTAAATACCAACAAAAGGTATATTGGCATATCCGAAAAATGGTTATTGACCATGACGATGCCGATGACCTTACCCAAGAAACCTTCATTAAGGCTTGGCGTGGTCTTGAAAATTTCAAAGGCGAATCACAACTCTACACTTGGCTATATCGAATTGCCACCAATGAATGCCTGAACTTTCTCGCTAAGAAAAAACGCCGCTTTTTTCTTCCTATCAACGATATTACCGAAGAACTTTCTAACAAGATTGAATCTGCCGATTTGATATCGGGAGAGCAAATTCAACTTAAATTACAGAAAGCCCTCCTTACCCTTCCTGACAAACAACGCTTGGTTTTCAATATGAAATATTTCGACGATATGAAATATGAAGACATCGCTGAGGTTACAGGTACTTCTGTGGGTGCACTCAAAGCATCCTATCATTTGGCGGTGAAGAAGATTGAACTGTATTTTGAGGAGCATGACAACTAGAGCCTAGTATTCTTTGAAATTTTTGAAGTTCATTGGAAGTTGTAAACCATCCCATATTTTCTTTAACTAATTTTCAAACATTTTTTGTCCTGTATTAAACCTTACAAAATTTGGCCTGTCAAAGAACCAAAATAGTAAGAACAATATTGAGGCCTCGATATTTATCCTTTACTAAATTTTATACCATGGAATATTCATCCGATAAATTTGATCTTGATAAACTCCCAAAGGAAACGATATTTCAAGTTCCTGATGGGTACTTTGAGGATTTGCCAATGCGAATTCAAGCACGAACTTCTGCCAAAAACCAAACGGTTCCTTTGGTAACATGGTCGGCAAGACGCACTTGGACAAGCCTAGCTGCTTGTACACTCGTAGCGGTATTGGGTTATTTTACTTTAATGCCTCGTCAAGACTCAATAGGTGAAGAATCTCTTTCTGGTGTAAAAACAGAGGACATCGAAGGCTATTTAGTTCATCAAAATATTCATCAGGCCGATTACATCGAGCATATCGACGAAACAGAAGTTAGTGCTTCTAACAACATCGAAGATTCTGAAGTGTTAGATGAATTAAAATTATCATCTCAAGACATTATTCAAAGCATCGACACGCGAGATGTTGTCGAGGATATCTAAGTCTTTGGTTTTTCTGTATCTAAACAACAAATAGATTATTTAAAACTTACCAAAAACATGAAAAAGTTATTTGTTTTAATCACACTATTAGGTTTTGCTGTGAATTTTGCTGCAACTGCACAGGACGATCCACAACAACGCGGTGGTAAAGAAAAGATAAAAGCCGCTCGCCTTGGACTTATTACAAACCGATTAAATTTGACAGAAGAGCAAGCAAAAGCTTTCTGGCCAATTTTTAATGATTATGATACCAAGAGAGGTGAAATTCGTAAAAATGTTCGCCAAATTACTGCTGAATCTCGCAGCTTAACGACCAGCGATGATAAGATTGCTGCCAACTTGAAAGAAATTCTTAATCTGAGACAAAAAGAAGTTGACTTAGAGAAAGAATATCAAAGCAAATTTTTAAAGGTGCTAAATGTTCGTCAAGTATCTGAGTTATACAAAACAGAACAACTTTTCAATCAAATGTTAATGAAAAGATTGAGAGGTGGAGAAGGTGATCCTCGTGAGCAAGGCGACCGTGGAGGAAAGCGTGAACATTTTAAAAATAGATAACAAATAAGCTATCGATTTTTGAATCGTTGTATATTAAAAAGCCCTTGAGCATTACGTTCAAGGGCTTTTTAGTGGAAACGGCTTCACAATCGCGAAGCCGTCCATTCAGATTACAATGTGTGACACAGGTAGAAGGGCATCAATGCCTAGGCATTGTTATCTATATACGCACGGAAAATACATGCGAAACAACATTGAAAATGAATATTTTGAAAAACGTATTTCTGTGCTAGTAAAATTTCGTTCTCAAATATGCTAGGGAAAAAGATTGGCTATATACTCTTACTTCAGAAGGGCGGAGCAAAGTAAGATTCTTGAAACAATGATGCAAAGATAGCCCCAAAACCGCTATCACTGCCTGAGTGTTGATATTTTTAGCTCAACAACTAAGCTTTTATGTCAAAAGGATTTAGTTTTAGTATAAACAGATATTGACTTTTTTTAAGATTCCAAGTGTAGAATTCTCTCCCCTATTTTGTAGAATTTTTCTCACATGAAGTGTGCTATACACTTTCCACTCACTCTCAAAACACTGAAAACCAAACACTTAATCTAACTACAACAATTTGGCATCATTTTGTCGAATAAATATCTGAATTATAATCCTTACTTTAATAAAAAAGGAGAGTCTAACAATTAGACTCTCCTTAATTTTTATGTATCAGCTAATTGATCGCAAACTCAATTGAAGCAAATGATAATGGTTTTTCTATAAACTTGTCTACACCCAAGCTAAACGCCATATCCTTAATTTTCCCCAAAGCTGTAATCATCACAATCTGGGTTTCAGGAGAAATTTTTTTTATGTCATGTATTTTATCAATTCCGTGTCCATCAGGTAAATTGTTATCTAGAAACAACCATTTAGGTGAAAGGTCTATAATTTTAGAAATACCTTCACTTAAGGAATGTGCCTGAAAGGCCTCTATTCCTTTTTTATGTAAAAAAAGTTTGATGAGCAAACAAGTATCTACCTCATCATCCACAATCAGGGCATAGGGCTTTAAATTACCTGAGTTTTCTGACTGTAAAACATCAGTTGTTGTCAACATGCAAAAGCAGTAATTATTAGGGATAAAAAAGGTTTTAACTTGACATATCAAAAAATCTAGAGTTGTTTCTGAAATCTAAAGTGCTTTGGTATGCATATAGGTAATACAAAAAAATCATGCCAAGCACTTTATCTAACCGCTTACTCAAATTTTAAGTCAATTTTAAGCTCTATTCGGTAACATTTATGATATTGTGTACGTTAAAAATATATAATCAAAAACGTCTCCAACTTATAAATCCTTTGTACCATGACAAAAAACACGAAAATCGCATTGAGCTTGTTCGCAGCTGCAGCAGCTGGAGCAGTGGTTGGTATGCTCTTAGCACCTGAAAAAGGAAAAGACTTACGTAAGAAAATTAAGGATGGCACTGGCAATCTGACAGACGATTTGCTTTCTACATTAAAGACTGGTAAAGCCAAATTGCAAGAGGTAACAAACAAAGCATAACTTTATAGAGTGATAAATTGTCTTATCCTTACTCAAAAGCCTTCAAAAACAAAGGCCCTCAATTGTATTGAGGGCCTTTGTTTTTTATTGCGGCAACGAAGCAGTAACAAACCAAAATTGTTGAAGATTTTTAATGATTTCGAGCAGCCCCTCAAAAGAAGATGGCTTTGTAATAAAACTATTGGCACCTAATTCGTAGCAAGTTTTTATATCGCTAGGAGCATTTGAAGTACTCAAGACTACAATCGGAATTGCTTTAAAATTGCTATTAGCACGCATTTCCTGAATAATTTCCCTTCCATCCTTCTTTGGCATATTCAAATCCAACAGAATCAACGAAGGTTGCTTGTACACACTAGCGTCTGTATAAGCATTTTCGTTATTCAAATACTGCATTAGTTCTAGTCCATCTTGTACAAAAAATAATGGAATATCAGAGCCGCATTCTTCAAATGCTGCCTTAATTAAAAATCTATCATCTTCGTCATCATCGGCAATTAAGATTGGTAAGTGTTTCATTCTTCGTTGCGGTTATTTGGCAAATAAATAGTAAATGTTGCACCATGATTGGGAACAGACTCTGCTTTGATATAACCATTATGATTAGTCACAACTCGCTTACAAACCGCTAAGCCAATTCCAGTACCTTCAAACTGACTTTTAGCATGTAAACGTTGAAAAATCATAAAGATTTTATCGGCGTACTCCTGTTCAAAACCAATCCCATTATCTGAGATGGTTATTTCATGATAGGTTAAAAATGGTTTAACTTCTTGAATATTAAATATTTTACTTCCTAGCAATAGTCTGTAACGAATAGTAATGTGAGGCGCAATTCCATTTTTACTGAACTTTAAAGCATTGCTAATCAGATTTAAAAAAAGCTGATGCAACTGAAAACTTACTCCTGAGATAGTTGGCAAGTGATCATATTCAATAATTGCATTTTTCTCAATTGTCAACATTGAGAGATCTTTGAGCACTTCAGAAAGCAACGTATCTAAGGATACGGTTTCTACATTTTGTGCATTTTTGTTGACCAATCTCGAAAATGCTAACAAATCATTTATAAGATTTTGTAGTCGCTCAGAGCTTTTAGCAATTTTTTGAAGCGTAGATTTACCATCTTCGTTCAAAACAGCCCTTTGTCTGATTAGTAACATATCACTAAAAGCCCTAATTTTCCTTAAAGGCTCTTGCATATCATGCGATGCTACATAAGCAAACTGTTCAAGTTCTGAATTGGAACGTTTGAGTTCTTCAATTTTACGTTCTAATTCATCCTGAAAAGTAATACGTTTGCGTAGTTCTGAAAAGATTAACCCAAAACTTACCAATAGCAAAAGTACCGTAAACAAAGCAAACAAGAACATTTTACGGCTCATCTGATTGTCAGTCTGGTCTTTTTGCATACCTCGAACCGACAACAATTGCTTCTGATAATTTTGAAAGCTACTCAAATCGCGTAGCATTTGGTTTGCTTGAATTTGGCTTTTCGAAACGGCCAACTCATCAACTTTATTTTCGGCTCGTGTATAGCGAATACTGCTATTCAATATGGCAATATGTCTTCGAAAACCCCTTTTGAATGCTTCCAAACGAGCCAATTGGCTATCATTATCTTTTACCCTTTGTTGCAATGTGGTAAGCAATCGAATGATTTGCTCCTTACTCGCAAAAATCAAGTTTAAGTATTCAGCCTCTTGCTTATAAACATACCCTTTATGACAATTTTCTAACTCCTTGACTGTCGCACCTAATCGTTCTGCTTCATGCTGGATTATGTGCATATACTCTACCGACCTAGCGTATTCGAGAGATTCACGTACTTCTTGGTAGGCCGAAAACGAAAGCATACCTAGTAGCACAATACTTCCCGCAAATAATATGACTACGTTTCGGAGAGAGTTATACATGAATAAAAGTAATGTGGTAAGTTTTCTACAGAATGTAGAGATTTCTCTATAATAACAAATTAGCTGTGGTACAAACTTACAGGCTTTCAGAGATTTTTCAACAATATCTTGGCCTTTTTTTACGGTTTATTCCTATATGTCCGATATTCGTCGGAATTTCACTTTTTTTTTATAATTTTTTAAAATTCGGTGCTTTCTTTGACATAACATATATACACTGATACATTATACTTGAAAATATGCTGAACCTAACACAAAATACCAAACAACAACTTAAAATATCGTCTAAACAAATCCAATGGCTTAATTTCCTTCAACATTCTACCCTCGAACTTCATACAAAAATAGAAGAAGCACTTACCGAAAACCCCCTATTAGAATTAGAAGAAAGTCCCAACAACGAATTTGATGATGATGTTTTGAATGCTTCTTCTTTGTCAGAAAAGTCCAATTTTAAGGATTGGGACGAAATAGATGAAGAAGGTAGTTCGAATTATAACTTTACAGAAATAAATTCAAGCAGTTCAATCGAAACTCTTCAACTTCGACAAGATACCTCTTTACTTGATGATGTATTAGAGCAAATTCACCATTTGAATATTTCTCACAAACAAGCAGAAATTTGTCGATATATCATACATTCATTAGACGAACATGGCTTTTTACCTTACGAATCCGACGATTTAGCTGATGACATCTCTTTTGCACACAATACCTTCGTAGAAGAATCTGAGGTAAAAGAGGCCATTCTACTTATTCAGCAACTAGAGCCACAAGGATTAGCAAGCAAAAACCCTGCCTCATATTTATTTTTCCAGCTTAAAAACAATTTTTCTTCGCTTGCCGAAAAGTCAAAAGTTATCATTGCTCAATATTTTCAAGAATTTGCTAATAAGCAGTTTGACAAAATCATGCGAGAGCTGGCACTGAGCGAGGATGAGTTACAAGAAATACAGAAACTCATTTTATCACTCAATGTTCACCCACTTCATGCCAAACTTCTAACCACTTCTTCACAAGAGTACGTCGTACCCGACTATATTATTATTCAGGGAATGAATCAGTTAGAGGCAAGCTTAAATTCTAGCTCGCTTCCAAAAATCAAAATCAACGAGCCTGTTGCGAAGAATCTAAAACAGCAATTTTCTAAAAACGCTTCCTCCTTTATTCAGCAAAAAGTTGCCCAAGCTGAGTGGCTTATTCAGGCGATTGAGCAACGAGAAAAAACGATGCAGAAAGTCATTAAAACTATTCTTAGGTTACAAAAAGAATATTTTCAATCGGGAGATGTTCAGTTACTCAAACCCATGATTTTGAAAGATGTTGCGCAAATTATAGATATGGATATTGCAACAGTTTCGAGGGTTACAAGTGGTAAATATGCGCAAACACCTTTTGGATTAATACATTTAAAAGATTTGTTTTCAGAAGCTACACAGAAAGAAGATGGTAATTGGGTTTCAAACAAATCTATTCAGCAGGTAATTAGAGAAATTATCACGAGCGAAAACCCTAAAATTCCTCTAAGCGATTCACAAATAACGGATGTTTTGAAAGAAAAAGGATTTCCAACCGCTCGCAGAACAGTCGCCAAATACCGCGAACAATTAGGCATATTACCAGCTCAGTTACGGAAAGTTTTATGAGAATTAATGCTGAATGATGAGTTGTGAATTGTGAATTTTTTAATATCAATACTTTACACTCAAAACTCAGCACTCATAGTTAATTTTAAGTCAATCTAAAAAGAAGGCAATAAGCTAGAAGAATGCACCATTCTTCTAGCTTATTGCCTATTGATTAGTTGATAAATGTTATTTCAACTTTTGTAATGCATCTTTATAACTCACTAGCTCGATCCCTTTTTTTACCACAGCTGCTCTTACTTCCTCACTTGTAAAAATAGTCGTTACATCCTGACGACCTTCGGCAACATCTTCGTAACCAATATGCGAAATAGCCCGTAATTCATGATTATCTAATCCTGGATGCTCTACAAATACATAGGTTTTGCTATCTTCGAGTTTGTCAAACATTTCGATAAATGCCTGTATTTTTTGTTGCGTGTTCAAGCCTCTAGCATCAAAACCCGTGTAGTTTATCTTATAATCCTGAGTACCGTCTGTGTCCACCATGGGTAAATTATACTGTTTAGCAACTCTTTTAGCCATTTCTTTTACCTCTGGAGCAAAGCCCAAACTAAACATATGACCCGAAACATGACTCAATCTCGGGATATACTTCAAAGCCATTTTGATTTGAGCATGAAGCTCTTTTTCGATATCCTCCACTTTCCAATCTTGATCCATTACCGCTTGTTTAGGGTAGTTTTTGTTATGAAAAAGCATGGGATAAAAATAACCATCGGCATTTTTAAGACTAGGACAATCTGTGAGCGGACGCCATTTTACATTGTCCCATTCACTAGTAATAGCAAAGTGCAAACCAACATCAATATTAGGATTCTCTTTCAACAGCTTCACAGCTTCAGGAAACCATGGTGATGGCACAATGACCTCAATCGAGGTTTCGATTCCGTTACGATATGATTGAATCAAAGCGTCATTTCCAGAATGTGAATAACCCATATCATCGCCACGAATAATTAATTTAGGAGCATTTGGGCGAGAAACTGTTTGAATCCCCTTGAAAAGTGCTCGTTTGGTATTCTGATTGAAAATATTCTGAAAATCTACAGATACTTTATCGCCATCAAATTTACAAACAATGGTTTCGGTATGTGGGCTTTCGATATAGCGCAAAGTAAGTATCAAGGTATTATTATCCTGCCAAGTATAGCTTCCTGCAATCTTAAAAGCTGGCAAACCCGTGCGGTTAGCTTTTGCACCTGCCACCAAATAAGGCCCACGTTTGGTAGTTTGGTCAAAAATCCATTTGCCTAAACCAAACTTTAAATCGTGCGTTATCGTGTCTGTTCCTAATTTTACGGCACATACGCCATCTTGAAAATCAAATTTGATATTCTTAAAACTTACATCACCAGCGGTAATTGCAAAGGTTTTTCCCTGAATATTCGCCTGAATCGTAGAGTTGGCCTGTTGCTGTGGAATTGGCAAACTGAGGTTCTGAATCGTATTTTTCAACTTTGCATAAGCTGCTTTATTGGTAGGTACTTTTTGCGTTTTGAGTGCTGGTAAAAGATATTCCCAAACCAAATTAATTTCAGATTGCATATCTGGCGCTTCCGCTGTGATAATTACAACGGCATCTTGTTCTGGCATAACAATGATAAATTGTCCATTAGCACCATCACCTCTAAAGGCATTGTTTCGGCAACGCCACATTTGATAGCAATATCCCTGTAACCAATCACTTGCATCTTTTTTATCCTGCGGAGCTGATGGGTCTTGCATAATTTTCATGGTAGAAGCCTCCTCAACCCATGCTTTTGGTAAAATTTGTTTGCCATTCCAAACACCTTTTTGCAAGAATAATTGTCCAAATTTAGCCATATCCTCCGTTTTGAGACGTAAACCCCAACCACCAACATTAATACCTTGTGGATCCACTTCCCAATCGATTCCTTCTATGCCTAGCGGTTCAAATAGGCGTGGCTTTAAATAGTCTAAAATCTTTTGACCTGTAACTTTCTGAACAATCGCCGAAAGCATGTAAGTTGCTGCCGAGTTATATAAAAACTTGGAGCCTGGCTCGTTGACAATTTGCGTATTCAAAAAGCTTTTATCCAATTTTCATTCTTGCTCGCAATCTCAAATGTTGGGTCAGTTTTGTGCCCTACACTCATCGAAAGCAAATCTTTAATCTTCAATTTCTTTAAAAATTCAGAAGGTTGAGCGGGTGTTTCTTCTGGGAAAAATGAAATTACAAGGTCATTTACAGAAAGTTTTTTTTCACTTACTGCAAACCCCACAGCTGTCGCCGTAAAACTTTTACTAACCGAATACATGGTATGTTTCAAATCCGAGCGATATGGAGCCCACCAAGCTTCAGAAATCACTTTGCCGTGGCGCAACAACATGAAGCTATGAAATTCATGTTTGCTTTTACTAGCAGCTTCGATAAATTGATTGATGGCTTCGGAGGATACGCCTTCGGCTTCGGGAGTACTCCGAGGTAAGGAGCGATTGGTCTGAGCAAAAAGTAAATTAATACTCAAAAGACTCAAAGTCAAAATCTTTAAGCCTCTGGTTAATAAATAGTTAAACATAGGATTTATAATTAGTGTTTGTTTGGATAATAAAAAAGCCTGAAGCTTTTAACAAATTTATCAATTTACATAAAAAAAGCCCTCTATTGCTAGAGAGCTTTTTCATTATTCTAATACAATTTATAAAATAAACTGGCTTAAATCACGATTTTTCACCAATCCTCCTAAACGTTCTTTTACCAATTCTTTTGTAACAACCACCTTGGCATTTGGCGTAATTACATCAGGAATATCAAACATCAAATCATTTAATAAATGAGACATAACGGTTTGCAATCGACGAGCACCAATATTTTCAACTTCTGTATTGACATTGTAAGCAATACTGGCTATTTCCTGAAGGGCATCGTCGTTGAATGACAATTCAACATTTTCAGAAGCTAATAATGCTTCATATTGTTTGGTCAACGCGCCTTTTGGTTCTTTTAAGATTCTGTAGAAATCTTCTTCTTTCAAACTTTGTAGTTCGACACGAATAGGAAAACGACCTTGTAATTCAGGAATCAAATCACTTGGCTTCGACACATGGAAAGCACCTGCCGCAATAAACAACACATGGTCGGTATTGATCACGCCATATTTAGTATTTACGGTTGAACCTTCCACAATTGGCAAAAGGTCACGTTGTACCCCTTCACGGCTCACATCTGGACCACCACCGCCACTACGATTAGAAGCAATTTTATCTATTTCATCAATAAAAATAATTCCTAAATTTTCAGCTTTACGAATCGCCTCCTCTTTTACCTCGTCCATATCAATCAATTTTGAAGATTCTTCTTCCATCAAAATTTTGCGAGCTTCAGCTATCGTAAGTTTTCTTTTCTTTTGCTTTTTAGGAATCATTCCCCCAATCATTTCCTGAATGTTCATCATGGACATCTCGTCAATAGGTCCGCCCATTACACCGATATTGGGAGAATTTGAGGCTTTCACATCAATTTCTATTTTACGATGCTCCAATTCGCCTCGACGTAACTTTTCACGAAACAACTCTCTCGTTTTATGATTCAACTCCTCGTCCGAAACAGGCATAGCATCAGGATTGGCTGCTGCCTCAGCCTTTGCTTTTTTCGAAACCTTTGGCATCGCTGGCACGAGCGCTTCTAAAATAATTTCTTCAACAGCTTCGGTAGCCTTATCTTTCACGGCTTCTTTTTTGGAAAGTTGTACCAAATGTACCGAAGATTCTACCAAGTCTCTGACCATAGATTCGACATCACGACCCACATAACCAACCTCCGTAAATTTAGAGGCCTCCACCTTCGTAAATGGGGCATCTGCTAATTTAGCCAAACGACGAGCAATTTCTGTTTTACCAACACCCGTCGAACCAATCATTAAAATATTATTAGGTGTAATTTCTTTTTGAATATCAGCAGGGGTATTCATTCTTCTCCAACGGTTACGCAAGGCAATCGCAACGTTTTTCTTTGCATCGTGCTGACCTATAATATGTTTGTCTAGCTCTTCTACAATCTGTTTTGGAGTTAATACATCTAAGTTTGTCATCTTCATATTTTTCAAGCGTGAGAATTACATCAGTAAGTATAAGCCAAACTCAAGTAATTCTAAGGTTTTCGTTAGGGAAATTAGTTAACGTATTTTTTCGGTAAATTTATTGAATTCTTAGTGCGCAATCATAAGATTTTTCAAAGAGAAATATCATTTTACTATTTTTTTCAGGTCCAAAATCAACCCAAAACTATTCGCTGAGGCGCTAGCATGATAACCAGAATAGCTATAGGACAGTTCAAGATATTTTGTCTTGAAACGCAAACCAACTGAAAAGCCACCAAAGTTTGAGCCTTTTGTTAGACTTAATTCTCGGTTACGAAGGTGGTTATATCCGATCAGCGCTTGGAGATTTTTACTAAATAATAGTTCCACACCAAAAACCAAATGCCGTGCCAGTTGGTCAACCACTCCTGCTTTTTGACTTATGACATTTCCATTGAGGTCAGTAACCACCACATTAGGATTGGTGTAGGCTATGTCATATTTATAGAGATGATGCGCCATTAACGAAAACTTGGCTGGCATATTAATAGGCTTAAAATGTAATCCCATTTGCACATCCAAAGGCACTTGACTATTGCTGGTTGGAGAATAATCTTTGAGCACAAATCCAAAATTTTTGACTACCAAAGAATACGAAAGTTCTTGATTGGGATGTATAAAAATACCCCCAAAATCTGCCAATAAAGCTGTAGAGTTATATTGTTCGATAGTTGAACCAACCAGTTTGAGACTTGCCCCAAAACGGATATTTCCTTGTTGCTGTGCTGTTCCTAAACTAAGGGCAAAATCATTGGCTTTGAACTGCCCCTGTTGATTGCCAAGTGGGTCGGTTGTGGCAAAATCACCATAGTCCAAATACTGTACACCTATACCCCAACTACGTCCCAAAGCAGCAAAATTACTCGTAGCCGAAAGTAATTTTGCCTGTTGAAAATAAGGCATAAAATTGAGGGAAATTTTACCTTTTTGAGCAGAATCTACGAGTGCAGGATTTTGGAAAAAACCATTTACATCTTTCAGGTTATTCTGGAGACCACCCAAAGCAGCCACAGAAGGCGCTGTTGGTATTTTCAAAAAACTATAGGCTTGCGTGTCATTACTTTGGGCAAATACATCTATGCCTATTCCAATGAGTAGTACGCTCAAGATTATCTCCGTAATTCTTCTTAACATATACCTTTTTAACACGGCAAAGCTATTTTTATTGTTATGTCAAATGATGAATACATTCATCAAAAACCTCCTCCACATACTTACGAAGCACAAAGATAGGATTTCTCATTATTAAGTAAGTACGAGTTTGAATTTTGAGTAAGGACTTATCAGTTTCTATAGAGTTTTTAAAATCTTATTCTACTTTGATAATTGAGTAACAGAAAAGATTCGAGAAAAATATATATGTGTCATCCTTTGAGAATATCTTTCTGATTATTAGTGTTGTTCGAAGTAACGTATATACCATTAACGAATAACTTATCATCGCTTTTCTCAAAATAATTCAAAATTAAAACTTCAAAATATACAATTTTAAATAAACTATATCAATTTTACACGTTATCTAATTTCTGCCCTTTATATTTGACACAAATACAAAACAAATACCATAGGAATACCATGAAGGTAAAGACAAACCAAGAGAAATTTGAAATTTTAGAGCGTAAAAACGCCGAAGCTCTTTTAGGAGGTGGCGAAAAACGTATTGAAGCTCAACATAAAAAAGGCAAACTGACAGCTCGTGAGCGTATCGCTTTGTTGATGGACGAAGGTTCTTTTGAGGAAATTGGCAAATTTGTCATGCACCGTTGTAAAGACTTTGGTCTAGAAAACGAATATTATCTAGGCGATGGCGTTGTAACGGGTTATGGTACCGTAAATGGTCGTTTGGTGTATGTTTTTGCCCAAGACTTTACTGTGTTTGGAGGTGCTTTGTCTGAGACTTTCGCCGAAAAAATCTGCAAAATCATGGATTTAGCCATGAAAAGTGGTGCACCTGTAATTGGCTTAAACGACTCTGGTGGAGCTCGTATCCAAGAAGGGGTAATGTCATTAGCAGGATATGCTGATATTTTTTATCGCAATACCCTTGCTTCGGGCGTAATTCCACAAATATCGGCTATCATGGGACCATGCGCTGGTGGCGCAGTATATTCTCCAGCTATCACAGACTTTATCATGATGGTTGAAAATACCTCATATATGTTTGTAACTGGGCCAAACGTTGTCAAAACTGTTACACATGAAGTAGTTACTTCAGAAGAACTAGGAGGCGCTTCGACTCATTCAACAAAATCTGGGGTGACGCATTTTTCTTGCTCTAATGAAGTAAGCTGTATCAACGATATCAAGCGATTGCTTTCTTACATTCCTCAAAATTGTGAAGAAACTGCTCCTGCCCTAGCATACGAATCTGCTAACGAAATCAGAAAAGAATTAGATAAAATTATTCCTGAAAATCCTAACCAACCTTATGATATGAAGGAAGTTATCGACCATATTGTTGATAGCGACTCTTTCTTTGAGGTACACAAAAACTACGCGGAAAATATCGTGGTAGGTTTTGCTCGTCTAGGCGGTCGTAGCATCGGGATTGTAGCCAATCAACCCGCTGTAATGGCAGGAGTACTAGATATTCAGGCCAGTATGAAGGCCGCCCGTTTTGTACGTTTTTGTGATTGTTTTAATATTCCTTTATTGGTACTCGAAGATGTGCCAGGTTTTATGCCAGGTACCAATCAAGAATGGGGCGGTATAATCAATCATGGTGCAAAATTACTTTATGCTTTTTGCGAGGCTACTGTGCCCCGTATTACGGTTATTACCCGCAAAGCGTATGGAGGAGCTTATGATGTAATGAACTCAAAGCATATTGGTGCCGATATGAATTTTGCGTGGCCAACTGCCGAAATCGCCGTAATGGGCGCTAAAGGTGCTGCCGAAATTATCTTTAAAAAAGAAATTGCGGAGGCCGAAAATCCAGAAGAAAAACTACAAGAAAAAGTAGACGAATACACTGAGAAATTCGCTAACCCATACCGTGCTGCGCACCGTGGCTATATCGACGAAGTGATTTTACCATCAGATACTCGTCAAAAATTGATTCGCTCATTCAAAATGTTGGAGAATAAAGTAGCGAATCTTCCACGCAAAAAGCACGGAAATATTCCATTATAATCAGCATTGATGGTATTATTTTACATTTAGAACCCCAAGGGCTTTTAAAACCTTTGGGGTTTTGTATTTTTGTAAAAAGCAGATTTTTTATTATTTCAAAAATTAATATCCTATTCTCGGTGTTATTTACTAAAAGGATATTATTACAACAATAGAACTCATTATTACAATGACAGAACAATCAAAAACCTTCCTCTACGAATATTTGAATAACGCATCGCCAACTGGCTTTGAAGCGTCTGGTCAACAAATTTGGTTGGATTACCTAAAACCTTATATCGACGAAACCATCATTGACGTCTATGGCACTGCTGTTGGGGTGATTAATCCTGGACAGCCTTACAAAGTTGTAATTGAAGCACACGCCGATGAGATTTCTTGGTTTGTAAACTATATCGACGATAACGGTTATATTTTCGTTCGTCGCAATGGTGGTTCTGACGCTGTTATTGCTCCGTCAATGCGTTGTAACTTACATACCAAAAAAGGTGTTGTGAAAGGTGTATTTGGGTATCCTGCCATCCACGTGCGTGACTTAGGTAAAGATAAAGCTCCAACTGTTAACGACATTTTTATCGACCTCGGTGCAGCAAACAAAAAAGAAGTGGAAGAAATGGGCGTTCATGTAGGTACCGTAGTTACTTTTGAGGACGGACTTACTGAACTCAATGACCGCTTTTATGTAGGTCGTGCACTCGACAACCGTGTGGGCGGTTTTATGATTGCAGAAGTGGCTCGTCTTTTAAAAGAAAACAATATCCAACTACCATACACTTTGTATGTGGTAAATGCCGTGCAAGAAGAAATTGGTCTTCGTGGTGCCGAAATGATTGTTCGCCGTTTGAAACCAGACGTGGCTATCGTAACTGACGTAACTCACGATACTCAATCACCTATGTACAACAAAAAAGAACAAGGTGACTTGAAATGCGGTAAAGGTCCTGTGATTTGCTACGGACCAGCAGTACAAAATAACCTTCGCGATTTTATCATCGATGTTGCTTCTGAAAAAGAAATTGCCATCCAACGTCAAGCGGTTTCTCGTTCTACAGGTACAGATACTGATTCGTTTGCTTATGCTACCGAAGGCGTTGCTTCAGCATTGATTTCATTGCCATTAAAATACATGCACACAACCGTTGAAACGGTTCACAAAGACGATGTTCAGGCTGTTATTAGCTTGATTTATGAATCTTTGTTGGCATTGAAAGGAAACGAAGATTGGCGTTACATCAAATAGTCAACTCACAGGGAAATTTCAGGTTTCATAATTTGTTTTCATGACACAAGAAATTCTGAAATCCCATTGTAAGAATACGAATTATTCCCAGTAAGTGATATTTTCTCATTTGCTGGGAATTTATTTTGTTACCTCTTTTAGGGAAAAAATCAAAAATCAACTAACTTCGATTTCTAAGTAATTCTACCCTTACCGTCACTGGGAATTACTTTTACTTACTGTACTTCATAAATATTATGAATTGCTAATACCTATCCATTTGGCTTAAATTATCGCTATATCCCAACCAACTATTATACGTTATTAATAATTTAAACAAACTAAAGAATGCAAAAAATTCTTGTAATAGACGACGACACAGACATCTGTATGCTGTTGCGCCGCTTTCTTACAAAAAATGGCTATGAGGTAGCAATTTCAAAAAGTGGTAACGGTGGACTTGTTTTACTTGATGAGTTTCACCCTGATTTAGTCATGACCGACTTCCGATTAGGGGATATGACAGGAGCTACTATTTTACAGAAAATTCATGAGAAAAAACCTCAACTTCCTGTATTAATCATTACTGGATATTCGGATATAAAAACAGCGGTAAATGTCATGAAAATGGGTGCTGTGGACTACATCACCAAGCCCTTATTTCCTGATGAAATCTTGGTCACTATTCAAAATGCTTTACAAAAAGCAACTCAAATATCAAGTACTTTACCAAGCAAATCAAAGACTGCTAGTCCTAAAAAAGGCTTAATACAAAAAGACCATATTGCTGGTTCGGGACAAGAATCTAAAAACTTGTTCAGACAGTTAGACCTTGTAGCTCCTACCAATTATAGCGTGATTATCTATGGCGAAAGTGGCTCAGGCAAGGAATCCATAGCACAGGAAATTCATGCAAGAAGCAAACGAGCCAATGGCCCTTTTGTAGCAATGGACTGTGGGGCTATTTCCAAAGAATTAGCCGCTAGTGAACTCTTTGGTCATGAAAAAGGCTCATTTACAGGTGCCATCAATCAAAAGATTGGGCATTTTGAAATGGCAAACGGCGGTACGCTTTTTCTTGATGAAGTAGCAAATTTGCCTTATGACGTTCAGGTATCGCTCTTACGCGTGGTGCAGGAAAGAACCTTGAGAAGAATAGGCGGTACAAAAGAAATTTCGGTAGATGTAAGAATTATAGTTGCCTCCAACGAAAGGCTTTTAGAGGCTAGCAGAAAAGGTAAATTTAGAGAAGATTTGTACCATCGCTTCAACGAATTTAGTATCGAAGTCCCTCCTCTTCGTCAGCGAAAATCAGATATTATGGAGTTTGCTCGTTTCTTTCTGGCTCAGACCAACGAAGAACTGGATAAAAATATCACCACCTTTGCGCCCGAAGTAGAAGAAGTCTTCAAAACATATGGTTGGCCTGGCAATCTTCGCGAGATGCGTAATGTGATTAAAAGGGCTACGCTACTTTCAGAAAAGGATTATATAGAAGCTAAAAGTCTACCTTTTGAACTTATGAATCATGAGCGTCTCTTAGTCTTTGAAAACCCCTATGAGCAACGTATTCCAGAAAACAATTACCCAGATTCAGCCCAACAGCTCAACCTTAAATCTGTAGCTTCTGACGCCGAATACGAAACAATTTTGCAGGTTTTAAAACAAGTTAACTATAATAAAAGCAAAGCAGCCAAACTTTTAGGGATAGATAGAAAAACACTTTACAACAAAATGAACAACTATAATATGTAAATAGTAGTTTGAATATAAATCACTATTTATCAAAACTTTGCATTTAAAAATCACCTAAGTATCATTTTGTACTATTACACTTTAGGCAATCGATTGTTGATAGTTGACCATGTAATTTTAACATCTCAAAAATCAGTAATAGCTCAATGCATCACAATTCTACATTGATACTTATACTCTTCCAATACGACATATATTTCCAATAAAACGTAAGTCAGAAACTTACAACATTACTTACCAAACCAAGACTAGGAACAGTTTTTTCTAAAAATACCATGGGTAGTTTCAAGAAAAACATTATCACAAACAATACACTATGTTGTTTGTTCTCAGTTTGATAAGTATCTCCTTTCCAAAACTTAACATAGAATACAAATGCCTTTATATCAAAGAGATAATATACCTTTAGAGAAGTTTATCCAGCTCATTCCCGACTTGGTTTATATACAGGAATTTCCATCGAAAAGAATCACTTTCATCAATCGAAAATTTACAGATATTCTCGGGTATCAGAAAGAAGATTTGATTCAAAATGACTTTTCATTAGATTTTGCACTAAGTGAAAGTGAATTAAAAAAATGGGAACTCCGGCTCGAAGAATATAATAAAATCATCAACACGGGCGAACGCATTGAACACAATATTGAACTAAAACATAAAAATGGGTCGAAGGTTATTTTGCGCCATAGAAGTATGGTTTTGAGAAGCCAAAGCCCCGAAGCCCAATTTGAAATACTTCATATTGCAGAAGATATTACGCAACTTCAAAAGCATAATGAGCTGATACTTCAACAAAGAAATCAACTCAATGAAGCTGAGAAAATTTTTAAATATGGTAGTTGGGAATGGTATGTTGGCGCTGACACTGTTAGTTGGTCTGACGGGCTTTATGAAGTTTTTGGTTACGATGCCAAAGATTTTGAAGAAAAGGAGATGACCTTTGGTTTCTATCAGAAGCATATTCCAGTGCATGAACTAGAATATACCAGAAGCATTTCCATGCAGTCTGTACAAGACAAAAAGACCTATTATGAGTTTGAACACTCGATTATTGATGCCAAAGGGGTATTCAAGTATTTGGCAGTAAAGGGGAAATGCTATTTAGATGCGGAAGGAAATGTCATAAAAGTACTAGGTACGTCTGCTGATATTACCCAGATTAAAAATTATGAACAAGCCCTTGAGAAAAAGATTGAAGAGCTGTTTCGCTCTAACCAAGATTTGGAGCAATTTGCCTATATTGCCTCACATGACTTACAAGAGCCTTTGCGCAAAATCGCTGCTTTTGCCAACAAGCTGATTGAACGTAGTTCAGATAATCTGAACGAGGAGGGTCGTTTCTTTATTGATAGAATTTTGTATTCGAGTGATAGAATGAAAAGCTTGATTGATAATCTACTGGCTTATTCAAGAATATCCCGTAATAATATTCCTCTCCCATTGGCAGAGGTAAATTTGAACCAAATTGTTCAAAATGCCATAGGTGATTTAGAGATTTCAGTCGCTAACAAAAATGCACAAATTACAGTGGAAGAATTGCCTATTATTCAGGCTTTTCCATCTCAAATGCACCAGTTATTTTTAAACTTAATTTCAAACGCCATAAAATTTGTAGACGAATCTACGCAACCAATAGTAAACATACAGGTAAAAGAAGCCTCTCTAGAAGAAATTCTTAAACTAAAACTCACAGACACTCAATACTGGAAAATTACCATAAGCGATAATGGTATCGGCTTTGAAGAAGAGTATAAAGAAAAAATATTTACCATGTTTCATCGTGTGCATGGCAATGCCGAATTTGAAGGAACTGGCTTAGGTTTGGCGATTTGTGCCAAAATTGTTGAAAATCATCGAGGGCACCTAAGCGCCCAAAGTACCCTACAACAAGGTTCCGTATTTACCCTATATTTACCTTTTAAACCTTAAACACTATTATGTTATCCCGCTCAAATATAAAACTACTACTGGTAGATGATGATGAAGACGATTATTTTCTTACTTGTGATTATTTAAAACAAATACCCGGTCAAAATATTGAGGTCACATGGGCTAAATCATTTTCAATGGCCATTAGCAAACTTACCCAAATCAAGTTCGATATCTGTTTTTTTGATTTTAGATTAGGAGCAAAAACTGGTCTTGATTTGCTCAGAATCGTAAAAGAACATCGTATATCGACTCCTATGGTTATGCTTACGGGTAAAGGTCATAAAGAAATTGATGAAGAAGCTATGAAACTTGGAGCGATGGATTATCTGATCAAAGGTGAGTTGGATACCGAAAAAATTGAAAGATGTATTCGTTACTCCTTAGAACGCGCTCAAACATTACAAACCCTTCGAGAAAGCGAGGCTCAGTACAAAAGTATTTTTGACAATATCCAGCAAGCGATTGTACTTACAAGCCCCGTAGATGGTAGCTTTTTGTATTTCAATCCAGAGGTATCTGTACTTACGGGATATAGTCCAGAGGAGCTTCGAAATATGACAACAATTAGTATGTTTGGTAGCAACGCTAGTCGACAAAACTTTGCGACTCAATTGGCTCAATATGGGCAGTTGGATAATTACGAAACATGGCTAACGACAAAATCAGGCGAAAAAAAACTTTGTCAGATTAATGCCTTCAAACGAACCGACAGCAATGGTTTGGAGCATTTTTTAGGAGTAGTTCGAGACATTACGCATGTAAGAAAAGCAGAAAAAGAACATGTAATTTCTGAAAAAGTAGCTGCCACAGGGCGTCTTATTCGCACCCTTGCGCATGAAGTCCGTAATCCTCTGACCAATATAAATCTCTCCTTAGACCAACTGGCTTCAGAACTTGAGGATGAAGAACTACATTTTTTCCTAGAAATTATACAGCGCAATAGCAAAAGAATCGGTGACCTAATTTCGGAATTGCTTAATTCATATCGTCCAGCGGCGGTTTCACTTAATATGTATTCTGGCTCTTTGGTTATTGAAGAAAGTATTCAGCAAGCAATAGACCGTTTGAACCTCAAAAACATTCAGCTCAAGAAAGATTTATCCATTGATACACTTTTGCAAATTGATGCAGAACAAATCAAAATAGCTTTATTGAATATCGTTATTAACGCCGTTGAGGCTATGGAGACAGGTAACGGTATTCTAGAGGTAAAGTCTACAGTAAGGGGTTCGTCGTATCTAATTAGTATCAAAGACAACGGGATGGGAATGTCCTCCGAACAAATAGATCGTTTGTTTGAGCCCTATTTTACTTCCAAATCAACTGGTTTGGGCTTAGGTCTTTCTGCAACGCTTAATATTATTCAAGCACATAAAGGAAGTATCGAAGTAGAATCTACGCTTGGGGAAGGTAGTCAATTTATTATCAGTCTTCCCATTCCTCAACAAGTAGCCTGATGACATCGGCAGAAAAAGAAAAAAGGTGAGAATTATCATTCTCACCTTTCTGAACTATACCTAACCACTATTATATTTAATTCTATTATTGAAATATTCGTGCCAATTGCCATTCTGTGTATTTTGGCTAGCTAAGTAGATTATATTCTACAATTTTGTGTAGAAAAATTTCTACACTTTCCCCAACTATTGAATCACAATATCATGTTTCTGATAGTCTTTCAACAGTGCTTCATCTATACAATCATCCGTTAGCATCACATCCAGTTCATCCAAAGTGCATACGACGTAACTTTCTGCGGTATTTACCTTTGAAGCCGTTACAAGAGCCACCACTTTTTGAGAAATATCTACCATTTTTCGTTTTACTTGATTTTCACCCCAATCCTGAATCGTCACACCTATGTCGTGGTGAATTCCGCAAACGCCCAAAATACATATATCTGCTCTAATTTTTTGAAGCATTTCAATCACCTCTGCACCGTAAGTATTTTGTGCATCTTTGAAAACTTTTCCTCCTAAAAAGAACAGTTGTATCGACGGATGCTCACACAAAATTTGAGCAATCTGGAGACTATTCGTAAAAACAGTTGCTTTCAAATCGGGCGACATCATGCGAGCCACCTCCATATTGGTAGAACCATTATCCAATAAAATTACTTGTCCGTCATGAAAATAAGCTTGGGCTTTTTGTGCCAAAACCATCTTCTCTTCATGAGCCACTTTGATTCTTTCCTTCAATTTATAGGGATGTGCCGACCTAGGCACAGCGCCACCATGCACTTTTTTCAGTAATCCATTTTCGGCTAGCTCATTCAAATCACGTCGGATGGTATCGTCCGAAACATTTAGAATTTCGGATAGCTCTACCGACGAAACCCTTTGATTGGTTTCCAACATTTTGAGGATAATTTGAAGGCGTTCTTCTCTTAGCATAAATTCGTTTTATTTCGGTTTTATTCCCAAATTTAATGAAAAACATTTTGATATTTACGTTTTTATTCGGAAAATTGCATCATCAACTAAATCTTAAGACTATGTTTATTGAACATATTGCCATCTGGACAAATGACTTAGAAAAGATAAAAACCTTTTATATACGCTATTTTGGGGCAAAAAGTAATACCAAATACCATAATCCAGTAAAGGAATTTCAGTCATATTTTTTAAGTTTTGAATCGGGAGCAAGAATAGAATTAATGCAAAAACCGCAAATTCCCGAAAGAGAAAACCCAAAAACCGAAACCTTGGGTATTACCCATTTTGCGTTTACGTTGGGCAGTGAACAGAAAGTTGATGAGCTTACTGAATTGATGCGAAAAGAGGGTGTTCAGATTATCGGCGAACCCCGACATACAGGAGATGGCTATTACGAAAGTGTAGTTTTAGATCCCGAAAACAATAGAATCGAGCTAGTAGCCTGATTCAAAAGAACATACAAGCATTAGTTATGAATTGTGATTTGTGAATGGTGAATATTTAAATATCAATACTTTACACTCAAAGTTGACCAAATCTTATTTTGCACAACGACTTAAATAAATATTAAAATGTACTTTTGAATAATTTTAATGCTGTAGGTAATAAGCTTTAAGCAAGGACAAAGGACAACTCATAATTCACAACTCATAATTCAGCACTCAGAATTACCAATCCCAATAAATAATAATTGTTTACTTTATCTCCCTTTATTTTATGAAACGTATTGCAATCGACATGGATGATGTTTTGGCTGACACGACATCAGGTATTCTCACCGAAACCAACCTCCGTCTTGGAACAAATTTTACCAGAGAAGACATTAGTAATCCTGAAAAGGCAAAAGAATTTTATGAGCAATATTTCCCGATTCGTGACTTTTTGCATGAAAAAGGATTTTTCCGTAATCTTCCTGTTTTTGATGATGCGATTGAAACTGTAAAAAAATTGCAAGACCATTACGAAATATTCATTGTTTCGGCGGCTACGGAGTTTCCCAATTCGTTGAGCGAAAAACTAGAATGGCTTGAGGAGTTTTTCCCGTACATTGGTTGGAAACATACGGTTTTTTGTGGACACAAATACATGATTAAAGCTGATTATTTGATAGATGACCATGAAAAAAACTTAGTAAAATTTGAAGGAACAGGCTTGTTATACGATGCCCCTCACAATTACCATATCGAAGGTTATCAGCGTGTTTATTCTTGGAAAGAAATTGGCTCTCTCCTACTTCCCGCCGAAGTTTAGTAGATTTGTACATTCTTTCCACTCATACTAAAATTTATGGAACTATCACTAACGTCTAATCATGCTAAAGCCGCTCGTTTGGCAACCAACGCACTATTCTTTATTTCTGGACTCAGTTTTTCAAGTTGGGCTTCACGCATACCAGATGTAAAGGAGAAATTAGGCCTAGGCGACGCCGCATTAGGCACCGTTTTGTTTGCTATGCCCATTGGGAGCTTATCAGCTTTGCCATTGGCTGGTGTGATTATCAACTACATAGGTAGCCGAAAAGTTACGGTGATTGCTGCTATTATTTATTTGCTATCCATGCCTTTTTTGGGAATCGCTAGCCAAGGTTGGCAACTAGCCATAGCGCTTTTCATATTTGGCTTCGGAGGTGACCTTCTCAATATTTCGATGAATGTGCAGGCAGTCAATGTTGAAAAAACCATGAGCAAATCCATCATGTCGTCGTTTCATGCCATTTTCAGTATAGGCTTTATGATTGGAGCCGCTTTGGGTGGTATTTTGGCTTCACAAGGCATTTCTACGGTATGGCATTTGAGTACAGTTGGTATTTTGGACATCATTGTAGCCTTGTTTGTTTACCAATATTTAATAGCAAAAGACTTCAAATCGTCGGAGGCACAACCATTATTTGCCTTACCCGACAAAGCACTAATGCTCCTAGGAGTTATTTGTTTTTGTGGAATGCTTTGCGAAGGCGCAATGGCCGACTGGAGTGTATTATATTATAAACAAATATTGGGCAATGCGTCACAATATGCCACAGCAGCATTTACAGCATTCTCTATTACAATGGTTATAGGCAGAATAATCGGTGACAAAACAGTAGCAAAATTAGGTCTTAAAAAAACTCTGATTCTCAACTGTTCACTACTAACAATCGGAATGATTTTAGCGCTTGCATTGCCTATATCTTGGACTGTTATTCTCGGTTTCTCAATTACAGGACTTGGATTATCAACCGTCGTACCACTTATTTACAGCGAAGCGGGACATTCTAAAACTATGTCAGCGGGAGTAGCATTAGCGGCGATTTCAACTGTTGGAATATCAGGTTTTATGATTGGGCCAGTCATGATTGGTTATATTGCCGAGTTTACATCTTTGAAAATTGCGCTGTCTTCATTAGTAATCTTAGGAGGCTTAGGAGCTATCTTGAGTACCAGAATTAAAAATTAGGAGGAAAATTACACAAATGGAAGGACTAAAAAGAGTAGCGGTGATTTGTATTCTCCGAAACCAGACCAACTTTTTACTACTAAAAAGATTCAACGAACCTCTCAAAGGGCTATATGTACCTGTAGGTGGAAAAGTTGACCCTTACGAAAATCCAAAGGATGCAGCTATAAGAGAGGTTAGCGAAGAGGCAGGTTTGTCATTAGACTCTATGCGTTTTTGTGGTACTTTGGTCGAAACATCTCCTTCTAAATACAACTGGATGAGCTTTATTTATGAGGCAGAAGTAGATTATTTCGAACCTCCTATTTGTAATGAAGGAATTTTAGAATGGCATGATTTTACAAACATAGACTCATTTCCAACACCCGAAACAGACTTTTTTATTTATCAATATGTACTCAAAAAGAAACCATTTGCCTTTAATGCCGTGTATACAGAAGAGGTGGAATTGATTTCGATGATAGAAGAAATTGAAAATGTAAAAATTGTTTAAATAGGGACAAAAACGTAGCAAAAAAGCCGATACGAAGGAACACTCTCCTTTTATCGGCTTTTTTTATGACTTCTTTAGAATTTAGGTTAAATTAATAGTATATCTAAGTTGCCATTTGCCTATAGTCTTCCGATTATGAATACTTTAAAAGAACAAATACACGATTAACTAATAACGTTTTCTTCCCTAGAAGTTATAACGGAAGATTGGATCAATCTGATCAGGAGAATCAATATTTAATACTTCTTTGATTAATCCAGTATGTAAGTCAAATACCCATCCGTGCAAGTGAGGATACTCACCTTTTTGCCAAGCATGCTGAATAATAGTTGTTTTAGCCAAGTTTTTAACTTGCTCATGTACATTAAGTTCAACCAAACGGTTGAATCTTTGAGATTCGCTTTCAATACCACCTAACTCTACTTCGTGCTTAGCGTACACTTCCTTGATATTGCGTAACCACTTGTTAATCAAACCAAAATCATCATTTCCCATTGCAGCTTTTACACCACCACAGTTGTAATGACCACATACAATGATATGCTTTACTTTCAAAACTTCAACGCCATATTGTAATACCGACAGAAGGTTCATATCGGTATGTACCACCATGTTAGCCACATTTCTATGAACAAACACATCACCTGGCTGAGTATTAGTGATTTCTTCCGCAGGTACACGGCTATCAGCACAACCAATCCAAAGAAATTCAGGCTTTTGGTCTTTTGCCAATCTTTCAAAATAGGTCTCGTCCATCGACAAGCGGTCAGCTGCCCAAGCCTTGTTGTTGAGCAATAGTTTTTTGTAATCTTTCATCGAAACTTGTTTGTAACTTGTAAATACTCTGATACTTTGTCAAAGCTATAGGTTTACTGTCAGAGTATATTCGAACATTGATTATAACTAGAAAATGAAATGATAAGAATGGAATAACACCCATTAAAATTTCATTTTTATTGCTGATGAACTTTGAGTTATTTTATTGAATGCTCAAAGTTACGAATTAATGCGCGGAAACCGACTCTGGTAAGTACTGATTTATGTCTCCTTGTATTTTTCTTGATACTTTTTTGAAATCTACCTCTATATTTCGACGATATGCGGCCGCTTTGAATTCATATAATAGATTATAAATATCATGGTCTATAAACTGTGCTTTGGTAGCATCAACATAAACGGCGTCACCATCTTCTAGGCTAAGCAATATTTGTTTGATTTTGGGCTTGTTTAAAAAAGATACATCTTTATTAAATTGAATAAGTACATGTTTCCCTTCTCTCACAAACGAAACCGCAGAGTGAAAGTTAGTTGATAATACAAAAATTAACCCCACTCCTGTTCCTATAAAAATACCAAATAACAAATCTTTGAACACAATCACCACGATAGTTACCAAAAACGGAATCCATTGGTCATACCCTTCTTTAAATACCTTCACAAATACTTTAGGATGTGCCAGTTTGTAACCAACAGTCAAAAGTATTGCCGCAAGCGATGATAAAGGAATTTTGTTTAGTAAATTAGGAATTAAAAGCACAGAGCCCAACAACAACATTCCATGTACTACTGAGGACATACGTGTACGTCCACCCGAATATACGTTAGCAGAAGTTCTTACAACAACGGAAGTAATTGGTAATCCACCGATCAAACCTGAAATCATATTGCCTATTCCTTGCGCAACCAATTCTTTATCAGGCGACGACTGTCTTTTCTGAGGATCTATAGCGTCGGAAGCTTCCAAATTGAGTAATGTTTCAAGGCTTGCTACAATTGCTAACGTAAATGCAACAATATAAACCTTGGTGGTCATCAGTGCTGAGAAATCAGGAAAAGAAAATGCTGATACAAAATCACTCACTCCACTCATTTTAGGAATATTTACCATGTGAATTGGAGAATTTCCCAAATAATAAAACGGCTCATATATACGATAAGCTTCGTTCATGAGCGTACCTACTAATACAGTCACTAAGGCCGCAGGAATCATGGCAAAAATCCCCTTGTACTTTTTGGCAGCACGCTCCCAAAGCAATATTACAGCCAAACAAACAATAGCAATCGTGACAGCACCGTAATTAAAATCTACTACCGAGCGAATCAACTCAGTGATAGTATTTTGATGATCAGCTACTTGCTCAAATTCAAACTCGCCTTCATAGTCTTGGTCGTCGCCAAGTGCGTGCGGGATTTGCTTTAAAATAATCACGATACCTATGGCAACTAACATTCCTCGTATTACACTTTCGGGAAAATAAGCGCTAAACTTACCTGCTTTGATAAGTCCAAGTGCCAATTGAATGACTCCAGCCAGCACAACTGCGACCAAGAACCCTTGAAAAGAGCCTATGTCGTGAATGGCTGTTGCCACGATTACCGTTAGACCAGCGGCTGGTCCACTTACCGAAATTTCTGAGCCAGAAAGAAGAGCTACAAATGTTCCTGCGACAATACCTGCCAAAATACCTGAAAAGAGAGGAGCGCCAGAGGCGAGTGCGATACCTAAACATAAAGGTAAGGCTACCAGAAATACTGACAAACCAGATTTCCAGTCGCTTTTGAATAAAGCGTCTTTATAATATTGAACTGAATTATGCATTTTGTTTGATGTTGGTTTATAATGGAATCAGAGCAGAAAAGGCTCTTTGTAATTCTACATCAAACATATAGTTTTTTTAATTCAGATTAGAATACGATTAGAGTTTTTTTGCTAAACGAACATACATTTTCATAACTATTCCGATATAAAATAGAAATAATCCATAAAAAACAACCAAATGTAGCAATAATTAAAGAAATTCTAATCTCTATCTAATGTCAGATTGGGTGAGGATAACATTCCCATTTTGTGGAGCAACAACTCTGCGGGAGGCTTTGGAACGGCGTATTAACTTTTTCTTTAATCTTTCAATTTCTTTATCTGACTCTAATTTACTAGCCAATGTTGAGTCTTGCTTAATGAGCGCTTCTCTGAGGTTTTCAACGACAACAATTCGTTCGCGCCATTGGTACCAATTTGCAGCGATTGACCCCATAAAACAAATTGTAACGAGACCAGTCACCCAATAGAGCTTGGACAAGGTCGCATTTTTGGTGGTCACGTTTGTATTTTTTTGGTTGATTACAATCATAATTTCTCTGACTAAAACGATTTCTCCTACTCCGCCATTCTACTTCACTGTGAGATTAACAAAATAATTTTCATTTTGCTGGTCGCTTACTATCACTTAAGTATTAGTACTGAATTCAGGATGTAAATTTTAACATCAAAACTTTACACTCAATTTGATTATATTTTGCCCAATACCAATAGCTTAGTGTAGAAAGCCCTATAATTAAATCGTATTTTGCATTAGTACCAACATTCGTTTTCACTTACCTTAAATTAAAAATTTTATTAATAACAAGCAAATGATATAACGAAGGATTGTTGTGTTAAAATAGCAAAAAAAGTTTCTGCAGCTCCATACAACTGCAGAAACTAAGCACCTTAAACACCTATATTAATAGTACTAAAATCTTTTTTTAATGAAAAAGCGTTTCTCGACTATTTCATTTCCACCCTGCTATAGCCTTTTCTTATCATAAAATAAGGGATAAATCTTTAAGATTAAATGAAGATAAAATTAAAATCTAGTTAACAACTATAACTTTTTCTTCAAAGAATTGTACTTTAAAGACAGTTCTATCTAAGGTAGACTCTTTAATAAATAAATTCCCTTTATGAAGTTTGATAATTCTCTCAGCGAGAGGCAATCCAATCCCATAACCTCGCGTATCTGCTGTTTTTTTAGAACGGAAAAAGGGAAGGAAAATTAGTTTTTGGTCTTTGGTATCAATCACCGCACCTTTGTTGATAAACTCCAAAAATAGCCCTTTATCAAAGCCAATATTCACATTAATCGTCTGATTATTAGAAAATTTACAGCCATTTTCAATAAGATTCATAAATGCTACTTTCAAAAGCTGACCATTGCCCAAAATACTCAATTGCTCATCGGAATCGATATTCTCAGAAAACTCAATCGAAATGCCGTAGTTTTTGTGCACTTTCAGTAGTGAGCTTCTTGCTTCCCAAATAATATCGTCAATTCTGATGCTCGTAAATCTATTGGGCAGACTATCGTCGCTTAGTTTAGTAAGTTCGAGTAGAGTATTTGTTAAAAGGTTTAAGTCTTTTACATCTTGTAAAACCGACTCCATCGTTTCTTGATATTCCTCCTCCGTTCGTCGGTTGAGCAACGATACAGTCAGCTGAGAAATAATCTTAGTCAAGGGGTTTTTAAGCTCATGACTCACATTTGAAATGAATACCTGCTGATGCTGAAAAGCCTCCTCTACCCTAGTCAAAAGATTATTAAAGGTAAATGTCAACTGCCCTATTTCATCTTTCACATTTCGGACTTTTAAGCGCTTTTTGAGGTTGTTAGGATAGATATCATTCATCTCATTTATTACCTCGGCAATTGGCAATAACGCCCTTCCCGCAAAAATCCACCCAAATATGGCAGAGGTAAAAACGATAATGATATATAAGGAAATAAGGATACGTTGCAAATCTCGCAGAGTTTCAAGACCTTGCTGATCGACACCACCCGCTAATACCAACAAACGGTTATATTTATCGTAATACGGAATTCCCAAAATCTGAATGTCCTGATAAGTTGTAGTGGCAGTTCCTTCGAGGCGCACGTCGTTAAGAAACTTCCGTGTTACCACAACTTTTACGGTGTCATTGTTGGTATAAATTTCCTCGTTTTTATAATTGTAAATCGAAATTTTCTCTTTGTACAAAACGTCCTTATTCGTTTTTTCGATGACCTTCAATAGCTTTGAGTCAATTTGGTCAACTTTTACGAGAAGTTCTGCAGTGGTAATAGCTTTCGACCTCAAACGAGAATAAAATCTATTCTCAATATAAGTATGGGTAAAATAATAAATCCCTAAAAATGACAAAAGCACAATTAGGGATACCAAAAGGGTAAATTGTAAAGTAAGTTTAAAGCGAATGCGCATAGCGTTTGAGCATTTATTCTGATTTCAACACATAACCCATTCCATACACATTATGGATAAGCTTTTGAGGAAAATCCTTATCTACTTTTTTTCGTAACAAATTGATATACACCTCAATAACATTCGTACCTGTATCAAAACTAACATCCCAAACCTTTTCGGCAATTTCTACTTTTGAAAGCACTTTTCCTTGATTACGAAGCAACATTTCTAATAATTCAAATTCTTTGGCTGTTAGGGGAATTTTTACACCCGAACGCAATACCACTTTCGAATCTAGATTCATTTCTAAATCCATAAATGTCAGGGTATTTTTGTGTATACTCACACCTGTACTACGGCGAGACAACGCACGGATACGGGCTAAGAGCTCTACAAATTCAAATGGCTTTACCAAATAATCATCAGCTCCAGCATCAAACCCTACAACTTTATCTTGAAGATCACCTAAGGCCGTCAACATCAAAATGGGCGTGGTTAAACCTTCTTTTCTCAATTCTTTGCATAATTCGATCCCATTGAGCCCTGGCATAATAATGTCGGTGACAATAACATCATAGGTATTTTTTTAGCTAAGTGTTTGCCAATCAAACCATCATAACAATAATCCACCTCAAAACCTGATTCTTTCAATCCTTTGCTGAGGGACTGAACAGTTTTTGCTTCATCTTCTATCAATAATAACTTCATAAGGTTACTGTTTTAACTCTGTATGCGCCAACCCGACAGTGTTCCAATCAGGTTAATAATATTTATTCAAAACTACAGAAAAAACATAGACTTTCTATCATTTAGTTCGTGGCTTGTAAGAATGTAATCGTCTAAAAACAACATTGGGTTGACGAATCTCGTCAACCCAATAGATATAATAAACCACATACAAACTAAATTATTGCTATAATCAGTTTTCTAAATCCAGACACTTTCGGTGAAAGTGTTCGACCCTTTCGAGTCCAAAATGTAAATGGAACAACACCTCAGTTACTTTCTACACACCAATTTATCATTTTGTTTACCTTAACAGGTATAATTTTTGACTACTCCCTTTCTCAAAACGTTGCCTCCTACGAGTAGTTTTATTTAGTTTCGTTGTTACCAATATCTAGTTCAAACTATTGGTTATACGTAACTAGTTTACTTACAAAAGTAAGTATTTGCTATGCTTTAAAATTAAATAATTATTGGCTATCTCAACTTTACACTAAAGTATATTTTTTGGTAGGCGAAACAAAATGCTCATAAGAAATTTATGAAAAAACTAAGCAATCCATTTCTTTGAAAAGAATGTGCCTACCTCAGGAGCTGATCAATCTTGATCTACACCAAGTGGTTTATCACATCTCTTTAAAAAGAAATGTTGCCAATCATAAAGTCCTAAATTCTAAAGTTTTTGAACAGCATAAAGAGCTGTTGATCTGAGGAGTATTTTTGGAAGAATATATAATTGATCTTGCGATTTTGTTCAGCAATCAGGAAACTGGTAAATAAATCGTAAAATGGAGAAAAAGACAATATTGCAGCAGAAGCAAAAGGATGAGTAGCGTCTTCTTCATTTTCTTCACTTTCTGAAAGACTTTCTTCACTAAACTGAAGAGCATTTGTATTTTTCGAAGCTGATACAGCACATCTTTTAATATTCTCATTTGTCTGTCCCAAATCAGCGGCCATAGAGATGGCAATCTTGAAACTTGCAAGGACAAAGATTAAGAATATTTTAAGATATAATCTCATGTATCAATTTTGAAATACTGTGGAATCACTGTTTTGTGACTTCTGATGGCAAATTAAAAAAATGGTTTAATCATTTGACAATAATTTTTATATTTTTTTTACCCCTCTTGTATTTTACCTTAAATAATGCAACTAAAAATTAATTTAAAACAATTTTTAAAAAATCTAACAAAAAAAATCCATTTGTAAACCAAATGGATTCTGTCTATATATTAAAAGTAGGAGAAATCTTTTTTGAAATGTTTAAGACAATTGCCTGCGGAGACACCGCTGTGTGACTCCGTCAGACATTGTACACCATTAACCATTTTTATAAACAAAAACTAACCAAATATCGAGTGCTTAAGCATCTGATATATCGAACGTATATTTTGAAAGCTAGTTGTACTTTATCTAAAAGAAGATACTTTAAATGAGTAAACTATGCTACACTATGCTATGCTAAAATTTCAAGGCAAATATAAAGACATTTTTTGCTATTCAAAATAATTTCAATAATAATTTGTACAAATTGGTTAGAATTCCTCTATTTTTTTGATGTTCGCATTATTTTTTAGTTATTTTAAACTACTATATTACCGAAGAAGCAAATTTGAGTGAAGAAAGAATAAAGTTTTGAGCTAATGATTTTTTCTGTAGAAAATATCATTAGCTATTTTCTACCATCTTCTTTCAGGTCATTTCGTATAGTTTAATAAACATTTTCCTTATTTATTAGTCAAACTGTATGACAACGTTTTGTAGTTGATTTTAAGAAATTTTTCAACTACGATGAATAAATACTATAAAGATTCTATTCTCATTAATGAAAGATTTTGCTCTAATCGATTCGCAATCGAGTAAACCTAAATATCAGCAACTTATAGAATATATCATAGATTCGATTGAGAACGGAAGACTCGCCAGAGGTCAACAACTTCCTTCAATCAATGAAGTCGCCCAAAATTTTGGCATGGCTCGTATGACTGTGACTAAGGCTTACGACGAATTGCGCGAGAGAGGCTTGGTGACATCACATCATGGGAAAGGCTTTTACGTGAATAGTACCGATACTCGGAGTCAGATGAACATTTTTGTGTTGTTTGATGCTCTTACTCCCTACAAAGAAATTTTATACGATGCGATTGTGGAAGGACTCGGAGAAGATGTCAATGTCAACATTTTTTTCCATCACCACAATATCAAAGTTTTTGAAAACTTGATTCTCAACAACTTAGGCCACTACAATTTCTATGTAGTAATGCCACACTTCAATCAGGATGTTTCTGATATTTTGAAACAGATTCCCAAAGAAAAGCTGTTATTATTGGATATTGATGTTCCTTCTTTTGGGGAAGACTTCGCCTTGCTGTACCAAGATTTTGAGCATAATGTTTATCAAGGTTTATCAGAAGCTCAGAATTTGATTGCCAAATATCGAACTCTTTCATTAGTCCTGAGCAGCAAAAGTTTTCAATACACCCCTGTTGGGATTATTAATGGGTTCAAGAAATATTGTCTCGAAAATCAAATACCTTTTGAAATTATTCCAGATTTAGAAGAAGAGGAACATTTACAAAAAGATCATGCCTATTTAGTTTTCCGAGAAAATGATTTAGTTCGTTTTATCAACTGGTCAAACAAAAAAGGCTGGAAGTTAGGCAAAGACATAGGTCTGATTTCTTATGATGATACTCCTATTAAAGAGATTTTGGCAGAAGGTATATCTGTTATTTCTAACGACTTTCAGGCGATGGGAAAACGTGCTGCCGAAATGATTTTGACTAAACAAAAAGGTCGAATCGTTAATCAATGTAGTTTCATTAAACGTAAATCTTTATAAACTTACACGCAAACAACTCTATATCAAACACTTAATCCAATATAGGATAAGTACTTTTATACATCAGTATAATTTCAACAAACCCAATTGATTAATCTAAAACTATGAAATTTTTAATCACCCTACTCTTCACTTTCTTTAGTGTGCAAATCACTATTGCTCAAAAGTTTAAGGTCTTGGCATTTTATACAGGAAAGAATGATTTGGCGCATATCAGTTTTGTGAAAGAGGCCAACACTTGGTTTGGGCAACTAGCCAAGGAAAAAAAGTTTAGTTACCATGCTACCAGCAATTGGGACTCTTTAAATACTGAAGTGTTAAAATCAGTAGATGTTGTATTATTTCTGGATACTCGACCTGAGCAACCTGCGCAAAGGGAAGCATTTGAAAACTACATGAAAAATGGTGGTGCTTGGTTAGGATTTCACTTTGCGGCGTTTGCACTGGACAAGTCTGCCTATCCTCAAAACTGGGATTGGTATCATAATCAATTTTTGGGAGCAGGACAATATGAAGGAAACACTTGGAGACCCACTTCGGCCATTTTGAAAATGGAGAAAAAGGGGCATCCTAGTTTAAAGAAATTAGAAAAAGAGTTTACCACTGCGCCCAACGAATGGTATAGCTGGGAACATGATTTACGTCAAAATCCTGATATTGAGATTCTATTAGCTATTTCTGAGAAAAGTTACCCATTGGGAACAGGCCCCAAAAATCATGAAATTTGGTATTGTGGATATTATCCTGTGATGTGGACTAACAAAAAATATAAAATGGCATACATCAATATGGGACACAACGATATGGATTATGAAGGCGGAACAAACGCTACATTATCATATCAATTTGCCAATCAAAACTATCGTCTGTTGATTACAAATACGCTGTTGTGGCTAGGTAAGAAATAATCTTTTAATACTGTCTAACACTACTGGTTCAAGACTTAGTCTTGGACTTTTTTTTGAACAGTTTAAAACTGAACCCACAACTAGTTCGAGACAAAGTCTCGAACTAGTTGTGGGTCAATCAAGCTATTGAATTCCCGTAGCCCCCTCCCCCTGGCGTCTTCATGATCAGCCTATCTCCTATTTCCAATTCGGCACCATCAACTCCAGCCAATAAGATTTTTTCGCCAGATGCTTTCAAAATAAACTGTTCACCACACTGTCCATTCTCTCCACCATTTATTCCATAAGGTGCATATTTTCGATGCTGAGTCAAAATAGATAGCTTCACAGGTGCTAAAAAGAGAAAGGCACGAGTGATACCATTTCCTCCTCGATATTGCCCATTTCCACCTGAGCCTTCACGAATGCCAAAAGATTCGAGACGAACAGGATAGCGCTTTTCTAATATTTCAGGGTCAGTTATTCGGGTATTGGTCATGTGCGTATGAACTCCAGATGTACCATCAAATCCATTGCCAGCTCCACTTCCACCACAAATGGTTTCGTAATACCCAAACGAATCGTTACCAAAAAGAGTATTATTCATCGTACCCTGTGAACAAGCCATAATTCCAAAAGCTTTGAACAAGGTATCTGTTAAACGTTGACTAAGTTCCACATTACCGCCAACTACCGCAGGGCATTCTTCTGGATTTTCTGAAAAAATAGGACTCAATAACGTATTATTCGGAATAACTAATTCGGCAACTCTCAACAATCCATCATTGAGAGGAATATTACTCTGTAACAAAACTCTAAGCACATATATTACCACCGAATTAACAATTGCCTCATTAGCATTCAAGTTCCCTTGGTGAACACCAGAAGTGCCCGTAAAATCTATCAAACAACGCCCCTCTTTCAAGGTCAAATTTACTTCAAGTCGGGTATCGTCATCGAGTAGCTCGACAGCATGATATGCTCCATCAGGGAATTTTCGCAAACGCTCAAGCATTTTCTCAGCAGAATAAATCTTGAGTAAGTTCATGTAATAATGCACACGATCAAGGCTATGTTCCTCTACTAATTGCTGAAGTGCCAACTCTCCGTTTTTGATTGAGGCTAAAGCCGCATTCAAATCTGCTAAATTTTCATCAACTGCTCTCGAAGGATATGGCGCATTTTGCAGTAATTCTGTTATTTCTGTCCAATCAATTTTTCCATTTTTTGATAAAAAACTGGTGAAATCACAACGCCTTCTTCTGCTAAATTTTTGGCATCGGGTGGCATCGAAGCTGGCCGAATCCCTCCTATTTCTGAATGATGACAGCGGTTTACTACATAGCCAATCAGTTTATCCCCATGTTTAGTATAAACGGGTGCTATCAGCGTTACATCAGGCAAATGAGAGCCTCCAAATTTGGGATGGTTTGTAATAACGATATCCCCCTTTTTAAGGGTAACTTGAGCTAAAAGTTTTCTTACACATACACCCAAACTCCCCAAATGCACAGGGATATGTGGCGCATTGGCGATGAGTTCGGCGTGGTGATCTAGTAAGGCACACGAAAAATCAAGACGTTCTTTTACATTGACCGAAAGCGAAGTCCTCTGTAACAAAACACCCATATTGTCTGCAATAGACATAAAGCGATTCGTAAAAAGCTCGAGTTGGGTTATATCTTGTTCTGTAGAAATGACTTTTTCCTGTAAAACAGTATCAATCTTAGTCAAAATAGCGGCGCCGTTATTGGACAATTGTAACTCCCAGCCTTTCTCAACAACAGTTGTACTAAATCGATCGAGTAGTAAAGCAAAACCTGTAATTACTGAACCCTCCTCTAATTGTTCACGTAGAAAAACTGAAATTTCTTGCCACTGTCCATCCACCCAAGCTTGTATCGTATGTGAGGGGATAGCTTGCTTTTTCGTCAAAACTACTCGACTTTTTTCTTCAAAAGTATCTTGCTTTTGAGCTGCAATCAAACGGATATTCTCTACCTCAATGGCACGATTTTCGGTCCAGTGACCATAAATTTGACGATACTTTTCTTCAAATGTTTGAATACTTTTCTCGAAACCCTCCCACTCTATTTCCAAACTTGCATCTTGTCCCTTCAGGCGTAAATAAATATATCGATGTTTAATATAGCTTTGATGAGGTTCTATACCATCTTTCTTCAGTTCGATCATAGCTTTTGTTGCCAAATCTTGATATTTTTTATCTAACTCTTTATCAAGATTTTCATCATAAATCTCCAAAACCGATGCCTCTGCAAAACGCTCTACTTGCGCCTGCGATATGCCGTAAGCCGACAATAAACCAGCATCCAGCGGTAATAGTATTTTTGAAATACCCAATAATTCAGCTATTCCACACACATGCAAGCCACCTGCTCCACCAAAAGCCACAAGCGCATAATCAGTAGTGGCATATCCTTTGGCTATGGATATCTTCCGAACAGTTTCTGCCATTTTCTCATTGGCAATAGCTCTAAAACCCTCCAATATCTCCTCTGCTTGGGGACGAGTTCCTGTATTATTTTCGATGCTTGATAGAATTTCTTCCAAACGCTTTTTAGCACCATCCACAAACACAGGTATGCCAAACTGTGTACTATCCAGACGTCCTAATAACAAATTGACATCTGTAATCGCTAAAGGTCCACCAGCGCCATAACAAGCGGGTCCTGGCCATGAGCCAGCACTTTCGGGACCAACACTCAATTTATATCCATCATAAGCACAGATAGACCCACCACCTGCGGCTACCGTCTCGATGGCCAAGGCTGGGCTAAAAATTTGGGCATTCCCAATTTTTTGGATAAACTGATATTCAAGTTCATGGTCATAACGAGCCACATCGGTACTTGTACCGCCCATATCAAAGGCGATAAATTGGTGGATACCAGCTTTCTGAGCCACTTTAGAAGCCCCTACTACACCACCCGCAGGACCTGAAAAAAGACTATCTTTGGGATGAAAAGCATCATATCTAACTAAACTCCCTGCGCTAGTCATTACCTTCATATTGCCTTCCCCAACTTTGGAAGCAATATTGCTCAAATAACTATGAATCACAGGTGATAAATAAGCATTGACCACCGTAGTTTCGGCACGTTGTTGAAACTTGATTTGTGAACTTAATTCTGTGGAGATATGGATAAACTCAAAATGTGGACTTAAAGCCTCTTTGAGCGCAATTTCATGAACAGGATTTCGATAAGAGTTTTTCAAACAAATTGCTACAGATTCTATTTCAGCAACCTTAAGTTTTTGAACTAGCTCGTCGATAGTTGTAGTATCTATTGCTTGTAAAACTTCACCATTGGCGTCTGTTATCTCCGAAATCTCTTCGACCAAGGCATACAAGGGTTCAGGACGCTCGATTTTCATCGCAAAAATATCAGGTCGAGCTTGGTTACCAATAACCAACAAATCCTTAAATCCTTTGCTCACGAGAAAAGCCGTCTTTGCACCCTTCAATTCCAACAAAGCATTAGTCCCTTTGGTAGAACCTACACGCAATTCGATGGAAGGAAAAGCCTCATGTAAAGCTGTTTCAGTAATGAGTCTTGCGCCCAATACTGGCGCTTCTTCGAAGGCAGTGAGCGCAAAGTTTTTTCCAATCAAATCAGTCGGGATTGGTAGCTCAAGCGTCAATATTTTTTCCTTAAAATCATAAGATACAACCTTCGACTCAAATGATTGGTCGAGGCTATATAACTGGTAACCTGACAAAATATCTTTTGACAAATACCATGATTCCTTAATTTTGAGGCACTTTTCAGATACTACGGCTACGGCTTGCCCACGCAAAGTACCATTGGATAAAATCTTTTTTCGGTATATTTTTCCTTCGGAATCCGTTGCTATGCAATCAGTGAATGTTCCTCCAGTATCTATTGACACATTGTAATGCAAAGACATCTTTCGATTGGGGATTTGGGATTTTTGATTTCGGATTTGGAGTCTAGCTCATTCATATCCGATGATTTATTAGTCTGATGAAAAAGTCACCTATAATGCGCCTATCAACTCTCCAACTTCTCGGTATTCATTAGGTTGTAAGTCACCTAGATGGACTTGATCTATTCTTATTCTTTTGAGAGACAAAACTTCGTAATCTAGTTTGTAACACATTCGACGTATTTGCCTATTGAGGCCTTGAACTAGAATAATTCTGAAATTGTACTCATCAATGGCCTCTACCAAACATGGGAGCGTTGTTTGTCCCATAATCGTAATGCCGCTAGACATTTGCTGAATAAAAGAGGCTGTAATCGGCTTATCAACCTTTACGATATATTCCTTTTCGGTTTGATGCTCTTTGCGGAGTGTTTTATCAAAAACTCTTCCATCGTTGGTGAGCAGTAAAAGTCCTTCTGATGCTTTATCGAGACGACCGACAGGAAAGAGTTTTTCTTCGAAAGGTAAAATAGCTTGCAAATTATCTGGTATAGCTTGGTTGAGTGTTGTTTCTATTCCAACAGGTTTATAAAAAGCGATATAATACAGTTTTTTTTCTTCTCGTAATATTTCACCCTCGCAAATAATCTCCTCAAAGGGCTGTATTTCTACATTTTCAAATACCTGTTTACTCGCCACCCTACACGCACCAACTGAAATAAGCTCAAGCGCTTTTTTATTGGAAATCTGTAAGCGTTTTACTAAAAAATATTGAAGTCTATTCCTAAAAGTCATGGCTTTGTATTGGACGGGTTCTATGCTTTGGCTATCGGCTTTTGGCTATCGGCTCTGGGAAAAACTTTTTGGTATTTAGACTTTTTCATTGGATTTTTTAAAAAACAGTTGAAAACTGTTGAAAAAATGAGTCCAAGACTAAGTCTTGAACTAGTAGAGATTCCTTTGGATTGCGGATTTGGGATTTCGGAATTTTACAGACTAGTAATAACTCCGAAATCCAAAATCCGCAATTGTTATGAAACTCTTGCCTAAACCCTCTTCCCTATTCCCTAATAATCAATATGCACATTAATCCAACCTGCATCGAAGCGGGCGCCAAATTTTTTATAGAAATTAATCGCAGGTTCATTCCAATCTAGGACTTGCCACATCAAACCCGTACAGTTATTTGCCTTAGCAATATCAAAAGTTCCTTCCAAGAGTTTTTCACCTACGCCTTTCCCACGCATTTTTTCACGAACTACCAAGTCCTCCAAATACAAACGTTTGCCTTTCCAAGTAGAATAACGGTAGTAATACAGCGACATACCTACCACTTCACCATCTACTTCAGCAAGGATTGCCCCATAAACAGGGTTTTCACCAAATCCGTCGATATACATTTGTTCTACGGTATTAGTTACCTGTTCAGGAGCTTTTTCGTATACTGCCAACTCCATAATCAAGTCAAACATCACTGGGAGGTCGTCAGGAGTAAATTTTCTTATAATAACAGACATTGAGGAATGGTTTTAGGAAATAAAGAAAGACTGAATATGCTCTGTTGAAAGTCTATTTATTTCTATGATGATTTTTCAAATATAATAAAAAAGTCAGTTGCGAGGCTTTTACCTAACAACTGACTAAGCTAACATTTTTAGACAAATGAAATTTTTCTAAAAATTGTAAATAATATCTCCATTCAATCCGATAAAAATCCAACCTTTTTGCTCCAAATCGCGCAAGAGGTTATGAGGATTTTGTGGAGGTTGCATATCCACGAAAAACGTGGCAATGTAGTTTTTTAAGGACTTGGCCTTTTTAGGTCTTTTAGCTCGTTCGATGCCTGCTAAATAATCGACTAAATCTTCTGTTTCGGTAACAAAGGTATTCATGGCTTTACAAGAACAAATTGTTAAGAACTCAAAAAATCGTGTAAATATGAGTAAAAATCTATTTACACATTAACTAAAAAATCAGAAAAACTTTTCAGAAAATAATCAATACTATTTTAGCGATGCTTCATGAATAAGTGTCAATACTCTATTTTAAATAAGATATTTCTCGAATAATAAACCCTTATTACGATGAAAAGTATCCGCTTTGAATTACAAAATAATAAAAAAAAACTATTCGTTGTTCACGTATTTCTCCCATTTTTCAAGCAGATTTTGCATATCTTCAGGTAATTCTGAATCAAATTGCATAAACTTTCCAGAAGTGGGATGAATAAAACCGAGCGATTTTGCATGCAAAGCATGACGAGGGCAAATCTTAAAACAATTTCCTACATATTGCTCATATTTAGAGAACAAAGTTCCTCTCAAAATTCTATCACCTCCATAAGTGCTATCATTGAAAAGAGGATGCCCAATATGCTTGAAGTGCACACGAATTTGGTGAGTACGTCCCGTTTCGAGATTACATTTTACTAAGGACACATAACGTAGGTTTTTCAAAACTTTGTAGTGTGTCACGGCATGTTTACCAACCGAACCATCTGGAAATACTGCTCGAATTTTTCGGTCTTTTATACTACGACCAATATGCCCTGTAATGGTTCCTTCTTCATTCTTGAGTTCACCCCAAACTAAGGCATAATACGTACGCTCGATGCTATGGTCAAAAAACTGTTTAGCCAAATGTGTCATGGCATAATCGTTTTTGGCAATTACGAGCAAGCCCGATGTTTCCTTATCGATACGGTGTACCAAGCCAGGGCGTGCCTCCCCATTACGATGGGTGGGCAAATTTTGAAAATGATATACCAAAGCATTCACCAGTGTACCCTCCCAATGTCCAAAAGCAGGGTGAACCACCATTCCAGCAGGCTTATTAACCACCAACAAATCGTCGTCCTCATAAACGATATCCAAAGGAATATTCTCAGGCTCGATACCACCTTCGCGCGGAGGGTGAGGCAACGATACCGTAATAACATCAAAAGGTTTTACTTTATAACTTGCCTTAGTTACAATATCATTGACTTTTACGAGACCTAAATCTATGCCGTTTTGAATCTTGTTTCGAGTGGCATTTTGCATTCGCATCATCAAGTATTTATCAAGACGCACAAGGTCTTGACCTTTTTCTACTACAATTCGATGATGTTCGTATAATTCTTCTTCGTCTTCTTCCAGTTCTTGCATAATTTCGTGTTTTCAAATACAAAATTATTAATTTTTAAGAAAGAAAACCTGAATAAGTTGCGAAGCAAATCTTATATCGAAAAAACAACAAACCAAATTGCTGAAAATCAGCAATATACTCTTTGTTTTAGTTATTCTAAAAAGGCAATTGAGCTATAGGAAACTACTTTCATCAGGATGAAAATCAAGATATTTTTATCGAAATTTCACTCCCAAACCCAACATTTTAGATTTTGAATATGCCAATTTCCTCATCATTTGATCTTCCTGTTTCTCCAATACATACAATTTTTTATCCTGTTTTAGAAAAAGCAGGTGTCCAATTGATTTTGAAACGCGATGACTTAATTCATCCAAGTATTTCAGGAAACAAATGGCGAAAAATGAAGTATAATTTGGTAGAAGCCCAACAGCAAGGCGCCAGACAGCTCATTACTTTTGGAGGGGCTTATTCAAATCATATCTATGCCACTGCCTCCGCAGGGAAAGTTTTTGGGTTTGATACACTAGGAATCATTCGTGGTGATGAACTAAACCCACAATCGAGTCCAACCTTGCAATATGCCGCCGAAAATGGAATGCAGTTCAGGTTTGTAAGTCGAACAGCTTATCGAGATAAAGAGGAGATTTTAGAACAATTGAAGCAGGAAAATGTAGCTTTAGAAAAAGCCTATTACTTACCCGAAGGTGGTAGCAATCATTTAGCTTTAAAAGGTTTAGCAGAATTGAGTCAAGAAATTTATCAACAAACCCAACCTGACTATATCGTTTCGGCAGTCGGTACGGGCGGTACCATTGCAGGCATACTTGCTTCGAGTAAAGCACCGACTCAAGTTATCGGAATAACGGCACTTAAAGGAGCAATCTCTGGACTTTTGAATGATATTCAAGACCTCCTTTCCGAAAACTCTACCATTGATTTTACGCGCTTTGCCCTACTCGACGCCTATCATTTTGGTGGATACGCAAAACATACTCCTGTATTACTAGACTTTATCCGACAACTTGAAAGCTACAATCCAAACCTCCAACTCGAACAAGTCTACACAGGCAAAATGCTGTATGGCATCATCGATTTAGCGGAAAAGGGATTTTTCAAGAAAGGGAGTCAAGTCGTGGCAGTGCATACTGGCGGTTTGCAGGGAAGAAATAATACACTACGAAATAATACCCGATTGAATTACAATACTACGCAGATCAGATGAAGATATCACCAATAGAAGTTCAGGTAGAAAAAGAGCAAAAAAAGAGGAACAAATTTCTTTGTTCCTCTTAGTACCCAGAGCCGGAGTCGAACCGGCATGCCAATGAAGGCATTGGTGTTTGAGACCAACGCGTCTACCAATTCCGCCATCTGGGCATTTGGTATTCAAGTAAACTTGAATGCGAATCGTTGTTCTGTCGTTTCGTGATGCAAAGGTAGAGAGTTTTTATTTATCCTCCAAATCTCTCCACAAGAAAAATCAATAATTATTTTCTTCCGTATCGTAAAAAAATAGCTTTTTTATCTATTCCAAGGGCTTTTTTACCATTTTGGTTCTACCCATAAAACCGTAAGAATGAATAGAATAAGCCCCCACCAAAGCCAAGGAGAAAGGCTAGATTGTCGGGCAATTGAGAGATCTATATTTTTTTGTTTTTTTTCTGAAAAATTATTTCCAACATACATTTTTAGTCGTTGCAAATACGCTAAATCCTGTGTTGAGTCTTCGACATATACTGATAAACTATCAAAAAGTGGTTGCCAACCCGTTTTCGTAAATCGGTAATTTTGGTACTCGTTCTGCGAGTTCAATGACGACACCGATGGTTTCAGCGTATCTTCTCCGACTTGCCAATCTACATTTTTCTTAAGAGTATTCAACCTGATTTGTGTGGGAATATCGACAAATACAGGAGCGTTCACTTGTACCGATATTGGTTCGGAAGGAAGAACAGCCTCTAAGGTGGAAGCCCAAATTTTGTTATAGGTAACACTATCGCCGCTAAGCATCAAAGGATAAGTTTCGTTAAGCAAACTAAGTCCTACTCTCCCCTTTTGGCGTTGTACGGCAATGGGATATTCCTTCAAGCTTTTCTGCCAAGTATTGGGTTGTATTTGATAAGGTAAGGCTGTCAAATCATTGGATAATTGGATAGCTTCTTGTGTTGAGCTTTTTGTTAGTCGCCATTGTGTTCCCAACGCCTGATTGATGATACGGGTTTCTGTTTCGGGATTGGTTAAATTGATGATTAAAACGCTTTTGTTTTCGCCCAATACTTTCTTGACTCTGGCATCGGCGGCTAAGCTAGGATCTGTCACAATCAAATCGTAGGATTTAATACTTTGCTTAGTATTGATTTGAAACTGATTTTGGGTATTCTTCGCTACTTTAGTCCAAATTTCTACTTTATATCCTCGTTTGCCCATCCAGTCGGCCAAGGTTTTACTTTCAAAATCGGGGTTACTTTGCAATACCAAAACGCTTTTAGTGGGTTTTTCCATTACCGCAAAATGGATAGGCTGTAAAAGCTTTTTACCAAGCCACAACTCACATTTGGCTTTTCCCTTAACAAAAGCTGGAAAGATAAGGTTAAAATCAATCAAGCCTTTTTTGAGCATAAGACTATCCAACACTTGTTCTCCAATTTTCAGGCTTAACACTTGTTTTTGCTCACTCAATATTTTACCACTCACACGTTGTAAATCTCCTCTGTACAAAACCCCTTCCCAACGGATAGAATGAAGCTGATTACTATTCCAAGCTGGTAGCCATTTCCATTCTTTATCGAGCAATTGATTGAGCAAAGTTGACTCAAAATGTGTTCCAGCCAAATAAACAGTACCTATTTGGGTAATCCAAGCTGGATGCTCGTTAATGGCTTGTAGTAATTCTTTTTCTGTAAAACTTTCAGCTATATGAAGGCTATCTTGCCAATGTTGAAGGTTTGTATGTGGTATATTTTGTTGATAAATTAAAATCTGATTTGAATCGGAAGAGCGTGTAAAAGTGGGTTGTAAAATCCAGCCCAATATGCTTATCCAAAGTAAAAAATTGAGCAATACTTTTATACGCCATCTTCCTTTTGAGCGATTTCGACCAAGGGCTATTATTTGTACTATTCCCATAATCAACACAGCTACCAATAAGATTATATTGGATGCAGTATTGAGTTGGAATTGAAAGTTTATCTGTAAAATCATCTGGTTTTCAATATTTTTCTGTAGAGACTTTGCGTGCTATTTCCTATAGATTTTTGATTTATCTACTTGAAGACCTTGCACGAAAGGTCTCTACCTAATTGTTTGCCCAATTTTTAAAAAAGGATTTTTCCAATCTTTTTTCAGATACGTTGCCTTGTGGCGTTGCTGATGACGGTTTGGGTAAATCTGTATTGAGTAAGGCAAAAATGCGAGTGTTCAGGCGTTTGGCTTGTATGGAATCTAAAACTTTTCCGCTGGCCAGTTTTTGTAAATCCGACAAAATACTCCATTGATTTATGCCTGTATTTAATACCTTCTGGCTCAATGCCATACTCAATGCAAGCACCTTTTGTTTTTGCAAACCATTGAGCGATTTTTCTTCTTGTAAATAGCCCATTACTTCGGCTGCCAAAGCCGTTAATTGTGCTTGAGAAAGATTTCTTGCATAACTAAATTTTGCATTAAACTTAGTTAACTCTCCCGATAAGCGTTTTTCTTTTTCCTTGATTGGAGGCGGATCGAAGCTTGTCTTTTTGGCAAAAGTTCGGGCTTTGTGTTGGGCTGCTTTCAAAAATTCTAGCGCTTTTTTCTCATAAGGCAAGGCCTTTTCTGGCTCATACATACGCAAATGTAGTTCGGATTGCCACATTTGTTCTAGTGAAGATTTCAGCAAACTTCTGGTTGACTGTTCGTAAAAGGTATTTGCCTCACCATCATCATGCGAGTGTACATAATCAGCCAACATACTGGCCAAAGGGTCTTTATTGTCGTCATTTGACTGTTCATGATGATGATGATGCTCTTCCTCATGTTTTTCAGCTTGGTCATGTTCATGCTCGCCTTCATCGTGTGCATGACGAAAACCTTTTAGAATATCGCCATCTTTGTCAGCATTGTCTGGCAGGGGATTGCCTCCTCCTATCGAATTTTCGAACTCTTCACCCAAATATTGTCCGTATCTCAAACGCAGCGTTTTTTGGTCAAACCCAATCTCGTTAGAAGCACTTTTAAACTCCTTGTCTGCTATTTTTTTACGTTTGGCAATCAGTTTTTCAGTATCAATAATAATCTGTCTTTGACTTCTGAAATACTCAGGCATGATATTCATGGCCATCGTTGCCAAATCTGATTCTTCTGCCTTAGTGGTATCCTTATAAACAATAAAATAGGTATCTGATTTTGTAAAGTTTGGCTTTGGACGACGGTTATCTTTAGCTGCCCAATAATAATACAATTCGTCTCCTGGGGTAAAATTGAGTGATTTTAAGTCAATAGATTTACTCAATTGTGATGATTTGAATGCCTTTTGTGTGATAGGCATTTTTACTTCACGAAACTTTACATTTTCACCACTACCTCTTGCCAAAGTCGCAATCATATACACTTCATTTACCATAAAATCATCCGAAACCTTGGCATTCAACTGTACTGTTTTAGGATCTTTGAGATAATGAAAACTATACAATTCTTTGCTACTAGGTTCTATTTTAGGCGCAGCGTCTGGCAGTGCTTCCAAACGGTAATAGTCTGAAGCATAAATCAATGAGTCTTTCCAATAAGCTTTTATGGCATACAATCCTGAGCTCAACAATTGGTCTTGATAGACATACTTATCTTCTTTCAGGGTAAAAGGAAGTTCAGCTCCTCTGGCATTACTGAGCTTTACTTTGAGTTGATCTTGGTGTGAAAATGACAACTGCCAAGTCAAATTTGAGCCTACAATAGCTGAAGCATTTAGTTGCTCGGATTGTACCGTTTTCAAACCAGTATAAGCTGGTGGAACAACTGTTAAAAGTGCTTTTTCAAATTGGGGTGGTATGGCTGGCGTATCTTTTTTTCCAGAAACAATTTCTGTCAAAGACTTTTCAGAAAGTTTTTGAACAAAAGATTGGTCAAACAAAACGGTCAATAAAATCGATGCAGCAACAGCTCCTAAATAATACCATAAGTGATGCGTAAAAACCCAAGGTGTTTGAATATTACCTTTTTCAAGCAATCGATTGAGCTGAAGCTGCTCAGCAATATTGAGCTCGTTTTTCGCTAATAAGTCTAGGCTATATTCGGTATTATCGATTTTTTGATGCACCAAGCGAATCGCTTGTTGGTGTTTTGTGGAAAAAAAGCCTTTCCAAAAAGACCAAGCCGAGGCAACGACAAAAGACAAAGCCCATGTCCAGATGGCATCGGGGAAGTAATAATGAAGCCAAATAGCCATTACGCCGAAAACGGATAGCCCTCTGAGCAAATCCTCGGTATGCAATTGCCATTTAACTTTTGATATGATTTGAAAAAAAGGATTCATACGTTTCGGTGAATTGCGAGCCAGCGCTCAAGACTAAGCAATAAAACCAAGAGAGTGATTAATACTGCGGTAAACCATTCTGTTTCGAGCGGTTTGACTAATTTTTGTTCCTTAAACAAGGCTTTCAACTGGCGATTTGAAATAGTATTATTCTCAGCTTTTATTCCTTGAAAGTTCAGAATTTTCTCTAATAACCATGCAGGAAATTTTCCCTCAAATACCGCATCATCAGTTTGAGGATTCATAGAGCCTGACCATTCTATTACATTAGACGCCAAGGACTTTTGCGAATGCTTATCACTTTCAGGAATCAAGTATAATACTTCAGGATTTAGCACTTGAGGGATTTGACTAGTACAAACTAATTGTGCTTGCTCCTTTTGTTCTTTATCCAAAAGTTGAATCGGAAGTTGATACACTTCTTCAATTGCTTTCAAACTAGCCTTCAACGTTTTCTGAGCATATTCAGAAGTTGAAATCCAAACTTTCAAAGCGCCTTTTTGTACTATTTCTAGATTATTGGCGGTTACTATTCCTAATTGTCTTTCGGGATTTATACCTACATTTTTCTGTCCATCTACTTGCCAAACCTTTGCTTGATGTTGCCTAGTACTATCAGAAATAGCATGTAAATTCAGTGGAGTTGAGTGATAAATTACGGGTAAATTTGTCAATGACTGTTGGTTCACCACATACATTTCCACAGACTGCTTTGGATACTTTTTCCCTAAGTCAATAAGTGCATTTTGTAATACTCTTGCCTCTATAATTTCTTTAGGTTGTTCAGACAAATCTTTCAGTTCACTGGGAGAGTTTTCTATCCAAAAACAAGGTTCACCTTTTTTGAGAGCCTCCTCTATTTCAAATCGAAAGTTATTGGTAACCAATGTGTTCGGCTCTATCAGATGGATTTTAGAGAAGGAGGAAGACGTTTGAAAAGTATTCCAAAGTGGCTTGGCTAAAGCTAAGCATAGCAAAAGGACAATCGCCAAACGCAAGATTAATAGCCAAATGTTATCAAGGCGTATTCCTCTAGCTTGCTGTAAGTTTTTCTCGCTTAACCACTGAGTTGCAGCCCAATCTAGCCGTTTTCCTTGTTTCTGATGCCAGAAATGTATCAGAATCGGAATCGCTAGACCAAACAAGCCCCAAAGCAATGTTGGCGTATTAAAATCTATCATTAGAATAGTCAAAATTTGAAAGTTCAAAATCAGCTTGATTTATGTTACATCAAAGTATCTCTCGGATAATACCTGCGATAGGGTCTTTGAGACTGATTTTTTCCAGTAAACAAAAGGCACTTTTAAATCTGATTCGATTTGTGACAAAAACGATTCGGCATTGGCTTTGACTTCTGCTTTAATTTGCTCTGCCTGAAGTTCCACTTCTTGTCCTGTTTCCAAATCTTTGAAGCGGTAAAATCCTTTTAAGTCAAAATCTAGCTCATGTTGTCCAAGTACCTGAAAAACATAGATTTCTCGTCGTGGATTCGCTAATTTTTTCAATAACTGAATCCATTCATTATCCAATTGTAAAAGGTCTGATGCAAAAAAAGTATCTCTTTTTGTTTTTGCTGAAAAACAGGAAAGCTCTTCGTATCGCTTGTCCATTTTCCAGATGCTTCTGCTTTTTCCAACGCGTACAATATTCGTTGAAAAGCCTGTTTACCTGAAGCTACCAACGTATGTACTTGGTTGTCTTTCAGCACATATAAACTCAGTTGATCGCCTTGTCGAAAACCCATGTAGGCAATCGAAGCCAACAGTATTTTGCAATATTGCAGTCGACTTACACCCTCTTCGGTATAATTCATCGACCCCGAAAGGTCAAGTACAAAACGGATATGATAATTACTTTCGGTAGAAGACTCTCGCACCAAATGTTTTTGAGTACGAGCAAAAAGTTTCCAATCTATGCGTTTGGGATCGTCTCCTATTTCATAATGTCTATATTGCTCAAATTCAATCCCATAGCCGTATCTTTTACTGGCGTGAATCCCTAACATTAGTTCCTCACTTACCAATTTGCTGGCTAATTGGAGATTGGTAATTTTTACTAATTCGGAACTGAGTAAAGCCATTCTTTGAGTTGTGAGTGATGAGTTTTGAGTGATGAAATACAGCTTGTCCTTCAACTCTTTAGCTCAATGATTATCCATTTATCATTATTCTATTTTCCTGAAAGCATAGCTTTGATTACATCATCAGGAGCGATACCTTCGGCTTCTGCACGGAAATTGAGAGAAATACGGTGGCGCAAAATAGGATAAGCTAGTGTATGGATATCCTCAGGAATAACAGCAAAACGTTCATTTAACACGGCACGGGCTTTGGCACATAACACCAAGGCTTGTCCCGCACGTGGACCAGCACCCCAATCGCACCATTCTTTCACAAAAGCCGAGCTTGTAGTATCAGGACGAGTACTTCTTACGATGCGATTGACTTCCTCTATCAATTCATCACTGATGTGTACTTGACGCGTTAGTTTTTGTAAATCCAAAATATCTTTATCGTTCATGACGGCTGATAAAGTCGGTTTTCCAGAACCAGTGGTGCTTTTTAATACTTGTAATTCTTCAGCTTCGGAAGGATACCCTAGTTTGATATACAACAAAAAGCGGTCGAGTTGTGCCTCTGGTAGTGGATAAGTTCCCGCTTGTTCGATCGGGTTTTGTGTAGCAATAATGAGGAATGGTTTTGGCAAATCGTAGTTGGTACCCGCATAAGTCACTTTATATTCCTGCATGGCTTCGAGCAAAGCTGCTTGCGTTTTGGGTGGCGTACGGTTAATTTCATCGGCTAAAACGATATTGGCAAAAATAGGTCCTTTACTAAATTTAAAGAACTTCTTGCCTGTTTCGTGGTCTTCCTCCAAAATCTCAGTACCAACAATATCGCCTGGCATTAGGTCTGGCGTAAATTGGATACGTTTGAATTGCATTTCGAGCGCCTCAGAAATCGTTTTTACCATGAGAGTTTTGGCCAAACCCGGCACACCTTCGAGTAGACAGTGTCCACCCGCCAAAAGGGAAATGATGATTTCATCGATAGCCTCCTCTTGTCCGATAATAACTTTTGCGATTTCCTTTTTGAGAAGCGGTAATTTGCTTACCAAAGATTTATAATACTGAAGCTCTTTTGTTTCCAGTGTCATTTGTTAATGAAAATATAGTGAGATGGCTCTATTTGTTTAGCCATTAATTGTCGTAATTGAGAGTGCTCATCATTAGCAATTTTGCCTTTGAGAAAGATTCTTAAAATCTTACATGGTCAAAGCATAGTTGATGATATTGACGCCAAATTTGGTATTATCCTCGGCAAGCCAGCGTTTATTGCGAAAATCATAATCCCATTCGCAACCGTAGTCTTTGTTGCTATACAATACGCCAATACGTCCGTTGATTGTTACCGCTTTGAGATAATCATGAACAAGGTCGTCGCCCCAGCCATTGAGTTCAAAGCTGGTAGTTGGCGGACCTTCAAATTCGAAGAAACATCTATAAATTTCGTGAGTATTAGGAATCTTTTGAAGGGCTTTTTGTCCGAAAGTTTTAGCCATTTCTTGCTCAAATGACTTTGCAAATAGCCCATCAATATCGTGATTACAATCGTCTACAAATACAAATCCACCGTTTTGTACATATCGGTGAAAAATATCTCTTTCTTTACTCGAAAACTCTACTAATTTATGACCACTCAAATAGCAGAAAGGGCTTTTAAAAATCTCGTTGCTACTCAATAAAACCACTTTTTCCTTTTCATCAATTGGAATAGTGGTGTACTCAACCAACGAATTAAGCAGATTGGAGGGCATTCGTTGATCGGTATCCCAGTCGCCTGAGTTATATTGAATACGAGTAAATACAAATGGTTTCATAATTTTGAGAGTCGTGATACTGTAAGGGCTTTGGGCTTTGGGCTTTGGGCTTTGTGCTTAAGAAAATTTGAATTCTTTGATTTTCTACTCAAATTTTCTCTATTTTCTAAAAACTATTGTGGATTTGAGATTTCTGATTTCGGAAATATAAAAACCTCTATTTTATATCGTAATATCCTAGAAAGTCTCTTTTACTTCCGAAATCAAAAATCAGAAATCCGACATCATTACTACACTGCATCCGACAATGATGAGAACGTAAATTCACGAATCTTCATTGGTGGTACCATATAGTTGGCGTTTGATTCAGTACTTACAACACGCTCTGTTTTACCCAACATCTCTAGGTTGTTCAACATAATGATTGGGCTTTCGTTGAAGCGGAAGTTTTTTACTGGATACTTAATTTTTCCATCTTCTATCAAGAAAGTACCGTCACGTGTTAGACCTGTTTGTAATAGAGTCTGCGGGTCAACAGGGCGAATGTACCAGAGTTTTGTAACCAAAATACCTCGTTTTGTACTCTTAATCATTTCTTCGAGCGTGGCAGTCCCCCCTTCCATAATCACATTACTTGGAAATGGTAAAGGCTTTACTTTTTTCTGTTGTGCCCAATAGCGAGAATAGGCTAGGTTTTTGACCACACCTTTTTCTATCCAAGTCACTTTTTCTTGTGGTTGACCATCACCTGCCCAAGGAGCACCAGGAAGCGCTGGATAAGCAGGGTCAGAGAAAATTGTGACACGTTCGTCGACAATCTTATCGCCTATTTTGGTTTTCCCACCTTGTTTACTAAAAAACGAACGACCTTCGTCGGCGCTACGAGCATCCATATCAAAATAAATGCTTTCGAGCAATACCGCTGCGGCTGTTGGTTCGAGGATTACCGTGTATTTACCAGGCTCTAATGCTTTGGCATTTTTAGAACCCATTGCTTTTTGCATCGCAATTTTGGTAGCAGCCACTGTATCCAATTTTTTAACGTCGTTGTACCCTCTAGTTACATAACCCGAACCTGTACCGTCCTCTGTACGAACGGTCAGGGAGAAATTAATACCTGAGTCTTTATAATAAGCAAACAATCCTTTAGAATTCATCATGGCAGAAAAGCCTTTTTGATCTTCCAGAAAGCCTGCCGCTACTAATTTTTGTGCACGAGCCAACTCCAGACTTTTGAAGACCATCTCTGCACGAGTATCAGGATTGATATTCGCTGTATCTTCTATGTATCCTAATGAGTGACTTTTATATTGCTGTGGTCCCAAAAGTCCTACATATTCAGGATTTTCTGGGGCAAGGCGAGCTAATTCTTCTGAGCGACGAACTACTTTTTCTAAAGAAGCATCATCAAACTCGTCGATGGTGGCCACACCTACTTTTTTACCAAATGCAGATTGTACTTGTAAATTCTGATTGATTAATGCACCACTAGTTGATACCTCGTTGCGTGCATATCGAATATTGCCACGAATGTTTCCTAACAAATTAGCCTCACATTCGTCGGCTTTTGAATAGCTCATCACCTTTTTTAACAAGGCTTTTGCTTCTTCTTCGGTTAATATTACAGACATAGTTTTCTTGAGAAGTTAAATTGGATTAAAGCTTGGTTGCTACTAGATTTTACGAGCTGTATTAATGACATTTACGCCATTGAAACGAGCCGTTGAACTACCATGTGATACAGCACTAGATTGAGAAGGCTGACCTTTTCCGTCGAAGAACGAACCACCTAAACGGTAATCACGATCGTCACAAATCTTGGCACAAGAATTCCAGAACTCTTGCGTGTTAGATTGGTAAGCTACGTCTTTGAGCATACCCACGATTTTTCCATCTTTAATTTCATAGAATAACTGTCCACCAAATTGGAAGTTATAACGTTGCTGGTCAATAGAGAACGAACCATCACCAATGATATAGATACCCTTTTTAACGTCCTTAATCATTTCGTCTACCGACAATGGTTCTTTGCCTGGAGCAAGTGAAACGTTTGCCATACGTTGGAACTGAACAGAAGACCAGCTATCTGCATAGCAACAGCCGTGCGATTCAGTTTCGCCAATGATTTTTGCTTGATCACGAATAGCTTGATAGTTTACTAACTTACCATCTTTGACCAAATCCCATTGTTTGGTTTTTACGCCTTCGTCATCCCAACCTACAGCACCCAATGAACCTACTTGAGTTTTATCAGCAAAGAAGTTTACGATATTGCTACCATAGTTGAAGTTTTTACTCTGCCATTTGTCTAAAGTAGCGAAAGAAGTGCCTGCAAAGTTTGCTTCGTATCCCAATACACGGTCAAGTTCGAGCGGGTGTCCTACTGACTCGTGGATGGTCAACCAAAGGTGAGATGGGTCTAGAATCAAGTCATATTTTCCTGCTTCCACTGACTTAGCGGCCAGCTTTTGCTTTACCTGTTGCGAGGCTGCGATGATGTCTTCCATCATATCATAGCCTTTGTTATAACGAGTAGTTACACCTGTTATCTTATCTTTAGGGTTGGTTTGAAGGTATTCATAACCCATACCCGAAGGAGCACTCAAAGTCTGACGATTTTCGAATTTACCCGTTTTAGGATCAATGGCCGTTACCGTAAATACTGGCCAGATACGATGTACATCTTGGTCGATATACGAGCCATCAGATGAAGCGAAGTATTTTTGTTCATTTACCAAAAACAAAAGAGAGTTAACATAATTTGCGCCATTTTTCATAGCAGCATCATTAACACCCAACAACAAATCTACCTTTTCCTGAATAGGCACTTCAAAAGCATTTTTTTGGATAGGCGCTTTCCAGCTTACTTCACCAAAACCCTTTTGTGGTGCAAGTTCTACAGGCTGACTCATCAGTTTTGCATTCGCTTTTGCAATGGCCACTGCTTGCTCGGCAGCTCTAGCTGTATCTGCCTCTGTTTTGGCATCTACCACAGCCGCAAAACCCCAACAACCATTGGCAATGACACGTACACCTACACCATACGACTCGGTGTTGACGATGTTTTGCACTTTGTCTTCACGAGTAATCACAAACTGATTGAGATAACGACCAATACGAACATCCGTATAAGTTGCACCTTTTGCCTTGGCAGCATTGAGGGCTGCATCTGCCAAACGTTTTTTCACGGCTACATCGATACCTTCATTGAGAAAGGATTCGGCAGCAACGGACCTGCCCATAATCGGAATATTAGGAAGCATCATTGCTCCTAAACCTAGACCCGACATCTGGATAAAATCTCTTCTTTTCAAGTTTTTTTTAGTTTATTAATTGAAAAATCGTTTAAAAGAGGCCTTCTCTCAATTTTTTGTAAGTAGTTATTTGTTAAATGTTTATCTGTTAATAGAAAGAGGAAATCATCAATCATCGTATAAATCGTGGATGACTTGATTTTTTACACTTATGGATACTTCCATATAACAAATCAACTTCTAACAAATAACCTATTAAGACTTCAAACGCTTACAAAAGGCAATAAGAGCCTAATTGAGAGGTTTTCCCAATCTTAATTTACCAAAATTTCAAGAAGATGCCCAGCTAGCCAATGGCTGATTTTGATGAATGGCTTTTTTTCGTTGTAAGCGGAAAAGGTTTTCGGCAATGAGATATTGGCTATCAGCAATCAGCTTTTGGTTATGTAAAGCTGACTGCCGACAGCTGATAGCTAAAGGCTATAATACCTATACTGCATCCGATAAGCTACTGAAGGTAAAGTCACGGATTTTGAGAGGTGGCACTAATGACCCACCAATACGAGTTGGCTTGCCCATAGCCTCAAGGTTGTTGAGCATAATCACCGGACTTTCGTTGAAACGGAAGTTTTTGATTGGGTATTTGATTTGACCATTCTCAATATAGAAAGTACCATCACGTGTAAGACCTGTATATAATAAGGTCTGAGGATCTACCGCACGGATATACCAGAAGCGTGTTACAAGTATACCTTTATCTGTACCTTTGATCAAGTCGGCCAAAGATTCTGTACCGCCCATCATGATAAAACCACCTGGGTTTGGTACAGCTTTTACCCCTTTTTTCTCAGCCCAGAAACGAGAATAAGTAAGGTTTTTTACCACACCATTTTCAATCCAAAATACTTTTTCTTGCGGACGACCATCACCAGCAAATGGAGAACCCGGAATTTCGATGTTCATTGGATCTGAGTAAATATTTACTCTTTCGTCGAAGAGTTTTTCGCCTAAACGAATACCTCCTCCTTTTTTACTCAAGAAACTACGACCTTCATCGGCGTTACGTGCGTCCATACTTCTCATCATATTCTGAAGCAAATCAATAGAAGCCGCTGGTTCGAGAATTACGGTGTATTTACCTGGTTCCAAAGCACGAGCAGATGTCGAAGCCATTGCTTTTTGCATCGCTATCTCTGTTGCTTGCTTGGTACTTAATTTAGAAACATCGTTGAAATCACGAATGGCATAGCCTGAACCCAGACCATCGGCAGTACGTACTGTTATAGAGAAATCTACCGAAGTAGCTTTGTTGTATCCAAAAAGTCCTTTGCTATTGCCAATGGCATTAAAACCTGTGCGATCTTCCATATAACCCGCAGCAGTCAAGTTTTTCTTGCTACAAGGGTCGATACTATCAAATGCAGCATTGGCACGATAATCTGGAGAAATATCAGCTGTTTTTTGAGAGAAGCTAGCTGGATCCAAATATTGTTGTGGACCTAATGCTGGAACAAACTCAGGGTTTTCTGGTGCTAAACGAGCAATTTCTTCGGCGCGTCTTACGGCTTTTTCCAAAGATTTATCGTCGAATTCGTTGATGGTAGAGGTACCCGAACGCTTGCCAAATACTGCTGTAATAGAGAGTGATAAGTTGTATGATTCTCCACTCGTCGAAACCGAGTTACGAGCATAACGGATATTACCCGTGCGACCTCCTGAAAGTGCCACACTCATCTCGTCAGCTTTTGAAAAAGACAAAACCTTATCTATGATTTTTTTAGCTTCTTCTTTCGTTAAAATCGTCATTGTTGATGCTGTTTAAGGTAAGTTTTAGATTTTTCTTCCTGTATTAATCACATTCACTCCGTTGAAGCGTGTCGTGGCACTACCATGTGACACGGCGCTTACTTGTGAAGGCTGACCTTTTCCATCGAAGAACGAACCGAATGTACGATAATCATCTTTATCACAAATCTGAGCACATGAGTTCCAGAATTCTTGTGTATTTGATTGATACGCTACATCATCGACCATTCCTGTGATTTGACCATTTTTGATTTCGTAGAATAACTGTCCACCAAATTGGAAGTTATAACGCTGTTGGTCAATCGAATAAGAACCACGTCCAATGATATAGATACCTTTTTCAACACCTTTAATCATATCTTGTACGTTCAACTTCTCTTTACCCGGACGCAAAGAAACGTTTGGCATACGCTGGAATTGTACAGAATCCCAGTTGTCGGCATAGCAACAGCCATGGGATTCTTTCTCACCCAAGATATTTACTTGGTCACGAATCGCTTGGTAGTTTACCAAAACGCCGTCTTTAATCAAATCCCATTCTTTACAAGGAACACCCTCGTCGTCGTAGCCAACTGTACCCAAGGTATATGGTTGAGTTTTATCAGCCACGATATTCACTAATTTACTACCATAGTTAAATGATTTAGTTTTCCATTTGTCCAGAGTAGCAAAACTTGTCCCTGCATAGTTAGCTTCATATCCTAACACACGGTCAAGCTCTAATGGGTGACCTACTGATTCGTGGATTGTCAAACCTAGGTGATTTGGGTCAAGCACGAGGTCGTATTTTCCAGCCATTACTGACTTAGCCGTCAATTTTTCTTTCGCTTGTTTAGCAGCAAAAATCGCATCTTCGACCATGTCGTAAGAATTGCGGTATCCTACCAAACCATTTGGACCAGGGATTTTTTCAGAAGCTAAACCATCTAAATACTCATAACCCATCCCCATTGGAGAAGATATCGCATCACGAGTTTTAAACTTACCTGCTTGCTTATCTACCGCAGTTACGGTAAATGTTGGCCAAATACGGTGAATATCTTGGTCGATATAAGAGCCGTCGGTTGAGGCAAAATATTTTTGTTCGTTGATGAAAAACAAGTTAGATGTAACGAAGGCTGCACCATTTTTCATAGCTTCGCCGTTTACATTCATCAACAAATCGATTTTTTCTTGAACAGGAACTTCGAAAGAGTTCTTTTTGAGTGGTGTTTTCCAAGAAACCTCTCCTACCCCTTTTTGTGGCGCAAGAACTACTGGTTCCTTTTGGATTTTTGAGTTTGCTTTTGCAATGGAAACAGCTGTTTCCGCACATTTAGCAATACCTTCAGGCGTAACATCGCTAGTAGCAGAAAAGCCCCAAGTTCCGTTGGCAATTACACGAATACCTACACCATAAGATTCGGCATTGACTACGTTTTGAACTTTGTTTTCACGGGTAAATAAATACTGTTGGAGGTAACGTCCGATACGAACATCGGTGTATGTGGCGCCTTTGGATTTAGCAGCGTTTAGTGCTACGTCTGCTAAACGTTTCTTTGTTGCTACGTCGACACCCGAACCAATTAAATGTTCGGCTGGAACAACATTTCCCAAGACAGGTATAGCTGATGCACCCATAAGCGCACCTAAGCCCATACCAGACAACTGGATAAAATCCCTTCTTCTCATATTGGGGTTTGCTGATTGAAGTTAAATAAATTTTGAAATAAGATAGATTCTGTAAAAGAGGTTATCCGTTTGGATGTACTCCTGAATAAATACTTTTACGTTTTTAAGCCCCAACACAAGCCAACATTAACTTGTATTAATAATTATTGGTATGTGGATTTATTAATGTACAACTTTCAATCTAAAAGAGAGCATTCAGATTGTATTGTTGGAATATTGTGTGGTGCTTAACAATAAAAATACAAAATCTGGACTATTATCCAATACGTTATTCGACAAAATGCGGGCTTTTATCGACATCTGTAAAAGAAAATATTGGTACATAGCACTTTTTGCAGAAGAAAATTGGGAGATTAGGACTTTTTGTAGGAAAGATTGTTTTGAGAATTGGCATTGAGCGTTCGGCTTTAGGCTATCATGTTTTGATTGAATCGTTGGAGATGGTTGTGTTTGAAAATTTTAGATACGTGGTGAAATGTATTTCCTAATTAAACATTTTACCACACACATAAATGACTTTCGAAAGCTAAATAATCTCAATTTGCATGAATACCTATGATTGGAATCCTTGTCCATTATAATGTGGTTGTTTCAGTTTGATTAAGATGACAAAAAGCGAAAATTAACTTAAATTCTAACATGGTAGAATAAACAAAAACGCCCCTCTACCGTGGCAAAGGGGCGTTTGTATGAAAGCAATAAATGATTAAGTTGGTTCGATGAGTCTAAATTTTCAAAACTCAACACTCACAACTCAGCACTCAACTTTATTGCTTAGGGTTTTTGATTGGAGCACTACCAGCAGCAGCAGGGTTGTATGCCAACTCATTATCTGGTACATCCCAATAATCTAAGTATCCGTAAGTAATAGATGCTTTGGTATTGATTGTTTTACCATCTTTAGAAATAACTACCGCATTTTTGCGACCGCTATCCAATACACCCCAACGACGAGCGTCATAGAATGATAAACCACGGAATGCTAAAGCCACACGTCTTTCTTTACGAAGTTCTTCTTTAACTGTAGCTAAGTCTGTTGAAGCAAGAGCAGCCAAACCAGCACCTTGGTAAGTACGTACAGTATTGATGCTAGTAGCAGCGCCAGCGATATCGCCAGTGTATAATTTAGCTTCAGCCTTCATCAATTCGTTTTCTTCGTAGCTACCTAACATATACAATTCGGCCATACCAGCTGTACGGTTTGTATAAACCATTACACCTGCTAAACCATTACCACCATCTTTGATACCCCAACGAGTGTTGAAAGCATTACCACGGTCAGAGTTACCAACCCAAACAGCAAATTGGTTAAAGTTATTAGCCAAACGCTTGTCACCAGTATTGAAATCTTGAATCAAACGTTCAGAAATTTTGTAAGTACCACCTGAAGCATTAGCACCTACACTACGTGCTGCAACTGAGTAATTCAAAGGTGAGAAAATATCACCAGCGGTGTTGGTATTACCAGCAAATACAGGGTCAGATGCACCAACACCCGCGTTTGTCAATGTTAGAATTTGATTCCATTGAGCAGCCGTCATCGAAGCCACAGGCGTATTTACGATAATATTGCGAGCTTTCAAGGTGTTCAAGTTCTTGATAAACTGTGCAGTTGTAGGCACAGCACCTTTTCCTGTTTGGAAATAACTTGGAATCAAAGCACCCATTATGGTAGAATAATCAGCTGTATTAGTGATTGCTCCTGATAAAGCAGCCGCTTTGTCATAGTTAGCGTTAGATTCGTCAATAATTTTTTCCTTCGCTAAATAGTTTCCATTAGTTGAACTTGATGCATTGTTAATCAAACCAGCATAATAGATTGAACCAATACGCGAATATGCGTATCCTTTCCAAAGGTAAGCCCAAGCTTTAATTGTGTTCTTTTTCGTTGCAGCATCACCTGAGAAAGTTGTTTTTTCAACTACCTCCAAAACTGAGTTTGCTGCATTATTCAACCCATACATTAAAGCCCATTCGTGAAAACCTGGGTTACCACCTTGTTGAGCATTTACATTTACGTTACGTAGCAAAGTAATTTGCTGACTTGGAGAGTTCGGGTTTGGTACTACAGTTCCGTCATCAAGAGTAACTGAGTTAGGAGCTGACAGGTTGTTCATATACGTGTTAGCAGCCTCAGCAGCTACAACATCACCCATCATTTCATGAAAACCAATTACTCCGTTGTAGAATGCCCCTACAACACCATCATAGTATTTGTCACCAGATGAAGTAAAACCATTAATATAAATGGCACCTTGAGCCAAGCCCACAACCCCAGACTCTGTTGCAGCACTGGCAGGTGTTGGTTGGTTAGGGTTTTGAATATCGAGTTGGTCTTTGCACGACATCATCATGCTACCCATGAGTAGCACTGAGAGTGCAGTAATTTTTATCTTTTTCATTCCTTGTGTCGTTTAAACTGATACTTATTTCTGAAAATGAAGACTGACAATAAAGTCTTCTATTGGAGAAAATTTGGCTGACTAGAAACCGATATTCAAACCTACTTGGTAAGAACGAAGGTTTGGCATAGTGTTGTGGTCTGTACCTCTATCCCAAGCAGAAGCATTTGCACCAGAAGAAATCTCTGGATCCATACCTGTGTATTTAGTGATAGTAGTCAAGTTACGACCAGTCATTACCAATTGTAGTTTTCTGAAACCTTTGATACCGAAAGCTTTTACTAAGTCTACAGCAACAGAAAGGTTACGCAAACGAGCAAATGAAGCATCTTCGTAGAAATAGTTTTTCGTACCGTTACGAGAAACTTCAGCATAAACACCACGATAGAATGCAGACCATGCACCAGTTTGTCCATTAATTGTAATTGGTACTTGATAATCAGAGTGAATACCATCACGATACATCCATTCTTTCGTTTGGTTGTACAAGTGTGAACCATATACCCAGTCAACTTGGAAGTTGAAATTAACGATACCTTTCCAGCTAAAGTCATTGATGAATGACATGTTGAATTTAGGGTTAGGGTCGCCAAATGCAAATTGTTTTGTAGAGAAATAAGGAGCTTTTGTGGTTTTGTTTACAACCCAACCATTACTTGCCACTTCATAATTACCACGGTTTGCTTCAGCAATGGCGAAAGTTCCATCTGGTAATTTTTCGTCTAGGCTATGAATCGCATAGAATCCATACAACTGACCGATTTTTTCACCAGCTCTCAATACATAACCAGTAGACCCTGCAGCCGAAGTAATAACCACCTCAGCTCCACCACGTACAGCTGTAATTTCAGAAGTTTGCTTACCGAAGTTAGTAGTAAAGTTCCAAGAGAAATCGCTGTTTTTGAATATTGAAGCGTTCAATGAGAATTGAAAACCTCTTGAAGCCAATGAGAATGCGTTATCTTTCAAAGTACCAACCCCTGTTGATGGAGCAGCATCAATGTTATAAATCGCATTGTCTGTACTTCTTTTCCAGTAACTAGCGTTGATAGACAGGTCATTGAACCAAGGAGTACCTTTAGCTAATGATAAGCCAATATCTGTACCAATTTCAAGTTCTTTTGAAACCTCTACGTTCAAACCTGGGTTCGACTGTGACAATGGGAAGTAGAATGAGTTACTTGTACCAATGGTTTTAGTATTCAATGTTACATAACGGTCAAATTGATTTGGTTGGATACCCGCCTCACCATAAGCTGCACGAAGTTTGAATTCTTCAACAGTACTCGCAATTTTTGAATCTTTCCAGAAATCAAATGCTGAAAGACGAACATAACCATCACCACGTGGGAAAGTAAATGGCGTCGAAGCAGCACCAAACGCAGAAGAGTAGTCAGTACGGAAACCACCAGAGATACCTGCTACCTCACCGTAATCAACACGTTGGTTTACTAAATAACCATACGTAACAAATGGGATTTTGTAATCACTAGCAATACGGTTTGTAGGCGTCTGAGAGGCGTTGAATGGCGTATAAGTTGGCAAACCTAAACCGTAAGTAATGTATTCTTTGTAATAACGATCTCTCCAGTCGAATGATACTTGCGTTGAAGTACGGATTGGTAAACTCAAACCGAAATCTTTTTGGAAATCAGTTTTGAAATAAGCTGATGCCAAGAAGTTTTGGAAAGTGGTATTGTAAGTATAGTTATCTAACTCACCTGAGCCATCTGTACCATAGTTGCTGTAGAAGTACTGTTGATCTACAGCATTTTTGTTACCAGTTTGGTTCAAGTAAGTATAAATATTTTCTTGATGTTGGTAGTTGATACCATATTTAGCATCCAATTCTACAAATTTTGGAAACTGATAATTCAAAGACAAGTTTTGAACTACATCAACCTTATTAATCAAAGAAGAAGTATACTGGTTTACAAAGTTAGGGTTTGCACCGTTTACCCCTACTGCATCACCAAAGTACACAGGATAGTTCCCATCTGTATCTTTGAAATCGTAGTTAGCAAAAGGACGAGAGTTGAATACTGAGTAAATGATACTTCTACCAGTTGCATCATTGATGGTATTTTTAGTGTAAATCAACTGAGTGATTGAACGCAATTTCAAGCCTTTAGCCAATTCTGCACCAATATTTGAGGTAAAGTTTGTTCTTCCTATACCGCCCAAGTTTTTGAAGTTAGTTTCTTGTTGAGCGTGCGACAATGACATACTGAAATCACTTTTTGCTGTACCACCTGCGATTGCCACCGAATGTTGGTGGTTAGTAGAAGGCTGGAAGAACATCGAGAAGTGATCGTAATACTGCAAGTTTTTGTCGTAAGGCTTATTGATTTGAACGGTTGGGTCAGTCGAGTTCCAAATTACGTTTTCAGAATAAGAACCATACGTAGGATCTAAAGTTAAAGGCTTACCTGAGCCACCAACTACCTCATTATTAGCGTTGGTTACAAAACCGTGCATGTTTGCTTTTTTCAAACCGCCAATGTTCAAATATTCAGAACGAATTACGCTAGAAGAAACATCAATAGTCAATTGACCATTTTTACCCTTTTTCGTAAACAATTGAATAACACCATTAGCACCTTGTGCACCATAGATGGTAGCAGCAGCAGCACCTTGAACCACCTCAACGCGATCTATAGTATTCAAGTCGATTGAGTTTAAATCAGTAGTTCCCAACTGAATACCATCCAACAAAATCATTGGAGAAGTACCACGGTTGATTGTGTTGATACCACGCAACAAAATGTTTACTGGCTGACCAGGCATACCATTACCAGAAGTAATTTGCGCACCAGCAATTTTACCAACCAAAGCTTGGTCAATAGAAGCTGATGGGACTGATGGTAAATTTTTTGCACTTACAGATTGTACATCAATAGCCTATTTTCTTTTGTCTACAGCAGCACCAGTACCTGTAACAACAACCTCAGAAAGTTGTTTTGCGTTAACTGTCAATTTCACATCAATAATCGAACGATTACTAATCGCTACATCTTGACTTGACATACCCACAAAAGAGAACGAAAGTGTGCCATTGGCAGGAGCTAGAATTGAATAAACTCCGTTAGCGTCAGTTTGAGTACCTTTAGCTGTTCCTTTGAGTTGAACAGTTACTCCAGGAAGACTAGATCCGTCTTCAGCAGATGTCACCTTTCCTGTGACTTTGCGGTCCTGTGCCAAAATAAATACACAAGAAAGCATAGTCAACAAGAAAGTCATTAATAGACTTTTTCTCATGAACTAATTTAGTTAAGGTTGATATTATTTGTTAAGGTTATTTGTGCCAAATTATAAAATTATCAAGAAACTCACAATAGGATTTCAAAATGACATTTTGCATTTTCTCAAAATCACCTTCATTTTTCCCTTAAAATCTACTAATTAGCCAATTTTATTTCTGTGTATTTTAATGCGTTACTACCTATTTTTTTCCATAAAACATTTAAAATTAAGCTATTTTATGAGTATAAACTACTATAAAACATACCATTTAAGTAGTCTAATAACCGTTTAAAAAAAATTCTAATCAAATCTTAATTTTTTTCTAATGTGTAGACCTGTATAGTAATTTTTTGTATCTATATCGTGCTCAATTAAATATACATTTCCAAAAATTGAACATTTCTAATGTAGAAATATTCATTTCAAACGCTCGTTTCGATAGTCTTTAAAACAAAAAACCGAGCTCAAATAGAGCTCGGTTTTAGGAAACCATTCAATTGTCAGTTATTGAATTACGTTTACTTTGTAGAAAAATGGAGAGCTATAAAAAGCCCCACCTGTAATATTTGGTCCGGTATTGGTATTGGTAAAGGTTTTACCGTTGGTTAGCTTCATAGTTCCCGTAATTTCAAAGCTATCTCCGACAGAAATATCACTAGCAGTCAGTTTTGTGGCAGTTAAAGCCTCCGAAGCTGAAACTGAGATAGTTGCACGAGGGTATCCAGAAGTCGGGTCTTTTGTAAAACTAGAAGCTGGAATACTCTTCAAAGCAACCTGAGAGGTTGTTTTGGTACCATTGGCAGGAGTGGCATCTACAAACTTAATTACCAAATCGTAAGATGAAAAAAGAGCGCCAAAGTTGGGTGTAATCGCCTCTGCCAAAAACTCCATTTTACTGGTTGAGAGCGCAGAAGTCTTGAATGTAAAAGAACTTGCGCTAACAGGATAGGGAGATACCGTTCTGATATAACCACCCGTTTCTAAGGCATTCAAATCGATAGGCTCAACCATTTCGGTTTTACAAGCTCCTACCAAGAGCCCCCAAACCAGCATTATTGAATATATCTTAAGATGTTTCATTGTATCAATTGTTTAACTTTGAAAAGAAGCCGCCTATTTGAATAAACTTGCAGGATTGTTATCCCAGAATACAGGCGTTGTCATATTGGCTTTCTGTTTCGCATTTACGTTTCTACTTACAAAAGCTGTTGGATAGTAGAACGAACGAATAAATGAACCAGGGTTTGGATCCAATGCAGGCTGCAAATTAAGCGGCATACCTGTACGACGATAGAGATTGTAGGCCTCTATACCGTTTCCATACAATGCAAACCAATATTCAGTTGCAATCACATTGAGTTTAGCCGAAGTTGAAGCGGCTGCGTCGTAGGCAGTTAAAACTGCTTGCACATAGCTATTCACCTGATCAGCCCAAACAATATTATTGCTAGTTTCGAAAGCAGTAATTTTACTTGATTCGGCTGAAGCCAACATAAATGCGCGTACATCTGCCATTGATTTACGAATAGCCGATTCTAACAAAGTTCTTGGTTCGCCATTCGTACCCAAGGTCAAGGCAGCTTCTGCTAACATAAAATCTGTAAAAGAAGACATTAACATAGGCTGAATTCCTGCACCAGCCGCTCCTGCTACCAAGGCTACTGGTCTACCAGCATCATTGTCATACAACCCACCCGCAGGATATAATCCCCAAGCTGTTCTTTTCAAACCATCTGGTGGAATACCTTCGTTGCTCAAATGGTCGCGTCCCCAATAACCTACGTTTGTTGGCAAACAGTAATAATCCGTTGCTGCATAATGATTAGGTTTTTGGTTGGTAATACAACGTATTTCGTTTACATCCTTCGAGTTTACAGTTACCTGACGGTAGAAATAAGCTCTGATACGAGGGTCTTTTTTATCATACATCAAACCCATATAAGCATTTGACTGATAGTCACCACCACCTGTAGGAGAATATTGTCCTGCATATCTTGGATGGCGGTTATCAGGGTTTACTTGGTTGCTTCCGTACTTAAAGGTAAAGTTTTGAGTCGTAGTAGAAATCAATTTATTCCCAGCAATCAGGGTATTAATTCCCGTTCTTGAACCTGCGGCATCAATCAACTTTCTGTTTAAGTAGATTTTCAACTTCAAAGTATTTGCTGCACGAATCCAGTTGTCGATGGTTCCACCATAATACAAATCAACAGTAAGACCTGATTTTGATTTGGCGTTGAAATTTTCGATAGCTTTATCTAAATCCGCCAATGCAACTGTATAAATAGTAGCACCACCATCAACTTTTGGGTTAAAATTGGATGGATCCAAGGCTTCTGTATAAGGTACGTCGCCAAAAATATCCACAAAGTTCATCAACACCGAGGCACGTACTACACGAGCAACGCCAGCATGAATGAAAAACTCTCCTTGTTCTGCTAAAGGAATCAAGGTTTTTACATCATTCAAAATACCTGCGTAAGCGGTAGTCCAAGTACCATCTAATCCACCTGGCGTAACGGCATTATCATAAATTGCAGCACCAGCATTAAGCATACGAGTCAATCGCATACCTGGGTCACCCACTTGGTTGAAATGTGTGGCATAACTCACTTGAATTTGACTAGCCAAATAGTTAATATCGGTATTATTGGTAGTCACGGCGTTAGGGTTGTCCAATAAGTCTAGCTTACACGAGCTTATGACTATCGACATCAACGCGAGCCATAAAAAATGTATTTTCTTTATCATCATCTCATCAGATTTAAAGTAAATTCTACACGTTTTGTGTAAGAATATTAGAACGATAGTTTGAGAGTTCCACCAATTCTACGAGCACTCGGTCCTGTCAAGAAATCAAAACCAAGACCATTACCAACTCCTAGACCTAGGTTATCTGTATCAAGATTCAGTCCTTTTGGAATATTCAAAGCTTTATACCAGAGGTTGTTTCCAGATAATGATAGACTTGCTCCTTTGATACCAAAACGTTTCAAGAAAGTTTTTGGTAAACTATAAGAAACAGATACTTCTTGTAAACGAACCGTAGAACCATCGTACATACGGCCTTCGTCGCCGAAGAAGAATACGTTGTTGAAGTAAACGTCTGAGGCAGTAATTTGGGTGGTATTTGGAGAACCATCAGCTTTTACCCCAGGGAAAATAAATGTTTGAGCACGGTCATATCCTGTTTCCGGACCTGATTCAATCGTCAAACCTCTACCCAACAAAGCTCCAGCTGTAGAAGAATAAATTGCACCACCATGACGATAAGACACCATTACATTCAAAGAAAACTTCTTGTAATTGAATGTATTGATTAAACTTGTGACAAACGCAGGGTTAGGATCGCCCAAGATTACAGGAGATGTAGTGGCCTGAAGGTTACCAGAGGCATCAATCAACAAACGACCTTGGTCATCTCTACGGAAACCAGTACCCTTGATAATGTTGAAAGGTTTTCCTACGATGGCATAGTTACCTAATGCCGAACCAAAACCCGAAATCTGTACTTCTTGGATAGTTCCACCTAAATCCAACACTTCTGGCGTATTTCTTGAGAAGTTGAAAGTAGTCTCCCAGCCAAAATCTCCTCTAGTGTATGGCGTACCTGATAGACTTAATTCGATACCTTGGTTACGAATTTTACCTACGTTGATAGTCGTACTTGTATAACCTGTTGCAGCATCCAAAGGTGCTGAAGTAATCAAGTTACGAGTATCACGACGGTAAAGTGTTAGGTCAAAACTTAATTTGTTGTTGAATAATTTCCCTTCCAAACCAAATTCTGTTTCAGTGTGAAGCTCTGGTTTTAGGTTAGGATTACCCAAAGTATTGTCTACAGAGTGTGTCTGAATTGGCCCTGTTGTAAACCATCCTCTTGCATTCTGATTCAAGATATTACGTGTCTGATAAGGATTCGGGAAACCCGCGGAAGTACCAATACCAGCACGAACTTTCAAGAAATTGATAGTATTGTTTGCCAAACCTTCAAAAGCGGTTGTTGGAACAAAAGACAAACTAGCTGATGGATAGAAAATCTGTCTATTTTCTTTTTCTACAGTAGATGTCCAATCGTTACGACCCGCCAAGTTCAAGAACAAATAGTTGTTATAATCTGCTGTAATTTCACCAAATACCCCCAAACGAGTTTGTTCGCTAGTAAAGTTGCTTGCTACGTTATCAATAAAGTTTGAGTGACGGAATAAATTACGTGCTAACTGATTTTGACTGGTAATGTTGTATGACGAAAATCTATCGTTACGCATATTACCTCCTATTTTACCAGACATAGTCAGTTTGTCTGACAAAGTTTTGTTATATGACAAAATCAATGAGTTATCCCAGATAGTATTTTTAAAATTAAGTGTATTGTACAAGCCGTTTACCAAGGCTACCCCGCCTTTATTCAACATATATTCTTGTTGTTCGTCGTAAGTATCCAAACCAATTTTGTACAATAACATCAAATCTTTTCCTAAATCATAGTTGAATGTAGTGGCTGCGAAAAAGCGATTTACAACACCTGTGGTTTTATAATTCGCCAAAATCCAACGTGGGTTCGGAATGTCATTGCCACTTCTAAAATATACTGAACTACCATCCACTGGACTTTCATAAGGCCAGCCCATCAAATCCACCTGACGCGGCGTAAATAATACGTTTGCCAACACAGAAGGGAAATCATTGGCATTGTTACCCTGACCAGCACTCAATGGTGGTGCATACTGGTCGGTATTAGCAAAATTAAATGAGGTAGTCGCTGATAACTTTTTGGTCAACTGAGCATTCAAACCCAAACCGATATTCAATCTTTTCAGACCGTTTTCTGGAATAAATCCTTGTTCAGCATTGTAACCCGCAGAAACGTTGTAGCTTACCTTTTCACCACCACCCGAAATGTTCAATGAGGTGTTGGAAATAAGACCAGTTCTGAAAAAGTCTTTTACGTTATTCGGATAAATCTCCATTTTATAAGGACTCACCGAGGCTACATAATCAGCCATAGCCGCACGCGTGGTAGCATTCGTTAAGAAGGCATAAGGGTGGGTTGTCAAAGCTGCATTGGTATTTTGAGAAGGATACAAGTTAGCCTCCGCCAAAGATGGTCCCCAGTTACTAAAGAAATAACCTAAGTTTTGTTGAAAACCACCCACATAAGTATTCTGATAACGAGGCAAATGTGCCGTGTTTGTAAATACTGACTGGGTTACTGAAAATTCAGTTTGACGCGGTTTTTTGGTACCGTTTTTGGTAGTAATTAAGATTACCCCGTTACGTCCTTGGTCACCATAAGTAACCGTTGCCGCCAAACCCTTCAAAACCGTTACATTTTCAACATTGTTAGGATCTATATCCAAAAAACGACTTGAAGATGATTGTCCACCACCTGTAAATCCTCCACGAGAGTTAGTATTGGAGTTAAACGGAACCCCATCCACCACAAATAAAGGTTGTACAGAACCTGTAATAGAAGAATACCCTCGAATAGTGATGTTGGTACCAGTACCTGATACCCCTGAAGTAGAAGTAATATTCACACCAGGAATTTTGCCTTGTAATACCCTACCAACATCCGCTTGAGGACGGTCTTCCATCACTTTCTTATCCAATGTTGTAATCGAATAACCCAAAGCTCGCTTTTCACGAACAATACCTTGCGCTGTAACTACAACCTCTGATAGCTGTTTAGTATCACTACTAAGCTGTACATTTATGGTAGTTTGAGCACCAACAGGAACATCTTTGGATTCAAAACCAACGAAAGAAAATCTTAGAACGGCATTTGTACCATTGACTGGGAGAGAAAAATTACCCGAAGCATCGGTTTGGGTACCTTTGGTAGTACCTAGGAGTGTAATAGATACACCTGGCAAGGTAGCTCCATCTTCGGAAGACGTCACTTTCCCCACCACCTTACGTTCTTGTGCTTGTAAAAATGCACAGGACAATAAGGTAGCGAGAAAAGTCAAAAGGAGACTTTTCTTCATAAATTGTAGTATTTAGTAAAGGTTAAAAATTTGTATTGCGGTCTCAAATTAGTAATTTTTCTATAACACCCCAACTTATCTAACAAAATTTTTTATTAATTATTAATGAAAAAAAAGTCATTTTTATTGAAAATATAACATTTCACAGTATTTTATTAGGTATAAACAAGGATACTCATAATTTGTAATTATCAAAATCGGCAATATATTATCTACAAATTAGGTATTTTTATCTACACAAACCTTTATTTTATCGCATTACAAATGAGAAGAAAGCGTCATTTTTCATAAATACGAAAAAAGGTCCTCTCCACAAATCTTACGGCATACCAATTCTATTAAAGAATTGAACTTTTCCAAGAAGCTACAATTATTGAATCAGAGAATTAAAATCTATATTTTTGGAAAAATCATAACCTACTTTAAAAATATCCTTTGCTTTTCTCACATCTTGTGGTTCAAAATTTACCAAAGCTGGCGGCTCTATCAATAAATTGCACTGTGCGAGGCGAGGCTTAGAGTTATTATTAATAGCCAGATAAAGACTCTTTTGTAATACACTCGGTATTGATTTGAGATTAGGGTTCTTACCAAAAGGATTACAGTGACTTCCAATAATAAAATCGCAAAGCGGCTGAAGCGGCTCAATTGGCATATTATTCAATACCCCCCCATCCACAAGAACACGTCCCTCAAAAGATACAGGCTCAAATAAACCAGGAATACTGCAAGATGCCAAAACAGGCTTGATGAGTTCACCTGAAGAATAAAAGACACTTTCGCCTTGCGTAATATCGGTGGCGTTTACAAACAAAGGAAGTTTGAGATTTTCGAAGGAATTATGTGGCAAGTATTTTAAATAAATTTCCTCCGCTTTTTGCATACGTAATAGACCCAAACGACTAAATGCTGGTCGAAAGGCTTTGAGGGTATTAGTAGAAACCACTATTTCAAATATATGATCAGGTGAATACCCTGCAGCAAACATGACTCCAGCAATAGAGCCTGCACTACACCCAGAAACATAATCAATAGATACTTTTTGCTCAACCAGCGCTTTGAGTACACCCAAATGTGCAACTCCCCTAGCTCCTCCTCCTGATAATACTAATCCAATTTTTTTCATATAGACGTTATCTGTATCTCCGTTAGTTGTGTATTTGTTATCTGTTATTTGTGTATTTGTAAATTTCATTTCCACGTCCCCCTTCTTCCCTATACCTATCTCCTTTTTCACTATCCCCTCACCCCTATACCCTGTTCCCTTTTTCCCAATCACATACATAATTTACTCAACTTCCCTTATCTTGCAAATGTTTAACAAGACAAAACACAAGAACAACTATGAATCTTTATAGCATTGATGCTGGCAACTTCAAATTAGATGGAGGAGCGATGTTTGGAGTAGTTCCAAAAACTTTCTGGAATAAATGGTCTCCTGCCGACGAAAACAATCTTTGCACATGGAAAATGCGCTGCCTGCTAATCGAACAAGGCAATCAACTTATCTTGGTGGACACAGGCATGGGCGACAAACAAGATGCCAAGTGGCAATCGTATTATTATAGACATGGTGATGCTGACTTAATCAGTTCAATTCGTAAGGCTGGTTTTTCGGAAAATGACATAACAGATGTAATACTCAGTCATTTACATTTTGACCACTGTGGTGGCGCAGTCCAATGGAATAATAGTCGCACTCATTTCGAAAGTACATTTTCAAATGCTAAATATTGGACACATTCTAAGCACTTAGACTGGGCATTGAATCCCAATATGCGTGAAAAGGCAACATTTTTTAAAGAAAACATTTTACCGCTACACGAGGCAGGGCAACTATATTGCATTGATAAAGACCAAGCCTCCTTTGAGAATATTGAGTTTTTATTGGCAGATGGTCATACAGAGAAAATGATAATGCCCAAAATACAATATCAAGGAAAAACATTATTATTTGTAGCAGATACTATTCCTTCGGCAGGGCATATTCCTGTGCCTTATGTGATGGGTTACGATGTACGACCACTTCAAACGATGGAAGAAAAAGCTAATATTCTTTCTAAGGCCGTTGAAGAAAACTGGGTACTCTTTTTTGACCATGATCCCAATCATGACTGCGCAACGGTAATTTCGACCGAAAAAGGATTTAAAATTGAACAGACATTTCCGTTGACTGAACTTAAATAAAAATTGGGACAAATGGCTGATAAGGGTTTACAAAAATCTCAACCGCAATTTTGGGCATGAAATTGAGTATTTCTTGTCAGCCAACCCTCATTATTGCCCAATTCACGAAAAATTATATTGCATTAACACTTTGGCAAGGTTTTAGTATTACCATTTACTCAGTTAGCAAAACAATCTAAATATAACCACTAAAATTTTTCTGGTTTATTGTAAATAATTAATATCTTTATGTGGTTTTAAACCATACCCATAAAATCATTGATATTAAGTTTCTTACGAAAATCCGCCCAACAAAAATCTTCGTATATTAGGCACAATGTGATTGCTAACACCTTTTAATTTTGTTACAAGAGCGCTTCTGCCTCATATACCACTGTCAAATTATGATTACCAACATGTTGAAGAAAGTTTTACTTGTAGACGATGACTCTGTCACTTTATCACTTTGTGATATGGTCATAAAACGCTTTACCTTTGCCGAAGAGGTAGATAAAGCACAAAATGGGCAGGAGGCAATTGATTATTTCAACGATATTGTAGACGACTCTAACAATTCGAACACAGATGTACCTGCAGTCATTTTCTTAGATTTGAATATGCCAGTTATGAACGGTTGGGATTTTCTTGATGAGTTTATCCGTAAAGGATTCAATAAACTTTTTCCAGATACTCGCATCATCGTTCTATCATCGAGTATCGACCCTAGAGATATTCAGAGAGCGAGTAATTACGACATCATTATCGAGTTTATCAGCAAGCCTCTTACCTTGAAGGTAATTAAGGAGATCAAACAACACTCAGCATTAGTACCTCACTTTTCTTAAATGTTACAAAACAAAACCCTTAAATTGTGACAATACTTCACTAGAAAACAGATTGTTAACTAGCTCAAGGTATTGAAATTCTTATAATCAGAATTATTTTAAAGGTTTTTTTTGATTTTATTTCCTTCCTGAAGAATTCGGATATTTCAATAGTTATTCTATTTTTGTAACCGAGTGCAATGTAATTCAAACATTTCACTCGTTTTTTTTTATCTCTAATCAACAAAATCAACTTTTTTTTACAGATATAGAGTTGATTTATACCATTTATTATAGGTTGTAGAAACAATTCTACAGACCAGTTTCTGGTGAACTGATACCGCATTTTATCAAACCCATTAAGAAACGCTCTTAGTTACAACTCATTGATTCGATGAAAATGAACCGCCTTTACTGGTCCGCTCAAATTTTTGGGTGGCTAGGTTTTAGTATATGTATGCTCTTGGCTATCCTCCAATCGTCACCATCGGTTTGGGAATGGATAGTGCTACTCATACCTTTTAATATCATTGGCCATGCTATTGGCTATGCCTTACATGGTATTCTTGCCAAATTTCAATTTAGCTTGCACCTACTCAATCGCAACATCAAATACGGCTTTGGCTTTCTGATTGTCTCTTCGTTACTGTTTTCCCTTGCCTATAAAGAGTGTTTAGCTCTCGTTGCACCAACTTTCAATAGCATCACCTGGACTCAATCCTCTGTGATAGGTCTATTGGGTACTGGAATATGGCTCTCTTTATACTTTTCAATTCGCACAGTCAAACAATTTTATGTTGACCTACGTACTGAAGCAACAGTTCAAAATTTGATTCGTAGCACAGAGCTTGATAGTTTGAAAAGCCAACTAAATCCTCATTTTTTATTCAATTCGCTAAATTCTATCAAAGCTTTAGTAAGAATTGATCCTCCTTTAGCTCAGAAATCCATCATTCAATTATCGGATATTCTACGAAAATCCTTGACTATTAGCGAAACGCCAATGATTCAACTCATGGATGAGCTATTGATGATGCAACAATATCTTGATTTAGAAAAAATTAGATTTGATAAAAGACTTACCTATCATTTCAAGCTTGAAAATCAATCCTTAAATTTTCGTATTCCTTCCATGTCGTTATACTTACTAGTGGAGAATGCCATTAAGCATGGCGTAAGTAAGTTGAGAAAGGGTGGTGAGCTTTTTATTCACACTCGTAGCGAAGAAACCCACTTGTATATTATAGTCAGAAATACAGGAGTTCTAGAAAAGAAGGATAATTTTTATGGAACAAGCCTTAAAAACCTCGAAAGAAGACTCAATCACATGTATCAGGGAAAAGCTCAATTGCTTTTCAGCGAACAAGAAGGTATGGTAATAGCGACTTTGTGTATTCCTATTGAGTAAAATACTTCAGAAGGCGAATTTATGATTCAAGATTTCCAAGAAAAAGAAAATTTCAAGTCATAAATCTAACATCTGATGTAGTACTCCATTAAAGACAATGTAAAATAAAATTGTATTAGTACGCTTTTGATAAAAGCCATAGGCACTAGGCATAAATGCATTAATAATTTCGCAAGAAACTTTGATTCTTTTTGAGTATAGCATAAAGCCCAATGCCTATTGCGGGCAAACTTAATTAAAGTATTTCTTCAATTGGCTGCTTTTTTGAGTTCATTCAAAATCTCCATAGTAAGAGGCTTGCTTATAAACTCAAGTACAATCTTATATTTCCCAGCCTTTACAAAGTCTTCTGGGTCGATAGTCGAAGAAAGAATACACACTTTTGTTTCTGGATACTGAGCAGCAAATTTCTGAAGGTATGCTTTCAAAAAGTCCCATCCGTCCATTACTGGCATATTCAAATCCAAAAAAATCAGTGTAGGAACGATTCCATCTGGAGATGTACCATCTTCTAGGGCAAAAAATATGTCTAGGGCTTCTCTACCATTCTTTACCGTCTGAACCTTCTTCGAAAAGCCACTATTCTTGATGGCAAACTCACAAAGTGAGAGTGCTATCAAATCGTCATCTACAACGAGTACACTTTCAATCATCATTTTAAATTATAAATTTACGAACCTCAAATACTCAAATTAGGATAAAAAGAAAGGTTTCACAGCAATAGTCAGCACCAACAATAAGGTATTTTATTCATACTTTCCTATTTTAAAAGCGGCTGTTTCATCTACATCCATAATGCCTAACTCATATTCTGAATTACTAATTAACTAATACTATTTTAGACTTTCACACAAAATCGTACGAGCGAAGGATTTTAGTGTATAAACCAGATTTTTATTTATCTCAAAATCGCCTCTATAACACAGCGATTTCCATTACTTTATTAAATCAATCTATTATCAGGATGAGATTGATTTGAATAATCTCAATATCAATTAATTTTTCTTGAATGAAACAATAAACGTAGTTCCAACTCCCTCTTCGCTTTGTACGTCTATCATACCACCCAGTGCTCTTACTTGTGAGTTAATGATATAAAGACCTAAGCCTTTACTATCAGGATGATGATGAAAGCGTTGATACAAACCAAATATTTTGTCCCCGTGGCGCTGCAAATTGATACCTAATCCATTGTCAGAAAAATAGAGTTGTAAAAAACCTTTGGTTTCTTTTGTAAAGATTTTCAGCTCAAGATTACGTTCAGGCGACTGGTATTTGAACGCGTTGGTAATCAAATTTTGATAAATGGATTCGAGATAGGTGGTATTAAAATTGATTTCCTTTCCCCCCGAAAAATCCATCGAGATAGTCACTTCCTTGTCTTGACGTAAATAAGCCAATCTTTCAAAAGATTTATGTAGCTCATTTTCTAAGTCTAGCAATTCTTGCTCAATATTAACATTATTTTTGATAACTAATATGTCCAGTAAATCATTTACCGTATGATTTAAGGCATGAGTAGACTCTTTAAATTTTTCTAATAAAAACAAAGTCATTTCATCCTTTATATTATTAGGATTTATTAAATCTAAAATCGCCAAAAGGTTGGACAACGGTGCCCGTAAGTTGTGCGATGTAATATAGGAAAACTGTTTTAAGTCCTTGTTACTTTCCCTCAACTCTTTAATCAGCATTTCACGTTCATCCTCGCTTTTTTTCCTACGTGTGATGTCTCTACCTGAAATAAAAACTAAATCTTCAGTCGGAATCTGAGTTACAGTACAATTAATCCACTTAATACTATTATCTGCGGCCAAACAGCGTAACTCAAATGGCGCACTAACACTGCCATTACGTAACTCCTCTAAAGCAGTATGTAAAATCGGCCAATCCTCTTGATAAATAAAACGCTGAATAGGCTTGGTTGTCAGGGTATGCTCATCATAACCTAATACCTTTTTAAAACCATTGTTGACCTGCGTCATAAACCCACGCTTGTTGGCCATTCCCATCAAATCTCTACTAAACTTGAAGATATATTGAAGTTGCTCTTCCGAGTTGCGTCTTCGGATTTCATAACCCAACTGACGGCATATACTTTCGACTAAATTTATTAAGGCAGCATCTTTACGACTAAATTTATCAGTAAAGAAAACCACCCATGCCACATAATTATCTTTATAACTAATAGGCACCGAAAATGCTGAACGTAATCCAAGTTCCTGAGCTAATTGCCTACGCATGAAAAGCTCCTCTGTAGCCAAGTCTTCAATCCAATACGTTTTTTGATGTTTAGATTTTCGTCTAAACACCGTTTGTTCGATAGGAATAGAAGTAAATGAAACAGGAGTAGCAAAAGCCTGAAAATCAACAGGGGAATTGGTATCAAAATCGTGAGTTATCATTTTGATATTATCACACGAAGAATCAGTGAGCCAAATTTCACCATATTGCCACTGAATATACTCTCTGACGTATTTGAGAATGGCATTGAGCCCATCTAACAAATGAGCTTCTTGACGAAGTTTTTCTACTACTTCTAACACAAAAGTGCGTTCATTGCGAGCTCTTAATTGCTCTGTAATATCAATGACCATCACTTTGGTTGCCATCACATTATCCAATTGAATATCCGTTGCAGTAACTTCAACATCTATAATTTCGCCATTCTTTTTTTGATGTCTCACCTGCCAGTGTCTAACAGGATTTGATGACACAATATCTTTGGGAAGATTTCTGAGTTGCACCAAATCTTGTGCTGGTCGAATATCCCTGAGGGTCATTTGGAGAAACTCATCACGCGTATAGCCATACTTCTGTATAGCGGCAGTATTCACCTCCAAAAATGCATAACTATCATTGTCATAAATCCACATAGGATAGGGATTATGGAAAAAATACGCACCTAGTTGATGATCAAGGAATTGGATTTGCCCCTCCTTTTCCTTCCTGTCATTTATATCAATAATCGCACCAATGATGCGTAAAGGCCTTCCTAAGGCATCATTTAATATATATCCACGCTCATTTACCCATATAAATGAGCCATCGGCTTTTTGAAATCGATATTCAACCTCCCAATAACGTTTGGTATTATCGGCCAGAGATTTTTGAATCGTATTTATAACTCTTTGATAGTCATCTGGATATAATCTTGCTTCCCAAAAATCAAACTCCTGATTATATTCATCGTCCCTGTACCCTAGCGATTCATAAAACTGTTTACCAGAGCGCTTCACTTGATGTTGAATCAAATCAATATCCCAAACTGCACCAAGTGCAATACCATCGCCTAAAAACTCTCGATTCTCAAAATATCCCCCTGAAGAGTCTACGATTGAAAAACAGTCTTTTATTACCTTCTCAACCGCCAGTTCATCATAATCCCCTTTAATAAGATAGTGTTTGGCGCCATTGATGAGCGCCAACAGAGTAGTTTCAGGAGACGCCACCTCACAAAGTGCTACAATAGGCAATTTATGATCTGCCCAGTCCATTATTTGAAACAAAAAATCTGCTTGTTGATGATTTTGTATGTTTAAATCCATAAAAACTAGATCAAACCTAATTTCGCCAAGCAAATATTCCTTTGTTTGGGCGATATTTTTAGCATGTAGAATATGCTCGGTAAGGATACAAGCATTTTGAATACAATCCAGCAAAAGGTTGTATTCTTCATCATCATCCTCAACTATCAATATATTTAATTTTTTAGCAAATAAATCCATGGGAATCAGTGGTTATCTCACATCGTTTCAACGAGTGTTAAAGATACACATCTGAGAAAAGAATTATAAGAATATTCGTCGATTAGTCAATAATGAGACATTACTCGACGATTTTGCAAGAAGTTAGAAATTTCAGACCCTACGGTTATGATACTTGAATATTGAGCTTTTACAAAAGAAAAACGAGCTATTAAACATGAAGAATGACTTGATGTTTATTAGCTCGTTTGCGTGCTACATGAAATACTGACGAAGGCGGCGTTTTATTATTACTTTTAGCTAATTTTACGAAAACTAAATGAGTAATTAATGACAACCTTTAGGCATTTCGTAATAATTGTTTTACGTCAAAATCTCATCTCATAACTCACCATCACTCCCGATTGGCTTTCTGATTTCTTTTTTATCTAGAACGACGGCTTGAAAAGAAGTCGCTAGTCTCAATGATTGCTTCGATGCACGAAGAAGCAATTACGGCTGAAAGTACAACAATTACGGTAGTCATTATTATTTAGTGATTATTTAGTATGTAAATTACAATGGTATAACGAATCTTATGAAATAATAGTACTGGATACTTTGTCTTTTTATTTCATACAATATTACAAAAGTTTAATTAAATAATCTTATTCTAGTAACATACTTTTATGTACTTATTTGATAGTTGCAATATTTTGTATGTCACCGAAGAATATAATTTATTATTCGGTAGACAGTAGTGATAAATGAGCAATAAATCTATTAATCGTAGAATTTTAATATTAAAGTTAGAAGTTCTCAACTAGCCATTTGAAGCCATAAATGAAGAGTAATTAATAAAAGAAAACTTATTCTTTATTTATTACAATAAACAAAATGATTTATTCCACTAATAGGTAAAATTCCTCTTTTATGACAAATATCGAACATTTACATAAATCCATATTTAGAGTTTTTTCGTATTTTAGTGGAGGAATTCTCCATATACCCATAAAATAACTTTGTTTAGTTCGATTCTAATAGCAAAAAGATAGAGATTTTCCAAAAACAATCACATTCATAACAAACTCTGTGAGAGTTATTTTAAATTTGTACTTTTTATAAGTTACTTTCTCCATCTTAAGTTTCATATACTTAAACTTTTGCTGTTTTATCGACTAATAATTATGTTTTCATTCTTCAAACGAAATAAAACTGATAAACTAAGAATTTTTGATTTTTTCAATCAAACGATTGTGACCGATATTCACTCACACCTTTTACCAGGCATTGATGATGGTTCTCCTGATATGGAAACAAGCCTTATGCTAATAGGAGAATTTCAGGAGCTAGGTTTTCAGAAGCTAATAACCACACCCCATATTCGAATGGAGGTGTATCCAAACACACCGAGTATCATTAGAGGCAAATTGAGCGAAGTTCAATCTCAGATAAACGGCATTCAAATAGATGCCTCGGCAGAGTATTACATAGATGACAATTACACCCAGTTACTGGAAGAAGACCATCTGATTTCCTTGGCTGGCAGCAAATATCTTCTTGCGGAATATCCCATGATTGCTCCTCTACTTAACTATGAAGAGCGTATTTTTGAAATGACCAAAAGAGGTTATACACCTGTAATTGCACACCCAGAGAGATATCGCTACTGGCATCAAAATCCTGAAATTTTTGAGCGACTCAAAAACCTAGGTTGTCTTTTACAATTAAATATATTAGCTGTTGAAGGCTATTACGGAGCAGATATCAAAAAGATTGCTTTGCATTTATTAAAAAACAATCTCTATGACTTAATTGGTACTGATGTGCACCATGATAGGCATATACAAAGAATCAAAAAGCTATCGGGAATGAGCAAAGAAATGAATTTATTAGAAAATTATTCTTTTCAAAATAAGGCCTTATTTGGAATTTAAGGTAAAAGTTGATTATTAAGTATTATAGAGTAGGTACAAGAACTTTACGATGGCTTCTAATCTAGTACAAATTTTGGAATTGAGATAGAAGCCTTTTTTACTCGATATAAATTAAATATTCGAACTAGATGATTTTTACACTTTAATGTACACGCTGTAGGCAAAATATTTGAATTTGATTCTATTGCTCACAGCGGACAGTTGGAAGCTCAAGAATTTGATTTTACACGATTACTGAGTACGCTCATACCTTTTTTTATTTATCCGTTATACTCTTTTTAACCTTTTGGGTTTTACAACCATTTTAGCTAAAACAATCTCTTTGAACACCTTAAAGTGCTATTATTTAACACCATAGTTTTACTTAAAAATAACACTTCCGTATCTTAAGAGAATTTTAAAAGCTTTAAAATTATGAGAACACATACAAACCAGATGCCTAATGCATCAAAAATTGCTTACCCCTACCTTTTTGAAAAGTGTCCACCTGAGTTAGCTGACAAACCTAAATACAATGTTACAATTCCTACAGGTGATATTCTCTTTATTGAGGCACAGGTAAACTATTCAGTTATTTATCAACATCATAAACCCGCAAAAGTATTTTCAATTACCATCAAAAACCTTCTTCCTAGGTTGGAAGCCAAAGCCAATCATTTTATTAGAGTTCACAAGGCGTACATCATAAACATTCATTATGTAGCAGAATATACTAACAAGTTTATTATACTCAAATCAGGCAAATCGATTCCTATTTCTAAACGTAGATGGAAAGAAGTGAATAATGCCTTGTCAACCTTTGGCTTTTATGTCAAGGCAGCTTAAAAAAAGCCCTGTGGTTGGCAACCACAGGGCTTTTTTTGAATGTATTATTCTGGATTAAATAAAACAACTGTCTTTTTCTCCAGCATCTGCCACAAAATCCTTTACCTTTTGTTCTTGGTCTTTTGGACAAATCATTAAAACATTATCATACTCAGCTACGATAAAATTCTCTAAGCCTTTTATCACTACCAATTTGCCTTGAGGCGTTTTGATAATACTATCCTTTACATCATAAAGCATTGTATTTCCATCTATCACGTTACCGAGTTCGTCCTTGCCAGATACTTCGTATAATGATTTCCAAGTACCTAAATCCGACCAGCCAATCTCTCCAAGTACCACATGTACATTATCCGATTTTTCCATAATGGCGTAGTCAATAGAGATACTTTCACAAATTTGGTAGGCTTTTTCAACAAAATGCGTCTCGCCTTCCGTGAAGTAATATTGAGTCCCATCTTCAAAAATCTCGTGTAAACGAGGTGAATGCTTGGCAAAAGCCGTAATAATACTTTTAGCTGTCCAGATAAAAATACCAGCATTCCAAACGTACTCACCACTAGCCAAGAATTGTTTTGCTAGTTCCAAGTTAGGCTTCTCTCTGAAGGACTCAACCTTCTTCACTTCGCCTTCCTCTTGTTTATATTGAATGTAACCATACCCTGTATCTGGACGACTAGGGCTGATACCCAAAGTGACAAGGACATCGCCTTTGGCTGATGCCTCGAGTGCTGTCAAGATTTTAGTTTGAAAAGCCTTTTCCTTTAAAATAATATGGTCAGCAGGAGCTACCACGATGTTTGCGTCGGGATTTTGTTTCGCTATTTTATAACAAGCATAAGCTACACAAGGAGCAGTATTACGGCGAATAGGCTCAGCTAAAATTTGCTCGGTCGACAAAAACGGTAATTGCTCTTGCACCAAGTCAATGTAGTCCTCACTCGTTACCACAAAGATATTTTCATTAGGGCAAATGCCTTCAAAACGATCTGCGGTTTGTTGCAAGAGAGTTCTACCAGTTCCTAATACATCATGAAACTGCTTTGGATTACTAACTCGACTAAATGGCCAAAACCTCGTTCCTACCCCACCAGCCATGATGATTACGTAATTGTTGTTATTCATAAGTAATTATTTTCTGTAATAGACGTTTTAGTGAATATTAATAAGCATTTTCATCACCTTTCAAAAACACCCATACAGTTAAAAACATAATCTTGATATCTAACCAAAAACTCCAATTTTCGATATACCATAAATCGCACTCAAATCGCTTCATGATACGTTTTTTGTTTTCAATTGGATCTATCGCATCCCCCCTTAAACCGTTAACTTGTGCCCAACCAGTGACACCTGGTTTTACATTATGACGTAAGTTTAGATTTTCGATAAAACTTTTGTATTCTTCGTAAAATGGAATTGCCTGAGGTCGTGGCCCTACCAAAGACATATCCCCAAACAATACGTTCAGTACTTGAGGTACCTCATCTAAATTCGTCTTTCTTAGAAATGCACCAATTTTTGTGACTCTATTATCTCTTTTACCAGTTGCTTTAAATGAAGAATTGTCGATATCGACATACATGGTTCTAAATTTAAAACATTTAAATACTTTATTATTATAGCCTAGGCGTGGTTGAAAAAAGAAGACACTTCCTTTTGAATCTAGCCTAATTAACAATGCAATAATTGGTAAAAGCCATGATAAAATAAGTACTGTTACAATAAAGCTTAGGGTAAAATCTAGTGCACGTTTTAACAATCTCCAGTGAAAATACTCTAATGGTTCTGTTCTGACCGTTATTAACGGATACTTCCCAAACATTTCGACACTAAAGCGACTTGTATTAAATTTAAGATAATCAGGGATAATTCTTGTTTTTACTGCATACTTATCCGTTATTCTGATAATATTAGAAAGTTGTGCACTGTTAGCTTCGTCTAAAGCTACTATTACCTCATCAACTCCTGAATTGGATAAAATACGCTCAATTTCCTTGTAATCCCCTTTGTACATTCCATTTAGATGTAGAGGTTTGGTCTGATCTAAAAAGCCAACCACTTGATAACCATAATGAGGAGTTCCTTTGAGTGTTTCATAAAAAGACATACCTACCTCATTGGTACCTACAATCAGTACGTTTTTGATACTATTGGTTCCCTTACTGAAGGTATATATCAATTTTCTAGAAAGAAACTTTTTAAATGCTAAAATACCGATAAGCAACACTGTATATAAGCCGACAAACGTTCTGCCAAAATAATGCTCATTGAGAATAAACAATGCAATGATTAATACTGCTGATTGTATCAGTATATTTGGAATCAACAATAGAAACTCATGTACAAAACGCACTGTTTTTAAATCATCATAAAGATTGGTTGCTTTTGTGGAGAAATACCAAGAAATCAGCAAAAATATAATAGTACCTCCATCGAGTCTACCGACTCCATGCCCACTTACCTCTGCTGCCACATAGAAAGAGACTATTAAAAAGCTAAGATCTGAGAAGAGACGTAGAGTCTCCCTTTTTTTCATTGAACTATGCATATACGTAAAAATTACATTTTTTAACCTTCTTTCTCTACAATTAAAGGATATCAAAGTTGCTGATATTTTACTAGCCTTTTGAAAATAAATATTATGATATTGAGCCAATAAATAACTTTATCCCTAAACAATCATTTGCGAAGCATTATTTACAGAAACCTTTGTCTTCTATTCTGTAAGAGATTTTTGTAGATTCTAAGTATTTATTAAGCTGTTTGTAGGGCCAAGTAACGCCACCATCAGTGCTTGCCCTAAAATCGTATGATCTTTTTTCTCTAACTCTATATGTTCTCCCATTCATGTTTGGTCTTTTAATTTCTAATAGCTCTTGCCAAGCACTCTTTCCGACCTCAGAAAATTGGATTTTAAATGTAGCTGGAAGTGCATCTAAATCTATTTTTTTACCATTTGAGCAAATTATTTCAAACGCAACTTCAACATATGGAGGTGTAGGAATTGAAGTTATATCTACACTTACATTTTGTTGAGTACAAAATGGCACCTCTTTGGTAACAGCAATAGGATTAATATTATCTCCTCCCCAATATCCACTATAATCATAAACCTTTAATTTAATATTTTCAGCATCTATTGGTTTATATGAAATACTAAATGACCAACCATTATTTACCCAAGGATAATATTCTATTAATACTTTATTAGTCTTGGAATCTATAACCTGACAGTAATACCACATATCTACATCATTAAAATTACTTTTAAAAACAAAAGTAGGTCCTTGGCGACATATTTCTCTATCCCAACCTGCAATCCAGTCAGTGAGATGGCTGATGTTTAACTTAGCAATCAATTTGCTACCTTCCTGAATAATTTTGCTTTCTCCCTCTGCTTTCCATTGGTTTTTGTCAATATCAAAGCTAAAAATGGGCAACATATCCCCAGCTTTAATATTAGTTTTTGTTCTGGGATTATAGGTAGTTGGGTTCAATTCCAAACTTAATTCAAGTGGCTTGGATAATTGTTTGACTATTTGTCCTTGATCGTTACTCATCACGACAGAAACAAACCCTGCAAAATTTGGCAAATCAAAAGGATTGGCTAAACTTTTACCATTTGCATCTACGGGGTTAGTAGCAACGCCACCAGTAGGAAGAAAACCTATGGTTGCTCCCCTATTATCAAAATGTTGTATACTCACATTAAGATTTCCAGCCACAGGTTTGTTGTCTATATCAGTCAATTGCGTACCAGCTACTAAAACAAGACTCGCGTTTTCAGGCTTTTGAGTACCCGTTGAAATGGTCTGATTGGAAGAAAGTACTCCTCCCTGTGCATTCGGAATGATAACTTCTTTACTACTCACGCCTGCAGGTGGATTGTTTTCGTTAAACATCGGAATCCAGACTCCCTGATTTGACTGATTGGTAAATACTACCATTCGTGTTGATTTAGTGAATCCGCTTGCATCTGCGACGATGGTAAACTTCACGGGTTTATCACTCGAAGGAATTACCTCAGGTGAAACTGCCACAATTAACAAACCCTCAGGACTAACTTTAAATTTCTTGGTATTTAGATTGGTTACAACCAAGTTTGAGTCTGGTCCTGCAAAACTTATCTTCAAATCTGTTGGCAAACTCCCAGAAGGGTTGTAAAAATGAATTTCTATCTTAGCTTTTTCTATCGGATCTTTGAAACCTAGTTCAAAACCCTCTAATGGCGATTGACAAGCCCAAAAGCCAAGCAAAACTATTATACTTAGAATGAGAATCTTTTTCATATTTATTCTGTATTGAGGTTTTACTATTTACCTAAAAGATATTTTAATTGAAAGTTCAAATTAGGATAATAAGAGTAGTTACGAATATTACGTTCTAGTTTTGGGATTTGCTCGTCGAGGGTAGTTGTCTCCAAAAAACCTTCATAACTTACTTGTAACTTTGGACTTCCCATATAGCTCAATCCAAAATCTACTCCTAGCAATAGTCTATTCTTATATATATTACCCAAATACCCTAAGCCAAAGGCAGGCATCCATTCACTCCATTTTATACCGAGATTAATACTCCCAAAATCAGTAGCCTGTATATCTATTCCTCCAAGCGATACGCCTGTTTTTGTCGTTACATTAAATAAGTAATCTTGTTTGAGATTATAGGATAGTCCACCAAACACATGCCATCGCTGTTTCTTAAAAGGAAAATAATCAAGATAAATAGCACCTACTTGTTTTTGGATAGTTGGTTTGATATCTAAGCTCTTTTCATTTGCCATGCCGATGTGTATAGGGTCCTTATAACTAAACTGTACCCAGTGCGCACGCACACCCCAATGACGATATTTTGCAGGGTAATAAGATAGCTCAGGACCGATTCCCATCGTTGAAGCAGAAATCCCCAAACCCAAATTCTGATAAAATTGTTGGCCACGAACCAACATCACCTTACTCAAAAAAAGTAAGATAATTAGAAAAAGTCTATTCATTGCAGGCATATTTAGAGATGTACGATCAAAACAGATGTTAGATTTTATATAAATCCATTTTAGCGGTTAAACATTGGCGTGTTTTTCTAGAGGCAAAAAAATGTTAGTTGTGTTTATTATACTCAAATATATCTCAATTCTTAGATTTGTACAAATTTCAAATTGACAATCTTATAAAAAAAAGGCGAAAATGTGTAAACGGTATAGCCTTCCTTAAGCACATTAGGTATAAAAAAATAAGGTTTCAAGAAAAATTTAATTTTCTTAAAACCTTATCTCAATCACATTACCAATAAAGTACAAATTAATACCCTAATTCTACTAAGCATGTTTTAAGACTATCACGCCAATAGGGAACTTCAACCCCTAAGTTTTGCTTTACTTTAGTCTTGTCCATTACTGAATAAAATGGTCTTCTCGCCTTAGTAGGATATTCGCTAGTTTTGAGCGCTTTTACCTTCACTTTCAGGCCAGCAAGTTCAAATATGGTCGAAGCAAAATCATACCAAGAGGTTACTCCTTCGTTACTGTAATGATAGAGGCCATAAGCTTCGGACCCAGATTCAATAATTTGCAAAATCACCTTTGCCAAATCCACTGCATAAGTAGGTGAACCCACTTGATCTACAATAACTCCAAGCTCAGGTCTATCGGCTCCCAGTCTTAACATTGTTTTTACAAAATTGTTGGCAAATTCTGAATACAACCAACTGGTTCTCAGAATAAAGTATTTTTGAGCTGCCTTTTGAATGGCTACTTCTCCCTCTAACTTAGTTAAACCATAAACACCTACTGGCTTAGCGATATCTTCCTCTGTCAACAAACCCGTTTGATTGCCTTCAAACACAAAATCTGTAGAGATATGTATCATGATACTACCAAACTGTTCTGAGAGATTAGCTAAATTTTCTGCGCCTGTTGCATTGATTTTACGAGAAAGCTCTAACTCATCCTCTGCCTTATCTACCGCCGTGTAAGCAGCGCAGTTGATGATGTATGCTGGTTTATATTCTTCAAACAAATCACTCAATAAAGAATTATCTAAAATATTTCCTTTTACCTCATCTAGATAGATAAAATTGAATTGCTCTGATGAAGCAGAGGCTTTTTGAATACATTGTCCCAATTGGCCAACGCCTCCGAATACTAAAATATTTTTCATTGTTCCAATTGACTCTGATTACGAGCTTGTTTACTTCTAAAAATATAAAAAACTTGTAATAAATGGCCTAGCACCAGCCCAACAATCACACCACCACATCCCCAAAGCATGTCATATACATCGCAATGTCTTGTAGGAATCAATAATTGGAATAGTTCTACAAATATTACAAGTGCACAATTTATCACTAAATATTTAAAAAAATTTCTTTCTACACAAATAACTAAAATGGAGAGAAAAAAGAAAGGAATTGCCGTCCTGAATCTTGGAAATTCATCGCACCATCTTCCTACACAATCTGGCAATATATCCAAATGCATAAAAACTGGATCACTAATCCAGCTTAATACTGAAATTGTGACCACCAACAATACAATTGAAAGTTTTGCAATAGAATCTAAAATAAATGCCTTGTTTTTAAATTTAATCATAAGAAATTCATTAAAAAATTAAAACAATATTCCTGTGATTTTACTAAAATTCAACAAGTATCATCCTGTTTTTAAAACATCAAAGATAAAAATAAACCTGATTATGTTGTTAATCATATAATCAGGTTTATTTCGAAAAATGAAATCCGCAATTTATCAAATTGATAATTCTCAAATACCTAAAAAACCTTATTACAAGTCTCTAAAATAATAAGTGAATCATAATAAAATCTAGTATAATAACAAAAGGATTCAAAGTACTTTGAACCCTTTTGTTATTATACTAGATAACCGATGGAACTACTACTTCCTCTCATAATCTTTAAAACCTCTGTGATCTGCCATTTTGTACAGTTCATCGTTTGGTAATGACTTGAAGTATTCGTAAGTGATTTTTAGACCTTCTGCACGATTTACTTTTGGTTCCCAACCTAAAAGCTCCTTCGCTTTTGTGATGTTTGGTTGGCGTTGTTTTGGATCGTCTTTTGGTAATGGTAATGAAATCAACTTTTGGTTTGTACCTGTCAATTTGATGATTTCTTCACCAAATTCTTTAATCGTGATTTCATCTGGATTACCAATGTTTACTGGGTAAGGATAGTCGCTCAACAACAAACGATAGATTCCTTCCACTAAGTCATCTACGAAACAGAATGAACGTGTTTGAGAACCGTCTCCAAACATCGTTAAATCCTCACCACGCAAGGCTTGACCAATAAATGCTGGCAATACACGTCCGTCGTTCAATCGCATTCTAGGACCGTAAGTATTGAAGATACGAACGATACGGGTCTCCAAGCCATGATACGTATGGTATGCCATTGTCATTGCCTCTTGGAAACGTTTTGCCTCATCATATACACCACGTGGACCCACGGGGTTTACGTTACCCCAATATTCCTCTGTTTGTGGGTGTACAGTTGGGTCACCATAAACTTCCGAAGTAGAAGCAATCAATACTCTAGCATTCTTTACACGAGCCAATCCCAAACAATTGTGAATACCCAATGAACCTACTTTAAGGGTCTGAATTGGAATTTTCAAATAGTCGATTGGTGAAGCTGGCGAAGCAAAGTGAAGAATATAATCTAACTCGCCTGGAACGTGGATAAACTTCGATACATCGTGGTGGTAAAACTCGAAGTTAGGTAATTTGAACAAGTGCTCAATGTTCCTTAAATCACCTGTAATAAGATTATCCATGGCTATAACACGATAACCCTCCTTGATGAATCTATCGCAAAGGTGAGACCCCAAAAAACCAGCTCCACCAGTAATCAATACTGTCTTCATATATCTGAATTAGTGTTTTTCAAAAAAGTAAAATTATAAAGCTCTAACACTAATTTACTAAGCCATAAATTATGAGTTCTACTTAAAAAAAAGTAATTTAAAAATAACACACGAAATTCCTTAAAATTTAATAAAAAAACGAAGTTTAATTTAATAAATAAAAATACTATTAATTACTAACTGAATCCTATATGCTATTTTATTTTATCTTGTTTATCGTCTACCGATAGAATAGTAAGTATAGCCTAGTTCTTTCATTTGGTCAAGTTCGTACAAGTTACGACCATCGAAAATTACCTTGTTTTTCAACAACACATCCATCACCTCAAACTCTGGTGTACGGAATTGTGGCCATTCGGTCATAATCAATACTGCATCTGCATCTTTGATAGCCTCGTAAGGACCTTTTGTATAGGTAATTTTATCGCCGATTACCCCCTTCACATTTTCCATTGCTTCTGGGTCAAATGCTTTGATAGTTACCCCTTCTGCCAATAATTCTTCGATATTGTACAAAGCTGGTGCCTCACGAATATCATCTGTATATGGTTTGAAGGCCAAACCCCACATCGCAAACACTTTGCCTTTCAAATCACCACCGAAGTGTTCTTTGATCGTTGGGATTAACTTCGTCTTTTGGCCTTCATTTACGTTCATTACGGCCTTCAAAATTTGGAATTCGTATTCGTTATCAGAAGACGTTTTTGCTAAAGCCTGAACATCTTTTGGAAAACAACTACCACCATATCCAATACCAGCAAATAAGAAACGTTTTCCGATACGAGAGTCTGTACCAATACCACGACGAATATCGTCTACATTTGCACCTACTTTTTCGCAAAGGTTGGCAATCTCGTTCATAAACGTGATTTTAGTTGCCAAGAAAGCATTTGCAGCATATTTGGTCATTTCAGCCGAACGCTCATCCATGAAGATAACAGGGTTACCTTGACGTACCAATGGAGCATATAGCTTGTTCATTACAGCTTTTGCTTTATCCGAACGAGTACCAATTACTACACGGTCAGGCTTCATAAAGTCTTCTACCGCTACACCTTCACGCAAAAACTCTGGGTTTGATACCACATCAAAAAGTTCTTCAGAAGCATTTTTAGCAATCGCAGCATGTACTTTTTCTGCCGTACCTACTGGTACAGTACTTTTATCAATCACTACCACATATTGATCAAGGATAGGACCTAAATCATCAGCAACTTTCAAGATATATTTTAAATCTGCTGAGCCATCTTCGCCTGGAGGGGTTGGCAAAGCCAAGAAGATTACTTTTGCATCTTTGATACCTTCCGCCAAATTGGTCGTGAATTTCAATCTCCCTTCAGCAGTGTTACGATTGAACAATACGTCCAATCCTGGCTCATAAATTGGGATGATGCCATTCTTCATTTTTTCGACTTTCTTTTCGTCGATATCCACACAGGTTACTTGGTTTCCTGTCTCGGCGAAGCAAGTCCCTGTTACAAGACCCACGTAGCCAGTTCCAATTACAGCGATTTTCATAAATATTATATAAAATATACAAAAAGAGCTATCTCATGCGATAGCTCTGGAGTTTATCTATTTTGTAAAAAGTTTAACATCCGCTTGCATCATATCTTTTACTAGCGCACGTAGGTCATATTTAGGTTCCCAACCTAATTTAGTTTTTGATTTAGTTGGATCACCAATCAATAGTTCTACCTCTGTAGGGCGGAAATAACGAGGGTCTACCTCTACGACGACTTTACCAATTTCTACTTGATAAAGCGGATTATGGCAAGCAACAACTGTTCCTTTTTCATCTACACCTTCACCTGAAAAGGCAACTTCAATACCAACTTCAGCAAATGCCATTTTTACAAAATCACGTACTCTTGTGGTAATACCTGTAGCAATTACAAAATCTTCAGGTGTTTCTTGTTGCAAGATTAACCACATAGCCTCTACATAGTCTTTGGCATGTCCCCAGTCACGTTGAGCGTCCAAATTTCCTAAATATAGCTTATGTTGTTGACTTAAGGCTATCTGCGCAACTGCACGTGTGATTTTACGAGTAACAAAAGTTTCACCGCGTAGAGGAGACTCATGATTAAACAAAATACCATTGACTGCAAACATATTGTAAGCTTCGCGGTAATTTACCGTAATCCAAAAACCATACATTTTAGCCACTGCATATGGTGAACGAGGATAGAATGGAGTAGTTTCCGATTGTGGAACTTCCTGTACTAATCCATACAATTCAGAAGTCGAGGCTTGATAGATTTTAGTTTTTTCAATAAGACCTAGTAATCTTACCGCTTCTAATATACGTAAAGTACCTATACCGTCCACTTGAGCTGTATATTCAGGCTCATCGAAAGATACTTTTACATGAGACATCGCACCTAAATTATAAATTTCATCTGGTTGCACTTCTTGAATAATGCGAATGATATTGGTAGAGTCAGAAAGATCTCCGTAATGCATAATAAAGTTTACTCCTTCTTCATGCAAATCTTCATATAAATGGTCAATACGAGCTGTATTAATCAAAGAGCTACGACGTTTGATACCATGCACTTGGTAACCTTTCGCTAATAAAAATTCCGCCAGGTAGGCACCATCCTGACCTGTAATACCAGTAATAAGGGCTTTTTTCATATTATATTATAATTAATGCTCTATATAATAAACCATGTATTAAGAATAGCAAGAAATGAGGATTTATAATCTCAAAGAGCTATGATTTACAAGGAAATCATCATAGGCTAATGCAATACCTTCTTTTAAATCAATAGTATGTCGCCAACCTACATTATGAAGCTTTGATACATCCATCAACTTACGAGGTGTTCCGTCAGGTTTAGCCGTATCCCATATAATTTGACCATCAAAACCTACAATTTCTTTTACTGTTTCTGCCAGTTCTTTAATAGTAACATCAACACCTGTTCCCACATTTACAAGTTCAGATTCACTATAATTCTCCATCAAATACAAACATGCTGCTGCTAAATCATCTGCATGAAGAAATTCTCGCATCGGTGAACCGGTTCCCCATAGCGTAACCGACAAATCATTATTTTTTTTGCTTCATGAAACTTTCGTATCATTGCAGGTAATACGTGAGAATTCTCCAAATCGTAATTATCATTTGGCCCATATAAATTTGTAGGCATGACTGATATAAAATCACACCCATACTGTGATCTATAAGCCTCACACATCTTTATACCTGCAATTTTAGCAATTGCATATGGTTCATTAGTAAATTCTAGTGGTCCCGTTAGTAAATACTCCTCTTTTAACGGTTGAGGAGCCAACTTAGGATAAATACAAGAGGAACCTAAAAACATTAACTTTTTTACGTTGCTTAAATAAGAACTATGAATTACATTATTCTGAATAGACAAATTCTCAAAAATGAAATCAGCTCTGTAAGTATTGTTCGCAATTATACCTCCTACCTTGGCTGCAGCTAAAAAGACATATTCTGGCTTATTTTCGATGAAGAAATCATTAACTAACTTTTGATTTCTTAAATCCAATTCTTTAGAATTTCTAACAAGGATGTTAGAATAACCTGAACTGATTAAAAGTCTATGTAAAGCAGAACCCACCATGCCTTTGTGGCCCGCGATAAAAATTTTACTATTTTTATTCATGTCTATATCAAATTACCTCAAGGAACAGTTTAACAATAGTTCGCTTATTAAAATTGTCTTCAGCATATTTTCGTGCATTTTGCCCTTTATCAAATAATACTTGAGGATTTTCCAAACAATAATCAATCTGAGACTTAATTGAATCAAAATCATCTGGTGAAACAACAAAGCCTAAATTATTAGAACTTACAAGTTTAGCCGCAGGATTTGACTGAGGCATAATTAATAAAGTACACTTTCCAGAACAAAAGTATGTTAATATTTTAGAAGGTACACAATACTCACTAGAAGCACTAGTAAGAGTCGCTATCAAAAGATCAGCACAACCCAGTATTTCTGATAGTTTTTCATATGGTTGAAGTGGAAGACAGATAATGTTGTCAAGATTATTATCCTTACAATATTTTTTCAAATAAGTATTACCTATTCCATTAGCAATTACTATAAGCTTAAAGTTATTATCATGTTTATAAGATTTGGCAATTTTTAATAGTATATCAGGATTTTGTTTCATACCCAACGTACCAGTGTAAACTAAGTTAAAAGTTTTTTGAATATTATATTCCTCAGCAAATGAATTCCTCTTGGGAGTAATTGAAATAGAGTCAATCTGCGACCAATTATGAATAACAGTAATATTATTATTGTCGACCCCACACTTTAGTACGAATTCTTTAAATTCCTCTGAGATTATTATACAATGGTTTGACAATAAAAGCGCTTTTCTTTCAATTTGAAAAAATAGAGCTCCGATTATATTACCCAAAATAGGTATTTTTTCTTTAATTACATTTTTTGCAGCAATACTTAATAAATCTTGTAGCCAAAATAAGAACCTAATATTTTTTCGTTTACAAAAGAAAGCTAATTGAATCTGCGCTAGAAGTGGTGTATTTGCAGATAGTACAATGTCAGAGGAAAAATGTCCTAATGTTTTAACTAGTTTTCTGCCATATTGATACTCCTGAATAAAGCGTTTAAAAAAATTTGATTTATTGACTTTTTTATTTAATTCACCTAAATCTATTATTCTCAAATTCTGATTACTCGGAAATACTCCATTTGGTGAACCGCTAGCTGATGAAAAAATATGAATGACATTATGATTCTGCTCAGATAACCCAAGGCTTAAATCATAAATAAATGGATAACCTCCATAATCATGTACAACTATATTCATGTCTTCGTTATTTAATGTATCTTGAACTTACTTCTTTTACAGGGCTGCCGAAATTAATAGTATTTTCTCTTACATTCTTAAATACTGAGCTTCGAGCACCTACAACCGCCCCTTTGCCTATTTTTACTCCAGGAGCAACATATACATCTGTAGCAATCCAGACTTCATTTTCGATAATGTTTGTATAAGCTATTATAGGGAAATCACTTTTGGCGTAGTCATGAGTTCCTGTACATATGTAACTTCGTTGAGATATAACAACGTTAGATCCTATTATTATATTCCCCAAATTATAGAGGACAACCTCATCACCAATCCAAGAGTCATCTCCAATCTCCAATTTCCACGGAAATTGTATATGAACAGATGGTCTAATCAAAACATTTCTTCCGATCTTGGCACCAAATAATGTCAATAAAAATTTTCGCCAACTGTACATAAATTGAGGAGAATTCTTAAAGAAAATTGATTGAATAATCCACCAAGTTTGTACGATAAATCCTGATCTTCCTCTAAAATTTTTAGGGAGCTTAAACTTATTTAATTCTTGCAACTTCATTAAATATTAAAAATAGTTGTTCCGTGAATAATTTTTCTGTAAACCTGGAAAATGCATACTCACGATTAGGTAAGCCTTTTTCAGCAATGTAAAAATCAAGAAGTGGTATGATATTTAATAAAGTGTCAGTAATTTTACTAGCATTTCTTTTATCTATCCAAAATCCATTTCTATCAGAAATAATATCGTTTATCCCAGCATGTTTCGTGGTCAAAATAATATTTCCTGTAGCTAAAGCTTCTAGTATCGCTATAGGTTGTCCTTCCATTCTATAATAGGTTGGAAGGATAAAAATATTTGACATAGTCAGCAAACGAGTTTTCGTAACTCCGTGAACTGAATTATGGAAAATCACATTTTTACCTAGTTTAGATAATTTTTCATTGATAACGTTCTCAATTGAGGGTTCAACTTGACCAGCAATGTGAGCTTCAAACTGTATTTTGGACTTTTTCAGTAATATTAAGGCGTCTAGAAAATCAAGAATGCCTTTTTCTTCCATTAGATTACTCAGAAAAAGTATTGTTGGTATTTTGTTTTTAAGTTCTAAATCAGTTTTGAAAAATGTGTCCTCGGCAAAGTTATATACTACTCTTATTTTTGATGGACTTAATAATTGATTAAAGTTAGCTTGTAAAGATTCTGACAACACTATTCCGACAGAAGCGTTCGAGATAAAATATTTAAATAAGCTTTTTTTTATTCCTTTTAGATGAGAAAACTCTTCACCAAGAAAATTACCATGTAGATGAATTAAATAAGGTATTTTGAAAAAAATACAGTATAAATAAAAGGGTGAGTATTTTAAAATACCAAAAAATGTTTGACCTGGGGTAGAGTAAACAAGCTCGCTATTGGAGATAGACAAAATATTAAAATATACCTTGAAGAAACTGAAAATTTTTCTAAAACTAAACTCTCCAAATTTATTAGAAACTAGTTGTTCTGATTTAGTATCGATTTTATTAACAATCACACCCTTTCTTTCTAAATTTTCAGAAAGAACTTTATTCGCTAAGGAACACCCTGTGATAGGATTAGGGAATGGACCAATTACAGTAATTCTCATAGATTAAAATTTTCTAACTATTAAATATTTCCATGATTTGTTTTGCTCGATAGTTTGATGAAACCTTATGGATTAAAGACATTGAAGAGTTCTTCATGGAATGGTATAACTCTATATTGGACTGTAATAAATTAATGGCATTAGCAAACTCTGAAATAGATTCAGATTTACATAATATGCCATTTTCCATCGAATTGATTAAATCTAATGAGGCACCAACATTATCACTACTAATCACAACACATCCGGATGCAATGGCTTCCATAACGACAACACCCCATCCATCATATCTACTAGGAAATAGAAATACATCTGCCTTATTGAAATATTTAACTATTTCATCGTGTGGTAAAAAACCTAGAAATTCAACTCTAGAATCATCTGAGGCAAGGTTTTTCAATTCAAATTCAAGTTCACCTCCTCCAATAATTAGTAACTTTGAATTTAAAAAAGCCCTGTTCTCTTTAAATGCTTTTATTGCAATATCAATTCCTTTTCTATAAATGAGAGCACCAGCACAAAGAAAAACTAAACCATCTGCCTCACTTTGAACAGAATGAGAACAATCGTACTTGTTATTGTCTATTGAATATGGAATGTTCACAACAGGCTTTGTAATACCATAAGATAAAAATGTTGAGATCGCTTTCTGGCCAATGCAAAATAAATAATCAATCGATTTATTCAAGTTTTTAATGAACAACCGCTTAATATTTTTTTTATTATAGAATTAGTATCATAAAGTGGTTCTGAAAAGTAGGCGACTTTTCTACAATTTTTTCGAGCCCAATATAACTGACGAACACCATTTGGATTCCAGTAAGATCCTCCAACAATTGCGTAATCAAATTGACCGTCAGATTTAAGGTTATTTAATACCTTTTTTAAATCCCCTGCGTAGTGAAAGTCAACAAACTTATTTTGAACAATCCTCGCAAAAAAATTATTATCGAGATAAATCGATTTATAATCTTTATGATCTGAAAGAACCCAACTACGATTATTCTCTGATTTGGCTGAATACACAACTGTTAAATGAACAATTTTCGACAAGGAACTAAATAGATCAAGCTGATACGGAGTAGGTATATTTGTAAAAAAAATTAATCTTTCTTTTCTCATTTCTATTTTTATGTGCCTCTTACTTGGCCAATCTAAATGTTTTCACTTTACTCCCAGCTAATACAAGCCTAATTGGTAAATACATATATATGGAGAAAATTATTAGAGGGAGCATAGTTTGTGTTAAAAAATAAAAAAAACCAACAAATAAACATATGTATAGAGACCTACTGGATATTGTCTTAGAAGCACGTCTGTACAATAAACTCAAGGAATAACCCATGAAAAAGAAAAATATGGGACTAAACCACCCGAATCTATAAAAAGTATCAACTAAACCCGTTTCCGCTGACCCAACAGCATGAACAATAACAGAGTATTTATCAATATATTGATGAGCATTCGTAGAAAAAGTTTCCCACGTAGGTTTGTCTTTCCATAACGCTCTTGGGATAAAATTTAAGAAAGGATATAGCCATTTAAAACCATAGTCTATACCACTACTTTCAGACATACCATAAAATGCATTGTATGCAACCACAAATTCATTACCATGATCTATACCAGATCCAGCAATTAGCAATTCTGGAGATTTAGTCATTAGTTCCAAAGTTCCAGATATTACATCCACAACATTAGCCGAAGAGCTGTAAAAATTTCTAGATTGAACAGTAAAAACTAAAATGAAAAGAAAAAACATACCTCCAAAAAGGATCTTTCTATTTTCTTTGAATAATGTTGTAAATTTTTTTGTCTTTTGCCCCACATCATAACCATAAAAAATATTTGAAAACAGAAAAATTATTCCAAATCTTATCCAACTTCCCCTCTGCTGTTGAACATAAGCATCAAATAACAAAAATATAAAAAACATTAAAAGCCAAATTTTACCTATTGAAGAAAGCGACTTTCTTAAATACAAATTGTATAGGAGAAGAATGCTTGAAAAGACAAAGTATCTAAGCTCATAAATATATCCGCCTATAGAGTAGTCTCCCTGTCCATGTCCTTTAAAATATTCAGCACCAGATACAGCTATAAAATAGCTGTAAAATATGACACCAATAATTCCAATAATTATTGAATAGTATTCGACTTTGTTAGAACTTAATTTTTCTGTTGACTCTTCTTGTATTAGCAACGACTTTCTAAATCTGTAGCTAAAATTATGAACTTCATCTCCCAATAAAAAAGCGCCAAAACACAATAATATATAAAAAAAGAACTCATTTATATATTTTTCAGAAACTAAAAGATTGTATTTAAAGACATCCCATAATAAAATATACGGTATTACGTAAAGAAATAACACCATAATTGAGAATAAGAAAGTGAAAGATATCACATCTTTTTTAAGTATAGTTCTTATGCATAGGAGCGAGATGATCGCAATAATAATGTAAATCATTGAAATAAGTTTATATTATTTTCAATACTTGAAAGCGTAGAAATCATGACCTCAGCGTAGTGCTCCCAAGATTTCTGCTTCAATTCCTTATTGTTAAATTTAAACTGAATGTCAAAAGATTGTTTTATGGCCTCAACTATTTTAAATGAATTAGCTTGCTGAATTATTAGACCATTAATTCCATTTTGAATTAAATCAGCCCCCCCACATGACTGAGTGACTATTACTGGTAAATGACTAGATAATGCCTCTGAAATAACAACACCAAAGCCATCTTCTAAGGAAGGCATAATAAATAAATCATACCTCTTCATGAATGATATCATGTTACCGTTTTCTATGTGAGGTACGTGAGTTACACCTTTCATTTTTAAAAACTTGGATATTATTGGAGCATACAAATCATCCAATGATCCTACCAATGTCAAGCTCGCCTTATAACCTTCTTGTAGTAAAACTTCATAAGCTTCACACAGGTAAGAAATACCTTTTCTAAAGGTTAGAAGGCCAACGTATAACAATTTTATTTCTTTAGTTCTATCTAAGGTTTTTATTTCAGATTCTGTAGATATTTTATCTTCAACCTCTAAGCCGTAGTTAATTACAAATATTTTTTTTGTTAAATCTTTTTTAGAGTAACGTAAATATGACTCTTTTACCCAATTAGAAGGACAAATTATTGCATCACACAACTCTACTTCTTTTTGGATTAAATCCGAAAAAAATAATTCGCCATGCTTATATTCAATACCATTTTTACGATATTCAAGGTCAAGTATTTCATATTGATGTAAAGGATGGGCATTAACTGCATATCCAACTACAGGAATGCCTTTCTTTTTATATTCCTTCAGAATCTCATGAGTGTTTCCGTGAAGTAAAGAGACAACAATATCGCCATTATATGTACAACTATTTAAAACTTGCTTTTGCCAAATTTTATGTAAAAAACGTAGATATCTATCAAAAAAAATCCTTGGTAAAAATTTCAAACCAGCATAAAGAAGGTACTCTTTTAGTGGAAAATTATGTAATCTCGTTTTATTAATTACGCCAAAGTTATAGTTGACTTTATATGAGTAATAGAAATTTCCAAGTGCACCTCTTTTTTCTACAAATTTAAGATACTTATGTAGATGAAAGCGTCCACAAATAAGATAATCGATTTTAATACCACTTGATTTCATGAAATAGCAATTTAAATTTTACCGTTTATAATTTTTCTAGAGACATATAGAACTAAAATTAACATTATAAAATCGACAAAAACTAAACTTACGGCGACGATATTCAAACCCCACTTTGACATAAAGGGGATACATAAAATTATACCTAAGATTGCTATAAGTGGATAATATTTTAGGAGTTTATTTTCATTCAAGGAAAAAGGTAAGGAACTTGCACCATTCCAAATAATCTGTATTAATGCACCAACCAACATAATGTAATAAAACGGGAATCGCAATAAAACTTTACCTTTTGTCCATATTAAAAAAATATCATTACCCCAAAATAAAAATATACCACATGCAATCAACGATCCTACCACTACAATAACCATGAGGTCTTTAAACCTAGAACCAAGTTCTTCTAAATTTCCTTTCGCATACAAGACTGTAAACTTAGGAAAAAAAGAAGCATAGACAACACTAAAGAAAGACTTCATTGAATTTACTAAAGTTCTGATGGTATTAAACTCAACAACTGCTTGTGATCCTAAATAACGGCCAACCAAAAACGTATTTCCTTGCAATACGATGGCAAATCCTAGAGTAATTAGTGAGTGATTGAAAGATGTGGGAATTAAAGTAACTGCACTTCTCAAATTTTTCGAAAATACATTTATCTCCCCCAACCAACTCATTTTTATAGCATGTGTTAACTGAAAAATAATTATCAGAGTTCTGTTAAAAATAAACAAAAGAGGAATAAAAAATGCCTTATTACCAGATACTACTACAAAAACAATGATGACTAAATCAACTAGATAAACTAATGTTGTATAGTTTTGTGATATAAAGAATTTATCATGTGCCCTGAAAACACAAGAAATAAATGTTTGAAGCAAAGATGCTGTTATATTTATACAATAAAAAAAATGATAAGCCTAGTATCAATTTCTGATAATTCGTTTATGCTAAGTAGTTCTTTAAGGTTAGCTATTGAAATAGTTGTATAAAAAAGACACAACAAGCATATACCAAAAACTAAAAAGCAACTATTCACGGCTCGAAAAAGTTTAAATGCCTCCTGATGCTTTTGCTGGGCAATTAATCTACAAAACTCATTGGATGCAGTTGCATTTAATCCAAAATCCGAAATCATTAAATAATTGGGGATTGTGGTGATTATCAACCAATCCCCGTAGATGATATTTCCCCAATACTTCAAATAAATAGGGATTAAAATAAGCTGTGATATTGTCAAAACAACTTTTGTTAACAAATTCGCACCTATGGAGGATGCTATACTCCTATCACCGAACAAAGATTTTAATATGTTCATTTAAATAATTAAAAGCATTCTTATGACTTCTTCTTTTTTCCAAAAAAATTCTCTCCATATCCATAACCATAGCCATAACCATAGCCATAACCATAATAACCATTCATCCCTTTTGTACCATTAAATACAACAGACATAGAAGGGAATTTTTTTTCTTTGAACAAATTTAAAACTGTTGGTAATACAATTTTGGGAGTATATTCGCTTCTAACTACAAATAAAGTTGTATCACAAAAATTAGCAATATTTAACGCGTCAGATACTAAACCAACTGGAGGGCAGTCAAAAATGATATAATCATATAATGTTCTTGCTTCAGATATAAGCTCATTCAACTTTGTATTTTCTAGAAGTTCGGATGGATTAGGTGGAATAGGACCACACGATATAAAGTCGAAATGGTCATGTGATGTATTTCTAATAACTTTCAAAAGTGTCTCTTCCCCAATAAGAAAATTTACAAATCCTATTGTGTTATCCACACCTAAATATTCATGTAGTTTAGGTTTTCGTAAATCCGCATTAATAAGCAGCACTCTTTTTCCATATGAAGCGATACATGCGGCTACATTCAAACTTATGAAGCTTTTCCCCTCTCCAGAGATGTTTGACGTTAATAACAAAACATTACTTCCTTCCGACCGAGTAAGAAATTTCAAATTAGAACGAAGCATTCTGAATTGCTCATGAATAAATTGGTTGCCACTAAAATCAAGCAATGGTCCTCCAATACTCTTTGGTTTAAGTGATATTTCTCCAGAAATTGGAAGATTCTTTATAAATGACTCTAGTTCTGCTCTTGTTACAACTTTATCATTTAATGCAGTCTTAAGATTAACAATTAAAAGAGGAATAACTATTCCGAATAACAAAGCTAAAGTGTACAAAACAACAGGTTTGGGCTTTATTGGCGTAGGATTTACAAAAGCTTCATCAATTAATCTGCTGTCTGCTACGGTTGAAGCATATGAAATAGCTGTTTCTTCTTTCTTCTGTAACAACAAAAGATAAAGACTCTCTTTTATCTCCTGTTGGCGCTTAATTGAAATGAATTCCCTTTCTTTTTTAGGTATTTGTTTTATCGATGTTTCAAGTGCGCTGTTTGATTTAACAATAGTATTTTTTGTGATTAATATAGTACGTTTTTGATTATTTATATTTTCCCTGATTGATTGTTTCACAGAATTGATCTGATTAAGCACAACTTGATATTGTGGATTGCTAGGTTGCACAGTCTTGTCTAATTTTTGTTTCTGAACTTCCAACTCCTCTAATTGACCTAGTAGTCTAAAAAGAATTGGATCTTCAATCAAACTGAATAGTCCGTTTAGATTCGAAGAAGGGCTCTGAATACTTTTTTCAAGATTATCTAGCACATTCAACCTGATTGATGCTTCATTCAATTTTAAATCTGCTTCTTTAACTTTCTCTAAAAATAAATTTGCTTCTGAACTCAAGTCAGTAAATCCCTCCTTACTTTTATAATTTTGTACATCCCTCTCTACTTGCTGCAACTCAGATGTAATAAGTCCCAATCTCTCATCAATAAATTTAAGCGTATTGGAAGCCTCTATATTTTTATCAACTAGTGAAGATAGAAGATATTCGTGATGCAACTGTCTTAAAATATCTTTTCCTCTCGCAATAATTGTTTCTTGAAACGCTAATTTTAATACAGTACTTTTTTGATTTAACAATGACACATCTAATTTTTCAAGGTTAGCCTCTATTATTCTATCGATTGGAACTATATTGACCAATACATTATTATTGTCAGGAAATACAAAATTTGCATTTAGTCTTATCGTAATTTTACCAATAGTTGATACGTTTAATATTTTATTAAACTCATAAACACCCAAATTTTTTTTATTAAGATAAAGCTTGAATTTACTATTTGAAAGTTTTTGAATCTTCATTTTACTAACACCTAATGAAGAATCCACGTCTATCAAGGTCACAATGATTGGACTTTTTCCATATAAATCAATATCATAGGGATTTGCCTCTGAGAAATATTGTACATTTAAGTTTAACGCCTCTATTGCTTTTTTCATCAAAGTTCTAGATTTGAAGACTTCCATTTCATTTTCGACAATCTTATTCCCTCCCAACAGTTCTAAATCTTTAAGAATATTATTCCCAGCATCAATACCTTTTTTTCATCTTTAATCAATATTACAGAGGATACCTGATATACCTTTGGAGAATATCTTGTGTATAAAAAAACTGCACCAATTGCAAAGAGTAAAAATCCAACAAATAAATACCAATTTCTTAAATATTTGGTAAGCAAAACTCTAAAATCGATTCCTGTATCAGTTGAACTTTCAACAAACATATTTTCCATAAATAATTATAAATTTTGTTATTTGGATAAATTTAACATCAAAACCCCAAGTGCAGTCACGGCAGAGATTATACCAGTAGCTATAGGCACCAACTGATAATTTCTATCATTAAATGTTGATTTTACTTGGGAAGGTTCAACATAAATCACGTCACCATTCTTCAAATAAAAGTACTTAGAATTCAAAATATTTTTATCCAATAGATTTAAACGAATATATTCTCTTGTACCATTTGAATCTCTAATCAACATAATATTATCTCTACGACCATATATAGTTAAATCTCCTGCTTGACCTAGTGCATCCAGTAATGTTGTGTTGTCATCAAGTAAGTTATAAATTGAAGGTTTACCCACTTCACCTAAAATTGTAAATTTGTGATTCAATATTCTCACATTCACCGAAGGCTTTTTTAAATAAGGTTCAAGAGATTCTTTTACCTTGATTGAAGCTTGACTAAGAGTTAATCCTTCTAGTTGAATTCTCCCAATTAGTGGCATCTCTATAAATCCAAGAGAATCAACTAAGTAACCGAGGGGTTGCATTCCTTGTGCTCCTAATTGAGAGCCAGCAAATGATGAATATCTTAGGCCGAGGGCTAATGGCATTTCAAATAATTTATTTGACTCATCATCCAAACTTACTACTGTGATACCTAGAATATCATTTGGTAATATTTGTAGGACTTGAGGCTTTATTTTAGCCAATTGAACATTTTGAGCTGTGTCACCTTGGAAATAAACAGTTTGTTTTACTGTTGAACAACCACCTAATAGTAGTAAAACTACTACCCATAAAAACTGATTAGAAATTTTCATATTTAAATTTGTTATTATATCTAAAAACCAAAGCTTGCACTAAAAAAAACATGATCAAAATTAACTAATAAATTGTTCTTTTTAAAATCTACAGAACTTTGGTGCTTGTAACCGAGCCTGAAGAAAAGGTCATGTATAGGCTCATACTGTGCTTGTAGTTGAAATATATCATCACTAACAACATCACCCCATAGAAAAGGGTATAAATTTCGGTTATCTGCAACCTGCTCTTTCGCAGTGCCTACAGTACCTCTTCTAACATGATAGTAATCAGCTCTTAGTTCTAACCCCCTTGCAATTCTGTAAAGTAATTGTATATATATTTCATCAGAATTTGGACCAGTCCAATTACCCAAATTGTAACCATTATTCTGATAAGTTTGTGCTGGCAAAAAATGAATGTATGCAAACGGCTGAACTTTAATATATTCTAATTGAAAGAATAAATTTTTAATCGGTAGGTCTGTTAGACTAATACCTAATTGGTATGCGGTATGATTTCTAGAACTTGTAGAATCACCTTGAACATTTTTTAATCTTAATTCATCTATAAATATACTTGCAAAAATGTGAGTATTTCTTGGGATATTCCTAACTGATAGCTGACCATAAAGTGATGAGTTGGATATGGAATTATTTTCCAATTCACCCATATAATGACTCATTCCACTGAAAAGAGACAAAGGTATAAGATATTCTATCCTTAGTTTATCTGAATATATAGCGGATTCTCCGACAGTTAAAGCAAAGTTTGAAGTAGGTCTAATTGTAACATTATGAGTAGCTAAATATTTATTTCTGTACTGAAATTCAAATTTCCCTAGAATTGAAGTAGACCTTATGGTGGCTGAATCTACAATATTAGAATTCAACCACGCATGCGCATAATTGAAAGACAACCAACTTTTAGGTTTTATATCTAATCTAATTTGAGGAAACGATGGAGCCTTGTCGGATAAAATAATCTTACCACCATAACCATATCCTATAGGCATATAATTCTTACCCAATGACACAGATGCCCAATTCCAGGAATAATTTATCGATATATTTGTCTCATTAAAATCAAAAGTTTTAAAATTAGGCATTGTACCAATTACACCTGTCTCTGTTGAAAATCTTCTTTGATAGTCTTCCAATCTACCTGTTTCACTAGTTGCCCGAAAGTCCATACTATAACCTAGATGCTTTCCAAGCATTCCATATACCCAAAAACCTTTCCAATTTTTGATGTAAGAATATTCATTTCTGGATTCACTCCTAAACCCAATAATAGGCTGAATATTCAAAGAAAAGTCTCTATCTTGATAGGCGTATGTTCGAAACCTATCTCCAATTCTGGTATTAAGTAAAGCCTTAAATTCTCCCTCAAAGCCGCTTTTAGGATCTTTTCGCCACCAAAGTGTATATTCTTTAAGATAGAATGCTAACTCCTCTCTTTCTAGAGGCGTTAAAAGATGTATTTTTTTAGAGAGTTCATCAAGTTTTGAATAAATATAGTCTTTAGATAGAGGTAAAACAATATCATCCAAATCGACAGCTCCTTTTTGTGATAATCTTGATAGAAATGGGTATACTGTGTGATATGCAGGTTCATATACTACCTGAGCTCTGCTAAAAATTGCATTTAATATGAGTATGAATATGAGTAAATATTTTTGTATCATCGCTAACGTGTAAGTATGGTAAGACTTGGAATAGTCAATTTTAGCTTCCTTTTCAAAGCTAATTTGTTATCTGATAACTTCTAAACTAGGATTATGTAAGAAATTATTAAACAAAAATCAACCCTCAGTAATAGTCGATTAGAAATTCTACTTTACCTCTTTCAGCATGATCTTAACTTTTTATTTCGCCTAAACTATTTACCAAAAATAATAGCAAAGAATTAGATAACCATTAGTCTTCAATACTATATTTATTAAACGGTAAAACATTTCAGTATAATCTAATTTTATCTAAATATACTCATATACTAGATTAATCCTTACCAAACGAATGTTTAAATAAATGTCAAAAAGCACTCACATTTTTTTTGTACTTTCCATAGAACAATAACAATTAATTTACTCCGTTAAATATTATTTGAACAACTTACAAGATTTTAAACACAAATTATTAGTTACATTTGCAGAAAATTTCTTGTTAATAAAACCATTTCATTTCATGCTTAGGAGGATAGTTATCAATTTTAGGGCTGTTGCTGCTGCCATAATGGTATTATTTTTTATGAGTGCAAAGGCTCAAAACTCCTATAAGGTTCCTCATAATACTCTTTCTTTTGCCTTGGGTAGTGCTAGCTATTATGGAGACTTATCTTCTTACAGTCATCCAATCCAATCGACACTCAATGAAATCCGTTGGAATGTAGGTGGCTATTATACGCATAGTTTTGGGGGGCACTGGAGTGCGCGCCTTGGGCTTCGCTATGTTAGGATTGCAGGCAATGATATCCACATGCTAAATACCAATGACAAATCTGACCGATATATCCGAAACCTGCATTTTAGGAACGATATCAAGGAATTGAGTGTCGCAGGGATTTATGATTTTAATAAAGCTGCGATCTATTACAGCAAAAGAAATGCTTTTTCACCTTATCTGGTTGGTGGTATCAATTTCTTGTTGCATAACCCTGTTGCCAAAACACCTAATGGTGATTGGGTAAGCTTGCGTCCTCTGGGTACCGAAGGACAAGGTTTGGCGGGATATGACTCTCCTTACAAGGCTTGGGCAGGTGCTATTACAGGGGGGGCAGGGATAAAAATTAAACTTAATGAGAAGTTTGATCTTGGTCTAGAAGCTCTATTCCAGTATTCATTGACAGACTACTTAGATGATGTTAATGGCAAATATGCTAATCCTAATGATTTGATCGCGAATGGAAGTTTATCGGTGACCATGGCCAATCGCTCTACTGAGCTTGTTGATGCTTATAGTGGTAAAAGTCGTATTGATGGTGTTAGAAGTTTTGTGGCACAATATGAACCTATCTACGGCGCAGACCTTAGTTTGAATCCCTTTACCTCGAGAACTTTATTGAACTTTGGGTCTCCCGGTTCTGTAAGAGGTACTTCAAAACTTAAGGATAGTTACATGACGCTAAGTGTTCATTTGATTTATCATCTCCCGAATGCTGTTAGATGCCCGAGCTATTGATTTAGGTTTAGGGCTTAGGGCTTAGGGCTTAGGGCTTAGGGCTTAGGGCTTAGGGCTTAGGAKTTAGG
>NZ_NJFZ01000001.1:110000-113010 GCF_002270355.1 Flectobacillus sp. BAB-3569 | reverse complement strand
TCTACCTATACATCTGCAACCTATCAACGTTGTCATCTACAACGGCCCTTATTTGGAATACTCATCTTCAGGTCAGTTTCGCACTTAGATGCTTTCAGCGCTTATCTGGTCCCGACGTAGCTACTCAGCTATGCCCTTGGCAGGACAACTGATACACCAGAGGTCAGTCCAACTCGGTCCTCTCGTACTAAAGTCAGAACCTGTCAATATTCCTACGCCCACAACAGATAGGGACCGAACTGTCTCACGACGTTCTGAACCCAGCTCGCGTGCCACTTTAATCGGCGAACAGCCGAACCCTTGGGACCTTCTCCAGCCCCAGGATGTGACGAGCCGACATCGAGGTGCCAAACCTCCCCGTCGATGTGAGCTCTTGGGGGAGATCAGCCTGTTATCCCCAGAGTACCTTTTATCCTTTGAGCGATGGCTATTCCATACTATACCACCGGATCACTATATCCTACTTTCGTACCTGATCGACTTGTTTGTCTCACAGTCAAGCACCCTTTTGCTATTGCACTCTACGCACGGTTACCAAGCGTGCTGAGGGTACCTTTGAAAGCCTCCGTTATCCTTTTGGAGGCGACCACCCCAGTCAAACTACCCACCAAGCAATGTCCCTATTTAGGTTAGAATTCCAGTACAAGAAGGGTGGTATTTCAACGTTGACTCCATGATGCCTAGCGACACCATCTCACAGTCTCCCACCTATCCTACACATCCAGTACCAGAACTCAATGCTAAGCTATAGTAAAGGTTCATGGGGTCTTTCCGTCCCGTTGCGGGTAAACGGCATCTTCACCGTTACTACAATTTCACCGAGCTCACGGCTGAGACAGTGTCCAGATCGTTACACCATTCGTGCAGGTCGGAACTTACCCGACAAGGAATTTCGCTACCTTAGGACCGTTATAGTTACGGCCGCCGTTTACTGGGGCTTCGATTCAATGCTTCGATTGCTCTAACATCCCCTCTTAACCTTCCAGCACCGGGCAGGTGTCAGGCCTTATACGTCAACTTTCGTTTTTGCAAAGCCATGTGTTTTTGTTAAACAGTCGCCTGGACCAATTCTCTGCGGCCTCTCATCGCTGAGTAGGCTCCCTTTATCCCGAAGTTACAGGGTTAATTTGCCGAGTTCCTTAGCCGTGATTCACTCGAGCGCCTTAGAATATTCTTCCCAGTCACCTGTGTCGGTTTACGGTACGGGTTACTATTAAGTTATGATCCACAACTTTTCTTGGAAGTTTCTTCGCTGACTCGCATCTGCCTTGCGGCTTCCACTCAGAGGCACTATTCCGTCAGTACCTGCCAACCACGAATCTCCGTCATCGTGTTTCCCTAATAGTAAGTTCAGGAATATTAACCTGATGTGCATTAGATTGTCGCTCTCGCTAGACCCTTAGCCCCCGACTAACCCTCAGTTGATTAGCATAGCTGAGGAATCCTTGACTTTTCGGCGTGGGGGTTTCTCGCCCCCATTATCGTTACTTATCCCTACATTTGCTTTTCTGATCACTCCAGCAAACCTTGTCGATTCACCTTCATCGCTATCAGAATGCTCCCCTACCAGTATGTATCGCTACATAATCCAAAGCTTCGGTACTATACTTGATGCCCGTTTATTATCGATGCCCGCCTCGCTCGACCAGTGAGCTGTTACGCACTCTTTAAATGAATAGCTGCTTCCAAGCTAACATCCTGGCTGTCTCTGCAATCAGACCTCCTTTGTTCAACTTAGTATAGATTTTGGGACCTTAACTGTTGGTCTGGGTTCTTTCCCTCTCGGACCGTGACCTTAGCACCCCGGCCCTCACTGCCGTGTATATTTCATGCCATTCAGAGTTCATCAGGATTTGGTAGGATTTGACTCCCCCTAGTCCTATTGGTAGCTTTACCTGCATGAAACTCAACCACGACGCTGTTCCTAAAAACATTTCGGGGAGTACGAGCTATTTCCCAGTTTGATTAGCCTTTCACCCCTACCCACAGCTCATCGAAATACTTTTCAACGTAAACTCGTTCGGTCCTCCAGTGTGTGTTACCACACCTTCAACCTGGCCATGGGTAGATCACAAGGTTTCGCGTCTACTCCCCCTGACTAAACGCCCTTTTCAGACTCGCTTTCGCTCCGACTCCAGATCTGCAATCCTTAATCTTGCCAGGAAGAGTAACTCGTAGGGTCATTATGCAAAAGGCACGCCGTCACAGCATCGCGCTGCTCCGACCGCTTGTAAGTGTATGGTTTCAGGGTCTTTTCACCCCCCTATTCGGGGTACTTTTCACCTTTCCTTCACAGTACTCGTTCACTATCGGTCTCTTGTTAGTATTTAGCCTTACCGGATGGTGCCGGCTGATTCAAAGGGAGTTTCACCAGCTCCCCCCTACTCAGGATACGCTTACGTCCAGATTCCTTACTCTTACAGGGCTATCACCTTCTCCGGCTGAGCTTCCCAACTCATTCAAATTAAAATCCTTTCTAAAAAAACGTCCTACAACCCCGTCATTGCCGTAACAACAACGGTTTGGGCTAGTCCGCGTTCGCTCGCCACTACTTACGGAATCACTTTTGTTTTCTCTTCCTCCGGGTACTTAGATGTTTCAGTTCTCCGGGTTTGCTCCACTTTGTGGTAATGGTTCTTCAAACCATTGGGTTGCCCCATTCGGAAATCTACGGATCAATTCTTTTGTGCAAATCCCCGTAGCTTATCGCAGCTTAACACGTCCTTCATCGCCTTCAAGAGCCTAGGCATCCCCCATACACCCTTAATTCACTTATGCTCTGTCGCTAAATTTCTTTAACTCTTACTCGTTTCTCTATCTTTCACAATATGTCAAGGAACTTTATACTTACATTTAATCAATAATTAAATCAATCAAACTTCAGCAGTGCGCAAATACTCGTTCGTAATTGCATCTTTTACTATTATTATAGTACTTCTTCGAATTGTGGAGAATAACGGATTCGAACCGTTGACCCCCTGCGTGCAAGGCAGGTGCTCTAGCCAGCTGA
>NZ_NJFZ01000001.1:0-107500 GCF_002270355.1 Flectobacillus sp. BAB-3569 | reverse complement strand
ATCGATAGTCAATTTAAGATTTTTACTATCGTGTATATAACGTCCTATTTGAAGCACACCATTGGAAACTGTAGTTTTTTTGCCTGTCCGTTTTAGGATAGCTTCAATTCGCAAAACAAGTTCTTCGATACTGAAGGGTTTTGTCAAATAATCATCGGCTCCTAATTTAAGACCTTTAATACGATCTTCTTTGAGCGATTTTGCCGTTAGGAATATAATAGGAATTTCACTTCCTGCTTTTCTAATGGTTTCGGCCAGCATAAACCCATCCATTTCTGGAAGCATTACATCAAAAATACACAAATCATATTCATTTTGTTGGAAAGCTCTTTGCCCTGCTTTACCATCTACTTGTAAATCGATTTGATATCCTTCTTGTTCAAGATTATCTTTTACTACAAACCCTAGGCTTTCATCATCTTCGACGAGCAGAATTCTGGTCATTATATCAATATGTATATAGTTAGTTTATGATAAGACAATTTATTAGGAATATTCCCTATTGTCAAAATTTAAGTATTTGCTAATGTAGCCTATTTGGTCAAATAATCCAATTTATTAATATTTGCATAATTTATATAACTTAGTAAAGTTATATAGAATACTAAGGTTATGCTATTCTATATAAACACATTCATCAACAATTTATTATCTAAAACTCATGTCAACTATGAATCAATCCTCTAACCAGCAATTGGTAGAGCAAATGGCAAACCATCTAGAGAAAATAAAGCTAGGAGGTGGTCTCAAAAATATTGCCAAACAACACGACCGTGGAAAGCTCACAGCACGAGAACGCATTGCATACCTAATCGACCCTGATACAACGTTTTTAGAATTGGGTGCTTTTGTAGGTTTTGAAATGTACAAAGAATATGGCGGATGTCCTGCAGGAGGTACAGTTGGAGGGATTGGGTATGTATCGGGAAAACAATGTATGATTGTTGCCAACGACCAAACTGTTAAAGCTGGAGCGTATTTTCCTATTACGGGAAAAAAGAATCTCCGTTTGCAGGAAATAGCTTTACAAAATAGGCTTCCTATTATTTATTTGGTGGACAGTGCTGGAGTTTTTCTACCAATGCAAGACGAGATTTTTCCAGACAAAGAACATTTCGGGCGAGTTTTTTACAACAACTCTATTATGAGTGCGATGGGTATTACTCAAATATCGGCGGTGCTGGGAAGTTGTGTTGCTGGAGGAGCCTATCTTCCTATTATGTCAGACGAAACTTTGATGGTCGAAGGACAGAGTTCAATTTTTTTGGCAGGTCCCTATTTGGTAAAGGCGGCTATTGGCGAAAACATTGACGCCGAAACACTGGGCGGTGCTGTCACGCATACCGAACTTTCGGGCAATGCGGATTATAAATTCAAAACCGAACAAGAGTGCTTGGATCAGGTAAAAAGAATTATAGGAAAACTTGGCGAGGATACCAAAGCAGGTTTTAATAGAGCAACACCTAGTTTGCCAATCAAAAATCAGGAAGAGATTTATGATATTTTACCCGAACTCAGAACTAAGCCTTATAATATGGTAGATATTATTGAGCGATTGGTTGATAATTCGGAGTTTGATGAGTTTAAAAAAGATTATGGCAAAACTATTCTTTGTGGATATGCCCGTATTGATGGTTGGGCTGTGGGCATTGTAGCCAATCAGCGCTTGATTACTAAAAGTGGCAAAGGTGAAGTTCAGATTGGGGGCGTTATATATAATGATGGCGCCGACAAAGCTGCAAGGTTTATTATGAACTGTAATCAGAAGAAAATACCGTTGGTGTTTTTACAAGATGTTACGGGATTTATGGTCGGAAGTCGCTCGGAGCATTCGGGTATTATTAAGGATGGCGCCAAAATGGTGAATGCTGTAGCGAATTCGGTCGTTCCTAAAATTACGATTGTCATAGGTAATTCGTACGGAGCGGGTAATTATGCGATGTGTGGAAAAGCTTATGATCCTCGATTTATCTATGCTTGGCCAAGTGCCAAAATTGCCGTAATGGGTGGCGAACAAGCAGCCAAGACTTTGTTGCAAACGCAAATAGCATCTATGCAATCGCAGGGAAAAGAAGTTTCGAAGGAAGAAGAAGAACAGCTACTCAAAGAAATTATCGAAAAATATAACACTCAAACAACCCCTTATTATGCGGCAGCAAGATTGTGGGTTGACGAAATTATAGACCCACTACAGACACGACGTGTCATTTCTGAAGGTATTGCAGCGGCTAATCATGCTCCTATTGAAAAAGAATTTAAAGTAGGTGTTATTCAAACTTAGTAAAGGATATTTGATATAAGCTGATTACCATAGTTTTTCTTCGTAATTTTGGAGAATGGTTTGACTTACAAGCCATCAATCTTTTACACATAAAGATTGATGGCTTGTGTCTTGTAATAGTATTGAGTTTTTGAAATATGAATTATTTAGCAGGTCTTAACGAACCGCAACAAGCGGCAGTACAACATACCACAGGTCCTCTCATGATTATTGCAGGAGCGGGTTCTGGCAAAACAAGAGTTCTTACCTACAGAACGGCGTATCTTTTGGATAAAGGAGTAGATCCTTTTCAGATTCTGCTATTGACTTTTACCAATAAAGCAGCAGGCGAAATGCGAGTAAGGGTAGAAAAGGCTGTAGGAAACGATGCCAAGAATATCTGGATGGGTACATTTCACTCAGTATTTGCCAAAATATTGCGATTTGAGGGCAAACACTTGGGCTATACTTCCGACTTTTCTATTTATGATACTGACGATTCTAAATCTTTATTAAAAAGTATCATCAAAGAAAGAGGACTCGACGATAAGGTGTATAAACCCAATGTTGTTTTCAACAGAATCTCAGGAGCGAAAAACCGCTTGATTGGCCCAGATGAATACCTCAACAATCCAATCATTCAAGCTGACGATGCGGCTGCCAAACTTCCCGAAATAGGACGTCTATATAAATTGTATACCTTGCGCTGCTTTCAAGCCAATGCCATGGACTTCGATGACTTACTTTTCAATACCAATGTATTGTTTAGAGATCATCCTGTGGTATTAGACAAATATCAGCGCAAGTTTCAGTACATTATGGTCGATGAGTTTCAGGATACCAACGTTTCCCAATATCTCATTATCAAGAAACTTGCTGCTATGCACAACAATCTTGCAGTAGTGGGCGACGATGCTCAGTCGATTTATGCTTTCCGTGGCGCTAATATTGACAATATTCTTAATTTAGAAAAAGACTATCCGAATCTTGTAACCATTAAGTTGGAACAAAATTATCGCTCGACTAATAGTATTGTACAAGCAGCTAACTCAGTTATTGCTAAAAATAAAAATCAGTTAAAGAAAAATGTCTTTACTGAAAACGAAGAAGGCTCCCCTATCGAGCTCATCAAGGCGGCTTCGGACAATGAAGAAGGTCGATTGATTGCAACTAATATTTTTGAAGCGAAAATGGCCTTGGGTTTGCGTAATACAGATTTTGCCATTTTGTATCGTACTAATGCCCAATCACGGGCCTTTGAAGAAGCTCTTCGAAAATTAAATATCAAGTATCGTATTGTTGGCGGTTTATCATTTTACCAAAGACGTGAAATCAAAGACCTTTTATCTTATTTGAGGTTTGTCATAAATCAAAAAGATATAGAGGCATTCAAACGTATTATTAATTTACCCAAAAGAGGTATTGGTGATACTACCATTGCAAGAATCGAAATCACAGCAGCTGAACAACAAAAATCTGTTTGGGAAATTGTAAGTAATATTCGTCAATATCAAGCAGGGCGCTTTGCTGAGACCATCGAAGGATTTGCTGATTTGATTAAGTCATTTATTCTTATGACTCAAGTACCTAACAAAGATGCTTACGAAATAGCCAGTCATGTGGCAAAAGCTTCGGGTTTGTTAAAGGAACTTCATGAGGATAAAACCGTTGAGGGACTTTCTCGTTATGAAAACGTTCAGGAATTATTGAACTCTATCAAACAGTTTGTAGATAACCCCGATACTGAAGACCATTCATTAGCCAGCTTTTTGCAAACAGTATCTTTATTAACTACTGCCGACGAAGATGACCCTGATGGCGACAACGACCGTGTAACTATGATGACAATTCACGGTGCCAAAGGTTTGGAGTTCAATCATGTGTATGTAGCAGGTATGGAAGAAGACCTTTTCCCTAGTCAAATGATGCTTCAGAGTCGTGCAGATTTGGAAGAGGAACGTCGTTTGTTTTATGTAGCTATTACTCGTGCTGAGAAAAAACTTGTAATGTCTTATGCCGAAAGTAGATATCAATACGGAAGATTGAAGCCTTGTGAACCTAGTAGATTTTTAGATGAAATAGATCCAAAATATTTACAGTTTGCCAGAAATATCCGTCGTGCTGTCGAAGAAACCCAACGTGTTCCACAGGGATTTGTCAGAAGAACCGATAGTCAGTCTGGTGTTGTATCTAACAATTTGCCTCTCAGCAACAAAACTGGTATATCCACAACGACCTCTAATTTGATTCAGAAAAAGCCTGTGGTCAATTCGGCACCAGCAACGTATGTGCCATCACCTGACTTTGCCCCTAGTGATACCAAAAATTTACAAGAAGGCGACCGAGTGGAGCATCTAAAATTTGGTTATGGAAAAGTCAAAAAATGGATGTAAACGGAAACGACCGCAAAGCAACCATTGAGTTTGAAGGAGGAGTTGGTGAAAAAACCTTATTATTAAGCTTTGCGAAGCTCAGAATTATATCATAAAACTGGCGTTTAACGTTTTCAAATCAAAAACTCATTATCCTAAAATGAAAAAAATCGTAGTTCTCTTATTTGTGGGCTTATTACTGTTTGGTAGTATGATTCCTAAGCTAATTGCTATTTTTCGTTCCGAAGATAGCGAAGCTGGAACAGTAAGCTCTATTTCAGCACCTGCTCCATCTGGGGTTGTTTCGAACGAACCTGCTTTCAAAAAAGAAGGAGAATTAACTTTTCCGAAAATTCAGAAGAAAATTAGTATCGAAATTGCCGATAATGATGCCGAAACTACTCAAGGATTAATGTATCGTAAAAGCATGCCAGATACTTGTGGGATGTTGTTTGTTTTTCCAGATAGTCAAGAAAGAAGCTTCTGGATGAAAAACACCTTTATTCCATTAGACCTCCTATTTATCAATTCTAATAAGGAAGTCATCACGATACAACCCAATCGCCCACCTTTCTCAGAAGAAGCAATTCCTTCCTACAAACCAGCTCAGTATGTGTTGGAAGTAAACGCAGGATTTTGTCAACGAAACGGCATTAAGCAGGGAGATAAAATTTCGTTTTAAACAAAAAAATAGGCAAGCTAAGCTTGCCTATTTTTTTCTAGCATATCTAAAAAGCTTTACAGGAAGTTTGTAATCTGTTGCCTCTCCAATCGTATAATAATCTGTTCCAGTTCTTGAAAAAGCTATTCCTTCACCTTGAGCCTCTTCACTTGCCGAATAAGTATAATCCAACAATTTGGCAGGACGAAGTAAAGCCTTTGCTATTGATTCGCCGTCGGCTCTACGCCAATGATATATCTGTCCATAATTTCTGATAAGGATTTCTTTGTTATCAGGCGAAATATCTCCAGCAGTAATATAAAACATCGTATTGAGTGCTGTCGAAAAAGAGACCTCTTCTACAAACTCCGCTGTGATAGTTTGAGTATAAGACTGTGGATATGGCAGTTTATACAATCGCTGTTTTAAGTCTCTTTTGGAAAGAATGTAAATATCTTTGGTATCGTGATCGATAAACATACATTCGGCATCACGAGCGCCATCTGGATATACATAAGTAATTTTTTGTACATCTTTTAACGTAATACTATTACTAGCTTGAACCGCTTGACTAGCAGCATTAGGTTCTTTTACTCGATAAATTGTACAACTTGGATACACTGCCAAATTATCGCCAATATCTCCCAGATATATATAAGTACCATCCGAAAACTTGGTTATAGCCATATCTTCCCAATCACGGTTCACGGCACCTTCCAAATAAAACTCTTTGGTTCCTTTGCCCAAGCTATCCATCAAGAAGATACGATTAGAATCACCACTATCATTATGGGACCACATCATTCCAGGATTGGTGTAGCTTGCGGCCAATCCAGAAGCCTCATCTAGATTAGAATTCTCAACTAAACTTCCAACACCTTTCTCAAAATCATCAATTATTGGAGTTGGGCAATCGTTATTACAAGCAAGAAGTCCTGTCAATAAAGTTAAAAATGGGTAATATTTCATTGAATAATAATGGCACGTTAGGTAAGCTCTCGATTGGTTTCGTCGGTTTCCTCGTTTTTGATAGTCACTTTTACTCTCTTAATACGACGCGTATCGACAGAGGCTATTCTAAATCTGAATTTATCATAATCTATTTCTTCTCCCGCATGAGGTAGACGAGCAAACAATTCGATTAATAACCCTGCCAGTGATTCACTTTCACCTTTTACCTTTTCAAAGTAATCGTTATCTATTCCCAACGCACGACATACATCGTTTAGTGTAACCTTACCTTCAAACTCAAATGAGCCATCTTCCAATCGCTTATATCCCAGATCCTCTTCATCGTATTCGTCGTTGATATCACCTACAATTTCTTCAATGATATCTTCCATCGTAATAATTCCTTCGGTTTCGCCGTATTCATTTACTACGATAGCCATATGAACTCGCTTTTCTTGAAAATCATAAAGCAAGTCATCAATCTTTTTACTTTCGGGAATAAAAAATGCTTGATGTATCAGCTCTTGCCAATTAAAGTGCTCATCTTTTTCGATATGTGGCAACAAGTCTTTGATATAAAGAACTCCCTCTATTTTATCGATGGTTTCCTTAAATACAGGCACTCGAGAATACCCAGACTTATTGATTTTATCCATCAATTCATGAAAATCCCATTCAATATCAAATGCGGTTACATCGCGGCGAGGGCGCATGGCACTTTTGGCCGAAGTACTACCAAAATTGACAATACCTTTTAGAATATCCTTTTCTTGTGCCGAAGTCCCTTGCCCAGTTGTAATTTCAAGCGCATGGTTAAGTTCATCAGCAGTAATAGTATATCCTTTTCGCTCGACACGTTTTTCGATTATATTACTAATTCCTAAAAGCAAAGAAGACAAAGGTTTGAAGATAATACTGGCGACTTCGATGAGCGGCGCAGTAAGTTTGGCAAACTTCAAATTATTTTGTTGTGCCCAAACCTTTGGTATTAATTCTCCAAAAAAAGTAATCATAAATGTTACACCCACCAACAAAATCAAGGTAGCAACTAATCCTTCTTTTTCTTCTTCCCCTAAAATTTGTTCTGTTAGATACGTTGAGATTGTCACAAAGGTAATGTTGACAAGATTGATGGCAATCAGGAGGGTTGCTAGGAGTTGTTGAGGCTTGTCGAGCAACTTGGCAACAGTACGCTCACTTCCACTATCGCTTTCACGACAGGCAACACGTTCATCGGCAGATAGGGAGAAAAAGGCAACTTCAGAGCCAGCCAGTAGGGCAGAAATACCCAGCAGGGCAATCAGGATAAGCGCATCGATACCGTATACGCTGTAAGATGAGGTGCTTTCAACTTGAGCCAAAAGCACCCTAATCGGGTGATAATCGTCAGATAATCGAGTTTCCAAGGTTTGGTTTGTTTAGTTAAACAAAAGTTAGACTAGTTGAAAAGTGTTTTTCAACTAGTCTAACAAATGATAAGCCTTTCGTTAGAATGGCAAGTCATCGCTGTCACCACCAGCATCAAATGCAGGCGGTGGAGGTGTTACAGGTGCTGGATTAGGACGAGCAGGTGCAGGAGCTGATGCCGCTGGTGCCCCCTCGCTATTAGCACTATTGTCGCGATTACCGCCCCCCACTAAAGTCATAGAAGTACCACGAATACGAATACCACGACGCGTGATACCATCTTTATCTACATATTCTTCGGTACGGATACGCCCTTCTACATAAACAGAATTTCCTTTGCGCAAATACTGTTCTGCGATATTAGCCAATCCATCCCATAATTCGATGCGATGCCATTCTGTTTGTTCTACTCGCTGTCCATCGCGATTTGTGTAGGTTTCGGAAGTAGCGATATTAAAATTTGCCACTTTTGCACCACTAGGCAAAACTCTCACCTCTGGGTCAGAGCCTAAATTGCCCAATAAAATAACTTTGTTTACGCCAGCCATTTGGGTTAATTTTTTAAAATAGTTGTAAATAAATTGATAGGCATAAAATTAAATATGGTGTGAGAATTCAAACATTAATGTGAGTGAATTTAATAAAAATCCTATCAATCTCCAACTATCTATTCTATGGAATACTATGCTAAAATTTTTGATTCTTGAGTCAAATAGTTATTCACCAAAGTAGATTTAGGTAAATCATCTACTTCAGAAAGGTTATAAAACGCATGATTTTCTGGCAAATTTAGAGAAAAGTCTGCATTTACTCGTATGTGCCAAAACTTTGTTTGAATCTTTTGATGCGTTAATACATGGGTAAAATTCCCTGATTCATTCAAAATCACCGCATTGGAGATTACTTCTTTTAACCAGTGATCCTGATCCAACAAATCATCTAATTGAGAAGATTCGGAAGGCTCTAGTAGGTAAAAATCATACATGCCTTCCCATACGTCACGCCCCACTCGTTTGCGCATCACAAACTTTTCGTTTTGTTCTAATAAGAAATAATGAAAGAAACGCTCTTTTACTTTAACCTTTTTGCTCTTGATAGGTAGCACTGCTTGTCGTCCTTGTGCATGAGCTACGCATTCGTTCGCAAAAATACAGAACATACAATCTGAGGGAGTTCCAGGCGTACATTGCATGGCACCAAATTCCATGATCGCCTGATTGTGCGTGTTGGCATTATTGATCGGTAAAAGCGCCTGTGCATATTCTGAATAGACTTTTTTTGCCTCGTTTGATGCAATATCAGTTTCTATGCCAAACACTCTTGAGAGTACACGATACACATTGCCATCCAATACTGCCACAGGTTCATTATAAGAAAAAGAAGCAATCGCAGCAGCGGTGTAAGAGCCCACTCCTTTGAGTTTGAGCAACTCTTGATACGACTCAGGGAATACGCCATCGTATTCATCTACCACCATTTTGGCTGTTTTATGCAAATTACGAGCCCGAGAATAGTATCCCAATCCTTGCCACAACCGCAACACCTCAGCCTCATCGGCAGCGGCCAAGTCAAATACCGTCGGGAAAGCCTCTACAAATTTATAATAGTAAGGCATTCCTTGGACTACTCTAGTTTGTTGCAAAATTATTTCGGACAGCCATATATAATAAGGATTGGTTGTATTGCGCCAAGGCAAATCTCTTTTATGGATTTCGTACCATTGGGTGAGTTTTTGAGAAAAATGAAATTGCGAAAAATCGGTCATGAAAAAGGGAAAGTTGACTTTCTGATTTAGCTAAAAAAAGATACTTAATGGAGGTTTTCGAAACAAATCATCAACCAATACTTAAAAAACTTGTTTTGATTTAACCTTCAAAGTATAAAATAGGTTTATGAAAGTAAAAATCTTTTAAGAAACGTATCCAGTCTAAAAGAGGGATAGATTCAGCAAAAATAAAGGAAGAGATTTAGAATAAAACAATCTATAAATAATCCATGATTCATGAAAGAAGTACAACAAAAACCGAGGAATAATAGGAGAAAAGCAAGAAGTCTGAATTAGATTAATTTTAGAATTAGAATTCAAATAGCTAAAAATTAAGCATTTACGAAAAAAAAGTTCAGACATTTATTTATTGATTCTTTCATATTTGAAACCAAAGTCGTACCTTTGTGACCCTTAATAATCAGGGGCTTATAATTTGAGGCTGTGAGAGTTAGCAAAATTCACTGAAATCGACCTTAATCGATGCTAATTCAACTGAATTTTTTGGAAACTTATGGCAATCGACAACCATTGTTTATCATATTTTATTAACTCCTAAATTTTTTAAAAAAGTGACAAAAGCAGACGTAATCGCAGAAATCGCAGACAAGACGGGCATTGACAAGGCAGATGTATCTAGCACTCTAGAGTCATTCTTCACTGTAGTTAAAGATAACTTGGCTGGAGGAGAACCTATCTACGTTCGTGGATTCGGTAGTTTTGTGAACAAGAAAAGAGCTAAGAAGGTTGCTCGTAACATCTCGAAAAACACTTCTATTGTGATTGACGAGCACTTTATTCCAAGCTTCAAACCTGCTAAAATATTTATCGAGCAAGTTAAAACTAACGCTAAATAATTTTTCGCAATAAGTTGTCCGTTATAGGTTATCAGTTATGAACTCATAGCCGATAACTTGTAACAGATAACAGATCTGTAAACGACATGCAAAAGTCTTTTATCTTCATAATAGTGGTTGCACTGGGTACGGTTGGAGCTTTATATAGCCTTCCGAAGGTTGTGGTAAGTGACGAAAAAAAGACCTTAGAGCAAACAGCACAGACTGGCTCAGCCAATCGTGATAAAGCCATTGAGTCGGAAGACACCCATCAGCACACCGAAGGTGAAGCTAATGAAAGCCATGGCACAGCCCTTAGCCCCGAACAGAGCAAGGTAGTTGAGAGTTTACGAGCGAAATATTTAGGAAGTTCAAGCAAGCAAGATAAAATCGAAGCAGCAAATGCTCTTATTTCGAAGTTTACAGCATTTACAAGATACGACAGCGCTGCCTATTATGCAGAAGAAGTCGTAAAACTTGATAGCAACGAGCGCAATTTGATGAAGGCGGCAGACTTATATTATGAAGCCTTCACCTACGCACTCGAGGATGCAAAAACCAAGAATATGGGAGAAAAAGCTAGATCGTTATATCAGGAAATTTTAACAAAAAACCCGAATAATCTTCTAGCAAAAACGAACATGGCAATGACTTACGTTTCAACATCAACTCCCATGCAAGGAATTTTGATGCTTCGTGAGGTAATTGCAAAAGAGCCTGAGTTTGAACCAGCATTGTTCAATTTGGGGATTCTATCAATTCGGTCGAATCAGTTTGGGAAGGCCGTTGAGCGTTTTAAACAAATCTTGAAAATCAACCCTGCTAATTCTAAAGCAGCTTTGAACTTAGGATACTGTTTGGCAGAACTCGACCGTACTGATGAAGCTCGCACTATTCTTGAGAAGGTTTTAGCCAATAGCAAAGACCCTCAGGAGAAGGCAGCTGCCAATGAAATTTTATCAAAATTAAAATAAGTTCTCGGTAAGTTCCTACTTTATCACTAAATTGTGCTTGGATAGGAATCTTCTGTGACAAACAACTAAAACAGATTTCGTAACATTTAAAACCTTTTAAAGTCATGCCTTGCGGAAAGAAAAGAAAAAGACACAAAATTGCAACTCACAAAAGAAAGAAGCGTCTTAGAAAGAATAGACATAAGAAGAAGTAATCTGTAACTAAGGATTAGTACGAATTGGTGCTAATCCTTAGTTGCTAATTACTAGAAAACAGGCTATTTTCTCCAGTAGAAAAGAGCCTGTTTTTGTCGTTTTTGTGAGATTGCTAGGTAAAACCCAAATTCATTGCCTTCTTACTTTATTTTTTGGCAATAATTTATCTGCTCATGACCGCATGGATTCCGTTGTATTATAGATTGGTCATAATACACAGCCACGCAATAAGTCAGCAACATTAAAAATCAAAAAACCAATAAAATACTATAGACTCACTATTACTTTATTGCATTCCGTTGGAATGACTTCCCAATTGTAAAATTCAGTTGCTTTAATCAATTTCTTACAACTTGCTTTTTACTCTTCGGCACGAACCCTTCTATATGTAGTTTGATGGCTTTGATTTTCTATTCACCAACCGCTCACAGCGACAATATATATTCGTTTTCTTATATACTATTCACTTCTAATCCTTCAATCACCTGTGAGCAACGAATTAATCATCAATTCGACTCCCAAAGGTGACCGCATTGCTCTTTTGCAAGACAAAAGGATTGTGGAGTATCACTTAGAGGAGTCCGAACCACACTTTTCTGTTGGAGATATTTATCTCGGTACAGTCAAGAAAATGGTTACGGGATTGAATGCGGCCTTTATCGATATTGGTTATGAAAAAGATGCTTTCTTGCATTATCATGACCTTGGCCCCAATGTCAATTCCCTGAATAAATTCACCAAAGATGTTATCGCTGGAAGACACAATTCTGGAAGATTAGACAACTTTAAGCTTGAACCCGAAATAGACAAACACGACAAAATTGATAAAGTTTTAGGGAAAAACTCTCCTATTCTTGTTCAAGTTGTAAAAGAACCTATTTCGACCAAAGGCCCCCGCTTATCTTGCGATATTTCTATCGCTGGTCGCTATACAGTTTTGGTACCGTTTTCGAATGGTGTAAATATTTCGAAAAAAATTACGGCCAAATCCGAACGCCAAAGATTACACAAATTGATGTCGTCTATCAAGCCTGCCAATTTTGGCGTAATCGTTCGAACTGTAGCTGAAGGCAAAGATGTAGAGGAATTGGACAAAGATTTGAAGGAGTCTTTAGCCAAATGGGACGCTGGAATGAAAGCGCTCAGATCAGCAAAACCACGCGACAAGGTCATCGGCGAAATGAGCCGTGCTACTTCAATGCTTCGCGATTTGTTGAATGAAAACTTCGATAGCGTAATTGTTGACACGCCAGAATTATTCCAAGAAGCTCGTGCTTATGTACAGCACATCGCACCAGAAAAAGAACGTATTGTAAAATTACACCAAGGCAAGTCCAAAGTATTTGAACAATACGGTATCGAAAAGCAATTAAAAATGCTTTTCGGACGCTCAGTAAGTCTTCCTGCTGGTGGTTATTTGATTATCGAACATACCGAAGCTTTGCACGTAATCGACGTCAACTCTGGTAACAAATCAAATAGCGAAGAAGACCAAGAAGCAACCGCCGTAAGCGTAAATATCGAAGCAGCCAAAGAAATTGCTCGTCAGTTACGTCTTCGCGATATGGGTGGCATTATCGTTATCGACTTTATTGATATGAAGAAAGCTGAACACAAAAAGCTGATTCATGACATCATGAAGGAGGAAATGAAATCTGACCGCTCAAAATACACCATCTTGCCGCTTACCAAATTTGGCTTAATGCAAATTACTCGCCAAAGAGTTCGCCCAGAGATGAACGTTGTAACGTCTGAAAACTGTCCTACTTGTGGCGGTACAGGCAAAATCACAGCGAGTATTGTTGTTTCGGATGTAATCGAACATCACCTTGAGCATATCATTATCAAACAAAATGAGAAAAAGCCAACTATCGTATTGCATCCTTTCTTGCATGCATACTTTACCAAAGGTTTCCCTTCTCTTCGAATGAAATGGTATTTCAAATACAAAACTTGGGTCAATATTATCCAAGATAGCTCTTTTGGTATTACCGACTTTAAATTTCATAACAACCACGGAGAAGAAATCGAACTCAATGGTTAATGAATATAAAAACCCATCTATCCTTCGTAGATGGGTTTTTTATTGTAGCTTCACTCCTATCCTATGCTTGTCTTGAGCTGTCCGAATGTTTATCTTTGCTTTATGTCTTTTCAAAAAAATAGAAACTATTGGTGGCTCAATCTTAATCCTAAAACAGGGTCAATTGATCAGCTCCGCTATCACCAATCACAACACTTTACCTCACATAACGAATTCGGAAACAAACGCCGTATTTACCAGCACTTTCAATCAGTACAAAAAGGTGACTGGGTGATTGGGTATGAAAGTACACCCATCAAACAGATCAAAGCAATACTAGAAATTACCGAACCACTACATGTACATCCTGTAGCTGGTGAATCTATTGCATTTTGTTTGAAGGAAAAACTCCCTTTTCCGATTGAATGGGCAGAACTCAAGCAAATTCATTTTCTGAAAGACTCAGATATTCTGAAGAATAATCAAGGAAGCTTATTTCAAATCTCTGAAGACGAATTTGAAGCAATTCAGGCAATGATAGATTTACAAAAAGAATCTATTGTAGCCGAAAATATTATCATTCCCTTCGAAAGAAATGATGCTTTAGCAGACTTATTTATCGAGGCAGAGCAGTTTGACGAAATAGTTGAGACACTCAAGTATAAAAAGAATATTATCCTTCAAGGCCCTCCTGGAGTCGGCAAAACCTTCCTTGCCAAAAAGCTCGCTTATACGCTTATTGGTACAAAAGACGAATCAAGAATAAAGATGGTGCAGTTTCATCAGTCGTATTCCTACGAAGATTTTATACAAGGATTAAGACCCGATGGTGACGGTGGTTTTAAGCTCAAAAATGGTGTCTTTTATGAGTTTTGTAAAATGGCGCAACGCAATGCAGGAATCGACCATTTCTTTATTATTGATGAAATAAATCGTGGAAATCTAAGTCGTATTTTCGGGGAATTACTCTTACTTATTGAAAACGATAAGCGTGGACGAGCCAACGAAATTCCATTGACTTATGGTGACAAAGATGCTGAACCTTTTTCCGTTCCTGATAACCTTCATATCATCGGAACCATGAATACTGCTGACCGCTCATTGACTACGATTGACTATGCCCTTCGTCGTCGCTTTGCTTTTATCAGTTTACAACCATGTTTTAATGAACGATGGGTAAATTGCTTAGTCGGGCAAGGACTAGATAAGGAATTTGTGGAAGGTATTGCTCAAAAATTCAACTTACTCAATCAGGAAATTAGTCAAGATAGGCATTTACTAAAAGGCTTTCAAATCGGACATAGCTATTTTACACATTTTCCTGCAGGCGAAAACGCCCCAAAATGGTACAAACGTATTATTCAACTAGAAATAGCGCCTTTGCTGGAAGAATATTGGTACGACCAGCCCGAAAAGGTACAAAATTGCGTTGAAGAACTGCTTGGGTAGCTGTGGTCTTGTCTAGTTCGAGACTTAGTCTCGGACTATCTTTTGTTTCAGTTTATAAACTGTATAAAAATAAGTCCAAGACTAAGTCTTGAACTAGTCGTCGAGTATTTCTAACATAGACCCTACATGATTCCAATAGAAAATATTTACTTTTTGCTTTGTTATGCTTGGGATAAACTTGAGCAACGCCGCTTGGTAAAAGCTGGTGTGTCAGGGCAAAAAAGTATTTATGAATTATTAGCGAGTATCTTGGTTAGAGAGCTACCTATGCTTTGGAAGAAAGGATATTTCAAGAATTACACAGAACAAAATCAATATATCCAAGGCATACGAGGCAAAGTACATATTTCACCTTCTTTGGCAACTGGAGCATTTGAGAAAGGAATGGCGTATTGTGAGTTTGATGAATTTTCAGAAAATATTTTAGCCAATCAGATTTTAAAAAGTAGTCTAGTTAGGCTTCTTAAGGTATCGACCCTTTCAGAAAAAGTTCATCAAAGTTTATATACGGAATTACGAAGACTACATTATATCCAAGAAATATCTCTACACGAAGCATTGTTCCGTCAGGCTTTTGCCCAATGCCATCGAAATACAACCTATACGTTTTTACTACATATTTGTGAATTACTTTACTCTCAAAGTATGGTAAGTGAGCAAGGAGAAAGTATTTTATTTAGAGATTTTGAGCAAGATGATCGTAAAATGGCAGGTTTGTTTGAAGCTTTTGTACGTAATTTTTATAAAATAGAACTCAAAAGTGCGAAAGTTTTTAGAGAAAGACTTCAATGGAAACTAACAGGAACAGAACCACAATATTTGCCCAAAATGCAAACTGATATTAGTTTGATTTTGAACAATGGCAAAAAATTGATTATTGATACCAAGTACTATGCTCGTACTTTAAATACCTATTTTAACTCAGAAAAAATACATACCGAGAACCTATACCAGTTATTTGCCTACCTAAAAAATCAGCCTGACGAGCAGGCTGAAGGTATCTTATTGTATCCAACTGTAAAGCAATCTTTGAGCTTATCTTATACTTCTGAACAGCATCAAATCCGAATAGAAACTATCAATCTAGCTCAACCTTGGGAGAAAATCCACGAAGACTTATTGGAAATAGTGACTAAAAACCTACCCCAAACACCTTATTCTTTTGATTAAAAATAAAGGATTTTTTTTCTGACTGATAAAACAAATTAACCACATTGGTTTGGTCGTCAAACTCTTCCATCAATACATCGTTTTGAAGTTTTGAGCCATTGATTGGTTCTTGAGCAGGCATTTCGATATACAACCACATCGCATCTCCCTCTTGCTCTTTTCCTAAATAATGATAGGATACTCGCTGATTACGAGCATTGAACCACACAAAATGCTTTTGGATATATTTATCAATTTGTGGGTCAAACTTTTCAGTTTTGTCCAATACAATCTTCTTGCCTTGATTTTCTTTGGTCAATACTGTTTCTAAATCATCCTTAAAAACACGCAAACTTATCTCAAAGCTTTTCTCCTTTGCATTATAACGCATTTCAGTAATGCTAGTATGGAAAGCGTGCTTTTTGAAAGCCATCAATCCGAGCGATAGCATTACGCCCAAAAGCAAAAACCTGTAAGAGAATCTCACAGGTTTTTGAATATATTTTTTGATTTTATTAACATACGTTTGTTGAATGTATAAATTGGTTATTGCTAGAAAAGCTTTTTGAAAAGGCCATTTCCTAAAACGAATACCATCAAACCAAGTAAAATCACGGTTCCTACTTGTTGAGCGCGCTCCATGAATTTTTCTGATGGTGGGCGTCCTGTAATGATTTCAAACAACAAGAATAAAGCATGACCACCATCCAAAGCAGGAATTGGCAATAAATTCATAAATGCCAATGCCATTGAAAGTAAGCCTGTCAAGCTCCAGAAATTTAACCAATCCCAGTGTGAACCATACATGTCGGCAATTTCAAATGGGCCACTCAAAGCTTTGTCAGCACGTACTTGACCTGAGAAAATTTTCTTAAATCCTTGAATATTTTTCCACACTACATCAAATGCATTGCCAGCTCCTACCACAAAAGCTTGCCCCAAGGTATAATCTTCATGTGATTTTTGAACCAAATACTCTGGAAAAAACCTAAAGTACCATCCTCAGCAGTAGTCATACGAAGCGTATCCGCTTTACCAGCACGAATAATAGCCAAGGTTACTGGTTTGTTTTTATACTTTTGAAGTTCCTCCTTGAAAGTCTGGAAGTATTTCACTGGAGTGCCATTAATCGATACAATTTCGTCACCATCCTTCATCCCTGCTGTGTAAGCTGGTGCAGGGGCTGGCGCTGGATTACCTAAAAGTTTGTCTAAGAAAGAGGCTTCTTTTGGTTCAGCCACACGAGCTACTTTAAATTTGTATAAAGGCTGGATGAATTCTCCTTTTTGGTCAGATAGCTTATTCAAGAAATCACTTGGAATAACGATTTCTACCGTTTTCCCATTTCTATCAACTGTATAAACCGTCTTGTCTTCTAAAATAGCACCAGCAATATCAGTATAACTATGGAAGTCTTCACCATTTACTTTTAATACCTTATCACCTAACTGAAAGCCTACTTCTTTACCGAGTGCTCCAGCGTACAAACCTTCTTTATTTAGCTCAGCTTTAGAAATATAGTTATTACCTTCTTTGAAACTAATACCCCAGAAGATTAATACCCCTAAAATTACATTGACGATAATACCACCCAACATTACGATCAATCGTTGCCAAGCGGGTTTTCCACGAAACTCCCAAGGCTCAGGAGTAGCCGAAAGCTTAGACGCATCCTGTGTCTCGTCAATCATACCTGCGATTGACACATAACCACCGAGCGGAAACCAACCTAAACCATATTCTGTTTCGCCAATTTTCTTTTTGAACAAAGCAAAATTCAATAAAGTAGGTATTGGAAAAAGAAAATCGAAAAATAAGTAGAATCTATCTACTCGCATCTTAAACCATTTGGCAGTAATATAATGCCCAAATTCGTGTAAACTTACTAAAATTGACAAACCCAAAATGAGTTGTCCAACCTTCACTAGTCCTTCCATTGTTTAGCTTTTAGCCCCAGTCTGAACTTGTCAGACCAATACTGTTTTCTATTAAGGTTTTAAAAATATAATTTAGCTGAGAAAGTTCGTTTTCGATACTTTTATCTACATTCCTATTTCTCCTGTGGATAAACTCTTAGAGATTTTCACTTGCAAATACTCTCGTTGCAGCATCTGTTTGGATATAATCATCCAAAGTTGGATGCTTGATAAACAGAACTTTTGCCATACAAGTTTCAATCAAATCTGACATTTGTAAAAAGCCAATTTTATCTTCCAAAAAGGCAGCCACGGCTATCTCATTCGCAGCGTTCAAGATACAAGGCATATTTCCCCCCTGAGCCATTGCGTCAAATGCTAGTTGCAAGTTACGAAATGTTTCTTTATCAGGTTGCTCAAATGTAAGATTTGGATAATTAATGAAATCAAAACGAGGGAAGTCTGATTTTAGTCTGTTTGGAAAACCCAATGCAAACTGAATAGGGAGTTTCATATCAGGCAAACCCATTTGAGCTTTGATAGAGCCATCTTCAAACTGTACCAACGAGTGAATAATAGACTGTGGATGTACCACCACATCAATTTGAGAAGCATTAAGATTAAAAAGCCATTTTGCTTCAATTACCTCTAAACCTTTATTCATCAAGCTAGCCGAGTCGATCGTAATCTTAGCACCCATCACCCAGTTAGGGTGCTTCAGAGCTTGAGCTTTAGTTACATTAATTAATTCTTCACGTTTTTTTCCTCTAAAAGGACCACCCGATGCTGTCAAAATAATCTTTTCGATAGGATTATGGAACTCCCCTACCAAGCATTGAAAAATAGCCGAGTGTTCAGAATCGACAGGATAAATATTAACACCCTTTTGTTGTGCCAAGGCAGTAATCAACTCACCCGCCACCACCAAAGTTTCTTTATTAGCCAAAGCAATATGTTTGCCAGCTTCGATAGCTTTGATTGTTGGAAGTAAGCCCGCATATCCTACCATCGAAGTCAATACCATATCTATTGCTTCCATTTGTACAACCGACTCGAGGGCTTGTGCGCCTGCATATACTTTAATTCCGTATGGGTCGAGGGCATCAAAAACTTGGCTGTAAAGTGATTCATTACCAATCACAACACAATTGGGACGAAAAGCGAGGGCTTGTTCAATCAACAACTGAGCATTACTTTGAGCTGTAAGTACTTCTACTTCAAAAATAGTAGGATTCGCCTGAATTACTTCGAGGGCTTGTGTGCCAATCGAACCTGTCGAACCTAAAATAGCAATATTCCTTTTTTGCATAAATCTTAATGATGAAACAATCTATTCTGTTTGTTGTACTCAGATAGTTGAAGGGTTCTATGAGTGATGAATTTTGAGTGAAGAGTTGTGAGTATAAATATTTGCATTCAAAATTCACCAATAATACTTAAAGCCCACCTCCCCAATGTAAAATCTGATTTGTAAAAATCATAAGTACTTTTGGATAGATAATAATTGTAATGATTACACCGTATAAAGCGCCATACAAATGTGCATCGTGATTGATGTTCGACATACTTCTTTTGGACATATAAATAGAATAGCCTGTAAACAAAAATCCATAAACAATGGCAGGAATGGGTAAAATAGCAAAAATATAAAGGCTTTGAGTTGGTGCAAACAAAATAGCAGCAAACAACACACTAGATACACCACCTGAAGCACCAAGAGAATTATAACTAAATTGATTCCTATGTTTAAAAAAAGTAGGTAAATCCGAAACAATGATACCTCCGATATAGAGCAATAAATAGAGCAAAGCACCATTCCCGGGTGAAATTTGATTGTAAATCTGCTCCATCATATTACCAAAAGAATACAGGGTAAACATATTTACAAACAAATGACCAAAGTCTGCATGAACAAAACCTGAAGTTACAAAACGCCAATACTCTTGACGGCGACTAATTGAATAGGGATTCAAAACAAGCTTATCCATAAGCTCGTAATTACGAAAGGCGAGAATACTAACCAACGCTGTAATCAGGATTAGTACTTCATTTAGAGATAAATCTGCCATTTGTTAGAAATAAAAATAAAAACAGTCAGACCAGGTCCGACTGTTCATAAAGTTTTTGAATATTGAGTGTATAGACTCTATGAAACTCAGGAGCTTCTTTAAAACTACCAGTTTTATCAATAAAATAAGCCAAAAGCCTACAGCCCATAGCTTACGGACAACAGCCGTATTCTACAAATTTAAACTAAACTTCTCTATCAATCAAAATATTAGCAAATGCCCTCAACTCCGCTTTACGCTCAGCTTCAACTTTTAGGCTATCTAGCAATTCAAAGGCTTTTTGGAAATAGTCATTGATTTTAGCTTCAGCCATTTTGCGAATTTCAAGTTTGTCATAAATACCTCTCACGGCGTTTACTTTTTCAGCCGGGTCAAAAGTTTTTAAGGATAACCAATATTCAAGCTGTGTTTTAGTTTCGCCAGTAGCTTGACCTAGTGCTTCAATCAGCATATAAGTTTTTTTATTAGAAATAATATCACCTCCCACTTGCTTACCAAACTTAGCTGGGTCGCCATAAACATCTAACAAATCATCCTTCAACTGAAAACCTAAACCAATATTAATACCCAAATCATATAATGTTTGACAAGTTTTATCACTTGCGCCACCAATGATTCCGCCTAGTTCGAGGGCAAAACCCAAAAGTACGCTAGTTTTCAGGCGAATCATTTCGATATATTCGTCCTCCGTCACATTTTCACGAGTCTCAAAATTCATATCAAACTGTTGTCCTTCACATACTTCGGCCGCCGTACGATTGAAGCGTTGTAATGCTTTTTTCAAGTTTTTATCTTCTACAAAAAGCATCAACTCATAGGCTTGTACCAACATCACATCTCCTGAAAGAATAGCAGTATTGTCATTCCATTTGGCATGAACGGTGGGCTTTCCACGACGCAAGGGCGCTTTGTCCATAATATCGTCGTGCATTAGGGTAAAATTATGGAAAACTTCTACTGCGGTTGCTGGTTTGATGGCTTTTTGCCATTCGTCTGTAAACAAAGCCGTCGACATCAAGGTCATAAGTGGGCGTAAACGCTTGCCTCCCAAAGACATCAAGTAACGAATAGGCTCATAAAGTTCAACCGGCGATTGCCCGTATTGTTGTTGCTGAAATTCTTCTTCTAAAGCTTGGATAAACTGTTTTGTGGTCATACTTTAATCCAACTACTAAGCTGGATACTAAGGGTGATAAATAATGATTGGTGAATTTGAATTGTCAAATTCTATCTATGCGAACATTTATTTTTTGTTCAGGATATAACTCTCAATGTGTTTTAGAGCATTCTTATTGTATATCGCTAAAAAGTATCTTCAACTCTATGAGATTTTTATACTTAACATTGAAGATAACTTTATTGATTAGGGTCTCTATCTACTAAATAAACTTCAGATAAAGTATCATCTATGAAGCTATTTTAATCCAACTGTAAACTACAAACGTTGTACAAAATCGATTTAGTAGAATAACTGAAAATACTCATTTTTTGTTATGTTTTGCCAAAAATAGAAATAAGAAGTGAAACCCAACACAGGAATCAACTATATTTTCTCTAACTTTGCAGAGCCTCATCTCACCTGAGGGCTAGCCTTATGCTTACACATCAATTAAACCTTCGCAAGCCACTCGCCTTTTTCGATTTGGAAACAACAGGCGTGAATGTTATCAAAGACCGTATCGTCGAAATCAGTATTGCCAAAGCAAATATTGATGGGACAGTAACGGTCAAAACTCGTCGTGTCAATCCAGGAATGCCAATTCCAGTGGAGTCATCGATGGTCCACGGTATTTATGATGACGATGTTGCCAATGAGCCATCATTCAAGCAAATTGCCAAATCTATGGCTCAATTCTTGGAGGGTTGTGACTTAGCGGGCTTCAACTCGAATCGCTTTGATGTACCAATGTTGGTTGAAGAATTTTTGCGCAATGATGTAGAATTCGATGTCAAAAACCGTCGCCTTATCGATGCTCAAAGGATTTTTCACATGATGGAACCACGAAACCTTTCGGCGGCTTATAAGTTCTACTGTAGTAAAGAGCTTATTGATGCGCACTCAGCCGAAGCGGATACGATTGCAACGTTGGAAATTTTGAATGCCCAAGTTAAACGATACGAAGGTGTCGTCATCAAAAACGAGAAAGGGGAAGATTTCGTCCCTGTCAAAAATGATATGGATGCACTTCATGAGTTAACTTCTGCCAAACTGGTAGATTTTGCGCAAAGAATTGTGTTCAATCGTGAAGGCGTAGAAGTAATCAACTTTGGAAAGCACGCTGGAAAGCCTGTAGTACAAGTACTTAAGGACGAGCCATCGTATTATGATTGGATGATGAAAGGCGATTTTCCACTTGATACTAAGCGAAAACTTACCGAGATAAAGTTACGAGCTTTTAATAATCGTTAATAGGGAAAATAATTATAATGAAAAACCGCTTGTATTTGGTTCATATTTTAGCGACTTTTCAAACATATTCCTTATTTTTGCCCCGAATTTTCCGAAAACTGTAAGAACTATAAATGAGCCTCGCACTTCGAGGTTAACCATTTAAAGTTGAATGTTTAGACGAATCTATTCTTTCTTAGTTTGACAAAAACAAAAGAGATAGACTTCATCTATCCACCAAACTTAAAGACTTATGCAACAAATACCTGACGTTATCCGACAAATTCCTCTGAACAACTATGTGTGGTTCAGTACGGCTTTATTTTGTATCGGCATTATTGGAGTATTAACACGCCGAAATGCAATCATCATCTTTATGTCAGTCGAATTGATGCTAAATGCAGCCAATCTTCTTTTAGCAGCCTTTTCTTCGTACAAAGCTGACCCAACTGGGCAAGTATTTGTATTCTTTATTATGGCTGTGGCGGCTGCCGAAGTAGCGGTAGGTTTGGCCATCATTGTGATGATTTATCGCAATATTCAATCAATTGATGTAGGTATTTTGAATAAATTAAAGTGGTAATTATCAGGTGTGAGTATTTGTTTTAAATCATTTACAGCAAGACTCACTGCTTATAGCTCTAAAAATTATGTCATTAGCAGTACTTATCCCCCTTTTTCCACTAATTGGTTTTTTAATCAACGGGCTTGGATTCCGTCGTGTACCAAAATCATTAGTTGGTGTAATTGGCTCGGCAGCAGCGTTGGCTTCATTTGCCTGTGCGCTTAGTCTGTTCCTCAACTTTTCTGGACAGCCAGAAGTTGCTCATATCTTCGACTGGATTACCATCGGAGATCTCAACATTTCGATGTCATTTCAAATCGACCAATTGTCCTTGTTGATGTTGTTGATTATCACAGGAGTTGGTTCTTTGATTCACATATACTCAATTGGTTATATGCACCACGATGAAGGTTTTGGAAAGTTCTTTGCTTTCTTAAACCTTTTCTTGTTCTTCATGCTCTTGTTGGTATTGGGTTCAAACTACGTGGTAATGTTTATCGGTTGGGAAGGCGTAGGTTTATGTTCTTATTTATTGATCGGTTTCTGGAACAAAAACACTAACTACGGCAATGCAGCTCGCAAAGCCTTTATTATGAACCGTATTGGTGACTTAGGCTTTTTATTAGGTATCTTCCTTATTATCACACACTTTGGCACCGTTGAGTACGCTGACGTATTTAGCAAAGTAGCTGAAGGTGGTTATGAGTCAGGTGACAAAACGTTGATGTACATCACGCTTTTGTTATTTGTAGGAGCCATGGGTAAATCAGCTCAAATTCCATTGTACACCTGGTTGCCAGATGCGATGGCGGGTCCTACTCCTGTATCAGCCTTGATTCACGCTGCAACGATGGTAACTGCGGGTATCTACATGATTATCCGTTCTAATGTGTTGTATAGCCTTTCACCAGAAACACTTGAAGTGATTGGATGGGTAGGTACAGCAACAGCATTGTTGGCAGCATCAATTGGTTTGTTACAAAACGACATCAAAAAAGTACTGGCTTATTCAACTGTTTCGCAGTTAGGATATATGTTTATGGGCTTAGGCGTCATGGCTTATAGTTCTTCTTTCTTCCACGTAATGACTCACGCATTCTTCAAGGCATTGTTGTTCTTGGGTGCAGGTTCAGTAATTCATGCGATGTCAGATGAACAAGATATTCGTTCAATGGGCGGTTTGCGTAAAAAATTACCAATTACATTCATTACATTCTTGATTGCTACAATTGCAATTTCTGGTATTCCTCCATTTGCAGGTTTCTTCTCAAAAGATGAAATTTTAGCTCATGTATACGAGCACAACAAATTGATGTGGGTATTGGCATTGGCAGGATCTATGATGACATCATTCTATATGTTTAGATTATTGTTCTTGACATTCTTCGGAGAATTTAGAGGAACTCACGAACAAGAGCATCATTTGCATGAATCACCAATTGCCATGACAGCGCCATTAATGATTTTGGCAGTACTTTCGGCAGCAGGTGGTTTCTTTAACTTACCACATATTTTTGGTGGACATGCAAGTCTTGCCACTTTCATGGAGCCATTGTTTGCTCAAAGTCATGTGGAAGCTCATGCCCCAGACGAAGCTACAGAAAAAATGTTGATGATTATTTCTGTGATAGCAGCTTTGGTTTCAGCAGCTGTTGCTTATGTGATTTATGTGAGTAAAAAGGCTGTTCCAGACGCAGATGGTACTGAGACAGGTCTTCAAAAAGTGGTTTATAACAAATATTATATCGACGAACTTTATGATACTGTATTTGTAAAACCAATCACAGCACTTTCGAATGCATTTTATTCATTTGTTGAATTCTTGGTTATCGACTTGATTGTTGAAGGAATTGGCAAATTAGTAAAAGGCATTGCTGGCGAAGCACGTTTGGTACAAAATGGTACAACAGGCTATTACATCTTCGCTATGGTAATTTCGATTGCTGTCATGTTGATTTGGGGTTTAAGAATCTTCATTTTAGGTTAATATTTCCCCGAAGGTATTCAGCTGTTTTCAGAACAGTTTTTCTAAATAGAATGATTAACAGATAACGTTTTTATAATGTTAACACTTACACTCATACTTCTTCCCATTATCGCAGGGTTGTTGACCCTTAGCACGAAAGGAGAAAATGCGAAAGTTATAGCTTTGGTAGCCGCATTAGTCGAGCTAGCTTTAGGAGCTTATACATTCTTTGCTTTTGTACCAGACGCTACCAGCCAGTTTGGCGTATCGTATAATTGGATTGCATCAGCAGGCATCAAATTCTCAGTGGGTATCGATGGCATCAGCCTTATTTTGGTGAGCCTTACAACGTTGGTAGTGCCTTTTATTATTCTATCAACTTTTCAAAACAACTACGAAAAAGCATCTACATTCTACTCACTCATCTTGTTTATGCAAGCGGGTTTAGTAGGTGTATTCACTGCAAAAGATGCTTTCTTGTTCTATTTCTTTTTCGAAGCAGCCCTTATCCCAATTTACTTCATTGCAGCAATTTGGGGTGGTGAAAATAGAATCAAAGTAACTTTCAAGTTCTTCGTTTATACTATTTTCGGATCATTATTTATGTTGTTAGCTTTGGTTTATTTGTACATCAAAACGCCAACACATAGTTCTGAAATTACAGCATTGTACGAAACAGCGAGATTACTTGATGCGTCTCAACAAGGCTTTATCTTCTGGGCGTTCTTTATAGCTTTTGCTATCAAAATGCCTTTATTCCCATTCCACACATGGCAACCAGACACATACGTTGAAGCTCCAACGGCTGGTACAATGTTATTGTCAGGTATTATGTTGAAAATGGGTACTTATGGTTTGATTCGTTTATTGTTACCAATTGCACCACTAGGCGTTAAAGCATGGGGGACAGTTGCTGTTGTTTTGGCCATTATCGGAATCGTATATGGTTCAATCATCGCCATTCAGCAAAAAGATATGAAGCGTTTGATTGCTTATTCATCTTTCGCACACGTTGGCCTTATGGCAGCAGGTATTTTCTCTGGCAACTTAGACGGTATTCAAGGTTCGTTAATTCAAATGCTTGCGCACGGTATCAACGTAGTGGGTTTATTCTTCGTCGTAGAAATCATCCAACAACGTACCAAGTCTCGTGAATTATCTAGCTTAGGAGGTATTACCCAAACTACCCCACAATTGACGGTATTATTTATTATCATCATGTTGGGCTCAGTAGCATTACCATTAACAAATGGATTCGTTGGTGAATTCTTGTTATTGAAAGGCGTATTTGAGTACAACGCTTGGATGGGGGCAGTTGCAGGACTTACAATTATCCTTGGTGCAGTGTATATGCTACGCTTAGTACAAAAATCAATGTTTGGAACAACTACTTCATTGACTGAAGGATTTGAAGACCTTGGCTTGACAGAAAGAGCTACTTTATTGCCAATTGCAACATTAGTAATTGTATTAGGTATTGTGCCTAATATCATACTGAAAGCTTCTGAGCCTGCGGTAAGTCAATTGTTATCAATCATAAATAAGTAAGAAATTTAATCAAGTCTGATGGTTCTGCTGTCAGACTTAGGATATAGCAGATATGAACGCAATTATAGCTTTATCACTCTTTGGTATTTCCAATTTGTTTTTAGGGTTTTTGAACAACCGTAAAATCTTATTGCCAGCCACCCTCCTATTCGTTCTGATAGCTCTAGGGCTAAATCTAGCCGACTGGAATCATGAGTACTATTGGTTTCACAATATGCTCAAGACTAATAACCTTTCTATCAACTTTACCTCTATTATCTTGGTAGCAACGGCATTGGTTGTAGCAATTTCACGTGGTTTTGGGGAAGATGAAGAGCATACTCACCCAGCTGAATATTATGCGATTTTGCTTTTTTCAGTGGTGGGAGCCATTATGATGGTTACTTTTCAAAGCTTGTTTATGTTATTCGTAGGTATCGAGATTCTATCTGTTGCGATGTACGTACTTACAGGATCTGATAAACGTAATCTTCGATCAAACGAAGCAGCTCTTAAGTATTTCTTGATGGGGTCGTTTGCTACTGGTATTATGCTATTTGGTATTGCATTGGTTTATGGAGCAACAGGATCTTTCGATATCAATGGAATAGGCAATATGGTTAATCAAGCCAAATTACAAGATATCATGTTGAATCCTTATGGTCCTATTCTTTACGGTGGTATCATTTTGATTTTCGTTGGTTTACTATTCAAAATCTCGGCAGCTCCTTTCCACTTCTGGACGCCCGATGTATACGATGGAGCGCCAAGCATCTTTACAGCATTCATGTCGACGGTTGTAAAAACGGCTGGTGTAGCTGCTACTTACCGTCTACTTTCAATTTCATTTCCAGCGGTGTATGGTTTGTGGGGTAATCCATTAGTGTATATTACATGTTTGACTTTGTTTATTGGTAATATTACGGCTGTTTATCAACAAAGTTTCAAGCGTATGTTGGCATACTCAAGTATTTCACACGCTGGTTATTTATTGATTACCGTTTTGGCCAAAACTCCAACTACTAATTCTTCAATCTTGTTCTATTCTTTGGCTTATTCAATTGCTACTATCTCTGCATTTGCAGTATTAATGGCAGTATCTGAAGCGCAGGCTAAAACAGGTAAAACAGACGAAAGCTTTAATGCTTTAAATGGTCTTGCTAAAAACAATCCACTACTAGCATTTGCTTTAGCGGTATCAATGTTGTCTTTGGCAGGTATTCCACTTACGGCAGGGTTCTTTGGTAAGTTTTTTATTTTCGCAGATGCCTTTAGTAATGTATCTAGTCTATTCAAAACAATTGCAGTTGTAGCGATTTTGATGTCTACTGTTGGTATTTATTACTACTTTAAGCCAATCATTGCAGCCTATTTGAAGAAAGGTGATTTAGAGAAAATTGAATTGTCTCCGATTTATAAACTTACATTGATTATAACAACAGCCTTGACAATCCTATTGGGTATTGCTCCAGATCTTGTTAAAAATATTTTCTAAAAGTGTCAAAACAAAAACAATCAAAACTGCTTAACAAGAAAGATTTCATTGCTTACTTTCTCGTAGCAGGTACAGGAGCAGTAGTTCAATTAGTGTCAGGTAGTATTTTAAGAAATCAGTTTGATTTAACCTATGGTGCATCTGTTTCTTATGGATATATTATCTCTTTTTTGTAGGATTCACACTCACAAAAATGTTTGCATTTGATGCAAGAAACTCAAATCAAACACGTCGTGAAATGGTCAAATTCATGATGGTAGCTGCTGGCTCGTGGGGAGTAACTTGGTTTTTTGCAGTAGCTTCACTATCATTCGTAAATCAAATGCTAGGAGAGCGAACATTTACTTTGCCCATTTTACAAAAAAGTATTAATCCAAATGAGCTAGGATGTCAAATTGTAGGCATGGGATTTAGTTTTGTTTTTAACTACATCATGCACAAAACCTTCACTTTTAGAAGTACTGGTTTTTATAACAGACTCAAGGCGTTCATTCGATAATTATCATTAAAAAGTCCCTACTGGTAAATGTTCAGTAGGGACTTTTATATTTTATCCAGTATCAAGATTTGCATCACTATTTATCTTGAAAAGCTCTTGAAAAATTAAAGACCCTAAAAATATCACAAAATCAAGATGTAAACACATCATAATTAGTGTCTTAAAAGGCAAAAATTAAAATTTTCTAATGTTTTTACTAGATGGTTACAAGCAAATATTATAACTATTCAAATAAAATAAAGTAATAAATAAAGAATTTATCAGGAATTATTAAAAATTAATTAAAATTATTGCTCAATAACTTGGAGGGAATATAAGTTGTACTTAACTTTGTAACTCAAACCTTAAACACCACAAAAGAAATGAAAAAATTGTTCGCATTCGCATTAGTAGCTGGTATGATGTCATTGGCTGCTTGTTCAGAGAAGAAAGCTGAAACTACTGCTGTTGATTCAGCTGCTACAGCTGTAGATACTACTGTTGCTGTTGACACTGCTGCTGCTGATTCAGCTGCTGTTGATACTGCTGCTGCTCCTGCTGCTCACTAGTATTCCTGAACGATTTCGAAAGAAATTTGGAAAAGCCTCATTTAGAATGAGGCTTTTTACTTTTATAGTCCTTCTGTTTTTCTGTATATTAGAGTCATGAAAAACGATTACGCCACCTTTCAACAGTATTTTCCCACTGAGGCTGTACCTTACTGTTTCCAACTTTGGAAAAAACATCAATTCCATTTTAAGATAACTCGTCCTCGCAACTCCAAATTAGGTGATTATTCTTTTCGTCGTGAAAGTGGTCATCAGATAACCGTTAATCAGAATCTCAATCCATACGCATTTACCATTACCTATATCCATGAAGTAGCGCATCTAGTAACTTTTACACATTACAAACGCCGTAAAGAGCCTCACGGGAAAGAATGGAAGATGATGTTCAAAAAGCTATTTCTCCCAATCCTCAACACAGAAGTTTTTCCTGATAGTATTCTATCTCCATTAACTGCCTATTTAGAAAACCCTTCTGCAAGTACACAAGGTTGTATTCCTTTGAGTAATGCGCTCCGAGCATTTGATACCCCAATTCTTCTCGATGAACATATTCCTTTAACCCAAGTTGAAGTAGGTAAAAGTTTTATTGTCAATGGTAGAAGCTTTGTAAAAGGTGAACTTAGAAGAACTCGCTTTTTATGTACCGAAACTACAACAGGAAAACGTTATGTAGTAGCAGCGAATGCGCTAGTCAAATTGTTATAAATAGAAAGGAAGGCTAATAGAAAAAAGATGAAAAACTGGTTGAAGGCATTAATCTTGATAGTTTTAATAATTTATACTAATGAAGGCATAGCTCAAAAAAGCGTACTTTCGGAGGGTAACTGGATAAAAGTTGGCGTTACACAAAGTGGTATATATAAAATTGATAAAGACATTTTAAGCAAAGCAGGATGGTCTTTGAGTCAAATCACACCACAGAATCTTAAATTATATGGTAATGGTGGTAAAATGTTACCTCAAAAAAATAGCACCTATCGCCCTAGCGACTTAATTGAAAACGCAATTTTGGTTCGAGGCGAACAAGATGGTAAGTGGGATGATACAGATTATATTCTTTTTTATGGAGAAGCACCCCAGCAACTGATTTTTGATAATGCTCAGAAGCAAATTTCTCATCAAATCAATACTTATTCCGACACAACCTATTACTTTCTGACTGTATCGAGTGGTAATGGACAAAGAATTAAAACTGCTACAGATGTTAAGTCTACCAATACGATTCGCCTTTTTGATGATTATCAATTTCATGAAATAGATAAACGTAATATTTTGGCGCAAGCCCCATTTGCAGGTTCTGGACAAGAGTGGTACGGAGAGGAATTTATCGCCAATAGTCAACAGGTTTTTAGTTTTGTCGGTCAAGGCATAGCCAGTAACTCGCAAATATCCTTAACATCGTCGGTACTCAATACCTCGTATGGCACGACAGCTTTTAATCTTACGATGAATAATCAAGCTGTGGGCACACAAAATATGGATGGTATCACGGCAAGTACCTATGATTATAAAGGAAAAGCAGCAAAAAATATTTTTAGTATCAATAGTGGATTAGTTACTTCGGATGTCATTAATGTAGGATTGACTTTCGACAGAAAAAATCTTACATCGGGTGGTGCCTTTTTGAATTTTCTGAGTATCCAACTCAAAAGGAATATCAAGCTCAACAACGCAACATCCCTACGATTTAGGGCATTTGAGCAACTTCAATATAAAGACTTTCAGTGGCAAATTTCGGATACCGACAACACTCTTTCTGTCTGGAATATTACCAATCCTACTGTTCCTGTGAATCAAACACTAACTCAAAATAGCGAAGGTTGGACCATTTCAGGAACACAAAGCAATTTGCAAGAATATATTCTTTTTAGAGAATCAAGCGCACTGCAACCCGCTTTTAGTACTAAAATAGATAATCAAAATTTGCATGGACTCAAAACGCCAGATTTGGTAATTGTCTGTGGAGTATCCATTCAAAATAGTGCTGAAGCTTTGGCAAACTTCAGACGTAGCCATGATAAACTTGATGTAGTAGTGGCGACCAAAGAAAGTATTTACAACGAATTTTCTTCTGGGAAGCAAGACATTACAGCGATTCGTGATTTTGTAAAATACTTATACGATCAAAATCCAACCAAACTAAAATACTTACTCTTGTTAGGTGATGCGTCCTATGATTTCAAAAGACGAAGTCAGGTCGTTGGAGATGAGGTCAAAAATATCTATATACCTGCTTATCAAAGTAGAGAATCGCTACACCCTATCTTAAGCTATGCATCCGACGATTACTTTGGATTTTTGGAAGCAGAGGAAGGAGATTGGGAAGAAAATGCCAATGGTAATCATACCCTCGATATTGGCGTAGGTCGTCTACCTGTGAAAACCAAGGCAGAAGCAAATGATATAGTGACCAAGCTTATCTCTTATCACAATAGTAGTAAAGCAGGAGATTGGCGTTCAAAAATCACTTTTGTGGCAGATAATGGCGATGGCAACCTACATCAAGGCGATGCAGAAGATTTTTCTCAACTAGTAGAGAAACTTTACCCCTCCTATCAAAGTCAAAAGATTTATTTAGATAATTATCCCTTATTGTCTTTGGCTGAGGGACAAAGAAGTCCTCAAGCTAAAGATGCCCTCTTTCAAGCACTACAAAATGGATCTTTGATAGTAAATTATAATGGACATGGTGCCGAAACAGGATGGACTGAAGAGCAGATTTTAACGATTAATGATATTGATAAATTGAGCAATCTCAAAAATCTACCCGTGATGCTTACAGCCACCTGCCAGTTTGGTCGGTATGATGATCCCAATCAGGTTTCAGGAGCCGAATTAGCACTATTGAGCAATCGAGGAGGAGCAATTGCGCTATTAACGACAACCCGTCCTGTTTATCAAAGTACAAATTATTTAATCAACGAAGCATTCTATCAAAATGTATTTCCTACCAACGCTCAGGCAACGCAACGCCTAGGAGATATTGTCAGAAGTACAAAGAATGCCAGTGTCGTAGGAGTTGTGAATCGAAATTTTAGTCTGTTGGGCGACCCATCTATGCAGTTATTGTATCCACAACAAAAGATTACCATCGACAGTATGCTTGTACAAGGTAGAGGGCTGACAGATACCCTCAAAGCATTGGAACAGGTTCGTATTGTGGGAAAAGTTCGAGCCAATAGTGGGATTGTCGACACACAGTTTAGTGGAACAGTACAAATAATCCTGTATGATAAAGCACAAAAAGTAAGTACTCTTGGTGCTAACAATGCCCCATTTGTTTACCTTGATTACAATAACATTTTATTCAAGGGCACTGCTACTGTAAGTAAAGGGCGATTTGAAACAACTGTTGTATTACCGAAGGATATTAATTATCAATATGGGGAAGGAAAGTTTTCATTATATGCCCAAAGCAGCACAGGATTAGCAGATGCAATCGGTTTTGAAAGACCAATGATAGGAGGTTCTGGTAAAATTCAGAAAGTTGATAATACAGGACCAAAAATTCATTTATATTTAGATGAAAAAATTGAAAAAGAGACGTATATTACAACGCCTAATCCTCGGCTATTAGTAGATTTAGAAGATGAAAGTGGCATTAATATTGCAACAGACGGCTTAGGTCATCAAATACTATTAACGCTCGATGATAGTACTCAAGTAATACTAAATCAGTACTATACAAGTGCGCTTAATACCTACCAACAAGGCAATATTATCTATGATTTTAAAGGTCTCGCAGAGGGAGATCATAAATTATCAATAAAAGTTTGGGATACATACAATAATTCATCAGAAAACTCGTTGCGATTTAAGGTTGTCCAAGATAACATCTCTTCCTTAAAAAATATCAAGTCCTTTCCTAACCCATTCATTGATAAGGTATATTTCAGTTTTGAGCACAATAGAGAGGGCGATGATGTAGATATTACTCTCCAAATTTTTGATTCCAGAGGAACACTTGTCAAAGAGATTTCTCAACAAGCATACGACATTTCGAGTCCCTATGACAAAATTTATTGGGATTTATCAGAAGATTCTGGTAGGATTGTAAGAGATGTTTACTTTTATCGTATTTTTGTAAAGTCACGAACAATATCATATCAGGCTTCAGCAAACGGCAAATTGGTATCCGTTAAATAATTTAAGTAAAGGATTTTAGGGCATGGCTTCTGTTTAGCATAAAAATATATTACTTTTGGAACGTGCCTCATCCGAACAACTTTAACTTTAAAAACAATGATTAGAAAAGTTACAAACGCTCTAAGAGCGTCTTTGATGCTTGGATTGACAATGTCTGCTGCAAGTGTTGTAGCTCAAGTTAGAAATGCACCGTCACCGGTAATTACTTCTTTAATTCAAACTCCAGATGCACGTGCTGCCGGTATGGGTGACGCTGGTGTGGCAACATCAAACGCTGATGGTGATGCTAATGCAATTTTTTGGAATCCAGGTAAAATGCCTTTCTCTAACAAAGATATTGGTGTTTCTTTATCATACACTCCATGGCTTCGCCAATTGGTAAATGACATGGCTCTCCTAAATGTTAGCGGATACAAAAAATTAAAAGGTGGCGATGTAATTGGACTATCTCTCCATTATTTTGACATGGGAGTATTCCAACAAACTGATAACAATGGTTCTATTCTAGGTAATTTCAACTCAAAAGAATATGCCCTTACAGGTTCTTATTCTCGTAAGTTATCTGATAAACTAGGTTTGGGGGTTAATATCAAATATATCAACTCTACATTGTTTAACGGAACGGTAACTAACTCATCAGGTGGTACATTTACTGCTCAACCAGTAAACTCTGTAGCTGCGGATATTGGTATTTTCCATACATCCAAAACTGATAAGCCTTGGAATTACAACTGGGGGGTAGCAATCCAAAACATTTCTGGTCGTGTATCTTATGGTGGTAATGAATCTAACTTCATTCCAACTAACTTAAAGGCTGGTTTTGCTGCTATCAACTCTATCGATGCTAGTAACAAGCTTACTTTGACATTGGATATCAATAAATTGATGGTGCCAACTCCAAAGTATGATTCAAATGGTAAATTAATTCAGCCTTCTACTGCTATTGGTGGTATCTTGGGTTCATTTGGTGATGCACCAGGTGGTTTCAGCGAAGAATTGAAGGAAGTTAATGTTTCATTCGGTACAGAATATTTGTATAATGATATGTTTGCTGGACGTGTTGGTTACTTCTACGAAAATGGATGGAAAGGTAACCGTAAATACGCAACAGTTGGTTTTGGTATCAAAATTGAGAAAAAATATAGTTTAGATTTCTCATACTTGGTTCCTACTGGAAGTGGAAGCCCATTGGCCAACACACTTAGAGTTTCTTTGCAAGCAAACTTAAATTCAGCACCAAAAGTATCAGCGAACTAAGACTCCAAGATATTTGATTAATAGAAAAGACATTTCTTCGGAAATGTCTTTTTTGTTTTTATACTCTTCAATGACTAATTTCAGCTTTCACTTTATTCATCCAAAAGCATTCTCATATACATGGCTATAGATATTTTAGATCGTTCTATTACTCCTGCATTTCAAACAATTCAAGAGGTATTTATTCCTCCTGTAAAAAATGTCACGTTGAGCAATGGTTTACCTCTTCATATTATCAACGTAGGCGAGCAACCTATAATCAAATTAGAGCTAATTTTTAACGCCGGCAATTGGTTTGATGATAACAAAGGGATTTCTTTTTTTACTGCTAAAATGCTCAATGAAGGAACCTCTGCTCATAACTCCGCAAGTATTAATCAATTTTTTGATCAATATGGTGCCTTTACTGAGTTTACGCATAGTGTAGATAGAGCTAGCTTTGTCCTTTATGGCTTGAGTAAACATCTAGGACAATTACTACCTATGGTTCAGGAGATTTTGCAAGATTCCATTTTCCCTCAAAAAGAATTAGATACTATCAAAAAAATCCAACAACAAACCATTCAGGTTAATCAAGAGAAAACTTCCTTTGTAGCAAATCAAAAAATTCGAAATAGTATTTTTGGTGAAACTCATCCCTACGGTACTAATTTAACACAGGAAGTTATTGAAAGCATTACCAGAGAAAATTTGGTAAAGTATTATCAATCTCACTGGCAAAATCAGCCATTCAGAATATTTCTTTCTGGAAAAATCACAGAGCAAGAGATAGAAGTGGTAAACAATATTCTTGGCAGTATTCCTGTTGGTGGTGGTCATACAACAAGCTATGAGCACACTGATGGAGGACTTGATGCAACTTCATTTTTGATTGAGAAAGAGAATGCACTACAATCTTCTATCCGTTTGGGGAAACAACTATTCACTCGTTCACATCCAGATTACTTTAATATGTTAATCGTAAATGAGGTACTGGGAGGATATTTTGGATCAAGACTTATGAAGAATATTCGTGAAGAAAAAGGGCTTACCTACGGTATTGGCTCTAATGTGGTTCCTTTCTCAAAAAATGGATATTTTATTGTTGGCACTGACGTTAAAAAAGAATTTACTCAACTAACTATCGACGAAATTATAAAAGAGATTCAAGTACTCCGTACCGAACTTGTCTCGGAGGAAGAACTCAGCACTGTTAGGAATTATATGTCTGGAGCATTCGCTGGCTCATTGAATACGCCATTTGAAATCGCAGATCGTTACAAAGTGATTATGTCAGAACAATTACCTCTTGACTTTTATCAGCAGTATTTCCAACATATTCAGCAAATCACTTCTGAGGATATTTTGGAAGCCGCTCAAAAGCATCTCGACCCAGCTTCGCTTATCGAAGTAGCTGTCGGTGGTAAATAAAGATAGGTAGTTTCTATTATTTTGAACAACAAAGATGGATTTTTGAAAGAATAATTTGGTTTTAAGAAAGAAGATAGTTAATTTATTAGTAATCAAATTCTTAAAACCGACAGTTATGAAAAAAGTATCCCATCTCATCTTACACAAAGGAAATACAGTCAATACCATTGAGGCTCATAAACCTGTTTTTGAGGCTCTAGAAATTATGATTTCCAAAAATATTGGTGCACTCATCGTGTATCAAGATGGCGAATATAAAGGTTTGCTTACAGAACGAGACTACGCGCGGAAAGTGGCGATTATGGGTAAAAACTCACACGACACAACAGTTGCGGAAATCATGCAAGCCAATCCAACATCGGTAAAATTTGAGGATAGTATTGAGCGATGTATGGAAATTATGTCAGACAAACACATCCGCTATTTACCTGTTGTTGCCGATAAGCATGTAGTTGGTTTGGTATCCATGGGAGATTTGGTCCGTTTTATTATTGAAGATCAAAAAAATACGATCAATCATTTACAAAACTTTATCTCAGGAGCTGTATCATAATCGAGTGAGTGGTAATTGAGTGTATGAGTGATTATTTTAATACTGGTAGAGACGCAACACTTTAGGTCTAAAGAGCTGGTATTTTGAAATATAGCATCAAAAAAGGCGTTCGAAAAACTAATTTCGAACGCCTTTTTTTTGATGAAAACTTGGAGAATGATCCTAAAATTCGGGATAACTCATGTTTCCTGAAAATATTGTGGAGTATAATTTCTATACTTCGAAACCAGCCAACTCTTTGAACTCTTGTACACGTGACAAAAGTTCTTCATAAGTCAAGTCAATCAAACGCTCTGTACCGAATTTTTCTACACAGAATGACGCCATAGCTGAACCATAAACGATTGCACGCTTCATATTTTCAAAGCTAATATCATCTGTCTTAGCAAGATAACCGATAAAGCCTCCTACAAAGGTATCGCCAGCTCCAGTTGGATCAAATACTTCTTCTAATGGAAGTGCTGGACAGAAGAATAGTTTATCTCCTTGGAAAAGCAATGCGCCATGTTCACCTTTTTTGATAATCAAGGTTTTTGGTCCCATGCCTAAAATTTTCTTAGCAGCCAGACGTAAAGAATATTCACCAGACAACTGACGAGCCTCTTCATCATTGATACACAATACATCAATCATTTGAAGAACAGCTTTCAAATCATCCATAGCAATATCCATCCAGAAGTTCATGGTATCCATGACAATCAATTTCGGACGGTTTGCTAAACGCTCAATTACTGTTTTTTGTACAGCAGGAGTCAAGTTACCCAACATCAAATACTCACAGTCTTGGTATTCTGCTGGAACAATTGGGTCAAAATCAGCCAACACGTTCAACTCCGTTACCAAAGTATCTCTAGAGTTCATGTTGTTATGATAGCGACCAGCCCAGAAGAAAGACTTCTCTCCTTGTTTGATTTGAAGACCAGTGGTATCAATTCCCTTGTTTTGTAGTAATTCGATATATTCTTGAGGAAAATCTTCTCCTACTACAGCTACAAGGTTTACGGGTGTCTTGAAATATGAAGATGACAAAGAAATGAATGTTCCTGCGCCACCAATAATTTTATCTGTCTTTCCAAAAGGCGTCTCGATAGCATCAAACGCTACCGAACCAATAGCTAATAAACTCATTTAGTTTTTGTTATAGTTGAATAATTGGCAAAGATACAAAATACTCTGCAAACCAGAGAGTTCTCAAAACAGGAAACCAATATTTTGATATTAACCCACACGCGGACAACGCTTAAATGGTTTTTCTCTATCAAACAGATAGCGGTAGGTAATATATTGTTTGTCGAGAGTTGTACCCAATTGAGACACAAAACGATTCATTTTGGGGTTAAAATCGCCAACCCAGTTCATATCAATGGTTTCGTATTGGAAAAAAGGGTCTTTCATACCTTCCAAACGAAGTTTCATTGCTATAGCTGACTCCACGCCTTTTCCTTGATAATCTGGTACTACGCCAAAAATCAAACCGCAAGTACGCGTCACAACACCTCTCCAAAGTAAAAGCATAAACTTGATTTTTTCCCAAATCCCAAATTTTCCATTCAAGTGTTTGACAATTTGGTTGAGATCAGGAATTACGATAAAGAAGGCAATTGGTCTGTCGCCATCATAAGCAAACCATATCAATTGTTCGTCGATAATCGGTTTCATCTGAGCAACTAAGCTTTGTCCTTGCTCCTCGGTCATGGCCTTTACTCCTGGAAATTTTGCCCATGCTTCGTTATAAATAATACGGAAATCTTCTCCAAACTTGGGTAGCTCACGTTTCTTGATATGCTTAAAAGTAATATCAGGATTACCAAAAACACGGTTGGCTTTATCCATGACACTCTGAGTAGTCTTTGAGGTCAAGATACCCGCTGAATAAACATATTGTTGAAAATAGTCTTTGAAACCATAATCCTCAAAATACTGGATATAGTACTGCTTAGTCCAAGGCATTTTATAGGTAGGTTCATAGTCCCAACCTTTTATCATTAGTCCCCAAAAAGAATCACGTTCGCCAAAATTGATTGGTCCGTCCATTGCCTCCATACCACGATTAGCGAGCCATTCTTTACAGGTATCAAATAACAAAAATGCAGCTTCTTGATTCTCGATACACTCAAAAAAACCCATTCCACCAGTAGGCTGTTCTTCATTTTTGGCAGTTTCGTGATTAATAAATGCCGCTACACGCCCTATGGTTTCTCCTGTATCACTTTGTAAAATCCAGCGAATACACTCCCCGTGGTTAAAATGCTTATTTTTAGCAGGATTAAAGGTATTTTCTATATCTTGGTCAAGAGGACGAATCCAGTTAGTATCTTGGGCATATAATTTTACTGGAAACTCTAAAAACTCTTTTTGAAGCTTTTTATCATTAGCAACTTCTAAAATCCTCATCTGTTTGGTTGTTGATTAAAAGTTTTGGGCGAAAAAATCCTTCAAAGATAGTCTTTTTTACGTTATTTGATTGGACAGATTCGGTACAGGCTCAGACAAGCCTACAGATTGTGATATTTTTGTGAAGCCTTCTATTGAAATACTTCATACCGAAAGCCAATAAGTTTTATTAGTTTTGTGTCATTAATATTATCGGAAAGCTCAAGATGAAAAATTATATACTCAGAGCAGAAGACGAAATCGAAAGTGCCAAATATCTTTATCAAAACGACTTTTATCGTGGCACTCTCAATCATTGCTATTATGCATGTACATGGCTCATGCGCGGTTTACTTGCAGAAAGAGGTATCGTAATCAAGATGTTAGACTCAGCCTTCTCGTTTTTCGAAGAATATATCATCAAAAGCGAGCCTGTACCCAATAGCATACAGCAGTTTATCAAAATGCTCGTTAAAGAATACCAAGTACTACAAAAGGATATTGCTGGAGATTTTATGGCAGATGAAATTTTGTCATATATCGAAAAAACGGAAGACTTTTTGTACTTCGTAAAAGACCAAGCCGATTTAGCCGAGCGAAGTAATTAGTTTGTGTATCAATTTCAATGCGTTATACTCTTATGAACTTTAATCCTACCGAACTTAGTACTTATTTTCGATGTTGCCTCTGATACATTGCTTTTCCAGAAACAACCTTTAATTTCAATCAGATGCTGTCATCAAGATGGCATAATAGGATAATCAACCAATCAGATGCAATCATTAAAAATATATAATACCCTCACTAGAGAAAAAGAACTTTTCCAGCCAATCAACGCCCCTCACGTGGGAATGTACGTTTGTGGACCCACAGTTTACAATTATGTACACCTTGGTAATGTTAGAACCTTCACGACTTTTGATACCCTTTATCGTTATTTGACACATATAGGTTACAAAGTTCGCTATGTTCGCAATATTACCGATGTAGGTCACTTGGTAGGTGATGGCGATGAAGGTGAGGACAAAATTGGGAAAATGGCAAAGTTGGAAAAACTAGAGCCTATGGAAATCGTACAACGTTATACCAACGACTTCCACAATGTATTGACCCAATTTAATCTATTACCTCCAAGCATCGAGCCATCTGCGACAGGACATATTGTTGAGCAAATCGAAACAACAAAGACCTTGATCGAAAAAGGATTAGCTTATGAATCGAATGGATCTGTGTATTTTGATATCGCCAAATACAATGCACAAGGTGGTGAATATGGCAAATTGTCAGGTCGTGTGATTGAAGATCTTTTGGTAGAAACTCGTGATTTGGATGGTGTAGGCGAAAAACGCAATCCTTTAGACTTTGCCCTATGGAAAAAAGCCGCACCAGAACACATCATGCGCTGGCCTTCACCATGGGGTGATGGATTCCCAGGCTGGCACTTGGAGTGTACTTGCATGAGTACTAAGTATTTGGGCGACACTTTTGATATTCATGGTGGCGGTATGGACCTAAAATTCCCACACCACGAATGTGAGATAGCTCAAGCCAAAGGCAGCACAGGCGTAGATCCTGTAAGATATTGGATGCACTCAAACATGCTAACGGTCAATGGTCAAAAAATGTCTAAATCTCTAGGCAATTCATTTTTACCATCTGAATTATTTGCAGGCTCACATCCATTGCTCGACCAAGCATATTCGCCAATGACGGTGCGCTTCTTTATGTTGCAATCACAATACAGAAGTACACTTGATTTTTCTAACGATGCCCTAAAAGCTGCTCAAAAAGGCTATAAGCGCCTGATGAACGGCTTGAGAATTATCAAAACGCTTAGCTACAAAGCCGATGAAAGCATTCCTTTAGACGAAAAACAAATTACTGAAGTTAAGAAAGGAATCCAAGGCTGTTATGATGGTCTCAACGATGACCTCAACACAGCAGTAGCCATTGCAGGTTTGTTTAATTTATTGAAAAAAATTAATCAGTTGTATATGGGACAAGTATTACCTGCGCAATTAGGAGAAGAAGTCTTCAACGAATTACAGGAGAAATTCGTAGCATTGACAGAAGATGTATTGGGCTTGAAAGAAGAGTCAAATGCCAATATCGATGCTTTTGCAAAAGGAATGCTGACTCTTTACTCAGAATACAAAGAAGCTAAGCAATACGACAAAGTAGACCAAATCAGAACTTATTTCAAGGCCAATGGACTTGTTATTAAGGACATGAAAACCAAAATTGATTGGGCTTACGAAGAATAGAATCAATAAGAAAGCGTTAGTTTATCAAAAACTTGTGAGATGATAAACTAACGCTTCTTGTTTTGGGTTATTGAGTTATGTCTTCAAGGTATAGAACACTTCATACTTTGCCGTCTTTAAACGAACCTTACAATTTTGCTAATTTATTAGCTATATAACTCTTATTTGGCACTATGAGAACCCCAATGTTAACTCCTATTGTCAGAACACTTATCGTTATTAACGTTATAGTGTTTATGGTACAAAGTTTTAATTCACATTATGACGATCAGATAACTTCATTATTTGGTTTGCACTATTTTACCTCCGAGCGGTTTAATCCTATTCAATTTGTATCTTACATGTTTGTACATGGTAACTTTATGCACCTGTTTAGTAATATGTTAGGATTATTTTTCATGGGACCCTTACTTGAGAGATATTGGGGAGAAAAACGCTTTCTGGCTTTTTACTTTATTACTGGTATCGGGGCGGGACTTCTATACATGGGAGTGAAATATTACGATTACTCTGTATTAGAAGAAGCCACTAGGGCTTATATCTTGCATCCTGATTTGAGTATGTTTAATAAGTTTTTGGAGCAATTCTATCCAATGGGTATTCCTAGCGAGGCATATAGTTATATACCTAGTTCAGGACGAATTACCTTGCAAGACTCCATTATCGTGGCCGAAGAAAGCTTAAGAGCGGTACTCAACACTCCTACCATTGGTGCTTCGGGCGCTACCTTTGGGGTAATGGCTGGCTTTGCCATGTTATTCCCTAATACCGAGTTGATTGTTTTTCCAATACCAATTCCTATCAAAGCTAAATATTTAGTAGCTTTATATGCTTTATATGAATTTTATGGAGGAATACATAAAACTCCTGGTGATAATGTTGCTCATTTTGCCCATATTGGAGGAATGATTTTTGCTTTTATCTTGATAAAACTTTGGAGTAAAAATCGTAATAATTTTTATTAAGGAAACGAATAATAAATCATCGAGCAACAATTAGAAATTGTGCCTCGTTATTGATAAATTACAACTTGATAAACAATATACTCAGCTGAAGGTTATTTCTAATGAGTACACAAAATATTTTATCGTTAATTTTGCTAAAATTTAATTGACCCGTATTATATAGGTTTTGAAAAGATTATCACAATGAGTGGGATTTTGGATGATTTTAAAGATGCTTTTTCCAAGCGTAACAATGGATTAATTCAGCTAATATGGTTGAATGTGGCTATCTATATCTTTACGCTACTTTTATTTGTAACTTTTACGTTGTTCTTTAAAGGTGGTAATTTATACTATACGCTGCTTTCTTATGTAAGCCTTTCTCCTGAGCCCACCACTTTGTTATTTAGACCTTGGACGCTTCTTACGTACTCATTTCTGCATCACATCAACCCTATTGTTCATATATTTCCTAATATGCTCATGCTGTATTGGTTTGGCTCAATCCTTCAGGAATATATAGGTAGTAGAAGACTCGTAGGTCTATATATTGTTGGTGCAATATTTGGGGCAGTATTAGCAGTATTGGCATTCAATTTTATTCCTTATTATCATCAGAATATAGCAAGTACTTCTATTATTGGAGCTTCTGGAAGTGTAATGGCAGTGGTGTTTGCGGCGGCAACTTTAGCACCTGACTATTCATTTTTCTTATTTTTAATAGGTTCTGTACGCATCAAATATATTGCATTCCTGTTGTTGATTATATCTCTGGCGGGGTCTATTGGTGCTAATGCAGGTGGAGAAATTGTACATTTGGGTGGAGCTATTTTCGGCTATATTTATATTAGACAACTCAGAGCGGGAAGAGATTTTAGTACTCCAATTGAAGCAGTTATTGAGTTTTTTGAAAAATTATTCAAAAGAAAAAATGAACCCAAGATTCGGGTAGCATATCGCCAAAAAGAAGCTAGCTATAGTAGCACAGCGAGCAGTCATTCGGGATTTCCTGACGAAGAAGAGGTAGATGAAATACTAGATAAAATCTCTCGCTCGGGCTACGAAAGTCTTACCAAAGAAGAAAAACAAAAGCTATTTAAAGCTTCTCAAAAATAAAGAAAAATCTATCGCAGATTAGCGACAAAAAGGGGTTGTGCTTGAATACACACATCCCCTTTTTTATTTGCCCAAAATAATTGCGTAAATTGCACCATATTTGGACCGCGCAACGATCAATCTTTCCATTAGATTTTTTTTAAACAATTTAAAACCCTCATAGTTTATACTTCAGGCAATTGAATTGTTTAACACTCAGTTGATACGTACCAAGCAACAAACAAGTAGAGTAAATGCTACTTTTAGACCAATCGAAATCATGCAAATTACACCAGGCAAAATATTAGCTCAAATCAACTCCCCTGAGGATTTGAGAAAACGTGACCGCTCGGAATTGTTGCAAATTTGCGACGAACTACGTCAGTATATCATCGATAACGTATCGGTGTATGGTGGCCACTTTGGCGCATCACTTGGTGTTGTTGAATTATCAGTTGCACTTCATTACGTATTTAATACGCCCGACGACCAGTTGATTTGGGATGTAGGTCATCAGGCGTATGGACATAAAATTTTGACAGGTCGTAAGGATTCTTTCCATTCAAATCGTTTGTATGGAGGAATTTCTGGTTTTCCAAAACGCAAAGAAAGTCCTTATGATGCCTTTGGGGTAGGTCACTCATCTACTTCAATTTCAGCAGCATTGGGTATGGCTGTGGCGTCAAAATACAAAGGCGAAAACCACCGACAACACATCGCAGTAATTGGTGATGGCTCTATGACGGCAGGGATGGCTTTTGAAGCCATGAACCACGCTGGCGATATTCCCAACAATATGTTGATTGTTTTGAACGACAACTGTATGGCGATCGACCCAAATGTGGGTGCATTGAAAGAATATTTAACTGATATTACTACTTCACATACATACAATAGAGTAAAAGACGAAGTTTGGAACTTGCTTGGCAAAATGTCCAATTTTGGAAAATCAGCACAAGAAATTGTTTCTAAAATCGAAAATGGGCTGAAAGCTACTTTACTCAAACAAAGTAATCTATTCGAGTCATTGAATCTACGTTACTTTGGCCCAATCGATGGACATGATGTTGAGTATCTAGCAACGGTTTTAAATGACCTAAAAGATATTCCTGGCCCAAAAATTCTTCACTGTATTACGACCAAAGGAAAAGGTTATGCTTTAGCCGAAAAAGATCAAACTTTGTGGCACGCTCCAGGGAAGTTTGATAAAATTACAGGAGAGATTAAGAAGAAAGTTTACGCTACTCCTCAGCCTCCCAAATATCAAGATGTTTTTGGTCATACTATTGTTGAATTGGCAGAGCAAAATCCCAAAATTATGGGAGTTACGCCAGCAATGCCTTCAGGTAGCTCGCTCAATATTATGATGAAGGCAATGCCTCATCGTGCTTTTGACGTAGGTATAGCCGAACAACATGCAGTTACATTCTCGGCAGGGATGGCTACACAAGGCTTGACAGTATTCTGTAATATCTACTCTACATTTATGCAACGTGCTTTTGACCAAGTGGTGCATGATGTAGCAATACAGGAATTACCAGTAATCTTCTGTCTTGACAGAGCTGGTTTTGCAGGTGCAGATGGCCCAACCCACCATGGTGCTTATGATATTGCCTATATGCGTTGTATTCCAAATATGATTGTTTTTTCACCAATGAATGAACAAGAGCTTCGCAATATCATGTTTACCACATCTTTGGATGATTTTAAAGAATTAAAGCAAGCTATTTCTATTCGTTATCCACGTGGCGAGGGTGTTATGCCAAATTGGAAAACGCCATTTGAAAAAATGGAAATTGGAAAAGGTCGCAAAGTTAAAGATGGCGAAAAGGTAGCACTCCTTACGCTGGGACATATCGGAAACTATGCTGTAAAAGCTTGCGAAGAGCTTGCTCTGGAAGGTATCAATCCTGCTCACTATGATATGCGTTTTGTGAAACCTTTGGACGAAGCTATGCTGCATGAGATTTTCCAAAACTTTGACAAGGTAATTACCGTAGAAGATGGTTGTCTTCAAGGAGGATTTGGTTCGGCGGTAGCAGAATTTATGCTAGACCATGATTATTCGGCACAAATCAAACGCCTTGGTATTCCAGATAGAATTGTTGAGCATGGCGAACAAATTGAATTACACAAAGAGTGTGGTTTTGACCCAGAGGGCATCGCGCAAGCTGTAAGAGATATACTTGGTAGAGAAAAGGTTGTACATTCAAGCAACATTGTTAATCTTACCATGAACTAAAAAGGCTTATCTAATTTTTAAAGGCGAGAGTTTCTCGCCTTTTTTATTGTACATACTTTGATAAATGCAGGTAACTTCGTAGGTTTGATTTCTTATAAATGCTCTATTCCTTTACTACAACTATGCTAAACAATCGACTAGGCTATTAATTTCTCTTTTAATATGATTCGTTGGGTACTTCTAACTTTGATTATTCTTTCTTCACAGCTCGCATTTTCTCAAAAAGAAATCGTGATTGAAAATCCTAATCAGGCACTCTCTATTGGAAATAATATTGAAATACTGGAGGATAAAAAAGGAATGTATTCATTATATGATGTATTGAAACGCCCTGATGTCGACGCTCGTTTTATCAAAAGTCTTCAAGCTAGTCCTAATTTCGGTATCACAAAATCGGTTATTTGGTCACGCTTTACACTGGTCAACAAATCTGGTCAACGTTTATATCTTGAGATAGGCGAACCCGTTCTCGATAGTATCTCCATTTATCGAGTAGATCATGGAACCATCACTCACAAAAGGCTAGGTGTTTATCAACATAAAAGTAAGAGAGATATACAAACCAATTTGTATCTGGTAGATTTGGAGCTTAATTCAGACCAAAAGTGTACCTATTATATCCGTATCCAAAATAATTTACCACTCTTATTTCCCTTAAGAGTAGCCCCCCTTAAGATTTTCTTTGAAGACAACCATCCCAAAGACCTCATGCAAGGTATTTATTTGGGTATCATGCTAGTTATGGCCATCTTCAACTTCTTTATTTTCTGGACAGTACGAAGTAAAGAATACCTATACTATGTCATGTATGTATTGGCTTTTGCGGGTTTTTTCTCATTCAATAAAGGAATTGCCCATGAGTATCTTTGGCCCAATGCTATCTGGTTCAACCATTTTACCTCGGTATTTATTTCGGCGGCTATTGGCTTTGGACTATTGTTTGCTGAAAGCTTTTTGGATGCCAACAAATACCTTCCTGCTTCGTATAAAACAGTTCGTATTCTTTTGTCTGCTATTACGTTTTTCTTGGTGGCCAATTGGTTGGGGGCTGGAGCAATGAGCACACAAATTTTACATAGTATTGCCTTTTTGGCCGTAATGTATATCCTATTTTTAGCCATTTATATTTGGATTCAAGGTTCTCAAGCAGCCTTGTTTTTCTTAGTGGCTTGGGCTGTGATGTTGGTGAGTGCCTTGATATTTATTTTACAACTTTCTAATGTTTTACAAAGCGACAATTTTACCCGCAATGCCCTACAGGTAGGTTCGGCATTGGAAGTCGTACTCCTGTCATTTGCCTTAGCGTATCGCATCAACTATTATCGTTTAGAAAAAGAAAAGTATCAAGCCGAAGTAATCCAACAACTTCGCGAAAATGAACAAATCAGAAGCCGCATCGCACGTGACTTGCATGACGATATTGGTAGCACATTGAGTAGTATCGGAATACTAAGCCAAGTTGTTGAATACCAAATAGATAAAAATCCACTATCTGTAAAAGAGCTAGTTCAACGTATCAATGAAAGTTCTCAAAAAGTACAACGTTCATTAAGTGATATTGTCTGGACAACTAGACAGACGAGTAATAGTTTTGGCGAAGTATTAGTCAAAATGAAAGAATTTGCGGCAGAAGTTTTTGAACCTAAAAATATCAATTATTATTTCCAAACTGAAAATTTACCCGAAATTCAGCTATCAGCGAACAAACAATATAACCTCTATTTGATCTTCAAAGAGGCAATTAATAATATTGTCAAATATGCTGAAGCGACAGAGGTAAACATTGAAATCAGTTTTGAAAATTCAGAGCTACGTTTATTCGTCAAGGATAATGGCGTTGGTTTTGACGAAAATCTCATCAAAGCAGGTAATGGTTTAGGAAATATGCGTAAACGAGCTGAAAGTCTTGGTGGTAGTATTACTATACTTTCTAGAGTGGGAAAAGGTAGTTTTATCGAACTCAAAGTACAAATCAAGCAATCTTAGCAATATTTCCACAATCACATAAATCACTCACAATCATAATACTTAAAGAAAAACTACAGTTTAAATACCGATTACTCAGATTCCTGATTTTTCCTTCTTAGATAGTTCAAGAAATTGTAATATTGACTCAAATATTCAATAGTCCGTACTATTACTATGAAAACTTCTAACAATTGCCGTTTAGTAGTTGTACTTATCCTGTATTTTTCCTCTCTTGAACCTCTCTACACACAAAACATTGAAAATTTATCTCAACAAAAGCCAGTCTCCCTATCAGGAAATATTGATCTAAGAGGAATTTACTATTCTGCCAACGGTATCTCGCCAAGATACCCAAGTACATCTTACGTTTTATCAGGAGCGCCAACGCTGAACCTTTATGGGCTTGCGATTCCATTTGCTTTTACTTTTAGCAATCAGGAAAGTAAAATTGCTCAGCCATTTGCTCAATTTGGGCTAAGCCCTACTTACAAATGGCTCACGCTACATGGCGGCTATCGCAATGTATCCTTCAATCAGTTTACCTTGGGTGGGCATACCATGTTGGGTGGGCGGCATAGAGCTAACACCTGGCAAATTCCGAATGGGATTCATGTATGGTCAGCTCAACAAAGCTACCAAATTGGACTCCACTACCCTATCGTTAGTACCTGTGGCATTCGATAGGACTGGTATGGCTGTCAAAATTGGTTATGGCACCGACAAAACCTTTTTCGAAATCAGTGCCCTCAAAGCATCTGATAAAATGGGAAGTGCGCTGTTTGATGTATCTGCCCAACAAGGAAACCCCAATTTGTCAAGTACCACAGCTGCCGAAAACCTAGCTTTGGGCTTGAACATGCGTATTTCCTTTTCGTCAAAGCTCTCATGGGATACCGAAGCTGGAGCGAGTGGCTATACAAAGGATGTTAATTCGAGTGCTGAAATCGATAAAAGTAAACTTCCCATTTCAGGAAACACACTCGACCAGCTACTCAAGGTCAATGGGACTACCGAGCTGTACACGGCTGTTCAAACGGCACTTCGGTACAAAAGTAGGTCGTGGGGACTACGGCTCCAGTATAGGCGCATCGACCCAGAATACAAAACGATGGGAGCTTATTTCTTTAATTCCGACATCGAAAACATCACCATTGCCCCACAATTTTCCATCTTCAAAAACAAATTCAGATTTAATGGAAGTATAGGTTTACAAAGAGATAACTTAAATAAACAGAAAAAATCAGAATCCAAAAAAGTCATTGGATCGGCAAATTTGAGTACTGACTTTACCGAAAAATTAGGATTAGATATCAACTATTCTAATTACTCAAACAATCAGACACCAAACGCACTCAGGATTTCGGATACTGTCAGAATTACTCAAACAACTCAAAATTTATCGATTAATCCACGCTATACAATTTTGGGAGAAAAACAGTCCAATTCTATAATGCTATCCTATAACCTGATGGATTTGCAGGATTTTAATAATACCTATTCTCAAGATAGTAAATCAAGAAATTTGAGTTCTCAAAATATATTTCTCAATTACAACCTTTCTTTCAACGCCAGTAATTTTTCTATTTATAGCACTCTCAATTACACCACTATCACAGGTTCTTATCTGAGTGATAAAAACTATGGTGTCACGCTAGGTTCTGACAAATCTTGGAAAGATAATAAATTTAACCTAAGAGGCAGTGTGAGTTATTTGTTAGGCGACCGTGGAGGTGAAAAAAGTACTATTATCAACGGAAATGTTGGTGCTACGTATCAGGTAAATCGACATCATCGCTTCGCGCTAAACAGTTTTCTGATTAGCAATTCGCCTCAAGCAGCCTCTAGTACCAATCTCAAATACACAGAAATACGAGGCGAGGTAAGCTATAATCTTCTTTTCTAAAACCCATATTAATCATATACTGTTTGAAACAACCTCATCAGGTTGATTTTCAAGCAGTAGCCCTTTTCAAAAAGTAAGTCCTCAAACTTTTACTATTATGAAAAAGTACTTTTTCTTGATGCTTTTCCTATGGGTAAGTATTCTCAGTCAAGCTCAATCTCCGCTAAAAATTCAGGTAACGATGTTGCCTCCATATCCAACAACAATATCCGATTTACAAACTCGTAGCAATCAAGTTGTGATACTGGTACAAAACCTTTCTCGACAAAGCTACACGTTTGTTTTGGGCGGAGAATTAACCGATGACAATGGCGTTTCACTAAAAGCAGTGCCTTTTGTCGGGCAAACAACTTTAACCGTAAATGCTCTCCAAAGCCTCCGCTTATCAGCTAATGACTTTAGTCGTATTTTTGACATCAATAAAATTCAGGTTTCTGGGATAGATAAAAATACGCTTATCCGTACAGGCGCTATTCCTGAAGGCTCATACCGTTTGTGTTTGAGAGCTTATGACCCTGCCACACTTCGCCCTATATCTGACGAAGAACCGCTAGGATGTTCCAATACTTTCCCGATTCAAAGTATTGAACCTCCCATCATTTTGCGTCCACAAAATGAAACAGAAGTAATGGTAAGCACCCCACAAAATATTCAGTTTGCATGGACAGTACCTGCCCAAGCTCCTGCTGGCACACGCTATATTTTTAGGATTAAAGAACTTCCCACTGGTCAGAACCCAAACAATATCATGCGTTTGGGTACACCTTACATCTTGGAGCAACAAACCAATGTAAACTTTTTAAATTACGGTCCATCATTTCCTTTGCTGGTAGCAGGTCGAAGTTATGCTTTTAGCGTGCAAGCCGTAGACCCAACGGGGCGCACATCATTTCGAAATCAAGGTTATTCCGAAATATATCAGTTTACCTATCAAACCCAAAAAGCTCGTGACATTGATAATGCCATCTCAATCTTAGTTCCTAAAAAATGTGGAGATGATATAAAAGCAGGGATAAATATTGCATTCTATCTTCGCTGGAAGCCCCAAAGACCTACAGTTCCTGAACGCTACAATCTCGTAATTACTGATAGCAAACAAAGTGTCGTTGTAAATAAAACACTTAGTAACCCTTATTTTCAGGAAGATGATATCAGTAAAATAGGCGTCGTAAATGGCAATAAGTACAATATGAAAGTTCAGCAAATCGACCCCAACAATAACCAAGTTGTGGCTGAACAAAGTTGTGATTTTACCTTCAGGAAAAAAGACTCTATTTTGGTAGTAGCCCAAAGGCATATCAAAGGAAAATTAACCTATGCTTACCCTGAGCAAACAGCTGCTTATAAGGCATCCAATGCTTCCTTAGCACTTTATTTACAAGAAGTTATTGACAAAGGAGGAAACGATTATCGTGTATTGGATGAAAAACTTATGTCACAAACTACCACTCTTTCTGATGGAAGTTTTGATTTTGGGGTAAACGACTTTAACAAAGTCAATCAACCAACTGGGAAATTTTTTAAAGGACAGCCTATTACAACGATATTCAAAATTGTCTCAGATAGTCCCTATTACAAAGACTACCCAAATGCCGTTTTATTTAATACCAAGGACGGAGATATAGATTTAGGACTTATCAAAACTGAAGCAAAAGGCTTTAAATTAAAAGTTCGTTTACAAGAAGGATACAAGAATATCTCCAAAAAAGAAATATTAGAAAATCGTACTGTTTATTTATATCGTCTCAAAAAAGCTTCCTCCTCTTCGAATACTGGAGGTTGGCAAATTGGCTCAGGAACTGTACCAAACGGTTTTGGCGGAGGTATTGGCAATAACACCCCAGGCATTGGCTTAGGCGGAAACTCCTACTCGGGAGTGCGTCCACCTGTTGAAGGTATGATTACTCGATTTTCATCTGCTGGTGTTCCTAGCCCATCTATTGATCCTAAAGATGTGGATTTGTTTGCCAAAAAATCTTCAAATTATGAACTCATTGCCACCGAAAAAACCGATAATAATGGTGAGGTTCTTTTCGAAAACCTTCTTTGTAAAGCCGATGAAAATGATGTCTATTATTTGTGGACAAGTGAAATGGACATCAAAGATGCTCAGCCTTTTTCTATCAGTTTTTCAAAAAACATGAATGTTACTCAGTCTACAACTTTAACTGTTATTTCGCCTTTTCCTCCTACTGCAACACTTACAGGAAAAATCATCAGTAAATATTCTGACCCTAATGAAACAGACCTAGCTCCTTTAGCAAATACAACCGTAAAGGCTCAAGTTATGTATGTTATGAAAAATGCCAAAGGTGTTAACTATAATATTTCTGGTCAACATCAAGTAAGCCCAGATGGTACTCCTTCGGTAGTGATTCGCAACAATTACAGTTTTAGTGGACAACCCGAATATGCAGATTCGGATATGATCATTGGTACTGGAAAAACGACCAATGATGGTTCTTTTTCTATGATCATTAATTTTGATAAAATGCCCAAATGGGGACTCGTCAAAAAGAACATGACGATTGGTAACACCTCTGGGGAGTTTCCTTCATACGTAACTGGTGATTTGTATCGCTACATACGCATCGTAGTCGAAAGCCCTTATTACTGTAGTCCCGACGACAATATTGAGATATATCCTCTTGAGTCCAAAAACGTAGGCACTCTGATGTCGCTGGTTCAAAGTTTTAGTCTCGAAGTAGCCGTTAAATCTAATAGTGACCCCAATCAGGCATCACCTAATAGTGCCTTGAGTGGCATGGATGTATTTTTATTGCGCGCTTGGAAAAGTAGACCTGCGGGAGTTCCACAAAACGAAGGTATGCACCTCAATACTTACGCCAGTGATAATAATGGAAAGGGATATGAAATCATTTCAAAAGAGGTAACTAATGGTTCTGGCAAGGTATTACTCAAGCGACTAATCCGTCACTCCGGCATAGCCTCGGATGTATATTATCTGGCTGTACAATCTAACCCAAACTCAGGTACAAACAATACTTATGGCAATTTGGATAAATCCGACAAATCTAATTTCCCTTCAGATTATGTAGGGATTATCATTTCTCAGGATAATGAAAAGACGAATAATGCTTTTGGTGCTTATACTTTCAATAGTGAGTATAATCATTTCCAAAACAGTACAACACGTCTAATGAGTCCAGCCAAACCACGACTTTCGTATCGTGTTGTCCGAAAAGACAAGGCCACCGATGGTGTTGCAAGTGCTAGTGCTTCCATGGTTTTCAAGAAATTATTTTCTAAAGAAACTATTAGTACCTACTCTGACAAGGATGGCTATGTAGTATTCAATAATTTACAAACTGGTCTGGAGTCAACACTTACAATCAGTCATCCTTCTTACAACTATGAAAACCAAGACGAATACACAGAATCTATTCCAGCCCTAAAAAATGGTGTACAGCTGGTGCAAAAAGAAATCCCCCTCACACCTAAGGGACTGGTTGCAGGCACAATCGTCAATGAGCAAAATAAAGGAGTTGGAGCGTATGTCAAAGTTGGGAAAGGACCTTATGTTGAAACCTCCGCCAATACTGGTATCTATTTTACCTATGCTATTCCTAAGATGCTTTCATTGGTCAATGTTATTCCCAAGGATATATCTTATTTTGAGGAAAATGCTTGGGTAACAGTTCCAGATGGTGTAAAAGTACTAGATAAGATTACAGTATATCAACGCAATCACCGTGTCAAATTCAGAGTAATGGGCGAAACGCAACTTGTTACGCTCAATGCTAATGGTAAAACCACTACCAAGAATGTCATCCAAGCGATTGAAAAAGCTTCTGTAGATATTCTAGGGCAAGTATTTTATTCAGATAAAGATGGCTGGGTAGAGGCACAATTCAAAAATGTATCTGTCAACTATCTACAAATGAAAGTAAGTTCCCCAGCCAAAATGGGGTATATACCACAGACCATTGCCTTTACCAACGAGGAAAGTCGAGAATACCAGCTTTATGATGATGTAATACTGAAAAACGGCTTTAAGATTGCAGGCAAAGTGATACTCAATGGTCAGCCTGTTAAAGGAGCAGAAGTATCTATGACAGCAGGCATCAATGGCGTTTCTTACACAACGCAAAGTGAAGCAGATGGAAGCTTCAAACTTTCTTATCCAGAAGCGGCCTCGTATGCACGTGTGGTAGCTACCTATAACCCCAACAATGGTAAAGCTTACATTGGTGATGAGGTGTATGTAAATACTCAAAATGCAAAAAATGTAACACTCAATATCAAAGAAAGTGATTTCAATATTACCACACTATGGGGATTTCCGATTCAAATTGAACAAGCCCAAAAACAAGCTAACGGTAATTTGTTGGTGAGAGGAACGATTTCTTTCAATAAAACAAACACAGGGAATGGCACCGTTCAAGGACCAGGAGGAATCCAAGTGAATACCAATCTAGATAATGTAATGGTGTTCAAACTATTTGACAGCGATATGAAAGTATCATTTTATGGTGCCGAATTCAGCAAGGTTGGAGACAAAACCGTTTGTGTATCTCAAAAAGTAAACCTTCAACATAGCTATTTAAAAATGCGCTATAATGATACTTACAATACCAAAACAGTTCCAGCTAATAGCGACTATTATTTGTCGATTGCCAAAAGTGGGGATTTGTCGAGTTCAGTTAATGGCTTAACTCAAATTATTGATAACTCCTTCAAATATCCAAGTAGCCATTTAGAGTTTGACGAAAATGAATTTTATTTTGCTATCAATAACAATGGGGTTCTAAACCGTAACATTCCAATTATTTCGTCCTTACCTGATATTCCGAGCAAATTTAATATTTGCAACAAGCAAGGAAACCCTATCAAGTTCAAATTTATTGGCTTTGATGCCCAAGCTCAAACAGCTACTTCTACGATAAGTGGTAGCAAAATAATTTTGGATGTTAGTTTGGATTGTAAAATACCAAATGCCAATCCATCCGCTTTTAAACTCAATGTCGGTAAAATAGAATTAACCTCTGATCAAGTAAAAGCAGTTACTGGGCAAGCGATGTCCTTTAATCTTGCAGGTAAATGGAGTGTAGAAGTAAAGAACTGGTCTATTTCACCCACCGAAGGAGGAATTACGTCTTCAAATGGTATCATCAAAACAGGCAAGATAGATGTTCCTTTTTCAAGTTTTATGCTACGTTCTAATCTTCTTGACATTAGCGATTTTAAAGTAGAAAGCCTAAATGTAGCTGGCATTGCCCAACTACAAACTACTGTTTCTGGCGATAAAATCTATTTTGGTTATGATGCCAAAACTGGTAGCGATGCCTCAGGACATTGGAAACTGAGCGTTCCGTCAGGCAGTGCTGGCTATGCTGGAAGAATCAAAAAAGAAGACCTTGTGAAATTCAAAGGATTTCCGAATCAGGACATTACCTTAAGCATGATTTCATTGCTCGACAATGGTGAGGACATTTTGTCTTTTAGTAATGAAAGTAGCAACTATAAACTTTTTAATTTAGTCAATTTCAAACCTAATACTATCAATACAGGTGCTGACTACTTCTCATTGGTTGGCTCAGGCTCAATAGGCATTCAAAGAGTTGCCAACGACCAAATGTTGGTAGTAAAATTTGTTAAATCTACTCCAGCAATCCAACTAAGTACTTTCGACCTTGGTTTTGAAGCCAAAGGATATGTTCGCTTTTCATCGGTAGCCGGAACAGATAAGCAAACGTTTGAGAATGGGCGTTTTGTAGCTACTGGCAAAATAGAAGAACCTGGCAAATTACAGCCCATCAAGGTAGCCTTAATCCATACCCCAACCGAAACTAAGATTGTTCCTGTAGAAACAGAATTTCCAAACCTCCCAAAACAATCTATCCCGATTGGTGGCTCAGGGGCGAGTGATACCAAACTCAGAAATATTGCCCTTACCCTAACGGCAAGTCCAAATCAAGATTGGTCTTTCCTAACTTTTGAAGGGGATTTAGATAATTACAAAGGAACCCAAAGCCAACCAAATCGTATGAAATTTACGGTATTTGGTGAAATCAAGGCTTCAGACCAAAAAATCCAAGCTGACAATTTACCTTCCTTACCGGGTTTACAACTTACTTATGATATTGAGAAAAAACGCTTAATTGGCACTATAGACCTAAGTAAGCTCACACAAGGAGTTGAAGGTCTTGAGATGAAAGGAGTAGCTCAGGTATTATTTGACCCTCAAGGTTGGATTCTCACAGCAGCGGGTATTGTCAGCAATGTTCCACTGCCTGACCCAACCGTTCTAAAAGCAGGTTTATTAATTGGTAGCTACAGCCAAGCGCTCCCAGCTGAGTCTTCTAGCGTATTGTTTACCTATGTACGAGAGAAACAGCTTCCATGTAGTTTTGCACAAGGCTTTGCAGGATTTTATGTAACAGGAGAGCGTCCTATGCCACTCGATGGTTTGTCTATGGAAATCGACTTGGTTATTGCGAGTGCCTATTTTAGCGTCGATGCCTTTATGGATGCCTATTTTTATGGAAACTTATTTGGCACTGTTGATTTTGGCGCAGGCATCAGAGCCAAAGTTCATGCAGACTATGGGCTAAAGGCTATCACTTGTACAAGTCTCACAGGATCGGTCGATGCCGAAGCTGCCATTAAAATTCAGGTACAAAAATCGAAAGGGAATTTCTCAGCAAACCTAAATGCCAAACTAGGAAACTCAAATAAGATATGTCTCAAACAACAAATACCACTACTATTTGATTGTGGTTCAACCCTCTTTGATGATTGTCTTGAGAAAGGATTCTGTGTAAGTTTCTCTGGAGGAACTAGCGGAGTTAGTGCCGACCTCAGTTTAAGCCCTTGCAAAACTGAACCTTGTAAATAGTTAAACTTTTCAATTGCCTTTATTATGAAAGTTTCTTTCAATACATATACCTCAACACTCATATTTCTGCTAATAATCAGCATGAGTGCTCCCATTTTTTCGCAAAACTTACAAACTTATGTTGGAAAAATGGCATTTTTATTCTTTTTGGAAAAAATATCCCCATCAATTTTAGTTACCAACTCGAACGCAAAATAGCCACTTCCACAGAATGGGAACCCGTAACTAACATCACTGTTGATCGTTCTACTCAAAGCTTACTTTTACGTTTACGACAAGCTCATCGTAAAAATTCTTTTTACGAAGTCCCTAGTGATACAGTATTCAAAAGGTTCTCCAAACTCATGAATCGTGCCGTTATCTCTGACTCCCTTTACGAGTTCAACGCTTCGCCATTGATGCTAGAAACCGCAGGATTAGGCTATTTCGACACAGAGGTACAAGCCAACCAGACTTATCAGTATCGCCTTACAAGCAATTCGCCCAAAGTGTCAGAACAAACGTCTGCCCCTATTCGTTTTGTGGCACAAAAGCCAAAATATGAATTAGTATTCAACAAAAGTCTACCAGAAGAAGACCTTGTGGGGCTAGAATGGCGTATTTCAAAACGGGGTAATTTACCTTTTAGCTGGAAGGTATATCGTCAGTATTATCTCCAAACTACCATGCAGGAAATTCCTGTCATCAAGTTTTTTACGGCATCAAGAGACAGTGTAATCCTCAGAACAATCGACAGGCAAACTTCTGCAAAGCGACTTTATCGTTATATGATTATTCCTTACGACGCCTTTGGTAATGAGGGGACTCCTAGCGATACTATTTTAGTAAAAAATGTAAAACCGTATAGTGATATCCCTATTCTTCAGCACTTTACGGCTGATAGTGATAATCAACGTAGGGGTATTTTGTTAAAATGGAGTTTTGATAAAGCCATTGCATTAAAAGACCTCCAACTCTACCGAAGCAAAAGTTTTGAAGGTCCATATCAAGCCATTGCCACTTTACAACCAGCAGACACAACATATTTGGACAGCAAAGTTGAGCCAATCGAAACCTATTTCTATTACCTCCAAATGAATTCTCTTTATAACCAAGGGTACCCTTCGGTAAAAGTTGCGGGTATGTTAGAGGGCATCGAGCAAGCTGTATTACCTCCTAAAAACCTAACCATTAAGCAACAAGGTACTATAGTGACGCTCTCGTGGACTCGCTCAGAGCGCAATACACGCGGCTATTATGTATATCGAGGCGAAGGCTATAAAGGCAAGCAAGTTCAAGTGTCAGACCTTGTTTACAGTAAAGATTCTTTAGTTTCTTATACGGACAATATCCAAAATCTTGATTCCACACAAGTTTATTCTTACTCTGTAGTGTCTTTCAATACTAGCTACAATACAAGCCCAAACTCTAACTCAGTTTATACAGTACCTTCAGCGGCCTTGTCATTACCAACACCTATTGGACTAGCAGCCTACCGACAGTCAAACAACAAAGTATTGGTTATTTGGAAAGACATGACTGTTATTAGCCCTTATGTGACAGGATATGAATTATATCGACGAGAAGTAAATCCGACAAGCAATAAAGCGCTAGATGATTACAAAATCATCTTTCAAAATTCAGTGGCAAATATCCAAAACTCCTTTGTTGATTCGCTTGGCATAACAGGCAAAAGTTATGAATATGCTGTAAAATCCGTTGGTCATCACAATTTTCAAAGTGCCCTGAGTGCACCCACAACCATTTTACTAAGTAAAGTATTACCACCTCCCCCTGCAGGGCTAAAAGTAATCACTGATAATCAATCTATTATTGTAGAATGGGACAAACCAGCATTCAAAAATCTCAAAAATTATAAGGTATACAGGTTCGATTCTCAGAGCAGAACACCCCTATTAGTTCAAACTTTACCCGTAGGTATAAACACTTACAAAGATGCTGGATTACCTAAGGGAAAAGACTACTTCTATAAAGTTTCGGTAGTTGATTCACAAAACCAAGAAAGCATTCTTAGCGACGAAGTTGGAATAAGTTGGCAGTAGCTAATCAGGGCTTATCGTAAATATGAAGAAAAAATAATTATAAACAATTGAATAATAATACATTAAAAATCATTTAGATAAAAAAATACCATTTTTATTTGAAGGTCAATAGCACTTTTCTAAGAAAAACTCCGTACCTTTGCACCCTCATTCAAGAGCTACGTTAAGAGTTATTCGTGTTACAAAAGCAAAATGGCGATTAACGATTAGTAAATAACAGATAACATTCATCGAAGATGCAAAGCATTCGTAACATTGCAATTATAGCGCACGTTGACCACGGTAAAACGACCCTTGTTGACAAAATCATCCACGCATCGAAATTATTTCGTGATAACCAAGAATTCGGAGATTTGATTCTTGATAACAATGACTTGGAACGTGAACGTGGTATCACAATTGTATCTAAAAACGTATCAGTTCGCTACAAAGGCGTAAAAATTAATATCATTGATACTCCTGGTCACTCCGACTTTGGAGGCGAAGTGGAACGTGTATTGAAATTGGCTGACGGTGTTTGCCTTTTGGTGGATGCTTTCGAAGGTCCAATGCCTCAAACTCGTTTCGTATTAGGAAAAGCAATTGACTTAGGTCTTAAGCCAATCGTAATTATCAACAAAGTTGATAAAGAAAACTGTCGCCCTGACGAAGTACACGAGCAAGTATTTGACTTGATGTTCAACTTAGGTGCAACAGAAGATCAATTAGACTTCCAAACACTTTACGGTTCATCTAAACAAGGATGGATGAGTACTGACTGGAAACGCAAAACTGAAGATATTACTGAATTATTAGATGTAATCATCGACAATATTCCTGCGGCTCCAATCAATGAAGGTCCTGCTCAAATGCAAATCACTTCATTAGACTACTCTTCATTCGTAGGTCGTATCGCTATTGGTCGTGTTCACCGTGGTACTTTCAAAGAAGGACAACAAGTTGCTTTGATGAAATCTGACGGTACTGTGAAGAAAATGAAAATCAAAGAACTTCAAACATTTGAAGGTCTTGGTAGAGCAAAAGCTGAGGAAGTTTCTTCTGGCGAAATTTGTGCAATGATGGGTATCGATGACTTCGAAATTGGTGATACTATTTCGGATGTTGAAGTGCAAGAGGCATTGCCACGTATTTCGATTGATGAGCCAACAATGAACATGTTGTTTACAATCAACAACTCTCCATTCTTTGGTAAAGAAGGTAAATTTGTAACTTCTCGTCACTTACGTGATCGTCTGTACAAAGAAACCGAGAAAAATTTGGCCTTGAAAGTTGTTGCAACTGATTCTGAAGATAAATTCTTAGTATTTGGTCGCGGTATCCTTCACTTGTCTGTATTAATCGAAACGATGCGTCGTGAAGGTTATGAATTACAAGTAGGACAACCTCAAGTAATTTTCAAAGAAGGTGAAAATGGTGAGCGTTTGGAACCAATCGAAACATTGGTAGTAGACGTTCCAGATGAGTCTGCTGGTAAAGTAATTGAATTGGCTACACAAGGAAAAGGTGAGTTGTTGATTATGGAACCAAAAGGTGACTTACAACACTTAGAATTCAACATTCCTTCACGTGGTTTGATTGGTATGCGTTCAAAAGTATTGACTGCAACTTTTGGTGAAGCTATCATGGCACACCGTTTCAAAGCGTATGAGCCTTACAAAGGGCCAATTCCTGGACGTATCAACGGATCTTTGATTTCGATGAACTCAGGTTCGGTTACCGCTTATGCAGTAGATAAATTACAAGACAGAGGGGTATTCTTTATCGATCCAGGTGAGGAGGTTTATGCAGGTATGGTAGTTGGAGAGCATAACCGTCAAAATGACATTGAAGTAAACCTTCAAAATGCTAAACAATTAACGAACATGCGTGCTTCTGGTACGGATACTAACGTTAAAATTGCTCCGAAAATCCAATTCTCATTAGAAGAGTCAATGGAATATATCCAGAAAGATGAGTACTTAGAAGTAACTCCTCAATCGATTCGTATGCGTAAAATCTATTTAGATCCAAGTGTACGTAAGCGTATGGAACAAAAAATGGAAATGGCTTAGTCATAAAAAACAAAACCCCTCTGATTCAAGTCGGAGGGGTTGTCCTTTTACCACTAATTGCTTTATAATTTCTATCTATATAGACAGCACTTTTTATGAAAGGGTTGTATGAGTAGTCAGATTTTTTTAATATTTTTTCAAAAAATCTATTTCTTCCTGATAATCAAAGCAATAAAAAAACTCCCAGAAAAATTCCGAGAGCTTTCTAAATTCTCCATAAGCTTTGATAATTTCTCTATTAGTTTCCTGTGTACTTTCCAATCAATTATTAGACTGCTTGCTTCCTAATTTTGACCAAGTATTTTCCACTCTTTATTATTCCTTTCTTACTGTGTTGAATAGCAGAAATGCCTTATAATTACTCATGTAAATAACCTTTCATTTTAGATATTGGATTTCGGAGGTATAACCCACTTTTTTGAATATAGTATTTTATAAAGAGTAAAGCATTTTCAATATTTCCGAAATCAGAAATCCCAAATCAGCAATAGTTTAAAATTCTTCCCTATTCCCTATTAAAGACATGATTCACGGTAAAAAGGTTGTAACAACTTAAAAATAAAAAGCCCCTGATTTTTCAATCAGAGGCCTTAATAATGATCGTTAGAAACTATTTTCTTTTTGGAGAATCAGGAATAATTCTGATATCATTTGGTTTCTTAGGGTCAATATAGAATTTGTATTTTGCAACTTGTCCAGTTGGCTTACAATCACCAGCACTCAAACGTTGAACTTCGTATTCATAAACCGCTGGCGATTTAGGAAGTGGAAGATCTTCTGGCCATTTGATATTTGGGTTTGTAGCTACGTTTTCGTAATTAACTACTGTACTGTATTTTTTCACACCTGTAACAGTCCCTGCACTTGCTTTTTTACGTCTTGGAATAAGCTTTTTAGCAGGAGCAGCAGTTACTGTAGCAGGAGTTGCCGCTTTAGCAATCTTACGAGGCTTACGCACTGGCTTACCTGTTCCAAAGTATTTGGTAGCAGTTGAACCACCGAAAATTTTAAAGATATACTGATCTTCAGTTTTTGCAACAGGAGCGATTGGCGCTGGTTTTGCTTTGTAACCGAAACTAGCTGCATTTGCTTCAGACAAACATTTACCTTGTACACTTGATTGAATAGTGTAGTAATAGAAGCTACACTCATCACCATTTACAAGCGAAACATTATTAGGTAAGTTTAATGTAGTAGACTTGGTAGTTTGCTGATATACAGGAATACCCGAACCATCAGCTTTATACAACTTGAAAATATACTCCTCGTTTTCTGGAGTACCAGAAGTACTTTTCCAACGGAAAGTAGGTTTTTCAGTCGAACCATAGTCATACATTCTTCCACTTTCAGATTCAAGTGTTGGAACCGCACAAACTACTGGAGCTGGAGGAGGAGGCAACAGTTCATAAACTGTTTGAGCACTACAAGCACCAAATGTGTGTGCCAATGCCAAACCAAAGTTACAACCACCATGAGTTCTTGTGTCTTCTTTAGTCAACAAGATATTAGAGCCAGGTGTTACATCTTGCCCCACTGTAGTAAATGGAGTTTTTGTAACAAAACCAACTGCGTTCAAACCTAATGACCAAGTTTTAGACAAGTTGTACAATAAGTCTACACTAAGAACACCACCTAATTGGTTTTTAGATGCCGATGGATTCAAGCGGAAAATTACTTGATCTGCTCCTAAGTTACCAGGAATTGTAGCACCAAAACGAGGAGCTGAGGTATTCACCAAACCACCTTTTGCATCGATATCTAGAGAGAATTTCGAGCCTAATGGAAGGGATACAGCAGGTCCAATCATCAACAAGAAATCTTCATAGCTACCCACATTATCATATTTTAATGAGCTTGTAGGAATACCTCTTGTTGCTGCATTACGAGCAATCAAACCTTGTGGTCCTTTGTAGTCATCGCTAACACCAAAATTTTGATAACCACCAAGGATACCCAAACCAACCTTGCCCCAGAAGTGATTAACTGTTAAATAGTTATAAACACCTGATTTAAGGAACATGGTAATATCTTCACCTTCTTTACAGAACGGAGTTGCAACACCAATACGATCAGTAATTTTCCAATATTGCTTTGGTTTTGTAGAAAGAACTACATTACTGTTTTTATAAAAAGCAGTATCAAGATGATAACCCTCTGCTACTGATTTTACAATTTTACCGTTAGAGTAAGTAGTAGTTGTAATTCCACTTTCTGTCACTGAACTAACAATCGACGGCTTGCTTTCGGTCTGTGCAGTTGCTACTTGACTAGCTAAAAGGCATGAAATAACCCCCATAGATAGTCGCTTAGAAACATTGACAGCGAAACTGGATGTTGAAAAACTTTGTTTCATAACTGCTTGTTTTATAATTATTAATATAGGATTTACTGGTAATGCTTTAGTTTCGACAAAAATATAGCCAAAAAGTCACTAACAGAAACAATATAAAGTAAAAAAGTCATATTGCCAAATTGCTAAACATTGGATTATCAAACCTTCTGCTAGAGTTTTTTGACAAGAATCCTGTAAATTTGCACAATTGAAATTTTACAAGCAAAGATACGTCTCATTATTTAATATTGAATACCGCTTAATAAACGGTATTTAAGAAGAATTTCTTACTCGTATAATTAATCATTTGTTATACAATGATTTAATTTTTACTTTTTCGTCAATTCTTGTTCTCAATTTTGAAATAAGTACCATTCGTTAGATAGAACTACCATGTCCGTACATAGTGAAATTAAGAGAATCACCACCCACATTTTGCAAGAAATGAAGAATCGTGGTGAAAAAATTAGTTGTTTGACTGCCTACGATTACTCGATGGCTCGTATTGTCGATGCAGCAGGTGTTGACCTTATTTTGGTTGGCGATTCAGCTTCCAATGTAATGGCAGGGCATGAAACAACGCTCCCTATTACCCTTGACCAAATGATTTACCATGCTTCATCAGTTGTGAAAGGAGTTAAGAGAGCACTTGTCGTAGTCGATATTCCCTTTGGCTCATACCAAGGTAACTCTTCGGAAGCACTTCGTTCAGCGATTCGAATTATGAAAGAATCGGGAGCGCATGCCGTTAAAATGGAAGGTGGTGCCGAAATTAAAGAATCGATTACTCGTGTTTTAAGTGCAGGTATTCCTGTAATGGGACACCTAGGACTAACACCACAGTCTATTTACAAATTTGGAACTTACTCTGTACGTGCCAAAGAAGATGATGAGGCAAGCAAACTCATCGAAGATGCCAAAATGCTTGAACAATGTGGCGCATTCAGCGTTGTTCTTGAAAAAATTCCTGCAGCACTTACCAAAAAAGTATCCGAGCAACTCACCATTCCAACTGTAGGTATTGGAGCAGGCCCTGATGCTGATGGTCAAATTTTGGTGGTACACGATATGCTTGGTATCAACAAGGAATTTAAACCACGCTTTTTGAGAAGATATGCAGATTTAGACACCATCATGCACGAAGCCATTGGACAATACGTAGCAGATGTCAAAGCTGTAGATTTCCCGAATGCCAAAGAAAGTTATTAATCTTCAGGAGCACACGCTCCTATTAATCAATTATTATCATGAAAGATTTCCATGTAGTTTACGAGGATAATCATATCATCATTGTAAGCAAAAGAGCTGGGATTCTCGTGCAAGGAGACTCTACTGGCGACCGCACACTTACTGATGCTGTAAAAGAATATATCAAAAAGAAATATGATAAACCTGGAGACGTCTTTTTGCATCCAGTTCATAGATTAGACCGTCCTGTAAGTGGATTGGTTATTTTTGCACGTACCTCAAAGGGCTTGGAGCGTATGATGGAGGTTTTCCGTAAACGTGAAATTCAAAAGACTTATTGGGCAGTGGTAAGAAAAAAACCAGCCAACGAGAAAGGCAAGCTTACTCACTGGCTGGTTAAAGATGAAAAGCGTAATGTTGTAACAGCTCATGATACTGAAGTAAATGGTTCTCAAAAAGCTGAACTATATTATAAAGTTTTAGGTACGATTAATAAACATTATTTGCTGGAGGTTGAGCCCATCTCAGGACGTCCACACCAAATTCGTGTACAACTAGCAAGCATGGGATGCCCAATCAGAGGTGATCTTAAATATGGCTATGACAGACCAAATGCTGATGGGAGTATTAACTTACATGCACGTCGTCTCTATTTTACCCACCCTATCAAAAAAGAACCTATTATTTGCAAGGCGGCAGTACCTCCGATTCCATTCTGGGAAGAGTTTTTAGAACTAGACCCTGAAGATATTAAGCAAAAAAATCTGGGTTTTCTTCATGAATAATCGGCGACGATACATCGGACCAAATCTGTAGTATCAGACTTGATACTGCTTGTTTGACTCCTTGCAAAATTCCGGATGCGATACTCAATGGAAGTATTAATGGTAAAAACACAAGCCATTGTAGAAGCATAAATTGATTTACCTTTTTCATAACTTTTAGATTTTAATGGTTGTAAACGATTTTATTGTACTTTAAGTGGTTAATTTTTGATTTAAGTGATATAAAGGTAATTTCTTTTAGCAATGCACACAAATTAATTTTGTTAAAATTTTACAATTTTTTATTATTTAATTCACAAACTATATAACGAAGAAGTACCGAAAAATGTTTATTACACAATAAAAAAGCCTTTGCAATTGATTTGCAAAGGCTTTTCTAAATATAAAAATCTGATTATTAAGCTAATTCAGCGATTACAGTCTCTCCTCCTACAGGACGATCGTCTAGGTTAACTAATACCTTTGCATCTAATGGCAAAAAGATATCCACACGAGAACCAAATTTGATAAAGCCAAATTCAGAACCTTGCTCTACTTGCTTTCCTTCCTCTACATACCAACAAATACGTCTTGCTAGAGCACCTGCAATCTGACGAAACATTACCTCTGTTCCACTTTCATGGCGAACCACAATAGTAGTACGCTCATTTTCAGTACTTGCTTTTGGATGCCAAGCTACCAAATACTTCCCAGGATGATATTTAAAGAAAGATACAATCCCTGAAAGTGGATTGAAATTAATATGAACATTCACTGGAGACATAAAAATCGAAATCTGACGACGACGACCTTTGAAATATTCAGGTTCTTCTACTTCTTCAATTACCACAACTTTCCCATCTGCTGGAGCGATGATATGCTTTGGATTCTTTACAGTTACTCTTTTAGGAACTCTAAAAAACTGTAAGATAATGATAGAGAACAAGACGCTGAAAACTACAGCAATCTTACGAATTAGATCATTGTCAGGAAAGAAATAATAAACAGCTGAATTCAGTACAGCCAAAAAACAACTGTTACCAAAATGGTACCTGTACCTTCTTTGTGAATTGTCATACTTTGCTTTAGGGAAATATGGTTTCTACAAAGGTAAGAATTTTTTTGATTGGTAAAGACCTGTCGTATTAGGAATCCGTGATATTTGTTGTGGGGAGAATGAAGAAGAACCTACTAAATAATATGCATAACTTGTTATTGGCAAAGTCTAAGAAGTTTTAAAAGACCTACTGTTTTACTTCTAAACTTTTGACTAAGTTATAACTTGTATAACAAGCTATGCACATTAGACTGATTAATTACTTAGGACGAATTGGTAAAGGCTCTGTAATAGTTAAGATGCATTAAAATGATGACATCAACTCTAATATGGACTGTAAACTACTTAACTAGCCCACGAAATAAATACATTAGCTATCAGCTAAATGTTGAAAGTTTCAAGAAAATCAGCTTGGGAATAACAACCCCTGCCTGCGTTTAATAATCAAACTACTTTTAGCACATCAGTACCTCTCAAGAGAGTTACATAGATGATTCATAGTAGGATATTCAATATATTTCGACGGCGGTTGTCTTATGAAGAAGGGCGGTAATGGAAAAAGACAAATATTATTATTGAGCTCCTAGTTTGAGTCATAGAAAACTATGAATCTATAGCAAAACTAATCTTTTTTAATTACTAGTGGAAGTTAAGAAATGAAAGTTTTACAAGCGATGAAAAACCACACTAAACGCCTATTTTTGCTATTAAAGACTCTACTGTTAACCCTGGCCCAAAAGCACAACTCAAAATTTTACAGCCTTTATTTTCGTCATTTACCTGTTCTAAAACCCTTTTTAAAACAAAGAGTATGGTAGTAGAAGACATATTACCATAATCTCGTAAGACCTCGTAGGCATATTGATTATCCAATGAACTTATTCCTAGGGCTATCTCTACTGATTCCAAAATGGCTCTGCCTCCCGGATGAATAGCATAATATTGTACTTCATCTCTACGGGTGCCGTTAGCTTCGAGAAGGTTCTCTACTAACTGATTGATACCATTTTTGATGAGTTGAGGGACATAAGATGTTAAAGTCATTTCAAAACCAAAATCAGCAATGTGCCACGCCATGTCTGACTGTCCTTCAGTGAATAAGTCACAATAAAAAGATTCTAATTTCAAAACCTTTTCATGAGGAGCCCTAGGTTCAATAATCACGGCTGCTGCTCCATCAGAGAATAGTGCATTGGAAAGCAAAAAATCTAAATCTTTTTTCTTCTGAAAATGAAGCGTACACAGCTCGACACTAACTAGTAAAACTTTGGCATCAGGATTGGCTAGACATATATCATTAGCGACTTTCAAGCCATTAAAAGCACCATAGCAACCCATGAAATTAATGGCAGTTCTTTTCGTATAGGTTGGCAACCCCAAGGCTTGTACTAACTCAATATCTAACCCAGGAGCATACATACCCGTACAACTTACAGTAATTAGGTGGGTAATGCCCTCCAGAGATAAGCCTTTAGTAGCCTCCACACAAAGCGGTAAAGCTGTTTGCTTGTACACTTGCATACGATGTGCTACGGAAGGAAAAGGTTCTAAATTTTGTGTATTAGGATAAAATTGGTAGGATTCAATGGGAAGGCCATAATCTGGTATAACAGAATGGCGATACTGAATTTTGGTACTTCTATAAAGTGCTATGAGCTTACGTTTTTCTATTTCGTCCAACTCCAAAGAACGCGCCATAAACTCAGCGATTTCGAGTTGTCCAAAACGATTGGCAGGAACTGCTGTTCCGATAGCAGTGATATAGCTCATAGATTTTCAGTATAACGTGTGAATTGTCTTTATAGATTAAAGTCAGGTTACTTAATCATTGTTATATACGATAATATCCACACAATTGTTCAGTTTTTCAAGAAAAACCTTCTTTGCTTAGATAGGTTACCACCTTGTCAACCAATTTGGTATGACCTGTATCAAGCAAAACAGTTTGCTGTTTTTGTACATATTTACTCAATGGCAAAATTTGTTGTGGAGGAAGTAGTTGGTCGTACCTTCCCACAAAAAAGCTAAACTTGGTCTGAAATCTTTGTGCAAGTTGTATTAGTTTGGGAATATCAAATTGTAACTCTTTAAAGCCAATCCAAGCATGGTAAATTTGCTTTTGTTTGAGGGGTGTTCCTAACATAAAATCTGCCATTCGAACAGTACTTTTTGATACTATTCCCAATTTTTGAAGAGAATTACCCATTTTCAAAAAAGTTGGCTGATGTGCAATGACTCGTCTAAAGCCCCATCTTCCCAATTTACTTCCTGTAGCCAGTCGATACAAAGGGTTTACTTTGATGCCGTCTGGCGCTAAAAGTAGTACATGATTTATTCTTGCAGCAAATTCCTCAAAAGTCGCCAAAGCAAAACGCCCCCCTATGCTAAAACCTATTATATCAAATTCTTGAATATTTTCATTTTCAAAAAATTGGACTAAGCTATCTTTCCATAATTGCTTTGTTACAACAAATGGGTCTTGATGAATATGTTTTCCATGAAAAGGTAAATCAAAAAGATAGGTAGTGTATCTCTCTGAGAAAACTTCGGCAAAGTGCATGAAACATGAAAAATCCTGCCCGATTCCGTGGAATGCGAGCAGGATTTTAGCACCATTTCCTATTTTATGATAGTTCAAAACCATGAGGAATATTTGACGACAGGTTAAGTTAGTGGGCAAAATTTTTATTTTAGGCACAAGGCAACAGGCACAAGGCAAGGAGTGTTAAATTGTTTTTAGTAACGATAGATAAGTTTTACCCAATGCCCATAGCTGAAAGCCGAAAGCTCAATGATTAAACTTTTTTTGCCCACTAACTTAATTCATCACTCACAATTCTACATTAATACCTAGTGTCCTTTACCTGTATTTTTGACGACTTCTTTATCAAAATCAATATTCTGTTTGCGCAGTACAGCTTGAACACGAATACCAAAGAAGAACAAGTAACCAAAACAAGCTACTGCCAACAAATATGACAATTGAATACCAATACTATCTGCTAAAATACCTTGAACTACAGGAATCACAGCACCACCCAAAATCATCATAATCAAGAAGGCTGCACCTTGGTTTGTGTATTTTCCTAAACCAGCAGTACCCAGTGAGAAAATTGAAGGCCACAATACTGAACAGAATAAACCTCCACTAATCAATAAGAACAATGCGATTTTTCCTGTAAAAATTACCCCCAATAACGATGTTACTGCGCCACAAGCTGTATAAATCAATAAAGTTTTTACTGGCTTTTCTTGACTAGCAAAGAATGCTGCAATCATCATCACAACACAAAAACCGTAAGGTAATAAGTCTTGAACAGCACTACCACCCAAGGCATTTACGCCTAATACAATAGCAAATGCGACGAATGGAATAACTACCTTTAAAATAGTTTGAGTGCTTTGGCTAAAGTTAAAGTTTCCGATTGAAGCAGTCCAACGACCTACCATCATACTTCCCCAGAAAAGAGATACGTACTTCGCAATTTGAGAAGACTCTAAGTTTTCGGTTACTTTCAAATATTCACCCAAGTTACTACCAATCGTTACTTCAACGCCAACATAAACGAAGATTGCCGACATACCCAATAATAATTGTGGATATTTCAAGGCACCTGTTCCGATTTCTACGTCTTCGTCGTTAGTGATACGTGGAAGTTTTGATAGTTTGAAAAATACTGCGAATAAGGCAAAAACAACCCCTAAAATCAAATAAGGTGCTTTTACCGAATCAATCGAAGCATTTTTAGCTGCATCAGCCGAAATTGAACCGAAGATAGCGTAACTAATCAAAGCAGGACCGATTGTACCGCCTAGGTTATTAACAGCACCTCCTAAGTTGATACGTTGAGCACCTGTTGCAGGGTCGCCCAAGGCAATCATAAAGGGTTGGGTTGCTGTTTGCTGTAATGAAAAGCCCAGTCCTACAATAAATAGAGCTGAAAGGAGGATAGGAAATGATTTTAGTTCAGCAGCTGGGTAGAAAAGAATAGTACCAACAGCCGAGATAATCAAGCCATAAATGATACCATTTTTGTATCCAATTCTGTTGAGTACATCACCTTTAATGATGCCAGAAACCACAAAATAGAGAATGGACCCTACGAAATAAGCAGCGTAAAAAGCAAAGTCTACTAATTGAGCTTGCCATTGTTGCAATTCGAATTTGTCTTTGAATAGTGGGATAAGAATACCGTTTGAAGCAGCTACAAAACTCCAAAAGAACCACACTGTTACCAGCGTGTAGAGCGCAGACTGATTACTTTGCGTTGAGGAATTAGACATAGTTTAGTACTTTTTAAAAAAGAGAATAGACAACTTTGCTTAAAACTACTACTTTTTCTGGCAAAAATTATCTTTACTTTTTAAAATAACTTAAAAAGCCGTATTCCATATTTAGAATAAGTATTAAAATGCCGATTGTGTAGATTTATCACAATCGGCAAGGGCAAATATTTTTATTTTTGACATAACCACAACTTGTGACTATTCTATCAAACTACAACGCTATCGAATCATATACCACAACCTTCGACCACAAATGTTTATGATCTTCAATGAATTTCTTGTGGAGTGGATGTACTAAATATTTCTCTTCATCCTCTTTCGAAGCAAACAATAGTAATACCGAAAATGTGTAAGACGCATCAGTCACAGGTTTGTCAAAATCATTAATTGAAGCCTTTCCGATATGCGCTTGTTTGATTTGTTCAATTTTACCTAATCCTTTCAAACCTGCAAGCAATTGCTCATAAGCCTTTTTATCTTTGCTGTCTTTCAACCAAAAAAACACATGATGTGAAAAAACAGGCAGTGCCTTTGGAACGGCTGCTTCAGAATTACTCGGTGTCATAACAGTTAGGGCTGTGCCAGCAGTGGCTACTTGGAGAGATTTTTCAATAAAATTTCTTCGAGATGTATTTTTCATTTTTGAATAGATTTTTGTGTTTGATTACAAGATAGCAAATCATTTGAAAGAATCTATGTCTTTATGCAGGGCATTATTTTTTCACAAAAAATAACTTTTATAAACTTATCCCTAGTGAGTTGAGTTACTTACTTAGTAGTCAAATATCTAACAATCAACTTTATTTTAACCTACAACCACGGTTATTGACAACTCGTACAATCATGAATATTACGATTTTATCGACCTCACCCAGAAAAAACAGTAGTTCTCTTCGTTTTTCAAAATACTTAAAATCGCTTAGCCAAGAGGCAGGCTTTGACCAAATTGAAATTGTTGACTTCGAAAATTACGATGTACCATTTTTTGGTCAGGGTTTTATCAAAAAAGATAGCTTGAGTGCTTTTCAAGAAAAACTAATTGGCGCTTGGGCTAAAGCAGATTTAGTTTTTATAGTAATGCCCGAATACAATTGGTTTCCAGATGCAGAATTAATCAACTTGTTGAATCAGTTGGGAGGCAAAGATTTTGCGCATCTTTTTGGAGAAAAAACCTTCGCATTGGCGGGTGTATCAAGTGGTCGTGGAGGCAAGCTTCCTGCCATAGAAATGACGGTCATGTTGGGAAAACTCATCAATTTCTTGAATCAATACTCAGTGATTTCACCTCGTATTTATGAATCGCATGAAACCCACGTTAATCTCAACGAAAATGGCGAATTAGCCAATGACAATACTGTTTATGAAAATTCAGTAAAAGCTTTTGTAGATTATTCTATCAAAATCGCTCAACGCTGGAATAATGGAAAAGCATAATGTTGAAATTGAGTGAATGGTGGTTGAGTGATTATTTTAAAATGACACATATTTAGAGGCAAAGCATTGCGCCCCTACAAGTACGTAAAATCAAAATAATCACTCATCCACTCAATCACAACTCACCCAATTAGTATTTGTACTTTAATAAAAACTATGCACTCTACACTCCAAACTCAGCACTTAACTATATCTATCATTGCGCCAAGGATAAGCTGTATTCGAGTATCCTCTTTCTTCCCAAAAACCTAGCTTATTAGCCGATAAAAATTCGATTCTTTTAATCCATTTTGAGCCTTTCCAAGCATACAACTGTGGCGTAATCATACGCAAAGGACCTCCATGTTCGAGTGGTAAGGGTTCTCCTTCGACAGTATGCACGAGCATCACATCGGGCTTGAGTGCCTCCTCCAAGGATACGTTGGTTGTATAGGTATCATAGCCATAACACATCAAATGTGTGGCGGTTTCTTTGGGTTGTACCAAAGCTGCCAAGTCCATCAAACGCACGCCACGCCAAGACATATCTAGTTTTGACCAAGTAGTCACACAGTGAAAATCAGAAATATCGTCGGTTTGAGGCAATGCCAAAAAGTCTTCCCATTTCAATACTACGGGGTTTTCTACTTCGCCATCAATGATTAAGCGCCACTTGTCCATTGGAATTTGTGGATGATAACCCAAGTCTAGCACAGGCCACTTTTGTGTAATAGTTTGTCCTATGGGGGTTTGAGGCATTCCATGGCGATTGATTGGTCCTCGTCCCATTGGATTTGGGTCAGCCATAGATGGAGTCTCCTTCATTTTTTCTTCAAAACGAGCTTTGAGTTTCATTCTCGCTTCAATGATTTTATCTAATTTCTCAGGATTTTGTTCACCTGTCATACGCTTTGTGGGCTATAAGTAAAAATAGTTGAGTAAATACCTGCCGTAGGCAATAAGCTTTATGCCGTAAGCCAAAAATGCAATAACCTCTTTACAATACAGAAAAATTTATGATTAGATTCCTAATCAGCTCTTCAAGGATAAATTTATTCAATTGAAAAACAGAATCAAACTCAAAAAGTTTTTAAATTAAGTGAAAAAGGAAAGGGAATATGTCTTCGATATGAATCATGATACTTTTTTGAATCATCTCTTCCTCTAAGTCATGACAGTCTAACAATATGTTTCAACAAACGATTAAATACAAAACCTATCAATTTGCCGACCTCAAAACGCTTATGGCAAAAGCTACCCCAAAAAGGTCGGGGGACGAACTAGCTGGTGTGGCTGCCAACAGTGCCGAAGAAAGAGTAGCCGCACAAATGGCATTGGCTGATGTACCATTGAAGGTTTTTCTGAACGAAGCACTTGTTCCTTACGAAAAAGATGAAGTTACCCGCCTGATTATCGATACCCACGACTTGGCGGCCTTCTCTCCTATCAGTCACTTGACAGTGGGAGACTTTCGAAATTTCCTTTTATCCGAAAATACCACGACGGAGGTTTTACAACAAATCAGTAAAGGCATAACTCCCGAAATGGCGGCAGCAGTTTCTAAGCTCATGCGCATTCAGGACTTGATTAATGTTGCCTCTAAATGTAGCGTTATTACCAAATTTAGAAATACCATTGGTTTAAAAGGACGTTTTTCGACCCGTTTACAGCCCAATCACCCTACTGACGACTATCGTGGTATAGCAGCCAGTATGATTGATGGTTTGTTTTATGGAAACGGCGATGCCGTAATTGGCATTAACCCAGCCACCGATAGTGTTCCAACCGTAATACAATTGGTTTCGATGTTAGATAGTGTCCGTCAAAAATTTGACATTCCTATCCAAACCTGTATTTTGAGTCATATTACTACAACGATCAAAGCCATAGAAAGAGGTGCGCCTATTGATTTGGTATTTCAATCTATTGGAGGAACAGAAGCCACTAACACCTCTTTTGGCGTTAATTTGGACATCTTAAAAGAAGGTTACGAAGCTGGTTTATCACTCAATAGAGGCAGCGTTGGCAATAACCTTATGTATTTTGAAACGGGACAAGGCTCGGCTTTATCTGCCAATGCGCATTGGGGACTCGACCAGCAAACTTGCGAAACAAGAGCTTATGCAGTAGCCCGTCACTTCAATCCATTATTAGTAAATACCGTAGTGGGATTTATTGGCCCTGAGTATTTATTTGATGGAAAACAGATTATTCGTGCAGGCTTAGAAGACCATTTTTGTGCCAAATTATTGGGCTTACCAATGGGTGTGGATGTTTGTTATACCAACCACGCCGAAGCCGACCAAGACGATATGGATTCGCTATTGACATTACTCGGTACAGCAGGCTGTAATTTTATCATGGGCGTACCAGGAGCCGACGATGTGATGCTTCATTACCAAAGTACTTCATTTCACGATGCACTCTATATTCGTCATTTATTGGGATTAAAGCCAGCTCCTGAGTTTGAAGAATGGCTACTCAAAATGAATATCGTGGATGAACAATTTAGACTAAAAACTATTTCTAGTGAACATCGGCTTTTACAACAATCAATATCTTAAGTTGTGTGTTCCTGATTACTGGACAAAACGAGAAAGTGTGATTCAGGTGTATAGACTTTTTCACTGCATTTTTTAAAAACAGTTTTAAACTGTTAAAAAAATGAGTCCAAGACTAAGTCTTGAACTAGTAAATTCAATTTTGTCCATTAATCAGTGTATGTTCATTTATATTGATAGTATTCTTCTGATTATAAACACTTTCCAATAACGGTTACGCTAGTAACTTTTAACGTTATCTCATATTAGAATACTATTAGAATAGGGTAATCCACGGAGTTATTCTCCAAAATCAGCGTTATTAGTATACGTTAGGCAATCAAAACCTTTGCATTGTATGAAAAGTCTCGTTTCAAAAAGTCTTCTTGTATTACTAAGCTTTGCTATTATAAGCTGCGATCAAATTCAGGAAAAATCTTTAGAAAATGTCAAGAAAATAAAAGAGTCCGTTCCTGAATACACCGTTGTGGTGATAGACGGGTGCGAATATCTAAGACTTGAACATACACATGGGTATGCCAGCTTAACGCATAAAGGAAACTGTAAAAACCCTATTCACATCTACAATGGTACAAAAACTTCTCCTCAAAACCCTAGGCATTAATGAATATAACCCTGCACAAAGCGTCAAGAACGTTTCTCTGATTGCCTTAGGTGTATTACTCGCAGGAATTGGTCTCAAAGGATTTTTGCTTCCCAATAGCTTTTTGGATGGAGGCGTAATGGGTATGTCTTTGTTGATTAACATCACAACTGACATTCCACTTCCTTATTTAATTGTTATCGTAAATCTTCCGTTTATATTTTTGGCATACAGTCAAGTATCCAAGTTTTTTGCCATCAAAACACTTTTAGGCATTGTTGGGCTCGCTATCTGCATTGCTTTTATCGAAATCCCACTGGTTACTTCCGACAAACTATTGATTGCTATCTTTGGAGGGTTCTTCTTAGGCGCAGGTATTGGTATGTCTATCCGTGGTGGTGGCGTATTGGATGGCACCGAGGTATTAGCTTTATATATTAGCCGTAAAACAGTTTTATCAGTAGGCGACGTCATTATTATTATCAACGTATTGATTTTTGCAGTTGCAGCTTTTTTAATCAATATCGAAACAGCCTTGTATGCCATGCTTACGTATTTATCAGCCTCAAAAACGATTGACTTTTTGATTCATGGTATAGAGGAATACACAGGCGTGACGATTATTTCTGAAAAAAGTGAAGAAATCAGAGTGATGATTATAGAGCAGCTCGGACGTGGTGTAACGATTTTTAAAGCGAAAAGAGGTTTCGGAAAAAGAGGTCGTAAAGATGAAGACTTGGACGTAGTTTATACGGTATTGACTCGTTTGGAAATCCAAAAGCTTACCAACGAAATCGAAAATATTGACCCTACGGCCTTTGTCGTACAACAAAGTCTGAATGACGTAAAAGGTGGTATGATAAAGAAATTACCCTTGCATTAATTGAGTGAATTATGACAACAGAAAAACAACTGATTCAGACTGATATTTGGGATTTTTTGCAAAGCTATACCTCTGCCCGCATTGCTCGTGGACGTGCTGGGCATAGCTTACCGACCAAAGAACTTCTTCGGTTTCAGGCTGACCATGCTCAGGCTCGTGATGCTGTGCATTCTTCTTTAGACCTACAAAATATTCAAGATAGAATTTTGCATGAAACTATTGTCTTACAAAGTAAGGCTAATTCTCGTGCTCAATATTTACAGCGTCCAGATTGGGGAAGGCAATTGTCTGAAGCCTCTAAACAGGCGCTAAAAAACGTGGTTGATACACCACAAGATATTGCTATTGTTATAGCAGATGGCCTGTCGGCCAACGCCGTCAATACCCATGCCATACCGGTGGTAAATGGTTTATTGAATGTGTTGATTCAACATCATTGGCGTATTGCGCCTATTGCCTTGGTAGAACAAGGCCGAGTAGCCATTGCTGATGAAATAGCGAGTGCCTTCAAGGCCGAAATAGTCCTTATTTTGATTGGCGAACGCCCAGGACTGAGCTCGCCAGATAGTATGGGCGCTTATTTGACATATCAGCCGAGTGTAGGTATTACCGATGAAAGAAGAAACTGTGTATCTAATATTCGTCCTGAAGGATTGAATTATCCCGCAGCTATCGAAAAAATACTCTATTTACTTACCGAAATGAAAACTAAACAAATCAGTGGGGTAAATTTGAAAGACGAAATGCAAGGGAAGCTTTTATATTGAGTGGTTTTGTGATTGAGCGAATGAGTGATTGTTTTATTAGAATTTTACTGGTAGAGACGCAATGCTTTACGTCTTTACTAAATAGAATATAACTTTTAACATAATCACTCAATTCTCAATGTCTCATTTTTTATTTTATTCCCTTCACCAAGAGATTTTTCGCTACTTCATGACTCATAAATTGTGGATTAGCTTGAGCAATTTGTACGGATAATGATTTATCAAAATCATTGATTTCTAAAATATATAATTCCGAACCTAGACTAATGCCTAATTTGGCTACATACTGCAAAAAGGCAGAAGAATGCTCCGAAACACCCATCATCAACACGCGCTCACCTTGTTTGACTTCTGATAAATTTTGATAGGTTAGTTTTGGCATTCTACCATTAGGATCTGGAATAGGGTCACCATGTGGGTCAAACTTAGGAAAACCCAAAAACTCATCTAACTTTTCAACTAACTCCTCTGAGTCTATATGCTCTAATTGCTCGGCAATATCATGAACCTCATCCCAGTTAAACCCTAGTTTTTCTACCAGAAATACTTCCCACAAACGATGCTTACGAATCACTTTAAGCGCCACTTGTTCGCCAGCCTCAGTAAGACGTACTCCTTGGTATTTTTGGTAATTAACCAAATTCTTTTCCGACAACTTCCGAAGCATATCCGATACCGACGCTGCTTTGGTCTGAGTGAGTTCAGCTACGGCATTGGTGCTAATATCTGCATCGGTTTCGGCAGAAAGTTTATAGATTATTTTCAGGTAGTTTTCTTCTGTGAACGAAGTGATTTGCATGAATTTTATAGTTATACTTCTTCGAAAAAGGATTCGTTGATGCGTTTTTCAAAGAAGTGAGTAGTTGTCAAATAACAAAATTTAGAATTTAAGTAAAAAAGTTATTAGTTAATAGTATATCAGTTACTGGAATGCACGCATAATTAGCAAGATAAGATTTAAACTATGAGTTTAGGCACTAGGCAAAGAGTGTTAAAATGTTTTTAATAACCACAGACCCACTTTTTTCCAAAGCCCACCGCCGAAAGCCGTTACCTGAAAGCCTAAGCACAATCTTAAATTTTATTTTGCGTACTAACTTATAACACAGATACGATTAGTCGATTTCAGAAAAACAATTCCTTCTTTCAGTAAACTAAGCCTTTAACTATGCTTTTAATTTATACAAAGGTAATTTTTTACTTGAACAAAAGTAAATTTTAGACTAATCTAAAAATTTGTTTTGAATTATAAAAAATACATTTTAAGTTTGTTAAGCATTTAGTAAAAGCTTGGAGCTCAAAGTTTAGGATAACTACTTAGCACTTTATTCAAAAGTAGGAAGCAGTTTTCGGAAAGCTCAAAAGAGTCAAATAGGTGATAAAATACTAATACTTGATTTTTTGAGATTGTAAACCAACAATCATTTACTAAATACACAAACACTCTCAAAGATTAAAACCTAATATTACCAAAACTATGAGTTGGAAAAATAAAGATATAACTCCATCCTTACCCGAAGTATACGCCTCGATAGATGTACCCAAAACGGGTTCATTTTGGCGAAAGCTTTGGGCTTTTACAGGACCAGGACTAATGGTAGCCGTTGGCTATATGGACCCAGGCAATTGGGCTACAGATATCGCTGGTGGCTCTAAATTTGGCTATACGCTTCTTTCTGTTATTTTGATTTCTAATTTGTTTGCGATGCTTTTACAACATTTATCGCTCAAACTAGGAATTGCCACAGGCAAAGACCTTGCCCAAGCCTGCCGTGATGCATATTCTAAACCAACGGTAATTGTTCTTTGGTTGCTTTGCGAAGTTGCAATTGCTGCTTGCGACTTGGCTGAAGTAATTGGCTCTGCCATTGCTCTAAATTTATTATTTGGAATGCCTTTAAGTGTTGGGGTAGTCATAACAGTGTTAGATGTTTTGGTTTTACTTTATTTCCAAAACAAAGGATTCAGAATGTTGGAAAGTATTGTAGCTGCCTTGATATTTATGATTTTCCTTTGTTTTTCTTACGAAATAGCCGTTTCACATCCTTCATTTTCTCAGATTGTAGGTAATCTTGTTCCCAAAAAAGAAATCATTGTAAACCCAGATATGCTTTATGTAGCCATCGGGATTTTAGGCGCTACAGTTATGCCACATAATTTGTACTTGCATTCGAGCATTGTACAAACACGTGATTTTGAAAAGTCGACTGAAGGAAAACGTTCTGCCATCAAATTCGCTACAATTGATTCTACTATTTCATTAGGATTTGCCTTTTTTATCAATGCCGCTATTTTGATTGTATCGGCAGCAGCTTTTCATACTTCTGGCAATCAGCAAGTAGCGGATATACATGATGCCTATCACTTGCTCGACCCTGTATTAGGTGTAAAAATGGCAGGTATTTGTTTTGCTGTAGCCTTATTAGCTTCAGGACAAAATTCTACTTTGACAGGTACTTTGGCTGGGCAAATTGTAATGGAAGGCTTTTTAAACTTACATTTAAAACCTTGGTTACGTCGTCTAATTACTCGTTTGCTAGCAGTAATTCCAGCCTTGATTGTAACCTTGATTTATGGAGAAAAAGGGACAGGAGAACTTTTGGTTTTGAGTCAGGTAATATTATCGCTTCAGTTGAGTTTTGCGGTAGTTCCACTTGTGATGTTTACTAGTTCCAAAAAGAAAATGGGAGAATTTGCCAACTCGAAATTGGTAGAAATCACCTCATGGGTCGTATCAATTATCATTATAGTTTTTAATATGTACTTACTTTGGGATACATTGATGTAATAAAGGTTATTGAGTGAATGGTGATTGAGTGGTTGAGTGATTAGTCTATCCGTAGTAGAGACGCAAAGCATTGCGTCTTAAGCCTAGTCAGACATAGCATAGTAATATCGAAAAAGGCGGTCGAAAAACAATTTTCGACCGCCTTTTTCATGAACAGTTTAGGAATAATTCTATTGCTAAAAATAGTTTAAAACGAAAGACATGACATATATACTGGTAATAATCACTCAATCACCATTCACTCAATTAGCCATTAAAGCACATTTAGCCTAAACTGAAAGTAAGTTTTTGCAAGCAAAGCAACCTTCTGAAAATCAGGCACTCTGATTCTTTCATTCTGAATTTTTGAGGCTGGACAACCCTTTATTTTATCAAACAAACGAAGATAATATTTGTAAGCTAAATATACCCCTGCTTTGGCGCCTTTAGGCAAATTCATAATACCTCTGTAGGCGGCATCAAAGTCAGCCTGAATATCTTCTTCTATGAGTTGTTTGTCCGTTAAGGTAAAATTGGTAAAATCTACATTGGGGAAATAAGTTCTACCTCTTTCCTGAAAATCTGATTTAATATCACGTAAAAAGTTCACCTTTTGAAATGCTGATCCTAATCTTCTAGCATCGTCTTTCAGGACTTGATACATCTCGTTGTTTCCTTCACAAAATACTCTTAGGCACATCAACCCTACAACCTCTGCCGACCCGTAGATATACTCCTCGTAGCCCACTTGATTGTATTCGGACTGATACAAATCCATTTCCATAGAGTGTAAAAATGCCTTAATCAAATCATGGTCGATTTGATATTCATTTACCACCATTTGAAACGAATGTATGACAGGATTCAGGCTAATCTTTTCGTCAATAGCTTTGAAAGTATCTGTTCTAAAAGTATTAAGCAATGCTTTTTTATCAAAACCATGGAAGGTATCCACAATTTCATCGGCATAGCGTACAAAGCCATAAATCGCATAAATAGGGAAATGAAAACGCTTATCTAGCGTTTTGATACCCAGCGTAAACGAAGTACTGTAGTACTCAGTAATGAGCTTACTACATTCGAAAGTCGTGGTGTTATACAAATCCATCATGTCTTTAAAGCATCATTGCATCAAAGCCAAAGCCTCTTTGCCGTTAAAGGTTTAAAAGTGATTTAGTAATGTTTAGTAAGTATGTGGTCGGGTGATTCTTTATCTCATTTCTTTATCCAATTCACTAGCTACCAATAAGCCAGAAATTAGAGAAGGAGGTACTCCAGGACCCGGTACTGTCAACTGACCTGTGTAGTAAAAATTTTGTATTTTCTTACTTTTCAAAGTTGGCTTCAACAACGCCGTTTGCATAAGTGTATTTGCCAAACCGTAAGCATTTCCTTTGAAAGCATGATAATCTTGTTTAAAATCACGGTGAGCATAGCTTCTTTTGTATACCACAGAGTCGCGAATAGAAGTCCCACAATATTTTTCAAGACGCTCCATCAAAATACTGTAATATTTTTCTCTCATTTCCTCCGTATCTTCCAAATCAGGTGCCACAGGAATTAATAAGAATATATTTTCACAACCCTCTGGAGCAACACTACTATCTGTTACTGATGGTGCCGAAGCATAAAATAGAGGCTTCGAAGGCCATTTGGGTTCAGTATAAATTTCGTGTGCATGAAGACTAAAATCTTCGTCAAAAAATAAATTATGGTGTAACAATTTTGGAATACGCTTATTGACCCCCAAATAAAACAATAAAGACGATGGAGCCATCACTCGTTTATCCCAATACTCTTCATCGTAGTTTCGATAAGTTTGCCCTAGAATTTTATCCTCAACATGGTGATAATCGGCACTAGCAACCACTGCATCAGTATCAAAAGTACCTTGACTAGTAATAACTTGTTTGGCTATACCATTGTTTACTACAACCTTTTGAACCTCCTGATTATAGAGAATTTTCACGCCCTTTTCTTCTGCCAAAGCCACCATTCCTTTCACGATTTTGTGCATTCCACCCATTGGATACCATGTACCCAATTGCATTTCGGCATAATTCATCAAGCTATACATTGCTGGAGTATTTTCGGGCGTAGCTCCCAAAAATAAAATAGGAAACTCCATCAGCTTCAGTATTTTATCATCTGTAAAAAACTTACGAATATGCTTAGCAAATGACTGAAATACGTCTAATCGAACCACATCATACAGTAATTTTACACTTACAAATTCTGAAATGCTTCGAGAAGGCTTCCACACGAATTGATTGATCCCTACATCATATTTATACTCTGCCTGTCGAAGAAACTCTCTAAACTTTGCACCACTACCCGGTTCCATTTCCTCAAAAAGCGCTTCAAGTTTATCAACCCCAGCAGGAAGTGCTATGGTTTCATTTCCTTCCAATATCACAGCGTACGAAGGATCTAGACGCACTAAATCATAATAGTCAGAAGTTTTTTTATTGAATTTAGCAAAATAGTTGTCAAAAATATCGGGCATCCAATACCAGCTTGGCCCCATATCAAATGTAAAACCCTCTGCCTCAAAAACTCTCGCACGACCACCCGCCATGCTATTTTTTCTAGAATCGTAACGTCATAACCTTTATCGGCCAAGCCTGTTGCGGCGGCTAAACCCGAAAATCCCGCTCCAATTACAATTACTTTTTTCATGTATAGTTTTGTTTAAGTATCCAAATCAGATGTTTCTTGTGTGGTTTTGAGATAGATACTTTTAGGTAGTTTAAGTTTTTAAGAGTGATTGAGATAGAAAGTATCTAGCCTAACTAATGCCATATGATACAACTTTACCTTTTCCACCTAAATCTACGTAGGAAATTTATTCTGTTGTATAATTCTTGAAAAAATGGTATTGAGAAATCTTAGAATAGAAACTTTATACTGTAATAAACCGAGAAGCCTAAAGAATGTTTTGTAAAAGGTTTAGTTTTTAAAAATTAAACAAAAACAAAAAAGTCGAGCAAGCGCTCGACCCTTTGCAACTTTCTTCTGTTAACCAAAAAACTAATCAATTATTTCACAATTGTCGTTTTTGGAGTCAATACTTTTGGTGTTGATGAAGTGTAACTCCAGTTAGAACGACTTGTCCTAATTAATTTTAGGCACCAAGTTACAACGTTTAGGCCTTAATTCCAATAAGCATACATATGAAGCTTATCTTTTAATTCCTTTCTGGCTATGTGGATACGGTTCTTAACTGTACCTATTGGGATATTCAATTTGTCGGCTATTTCATGATATTTAAAGCCTCTGAAATACATCACAAAAGGCATACGATATGCCTCATCTAGCGATTTAACGGCATTTTCTATGTCATTAAGGGCAAAAGAGCTTGCTGCGCTGTTGTCAGTGCTTGACTCTAAAGAGTTGATATAATGCAAGTTATCAGAAGTATCAATGAAGGTATTTTTACGAACCATTTTTTGATAATTCGTAATAAAAGTATTTTTCATGATAGTGTACAACCATGCTTTCAAGTTGGTACCTTCTGTATATTTATCTCTGTTGGTGAATGCCTTCAACAAAGTGTCCTGTAACAAATCATTTGCATCTTCGTAATCTCTAGTCAACTTCATAGCAAACGGTTTCAATGACTTTGAAACTCTACCTATGTGGAATGAAAATTCAATAGCAGTCATAATTGTGTTGAGTTTATTTGTTGATTTGTTTAACAAATATATTACAACATTAAACAAACTTCAAAACTTTTTCGAATAAATTTTACATTAAAATTAAATTAGAATTAATAGCCAATAAGGCTAAAATCAAGTATTTATCAAAAAACTGCAAGTTTCAGAAATGTTCAAAAAAGTTCAAAAATTTAGAAAAAAGTTTAACAACAAGCCAATTTTGTTAAACAAAGCCTTTTGTTTAAGTTTATATTAGTAAAAAGTTAAACAAAATTTTGCCTTCTTCTTAAAAATATCCAAAATCTAGAACCGCTTTAATTGCAACTTTGTTGCAATTATTATCCTCCCAATTATTATCTTTGTTTACCAACAATTATCGACAAACGTGAAAAAACTTTTTTTTATACTTACGGTATTACTCAGCTTTGGGTTGAACATTTTTGCACAAAATACCACTAACTGTAACTGTACACTCAAAGGCGTAGTACACGAAACCAATGCCCACAATCCCATCCCTGGCGCCGTGGTATATTTGAAAGGAACCAAATATGCGGTCTTCACCAATGCGAAAGGTGAATATCAATTCCCGAAACTTTGTCAGGGTGCCTATACACTTGTATGTCAGGCAGTGGGCTTTCAAAAAATTGAGGTTCCTATCAACCTGACACAGGAGCATTCGAAGGAACTCACCCTTGCCAATGACGATGAGCATTTACAAGAGGTAGTCGTTTCAGGAAAAAAGACAGAAAATCAGACCAAAGCCAAATCAGTCATTGAAGGTAGCGACCTTGCCGAAACTCGTGGACAAAGTCTTGGCGAAGCCCTCAAAGCTGCAACAGGCGTAACCACACTTCAAACAGGTAGTAGTATTGCCAAACCCGTAATTCATGGGATGCACTCAAACCGAGTATTGATTCTTAATAATGGAATACGTCAGGAAGGGCAACAATGGGGTAGCGAACATGCGCCAGAAATTGATCCATTTATGGCACAAAAACTCACAGTTATTAAAGGTGCTGCTGGCGTTCGTTATGGGTCCGATGCTATTGCTGGTGTAATTATGGTAGAACCTAATCCCCTACCCGATTCGGCAGCGATTCATGGTGAAGCTAATTTAGTAGGCTTTTCGAATGGTCAACAAGGGATTGCCTCTGGTATTATAGAAGGTGGTTTTGCGAAGAAAAAAGGATGGGCTTGGCGTTTGCAAGGTACTTACAAACGCGGTGCTGACATCAAAACGGCAGACTATTATTTAGCCAATACGGGTATCCAAGAACGAAATTTTTCGGCAACTATTGGATATAACACTGCTCACTGGGGTACAGAAGCCTATTTTAGCTATTTTGATACACAATTAGGAATTTTTGCGGGTTCGCATATTGGCAATATTACAGACTTACTTACTGCGATTAATAGTTCGCGTCCCAATATTGACTACACGCCTTCCTCGGCAAGCTATACTATCAATCGTCCTAATCAAGATTTGGCGCATAATCTCTTTAAAGTAAAATCCTTTTTAGTAAGTGAAAATCTTGGGAAGTGGCAATTGACTCTTTCTCGCCAATATGACTGGCGTTTGGAGTATGATGTACCAAGAGGAAATCGTACGTTGAATACGCTCAATTTCAAACTCACGACCTATCAAGCTGAATTATTGCTTGACCACAAACCGCTATGGAACACCTTGAGCGGAACATTTGGCGCAAGTGGTATGTATCAGGAAAACTTATCATCATCGTATGAGTTGACCAAACCGCTCATTAATACCGTATTGATTCCAAATTATCAGACTAAAAGCGGTGGCGTCTTTTTGATTGAACGTTGGGTAAAAAATCGTTGGGAAGTTGAAGGTGGTTTGCGCTATGATATTCGTTCTTCGGATGCGTATGGATTAGATGCCTCCAGCAAACTCTTCAATTATTCTTTTACTTTTAATAATGCCTCCTCAACCATTGGCTTTGTCTGGAATAGTTCGGAGTCTTTATCTTTGAAAGGAAATGCTGCTATTGCTTGGCGTGCACCTAATATGAATGAATTATTCTCAAACGGAGTACACCACGGAGCAGCAGCTTACGAGAAAGGAAATATCAATCTACAACCCGAAGTCGCACATAACTTTTCGGTCACTGCCGAATATTCTGGAAGTAAATGGGCGTGGGAAATTAGTCCGTATTTGAACTTAATTAATGACTTTATTTATTTAAAGCCTCGTGTAGAAAATGGGGAAATTCAAACGGTATTGTCGGTAAGAGGCGCTTTTCCTGCCTTTGACTATACACAAGTAGATGCTCGATTTGCAGGAGTTGATGCTTCCGTAAAATATTTGATTTCAAAACATTTTACCATTACTGAAAAATACTCAATGGTAAGAGCCAAAGATACTCGCAACGATGATTATATGGTCAATATTCCTGCCGACCGTTTGGAGAGTAGTCTACGCTATACTTTTGGAAAAAATCAAGCTTACGTGAGCTTAACCAACTTATTGGTGGCTCGCCAAACACGTGTAGAGGCTAACAGCGATTTCTTGGCACCTCCTTCGGGATACAGTTTGTGGAGCATGAATGCTTCGTATCCTTACAAAAATTTCACCTTTGGTCTGGGTGTAAGTAATCTGCTCAATAAATCTTATCGTGACTACATGAATCGATTCAGATATTTTACAGACGAAATGGGAAGAAATATTTCGTTGAGAGTGCAGTATAGATTTTAAAATAGGGGTTAGGGGTTAGGCGATAGCAGAGATAGAGGTGGTCGTTCGGAAGATAGAGGTCCTCGTTCTGACAAACAAGGTCGTCCTTACCGTCGCGATGCAAACATGGTAAGAATGTTTGTTAACATCGGTTTCAACGAAAAAATCTCTCCAGCGAATATCGTAGGAGCATTTGCAGGTGAATCTGGAATTCCGGGTAACGTATTGGGTCAAATTGATATTTTCGACAAATATTCATTTGTTGACGTTCCTAAAGAATTTGCAAACACTGTATTGAACCGTATGGAAGGTGCTTCTATTAAAGGTAAAAAAGTAAATGTTGAGATTGCAAAGCCTAACAACTAAGCATTCGATTTACATAAATATAAGGCCGCTGTGAAAACAGCGGCCTTTTTTATTGCCTATACTTCTAGCTATACTTTTGCTCAATAAAAAAATAAAGTAAAATATGGTTATTTTGTTTAAAATTATAACTATTTTTATTGAATATTTGTCCTTTGCTACTTATTAGCCTCTTATCGACTCAATAAATTAAAGTAAATATTGCCTTAAAAAACATGCAGGTTATTATTTGGTAAAAATAGATACTTAAAGAATATAGCATTGGTTTTGTTGATTTGAGTAGAATTATATTTTGGTTTAAGTATAATTACTTACTCTTCGGGTTTTGTTATTTACTACCTTTATCGTTGACAAATGATGAATAATTATCGATTTATTTATGTTAATTGTATATTCAGCTACTAAAAATAGAGTATACAATATGATTAAAATAATTTTTTGTTGTATTTTTAAAACAATTTTAAATAAGTGGCATATAAATAATTGTTAAACTAATTGTTAATGTATAATTTCACCTCAGTTTAGAAAATCAAACACATACAGAATCAAACTAAAGTCAGTTTTAATCATCAACAAATTATATTCTGTTTAATGCATGAAAGATAGAATTCTATATCATGCTACTACAAATCTTTGAGCTTTTTGATAATGCTACAAAGTAGGCTTAATGTATCACCTTAACTGTTACAAAAGCTTCTCGATAGTTTTGATACTATTTCCTAGATAAGTCCAGTCTTTGTTTGCAAAACAAAATTACCTTAACCTGTTCTTATTGTTCCTTAGTATCAATTCCCCAAGTCATAAAAATCGGCAACGCTACTTCATTCGCCATTTGTTGTAGCACTCATTACTCGTTGGTTTCAACGTGGTAGGAGTATCGCCTCTATTTACTTTTGGATTTAGTTTTAATAAATATAAATCAACAATTGTCAGGTAAAAACGTCAACAAGTAAAACCCTTTTATTGCATGAAAAAGAGACTTCTACTTACCATGCTGTTAGTGTTTTCTGCGAGCATAATCTTTGCTCAAAGCAAAATAACAGGAAAAGTCACAATGGCCGAAAATGGCTCAGATCTTCCAGGAGTTAGTGTATCTGTAAAAGGTACTACTCGTGGTACAACCTCAGCTGGAAATGGTAATTATACCATCAATGCTTCTCCAAACGAGACCTTGGTATTTACCTTTGTAGGTTTTAAACCACTTTCTGTAAAAGTAGGTAACCGTTCTGTAATTGATGTTCAATTAGAATCAGATGTTTCTGAGTTGAGCGAAGTGGTAGTAATGGGTTATGGTACTCAAAGTAAGAAAGTGATTACAGGTGCTGTAACATCTGTTTCTGGTAAAGAAATCGCTAGTCAGCCAGTTCAATCATTTGACCAAGGTTTGCAAGGTCGTGTTTCTGGGGTTAACATCACAACGCCAAACGGTGTATTGAACAACGCTCCAGTAATTCGTGTGCGTGGTACATCTTCAATCAACCAAAGCTCGTCACCTTTGATTGTAATTGACGGTATGCCAATCAACTCTGGTGATGTATCTGCTGGTGGTTACACAGTGAACAACCCTCTAGGTGATATCAACCCATCTGATATTGAGTCAGTTGAAATTTTGAAAGATGCTTCTGCAACTGCTATCTACGGTTCAAGAGCTGCTGCTGGTGTAATGTTGATTACTACGAAAAAAGGTAAAGAAGGTAAAGCTAAGTTGTCTTATGATACTTGGGTAGGTGCTACTCAAACATTCAGAAGATTTAACATGTTGGATGCTCAACAATTCATGGATTTGAAAAACGAGGCTTCTCGTAATGCAGGATTGGCAGATCAATTCTTCCCTTCTTACAATGCTGATGGTAGCTTGGTTAATACAAACTGGTACGACTATATCTACCAAACTGGTTATTCTCAAAGCCATAACTTGAGCTTGAATGGTGGTAACAAAGATACAAAATACTCTTTCTCTGTAGGTTATACAGACCAAAACGGTATGTTGAAGAAGAACACATTTAGCCGTATGACTGGTCGTATGAATGTGTCTCACCGTTTGACTGACTTTATCACAATTGGTTCGAACATTACTTACGCTAATTCATTCAACCAAGCGCCAAACACTGGTTCTACTGGTGCATTCTCAACAGGTGGTTTAGGTCGTTTGCCATTAGTATTGGCTCCAAACGTAGCACCTTACAATGCTGACGGTTCTTATAATATCAATAGATCGGCTAACAACCTAGGTTTAGGTAAAAACCTTGTTGGTCCTGGTGGTTATTATAACCCACTTCCAGATTTGGATTTGAGTAAATTTACGTCAGAGAATGCTCACTTGATTGCTAATATTTTTGCTGATTTCAAATTGTACAAAGGTTTGGTGTTCAGAACATCTTACGGTATGGATAACACTCAAATTGAAGATATTCAATTCTCGAACCCAATCCATGGTGAAGCTGGTACTACAAACGGTTCTGCTTATAACACATATACAAATATCAAGCAGTGGAACTGGCAAAACTATTTGACGTATGATTTCAACGTAGACAAAAATAGCTTTACAGTAGTAGTAGGTACAGAAGCGCAAAAATTCACTATCAACCGTTGGGGTGCTGGTCGTACAAACGTTTCTGATCCATTCTTTACTTCATTCCAAGGTAGCTTTGTGAATAACGTTGTAGGTAGCAACTACCAGTCTCAAAATGGCTTGTTATCCTACTTTGGTCGTTTGAACTATGACTTCGACAAGAAATACTTAGCTTCATTCACACTACGTAGTGATGGTTACTCAGCTTATGCAGTAGGTAACAAATGGGGTAGCTTCCCTGGTGCATCATTAGGATGGCGTTTATCAGAAGAAGCTTTTTGGAAAGGTTCTTCAATCAGCAATACTATCAATGAATTAAAATTGCGTGGTAGCTGGGGTCGTGTAGGTAATACGGGTGTAAGTGATTTTGCTTCTTTGAGTTTGTTTGGTTCTGGTTTATATGGTTCTACTCCAACATGGGCATTTGCACAAGCAGGTAACCCTAACTTGAGATGGGAGCAAAGTACTAAAGTTGACGTAGGTATTAGCTATGGTTTGTTCAAAGACCGTATCACGGGTGAATTGAACTACTACCAAAATAATATTACAGACCTAGTTTTGGCTGAGCCACAAGCTCCTTCACGTGGTGTACCAAACAACTCAATCAACACAAACGTTGGTTCGATGGTGAATAAAGGTTTAGAATTTACTTTGAATGCCTTAGTGTTGGAGAAAAAAGATTTCACTTGGAATGCTAACTTCAACATCTCTACAAACTCTAATGAAGTGTTAGCGTTGGCAAACAACAATGCTGATATCATTGCATCAACGGGTGGTTTAGAAAGCTCAAACATTGTTCGTGTAGGTTATCCTGTTGGTAGTATTTTCGTAATCGAAACAAGAGGAGTTAACCCTGCTAACGGTCAGCGTATTTTTGTGAATGCTAAAGGCGAGGAAGTACAATATAACCATGCAGCAAGCAGTAGTACCAGATGGACTTATGTAAGAGATGGTGCTGTAGCTCCAGCTATTACAGGGTCAGACCGTAAGGTATGGGGAACAGCAATGCCTACTTTCTTTGGTGGTTTGGACAATACATTCAAGTATAAGCAATTTGATTTAGGCATTTTCATGCAATTCTCAGGTGGTAACTATATCTATAATGGTACTAAAGCTGGTTTGCGTGATCAACGTGCATGGAACAACCACACTGATATCATTAATCGTTGGCAAAAAGCTGGCGATGTTACTAACATCCCACGTTTAGTATTTGGTGATAACATCTCTAACGGTTCTGCAAACCCTATTTCTGAAAACGTAGAAAAAGGAGACTTTATTCGTATGCGTAACATCTCTTTAGGTTATACATTCAAGAAAGGTTTGTTAGAAAAGGCTAAAATCTCTAGTGCAAGATTGTATGCTCAAGTACAAAATGCATTCTTGATTACTGGCTATACTGGTGCTGACCCTGAAATCTCAACAAACCGTGGCTCTAACATTGCTCCAGGTGTTGACCGTAACTCTACGCCACAAGCGCGTACTTACACAGTAGGTCTTTCGGTTAATTTCTAATTTTAAATTGATTATACGATGAAAAAATATATAAACGTAGCTTTTAAAAATGCAGGGAAGACACTAAAAGTATCTGTGGCTGCTCTCATGATGTTGACGGTAACGGTTTCTTGTACTGAAAAAGAATTGCTCGAACCAACTCCAATTACATCATTGTCTGACTTACAGGCATTTTCGACTCCCGACCGTATCTTAGCTCAGGTATATGGATTATATTCAAGTGCTAAATCTGGTCAGTTGTTTGGTGGTCGTTATTTGATTTATAACGAGATTCGTGGTGAAAACTGGTCGAATATTACATCAAATGGTGTTACAGGGTTGCAAACTTGGAACCACACTAACAACTCGTCTTCAAATGAGCCAACTAACATGTGGAATGCTGCTTATCTTGCTATAAACCGTGCAAACTTGTTTATTGAAGGCTTAGACAAGAACCCAAATGTAGTAGATGCAGCAACAGTTTCTCAATATAAAGCAGAAGCTCGTTTTTTGAGAGCGTTGATTTACTTCGCTTTGGTAAATACTTATGCACAACCTTTCAACAAGGATGCGGGTGCTAGTCTTGGTGTACCTTTGCGTTTGAAAGGAGAGGTAGGTAGTGGTAACAACAATTTGAAAAGAAGTACTGTAGCTGAGGTATATGCTCAAATCTTAGATGATTTGAATTTTGCAGAACAAAATTTGCCAGCTTCATATTCATCAGCATTGTTGAATACAACTCGTGCTCACAAAAACACCGCTATTGCTCTAAAAACTCGTATGTACTTGCTAATGAGCAGATGGAGTGATGTAGTGACAGAAGCTAATAAAATTGTTTCGGCAGCTGCTCCTTTTAGAGCTTCAACTGGTGTTGCAAATGCGCTTCAAGCAAATGTTGCCTCTGTTTTTGCTGCTCCATATACAACTGTAGAGTCTGTGTTCTCATTCCCAATGGGTGACAATGACCTTCCTGGTACTCAGAATGGTTTACACAGTTACTACGTTCCTGTAACTGGTATTGGCGACTATGCTTTGAATCCTGCAGGAGTGGTTGCTAACCCTGCATTTTTGGCAACAGATGCTCGTAGAACTAACTTTGTTAAAAATGATATCGCCGGTGATGGTGGTCGTATCCGTTTGCTAAAATTCCCTACAGGCCCAGTTCACAAAGATTTCGTTCCAGTAATTCGTTACTCAGAGGTATTGTTGAATTTGGCTGAAGCAAAAGCTCGTTTGGCTGGATCTGCTGTTGATGCTTCGGCATTGACATTATTGAACGCAGTTCGTGGTCGTTCTACTACTGCTTATGCTGCTGCTGATTTTGCAACAGGTACTGCATTGGTAAGTGCAATCTTGACTGAAAGAAATATCGAATTCTTGGGAGAAGGTTTCCGTTCGATTGATCTACAACGCAATATGTTAGCTCTTCCTGCTAAGCCTACTGTTGTAGCGATTCCAACAACTTCGCCAGTGTACATTTGGCCAATTCCTCAGACAGAGATTAACGTTAATAAAGACTGTGTTCCTAACCCATAATTAGTATCACAATTTACTCAAAAGAGGTTATTCGAAAGGATAACCTCTTTTGTTTTATGGCTAGAGTAAAGGATTTTGATACAATCCATAAGCCAATTATCATAAATTCATTTTTTCCTTCCAATATTTGTAAGAAATTCACCCTTTCAAAATAAAAACTAAATTTATGAAACAACTTCATCGATTATTGAGTGCGCTTGCACTCCTATGTCTTCTTTTTCCTGCCACGGCTCAACAATCTATTAATTGGAACAAAGGCGGAAGTGATTACACTACTTTAGAAGCGAACCAGATTGTTCGTGTGAATCCTATTACTGGTCAAAAAGATGTGATAATTGCCAAAAATTTACTTATTCCCAAAGGTGCCAATGACGAACTAAAAGTACGTAGTTATAGCTTTTCGGAAGACAACCAAAAAGTCCTTATTTATACTAACACCAAAAGAGTATGGCGTTATGATACAAAAGGAGATTACTGGATTTTAGACCTCAAAACCAACCAACTTTCACAACTAGGAAAAGGATTTGATGCCTCCTCTTTGATGTTTGCCAAAATTTCACCAGATAGTAAATCTGTAGCCTATGTTTATAAAAACAATATTTACGCTGAAAACATCACAACGCATAAAATCACTCCTTTGACCAAGGATGGCACAAAAAAACTCATCAATGGTACATTTGATTGGGCTTATGAAGAAGAATTTTCGTGCAGAGATGGCTTCCGTTGGAGTCCAGATAGTAAGTCGATTGCTTATTGGCAAATAGATGCTAATACGATTAGAGATTTTTACATGATTAATAATACGGATTCGGTATATTCAAAAATTGTCCCAGTTGAATATCCAAAGGCTGGACAAACGCCTTCTTCGTGTCGTATAGGTGTGGTAGTATTGTCAACAGCACAAACTAAATGGATGAAACTTCCGGGGGCTACCAATAACAACTATATCCCTAAAATGGAATGGGTGCCTAACACCAATAAGTTGATTATTCAACAATTGAACCGTAAGCAAAATGTATCGACTTTGTTTATTGCTGAAGCACAAACTGCTACTACTACAGCTATCTATAAAGAAACAGACGAAGCTTGGGTCGAATTTAATAACCGTTCAGGCGAAAGTGTTGGTTGGGATTGGTTAGACAATGGAAAATCGTTTTTGTGGATTTCTGAAAAAGACGGTTGGAATCATGCTTATAAAATTACTTTGGATGGAAAAGAACAATTATTGACCCCCGGAGATTTTGATGTAATTGATATTTTGAGCTATAGCGAGCAAAATAATAAAATGTATTATACTGCCTCACCTGATAATCCACGTCAACGTTATTTGTTCAGTACGACATTGGACGGACAAGGTAAAAGTACACGTATTACTCCATTGACACAAAGTGGTACACACTCGTATGAAATTTCTCCAGATCAAAAAATGGCTTTTCACTCATTCAATTCAAGCCAAATTAGCCGTATGAGTGAGGTAGTTAATCTGCCTGACCACAGTGTGGCGGGTGGAAAAGAAGGTATTGAAGCTAAACTTTCAAGAGTACGTTTGGTGCAACGCCCAATTGAATTCTTTGATATTCCGATAGATGGAGGTGTAAAATTAAGCGCTTGGATGGTAAAACCAGCCAATTTTGACTCTACCAAAAAATACCCTGTGGTGTTTTATGTGTACACTGAGCCAGCAGGAGCCACAACCAAAGACGAATATTATACAGGTCGTAACAATTTATACCAAGGCGATATGGGTAAAGATGGATATATCTATGTGTCTATCGACGGACGCGGAACGCCACTTCCAAAAGGGCGTGCTTGGCGCAAGGCTATTTATCGTAAGATTGGTCAAATCAATATTGCAGACCAAGCGGCAGGAGCAAGCTATTTGCTAAAAAGACCTTATATGGATAGCTCTCGTGTAGCAGTATGGGGATGGAGTGGTGGAGGTTCTACTACGCTAAACCTATTGTTCCAATATCCTCAAATTTACAAAACGGGTATTGCCGTAGCCGCAGTTGGTAACCAGTTGACTTACGATAATATCTATCAAGAAAGATACATGGGATTACCACAAGAAAATAGAGAAGATTTTGTGAATGGTTCGCCAATTACGCACGCCAAAAACTTGCAAGGTCATTTATTATACATTCATGGAACAGGCGATGACAACGTACATTATCAAAATGCCGAGATGCTGTTGAATGAGCTAATCAAGTACAACAAACAGTTTGAATTTATGGCTTATCCAAACCGTTCTCATGGAATTAGTGAAGGAGAGGGGACAGGAAAACACCTCTCTACCTTATACACTAACTATTTAAGAAAATACTGCCCTCCGGGAGGAAAATAAGGGCTAAGTGCACGATGATATCATTTTTTGTACGTTCTACACCTATACATTTGCTCTTCATTTACCAAAAAAAGCCCAAAAACTACAGTTTATCGAAATTTTTGGTTGAATCCACTTAGATTAAGTAAGTTTGTTCAATCAATGTTTAACAAATTCGCCAATACCTTCTTAGCAATAGCATTAGATTACAATAGATATAGATAAGCAACCTAACCACTTTATATAATATTTTCGGTTTTTCCGAAATACCTAACCACTCTTATTTTCTATAATAAAACAAAACCGCAGAAACTTTTACCATTTGATAAGATTGGCATTTAAGTTGTGGGTAAATTAAAAAATTATAGTAGTTTGCGTAGAATTAATAGTACTGATTTGTGGGTAGCTTATTTGATTACAACCATTATTGTACCACACTAACACAATTGAAACATTTCTTGTGTTATTATGCTCATCGCCAACTCAATAACTGCATAATAAAATCTCTCTAACACGATGAAAATTTGTCAAAGTACCTACCAATCAGACACTTGGGAGAGTGTAAGAATTGATGAAGGTTTCTCTTCAGAAAAAGCACAATTAGTAATGGTTTTTGGAGAACGCAAGCTTTTCGAACAAATGGATGTTTATTCGAAGGTTCGTGAAAATTTTCCAAAGGCAGAAATTGTTATAAATTCAACAGCTGGAGAGATTTTTGATGCTGGTGTTGAAACCCAAACAATTGTTGTTACGGGTATCGAATTTGAGGAGACGATTATTAAAACGACCGAAATTAATATTAAAGATACCAGTGAGAGTTATCAGTCAGCGTGTCAAATCGTAGAGGCGCTTCAAGCTGATGACTTAGTTCATATTATGGTTATTTCTGATGGTGGTATTGTAAACGGAAGTGCTTTGGTAAGAGCATTAAACGAACATACAGCATCACACGTGACTGTTACAGGAGGACTTGCTGGGGATGATGATAGATTTGAGAAAACCTTGGTTGGACTCAATTCAGAGCCTACAGAAGGAAAAATAATAGGGATTGGTTTTTACGGAAATAAGTTAAGAATCGGTCACGGTACAATGGGAGGCTGGGATGTTTTTGGACCAGAAAGAGAAATCACCAAGTCGCAGTATAATGTGTTATACACGATTGGTGATAAACCTGCCTTAGAACTATACAAAGAGTATCTCGGAAAATACGCCAAAGATTTACCGGGAGCTGCCTTGTTATTCCCATTGTCGATGCGTGTTGATGCGGATGCTGCTCCAGTTGTAAGAACGATTCTTTCTATTGATGAAAAACAACAAAGTATGACTTTTGCAGGTGAAATCCCCAAAGGAGCACTTATTCGCTTTATGAAAGCCAACTTTGATAATTTACTTGATGCTTCATCAGAGGCTGCCGAAAATGCGCTACAATCCTTATCATTCAAGCCAGAATTAGCAATTTTAATTAGTTGCGTTGGAAGAAGACTCGTATTGGGATACCGTACCGAAGAAGAGGTAGAGGCCGCACGCGAAGTATTTGGACCAGATACATTTATTACGGGGTTCTACTCTTACGGAGAAATATCTCCTTTGATGGCCGAAGCTAAATGTGACCTTCATAATCAAACCATGACTATTACGACATTTACAGAGATTTGATTTATATGCAAAACGATCAATTACATAAACTTCTTTCAAAACAAGTAAATCGCTTTCTAAATACAGAGTCGCAAGGAAGAGAGGATGTGGTGAAATTTTTGAAAGTAGTTAGTGACTCCTACGTGAACTTTGACAGAGATAAAGAACTTTTTGAACATTCTTCGTCTCTCAATGAAAAAGAATACGCTGAGATAAATATTCGACTTAAAGATGAAATAGGTCAACGAAAACGCTCTATCGAGAAATTGATTGAGGCGATTCATTCGCTTGAAACAGATAGCTCTTTACCTTCGTTCGATGCTGATAATTTGTTGCTTTTGGTAGACTACCTACAAAAGCAAATCGACAATCGTAAAAAGATGGAAACTGAGCTTCGTCAAGCAAAAGACGCTGCCGAAAAAGCTACACAAGCCAAGTCAGAGTTTTTGTCAATGATGAGCCACGAAATCAGAACGCCACTCAATGCTATTGTAGGTATGACCTACCTGATGCAACAAGAGGAGTGTTCGCCAACGATGGCAGATAACCTCAAGACATTACAGTTTTCTACAGATAATCTACATGTACTTATCAACGATATTCTTGATTTTAGTAAAATTGAAGCAGGAAAAGTTGATTTGGAAGCCACTCCGTTCGATTTCAAACAATTAGTATCTAATATCAAAAGAGCCAATCAGGTAAAAGCTGAAGAAAAGGGAAATAGAATTCGCCTGATGGTAGATGATGATATCCCTGATTCATTGATTGGAGACCCGCTTCGCTTAGGACAAATTTTATCCAATTTGGTTTCTAATGCGGTTAAGTTTACGATTAATGGAAGTATTTCTTTAGAAATTTCGTTAGTGAGCAAAACTGAAGAGGAAGCCCAGATTTATGTATCAGTAAAAGACTCTGGTATTGGTATTCCTTTAGATAAACAAGAACTGATTTTTGAGCAATTCACTCAGGCAAATTCTGAAACCACCCGTAAGTTTGGTGGTACAGGCTTGGGCTTAGTAATTACCAAAAAATTGTTAGAGCTTCATGGTAGTAAGATTCAATTACAGAGTGAAGAGGGAAAAGGGGCTAAGTTTTATTTTACCTTAAAACTAAAAATTGGCAATGGTATCAAAACCATTCCAACCCCTGTTGCCGAAAGTATTAACGAGGTTAGTTTGAAAGGAGTGAAGGTTCTATTAGTGGAGGATTACCCAGTAAACGTAAAAGTAGCGACTAAATTCCTAAGTCGTTGGGAAATTGATTTTGATGTTGCAGAGAATGGTCTCATCGCTGTCGAAAAATATAAGAATGGTAATTACGATGTCATTCTGATGGACTTGTTGATGCCTGAAATGGATGGCTATACAGCTACATTACGCATTCGTGAACTCAATCAAAAAATACCTATTATCGCATTAACGGCTTCAGCTACGCTCAATAATCAAGATAGAGCTTTTGAAGTAGGTATGAATGATTATGTAACCAAGCCATTTAATCCGAAAGAGTTATTCCAAAAAATTGGAAAATATAGCCATCGCGGTTCTTGATATTGATGAGTTTGTATAAAATGAAAGTGGTAAGTTTTCGTTACGAAAACTTACCACTTTTTATATCTTTGAAGAAGGAGTTTTAATCTGAGGCATTGTACTTTTATAACATATTAAGTCGATTCATCAATTCTGATTTATTCGCTCGGCTTATTGGAATTACTTTGTTGGCAATGACTAAATTGTTTTCTTCAATATCTACGATTTTATCAAGGTGTACAATAAACGAACGATGGACTCGTAAAAATTGCTTTCCTAATTTCTCTTCCAGTGACTTCATCGTGGTGTGAATAATGTAAGCTTGCTTGCTCGTATATATTTTCACATAATCACCTATATTTTCTACAAACTGAATATCTGAATAGGGTAACCTAATATAACGACCTTCATGCTTGATATAAATCTCGTTATGCTGTTGCAGTGGGCTATCTTTTTTCTGTCGTAAATCTAAGACTTTTTCTACAGCAAGATTAAATCTAGGACCAGTAATGGGTTTTTTCAGATAATCGGTCACTTGATATTGAAAGGCATCGTAGGCATATTCAATTTTTGAGGTTGTCAAAATCACTTGTGTGGTTGTTGTCGTGATTTTTTCTAACAAATCAAATCCTGTCATCTCAGGCATTTCAACATCTAGCCATATCAAATCAATTTCGTTTTGTTCCAGTACTTTAAGAGCTTGTTGGACGTTTTCACAAATGGCCACCAACTCCAACGCACTATGTTGTTCACATAGCTTTTGCAGGGATTTCCTGGCCATGATTTCATCATCAACAATGATACATCGTAACTTCATTTTATTGGAGGTTTTGTAAGCGTTGCAATTCGTTTTCTAAAATTGGATGAATTTGGTTCAACGCCTTAAGCAATTGATCTACCCTAGCTTTTAGGTCGTAATATTCGGGTTTGTCCAATGCTCGGCGCTCAACTTCCACAAGTTGTTTTTCGAGCTGAGTTAACCCTACCATACCTAAAGTTGGTTTGAGCTTATGAGCCAATTTTTTCAATTCTGGAAAATTTTGTTGCTCCACGAGTGGCGCCAAATCTTTGAATTCGGGATAAACATCTGATAAAAAGGTATCAAACATATCTGCTTGATATTCGACATCTCCCTCATACATTTCATCTAATCGCTCGTAGTCAATAGGGTTTTCCACGGTGGCTGTTTGTTGTGTTTGGGGTTCGGTATTTGAAACTACTGGGATAATTTCTTCAAAATCATCATCAGCTTCTTCATTAGATAGTTTTCTATATTTTTGTAGCATTTCAAATAATTGATTCGGTGCAAACGGCTTAGGTAGAAAATCACTCATACCTACTGCCATTGCCTTTACTTTTTGGTCGAGCATAGCCGACGCCGTTAGGGCAACAATAGGTATATGTTGATTGGGTGTTTGGGTACTTCTAATGGCAATGGTGGCTTCATATCCGTCCATATGTGGCATCTGAAGATCCATGAAAATAATATCAAACTTATGTTTATGAATTTGTTCTACCGCTTGTCGTCCATCAGAAACCACTGTAAATTGACGATTCCATTTGTTTAATAGACTTGAAATATACTTTTGATTCATCAAATTATCTTCAACGACCAAGATGTGTCCATTTTCAAAATCTTTAGTTTCTGAAAGCTTACTACTTGGTGCTGGAGCGGTAATAATAATATTGTCGCTTCTTTTGTAAGGTAACGAGAAAATAAAGGTAGTACCTTTTCCTTCTACACTGGTAGCGTGAATTTCGCCACCTTGAAGCTCGATGAGCTCCTTGGTAATTGCCAAGCCCAAGCCAGTTCCTTTGTGCTTATGACCTTGCTGATTGATTTGTTTGAACTTTTGGAAAATCAATTCTAACTTTTCTGGAGAAATACCAATGCCCGTATCTGCAATCTGGAACTCCAATAATACTTCGTCTTTGGCGATTTCTTTTAGCTGTCGAACGGTAATATTGATTTCACCTTTTTCCGTAAATTTCTCAGCGTTTCCGATGATATTTAAAAGAATCTGATTGAGTAATAAATCATCCCCGACGTAGGCACCGTGAATCTTTGAGTCAATCATGACGTTGACATCGAGCGGACGATTCCCAATTTTGATTTCAAATACTTTCTGAACTGTTTTGAGCAAGCCCACAAGATCAAACTCCTTATGGTTGACCTCAATTTTACCTGCTTCAATTTTTGCCATATCCAACAAGTCAGAAATAAGACTATGCAAGAAATCTGCTGAACTTCTCAAAATCTCAAGGTATTCCACTTGTTGATTGGTAGGATGCGTATCAAACAGCAAGTGAGCCATACCAATGATAGCATTCAAAGGCGTACGAATTTCGTGACTCATATTGGCCAAGAACTGCTTCTCAGCTTGACGGGCATCCTCAGCAATTTGTTTTGCCAAACTCAATTCCTGTTCAAGCGTTTTGCGCTCAGTAAGGTCATAGTGGATACCGATAGAACCCACTGTTACTCCATGCTCGTCGATAATCGGAGCACCACTAATGAGCGTCCAAAGGATTTCGCCATCCTTTTTAAGAATCGGTAATTCATAAGAACTACTGCCACCAATTTTTCGAAGATTCTGTTGTTCTTCAATAATCGTGATGAATTCTTTAGGAAGAAATAGCTCCATCGCATTTTTCCCTAACAACTCAGCTTCGGTATATCCTACCATTTTACAGAACTTATCATAAGCTCGTATGATGGTTTGATCGTTATCCACCTCCAATAGCCCCAATTCCATGTTATTCATAATACCACGATACTTTTCCTCGCTCTTACGAATGGTTTCTTGAGTATTGAAGTTTTCTGTCACATCATTATATCTCCAAAGATGCCCTGTATAATGGTCATCGATGAATATAGGAATGTAGTCTCGCTCTAAAATTCTTCCGTCGGCTGTTCTAACCTTTTCGTTGACTACTAATTTTTGTTCTGCAACCAAAGTGTTGACACGACTCGCAAATTCCTCTGGCTCACTAAAATAGTTTTTAAGCTCATGCAAAGCACTTTCACAGTCAATTCCAACAAGTGATTCGGGGGCGCTGTTGAAGCCAAGCGTATCACACAAGAACTGGTTTACTAAAATAATGTGTCTGCTTTCATCTTCTACCAAAATACCTGATTGCATATTTGAAATCAGAGTGGAGAGACGAATTTGGGTACTTTTAAGAATCTCTTCTGTTGACTTACGATCGGTAATATCTCGAGCAACAGCCACCAGTTCGTTGATTTCTTCGTTTTCCAGCATCAATCTGACCGTCTGACCAATCCAGATAATATGTCCATCTTTATGAAATACTGGAAACTCATTGTAAGTGCTTTCCTGTTTGGTGGCAATCATCTCGTAATAAAAATTAACGAGTGATTCTCGGTATTCAGGAAGCACTAATTCTGTAAAATGACGCCCTATAATTTCACATTCCTGATATCCGAGTCTTTGTTCAATAGTAGGGTTGACAAAGGTAAAATATCCATCAGGTGAAATTTTATATATAATATCTTGAACAGATTCAATAAGTTGTTTGTAACGGATTTCACTTTTACTGAGCTCAGCAACTTTTTCGTTGATTTGTGCTTCTAAGTTCTGATTAAGTCGAATCAGATTTTGATTTGACTCAAACAACTCCATAGCCTTTTCGTCCAAGATTGTTTCAGCTTGAATACGAGCGGCTCTTTCACGCTCAAGTTCCGTTTTTAGTAGCTCTATTTCGTTAGGATTCATTTATTTAGCTATAATTTCAAAACGCACCATGCAGTTACCTTCCGTTGAATAATAAATTTGAAAGTTGGCTTTGGGGGTGTGATTACCTAAGCAGTTTAATAATAGTCAAAGTGCAAAGTCTCCCATTCGGCGGTTAGAATGATAAATTGGCACGAAATGCGCATTGGTAATGTTTCGAGTATCAGAACGAGGTAATTGTGTATTAGGGGTTAGTGTTCTGAACATGGAAGTGATTTTAGCCAGAGCCAGCTTTCACTTTTCCACGAAAATTGATAAAAACTATATTTTTCATAAATAGATAAAATATAATGACGTTAAAGTATGGTTAGTAATCTCTATTTGATTAGTATTCAAAATAATGCAAGTCTTAAGACTTTTGAAGTAAAAACGAATACTTTGCTTAATGCTTCTAATCTATATCATGTAGGAAAAACCACTGATAGGACTATGACAGATTTAGCAAATAATATCAAGTATTAGCCACTTCTTTTCCTGAACTTTGTCCAAGCTTAGCTATATTTCTTCAAAATGAAATCATGGTAATTTGGTAGGTATGTATGGTTGACGAGCGTTTGTTTTTATGGGTTTCAAATTAAGGATTTGGGCGTCAGCCTTACAATACTGCATACTCAGAGATTATTGACGAATGAAGAGTTCCCTTTTGATTTCTCGTATGAAGAGCGCATAGAGAAAATGCTTCTGGTTGAAAAATCAGAATATATTTGTTGATTAAAGGGTTTCAATAATTTGGCAATAGTCTTTGAGAAAACAACAAGCAAAAATCGTGCATCTTCTTGTGAACTTTTACAATTTCTATGTTTTTACTCACAATTTTATTGAATTTCAACAATGAAAGTATTCAAATTAAATGTATATACAAATATTTATGCCGAAATACTTTTCACCCCAAACCAATGAGGTGCTTGAGAAACGTATAAAGATGTGAAAACATCAAGGATTGTTATTCCGAGAAATGCTGTGATTTTACATAACATCTACAAAATATTATTTTCAAGAAAATCAAATAAATAGATGTTTCTAAAAAGTAGAAATGTTCAATGGTTTTATGGATGGGTATGTATGCTAAATTACGAGTTTTTAAAATAATTTTCATGATTTTTGATAATTTTCTTAAATCATGTACAAAATTTTTCGTATATCCTGAAAAATGAAAAAAAATGCAAAATACATTATTGCATATGCGTTGCTATTAGTTACCCTTGCAGTGAATGTTTCGATGCCATTATTTAGGGTTTATGCCCAGAATGAGGGGCTAAATAATGGACAAACGGCCTTGGTATTGGCTTCTTACATAGTAGGAATGCTGCCTTGCTATATTTTTTTAGGAGGTATTTCTGATAAGATAGGTCGAAAAAAAATCATGCTATTGAGTGTATTATTTTCATTGATTTCTACCACCGTAATTACGCTTAGTCCAGAGATATATACTTTGATTATAGCTCGTTTTTGTCAAGGAATAGCTCTTGGCTTGAGCATGGGTACAGGAACAGCCTATTTGACCGAAATATTGATTCTGAATCAAGAGGAACACCCAGCAACACAGGCGGCCAATATAGCGTCATTTTCTACAGCGATAGGTTTTAGTGGAGGAGCCCTCACGACTACCTTGCTTGTTATACATGAATTTACCCTAGTGCCTCTTAGTTATCCTATTTTGATTGGCTTAACCCTTATTGGTTTATGCTTGATGCTCTTTCTGCCAGATTTGAAACCTTTGGGAGGAAAAGTAATGCGCTTGCCTTATTTCCCAGAAAATTCACTTCCTGTAAATGTAGGGATTGGCGTCTGCTGGGCTGTAACAGGTATTGTGATTGCTATTATCCCCGGACAGTTGGCGTTGATTGGTCTTACTACCTACGCTGGTTTTTGCTTGGTTCTAGTCAATTGGACAGGAGCTTTCCTGCAACCATTTATCAGAAATCACAACCCTAAGAGATCTGTGCAAATTGGCTATCTTCTAATTCCCGTCGGTTTTGGGTTGGTAATTTTAGGATGCTATTTATCGTATTTGTCTATTATTTTGTTGGGAGCTTCTGTAATTGGCATGGCTGCCTATGGATTTTCGTATCTGGGAGGATTGGCTATTATTGCTAATATTGGCGGCGAACAACGAGCAAGAGCCGTTTCCGGATTCATGTTTGTAGGTTACATCGGGTTTGGAATCCCTGCTATTTTCCTAGGCTATTTGTCAGATGCCTTAGGCATTATTCGAGCGCTTGTGATTTTTGAAGTAATTATTATTCTAATCGGACTATATTTCTTTCGAAAAGTAAAATACAATCAATTGTAGATTTGGGATTTCTGATTTCGGAAATATTGAAGAATTTTATAAAATGTTATACCTCCGCAATCCAATATCCGCCATCCGAAATAGCAGATTTTTGCCAGCCTTTGCAAACTATCTATTCAACACGTTCTACTGTCTATTTCAATACAAAATGCTGTTTGGCTTGTGTTTTTCTAAAAAGTACGATGCCAAATTGAAATAAGTCAATGCTTATGCCAACGCTAGGATGTTGCTTGATTTGTTCCCAAGCTTCTGTCATTTCTTTAGACCAGTAAATATCATCAAAAATCATGATGGAATTTTCATGAACTTTGGGCAAACAAATTTCAAAATAGGAAAGGGTAGGAGCTTTTCGATGGTTGGCATCTACAAAAATAAAATCCAATGACCCAAGTTTATCGACTATTTCTTGAAGTGTATGATCGATATTTCCTTCGATGATAGAAACGTTTCTGATTTGAAGTTTCTCAAGATTTTCTTGGGCAATCGCAGCTGTTTGTGGACATCCCTCAAAACTATATACCTTCGCATTTTGACCGCTCAATGCCATATAAGCGGTGGTTAACCCGAGCGAAGTGCCCAAATCTAAGATTGTAGTTGGCTGAAAGTAGGCGACCAATCGAGCTAAAAGCTGAGCATATTTGGGAGGCTTTTGGGCAGTATTACTTAAGTCTGATATTTTACGTTGATTGCCAGCATGAATTTTCGAGCCCGCACCCAATTCTGTGATTTCAATGGTTCTTGAATCTGATTTTAGTGTTTCACGGAGGGATTCAATCGACTGGATATGTTCTGGATTGTTTTGAATGCGCTTGGGAGCATTGGCGTCGGGAGGCTCAACACGGACTAACTGCAAATAACGACCATCACGAGATTTGATGGCACGATAATATAAATCAAATACAAATGGCGAATGAACCGAATGTTCATCACCTGCTTTTAGAAGGTATTTTAGATATGATAAAATCAAAATAGTCAATAATTAATTCAAACGATAAGGCACAGTCATCGTAAAGTCAGGAACGGCAACATTAAACTTTTTTCCATCAAATACACGCTCCATGGTATAACTACCCTTCATTTTTCCGATAGAGGTATTAAAATTACAACCGCTCGAATACTCATGTGATTGTCCGGGCTCGATAATCGGCTGTTGCCCCACTACGCCTTCACCCGACACTTGTCGCTCTAGCCCGTTGGCATCTACAATTATCCAATGGCGATGAAGTAGTTTGACTGTATATTCGCTTTCGTTTTCTATTTTTATACGATAAGAAAAAACAAAATGGGCATGAGATGGATTAGAGTATTGTGGTTGATACTCTGTTTCTACAGTTACTTTAATGCCATGTGTAATTGCCGAGACCATGTTTTTAATAATTTGGGTATGATGAATGTACGAGTGGTGCAAAAATTCTTTATCCATTAACAGCGTAAAAATAAATATAATTCCGATGTTACAACTGTTTTAACAAATACAAAGTTAGGTTTCAAAATGTGAAAATGTGTAGTTTTGTTAAAAAAGCACATATCAATTTTTATAAAAATTAAATACTTTCTGTAAAAACACCAAGAAACGTATGGATGTAAAAATAGAGTCTTCGTGGAAGACCAGACTTGCAGGCGAGTTCGAAAAGCCTTATTTTACACAATTAGTGTCATTTATAAAAGAAGAATACCAATCTCAAAAGATATATCCTCCTGGGAAACTAATTTTCAATGCCTTTGATAAATGCCCTTTTGACCAAACAAAAGTAGTTATTTTAGGACAGGATCCTTATCATGGAATCAATCAAGCGATGGGATTATCTTTTTCTGTCAATGATGGAGTAGCTTTTCCGCCTTCTTTAATCAATATTTTTAAAGAAATTAAAGAAGATCTAGGCACAGAAATGCCTGCTTCAGGGAATTTAGAGCGCTGGGCAACTCAAGGAGTTTTACTTTTGAATGCTACTCTTACGGTTCGTGCCAATAGCGCAGGCTCGCATCAAAAAAAGGGTTGGGAACAGTTTACCGATGCCGTAATCAAATGTTTATCTGATGAGAAAGAAGGCGTTGTATTTTTACTTTGGGGAAAATATGCCCAAGATAAAGGCGCTGTGATAGATACTAAAAAGCATTTGGTATTAAAATGCAAGCACCCTTCGCCTATGTCAGCCAATCAAGGTGGGTGGTTTGGGAATAAGCATTTTTCGCAGACAAATACCTACTTAGTTAGCAGAGGACAACAGCCAATTGTGTGGTAACAAATGTTCATGCAGAATTGTGAGTGCATTCGCAATTCATAACTCTCACTTATACTGTTTATTATGAAAAAAATCCTGAGTGTTTTAATCCTCTTGTGTTGTTCGCTTGGTACTAGGGCTCAGCAATCTGTTGTATCTCTCGAACTCACAAATACGGGAAAAGATACCTTATATCTTTCGTATGACCCACTTTTCCTTGGGGCAAAGGTGCGAAAAGACTTTTTTGTTGCTGCTTCTGGCATATCTGATGCTATCCAATTTGGTATAGCCGACGAAGGAATTGTGGATCTGAGCTTTAGAGGAAAGGTTTTTCATTTGTATTTGGAAAGAGGCAATCAAGTGAAAGTTAAAATTGATGGAAAAGATTGGCCAAAATCACTTCAGATTGAAGGTTCAATGAATGCTGAGAATACCTTTTTGCAGCAGTTCAATGAAAAATTTGCTGATAACTTTAATGCCACAAAAGTATTTGCTCAAATGGCCGAAATCCCAATAGACTCATGGGAGATGACCTTATTTGATGCTAAAAAAGCTCAGTCAGATTTCTACAAAAAAGCAACGGGATTAGAGAAGTTTTCACCCAAGTTTAAGCAATATATTGAAAACCAAATCCGCTGGAATTATTGGAATTACCTGTTGGCATACCCGATTGTTAAAGGAAATACTAATACCGCTCTTACTAAGGTAATGGCTTTGCCAAATACTTTAGTCGCAGATTTGGATACCAAAAAAATGCAAGATGATGCTTTACTTTCGGACTCATATCGAAGCTTTTTGAGTTATTATGTTACCTATTTCAACTCAAGAGCACATGATTTTGAAAAGTACAAAGATCAAAGTAAGTCAATGGCCGATAAGCATAATTTTGCTAGAGAACATTTGCCATTGCTAAGTTATCAGTATTATTTGGCGTATTTGCTCTATAACAATTGTGATAAGGTTTTGCCTTCGGTGGCTCGTAATACTTTTGCTGCGCTGTCGGTCTCATCTACTGCAGATGCGTGGTCAAAAGTAATTAAAGAAAAATGCGGTGTGGTTTTAGGAGCAAAAGACGCCGAAATAGCGAAAGTACTAGAAGCAAAAGATGGTTCATTTAGAGCTGTAAATCTGAAAGGAGACAGTGTTTCTTTGTCGAGTTTGAAAGGTAAAATATTGTACATAGATTTTTGGGCAACTTGGTGTAAGCCATGTATTGAGGAGTTTCCTTATTCCAAAAAACTCATGCAATCTATTCCGAGTAAATTCCAGAAGGACATTGCGTTTTTGTATATCTCGGTGGACGATACAGAGGAATTATGGAAAAAAGGGGTAGAGAAGCATGTTTTGATGGATGGACTTAATTTGTTTTCAAAAGGAGGATGGTACTCTGAAGCTGCCAAACGCTTTAAATTGCAAGCGATTCCAAGGTATTTGATTATTAATAAAAAAGGAGAAATAGTCTACGAAAACGCCAAACGTCCTAGCGATCCACGAACTTTAGGAGAGTTGATACAACTACTTGAAGAGAAATAAATTTCTCAATTAAGTGATTCGCCAGTAGAGACGGAATGCCTTGCGGCTAGATATGTTTCAAACCGATTGTTAAAGTTTGGATGATTCTATAAATTTCATTAAAACATGAGTCATCCCGAATTTTTCGTGAAGACTTTTAAAAACGAAACCTCCTTGTTTACTTTGTGAATTACGACAAACACAAACAAACAGGAGGTTTCTATGCATAAAGCATTTCTACAAAATAATGACATAAAATCGAGTAAGTCAAGACTCTCTCATTTACTTCTTCATAAACTTGATCTTTATCTTGCTGACGTCCAGTTATCGTTAGATTCTGTTCTGGATAAGCGTTTAGTTCGTACTTTTTACGATTTAATAGTTGCCATTTTATTGCATCGACACAACTCTATGGGCTTATTGCTTAGTGAGTTAGGTGGCTATATTTGCGGTTTTTCACATGCTCCCGCTGGGACAAAGCGCATCAGTAATCTGTTACGCTCCAAAAAATGGACATCTACTATCATTGATAATTTTCTCTTTAGTCAAACTCGAAAAAGGCTTGAATCGTTAGTAAAACAGGGAAAACGTCCGCTAATGCTTTGGGATGATAGTCGGCTAGAAAAGGCTGAATCTTGGTTTTTGGAAGGGCTTTGTAGTGTAGAAAGCTCAAAGGCAAAACGACTAACACGGATAAAAAAAGGATACTATTCTCCTCCTAATAAACGTATTTGTGTTCCTGGTTATCATTGGACAAGTACGTTGCTCTCAGCTTTGGGTGAGTCTGTAAGTGTATGTCAGATGAGTTGGTGGACTACCAGAGGTAAATACAAGGAATATGGTCGAAACATTATGTTTCGGATGCTAGAAAAACTACAAGCACAAGTAGGAAAAGGCATCCTACATGTGCTTGACCGTGGTTACGCTAATGAGTGGACCATCGAGTGGTTTACGAACTTCGAACAAGATTTCCTAGTCCGATGGAAGAAGAATCATTTACTTATACACTCAACTAAAGGTAAAAAGCAAACCCATCTTCTAGCTCGCTCTTTTAAAGCTAGAAGTAAAAAGATTGTGCTCGATTCTCAGAGAAAGATTCTCAAGAGCATTTCTATTGCTTGGACTCAAGTACAACACCCTAGTTTTGAAGACATTAACTTGTCGTTAGTAATAGTGAGAGATACCAAAAACTATCAGTC